>CAVZZC010000011.1:0-48145 GCA_963779635.1 uncultured Actinomycetota bacterium | reverse complement strand
CCACCAGCGACCACGGCACCCACGTGGCCGGAACCATCGCTGCCGCCCGCAACGGCGTCGGCATCGTCGGCGTCGCGCCCAACGTGCGGATGGCCTCGGTCAAGGTCGTCAACGACTCCGGGCTGATCTACCCCGAGTACGCCGTGTGCGGCTTCGTGTGGGCCGGCCTGCACGGCATGGACGTGACCAACAACAGCTACTACGTCGACCCGTTCATGTACTGCTGCGACGACCAGCCCGACCAGGCCGCCGCGAAGGAGTCCGTGCGCCGCGCCGTCGAGTCTCCACCCAGCAGGGAGTCGTACGCCGCCGCGGCGGGCAACGCCGCCACCGACCTGGCCAACAACACGACCGACACCACGAGCCCCGACGACTCCACTCCCGCTGAACCGGATGATCAACACCGGCTGCGAGGACATCCCGGCGGAGCTGGACGGCGTCGTGACGGTCTCGTCGATGACGGAGTTCCCGCGGGCAGGCGGAGAGCCGGCTCTCCGCTTCTCGAACCGCGGGCTCGGCACGATCGACGTCTCCGCCCCGGGCTGACGCATCCTGTCCACGATCTGGACGGCACCGGCTGGCCTGAAGAGCGGTACGTCGATGGCCTCCCCGCACGTCGCGGGGGTGCTCGCGCTGATGAAGTCGGCGCACCCGAAGTGGAAGGCCGGGGAAGATGAGCCGCGGCTCGTCGTCAGGCCGACGACAAGGCGTGCGGGACCACCACGGCCGGGTCGCCTGCGTCGGCCCGGTCTGAGAACAGCTTCTTCGGCGACGGGCATCGTCGACGCCCTGGACGCGGTGCGCTGATCCGTCTCGCTGGTTGAGGTGCGACGCTTGCGAGCCTCGAACCCACCGGGCGTGGGGGGTCTGAGTGGTCTCCGAGGCCGTCGTCGCTGGGCGCTCCTCGCGCCTCAACCATCGTCTCTGCGGTGGTTGAGGTGCGAGCTTGCGAGCCTCGAAACCGCCACCGCTGAGGTGACGGACCAGCGAGTTCCACGGGGGATGGGTGCCCCGGGTTAGGCTGGGACCTCCGATCGACTCTGCTTGAGGACCCTTCTTGTTCGCCACACTCTCCGACCGCCTTGCCGACACCTTCAAGAACCTCCGGGGCAAGGGCCGGCTCTCCGAGTCCGACATCGACGCGACCGCTCGTGAGATCCGGATCGCGCTGCTGGAGGCGGATGTCGCGCTGCCGGTGGCAGGACTTCGTCGCTGCGGTCAAGGAGCGGGCCAAGGTCGAGGAGGTGAGCCAGGCGCTGAACCCCGCCCAGCAGATCGTCAAGATCGTCAACGAGGGGCTCGTCACCGTCCTCGGGGGGGAGACCCGGCGGCTGCGCTATGCCAAGTCCGGGCCCACCGTCATCATGCTCGCGGGCCTCCAGGGCGCCGGCAAGACGACGCTGGCCGCCAAGCTGGGGCTCTGGCTCAAGGAGCAGGGCAAGAGCCCGGTCCTGGTCGCCGCCGACCTCCAGCGCCCCAACGCGGTCAACCAGCTGCAGGTCAACGGTGAGCGGGCCGGCGTACCCGTGTTCGCTCCTGAGCCCGGCAACGGCCTGGGCGACCCCGTGAAGGTGGCCAAGGCCTCGATCGAGGAGGCCAAGCGCAAGCTCTACGACGTCATCATCGTCGACACCGCGGGTCGGCTCGGCGTCGACGCGGAGATGATGAAGCAGGCAGCCGACATCCGCGACGCCGTCCAGCCCGACGAGGTCCTCTTCGTCGTCGACGCGATGATCGGCCAGGACGCCGTCTCCACCGCCCAGGCGTTCCTCGACGGTGTCGGCTACGACGGCGTGGTCCTCACCAAGTTCGACGGCGACGCCCGCGGCGGCGCCGCGCTCTCGGTCCGCCAGGTGACCGGCCGGCCGGTGATGTTCGCCTCCGCCGGCGAGAGCTCACCGACTTCGACGTCTTCCACCCCGACCGGATGGCGTCGCGCATCCTCGACATGGGCGACGTGATGACCCTGATCGAGCAGGCCGAGAAGGCCTTCGACCAGGACCAGGCGATGGCTGCCGCCGAGAAGCTCACCCGGCAAGGGCGGAGAGTTCACGCTCGACGACTTCCTCGAGCAGATGCAGCAGGTGCGCAAGCTCGGCTCGATGTCGAAGATCCTCGGGATGCTGCCGGGCATGGGGCAGATGCGCGACCAGCTCGAGAACTTCGACGAGCGCGAGATCGACCGGATCCAGGCCGTCATCCAGTCGATGACGCCGGCCGAGCGGGCCAACCCGAAGATGATCGACGGCTCCCGCCGGGCCCGGATCGCCAAGGGCTCGGGCCGTCAGGTCTCCGACGTCAACAGCCTTGTCGACCGGTTCTTCGAGGCCCGCAAGATGATGATGCAGATGGCTCGCGGCGGCGGGATGCCCGGCATGCCGGGGATGCCCGCGGCGCCCGGCGGCGGCAAGCGGGCCAAGGCGAAGCAGCAGGCCAAGAAGGGCAAGGGCAAGGGACGCCGGGTCTCCGGCAACCCGGCCAAGGCCGCCGCGCAGGCGGCCGCCGACAAGGAGAAGGCAGCCTCCGCAGGCACCAACCCGTTCGGCAACCCCGACGGCGAGGACATCGACTACGAGAAGGCCGCGGCCGAGCTCGAGCTGCCCAAGGACTTCTCGAAGTTCCTGAAGTAGGCGTGACCACCACCCTCGTCGTCGACGGCGCCAACACGGTCGGCAGCCGTCCCGACGGCTGGTGGAAGGACCGCGCCGGCGCCGCACGCAAGCTGCACGAGGCATTGATGGTCGCCGACACGTCGTACGACGTGATCGTGCTGGTCCTCGAGGGCGAGGCCAAGGGTGGTGTCGTCGCCGGCCGCGACGCCCACGTGCGCACCGTCCATGCGCCGGGCAACGGCGACAACGCGATCGTCGCCCAGGCCAAGGCCGCCGCCGAGCGCGGCGACCAGGTCGCCGTCGTCACCGCGGACCGGCTGCTCAAGACCCGGGTCGCGCCGTACGCCAGCATCCTGAGCCCCACCTGGCTGCTCGACCAGCTCTGACCGTCAGGCCGCCGCGACCCGGGCGACCGCGAGCGCGATCGCGCCGGTGACCTCGGCCTGGTCGCCGAGCTCGGCCGCTGACACCCGGACCGCGGCCGCGGTGTCCGGCTGCGCGTAGCGATCGATCGAGGCACGCACGCCGGCGAGCAGCGACTCTGACATCCCGAGCGACCCGCCGATCACGACCAGCTCGGGGTTCAGGCTGTTGCAGAGGTCGGCCAGGGCCCGGCCGACCGTCCGACCGGCGTCGCTGAGCACCCGTCGCACCCCGGCGTCCTCCGCGGCGTCGAGCTCGAGCACCCGTGCCGTGCTGAGCGGCTCGTCGTACGCCGGCTCGAGCAGGTCGGTGATCCGAGGAGCGGAGACGGTCGTCTCCAGGCAGCCACGGTTGCCGCACCGGCAGACCTGCCCCTCCTCGCCGACCTGCACGTGCCCGATCTCGCCCGCGATCCCGGTGGCGCCCCGGTGCAGCCGGCCGCCGAGCACGATCCCGGCACCAACGCCGCTGGCGACCTTCACGTAGATGAGGTCCGAGGCACCCCGGGCGGCGCCGTGGTTGAGCTCGGCCAGCGCGCCGAGGTTGGCGTCGTTGTCGGCGAACACCGGCACCGCCATCCGCCGCTCCATCTCCTCGGCGGGGTTCAGGTCCTGCCAGCCCGGCAGGATCCCGGTGCGGATCCGGGCCGATCGCCGGTCCAGCGGCGCCGGTACGCACATCCCGATCGCCTGGAGGTCGCCGCGGGAGACGCCACCCCGGCGGAGCACCGCGCGCGTCATCCGGGCCGCCTGGTCGAGCGCCTCCACCCCGTGCGCATCAACGTCGACGGACGTCACGTCCTCGGCGAGCACGGTGCCGGTCCGGTCCGCGGCCGCGACCCGGATGTGCCCGTGCCCGACGTCGACGCCGACCACCCCGCCCGCTGGCGCGCTGAGCGCGACGAGCAGCGGCGGCCGACCGCTGCCGCCCTTGTGGGGGGTGCCTCGGTCGGTGGTCTCGGTGACGTGTCCGCTGATGATCAGGCCGGAGACCAGGCTGGAGACGGTGGTGCGGGACAGGCCGGTGCCGCGGACCAGGTCGGCGCGGCTCATCGGGCCCTCGGCCGCGAGCAGGGAGGTGATCGCCCGGCTGTTGGCGGCGCGCAGGCGGCCGAGAGATCCGCTCATCGGAGCACGGTAGCGTCGTTTGTCAGGAAAGCGGAGCAATTAGCCGCTCGTGGACGATCTTTTCGCATTGACCCTGACGAATCACGGTTCTTACGTTGTGGTCCGGAAGCTTGATCTCGGGCAAGGAGTCCACGATGTCTGTGCGTCAGCGAAGCGTCATTTTCGGAGCGGCCGTCGTCGCCGCCACCCTGGCAGCATCCGCGCTGCCCGCGCCGGGCAGCGCCGCGCCACCGATCCAGGCGGTGGCCGAGCCCGAGCTCCCCTACCAGGACCCGGACCTCCCGACGGCCGAGAGGGTCACCGACCTCCTGGGCCGGATGACGCTCGAGGAGAAGGTCGGCCAGATGACCCAGGCCGAGCGGATCGACGTCGCCGAGGAACCCGGACTGATCACCACGTACGAGCTCGGCAGCGTGCTCTCCGGCGGAGGATCCGTTCCGGAGTCGAACACCCCCGAGGCGTGGGCCGACATGGTCGACGAGTTCCAGGAGGCGGCGCTCGACACCAGGCTCGGCATCCCGCTGCTGTACGGCGTGGACGCGGTGCACGGCCATGCCAACCTGCTGGGCGCGACCGTCTTCCCGCACAACATCGGGCTCGGTGCGACCCGTGATCCGCGACTGCTCCAGCAGATCGGGCACATCACCGCCAAGGAGACCAGGGCCTCCGGTCCCAACTGGTCGTTCGCTCCGTGCGTCTGCGTGGCGCGCGAGGACCGCTGGGGACGCACCTACGAGAGCTTCGGCGAGTCACCTCGCCTGGTGAAGCAGCTCGAGACCGTCATCGACGGCCTCCAGGGACGCCCGGGTCAGCTGGATCGCCCCGACCGGGTGCTCGCCACGGCCAAGCACTACGCCGGTGACGGGCTCACGACGTACGGCACCCCTGACGGCGACTACACCGTCGACCAGGGCATCGACCAGGTCTCCCGCGCGGAGTTCGACGAGCTCGCGCTGTCGCCGTACCCGAAGGCGATCCGCAGGCACCACGTGGGCTCGGTGATGCCGTCGTTCTCGAGTGTCGACTTCACCGACGACGGGCTCGGCAACCCGGTCAAGATGCACGCCAGCAAGGAGCTGATCACCGACGTCCTCAAGGAGGAGATGGGCTTCGAGGGCATCGTGATCTCCGACTGGCGGGCGATCCACCAGCTCCCGGGTGACTACGCCGCCCAGGTCGCGGCCTCGGTCAACGCCGGCGTCGACATGTTCATGGAGCCCACGACCACCGAGCCGGTCGGGTACCAGCAGTTCATCGCCACGCTCATCGACCTGGTCGACGCGGGCACCGTGCCGATCGCGCGGATCGACGACGCCGTGTCGCGGATCCTGACCGCCAAGTTCGAGCTGGGGCTCTTCGAGAACCCACTGACCGACCGACGCCACCTCGACACGATCGGCAGCAAGAAGCACCGCGACGTCGCCCGGCGCGCCGTCTCCGAGTCGCAGGTGCTGCTCCGCAACCGGCAGGGCACGCTGCCGCTGAAGCCCAGCAAGCAGAAGGTGTACGTCGCCGGCAGCAACGCCGACAACATCGGCAACCAGGCCGGCGGCTGGACCCTGACCTGGCAGGGCGGCTCCACCAACGTGATCCCCGGAGACACGATCCTCGACGGGATCGAGGGCGCCGCCGACAAGCAGGTGATCTTCAGCGAGAAGGCCACCGAGCGGGTCCCGCGCAACGCCGCCGGCATCGTTGTGGTCGGGGAGACGCCGTACGCCGAGGGGTTCGGCGACGTCGACGGCCCGCTGTGGGCCTACGACCCGGGCGACAACGGGGTGCCCCGCCCGCCGAAGACGATGCTGCTCTCCGACGCAGATGAGAAGGCCGTCCGCAAGGTGTGCGCCCGGGCCCGCACCTGCACCGTGCTGGTGGTGTCCGGACGCCCGATGGTGATCCCGCCGGAGCTCGGGCAGCAGATCGACGCCCTGGTCGCGTCGTGGCTTCCCGGCAGCGAGGGTCGCGGCGTCGCCGACGTGCTCTTCGGGCGCCGGCCGTTCACCGGCAAGCTCCCGGTGAGCTGGCCGCGGCGGGTGGCCCAGGAGCCGATCAACGTGGACGACCCGAACTACGACCCGTTGTTCGCCTTCGGATATGGATTGCGCACCTGAGGTTTGCCGGAGCAGGGTGCGGGAAGCAGGTCCGAGGACACTCGATCGAAAGGCACTCCGCATGAATGCACTCCTCCACCGCTCCCGGCGGCTCCTCGTCATCCTGGCCGTGGCGCTCGGCGTGAGCGTCGCGCTGGCAACCGCCACGCCGGCCTCGGCTGCCAACGACGACCGCTCCGAGCGCGGCCGCAACTACTACGGCGCGATCTCGGTCGGCTTCCAGGACCACGCCTGGGGCGCGTCCTACGACTACCGCACCAAGGGAAACGCCAAGAAGGCCGCGCAGAGGGCCTGCAAGAACCACTCCAACTTCCCCGGCCAGTGCCACTCCATCGTGTGGGTGCGCAACGGCTGTGCGGCGGTGTCGGTGAAGCTCCGCTCTGACGGCTCGGTCAGCCGCTACGGCTGGGCCGTGCGCCGCTTCAAGGGCCCGGCCATCAACGCCGCCCAGCACAAGTGCGGCCGCAACTGCAAGAAGCTGACCTGGGTCTGCACCACGCGTCCCTGATCGCCTTCGGCACCTCGGGCCCCGGTAGCCTCACGCGGCATGACCGCGTTGAGGTTCCGGGGCCCGGTGCTGCCTGACGGCGAGTCCCGCACGCTGTACGTCGAAGGCGGCCGGATCACTTACGAGCGGACCACCGGTGCGGACACCGAGGCGGAGGGCTGGATCGTGCCCGGCCTGGTCGACGCCCACTGCCACCTAGGCCTCGACGACGACGGAGCGATCTCCGACGAGGAGACCGAGGCCCAGGCACTTCAGGACCGAGACGCCGGCGCGCTGCTGATCCGCGACTGCGGCTCGGCCGCCGACACCGCCTGGATCCACGAGCGCGAGGACCTGCCCCGGCTGATCCGCGCGGGGCGGCACATCGCCCGCACGAAGCGCTACATCCGCAACTACGCCCACGAGATCGAGCCCGCCGAGCTCACCGAGTACGTCGCCCGCGAGGCGCAGCGTGGGGACGGCTGGGTCAAGCTCGTCGGCGACTGGATCTCCCGCGACGAGGGCGACCTGGCGCCGTCGTTCCCGCCCGAGGCGTTCGCCGCGGCGATCGCGACCGCCCACGAGCACGGCGCGCGGGTCACCGCGCACTGCTTCGGCGAAGCGGTGCTGCCGGGCCTGATCGAGTCCGGCATCGACTGCATCGAGCACGGCACCGGGCTGTCGCAGGACCTGATCGATGCCATGGTCGAGAAGCGGATCTCGCTGGTCCCGACGGTGATGCAGATCGACAAGTTCCCGGAGTACGCCGAGCAGGCCGGGTCGAAGTTCCCGGCGTACGCCGCGCACATGACCGACCTGCACGCCCGGCAGCGGGACACGATCATGGCGGCGTACGACGCCGGCGTACCCCTGTTCGCCGGCTCCGACGGCGGCGGGATCAGCCGGCACGGCAACCTCGCCGGTGAGGTGGTCGCGATGGCAGGTCTGGGCATGCCCGCGGAGTACGCGCTCGGGGCAGCCTCGTGGCGGGCCCGCGAGTGGCTCGGCTGGAACGCCGGTCTCGACGAGGGTGCGCCGGCCGACTTCGTCGTCTACGACAGCGACCCGCGCGAGGACCTCTCGGTGCTCAGCCGGCCCAAGCGCGTCGTTCTCCGCGGCCGCGTCGTCGTCTGAGCTACGTCTGGTGCCGGGGGCGGCCGGTGGCGAACAGCACGCCCATGACGATCAGCATCAGGAACCCGACCCCGCCGAGGAAGAACGGCACGAAGATGCCGATCGCGATCCCGCCGAAGAACTCCTTGAACTCCGGGGCCGGGCCGATCTGGATCGGGCCGCCGGCCTCGTCGCAGGTGACCTCGAGCTCGCCCGAGCCCGGGTCGAAGGTCTCGTCGCCCTCCCAGTCACCGCTCCCGTTGCTCTTCGTGTACGACGCGTCGGCGCCGCCGGTGTAGGTGACCTCCCGGCCGGTCTCGAGGTCGACGATCGTGCAGGAGGGCGGTTGGTCGTCGTCGATCCAGACGATCCGGTCGCGGTCGGTGTCGACGGAGAGCTGGTGCGGCTGGCCGTCCGCCTGGATGGTCGCGTCGGTCTCGGTGAACGACTTCACGGTGAGCACCAGGATGGTCACGCCGACCGCCACACCGGCCACCATCAGCCCCGCCGCGAGCACGAACCACCAGGCGCTGGGGCGCCGGCGCTGCGGCGGCGGTGGCGGCGCGCCGTAGGGCTGGTACCCGGGGGTGCTCACGCCGTCAGTATCTCCAGGGCCCTCCGATTCGGACACCACGCCTCGGTCTGGCACAATTCTGCGCTGAGTCCTGTACGCCCGGCCCCTCTCTCCGAGCGTGACAAGGCCCCTCGAAGGATCCGACCTGGAGCCCCACTCAAGGAACGCCGGTCCTTCACCACACACGAGTTCCGAGGAGACACCACAAACGTGGCCGTCAAGATTCGCTTGAAGCGCCTGGGCAAGGTCCGGGTGCCGCAGTACCGCATCGTCGTCGTCGACTCCCGCAAGAAGCGGGACGGCAAGGTGATCGAGGAGATCGGCCTCTACCACCCCAAGGAGGACCCGAGCTACATCCGGGTCGAGTCCGAGCGGGCGCAGTACTGGCTCGGAGTCGGCGCGCAGCCCTCCGACGCCGTGGCCAAGATCCTCCGGATCACCGGTGACTGGCAGACCTACAAGGGCATCGCGGGTGCCGAGGGCAGGCTGAAGGTCGCCGAGCCCAAGCGCGACAAGCTGGAGATCTTCAACGAGGCGCTCAAGGAGGCCGGCAACGAGCCCAAGGGCGACGCCGTCACCAAGAAGGCCGCGAAGAAGGCCGAGCCCAAGGCCGAGGCGCCTGCCGAAGAGGCTCCGGTCGCTCCGGCCGAGGAGCCCGCTGCAGAGGCTCCAGCCGAGGCGGCTCCTGCCGAGGCTCCGGCTGAGGTTGCTCCGGCCGAGGTTCCTGCCTCGGAGACCCCGGAGGGCGCGGCCGACGAGGCCGAGGCCACCGAGACCGTCACGGCCGAGGACGCCGGGAAGAGCGAGAGCTGAGCACGATGCTCGCCGATGCACTCGAGCACCTGGTCCGCGGCGTCGTGGACAACCCCGACGACGTCACCGTCCGCGACAAGCAGCTGCGCCGCGGTTCCCTGCTCGAGGTCCGGGTCCACCCCGACGACCTCGGCAAGGTGATCGGCCGCGGGGGCCGGACCGCCACGGCGTTCCGCACCGTGATCGGCGCGCTGGCCGGCAAGGGCGGCGCCCGCATCGACTTCGTCGACGTCGACCGTCGCTGAGCCCTGCGTGACCGAGACCGTCGAGGTCGTGGTCGGCCGGATCGGCAAGCCCCACGGCATCCGCGGTGAGGTCACCGTCGAGGTCCGCACCGACGAACCCGAACGCCGGTTCGCCGACGGCGCCGCGCTGAGCGCGGCGCCGCCAGGCGGATCGGCGTTCGCCGTTCCCACCCTCACCGTGGCGGCGGCGCGCTGGCACCGGTCGACGCTGCTGGTGTCGTTCGCCGAGATCAGCGACCGCGAGGGCGCAGAGGCGGCCAGGGGTGTGGTGCTGAGCGTCGCGGTGCCCGCCGACGAGTCGCCGGACGACCCCGAGGAGTACTACGACCACCAGCTCGTGGGGCTGGCGGCCTTCGACGTCGGAGGCGCGCCACTCGGCGAAGTGACGGGTCTCGTGCACGGGGCCCAGGACCTGCTGACCATCCGGACCCCCGAGGGCCGCGAGGCGCTCGTGCCGTTCGTGAAAGCCCTGGTCCCCGAGGTCGACCTGGCCGCGCGCCGGGTCGTGATCGACGACCGGCCCGGCCTGGTCACCCCCCTCGAGGACTGAGCGGCCGTGCGCCTCGACTACGTCACGATCTTCCCCGACTACTTCAGCCCGCTCGAGCTCTCGCTCGCCGGCAAGGCGCGCGACAACGGCCTGCTGGAGCTGCACGTCCACAACCTGCGGCAGTGGACGCACGACCGGCACCACACCGTCGACGACACGCCGTACGGCGGCGGCGCGGGCATGGTGATGCGGCCCGAGCCCTGGGGTGAGGCGCTCGACGAGCTGCTGCCCGACGGCGCCACGTTGGTGGTGCCCACGCCGTCCGGCACGCCGTTCACGCAGGCGGTCGCACGCGAGCTGGCCGGCCGGGAGCGGTTGGTCTTCGCGTGCGGGCGCTACGAAGGCATCGACCAGCGGGTGCTCGACCACGCGGCGGGTCGGGCCGAGGTGCGCGAGATCTCGATGGGCGACTACGTGCTCAACGGGGGAGAGGCGGCCGCGCTGGCCATCACCGAGGCGGTCGCGCGGCTGCTGCCCGGCTTCATGGGCAACGCCGAGTCACTGGTCGAGGAGTCCCACGAGGACGGCCTCCTGGAGTACCCCGTCTACACCAAGCCGGCCTCGTGGCGCGGCCTGGACGTCCCCGACGTACTGCTCTCCGGCGATCACGCCCGGGTCGCCGCCTGGCGCCGCGCCGAGGCGGTACGCCGTACGGCCGAGCGCCGACCCGACCTGCTGTCGCCCAGCGCCGTCCCCGGGGGCGGGGAGCTTCGCCCGGTCGTGCCGGCCGACGCCGGCGAGCTGTTCACCCTGCAGCTGGCCTGCTGGGTACAGGAGATGCACGACAACCCAGGCGTCGAGATCCCGGCGCTGAACGAGACGTACGACGACCTGCGGGCCTGGTTGCCCGAGTGGACCGTGCTGGTGCTCCGCCGCGAGGGCAGGCTGATCGGTGCCGCGCGGGCCCGGCGCGAGGGCGACGCCTGGGACATCGGCCGGCTGATGGTGGTCCCCGATCTGCAGGGCCAGGGCCTTGGCCGGTTCCTGCTGGCCGAGGTCGAGCGGGCCGCGCCCGACGACGTCGCGACGTACACCCTGTTCACCGGCGCCGGCAGCCTGCGCAACCAGCGGATGTACAAGCGGGCCGGCTACCGGCTGCGCGGCGAGCTCGAGCCGGGCGTCGTGGTCCTCACGAAGCCGAGGCGCTGACGCCGCCGAGGCGGTACGCCGCCCGATGAGCCTGGCCCGGCGCCAGGACCACCAGATCCGTCCCCGAGTTGAAGGCATCCGGGGGACAGGTCATCGGCTCGACCGCGAGCGAGGCGCGAGCCTGATCTCCGTGGGTGTCCGCGGTGAAGACCTGCAGCCAGCCGTACGACGGGTCTGCCTGCAGCTGCACGGCGCGGTCCGAGCCCGGGTCCCGCAGGGTCACGGTCGCCCATCCGTCACGGCGCTCGAGCTCGGTGAACGGCTGGTCGATCACGATGCGGCCGAGCAACCGACGGCTTCGGAAGTCGAGCTCGGTGCCGGCGACCGGCCGGGCCGCCGACGGACGTCCCCGCTCATCCATCGGCGCGAACGCGGCCGCGGGCAGTGAGAGCTCGCACTCGTCGATCCGCCGGCCGACGGTGAGGTAGGGGTGGTGGCCGGCGCCGTACGGCGCGGGCGCAGCTCCGCGGTTGGTCGCCTCGATGGTGACCGTCAGGCCGAGGTCCCCGAGCTCGTAGGTGACGGCCAGGTCGAGGCATCCGTCGTAACCGTCCTGAGGCGCCAGCTCCAGGGTCAGGCGGACTCGCCGTACGTCGAGCTCGGTGACCGTCCACGGCATCCAGCCGACGAGGCCATGCAGCGCGTTGTGGGCCGCGACTTCGGTGATCGGGAGCTGGTAGGCGGTGCCGCCGTGGTGGTAGCGACCGTCGGCGATCCGGTTCGGCCACGGCGCCAGCACCCATCCGCGGTAGTCGGTGCAGCGCTGCCCGGCGGGGAACCCGGCGACCAGGTCGAGCCCGTCCCGGGTCAGCGATCGTAGGGTGGCGCCCACGGTCACGACCTCGGCCCGGTAGAGCGGGTGCTCCAACAGGAGGGAGCGGCCGGCCGGATCGCGCATGGAGCCACTGTGGCAGCCGGGTGCTCGAATTTCGTCGGCGCCCGGGCACTGTGGCAGACTCTTCTCTTGGCCTCGTCGGCCGAAGGACCGCGTCTGAGTACCTCTCGCACGGGTCTGCGTCGGGCACCTGCCACAGGGGGTACCGCACGCCGCCGGCCACACGACAGGGCAGCACCACCCAACAGCTGAACACAGCCTTTCAATGACCGCGGCTGACCTGTGGCACTCGCGAGGAGAGACATGAGCAACGTGATTGCCGACCTGGGCAACGCCCAGAAGCGCGACGACGTCCCCGAGTTCCGGGCCGGCGACACCGTCAAGGTCCACGTCAAGGTCGTCGAGGGCAGCCGCTCCCGCGTCCAGATCTTCCAGGGCGTGGTGATTCGCATCCAGGGCGCCGGCATCGGCCGCACCTTCACCGTCCGCAAGGTCTCCTTCGGCGTCGGCGTCGAGCGCACCTTCCCGCTGCACTCCCCGATCTTCGAGCAGATCGAGATCGTCACCCGCGGTGACGTGCGCCGCGCGAAGCTCTACTACCTGCGCAACCTGCGCGGCAAGGCCGCCAAGATCAAGGAGCGCCGGGAGGCCTGAGCCGGTCCTGCGGACCGCTCCATAGACTCGCGACGTGACAACGGACGAGCGTCCCCCGGACTCCGAGCAACCTCCCATCGAGGAAGCCACCGACTCCGCGGACGCGCCCGTCGAGGACGCCCCCCGCAAGAAACGGCACCTGGCCGTGTGGCAGGAGACCCTGCTGCTGCTCGCCGTGGCGGTGGTCCTGGCGATCGTGATCAAGGCGCTGTTCGTCCAGGCGTTCTACATCCCCTCGGAGTCGATGGAGCCGGGGCTGATCGAGAACGACCGGATCCTGGTGCAGAAGGTCTCCTACTGGTTCGGCGGCGAGCCTGAGCGCGGCGACGTCGTGGTGTTCCAGGACCCCGACCACTGGCTCGGCAACGAGGACACGGGACCCACCAACCCGTTCACCAAGGCGCTCGCCAAGATCGGCCTCTATCCCGAGGGCGGCCACCTGGTGAAGCGAGTGGTCGGTGTCGCCGGCGACACCATCACCTGCTGCGACGACCAGGGCCGGATCTCCGTCAACGGACAGCCGTTGGACGAGGAGGGCTACGTCGCCGACGTCAAGGGCGTGGCGTGCAACGGTCCGATGACCGGCAACTGCGAGTGGACCGCCGGGCCGGTTCCCGAGGGCCACATCTTCGTGATGGGCGACAACCGCGGCATGTCCGCCGACTCCTCGGCCCCCGACCACCTATGCCTGGAGACCGAGACCGACTGCACGAAGAACCCCTACGTCGACGTCGACCTGGTCGTCGGGAAGGTGCTCGCTGTGGTCTGGCCGAGCGACCGCTTCGACTGGCTCAGCGATCCCGACTCGTTCGACGACGTACCGGAGCCGGAGTAGAGGCGCGCACCGTGTCCGACCTGCCCCGCGGACTCACGGTCCGCCGCGACGCCGGCCTCTACGGCTACGAGCGGGCCCTACGCCGTCACGGCATCGAGCCGATCGCCGGCGTCGACGAGGCCGGCCGCGGCGCCTGCGCCGGCCCGCTGGTCGCGGGGGCGGCCATCCTGCCGCCGGGCAAGGCCGGGATCGTGCCCGGGCTGGCGGACTCCAAGCTGCTCACCGAGAAGGCCCGCGAGCGCTGCTACACGCAGATCCTGAAGCGGGCGGTGGCGTGGTCGGTGGTGGCGATCAGCCACGAGGACTGCGACCGCCTCGGCATGCACGTGGCCAACGTCGAGGCGCTGCGCCGGGCCGTGGCGCTGCTGGACCTGCCGCCGGCGTACGTCCTCACCGACGGCTTCCCGGTCGACGGGCTCGGGGTGCCCGGCCTGGCCGTCTGGAAGGGCGATCGGGTCTCGGCCTGCATCGCCGCGGCGTCGGTGCTGGCGAAGGTGACCAGGGACCGGATCATGACCGAGCTCGACGGCGACTACCCGGCGTACGACTTCAAGACGCACAAGGGCTACATCACCGACGAGCACACGGCGGCGCTCGATCAGCACGGCCCGTGCCCGATCCACCGGATGCGGTTCGTGAACGTACGGCGGGCCGCGGGCCTCGAGCCACCGCTGGCCGTGCAGAATGAGGAGATCGCCGTGGCACTGGAGGAGGTTCGATGAATACCCCATCCGAATGCTCACTTCGTTCCGCTTCGGACGGGGACCCCGAAAGATGAGCGCCGAGGATCTCGAGAAGTACGAGACTGAGCAGGAGCTCACCCTCTACCGCGAGTACCGCGACGTCGTCGGCATCTTCAAGTACGTCGTCGAGACCGACCGCCGGTTCTACCTCTGCAACCAGGTCGACGTGAAGGCCCGCACCGAGGCCGGCGATGTGTTCTTCGAGGTGTCGATGACCGACGCGTGGGTGTGGGACATGTACCGCCCGGCCAGGTTCGCGAAAAACGTCAAGGTGCTGACGTTCAAGGACGTCAACGTCGAGGAGCTCGCGCAGGCCGACATCGACCCGCCGAAGCCGTGATCCCCCCGCAATAGCCCGATAGACGGGGCGCTGTAGTCCGAACGGGCCAGGCGACTTCCCCTTTCGGTCACTCATGCTCGCGGACCGTTCCGAGCAGGGTGCCGACCCCCTACCGTCGCTGAGGGGACCAGGTGGCTTCCGGCCACCGGAAAAGGGGAAGCGTGAGCGAACCGCGCGCGCGTGACAGTCGGGACGATGGCGGGGCAGCCGCCGTGGAGTTCGCGCTCATCGTGCCCTTGCTGTGCTACGTCCTGTTCGCGATCATCGCCTACGGCTACATGCTCAGCTTCCGCCAAGGACTGAGCCAGGCGGCCGCAGAGGGAGCCCGCGACGCAGCGGTGGCGCCTCCGGGCCGGACCGACGCGCTGCGCGAGAGCGATGCCCTGGCGACGCTCAACGAGTCCCTCGGTTCCTACGACGTCACCTGCGACGGCACGAACCTCACTCGCAACTCCACCGACGTCGGCAACTGCGACGTCACCATCGCCACCTGTCCGGAGTCGGGCGACCGGTGCGTGACGGTGACCGTGGACTACAACTACGCCGACCACGCGATCGTGCCGGTGCCCGGGCTGGGCATCGTGCTGCCTGACCACCTGAGCTACACCTCGGTCGCCGAGGTCAGCTGATGCCATGCTGGTTGGTACGCGACCGGGACGAGCGTGGCGCGGTCGCGGTCCTCGTCGGGATCGTCTCGACCCTGCTCCTGCTCTTCGCGGCGCTCGCCGTGGACCTGGGCACCCAGCGGGTCCTCCGGCGCGATCTGCAGGCGATGGCGGACATGATCGCGGTCGACATGGCCCGCCACCTCGACGGCAACACGCACGCGGTGATCAAGGCCCGGGAGACCTGGCGCGGACAGCTCGAGGACAGCGTGCAGCGGAACCTCAACGAGAACCCCGCCCCGGACGTGAAGGCCCAGCAGCAGCAGGAGACGGCCGTCCTCACGGCGGTCGGCGCACCCGACCTCCTGGTCACGGCGGTGATGGGCTGGATCGACGAGGACTCCGGTGAGTTCGTGCCCGTCGAATGGCCCAAGGACAACAACGAGGTACCGGAGGGGGTGAAGGTCACCATCACCAACACGCGTGACTTCGTCTTCTCCGGGCTCACCGGCGTCGACAAGGGTGGGGCCACGCGCTCGGCGGTGGCCAGCGCCGACGGGGGCGCCTGCTTCTCGCTGGGCTCGTACGCCGCGGCCGTCCGCTCCGGTGACTCGGCACTGCTGGGGCCGCTGCTGGGCAACGCGCTGGGGATCACCTCGGTTGGCTACAACGGACTGCTGGACATCGACGCCAACATCCCGCTGGCCGACCTGGCGCTCGAGCTCGGAGCCCTGACAGCGGAGGAGTTCGCCGACACCTCGGTCAGCATGGTCCAGTTCTATCTGGCCATGGCCCAGGTGCTGCGCAAGCAGGGCGACACCGTCAACGCGAAGCTGCTCGAGGACGCCGCGGCGCTGAACCTCGGGCCGTTGAACCCCGTCAAGATCGGGGACCTGATCAGCATCGAGCCGGGCGCGGAGGCCGCGTTGACCAGCGAGGTGAACGTGCTCGATCTCGTCACCGGTGCCGCCGTGCTGGCGAACGGCGACAACGCCCTCCAAGTGCAGGACCTCGGTATCAACCTGCCGATTCTCGGAACCGGCTTCGTCAGCAACCTGACCCTCATCGAGAAGCCCCAGGTGGCCTGCGGCCGGATCGGGACGACCAAGCAGACCTCGCAGGTCAACCTCAGTCTGAGCGGGCCCCTGGCGAACACGAACACGTCCGAGTTCCCGGGGCTGGGCCCACTGTTGAGCGCGCTCACCAACGTGACGATCTCGGTAGTGCCTTCCCTGGTCGTGCAGGGAGCTACGGGCACCGCCACCATGACCGGGATCTCGTGCGACCCGGAGTCCCTGAGGTTCGACGTACACGGCGAGCTGGCGAGGACGATTCTGACTGTCCCGATCGCGATCACGGCGAAGGCCCTGGGCGGCCTGGCCGAGGTCAAGATCGGCATGATCGTCACCATCGACAACGACGGGTCCTCGATCAACCGAACGGTGACGTTGACGTTCCCGCCCAGCGAGTACGACGTCCCCTACTCCGCCGGCTCCGGCGGGCTGGGCCTGACCGGCGTCACGCCAGTGATCGGCTACAACCCGGCGGTAAGCACCAACAAGTACGTCGTCGCCAAGGTCCTCGGGCTCGACCCCGGTGGAGTCCTGGCCGGCCTGCTCAACCCGATCGTCAACGCGCTGATCGGCAACAAGAACGCCATCGCCGCCTCGATCGTGGACCCGCTGATCAGCGCCCTGGACAGCACGCTCCTCGGGCCGCTGGCCGATCTGGCCGGGCTGACCGTGGCCGGCGTAGACCTTCTCGGCCACAAGCAGCCCACCTGCAGCCTGCCGAAGCTGGTCGGTTAGTCCGGCGGACCACTCGATCGTCGTGTCGCTAGGACTCGAGCGCCGTGATCACATCCTTGCTGTGCGTGACCGGTAGGCGATTCCCCTCCAGCTCGATGCGGGAGCCGGATGTGGTCTCGATCAGTTCGAGGATCCGTACGTTCACCCGCTGATGCACCTTGACCTCCAGGTCGGACCGCGGGACTCGGAACGCCAGCGGCCCGGCGTCGCTGTGTCGCGTTGACGCGGCGAACCCGTAGACATGCGTGCCCGTGACGCCGACCAGGAGCTTGCCTGGTAAGCCGGTGGTGGCGTCGTGGGCGTGCGCGCCCGCAATAGAGCCGCCGACCGTGGCGATCGAGTCGGCGATACCGCCGACCGATCCGGCCAGGCTGTCGCCCACCATGCCTCCGGCGAACATGCTCCCGGTGTGCCCGCGCGGCATGAACTGACCTGCGGCGACCACCTCACCCTCGTCGCCGAGCCCCCGAAGCGCGGACTCGACGATCTGGATCATCTTCTCCTCGGCCATCTCAACCCTCCCAGTCTTCGTTGATCGAGTCCTCTCATCGTGCACCATTTCGGGAGGATGCTGGTCGATGCGGGCTTGCGCGAAGGAGAACCAATGCGTGCTGCGTACATCGAGGCTCACGGGCCTGCCGAGAGCATCAGGTACGGCACCCTTCCGACCCCCGTGCCGGGGCCGACCGACGTCCTCGTCGAGGTGGACGCCGTCGCCGTCAACCACGTCGACACCTTCGTCCGGTCCGGCGCCTACGCGACGCCGGTGCCGTTCCCGTTCGTCATCGGTCGTGACCTGATCGGAACCGTCGTCGCGGTCGGCGCCCACGTGGTCGAATTCGCCGAAGGGGACGCGGTCTGGTCGAACAGTCTGGGACACGCCGGACGCCAGGGCGCGGCCGCCGAGTACGCCGCCGTGCCCGTTGATCGGCTCTACCACTTGCCTGCGGGTGCCGACCCCGTGACCACGGTGGCGCTCGTCCACCCCGCGGCCACGGCCTTCCTGGCGCTGGTCGTCCATGGCCGGCTGCGGGCGGGCGAGACGGTGCTCGTCGCAGGGGGAGCGGGTCACGTGGGTCGGGCGGCGACCGTGCTGGCCCGCGATTCCGGTGCGCGGGTGGTGGCGACCGCGAGCCGCGGCGACCTCGAGGAATGTCGCCTTCTCGGGGCCGAGGCCGTCGCCGACTATCGCGACCCGGACCTCGGTCCTGCCCTGCACCGTGGAGCCCCGGACGGGGTGGACGTGCACCTCGACACGTCGGGCCACCACGACCTGGACCTCGCCCTCGGACTGCTAGCCCCGCGCGGGCGCGTTGTCCTCATGGCAGGACTCGAAACGCGACCCGAGCTGCCGGTCGGTGCGGTGTACACCCGAGACGCCCGGATCATCGGGTTCGCGATCAGCAACGCCACGATCGCCGACCTCGCCGACGCAGCCGAGCGGGTCAACCGGCTCGTGACCGCGGGGACGCTCCAGCCGCGCCGGGTCGAAGTGCTCCCGCTGAGCGAGGCCGCCGAGGCACATCGACGACTCGAGACGGGTCGTGCGGCAGGTGCGCGGCTGGTGCTTCGACCGTCTGCCTGACTGCTCTAGTCGGGCCTACCGCTTCACTCGATCAGGCGGACCGGGTCGCCGCCGATGTTGGCGTCCCAGGTCGTGATGTCGGAGAGTGACCCTCCGGTCGTGAACGTCACTTTGACCGAGAACCAACAACCGCCCAAGGTCGATGGGTCGCAGGTGTAGTCGGGTGGGATCGGCACGATCATGTGCTGGAGCTGGCCGTTGTGGGTGCTGTTCGTGACCGTGACCTTGCAGTCCGTCGCGACGGTGTACGCCGCTGCGTTGCGCGCTTGCTTGCAGGGCGAGAACAGAGGTCCGCTGGTGAACGAACCTGTCGCTTCTGCAGGCTTGATCACCTGCACCGTGCCTTGGCAGGTACCGCTGCAGTCCGCCACGTCGTAGAAGTCGAACGCGAGGAACTGGCCCTTCGTTGGCGGGAGCGCGCGGATCAGGTTGAACGTCGCGTTGGCACCATCGGCGTTCTGGAAGATCGGCATGCGGTAGTAGCCCGAGACCGACACTTGATTTCGCATCGCGTCGTCAACTGGAACGGCGCGGATCGCGAATGCGTTGTTGCCCACACCGCCGGCAGAGCCCGAGGGTGCGTTGCCGTTGGCGTCATCCGCGTTGACATTGTCCTTCGACACGACGGCCGGGCGCGTGGTGCCGCTCGGGTTGGTGTTCGGGACCTCCGTGCCGCCAAAGGTCACGTTGGTCCGCACCTGCACGTAGTACTCGCCGGCACGCATCGGTGTGAAGCCACCGTTCTCACACAGCGAGACCCATTGGTGAAAGACGCGCGACAGCTCGGGGTTGTAGGCAGATTGCTTCACGGTCCCGGTCTCGGTCGTCCACTGGTGCAGGGCGGTGGTGGGCGTGGTGAGAGTGCCTCGGAACTGCTTGGTGCAGCCGGCGACAACCGGCGCCTGCCGAGGATCGCCGCTGTCGACCTGCTCGCGGACGAGATAGGTCGTGGTGGGAGCCGTGTTCGATCCGAGGTAGTCGCCGGAGCAGAAGACGTTGCCACTAGAAACGTTCTTGTATCGATTCTTGCCGTCGGTCTGGGTGTAGGTGTTCATCCGGTTCCAGAGGCTCGACGTCGTGAGCGACTCGCAGTCCTTGCCGGTCTGCACGAAAGCCGGGTCGTAGAGCTGGAGATCGATCTGGGTGCCCACTGCTTCGGGTTCGACGTGGATCGCGAAGAAGTAGCCCTCCTGCTTGTACTCGGAGTTCGACCCCCCGCTGCAGTTGATCGGACCCGAAGCGCACGGGCGCGTGCTGTACCGGTCACCTTGGATCTTGTCGGTCCCGGGTCCTTCTACGGTTGCCCAGAACTGGGGCGAGGAGCTGCAGTTCGGAAACCTGAGCACCGGCAGGGCGCTGCCGGTGGGCTGCGCCGTCGTCGCCGTGCTCGGGGGCTCGTTGCCGAAGGTGTTGCAGGGGCTCCCCATCAGCGACGGAGCCGTGTAGTCGGCGACTGCCGAACGAGTGATCCAGGTGTTGGTCAGACCGAGTGAGGCGCCGAAGCTGTTGTCCACCTTGCTGCTGACGGTGACTTTCAGCTGACTCGGCTTCGCGCCCATCTCCACGGTCACTGTGACCAACGGGTCGGTGTCGGCGTACCCGTTCTTCGCCGCGACCTCCAGTGCGGTTGCCCGTGCATTGGGGAGGTCGTTGGGCATGTACGTCACGCCCGCGAGTGCCGCTGCGTCTGCGACCTTCTGAACCCGCTCGATCTCGACGTACCACCGGGAGATGTCGACGCCGATGGCCGCCATGCCGAGGAAGACCGTAGGCACCAGGAGCGAGACCAGGATCGCGGCGTAGCCGCCGTCGTCCCGAACCCGGCGCTGCCTGCGCGTCACGGGTGTGCCCCCGGGCCACAGATGAGCGTGGGCAGAGGCTCGAACGCGAAGACCGCGTGGTCATCGACCGACAAACCGCTGAAGAGTCCGGTCACGAAGTCGTGACGAGCCTTGATGTAGATGCCGACCGCATCGGGTGCGGTGTTGGCGCAGGCGTTGATCTGTGTTGAGTCCCAGGTGCCGCTGACGTAGCGGAACTCGTCTCGTGAATCCACCCATCGGTACTTGACGCAGTCGACCCCACACGACCACGACTCGTTGCCTTCGGGGAGCGGGTAGCCGTCCTCGTTCGCGTGGTAGACCCAGAGCTCTTCGATGGCGTCCTCGGGAAGAGCCGAGCCTCCGCGCTGCACCGCGTTCGCGGCGAGCTGGGCCAGCATCGGCGCTTGCGCGGGCGTACAGGGGTCGATGCAGTCGGCCCCCCCGCGGTCACCGGGTCCGGCGTCCGCAATGGCAGAGGCAGTACGGCCGGCCACCCGGACGGACGAGGTCACGGCGACCGTGTCCTTCATCAGCAGCGACATCTCGATGATGCCGAATACGAACAGCATCAAGATCGGCGTGATCAACGCCGCCTCAACTGCTACGGCGCCACGCTCCCACGCCCGTCGTCGGGCAGCCAGCGTTAGCACATCACCCTCCCCAGGATGTCCCTCGAGAGTAGATACGGGAGGGGTAAGTACGGGGGGCGAACCGGCCCTCTCTGCCCACTTGATATGCACAGGTAGTTCTTTCGGGCTAGTTCTCCACAACCGGTCGGCGGCTCCAGCCCCACCGTCAGCCCATCCGGTCACGCTGGCCCCAGGAGGTCAGCAGATGACGACGACAGCGAGCAGACAGGCTCTGGGGGCATACGGCGAGGACGTCGCCGCGCGCTACCTGACCGAGGCGGGGATGGTGCTGCTGGACCGCAACTGGCGGTGCGCGGAGGGGGAGATCGACCTGGTCCTCCGCGACGGCCGGGTCCTCGTCGTGTGCGAGGTGAAGACCCGGACCAGCTACCTGTGCGGCACCCCCCACGAGGCGATCACGGACGCCAAGCTCGACCGGCTCCAGCGTCTGGGCCAGGCCTGGATGCGCGCGCACGACGTACTCGTCGAGGAAGCCCGGGTCGACCTGGTCGCGGTGCTGAGGTCGGCGAAGGGTCCGGCCGAAGTCGACCACGTCCGAGGGGTGGGCTGATGCCGTTCGCCACCACGAGCACCGTCTCGCTCAACGGCGCGCTGGGCCACCTGATCGAAGTGCAGGGCGACGTGTCGCCCGGGCAGGTGGGCACCACCCTCGTGGGACGACCGGACGCCTCGCTCAACGAGGCCAAGGACCGGTGCCGGATGGCGATCATCAACAGCGGCCTGCACTGGCCGGCGACGAAGCGGATCACGATCCTGCTGTCTCCGGCCGACCTGCTCAAGCGCGGCACCCACTTCGACCTCGCCATCACCCTGGCCGTTCTCGCGGCCGACGGGCAGGTGCCGCGCGAGGCACTACCCGGGACCGCCTTCATCGGAGAGCTCACGCTCGCAGGTGGGCTCCGGTGCGTCCCCGGGGTGCTGCCGATGGTCCTGGCCGCCGCCGAGCGGGGCATCCACCGGGTGTTCGTCCCGGAGCCGCTCGCGCAGGAGGCGTCGATGGTCCCAGGCATGGAGGTCTTCGGGATGCGCTCGCTGGCCCAGGTCGCCGCCGAGCTCAACGACGACCCGGTGCCGGACGCGCCTCCGGTGGTGCCCCTCACGAGCAGCAGGCTGCTGGCCTGGCGCGGGGACGAGCGGCTCGAGGAGGTCGACATGGCCGACCTCCGCGGGATGCCCGACACCAAGTACGCCGTCGAGGTGGCGGCGGCCGGCGGGCACCACCTGTTGCTGTCCGGCCCGAAGGGTTCGGGCAAGACCAGCGTCGCCGAGCGGATCCCGACGATCCTTCCCGAGCTGACCCGTGAGGAGTCCCTCGAGCTCACCGCCATCCACTCGCTGGCCGGGATCCTCGACCCGGCGCAGGGGATGCTCACGGCGGCGCCGTACGCCGCTCCCCACCACGACGCCAGCAAGGCCAGCCTGATCGGCGGCGGGACCGGCCAGGTCCGGCCGGGCGAGCTCAGCAGGGCGCACGGCGGCGTCCTGTTCCTCGACGAGTTCCCTCTCTTCCGGTCCGACGTGATCGACGCCCTCCGGCAGCCGATGGAGAGCGGTGACGTCACAGTGGCCCGGCAGGGAGAGTCCGCACTGCTCCCGGCGCGAGGGATGGTCGTGCTGGCCTGCAATCCGTGCCCTTGCGGCGAGTGGCGCGAGCATGCCGGGTCCAACAAGTGCCGGTGCCGCGAGACCGTCCGCCGCGACTACCAACGCAAGATCAGCGGTCCGATCACCGACCGCGTCGACATCATCCGCCATGTCGAGCCGCTGTCGCCGCACGCCGAGCACGACCGGTTCGACCTGGCCGAGTCCTCCGCGACGGTCGGCGCCCGCGTCGAGCTGGCCCGGCGGCTGCAGGCGGTCCGCTACGCCGACTGCAGCTGGCGACTCAACGCCCACGCGCCCGGACCGGCACTGCGCGAGCGCTGGCCGCTGAGCCCCGAGGCGCAGCGGTCGGTCGACGACGCCGTGTTCAAGGGTCGGCTCACGAGACGCGGGGCGGTGCGCGTCCAGCGCGTCGCGTGGACGGTGGCCGACCTGGTGTCCGTGCGCACCGGCGTCAACCACGCGCCCGGGCCCGAGGAGGTCGACGTTGCGCTCCGGCTCCGCTGGGGCGCAGCCCTCCTGGCTCGCACCGTGCAAGGACTGGCGGGATGAGCCCGACCTTCACCGACGACCCGGTGCGCCTCGCTCGGGCCGCGTTGAGTCGGCTCTCCGAGCCGGGCGACCACCGGCTCACCGCGCTGACGACCGAGCTCGGTCCGGTCGATCTCTACCAGCGTCTTGCTGACCAGCGCGACGTCAACGGGGTGCTCGACGACGTCTCGGTCCGGCTCGCGTCCACCGATCCGGAGCGCGAGCTCAAGCAGGCCGCCAAGCTCGGCATCCGCTTCGTGATTCCCGAGGACGACGAATGGCCTGAGCAGCTCGACGATCTCGCCGGTGCCGGCATGCTGCACGAGCGCGGCGGCATCCCGATCGGACTCTGGGTCCGCGGCCCGCTTCGCCTCAACCAGATCGGCGCCTCTGTCGCCGTCGTCGGCTCCCGGTCGGCGACCACCTACGGCACTGGCATGGCGGGTGAGATCTCCGCGGTGGCCGCCCGCGCCGGGATCTGCGTGGTCTCGGGCGCGGCCTACGGCATCGATCAGGCGGCCCACCGAGGCGCGGTCGCCATGGACGGCCCGACGGTGGCGGTCCTGGCATGCGGCGCCGACCGGATCTATCCGACCGGCCATGCCGACCTGATCAAGCACATCGCCGCGACCGGCGCGGTGGTCTCCGAGGCGCCCCTGGGCTGCTCACCCCAGCGGGTGCGGTTCCTGGCTCGCAACCGCCTGATCGCCGGTCTGACGCGCGGCACGGTCGTGGTCGAGGCCGCCGTGCGCAGCGGTGCCCTCAACACCGCCAACTGGACCGTGCGGCTCAACCGGCCGCTGATGGGCGTGCCCGGGCCGGTCACCAGCGCTGCCTCGGGCGGTGTCCACCAGCAGATCCGGAAGGGCGCGGCGACCCTGGTGACCACCGGCGAGGAGGTGCTCGAGCTCGTTGGCAGCGCGGGGGAGCACCTCGTCGAAGAGCCGAGGGGGCCGGTCACGCCGCGCGACTTGTTACCCACAAGGCAGCAGCAGGTGCTCGACGCCGTCCCCGTCGCCACCGGAGCATCGATTCCCTCCATCGCGCGCGTCGCGGGTCTCAGCCTGCTGGAAGTCACCTCGGCGCTCGCCCGTCTGCACGCCGCCGGCCTCGTCGAGCAGGACATGGATGGCTGGCGGCTCGCCGCGCTCGCTCACACGTGAGGGGTCGCCTGCTTCCTAGACTTCGTGGGTGAGCGACGAGGTGGCTGCTGAGCCCCTCCCGGAGGGTCTGGCCCGGGTCCTGGGCGAGTACGAGCGCCACCTCCGCTCCGAGCGCGACCTGACCGTGCACACGGTCACCGCCTACACGGCCGACATCGGCGGCCTGTTCGAGCACGCGGTCAGACTTGGGATCACCGAGGTCGCCGACCTCGACCTGCGCACGCTGCGCAGCTGGCTGGCCAAGATGCAGACCCTCGGCCTGTCCCGGACCACCCTGGCCCGGCGGGCCACGGCCGCGCGGGTTTTCACCGCCTGGTTGGCGCGCACCGGTCGCGCCCCCACGGACGTCGGCGCCTCCCTCGGCTCGCCCAAGGCGCACCGGACCCTGCCCGCCGTGCTGCGCGCCGACGAGGCTCGGGCGCTGATCGACGCCGCCACCGAGCTCGCCGACGACGGCAGTCCGGTCGGGCTGCGGGACGTCGCGATGCTCGAGGTGCTCTACGCCACCGGGATCCGGGTGGGGGAGCTGGTCGGGCTCGACGTCGACGACATCGACCGAGACCGCAACGTGCTGAGGGTGTTCGGCAAGGGCCGCAAGGAGCGCTCGGTGCCGTTCGGTCGGCCCGCCGCGCGCGCCCTGGACTTCTGGCTGCAGCACGGCCGCCCCACCCTCACCGTCGAGGGCGCCGGAGCCGCACTCTTCCTCGGGGTGCGGGGACGGCGGATCGACCAGCGCGCAGTCCGACGTCTGGTGCACCAGCGGCTGGTGGACGTGCCGGGGGCGCCGGACATGGGGCCGCACGGCCTGCGCCACACGGCCGCCACCCATCTCCTCGAGGGAGGTGCGGACCTGCGCTCGGTCCAGGAGCTGCTCGGCCACGCGTCGCTGGCCACCACCCAGCGCTACACCCACGTCACCACCGAACGGCTGCGAAGGGCCTACCAGCAGGCGCATCCACGGGCCTGAGGGTCACCGGAGCGTCCCGCCACAGCGGCAGCAACCGCACCGGGCCGGCTCCGACCAGCCGCAGCGGATCGAGGTAGGTGTCGCCGCGAATCCAGCCCCAGTGCAGGCAGGCACGCGGGAAGCAGTGCGATCCGGGCACCTGGAGGGTGCCGAGCCGGTCTCCGGCGGCCAGCACGTCACCGACAGAGACCGACGCTGCCACCGGCTCGTACGTCGTCCGCGTCGGGCCGTGGCCCACCACCACGACGCCCCGCCCGGCGAGCGGGCCGGCGTAGGTCACCGTGCCGGGCAGGGCGGTGCGCACCGGCTGTCCGGGCGCGCCGGCGAGGTCCACGCCCCGGTGGCCGGCGCCGTAGGGCGAGTCCGGAGGGTCGAAGCCGTCGACGACCTCGGGCTCCGGCACGAGGGGCCATAGGCCGACGGGGTCAGCGTCGGTGGAATCCGCGGGGCCGTCGAGCCCGGCCGCGGGTGCGGAGAGCACCAGCAGCAGGCCCATGGCGACGGCGACGGCCCCGCGGAGCGGGGGGTGGAGGGAGTGGAGGGAATGGCGCATGCTCCGACTGTGCGGCGATCGGCCGACATCCGGCCGGTCTCCTCGCCGTTCCTGTGGACAGTCCGGCCCGGAGGGCAGGCTGTGGAGGGTTCCTGGCCTGGGGCCCTCAATTGGCGGGGTACCCGGCCCTCGACTACCCTTTAGTCCATCACTCCTCGGAGTGAAATTCGCATGCCTGCAGACCACGACGGGGTTGCCTTCTCGGACCCCGGCCGCCCGTGGGTGACGAGCCTCGGTCCCGACGCGAGTCGGGTCGGCCCGCACGCAGGCATCAGGGCAGGTGACACCCGTCGCCGGCAACGAACTGAAAACGACCGGAATCGGTGTCGGTGTGTCCTCGCTGCGAGAGCAGTGGAGCAAGGGCACACGCACGGCAGCGGCTCCACACAGGAGAAGAAACACCATGGCAGTTGTGACCATGCGCCAGCTCCTCGAGAGCGGCGTCCACTTCGGACACCAGACCCGTCGCTGGAACCCGAAGATGAAGCGCTTCATCATGACCGAGCGCAACGGCATCTACATCATCGACCTGCAGCAGTCGCTGGCCTACATCGACCGCTCCTACGCGTTCATCAAGGAGACCGTCGCCAAGGGCGGCACCGTGATGTTCGTCGGCACCAAGAAGCAGGCCCAGGAGGCCATCGCCGAGCAGGCGACGCGCGTCGGCATGCCCTACGTCAACCAGCGCTGGCTCGGCGGCATGCTCACCAACTTCCAGACCGTGCACCAGCGGATCAACCGCCTCAAGGAGCTCGACGAGATCGACTTCGACAACGTCGCCGGCTCCGGGCGCACCAAGAAGGAGCTCCTGCAGATGAAGCGGGAGCGCGACAAGCTGGACAAGACCCTGGGCGGCATCCGTGAGATGACCCGCACCCCCGCCGCGGTGTGGGTGGTCGACACCAAGAAGGAGCACCTGGCGGTCGAGGAGGCCCGCAAGCTGCGGATCCCGATCATCGGCATCCTCGACACCAACTGCGACCCCGACGAGGTCGACTTCCCGATCCCGGGCAACGACGACGCGATCCGCGCCGTCGGCCTGCTCACCCGGGTCGTGGCCGACGCCGTGGCCGAGGGCCTGATCGCCCGCTCCGGTGCGAAGACCGGTGAGGGCGAGGCCGTCGCTCCGGGTGCCGAGGAGCCGCTCGCCGAGTGGGAGCGCGAGCTCCTGGGCGGCGAGGCCGACAAGGCCGCCGTGGAGGCGACCGGTGGCGACGCCGCGACCGAGGACACTCCTGCGTCCGAGGCCACCGGTGCCGCGTCGGAGGCCGCTGAGGCCACCGCTGCTGCCGAGGCCCCTGCCGCCGAGGAGGCCCCTGCTGTCGCCGAGGCTCCCGCCGCCGAGGAGGCCCCCGCCGTCGAGGAAGCTCCCGCCGCGGAGGAAGCTCCCGCCGCTGAGGAGGCTCCGGTCGTCGAGGAGGCTCCGGTCGTCGAGGAGACCCCTGCCGTCGAGGAGACCCCTGCCGTCGAGGCCGAGACCCCGGCTGCGGAGCCCGAGGCGTCCGCTTCCGAGGCCGAGGCTCCCGCCGAGGACGCCAAGTCCGAGGCCTGAACCACTTCTCCAGAGATACGAGGAACGAGAGACATGGCATTCACTGCCGCAGACGTCAAGAAGCTCCGGGAGATGACCGGCGCCGGAATGATGGACTGCAAGAAGGCGCTGGACGAGGCTGACGGCGACTTCGACAAGGCCATCGAGATCATCCGGATCAAGAGCGGCAAGAAGATGGCGGAGCGCGCCGCCGAGCGCGAGGCGTCGTCCGGTCTGGTCGCGCACGCCCCCGGCGTGCTGGTCGAGCTGAAGAGCGAGACCGACTTCGTCGCCAAGAACGCCGACTTCATCGCCACCGCGCAGAAGATCGCCGACGCCGCCGCCCAGGCCAAGCCGGCCGACGTGGCGGCCCTGAAGGCCGTGCCGCTCGATGACCAGACCGTCGGCGATGTCGTCGACGGGCTGGCCGTCAGCATCGGCGAGAAGATCGAGCTGGGTCAGTACGTCCACTTCGACGGCCCGGTCGTCGCCTACATGCACAAGCGCGCGGCCGACCTGCCGCCCGCTGTCGGCGTGCTCGTCGAGTACGACGGCGACGCCGACGCGGCACGTGGCGCGGCGATGCAGATCGCCGCGATGCGCCCGCAGTACCTCACCCGTGACGACGTCCCCGCGGACATCGTCGCCAAGGAGCGTGAGATCGCCGAGGCGACCTCGCGCGAGGAGGGCAAGCCCGAGCAGGCGATCGCGAAGATCACCGAGGGCCGGCTCAACGGCTTCTTCAAGGACGTCGTGCTGCTGGACCAGCAGTCGGTCACCGAGACCAAGAAGACCGTGAAGGCGGTGCTCGACGAGGCCGGGACGACCCTGAAGCGGTTCGCCCGTTTCGAGGTCGGCGCCTGATCAGTTAGGTTTCACCGCAGACGTCAGAGGAGGCCGGTTCGATGAGACGACAAGCACTCATCGGACCGGCCTTCGTCGTACCTGCTCGAGGGGAGCCCGTGTGACCGGCTACAAGCGAGTCCTGCTCAAGCTGTCCGGCGAGGCGTTCGGCGGTGGCAGTGTCGGCGTCGACCCCGACGTCGTCCAGACGATCGCCCGGGAGATCTCGACGGTGGTCAAGGCCGGCGTCCAGATCGCCGTCGTCACCGGCGGCGGCAACTTCTTCCGCGGGGCCGAGCTGCAGCAGCGCGGCATGGACCGGGTCCGCGCCGACTACATGGGCATGCTGGGCATCGTGATGAACTGCCTGGCGCTTCAGGACTTCCTGGAGAAGCTCGAGGTCGAGACCCGGGTGCAGACCGCGATCACGATGGGTCAGGTCGCCGAGCCCTACATCCCGCGTCGCGCGATCCGGCACATGGAGAAGGGCCGGGTGGTGATCTTCGGTGCCGGCATGGGCATGCCGTTCTTCTCCACCGACACGGTCGCCGCGCAGCGGGCGCTCGAGACCAAGTGCGAGGCCGTGCTGATGGCCAAGAGCGGCGTCGACGGCGTCTACACCGACGACCCGCGGACCAACCCGGCTGCCGTGAAGCTCGACCAGGTCACCTACGCCGACGCGCTCCAGGACGGGCTGCGGGTGGCCGACGCGACGGCCTTCGCCCTCTGCATGGAGAACAAGATGCCGATGATCGTGTTCGGCATGGAGCCCGAGGGCAACATCCTCCGTGCGGTGCAGGGTGAGAGGATCGGGACGCTGGTCAGCGCGGGCTGACTCGACTGGTTCGACAACCAAAGGACAGCGATGATCAACGACATCCTCCACGAGGCCGACGGCAAGATGGACAAGTCGGTCGAGGCGACCCGTGAGGAGTTCGCCGCGATCCGAGCCGGTCGGGCACACCCGAGCATGTTCAGCAAGATCCTGGTGGACTACTACGGCACCCCGACCCCGCTGCAGCAGCTGGCGTCGTTCACGGCTCCCGAGGCGCGGATCATCATCGTGTCGCCCTACGACATGGGCGCGATGCCCAACATCGAGAAGGCGATCCGCGACTCCGACCTCGGCGTCAACCCCGCCAACGACGGCAAGGTGCTGCGCTGCGTCTTCCCGGACCTCTCCGAGGAGCGCCGCAAGGAGTACATCAAGGTCGCCAAGGCCAAGGCCGAGGACGGCCGGGTCGCGGTCCGCAACCTGCGGCGTACCGCCAAGCAGCACCTGGAGAAGCTCGAGAAGGACGGCGAAGCCGGCAAGGACGACGTCACCGGCGCGGAGAAGCGGCTCGACTCGCTGACCAAGACGCACACCGACGCGATCGACGAGATGCTGAAGAACAAGGAAGCCGAGCTGCTCGAGGTCTGAGCACCTCCCGCGACTTCAGCTGATGACCGACACCTCCCCTCCTGTCCCCGCGCCCCAGAAGGACCACGGAAGAGCAGGCCGCGACCTCAAGGCTGCGATCGCCTCTGCCGTCGTCCTGCTCGGCGCGATCGCCGCCTCCCTGGCGTTCTGGAAGCCCGCGTTCATGTTCATCGTGGTGGCCGCGGTGGTGGTCGCCGTCTGGGAGCTGCGCCAGGGCCTGCTCGCCAAGGACATCGACATCCCCGAGCAGCCGTTGATGCTCGGCGGCGCTGTCATGGTCGTGGTCGCCTACCTGTGGGGAGCCCCGGCGCTGGTCACCGCCACCGCGGTCACCGCGCTGGTGACCATGCTGTGGCTGTTACGGCGGGGGATCGACGGCTATGTCCGGACCTCCACCGCGTCGGTGTTCACGCTCGTCTACATACCGTTCCTCGGGTCCTTCGTCGCCCTGTTGCTCGCCGAAGGCGGCCGGGACGGCGGCGGCATCGACAACGACGGGGTCGCCGGGATCCTCACGTTCATCCTGGTCACCATCGCCTCCGACATCGGCGGCTACATCGCCGGCGTGCTGTTCGGCAAGCACCCGATGGCTCCGGTGATCTCTCCCAAGAAGTCCTGGGAGGGCTTCGCCGGGTCCCTGGTGTTCACGGTGGTCGCCGGCTGGGCCCTGGTCGTCTACCTCCTCGAGGGCGACTGGTGGATCGGCATCTGCCTCGGGCTGATCGCGGTCGTGATGGCGACCCTGGGCGACCTGTGCGAGTCGGTGATGAAGCGCGACCTCGGCATCAAGGACATGAGCCAGGTGGTGCCGGGTCACGGCGGTCTGATGGACCGACTCGACTCGCTGCTGGCCACCATCGCCCCGATCTGGCTCCTGCTGCACTACAGCGTGTTCTGACCGTGCCTCCGCGCGCCATGTGGTCCGCACACCTACGATCGAGGCGATGAACACCGACGAGGGGCTGCGCGACCGGGACGAGAGTGCGCCCGCGGACGACGCCGACGGCGAGGCCGACGACGCCGAGCCCACCGAGCCGGACGACATCGAGCCGGACGACACGGAGCGTGACGACGCAGACGAGGACGCGGGTCCCGAGCCGAGCTGGTGGCACCGCGACCACCCGACGTTCTCGGCCCTCACCGGCTTCTTCACCGGCCTGGTCACCGTGCTCGTCGTGCCGGGCGCCTTTGCGGCGATACTCCGGGCGTTGTTCGACTACGACACCGCGGAAGACATGTTCCCGTTCGTCATCGTGATGTTCGCGGTCCCGATCGTCCTGATCGCCGTCCCGAGGTCGCGGAGGTTCGGTCGCTACATGCTGCTCGGCATGCTCGCCACCGCCGCCGTCGTGATCGGCGTCGCGGCGCTGGTGGTGTGGATCCTGATCATGAAGGACGGTTAACGGTTAACCAATGCCGCGCTCGGGCTGGGAGACTGGCCGCCTGATGTCCGAGAGCAAACCCCTGCCGTTGGTGTTCGACGAGCCGCGCGGCCGCCGGAAGCCACCGCGCCACCTTGCCGACCTCACCCCCGAGGAGCGCAAGGCGCTCGCTGTCGAGCTCGGCCTCCCCGGCTTCCGGGCCAAGCAGCTGGCGACCCACTACTTCGCCCGCCTGGCCGACGACCCGGCCGAGATGACGGACCTCCCGGCGGGCCAGCGTGATCAGCTCGTCGCCGAGCTGCTGCCTCCGCTGATGACCCCGCTGCGGACGCTGGAGGCCGACCGCGGCACCACTCGCAAGACCCTGTGGAGGCTGTTCGACGGAGCCCTGGTCGAGTCCGTACTGATGCGCTACCCCGGCCGGGTGACGATGTGCGTGTCCAGCCAGGCCGGCTGCGGGATGGCCTGCCCGTTCTGCGCCACCGGGCAGGGCGGGCTGCAGCGCAACATGTCCACCGCCGAGATCGTCGAGCAGGTGGTTGCCGGCGCGCGGTCCCTGACCCGCGGCGAGGTGCCCGGAGGAGTGGGCCGGGTCTCCAACGTGGTCTTCATGGGCATGGGTGAGCCGATGGCCAACTACAAGGCCGTCATCGGTGCCGTACGCCGGCTCACGGACCCCGCACCCGACGGGCTCGGCATGTCCGCTCGCGGCATCACCGTCTCGACGGTGGGTCTCGTGCCCCGGATCCGGCAGCTCGCCGACGAGGGCATCCCGGTCACCCTGGCGCTCAGCCTGCACGCGCCCGACGACGAGCTGCGCAACGAGCTGGTCCCGATCAACACCAGGTTCTCGGTGGGCGAGACCGTCGAGGCCGCCTGGGACTACGCGCGCACGACCAAGCGGCGGGTGTCCATCGAGTACGCCATGATGCGCGGCATCAACGACCAGGGCTGGCGCGCCGACCTGCTCGCCGACGTCCTCACGTCGTACGGCGACTGGGGCTGGGTGCACGTGAACCTGATCCCGCTCAACCCGACCCCGGGCTCGAAGTGGACCGCGTCGGACCCCGCCGACGAGCGCGAGTTCGTACGCCGGCTGGAGGCCCGCGGGGTGCCCACCACCGTCCGCGACACCCGGGGGCGCGAGATCGACGGCGCCTGCGGCCAGCTCGCTGCCGTCGAGAACTAGGCAGCGCGTGGACTGGTCGGCGCGGGTCGCCGCGGCCAGCGGCTTCGTGTGGGTGCCGGAGACCGCCGTGCGCGCGGAGACCCGCGAGTTCCTGCTGATCCGCTTTCCCGACTACTTCGAGCACCACCTGGTGCTCGCCACCTTCCGGCCGGAGCGCGAGCCGGAGGAGGTTGTCGACGAGGCGCTCGCCCGAGCGCGGGAGTTCGAGGAGCCCGAGCTCGTCTGGTGGGTGAAGCTGGACGCGCCGCCCGGCCTCGACGAGCTCGTCCAGGCCCGGGGTGGGGTCCTCGACGAGACCCTCGACGTCCTCGCCCTCGACCTGGCTCCCGGTGTCCCCGACCTCGGCGAGCACTCCGTCGAGGTCCGCTGGACGACCGACGAGGTGACCCTGAGGCACGCCTACGAGGTGCTGAAGGTCGTCTTCGGCGGGGAGGTCCCGCCCGACCAGCGGCTGGGTGCCGAGAGCAAGAAGGTGGGCCGCGACATCGAGCGTGGCCGCGGGGGCGGGGTGGTCGCCTACCTGGACGACGAGCCCGTCGGCACCGGAGGCATCACCATCAACGACGGCGGGGGCCGCCTGTGGAGCGGGTCGGTGCTCGATGAGCACCGCGGCCGCGGTGTCTACCGCGCCCTGCTGGCAGCGCGCCTCGAGTACGCCGTCCGCCACGGCGCCACGATGGCGCTGGTCAAGGGCCGGGTGGAGACCTCGGGACCGATCCTGCGCCGCGCGGGTTTCGTCGCGCACGGGCAGGAGCGGTCCTACCGGGTTCCTCTTTAGGATGGCGCGATGGGTGAGCTGCACGTCAACATGAAAATCACGCTCGACGGCGTGATCCAGGCCAACGGTGGCCCGACCGAGCAGGACGCAGACTTCGAGTACGCCGGGTGGGAGCGCCCGTTCGGGGATTCGGAGTCCGGCGCACAACTGGTTGCAGACGTGCAGGCATCCGACGCGCTGCTGCTGGGTCGCACGACGTACGACATCTTCCGCGGCTTCTGGCCCGGCCAGCCCGACGACATCGGGCGGGCCTTCGACAGGGTCCCCAAGTACGTCGCCTCGCGCGGTACGCCGGAGCTCTCGTGGGACTCCAGCACCCAGCTGTCCGACGCCGGCGGCGAGGTTCGCAAGCTGCGGGAGCAGCACGAGCAGATCCACACGTGGGGCAGCGCGAACCTGCTCCAGACCCTGTTCCATGAGGGCTTGGTCGACCAGGTGAACCTGTGGGTGTGTCCGGTCGTGATCGGGCAGGGCAAGAAGTTCTTCCCCGAGGGCGCGGCGCCCACTCGGTTCGAGCAGGCCGAGCCGCCGAGGTCGTTCCCAGGGGGCTCGATTCTGCTGCGCTACCGGTGCCTCGGGGGCCTCCCGAAGACGGAGTAGCCGATCAGGTCGGCTTCGCCACCAGCAGCTCGAGGTTGCGGTCCGCGAGCTGGCCACGACGGGAGTCGGTGCGCTCCTGCGGGTCGTTGACGGCCAGCTCCCGACCGAGCGACGCCAGCTGCACGGGGCCGGACGTGTTGCCGCCGTACGACGCCGGGCCGCTGTGGTCGACCATCGTCGTGAAGATCGACAGCGTGCCGTCCTGGTTGTCGGCGACCTCGATGATCCGCGACTGCTGCGGCCAGTCGATGTGGGACGCCGTGTTGATCTCCCAGAGACCGCCGCCGCCGGGCCTGGTGTGCGCCAGCACCTGGTTGCGGTGGGTGTGGCCGTTGACCCAGGCCACGACCTCCTCGTGCTTCAGCAGCTCCTCGAGCACGACCTTGCCGTTGATCCGCGTCTTGAGCTCGCCGCCGACGAGGAAGAGCGTGTTCTGCATGGTCCATGACGTGTGGTGACTGAAGACCATCACGATCCGGCCGGCCGACTGGCTGAGCAGGTTCTGCAGCCAGGCGAACTGCTCGCGGTCGATCGAGCCGTCGGAGTAGCCGTTGGGATTGACGGTGTCCATCACGATGAACCGGCACAGGCCCTGGTCGAAGGAGTAGTACGCCGTGCCCTTGGTGCGGTTCTCGGTGGTGAACCCGTGGCCGACCGGGGTGCCGCCGGCGGCGAAGTGCTGCTCGACGACCTGCTTGCGGGTCAGCAGCCGCCGGTTGACGTCCGGTGAGACACCTCGGACGGCAGGAGTCAGCGCCAGCGAGCGGACCACGCCGAGGAGGTCGCCACTCAGGAGGCTGTTGAGCAGCTCGCCGGGGGAGAGGCCGGCGGGCAGGGAGTTCAGCTTCAGCGCACCGGTGGAGAGGATGCTGAGCTGGAGGTTCTGCGGGAAGTTGCCCTGCACCAGGCCGTCGTGGTTGCCGAACGCCGAGTACCACGGCACGTTCAGGCCGGCCGCCGTGAACGGCGCCCTGGCGGCGTTCAGCAGGCCGGGCACCACCGGGAACCCGTAGCGCTTGCGGTAGACGTCGTCGACCTTGCCGGCCGGAGTGCCGTGCGGGTGCCAGTAGCCGGGGTCGTAGTAGGCGTTGTTGTCGTCGGCGACGCCCTCGAACTTCAGCAGGCTGCCGGAGTCGACACGCACCTGGCCGCCGTTGAGGATCCCGAGGTTCCAGCGCACCTCGTTGAACTGCGAGTTGTCGGAGTTGTCGCCGGTCTGGATGGCGAGCGCGAGCGGCTTGCCGGTGACCGGTCCGCTGCCGATCGTGTTGAGCTGCCGGACCATCGCGTCCGCGATGTGCCCCGACAGCATCTCGTGGGCGCGGTAGGCCGAGCTGAAGATGCCGGTCGGCGGCAGCGGCGAGGGGTCGTCGAGCCGGTCGGTGAACTCCAGCCGCAGCGGAGACTGCGCGTCGACCACGTGTACGTCGCTCAGCTGCGCGAACGCGATCACGGGCACGCGCACCCCGGCGCGGCCGGGAGCGGCCAGGGCGCCGAGGTCGGTGCGCACCGCGGGCAGCTCGCCGGGTGCTGCGACAACGGGCGCGTATCCACCTGGTCGGCCGGTGCGGTCGCGCGACCTTGAAGGTCTGCTCGATCGTGGTGCCGGCGGCGGAGGCGATCGCCGCGGCAGTGGGAGCGACGGCGGCGGCCGAAGCGGCCGAGGTGAGTGCCCCGGCGGCCGAGACGCCTCCGGCTGCGGCGGCACCAGAACGGAGGAGGTTGCGTCGGGTGAACTTCACGCTCGCCCAACGATGTCGCGTGAGCGGGGTCACGCGCCGCCAGACGCACTGGTCCGGACCAGGCAATCGACGGTATCCGTTCACGGATGGGACACGTGTCCGGCGCCCCCCGTTGCTGTTGCCTCCCTAGCGTCACAGCCATGACCGAGCAGCTGCGGGTGCTGGTGGTGGCGGAGTCGTTCCTTCCCCAGGTCAACGGGGTGACGAACTCCGTACGACGGGTGCTGGAGCACCTCTCGGCCGAGGGGCACGAGGCGGAGCTGATCGCCCCGACCGGGCCGCCGTCGTACGCAGGGTTCCCGGTGAGCCACGCGCGCGGTGCGCACCTCCCCTTCTACCCCGACTTCCGGGTCGGGTTCGAGACCCGGCGCCGGCTGCGCGCCGCGATCCGCCGGTTCCGGCCCGACGTCGTACACATCGCCTCGCCGGCCACCCTTGGCTACCAGGCGGCCCGCGCGGCGGCGGAGCTCGGCATCCCCACGGTGGCGATCTACCAGACCGACCTGGTCGGCTTCGCTGCCCGCTACGACGTGCCCGGCGGCGCCCGGGCGATGGCCGCCCTGACCCGGCGGATCCACTTCGCGGTGGACCGGACACTGGCCCCGTCCTCGGCCAGCCTGCGCCAGCTCGCCGACCTGGGCATCGGCAACACCGCGGTCTGGCCGCGCGGGGTCGACCTGCAGGCGTTCCACCCCGTGCACCGCAGTGCCGAGCTGCGGCGGCGGCTCGCGCCCGACGGCCGCCTGCTCGTCGGGTACGTCGGCCGGCTCGCTCCGGAGAAGGAGCTGGAGCTGCTCGCCCCACTGGCCCACGACGCCCGTTACGCACTGGTGGTCGTCGGTGGCGGCCCCGAGGAGCAGCGGTTGCGCACCCTGCTCCCCGGGGCGTCCTTCCTCGGGGTGCTGCACGGCGAGGAGCTCGGCGCCGCCTACGCGTCGCTCGACGTGTTCGTGCACACCGGGCGCTACGAGACCTACTGCCAGTCGGCGCAGGAGGCCCTGGCCTCCGGCGTCCCCGTCGTCGCGCCGCGCTCGGGCGGCCCCGTGGACGTCGTGGCCGACGGAGTTGCCGGGTTCCTCTACGAGCCGGGTGAGTCAGCGGACCTCGCGGCGTACGTCGACAAGCTCGCCTCGGACCCGCTGTTCCGCACCCGGATGGGACTGGCCGGGCGGCGCAGCGTGCGGGACCGGTCGTGGGCCGCGGTGAACCAGGCCCTGGTCGAGCACTACCGCGAGGTGGTCGCCGGCCTCACGACCCCGGACCTGCTGGCGGGTTGACCTGCAAGATCTCGGCGAACCGGGTGGCGAGCATCCGGCCGTCGGCCGCGCCGTCACCCGACAGCGGGATCGGCGTCGGCCAGTGGTCCCAGCCCTCGACGGAGAGCTCGGCGGTGCCGGCGGCGGGATCGACGTAGATCCAGTAGTCGAGGCACGGCGGCGGCCAGTGCTCCTCGCCGCCGTAGGACTCGATGATGCCGCTGTCGGGGTAGCGCTCGGCGAACAGCTCCGGCGGTGCCTCCCACAGCATTGAGCTGGTCTGGCCGTCGTCTTCCTTGTAGTGAGCGCTCCCGTTCCACTCGAAGCCGCAAGCGGCGGCCACGAAGACCGGATCGCACCAGCGGCGCACGTCGTCCGCCCAGGCGTCGTCGAAGCTCACGGGCCGACCACCGCCGCCGCCTCGTCGGAGCTGTCGACGAGGTGGATGTGGTCCTCCATCACCCGTCCGCGCGCCAGCGACTGGAGCAGCGGCCAGGCGGGCAGGGTCTCGGTCCAGTACTGCTTCCCGACGAGCACCATCGGCGCCACCGAGGACTCGTCGGCGTAGTAGTTCTCGCAGGCGTCCTGGAAGATCTCCTGGACGGTGCCGCCGGCCCCCTCGAGGAACACGATGCCCGCGTCGCACACCTCGAGCAGGATCGCCTCCCGCGCGGGGTTGCCGAAGTACTTCGCGATCGCGGTGGCGAACACGTTCGGCGGCTCGTGTCCGTAGTGCCAAGTGGGGATGCCCAGCGACTCGGCCGGGTCGGCGTGCAGGTCGCGAGCCGCGAACGCGGTCCGCACCCAGGCGTCGACCGAGGGCCGGAACGACGGCACCTCGGCGAGCGTCGTCACAGCCTCGTCGAGAGCCTCTAACGGCCGCGCCGAGAGCGAGGCCCCGAGGTTGGCGGCCTCCATCGAGCCGGGCCCGCCCCCGGTGGCCACCACGTTGTCCTGGCCGAGCAGGCGGCCGAGCCGCGCCGACTCGGCGTACGCCGGTGTGCCCCGCTCGGCGGCGTGTGCCCCCATCACGCCGACCATGTGGCGGGAGCCGGCCCACTCCGCGAGCGCGTCGTCAATGGCGTGGTCGTGCAGCGCGATCGCGAGTGCGTCGTCCCGCCCGTGGGCGTACTGGAACCACGAGTAGGCGCGGCCGTCCAGGGACCGCGCGTAGGAGGGGTCGTCGTACAGCTCGTCGCCGGTGTAGAGGCGGCCGCGGTAGACGTCGACCGGTGCCGTCCTGATCGCCGGCAGCACCAGTGCACCCGCAGCGGCGACCCGCGCCTCCTCGCCCGGCCCGAACGTGCAGCCCAGGAAGGTCGCACCGGAGATCCGGCAGTCGTCGGCGAGCCCGTCGATCCGGCCGGTCAGGTCGAGCCCACGCACCCGCCAGCCGGACAGGTCGCACGCACCGACGGCGAGCCGGTGGTCGAAGTCCTCGAGAGTGGCCACATCGATGATCCGGCCGCGGCTGCGTCGCACACGCCGAACCTATCGAGTGGTTGGTTCTAGAACGCGTGCGCCATCAGGTCTCCGAACAGCCCGTGCTCGTCGGCGGCCGCCAGACCCTTGGAGCGGAACCAGGTGCAGATGTTGGTGCAGTCCCGCATCAGGAAGTCCATGCCGGCGGGGTTGCCGATCAGGTCGACCACCTGCGGTAGGTCGATCACCACCAGCCGCTCGCCGGCCGCCAGGATGTTGTACGCCGACAGGTCGCCGTGCACGAGGCCGTGCTGCACCATCGTGGCCAGCGTGTCCCGCAGCTGGTCGTAGTACGACTCCAGCAGGTCCGGCGCCGGCCGGGTCTGGGCCAACCGCGGTGCCGTCTCGCCGTCGACGGTGATCCACTCCATCAGGATCTCGGTGCCGTCGATCTGCACGGGGTATGGCACGGGCAGGCCGATCGACCAGAGGCGGTTGAGCGCGCTCCACTCGGAAACGGCCCACTCGCCCGCGGCGACCTGCCGGCCGAAGGTGCTCTTGCGCTTGATCGCTCGTTCGTCCCGGGACCGCTTCATGCTGCGGCCCTCGGTGTAGGCGGCGGACCGGTGGAAGTTGCGATGGTCGGTGCTGCGGTAACGCTTCGCCGCCATCACGACTCCCTCGTCGGGAGCCAGCGGGTCGCTGCGCTCCAGCAGGTAGACGTCGGCCTCCTTGCCGGTCTTGAGGATGCCGAGATCGGTGTCGATGGCGCCCTGGGACGTCACGACCCACGAAGGGCGCGGCTCAGGGCCGCGCGACAGCGGCTCGACCTCGAGCCACGTCGACCAACGTTGGCCGTCGTCGAGGTCGTCGTAAGCGTTGAACTCGAATACGAAAGACGGATCAAGCCCGTCGAGTGAAGAAGACATCGGGGTGAGTGCTCCAAGCTGAGAGGAATTGGTCTGCGGACAGGCCAAAGGCAGTCATGGTCATGTCACGCTCCTCTCGACGGGCACCGGCGATCCCGATGGCTGGAACAAGGATGACGGAGCCGGTTCCGGCGCGCAAGCAATTTCTCGGTCGCTCCGTCACGCGGCCGTCTGGGTGGTCTGGATCGCCAGCTCGCGCACCCGGTCCCAGGAGTCGTCGACGTGCACGACGTCGCGGCCCATCCGGTGCAGCAGGCTCGCCGCGATCCCGGCGCGGTAGCCCGACTGGCAGTGCACCCACAGCTCGCCGGAAGGGAGGGTCGCGCCGGACACCTCGACGTCCTGGACCGGGAGGTGCAGGGCGCCGGGCAGGTGGCCGCGCTCCCACTCGTCCCGATGGCGGACGTCGACGACGACCGGCTGGTCCTCGGCGTCGAGGTAGTCGCTCCAGTCCGCGCGCCGGTAGCTCGCCGTCGCCACGTCGTCGTCCGTCAGGACCCGGGCGGTGACTCCGTCGATGCCGATGTCGGCCAGGTCCTGCAGGGCCGGTTCGAGGACCGTCGGCGAGTCCGTCAGCAGGACGATCTCGTCGCCCCACGGCACCAGCCAGCCGACGTACGTCGCGAACTGCCGGCCGTACTCCACGCTGACCGTGCCCGGGAGGTGCCCTTGCGCGTACGCCGAGCGGTCCCGCAGGTCCACCACCCACGCGCCCGCGAGCACGGCGTCGGTGACCTGCTCGGCCGTCGCGGGGATGGCGGGCCGGGGCGCGGCGCTCCCGGCGCCCCTTCGGTTGAGCGGCGCCATGTGGGCGTAGTGGGCGGGGATGGGGCCGAAGCCCGCGACGAGATCGGTCACGAAGGTCTCCCTGTCGGTGGTGAGAGCGGGGTGGGTGGTGAGCAGCTCGCCGATCGAGGGCGCCGCATCCGTGGCGGTAGCGGTGGCGGCGCCGGCGGCGCAGAAGCTGCCGAACCCGTGAGTGGGGTGGACGGCGGTGCCGGGCCCGAGCTCGGCCTGGAAGCGGGCGCTGGTCCACTGGGCCTCGGCGAGGCCGCGAGCCAGCCGGGGGTCGACGAGGTCGGTCCGGCCGACGGTGCCGTGCAGCAGGCTCCCGCCGGTGAACAGCGCAGCGGGCCCGTCCGTGGCCCCGGCCAGGAACGACTGGTGATGGCGGGTGTGGCCCGGTGTGGCGAGCACCTCGACGTCGAGGGCGCCGTACCGCAGCACGTCGCCGTTGCGCACGCCGACCCGCTCGAACTCCACCGCCTCGTCGGCCGCGAGGAGGTAGTCAGCGCCGTGCCGGCGGGCCAGGCCGAGGGCGCCGGACAGGTAGTCGTTGTGCAGGTGGGTGTCGGCGACCGCGACGACCTCGACCTCCTCGGCCTCGGCAGCTCGCTCGACCTCCCGCGTTCCGCGCGGAGGATCGATCACGACGGCCACCCGGCCGTCGTGCACCAGGTGACACCGGTTGCCCAGTGCCGGGACATCGATGGTCACGACCTTCATCACTTGGCGACCCTCCCTCTCAAAGACTAGTAAGTCAATTAAAGTTATAACACAAGGTTGCCCAGACTGTGGGATCGACGGCGCCACGCCTTGTGACAGGCTGCGAGCGTGCAGCTCCTCCGGGCGGTCCCGCGCCCCCTCCTCCCCGCCCTCGCGCTGGTCCTCGCCGCGTCTGTGGTCCCCGGCTCGAGCGCGGTCCCGGCCGCTCCGCTGGACGGCCACGCCGGCATCGGAGACTCCTACTTCCCCCTGGACGGCAACGGCGGCATCGACGTCGTCCACTACGACGTCCGCGACCGCTACGGCCTGGCCAGCCGGCGGCTGTCGGGCCGGACCACGCTGACGGTCCGTGCGACCACCCCGCTGACCAGGTTCAACCTCGACTTCCTGCTGCGCGTCCGCGACGTGCGCATCGACGGCGCCCGCGTGGACTTCACCGGGCCGGACGAGCACGAGCTGCAGATCACCCCGGACGCAGAGATCCCTGCGGGGGAGCGGTTCACGGTCGAAGTCCGCTACGCCGGCAAGCCGGGCGCGGTCGGCTGGGACGGGGAGCGGAGCTGGCTCGCGTCGCAGCACGAGGTGGTCACCATGAACGAGCCGCACATGGCCGCGTGGTGGTTCCCCAGCAACGACCACCCGCTCGACAAGGCGCGCTTCGACATCCGGATCACGACCGGTGTGGAGCGCGAGGTGATCTCCAACGGCCGCAGGGTCGGGCGGCGCGTCCAGGGCCGGCTGGCGACCACGCACTGGCGCAGCGGTTCGCCGATGGCGACCTACCTTGCGTTCTTCGCGGCGGGTGACTTCAACATCCGGCGCGGCAAGGCCGGCGGCATCCCGTGGCTGATCGCGGTGTCCCGCCGGCTCCCGGAGGGGGAGCGAGCCGCCTCGATGCGCGCGCTCCAGGCGTCCGGCCGGGTGACGGTCTGGCTGCGCAAGGAGCTCGGCGCCTATCCCTTCGGCTCCACCGGTGGCCTGGTCACCTCGCTCGACCCGGGCTTCGCCCTCGAGAACCAGACCCGGCCCACGTACCCGTCCCTGACCAGCGACCACCGCTACCTCGTCGTACACGAGCTCGCCCACCAGTGGTTCGGCGACTCGGTCTCGGTGCGCGGCTGGCGCGACATCTGGCTCAACGAGGGCTTCGCGACGTACATGGAGGCGAGGTACGAGGAGTCGCGCGGCCGGAAGTCGACCAAGACCTGGCTGATGGAGGAGTACGACAGCTACCGGGACTCCACCGGCTTCTGGTCCGAGCCGATCGACGATCCGGGCGCGCAGGACATCTTCGGCTTCTCCGTCTACCAGCGCGGGGCGATGGCCCTGGCCGCGCTGCGCAGGGTCATCGGCACCCCGGACTTCACCGAGCTGCTCCGCACGTGGGTCGCCGAGCACCGCAACGGAAACGCCACCACCGACGACCTCACCGCGCTCGCGGAGCAGGTCAGCGGGGAGCAGCTCGACGCGTTCTTCGAGGCCTGGCTGCGCGCCGACGAGCCGCCTGCGATGACTGCGGCCAACGGACTGGGCTAGACCAGTGTAAAAACGGGTACCGTCGCGAACATGAGTCTCGGGAACGACGAGCGGTCGCGCGCGCCCGAAGTGCCGCACACCGACAAGCCGAAGATGATCGCAGCGGGGGTACTGCTGCTCATCCCGATCGTGGCCCTGATGGCGGTGCCGAGCTATTCGAAGACCGATCCGGAGCTGTTCGGGTTCCCGTTCTTCTTCTGGTACCAGTTCCTCTGGGTGTTCCTGACGTCGGCGATGACCTGGTGCGCCTACATGCTCACTCTGTCGGCCCGCCGTGACAATCGGCGCGACGGGGACGAGGACGGCCAGTGAGCGCGCAGTTGGTGCCGCTGGCATCAGACATCAACACCGTTGCCCTCGGCGTACTGATCGCGCTGTTCCTGCTGGTCACGGTGCTCGGCTTCATGGCCACCCGGTTCCGCCGGGCCGACGACCTCAACACCCTCGACGAGTGGGGCCTCGGCGGCCGCAAGTTCGGGACCTGGGTGACCTGGTTCCTGCTCGGCGGCGACCTCTACACGGCGTACACGTTCATCGCGGTCCCGGCGGCGATGTTCTCCCTGGGCGCGGTCGCCGGGTTCTTCGCGGTGCCGTACACGATCATTCTCTACCCGATCATCTTCATCTTCATGGCCCGGCTGTGGTCGGTCAGCCACCGGCACGGCTACGTCACGACGGCCGACTTCGTCCAGGGCCGCTACGAGCACCGCGGCCTCTCACTCGCCGTCGCGGTCACCGGTTTCATCGCGACGATGCCCTACATCGCGCTGCAGCTGGTCGGCATCCAGGCGGTGCTGGCCGTCGCGGGCCTCGGCGGCGGCGACAACTGGTTCGTCAGGGACCTGCCGCTGTTCATCGCGTTCGCGCTGCTCGCTGCCTACACCTACTCCTCGGGCCTGCGCGCTCCGGCCGTGATCGCGTTCGTCAAGGACACGCTGATCTACCTGGTCATCATCGTGGCGATCGTCTACCTGCCGGGCGAGGTCGGTGGCTGGGACGCGATCTTCGGCGCGGCCGAGGACAAGATGGCGGAGACCAACCCCAACACGGGTGGCCCGGTCGGCGCGTTCATCCCGGGTGACGGCCAGGCGTGGGCCTACGCCACCCTGGCGCTGGGCTCCGCGCTGGCGCTGTTCATGTACCCACACTCGATCACCGCGAGCCTGTCATCGGGGAGCCGCAACACGATCCGGCGCAATGCGGCGCTGCTGCCGGCGTACTCCTTCGTGCTGGGCCTGCTCGCCCTGCTCGGCTGGGTCGCGATCGCGGCGGGCACGGAGGTCGAGGACGGCAACCCGCAGCTGGTCATCCCGCAGCTGTTCGAGGACTTCTTCCCGGACTGGTTCACCGGGGTCGCGTTCGCGGCGATCGCGATCGGTGCGCTGGTGCCGGCGGCGATCATGTCGATCGCGGCAGCGAACACCTTCACCCGCAACATCTACAAGGAGTACCTGAAGAAGGACGCCACGCCCGCGCAGGAGGCCCAGGTCTCCAAGATCACCTCGCTGCTGGTGAAGGCGGTCGCGCTCGGCTTCGTGCTGACCCTGGACAACCAGAACGCGATCAACTTCCAGCTGCTCGGTGGCATCTGGATCCTGCAGACGTTCCCCGCGATCGTGTTCAGCCTCTACACGAGGTGGTTCAACCGATGGGCGCTGCTCGCGGGCTGGGCCGTCGGCATGGTCTACGGCACGATCCAGGCCTACCGCGTGGTGAACCCCAACACCGGCAAGCACTTCGGCGGCTCGTTGGCGGAGATCCCCGGCCTCGGCGAAATGGGCTACATCGCGATGACCGCGTTCGCGCTCAACCTCCTGGTCGCGATCGTGCTCTCGCTGGCGCTCAACGCGGCCAAGATCTCCAACGGCAGCGACGCCACCCAGCCCGGTGACTACTACGCCGACACCGACGACCCCCGCGTCCAGGCGGACCTGAAGAACGAGGACCAGCTCACCAAGGGCGAGCCGAAGGCGCCATAGGGAGGGGCTGCGAGAATGGGGAGGTGACTCCCCGTGACGTGGTGGTGCTCGGCTCGACCGGGTCGATCGGCACCCAGGCCCTCGAGATCGTGCGGGCCAACCCGGACCGGTTCCGGGTCGTCGGCCTGACCGCGGGCGGGTCCGACCCTGAGCTGTTCGAGCGGCAGGTGGCGGAGTTCGCCCCGGCCTACCACGGCCTGGGCGAGGAGGCGTCCACCGAGGCGGCCGCCCATCCGTGCGACGTGGTGCTCAACGGGATCACCGGAGCGGTCGGACTGCGCCCGACGCTGGCCGCACTCGACGCCGGCACCACCCTCGCCCTGGCCAACAAGGAGTCCCTGATCATGGGCGGGCCGCTGGTCCTCGACCGCGCGAAGCCCGGCCAGATCGTGCCCGTCGACTCCGAGCACAGCGCCTTGGCGCAATGCCTGCGCGGTGGCACCGCCGAGGAGGTACGCCGCCTCGTGCTGACCGCCAGCGGTGGTCCATTCAGGGGCCGGAGCCGCGCCGATCTGCGTAACGTCACAGTTGCTGAGGCGTTGGAACACCCGACCTGGAACATGGGGCCGGTCATCACCATCAACTCCGCAACTCTTGTGAACAAGGGGCTTGAAGTGATCGAGGCCAACCTGTTGTTCGGTATCCCGTTCGACCGCATCGACGTGGTCGTGCACCCCACGAGCGTCGTGCACTCCATGGTCGAGTTCGTCGACGGTTCCACACTGGTCCAGGCCAGCCCGCCGACCATGAAGATCCCCATCGCGCTCGGCCTCTCGTGGCCCGACCGGGTGCCCGATGCCGCCCCGCCAGTGGACTGGACATCTACCGAGACCTGGGAGTTCTTCCCGCTGGACGACGAGGCCTTCCCCGCCGTGGCACTGGCTCGGACGGCGGGTGCCCGAGGCGGCACGGCGCCGGCGGTCTACAACGCGGCCAACGAGGTGAGCGTCGATGCCTTCCGTGAGGGACGGCTGGGATTCACCGAGATCGTCCCCACCGTGGAGCGTGTTGTCGCCACCCACGACGTACGCTCATCAGACATGCTCACCGTCGACGACATCCTCGCCGCCGACTCGTGGGCCCGCGATGAAGCCAACCGCCTGATCCCCGGAGGCGACCGATGACCGCGTTGTACTACACGCTGGGCATGGTCCTGTTCTTCGGGGCGATCCTGGCCTCCATCGGCCTCCACGAGCTCGGCCACATGATCCCGGCCAAGAAGTTCGGCGGGAAGGTCACGCAGTACTTCATCGGCTTCGGCCCGACCGTGTGGAGCAAGCAGGTCGGCGAGACCGAGTACGGCGTGAAGGCGGTTCCGCTCGGCGGCTACGTCAAGATCGTCGGCATGCTCCCGCCCGAGGCGGAGGAGCTGGTCGACTCCGTCGAGATCGACGAGCACGGCCGACGGGTGCAGCGGATCCGCAAGTCCAACACGGGCTTGTTCACCCAGCTGATCTCCGACGCCCGGGCGGCGGAGTGGGAGCTGGTCGGTCCCGACGACAACGACCGGCTGTTCTACAAGCTCCCGTGGTGGAAGAAGGTCATCGTGATGGCCGGCGGCCCCACGGTGAACATCCTGATCGCGTTCTTCATCTTCTGGGGTGTCTTCGCCACCTACGGCCAGAAGTCGGTGGAGCCCGAGCCGGGCCAGCCGGTCGTGTCCACGGTCTCCGAGTGCGTGCTGCCCTACAGCGAGGAAGGTCGAGCCTGCACCGCGGACGACCCACCCTCGCCTGCGGCTGCGGCCGGCCTGCTGCCGGGTGACCCGATCACCTCCTTCAACGGCGTCGAGCTGACCAGCTGGGACCAGCTGCGCGAGCTGATCCGTGACAACGCCGACGGCCAGGCCATCGTCACCTACGAGCGAGACGGCCAGCAGCTCACCGGCACGACCAACACCACCGTCGAGGCCCGGCCCGCCAGCGACACCGACGAGACATTGCGTCAGGTCGGCTTCCTGGGTGTCTCCCCCGAGACCCACGTGGTCACCGAGACCGGTGGTCCGCTCTACACGCTCGACGAGATGGGCACGATGACCGTCGAGACGGCCAAGGCGCTGGTGCACCTGCCGGCCAAGGTCTGGGACGTCGGGCAGGCGATCGTGGGCGTCGAGGAACGCGCCAAGGACAGCCCGGTCAGCATCGTCGGCGGCGGCCGGCTCGCGGGCGAGACCGTGAGCCACGAGGAGTTCCAGGTCAAGGAGAAGGCCGTCTTCCTGCTGATGCTGATCGCGGGCTTCAACTTCTTCATCGGGATGTTCAACTTCGTCCCGCTGCTGCCGCTCGACGGCGGCCACATCGCCAGCGCGCTGTGGGAGGCCGTCCGCCGCGGGTTCGCCCGGGTTCGCGGCCGGCCGGACCCCGGCTACGTCGACGCCGCCAAGCTGCTCCCGGTCGCATACGTCGTCGCCTCGGCCTTGCTGGTGATGGGCGTGGTCCTGATCGTCGGCGACCTCGTCGTACCCCTGCACATCGAGGGTTAGCGCCGACTCGGCGGTCGGAGTGGGCGGCCCGTAACCTTGGGGTCATGACCGCCATCAGCCTCGGCATGCCGGAGGCGCCCCCGCCGGTCCTTGCACCGCGCCGCCCGACCCGCCAGATCAAGGTGGGCAAGGTCGGCGTCGGCAGCGAGTCGCCGGTCTCGGTGCAGTCGATGACCACCACGTTGACCTCCGACGTCAACGCGACCCTCCAGCAGATCGCCGAGCTGACCGCCACCGGCTGCGACATCGTGCGGGTGGCCTGCCCGAGCCAGGACGACGCCGACGCGCTGCCGGAGATCGCGCAGCACTCGCAGATCCCGGTGATCGCCGACATCCACTTCCAGCCCAAGTACGTCTTCGCGGCCATCGACGCCGGCTGTGCGGCGGTCCGGGTCAACCCCGGCAACATCCGCAAGTTCGACGACCAGGTCAAGGAGATCGCGGCCGCGGCCAAGGACCGCGGCACCAGCATCCGGATCGGCGTCAACGCCGGCTCGCTCGACAAGCGGGTGATGGAGAAGTACGGCAAAGCCACGCCCGAGGCGCTCGTCGAGTCGGCGGTCTGGGAGGCGGGCCTGTTCGAGGAGCACGACTTCCACGACTTCAAGATCTCGGTCAAGCACAACGACCCGGTCGTGATGGTGCGGGCCTACGAGCTGCTCGCGGAGGCCGGCGACTGGCCGCTCCACCTCGGCGTCACCGAGGCGGGCCCGGCGTTCCAGGGCACCATCAAGTCGTCGGTCGCGTTCGGACACCTGCTGAGCCAGGGCATCGGCGACACGATCCGGGTCTCGCTCTCCGCTCCGCCGGTCGAGGAGGTCAAGGTCGGCATCCAGATCCTGGAGTCGCTCAACCTCAAGCCGCGCCGCCTCGAGATCGTGTCCTGCCCGAGCTGCGGCCGGGCCCAGGTCGACGTCTACAAGCTCGCCGACGAGGTCACCGCCGGCCTCGACGGGCTCGAGGTCCCGCTGCGGGTGGCGGTCATGGGCTGTGTCGTCGATGGCCCGGGCGAGGCCCGGGAGGCCGACCTCGGCGTCGCCAGCGGCAATGGCAAGGGCCAGATCTTGTCAAGGGCGAGGTGATCCAGACCGTGCCCGAGTCGCAGATCGTCGAGACCCTGATCGAGGAGGCGATGCGGATCGCCGAGGGCATGGAGTCCGTCGACGGGTCCTCCGCGGAGATCACCGTCAGCTGACGTCGGTCAGCGGAACTCCTCCACGCCCTGCCCGCTCTGCTCGTCGATGCCGTTGCGGGCGATGTAGCCCCAGCAGTCGGGTCGGGATCCGTCCACGTCGGTGAGGTCGTACTCGACGGCCAGGTCGTGTGAGGTGAGCACCCGACCGGCGAACCGCTCCGGCGCTGGGTCGGCCGCCAACGCGGCGAGGCCTCGCGCGACGTACGTCGGCGACTCGGAGATCGCGAACCCGGGGACCTTGTTCGAGCGCGTCGCGCCAGGTCTCCTCCGTGACGCCGAAGTGGTCCAGCATGTTCTCCGAGCGGAGCCAGCCAGGCGTCACGCCGACGGCGGTGACGGGACGGTCGCGCAGCTCGTGGGTCAGTCCGATCAGGATCCGGCCGACGTTGGCCTTGACCAGGTCGTAGTAGAAGCCGACGCCCTCGCGGAACGCGGCGTTGAACTCGGTCGTCCC
>CAVZZC010000010.1:0-786377 GCA_963779635.1 uncultured Actinomycetota bacterium | reverse complement strand
TGCGGCACCTCGGCGCGCGCCGATGAACGAAGGCAGATCGTCCGGCCATGTCCGGACCTTGGTGCGGGCGTCAGTCGATTCCCCTAGCATCGCACTCTGGCCATCCCGGCAGGTAAGAGACAGCTACCGGTTCCACCCGGAGGGTGGGAGAAGTGCTGGGAAGTAGACCCGGACTGCTCCGCCACTCATCGCGGCGATCAGGGCTGAGGAGTCGCCGCGATGGAACTGGCGTGAAGGACCGCACATTGAACTGACACGCTGCAAGCCATGACGGACCTCCAGATCCAGTGCTTCAATCTCGACTCGAACGATCCGCAGCGCACCGCCGGCTTCTGGCAGGAGGCGCTCGGCTGGCGCCGGACCCATGACACCGGCGACGAGGTCGTCCTCGAGCCACCGACCGGTAGTCCGCAGCACGGCGTCCTCCGGGCGTACACCCAGGAGGAACTGGAACGCTGGGCCGCTGATCAGGCGGCCGGCTCCGAGTCCGGACCGTAACCGTCGCCGCGACCTCACGGCTGTGGCAGGGCGGACTCCTCGAGCAGCTCGATCAGGTAGGAGCCGTAGCCGCTCTTGCCGAGCGCCTCGCCGAGCGTCCGGAGCCGGGCGTCGTCGATGAAGCCCATCCGCCAGGCGACCTCCTCGGGCGCGCCGACCTTGGTGCCCTGCCGGGCCTCGATCGCGCGGACGAAGTTGCCGGCGTCGTTCAGGTCGTCGAACGTGCCGGTGTCGAGCCAGGCGGAGCCGCGGGGCAGCACCTGCACCTGCAGCCGGCCCTGCTCCAGGTAGATCCGGTTGAGGTCGGTGATCTCGAGCTCGCCGCGCGCGGACGGCTTCAGGTCCTTGGCGAGACCGACCACCTCGTTGTCGTAGAAGTAGAGGCCGGGCACGGCGTAGTTGCTGCGCGGCCGCTCCGGCTTCTCCTCCAGCGACAGCGCCCGGCCGTCCTCGTCGAACTCCACCACGCCGTACGCCGTCGGGTCGGCCACCCGGTAGCCGAAGACCGCGGCGCCGTCGAGCTCGGTGAAGCTTCGCAGGTGGGTGCCCATGCCGGCGCCGTAGAAGATGTTGTCGCCGAGGATCAGCGCCACCGGCTGGTCGCCGATGTGCTCCTCGCCGATCAGGAACGCCTGGGCCAGCCCGTCGGGCGACGGCTGCACGGCGTAGGTGATCGAGATCCCGAACTGCGAGCCGTCGCCGAGCAGCCGCACGAACTGCTCCGCCTCGTGGGGCGTCGTGATCACCAGGATCTCCCGGATCCCGGCCAGCATCAGCGTCGACAGGGGGTAGTGGATCATCGGCTTGTCGTAGACCGGCACCAGCTGCTTGCTGACCGCGTGGGTGATCGGGTGCAGTCGAGTCCCCGTACCACCTGCCAGGATGATGCCGCGCATGTACTTAGACTGCCGCATGTGCAGCGCATCCTCGTCACCGGTGGCGCCGGTTTCATCGGCTCCAACTTCGTCCACCACCTGGTGACGACCACCGACGCGACCGTCACGGTGCTCGACAAGCTCACCTACGCCGCCTCGAAGGAGTCGCTCGCGGGCCTCCCGGACGACCGGGTCTCGCTGGTCGTCGGCGACGTCGCCGACGGCGAGCTCGTCGACAACCTGGTGGCCGCCCACGACGCCGTGGTGCACTTCGCGGCCGAGTCGCACAACGACAACTCGCTGACCGAGCCGGGCCCGTTCATCCAGACCAACCTGATCGGCACGTTCCAGATCCTCGAGGCCTGTCGCCGCCACGACGTGCGGCTGCACCACATCTCCACCGACGAGGTCTACGGCGACCTGGAGCTCGACGACCCGGCGAGGTTCACCGAGTCCACGGCGTACAACCCGAGCAGCCCCTACTCCGCCGCCAAGGCGGGCTCGGACCACCTGGTCCGGGCCTGGGTCCGCAGCTTCGGGGTACGCGCGACGATCAGCAACTGCTCCAACAACTACGGCCCTTGGCAGCACATCGAGAAGTTCATCCCGCGCCAGATCACCAACGTGATCGACGGTCGGCGGCCGCGGGTCTACGGCACCGGCGCGAACGTTCGCGACTGGATCCACGCCGAGGACCACAGCTCGGCGGTGTGGCTGATCCTGCAGAAGGGCCGGATCGGCGAGACCTACCTGATCGGTGCGGACGGCGAGCGCAACAACCTCGATGTCGTCCGGCTGATCCTGCAGCACTTCGGGCGCGAGGCAGACGACTACGAGCTGGTGACCGACCGGGCGGGCCACGACCTGCGCTACGCGATCGACGCGACCAAGATCCGCGAGGAGCTCGGCTGGCGGCCGACGTACCCCGAGTTCGAGGCCGGGCTGACCCGCACCATCGAGTGGTACCAGCAGCACGAGGACTGGTGGCGTCCGCACAAGGACGCCACCGAGGCGGCGTACGCCGCGAAGGGCCAGTAGTGCATCTCGAAGAGTCGTCGATCCCGGGACTGGTGGTGCTGCGGCTCGACCTGCACGAGGACGACCGCGGCTGGTTCCGGGAGAACTGGCAGCGGGAGAAGATGGTCGGCCTCGGGCTGCCCGACTTCGAGCCGGTGCAGCACAACCTCGCGTACAACGCCCGGCGCGGCACCACTCGCGGTGTGCACATCGAACCGTGGGACAAGCTGGTCTCGGTGGTCACCGGCCGGGTGTTCGGCGCGTGGGTCGACTTCCGCCCGGGCGACGGCTACGGGAAGACCTTCCACCTCGAGATCGACCCGTCGACCGCGGTGTTCATCCCGCGCGGCGTCGGCAACAGCTACCAGACGCTCGACGACGACGTCACCTACACCTACCTGATCAACGACCACTTCGACCCGTCGTACGTCTACCCGGCGCTGCGGCTGGACGACCCGACCGTGGCGATCCCGTGGCCGATCCCGATCGACGAGGCGGTCGTCTCCGAGAAGGACCGCACCACCCCGCTCTTCGCCGACGTCGTCGACGCTCCCGCCGCGAAAGACCCTGGTCATCGGCTGCCACGGGCAGCTCGGGCGGGCCCTGGTGGCGGAGTTCCCGGATGCCGATGCCGTCGACATCGACGAGCTCGACCTGACCGACCCGGCCGCGGTGGCGGCGTGGCGCTGGCACGACTACGACCTGGTGCTCAACGCCGCGGCGTACACCGCCGTCGACGCCGCGGAGTCCGAGGCGGGCCGGCGAGCAGCCTGGGCGGCGAACGCCGCGGCCCCGGCGACCCTGGCCCGGATCGCCGACCAGCATCGGCAGACGCTTGTGCACTTCTCCACCGAGTACGTCTTCGACGGCACCCGCCCCGACCACACCGAGGACGAGCCGCTCTCGCCGCTGGGCGTCTACGCGCAGTCCAAGGCGGCCGGTGACGTGGCCGTCAGCACCGCGAAGCGCCACTACGTGGTGCGTACGTCGTGGCTGATCGGCGACGGCGGCAACTTCGTCCGGACCATGCAGCGGCTCGCCGCCGAGGGGGTCTCGCCCCGCGTGGTCGATGACCAGGTCGGCCGGCTCACGTTCGCCGGCGACCTGACCCGGGCGACCCGGCACCTGCTCGACTCCGGCGCGGCGTACGGCACCTATCACTGCAGCGGCTCCGGGCCGGCCACGACCTTCGCGGAGATCGCCCGCCGGGTCTTCGAGCTGTCCGGTCGCGACCCCGACGACGTCACGCCGGTCTCGACCGACGAGTACTCCGCCGGCCAGGACCTGGCTCCGCGGCCGCGCTCGAGCACGATGAGCCTGGCGAAGCTCGAGGCGACCGGGTTCGCCCCGCGGCCGGCGTGGGACGCCCTGTCGGCGTACCTCGCTCAGGACCCGCAGCGGTCGTAGTCGTCCTCGAGGCGGACGATGTCGTCCTCGCCGGTGTAGTCACCCAGCTGGACCTCGACGAGCACCAGCACCTCGTCCTCGGCGTTGCAGATCCGGTGCGCCTGCCCGATCTCCACGTCGACCGACTCCCCGGGACCGAGCAGTACGTCGGCACCGTCGATCACGCAGGTCGCCTTGCCCGCGACGACCACCCAGTGCTCCGCGCGGCGGGCGTGGGTCTGGTAGCTGAGCCGCTGCTGCGGCTGCACGACGATGCGCTTGACCTTGTAGCCGGCGCCCTCCTCGAGGACGTGCCAGGACCCCCAGGGGCGCTCGGCGGACTCGGCGTACTCAGCAGACATGGGCGAGAGGCTAGTGCGGGCGCGGTGACGGCGAGCGCGGTTTGCCTGAACCTTGAACTAGCGCCGCTTCAGCCCGACGAGGGCCGGGCGGACGTCGGCGAGGTAGACGAGCGCCGCGATGATCAGCGCGACCCGGACGAAGAAGAGCCCGGCCGGGATCAGCTGCAGCAGCACGGCGAGCCCCAGGATGATGTTCCAGGTCGGCTTGGTCAGCTTGCCCGCGGCGACGTAGGACTCCGCGGAGTAGAGCAGCGAGTTGACGAAGGCGAAGATCGTGACCGAGAGCAGCACGAACATCATGACCAGCGTCAGGTAGCTCTCGACGTCGAAGATGTTCATGGCGTCTCCAGGTTAGACGAAAAGGGCGAAGCCCCCGAAGCTCATACCTCCGGGGGCCTCGCATGTCACCGTTCGGAGCAGGTGGCCTGCTCCGCGGCGTCACTGCTTCAGTTGCCGACCTTGGAGGCACCGGCGGACGTGGCCTTGGCGGCGTTGGACGCGGTCTTCTTGGCCGAGGTCCGGGTCGCCTTGGCGCTGGAAGCCGACTTCTTCACGGTCTTCTTGGCCTGGGTCTTGGTGGTCTTCGCCTTGGCGGTGGTGGTCTTGGCCGAAGCGGCGGTGGCCTTGGTGGCCTCCTGCTTGCGGATCCGGGCCACCAGCGACTCGCCGCGCTTGGCGAGGTCACCGTAGGTGTCGGTCACGGTCGCGACGTTCTCGTTCACGAGGCTCTGGACCTTCTCGGCCTGGGCCTTCGCGTCCGAGCGCAGCTCGGAGACGCGGCTGTTGACCACGGTCACGGTCTGCTCGCGCAGCGCCTTCGGCTCGAACTCGAAGCCCTTGACGTTCTTCTGCACGCCGGCGACCCGGGTCTGCACGTCCTTCTGCACCCCGGCGAACCTCTTCTGCACGTCGGCGACGTACTCACGCACGTACTCGACGGCGAGGTCGGTCGCGCCGACGCCCGCGTAGATGGGCTTGGCGGCCACGGCGGGCAGCTCCAGCGTCTTGATGTCGAACTTGGCCTTGGCCATGTCGATACTCCTTGTATTTCTGGTGGTGGTGGGTGTGTTGTCCCTGGCTCAGGGGTTCTCGATGTCCTCGGCGTCCGCGGGTCCGTGCGCTGCGTTGAGCGCGAGGAACGACGAGTAGACATCGAGGAGGGACTGCTTCTGGCGCTCGGTGAGGCCGGGGTCCGAGAGGACCGCCAGCTCCACGGTGAGCGCGGTGGCGCCGCCGACCCCTTCTTCGGGGCTGATGATCCCGGCGCGGATGTAGAGCTGCTCCGCGGAGATCCGCAGCGCCTTGGCGATCTGTTGCAGTACCTCGGCCGAGGGCCGGCGCAGACCACGTTCGATCTGGCTCAGGTAGGGGTTGGAGACCCCCGCCTGCTCGGCAAGCTGCCTGAGGGACAGACGTGCGGCGACACGCTGCTCCTTCAGGTAATCGCCGAGAGTCTCGACGGTCTTGCCTACCTTGCCCTTGGCCATGCCCCCATCGTGCTAACAACAGTTAGCAAAACGCAAACTCAGCAAGCGTGACCTGCTTCACACCCGCTCAGAACGCCGCCCGGATCTCGCCCACCGGGACGCCACCACCCAGCAGCTCGACCACTCCGGAGCGCCAGATCGCGGCGGCGTCGACGCCCGGCTCGGTGTCCACCCCGCTGCGGCGCAGGGCCGCTGCCATCAGCACCGGGCGCACCCGCGGGGCGCCGTCGTCGGTCTTCAGGGCGAAGGCCCGCCCGTCGGGCAGCGCCACGGCGTAGCAGGACTCGGCGCCGGCCTTGCCGATCGCCCCCGGCAGCGCCGTCAGCAGCGCGCGCTCGTCGCGGCGGGTCCCCGACACCCACTCCGGGTGGTGCCGGATCGCACCGGCAACTCGGGCCTCGGGCCCGTCGGGCGCCGTGGCGAGCCGGGCGAACGCTCGGGCCAGGCCGATGAGCGAGGCCGAGAGCAGCGGTGCCCCGCAGCCGTCGATGGCGACGGCGGCCACCGCCTCCCCGGTCAGCTCGGCGTAGGTCTCGGCGATGGCCTGTTGGAGCGGGTGGTCGGGCTCGCGGTACGTCGCCGGGTCCCAGCCGTTCAGTGCGCAGGTGACCAGCATCCCGGCGTGCTTGCCCGAGCAGTTCATCGCGGTCGGGTTCTTGGCGACCCCGTCCTTGATCATCGCCTCGCGCGCATCGTCGTCGAGGGGGTAGTCGGGCGGCGTCTGCAGCGCGCCTTCGTCGATGTCGGCGACGGCCAGGATCCGGCGTACTCCCTCGAGGTGGAACGGCTCCCCGGAGTGCGAGGCGCACACCAGCGCGAGCAGCTCGTCGGGCAGGTCCAGGCCGAGCCGGACCATCGCCAGCGCCTGGATCGGCTTGTTGCACGACCGGGGCAGGATCGGCACGTCCACCGCCCCCACGGACCAGTCCTCGCGTCCGTCGGCGGCCAGCGCCACGGCCGAGCCGTAGTGGTGGCCCTCGACGAACCCGGAGCGCACGATGTCGGCCACTACCTGCGGGGATGCCATGAATGCAGAGTAATTGTGGGTAGTCAGGACGGATTTGGCAGGATGAGGCCCGTGCCGAGCCCAGCTGCGCCGCAGCATCACCCGACGCCGCGCGAGCTCGACGACCTCGAACTGCTCACGATCGGCGCGCTTGCGCCGATCACCCGGTTCAACGAGCCCGGCAGCCCGATCACTCTGCAGCTGCCGCAGGAGCTGATCGAGCCGGGTGCCGTCGAGCTGGTCGACCCCGAGGGGCTGCCGCTCGCCGTGGTGCGCACGGACACCGAGGACGGCTGGGCGGTGGAGTCACTGACCCACGCACAGTACGGCCCGTTCCGACGGCTCTACCTCACTCCGGCGCAGACCAGGGAGCAGTACGCCGGTCGCACGTTCGTGCCGGTGGCCGACGCGCTCACCGACACCCAGCTCGCCGAGCTCGACGGGCTCGGCCCGGTCACCCTGCTCGCTCTCGTGGGCGACGGCACCCCGGTGCTGCCGGCGGTCGGCCTGCTGCGCGCGACGCTGACGGCCGCAGCGCTGCTGCCCGACGCCGCGGTGGTCGCCGTACCTCTCGCGGCGCATGGTGACGCCGAGGTCGACCACGCGCTCGGCGTGCAGGTGGCCGCGACCTACGCCGGCGACGACCCGGTCGTGGGTCTGGCGACCGACGGGCAGCTCCCGCCGGAGATCGCCCACGTCGTCGACTTCTACGAGCGCCGACCCGACGAGCAGGGGCTGGTGCTGTTCTTCACCGGGCTGTCCGGCAGCGGGAAGTCGACGCTGGCCCGCGCACTGATGGACCTGATGCTCGAGCAGGGCTCGCGCACCGTGACGAGCCTCGACGGCGACGTCGTACGCCGCAACCTGTCGGCCGGCCTGACCTTCTCCAAGGAGGACCGGGAGACCAACATCCGCCGGATCGGCTGGGTGGCCGCCGAGATCGCCCGGCACGGCGGGATCGCCGTGTGCAGCCCGATCGCACCGTTCGACGAGACCCGGCAGCAGGTCCGCGCGATGGCCGAGGGAGCGGGCGGCGCCTTCTTCCTGGTGCACGTCTCCACCCCGCTCGAGGAGTGCGAACGGCGCGACCGCAAGGGCCTCTACGCCAAGGCCCGGCGAGGTGAGATCCCCGAGTTCACCGGCATCTCCTCGCCGTACGAAGAGCCGGCCGACGCCGACGTCCGCGTCGACACCACCGGCCGCAGCATCGAGGACGCCCTCGGCGACGTGATCGCCGGGCTCCGGAAAGCCGGCTATCTCGACCTGTCCGAAGCCCCGGCGGTCGAGGTGACCGTGACGCCGGCCGCTCACCGCGCATCCACGGGCCCGCCGAAGCAGCGCCCGCTCAACGTCCTCTTCGTCTGTACGGCGAACATCTGCCGCTCACCGTTCATGGAGATCACCGCGCGCGAGCTGGCCGGGCCGGACGCACCGGTCGAGTTCTCCAGCGCGGGCACGCACGGGTTCCGGGAGTACCCCATGGACTCGGTGATGGCCGGCGCGCTGACCGAGCGGGGGCTGAGCGCCGAGAGGTTCCTGAGCCGGCCACTGACCGCCGCCCTGATCGAGGACGCCGATCTGGTGCTCACCGCCGAGGCCTCGCACCGGGCCTTCATCCTCGACGACCACGCCGCGGCGTTCCGCAAGGTCTTCACGCTCGGCCAGGTCGCCGAGGTGGTCCGCAACTCCCCCGAAGGTCTCACCGGGCCGGAGCTGCTCCGCGCGCTCGGCGAGCGCCGGGGAGCCTCCGAGCCCCGGCTCGACGTACGCGACCCGTACGGTCGGGGGGCCACGGCCGCTGAGGCGGCCGCCGAACAGATCGACGAGCTGCTGCGCGTCGTAGTCCCCGCCCTCGCGGGCACCGAGAGGATCCAGGCATGAACGACGTCTTCGGCAGCGACTTCGCGCCGATCCTCGCCGCTGCCTTCTTCGTCGGCATCGTCGTCGGGCTGACCGGCATGGGCGGCGGGGCATTGATGACGCCCGCGCTGATCTTCCTCGGCGTCGGCCACACGGCCAGCATCGTCACCGCGGATCTCACCGCGGCGGCGGTCTACAAGACCGGTGGTGCGATCGTGCACGCCCGGGAGGGCTCGCCCAACCTGACCCTCGCCAAGTGGCTGATCATCGGGTCGGTGCCGACTGCGCTGGCCGGCCCGCACCTCGTTCATGCCTTCGTGGACCCCGACGACATCGACGACGCCCTCAAGCTCGCCATCGGGTTCGCACTGCTGCTGGCCGCCTCGACGTACGCGCTGCGGCTCTACATCAACCTGCGGCGAATCCGCGCCGGCGGGCCGCAGGGAGACCCTGACCCGAAGATCCGGCCGATCCCGACGTTGCTGGTGGGCGCGATGGGCGGGCTGCTGGTCGGCATCACCAGCGTCGGGTCCGGCTCGGTGATCATGGTGGCCCTGCTGATGCTCTACCCCGGGCTGTCCGCCGTGAAGCTGGTCGGCACCGACCTCGTGCAGGCGGTGCCGCTGGTGCTGGCGGCAGCGATCTCCAACATCATGGTCAACAACGGCCTGGACTGGGGTCTCACCATCCCGCTCATCATCGGCTCGGTGCCGGGGACGATCCTCGGCAGCGCGCTGGCCCCGCGGGTGCCGCAGTCGTTCATCCGCCGCGGCATCGTCGTGGTCCTGACGATGTCGGGTGTGGCCCTGCTCGACAAGGCCGGCTGGGCACCTCTGGGCGTCGAGGAGACTCATCCGCTCCTCGTCGGTGGGGTCGGTCTCGCCATGATCGTGCTGGTGCCGCTGATCTGGGGGCTGCTCCGCAAGGAACAGGGAATGCCGATGTTCGGCTCCCCCACCGTCGCTGAGCTCGAGGACCCGGCCTACGTGCAGCCCTCCGACCGCGCCCGCGACGACGTCGGCTGACCACGGCCGCCGTGCTCCTCCTCGACAACCCGGTCCGGGACTACGCGTGGGGCTCCACGACCGTGCTGGCCACGTTCCTCGACCGGGAGCCGAGCGGTGCGCCCGAGGCCGAGCTGTGGGTCGGCGCGCACGCTGCCTCTCCGTCGAGGCTGCCGGACGGCCGCCGGCTGGACGAGGAGATCGCGGCTCGCCCCGGCTCGATGCTCGGGCCCGAGGTCGCAGAGCGGTTCGGCGGGCGGCTCCCGTTCCTGACGAAGGTGCTCGCGGTCGACGAGGTGCTGTCGCTACAGGTCCACCCGGGCAGCGAGCAGGCGCAGAGCGGCCATGCTCGTGAGGAGGCCGCCGGGGTGCCGCTCGACTCCCCCGAACGCAGCTACCCCGACCCGTGGCACAAGCCCGAGCTGGTCTTCGCGCTGACGCCGTTCGAGACGCTGGCCGGCTTCCGCGACGTGTCCCACACCGCCGAGCTGCTGCGGATGCTCGGCGTCCGCTGGGCCGACGACGTCGCGAGCCGCCTGGAGGACGGCGACCCGGCCGCCTGCGTGCGGGCGGTGGTGGAGGACACGCTCGCCCTGCCGGGAAGCGTGGTGAGAGAGCTGGTCGCCGAGGTGAGCGCGGCCCGAGGCCGGGTGCGATACGCCGACCCCGAGGCGCACCGGGTGCTGGAGATCCTGGGCCAGTTGGCCGGCCGCTACCCCGACGACCCGGGCGTGCTCGTCTCGCTGCTGCTCAACGACGTGGTCCTGCAGCCCGGTGAGGCGCTGATGGTCCAGCCCGGAGTGGTCCACGCGCACGGGTCCGGGCTGGCGCTCGAGATCATGGCCACCTCCGACAACGTGCTGCGCGCGGGACTGACCCCGAAGCACCGCGACGTCGCCGAGCTGCTCACCGCCACCGACTTCCGGCCGGTCCCACCACCGCGGTGTCTCCCCACCCGCACCGGACCGGGTTTCGCGCACTTCGCGCCCCAGGTCGACGAGTTCGAGCTCACCGTGGCCCGTCCGCCGGTCGACTCGCTTCCCTCGTCCGGGCCGCGGGTGCTCATGGCCCTCGACGACACGGTCGGGGTGACGGCAGGGGCACAGACCGTCGAGGTCGGCCGCGGACGTACGGTGTTCGTCGAGCACGACGACGGCCCGATGGCCGTGAGCGGTCCGGGCTGGGTGGCCGTTGGCGGCGTACCGGACCGGACAAAGTAATGTGACTCACTCGACATATTCGTCGAGTTCGCGTCACCCGGCCCCCTCGCTACGATGTGGGCTGCTGTCCACGAGAGGTCACACGTTTCCCCATGTCCCACACCCATGTCGACTACCGGCTGAGCCAGCTCGACCAGCTCGAGGCGGAGTCGATCCACATCATGCGTGAGGTCGCCGCCGAGTTCGAGAAGCCGGTCCTGATGTTCTCAGGTGGCAAGGACTCGATCGTCATGCTCCGCCTGGCGGAGAAGGCGTTCTACCCCGCCAAGATCCCCTTCCCGGTGCTGCAGGTCGACACCGGCTACGACTTCCCCGAGGTCCTCGCGACCCGCGACAACTGGGTCAACCGGCTCGGCGTCCGCCTGATCGTGGCCAGCGTCGAGGAGGCGATCGCCAACGGCGTCGTCGTCGACGACGGCAAGACCCCCCGCAACCGGCTACAGATAGGCACCCTGCTCAACGCCATCGAGGAGAACGGCTTCACCGCCGCCTTCGGTGGCGGCCGCCGCGACGAGGAGAAGGCGCGGGCCAAGGAGCGGGTCTACTCCCACCGCGACGAGTTCGGCCAGTGGGACCCCAAGATGCAGCGGCCGGAGCTGTGGAGCCTCTACAACGGGCGCATCCACCAGGGCGAGCACATGCGGATCTTCCCGATCTCGAACTGGACCGAGCTGGACATCTGGGACTACATCGGTCGCGAGGGCATCGAGATCCCCCAGATCTACTTCTCCCACCAGCGGCGGGTCTTCGAGCGCGACGGGATGTGGCTGTCCGAGAGCGAGTTCAACCCGTGCCGCGCCGGCGAGACCGTCACCGAGCGCACTGTCCGGTTCCGCACCGTCGGCGACCTCACCCTCACCGGGTGCGTCGAGTCCGAAGCGGACACCATCCCCAAGATCATCGAAGAGATCGCTGTCGCCCGGGTGACCGAGCGCGGCGCGACCCGCGGTGACGACCGGTTCTCCGAGGCAGGCATGGAGGATCGGAAGAAGGAAGGCTACTTCTGATGAGCGAGTCCCTCACGGCTGGCGCAGCCACCAACATGGACCTGCTCCGGTTCGCGACCGCTGGTTCGGTCGACGACGGCAAGTCCACCCTGATCGGGCGGCTGCTGCTCGACTCCAAGTCGATCTTTGAGGACCAGCTGGAGGCCGTCGAGGCCACCAGCGCCTCGAAGGGCTACGACTACACCGACCTGGCCCTGCTGACCGACGGCCTCCGCTCGGAGCGCGAGCAGGGCATCACGATCGACGTTGCCTACCGCTACTTCGCGACGCCTTCGCGGAAGTTCATCATCGCCGACACCCCCGGCCACGTGCAGTACACCCGCAACATGGTGACCGGCGCCTCGACCGCCGACCTCGGGCTGGTGCTGGTCGACGCCCGGCAGGGCCTCACCGAGCAGTCCCGCCGGCACGCGGTGATCCTCTCGCTCCTCCGGGTCCCGCACCTGGTGCTCGCAGTCAACAAGATGGACCTCGTCGAGTTCTCGCAGGAGATCTACGAGAAGATCCACGCCGAGTTCACCCAGTTCGCCACCAAGCTGAACATCCCCGACCTGGAGGTCATCCCGATCTCGGCGCTCAACGGCGACAACGTCGTCAACCGCTCCGAGAACATGAGCTGGTACTCCGGGCCGACCCTGATGCACCACCTCGAGCACGTCCACGTCGCGTCCGACCGCGACCTCGTCGACGTCCGGTTCCCGGTGCAGTACGTCGTCCGCCCCAAGTCCGACGAGCACCACGACTACCGCGGCTACGGCGGCATGGTCGCCGGCGGCGTGCTGAAGAAGGGCGACGAGGTAGTCGTACTCCCCAGCGGCATGACGTCGAAGATCCAGGGCATCGACCTGTTCGACGAGGAGGTCGGCGAGGCGTTCCCGCCGATGTCGGTGACCGTCCGCCTCGAGGACGACGTCGACGTCTCGCGCGGCGACATGATCGCCCGGGTCAACAACGCCCCGCAGCCCAGCCAGGACATCGACGCGATGGTCTGCTGGATGACCACCACGCCGCTGCAGCCGCGACAGAAGCTGGCGATCAAGCACACGACGCGCACCGCGCGGGCGCTGGTCAAGGACATCCAGTACCGCCTCGACGTCAACACGCTGCACCGCGACCAGGAGACGAAGTCGCTCGGCCTGAACGAGATCGGCCGGATCCAGCTGCGCACCACCGTGCCCCTGCTCTGCGACCCCTACTCCAAGAACCGCACCACCGGCTCGTTCATCCTGATCGACGAGGCCACCGGCGTGACCGTCGGCGCCGGGATGATCAACTCCGCCAGCTGACGTCGGGCACCATCGGTGGTTGAGGAAGGCGCGTTAGCGCCTGTCTCGAAACCCCGTGAGGTGAGAATCCCGCTCAACCATGGGCGAAAAGCCCACGAACCTTCCACAGGCGGGCATCCGGTGGTGGTCGTCCACAGGCCGCCCGTGGACGTCGGTGGGTGTCGGCGTCGGGTGCTGGAATAGGTCCATGACCACGACCGCGGACAGCACCGATCGGGACCACCCGATCGGCGTTGGCCTGTCCCGGATCGAGGAGGAGCTGAAGACCCTGCGCGACCAGCCTGCCTGGTCGATGGGACCGGTGGAGACACGCGAAGCCTTGGTGGAGGCCACCAGGCTGGTCGCCCAACTCAGCGAGCTCGAGGCCCGCCTGGCCCACCACGGCCAGACCCTCGGGGTCGAGGCCGCCTCGGGTGCCACGTCGACGGCGAACTGGTGGGCGCACGCCACCCGGCAGACCCGGGCCGCTGCGCACCGGAAGACCCGGCTCGCGACCGCGCTGGGGTCGGAGGTGTTCGAGCCGGTCCGGGTCGCACTGGCCGAGGGCCGGCTGCTGGTGGACCAGGCGCAGGTGATCATCGCCGCGGTCCAGGCGCTGCCCGAGGCCATCGGCCCGGCCATCACCGACGACGCACTCGCGCGGTTTGATCGGGTACGCCGTCCACCACGACGCCAAGGCATTGCGGATCCTGGGCCGACGGATCCTGGACGTGGTGGCTCCGGAGGTCGGGGAGGCCCACGAAGCCCGGCTCCTGGAAAGGAGGAGCGGGAGGCCGAGGCGGCGGCGGTGTTCCGGATGCACGACGACGGCCACGGCAAGTGCCACGGCCGGTTCACGATCTCCTCGCCGGCACGGGCGCGATGCTGAAGAAGCACCTGCTGGCGATCGCCGCCCCCAAGCACCGGGCCAGCGTGGACGGGCAGGCACCCGCACCCGGGCAGGCCGTCGGCACACCGGCTGGGCGCGGCCTTCGAGGAGTACGTGGAGCGCTACCCCACCGACGAGCTCCCGCACGCGGGCGGTGTCTCGGCCACCGTCGTGGTGACGATGACCCTGGAGACGTTGATGGGTGGGCTCAAGGCCGCCCAGCTGGACACCGGCCACCGGATCAGCCCCGGTCTGGCGCGCAGGTTGGCGTGCCGGGCCGGGATCATCCCCGCCGTCCTCGGCGGCCAGTCCCAGGTCCTCGACCTGGGCCGGAGGACCCGGTTCCACACCGAACCCCAACGGATCGCGCTGGCGATCGAGCAGGGCGGCTGCACCGCCGAGGGCTGCACTGGCCACCGGGCATGTGCCCAACGCCCACCACGACCAGCCCTGGTCCCAGGGCGGCGACACGTCGGTCAAGAACGGCCGGCTCCTCTGTCCCCGACACCACGCCCGCGCCCACGACCCGACGTACACAACAACCAAGATCACCGGCGGCAAGGTCAGGTTCCACAGGCGGACGTGACGCAAGCGCCCAGGAATGCATCCACCTTGGCTAGAAGCTGAGTCGTGGTTGGTCGTAGAAGCCGGTGGCCCAGATCCGAACTCGACGCCGGCGAAGCTGCCCGGGGATCCGGTGTGCGGTCCAGCCACGAACCGCAGGACGGTCCCGTCCGGGTCCGCGACATCCAGTGCGATTCCGAACTCGCCCCGGTCGTGAACGTCACCGTGCGCGATGCCCAGCTCGTCGCAGCGAGCGACCACTGTCGACATCCGCTCCGCCGTGTCGACCATGAACGCACATACATCGAACCCCGTCCAGCACCGGACTGCTCGCGCAGTAGGCGCGCTCGCGAAGGCCGATCACGAAGCCTGCCTCATGATCGGCAAGCACGACACCTCGAACGGCGGAGTCCTCAAAGAACTCGTTGGCCAGCTCCAAGCTGAACAGGTCGGCGTGCCACCGAGCGCTGCGCGCCAGGTCGCTGACTGGCAGCTTGATCTGAGGCACCCCAGAGATCGGGAGCTTCATGATCTGCAGTTTGTCGCAAGATCGCCACAGCCGTCAGTTGCGAACCAGGCGGGTGTAGACGACGAGGTTCGACTGGTAGCCACCGCGGGTGGAGTCATAGATCCCCCCGCAGGTGACGAGGTTGAGGCGGCGGCCGCCTTGGGCGGCGTACACGCGATTGGCCGGGAATTCGTCGTTGTCGTAGATCGCCGACTTGCGCACCACGAAGTGGACGGTCGTGCCGTTGGCGCGGTCGACAATCACCACATCCCCGGCCCGCAGCTCCTGTAGGCGCGCGAACACCGCGGGGCCTTGGGTTGAGTCGACGTGTCCGAGAATCACCGCGGACCCTCGCTGCCCGGGCGGCGGTCCGCGGTGGAACCAGCCGGCCCGATCGGGGTTGTGGGGCACTTCGACGGTGCGATCCGCGGTCAGCCCGAGCCCGACCAGGGGGGTCGCCACCGCGATGGCCGGGATCTCAAGGCCTACCGGGAAGGGGGAATGCGGCCTCGGCGAGATGGTTGAGCCACGCTCGCGAGGAGATGCGCCCGCGTCAGCGGCGGCGCTGACCGTCCCGTTCAGTGGTGGCTGATTGAGCCGGGGCGCGACCCAGACGCCAAGGACTGCGCCGCCCAGGAAGGTACAGACACCGACGAGGATCACAGTTCGCCAGAAGGAGGACGGCGCCCTCCTCCTGGTCACGGCAGAGGGACGGACTTGGGGCGCCGGGCAGCCGCGACGCCGAAGGCGGCGCCGAGGACGCACATACCTCCCCCGAGCCACAGACCGCCCTCTGACGGGCCGGGCAGGGCCGGTACCTGACCGGTCGGCGGGTGGCCGTGCGGGACCCAGGGCGGGTTGACGGGTCCACCGGGCTGATCGGGTCCGCCCGGGTTGTCGGGTCCGCCCGGGTTGTCGGGACCGCCCGGGTTGTCGGGACCGCCCGGGTTATCGGGACCGCTCGGGGTGTCCGGTCCGCCCGGGGTACTGGGTCCCGGGTTGTTGGGGCCGGTCGGGGTGGGTCCACCCGGGCTGGTCGGCGGCGGTGTCGGGCTCACGGTGCCCGTCGGAGTCACGGTCGCGGTCGGATTCGTCGCGGTCGGATTCGTCGCGGTCGGAGTCGTAGGTGTGACCGTGGGAGTGGGGGCCGAACAGCTGGGCCTGGTAATCGTGTTGTTGTCCAGGCTGACCTGACCGGTGCGGGCCAGGACCCGGCCCTGGATCGTGGCCCCGTTCTGGACCGTGATGCTGGCGAGAGCCATCACCGTGCCGACGAAGGACGTGGTCGTCCCGATCGTGGCCGAGCTGCCGACCTGCCAGAAGACGTTGCACGCCTGTGCGTCTCCTTGGAGCGCCACCCGGCTCCCGGTCGCCGTGAGCAGCGAGGACCCGGCCTGGAAGATGAAGACGGCCGAGGAGTCGCCCTGAGCGTCGAGGGTGACCGTGCCGGTCAGGGACATGGTGGTCGAGGCGTTGTAGACACCCGGCACCAGCGTTTCTCCACCGAGGTCATCACCGGTCTTGTCGACCCTTGGTGACCGCCCTGCTGCGTCGTTGTACGCCGTGACGAGGTCCTGCTTCGCCTGCGCGGCAACCGCGTCGGCGGCGTGGATCACCCCGTTGTTGACCTGGCCGGGAGGGAAGCCGGTGACGGCGGCACCCGGATGGACTCCGACGTCGCCGGAGATGGTCGAAGGGCCGGTGTTCGTGACCGTGCTCCCGGCGAGAACGGCGAACGAAGTCGCCGTGCCCAGACCCACCGCGGGTTGCGCGGCGTAGGCGGCGGGAGCACGACCCACCATCATGACGATGACGACTAGTCCAGCGATCACAAGGGTGGCGGAAATCGAGATCAACGCGTTGCGGACGCCGTCGTCCGGTAGGCGCACCAATCGGTGAGACCGCGCCTTTTCGGCGCGGCGGGATGTGCTTTGGGCGCGGTGAGCGCCCGAATCGAGGCTCATGCAGGGCCTTCCATGGCCCGGGGGGCCGACGAGGCTCACATCAGAAGTTCTCCAACTGGAGGGCAGCGGCCGATTGGCGTAGACGCCTCGATTGAGCTCTTCCCGCACCGTACCCCCCCGGGCCGTGCTTGGGCCGCGAACGGCCCAATCACTGCGTGTCCCGTCGCTCAGGTCCATGGAGAACAAGAAATGACCGATCGGGCATGTCTCGCCGAAGCCCACACCCAGAGGTGGATAAGACCTACGTTCAAAGGTGTAGGCAACCGACGAGACTCGTTCGTCTGGAAAACCAGATTGATGATCGCGGTGCCTCAACCGAAGGCACTCAATGTTGAGTTCAGCCGCGCGATTGTCCTGTCACGTCCTCAGCTTCCTGCTCGTCGCAGGTGCTCTCGCCATCGGAGGCCAGGCTGTCGCCGCTCCGCCGGGGCCACCTCCGGCCCCACCCGCGGCGGCCACCTTCGTCGACCTGGGCACCGCCGCGTCGTACTCGGTGCTGGGCGGTACCAGCGTCGCGAACACCGGCCCCGACACCGAGCTCGCAGGCGACCTCGGCCTCAGCCCCTCCGGTGCGATCACCGGGGTCCTGCCCGGCATGGTGAACGGCACGATCCACGACAAGGACGCCGCTGCCGAGCTCGCCCAGTCGGATCGAGCCGACGCCTACGCGGATGCTGCCGGCCAGCCGAGCACCACCACCTTCGCCGGTGACCAGAACGGCGTGACGTTCCATCCCGGCGTCCACACGACGGCCGCTGCCTTCGCGAACACCGGAACGATGACCCTGGACGCCGACGGCGACTCCAACGCGGTCTTCATCTTCCAGATCAATGCAGCAGCCAGCTCCGCAGCCGGCAGCAAGGTGGTACTGACCGACGGCGCCCTGGCCAACAACGTCTACTGGCAGGTCGTCGGCGCGATCTCGCTCGGCGCCGGCGCCAAGTCCGTCGGGACCTACCTCGGGGCGGGTGCGATCGCCTTCGGAGACGGCGCCTCGCTCAAGGGTCGCGCTCTCACGCCCACGACGGTGGCCATGACGAACACCCCGTTCCTCGTGGCCAAGGACGACCTGACCGCGCCGCTGGTGACCATCGACGGCGGACCCGAGCGCTCCACGAACGACACCACTCCGACGATCTCGGGCACCACGGACGAGCCGGCCGGTAGGGCAGTGACGGTCACCGTTGGTGGGCAGACCCTGAACACCACGGTCGGTGCCGGTGGGACCTGGGCCGTCAGTACGACGGTCCTGGCCTCGGGCCCGCACCCCGTGCAGGCGACGGTCACCGACGCCTCACAGAACGTCGGCACTGCCGACCAGACACTCACGGTCGACGTCACCGCGCCCGCCATCTCGATCAACGGTGGTCCGACAAGGGCCACGAAGGACACCACTCCGGCGATCTCGGGCACCACCGACGCGGCTCCGGGCACCCTGGTCACCGTCACCGTGGCCGGCCAGACGCTGACCACCGAGACTGTCGGCGAGCCCGGCGCCTGGGTCGTCACGACCGCCGCCCTGGCCGAGACCACCCACAGCGTGGTGGCGTCGGTCGCCGACGGCGCCAACAACTCGGCCAGCGTGACCCAGATCCTCACGGTCGACCTCACCGTGCCGGTGGTGACGATCAACGGCGGGCCGACCAGGTCGACCGGCGACACGTCACCGTGGACCTACGGGACGACCGCAGAGCCGGCCGGAACGACGGTGCACCTCACCATCGGGGGCCAGCACCTGACCGCCACGGTGCAGCCCGGTGGCGCCTGGGGTGTCAGCGCTGCCGCACTCCCAGACGGGACCTATCAGGTGGTCGCGAGGATCACCGACGCGGCGCAGAACGCCGGCACCGCGAACCAGGCCCTCACCATCAACGGCCCCGGCGGGCCCGGGGACCCTGACCCCCGCTACCGTCCGGACGCGGCCGTGCGCCTGCTCAGCGGGAGCTTCGTGGGTGTCGGGACGTACGGCGCCGGCCAGCGGGTGACCAAGCGGCTGAAGCCTCGGGCCAACAGCGCCGCCTTCCAGGTGCGCGTCACGAACCGGGGCGACGCCAACGACCGGCTGGAGATCCTGGGTACGCCGAAGAACCGAAAGTTCAACGTCGTCTACCTGGCGGGTGGCCGGAACGTGACCGGCGCCGTCACGGCGGGCAACTACAGCACCGACGCCCTGAGGCCCGGAGAGTCTGCACACCTGGTCATCAAGGTCACCAGGACGAAGGCTGCCCGAGCCGGTGATCGACGGATCTTCGCGGTCCGCGTGGACTCGTCGCACGCACGTCAACGGGACATCGTGACCGCTGTCGTAGTGAGGTAGGGACGGTTCGTCGACAGCGCGGCAGCATCCGCCATGCTTGTCGAGTGCGATTCACGGAGCATGAACTGACGGCCGCGCTCACGGGAGCGGCCAAGATGATGGTGGCGGCCCGGCGGAAGGATGTCCGCCGAGGCCGAGCCGACATCGACACGGTCTGGGACGACATGGATCGCTATCAACGGTTCCGGCTCCTCGACCAGGTCGGGGCGCAGATCCTGCCCGTCCTGGTCGCCCTGCCGGACATCGAGGTCGCCCCGGGCACGCGGCCGACGTACACCGACGTTCAAGTGCGCGAAGCCGTCGAAGGGCTCGGCGGAGAAGGCATGGGCAAGCTGCGCCGCACGATCGTCGTCAAGGCGCGCACCGCGCTGGTGCAGTCGGCGCTCAGCCACGTGCCGCCACGTCGCGATCCCGACGCTCTCAGCGCGCCTGATCACCCGTAACACGTGATCGGTACGCTCGCCAGGTGGCTGGCCGACAGGGGACTTCGCACCTCGATATCGACGTGATCGTCTTCGACATCCTCGGCACGATGGTCGATGAGCCGAGCGGGATCCGGCGCGGCATTCGCACCTTGCTCCCGGACATCGACGAGGCCCGGACGAGCGAGCTGGTCGAGGTGTGGCAGCGACATGTCGATGAGCAGCAGCAGGAGATTCTCGCGGGCCGTCGCCCCTACGCCAGCAGCACAGTCATCGACCTCGAGGCGGCGACGCGGGTCGCGGCCGAGGTCGGCGTCAGCGACGCGGACGCCGTTCGCTCGCTCGCTGCCTCGGAACAGCGGCTGGAGCCGTGGCCGGACTCCGTCCGGGGGCTGGACCGGGTCGCCCTGCACTTCCCGGTGGTCGGCTTGTCGAACGCCAGCCAGTCGGCGCTCACCCGCATCAGCGCGCACGCCGGTCTTCGCTGGCACCAGGTGCTCTCGGCCGAGGATGCGCAGAGCTACAAGCCCCATCCGGACGTCTACCAACTCGCGATCACCAATGCGGGGTGCTCGCCGGACCGCCTGGTCATGGTCGCGGCACATGCCTGGGACCTTCGAGGTGCACAGGCTGTCGGCATGAGGACGGCGTACGTCGAGCGTCCGGTCGGGGACCCTCCGACTGCGACGGACTCGTTCGACCTGCACGCGCAGGGTCTCGATGACCTGGCGACCAGACTCAACGCGAACTAGCAACATGGCACGCATTGCCTTGCCCACCCCCACGCTGCCCACCGCTCGCCTTCGGTTGCGCCCGTTCACCAGCGCCGACGCGCACGCCCTCTACGCACTGCACAGCAGTGCCCACGTGCTCCGCTACTGGGACGCGCCGCCCTGGAGCGAGCGTGCCCGCGCCGAGCGCTTCATCGCGGCCTGCAGGCAGATGGAGGAGGAGGGCAGCGGTGCGCGGCTGGCCATGGACCGTGTCTCCGACAACGCGTTCCTCGGCTGGTGCAGCCTGACCCGATGGAATCCGGACTATCGCAGCGCGTCGCTCGGCTACTGCCTCGACGATGCGGCATGGGGTCATGGCTACGCGACGGAGGCCGCGCGCGCGTTGCTGCAGTGGGCGTTCAACACGCTCGACGTGAATCGGGTCCAAGCCGAGACCGATACGCGCAACGTTGCCTCCGCCCGGGTGCTGGAGAAGCTCGGTTTCGAGCGTGAAGGAACGTTGCGCGAAGACTGCGTGGTGAACGGCGATGTGTCGGACTCGTGGGTCTACGGGCTGCTCAGGCGGCAGTGGACACAACAAGGGCAAGGAACCTAACGCCCCCTGCCACTTCCAACTTATAGCGCAAGGGGGGCCTTGCGGCAAGGCCCCTGTCATGCCGCAAACTGCTCGGCCGTGCCTAGAGAAGCAGGGGTTGAGATGAACGACGTAGTCATTGTCGGAGGCGGGCCGACGGGCCTGATGCTGGCCGGCGAGCTGGCGTTGGCGGGGGTCGATGTGGCGATTCTCGAACGGCGCCCTACGCCGGAGCGAGCAGGCTCCGGTGGGCGTGGGTTCCACTCCCGAACGATCGAGATCCTCGACCAGCGCGGCATCGCGGACCGGTTCCTCGCCGCGGGGCAGATCGCCGACCCCGCGCATGCCGGCAGCGGGATGAAGGTCAGTGACTTCCCCACCCGGCATCCCTACACGCTGGGGCTGGGGCAGCCCCACATCGAGCGGATCCTGCTCGGCTGGGTCGAGGAGCTGGGGGTGCCGATCCATCGCGGGCTCGAGGTGACCGGCTTCGCCCAGGACGACGACGGCGTCGACGTAGGCCTTGCCGAGGGCGAGCCGATCCGGACCGGCTACCTGGTCGGAGCCGATGGCGGGCGCAGTGTCATCCGCAAGGCGGCCGGCATCGAGTTCGTCGGATGGGATGCGACCCGAAGCCACCTGATCGCTGAGGTCGAGGTGACCGAGGAGACGCCGACCGGCATCCGCCACGACGCCACGGGCGTCCATGGGCTGAACGTCATGGCGGACGGGCGGACCGTGGGCGTGGTCACGACCGAGCAGCATCTCGGGCCCGCCACCGAGCCGACCCTTGCGGAGCTCAGCGAGTCGCTGACGGCGGTGTACGGCACCGACTTCGGGATCCACAGTCCGACGTTCATCACGAGGTTCACCGACGCCACCCGGCAGGCCGCCGCCTACCGCGACCGAAGGGTGCTGCTCGCCGGCGATGCCGCGCACACCCACCACCCCGTGGGCGGGCAGGGGATCGGAATCGGTGTGCAGGATGCGGTCAACCTCGGCTGGAAGCTCGCCCAGGTGGTCAAGGGCACGTCCCCCGACGGTCTCCTGGAGACTTATCACTCGGAACGCCACCCGGCCGGAGCTCGCGTGCTGAAGCACGTGATGGGCCAGTCCGTCCTGCAGCGGCCCGACGTACGCATCGAGGCGCTGCGCGACACCGTGAACGAGATGCTGAAGTTCGACGGGCCGCGCAAGCTGGTCGTCGGTCTCACCTCCGGGCTCGACGTCGCCTACGACCTCGGCGAGGGACACCCGCTGCTCGGACGCCGGATGCCCGACCTCGACCTCGTCACGCCCGACGGCCCGCTCCGGGTCTTCGAGCTGCTCCATGGTGCCCGGCCGGTGCTGCTCAACCTGGGTGAGCCCGGCAGCATCGACATCGGCCCGTGGGCGAACCGTGTCCAGCACATCGACGCCGACCATGCCGGGGAGTGGGAGCTGCCCGTCGTCGGCGTCGTCACCGCGCCGACCGCCGTGCTGATCCGGCCCGACGGCCATGTGGCGTGGGTGGGCGATGGGACCCAGACGGGTCTCACCGAAGCCCTCACGACCTGGTTCGGCCACCCATAGAGGCAACCTTTGCCGTGGTGCTTACGTGTACCCGGGCATGAACGCGCAAACAATCTCGGGGGGCGAGCTCACGGCCGTGCATCAGGACTCGTTCGAGAACTACGTCCATGCCAGCGGTCCCAGACTCAAGCGCCTCGCCTTCCTGCTGACCGGTGACCTCAACCAGGCCGAAGACCTGTTGCAGTCGGCGTACGCCAAGGCACTGCCGCACTGGAACAAGGTGAGGGGGTACGACGTCCCGGACGCCTACATGCGGCGGGTCATGTACTCGATCCGTACGTCGTGGTGGCGCCGCTCGCGGGGACGCGAAGTGATCGTCCCGGAGATCCCCGACCACGGCTCCGGAACCACCGCGGTCGATGACGCCGTCGTCGACAACCAGGTGCTGCTCGCCGCGCTGCGCGCCCTGCCGGACCGCCAGCGCGCCGCGGTGGTGCTGCGGCACTGGTGCGACCTGTCCGAGTCCGAGACGGCCGAGACGATGGGCTGCAGTGTCGGCACCGTCAAGTCCACCACCAGCAGAGGGCTGGCCGGCCTGCGCGCCGCCCTCGACGCCTCCTCCGCCACTCACTCGAAGGAACTCTGACCATGAACACAGAAGCCCGAGACCCGATCCTCCGTGGACTCGACGAGCTGGCCGACCTGACCGACCTGGTCCCCGCGACCGACCGGATGGCCGGCATCACCCGCAAGGCCCGGACCAACCGGCGCCGCAAGGTCGCGGCCGGCGTTGCCGGCCTGGCCGTCATCGCCGCCGGCGCAGTCGGCGCCGCCCAGCTCCTGTCGGACGGCGACGCCTCCACCGGACCTGGCATTGCGAAGGACCCGACGCCGCCGCCCGCCGCCAGCGGCCTCACGATCGACATGACCGTGGACCAGATCGGGCCGAAGACCCTTGGCGTCAGCTACCGGATCCACGGGGCATCCCACGCGTGGTCCGATCCAGCCGACAACCAGCCCATGGACGTCTCCGGACCGAGCTACACGAGCATCCTGCTCAACCACCGGAACGTCGGCGGCTCCGACGGCGGCGCCATCGCGTGCCGGCCCGGCGCACCGGAGCTCGCCTTCGACGAGACGTGGAGGGGCGAGGACGAGTCCGGCGTTCACGTGAAGGTTCCCGGCCCGGGCACCTACACCGTCACCGTCGAGGCGCCCTACTGCGGCGCAGCCGGTCAGGTGGTGGCCAACGACGTCGCCACGACGGTGACCGTGGAGTGACGGTCAGCGACCGACCAGCTCCTCGGCCTTCGGGGTGACCGGCTCGCCGTCGACGTACGTCGAGTCGTCCGGTCCCTCGACGGTCAGGTGCGGCAGGGCCCGGTCGAGCCAGGCAGGGAGCCACCAGTTCGCCTTGCCGAGGAGCGCCATCGTGGCCGGCACCAGGACCATCCGCACGAGGGTGGCGTCGATCGCGATCGCCACGGCCAGCCCGAGGCCGAGCATCTTCAGCGACGGCACCGGGCTGGCGACGAAGCTCAGGAAGACGGCGATCATGATCAGCGCGGCCGACGTGATCACCCGCCCGGTCCCCGCCAGTCCACGGGCTACCGACTCGGCGTTGTCGCCCGTGCGGGCGTACTCCTCACGGACCCGCGAGAGCAGGAACACCTCGTAGTCCATGGACAGCCCGAACAGGATCGGGAACATGATCACGATGATCAACGAGGTGATCGGTGTCGAACCTTCGAGGCCGAGCAGCTCGGCGCCCCAGCCCCACTGGAAGACCGCGACCAGGACGCCGTACGCCGCGCCGATCGACAGCAGGTTCATCACGGCCGCCTTGAGCGGGACGACGACCGACCGGAACACCAGCATCAGCAGCAGGAACGAGACGGCGACCACCGCGCCGATGAACAGCGGCAGCGTGTCCTTGAGCTGGGTGTTGAGGTCATCGGTGACGGCGGTGATCCCGGAGACGTAGACGTTGCCGGGGGTCACCTCGCGGACCTGCTCGATGGCCTCCGAGGTCTCGAGGTCGGCCGGGCCCGTCGTGGGCGTCGCGGTGAACACCACGGTGTCGCCGTCCTCGGAGGTCTGCGGCTCACTCACCGAGGCGATCTGCGGGATCGAGGCGATGTCCTCGGTCAGGGCAGGTACGTCGGCGGCGTCGACGCCGGCCGCGTCCAGGTCGACGACGACCAGCAGCGGTCCGTTGAACCCGGTGCCGAAACCCTCCGCGAGCAGGTCGTAGGCCTGGCGGTGCGTGGTCGAGGTGGGAGCGTCGCCGGCCGCCGGGAAGGCGGTCTGGAGCCACAGGGTCGGGGTGGCGATGGCGAGCAGGGCGACGATCGCGCCGAGCAGGTAGGGCCAGGGACGGCCCGAGACGCGGTGCCCGAAGCGCCACCACACCGTCTCCTCGGCGCGCTTGGCGGGGCGATGACGCCGCACCAGCCGGCCGGTGTCGATCCGGTCGCCCAGCAGGCTGAGCACGGCCGGTAGCAGGGTGATCGCTGCGGCGACGGCCATCAGCACGACCAGCGCGGTGGACAGACCGATCGAGGTGAGGATGCCCAGACCGGTGATGGCGAGCGCTGCGGTAGCGATGACGACGGTGCCGCCGGCGAAGACCACTGCGGCGCCCGACGAGCTCATCGCGTTCGCCAGGGCGACGCGGTTCTCGTGTCCAGCGGTGCGGTTCTCCCGGTAGCGGGCCACGATGAAGAGGGCGTAGTCGATGCCGACACCCAGCCCGACCAGGCCGGCCACCGGGATGGCCGAGGTGGAGACGTCCATCGTGCCCGCCAGCAGCATGATGCCGCCGATCCCGGCGCCGACCGAGACCAGCGCGAGGCCGATCGGCACGATGGCCGAAACGACCGTGCCGAACACGACCAGCAGCACGAGCAGCGCGACCAGGAGGCCGATGCCGGTGTGGCTGGAGGTCTCGTCCGCGGCGTTGAGGAAGGCGGCGTCACCGCCGAACTCGACCTGGACACCGGACACGTCGGATCCGGCGACGGCCTCGGAGAGGACGGCGAACGCCGGCTTGCCCATCTCCCGCTCGGGAGCGTCGAGGGTCAGCTCGGCGAAGCCGATCCGCCCGTCTTCCGACACGGTGCCGGCCTCGAACGGGTCCGCGACGGACGCGACGTGGTCGGCGGTGGCGACATCGGCCAGGACGGAGGCGACCGCTTCCCGGTGACTCTCCAGCGACTCGCCGTCCTCGGCCGCGAGGACGACCAGCGCCGTGCCCTTGGCCGCCTCGGGGAAGTTCTCGTTGAGCAGCGCCATGGCCCGGTCGCTCTCGCTCCCCGGGGCAGCGAAGTCGTCGGTGAAGGTGCCGCCTGCGCTGGCACCCACGAAGAGCAGGGTCCCCATGACGAGGATCCAGGCGGCGATGGTGCGCCACGGGCGCCTCGCGCTGGTCATTGCGATGCTGCGGGTGAACCGGTCCATTGTCTTGCCTTTCACGGGAGTTGGGTTACCGAGAGCAGCGGGACGCCCATGTCGCGCATCTTCTGCAGCAGGCCGAACAGCGCGGCCTGGTCGGCCACCGGGCCCTCGATGAGGGTGGTGCCGTCGTTCTGGGTCGTGACGGTCAGACCGTCGAACCAGGCCGACCATCGAGCATCGAGGTGTCCCCGGACCCTGATCGCGAAGTGGTCTGCCATGGCACGGAACGTAGGTACGGACGTGGTGAGCGGACATCACCACATGATGTGAACGACGGGGTGATCCCTCGGGCCTGGCGCTACAGCAGGCCGAGCTCCTGGCCCCGGCGGACCGCCGTACGCCGGGTATTGACGCCGAGCTTGGTGTAGATGCTCTTGGTGTGGCTCCGCACGGTGTTCAGCGAGACGACGAGCTCGCGGGCGATCTCCGGCCCGCTGAGATCGGACCCGAGCAGCCGGAGCACGTCCCTTTCACGCTCGCTCAACGGCTCGACCAGACCGGATACGGCGCCGGGCCGCGTCGTGCTCGTGGGGAAGGCAGCCAGGAGCCGGCCGACGTACTGCGGCGCGATGCCTCGGTCGGCGGCCGCCTCCAGCAGCGTCGCCATCGGTGGGCCCTCGTCGGCGAACGTCCGGACGTATCCCTCGGGTTCGGCGAGCGTCAGCGCCGCCTCGAGGGACGCTGAAGCGGCAGGCTCGTCCCCTCGCTGCTGGTGCGCCAACGCCTGCGCCGCACGAATCTCGATCAACGAGCCCGAGCGACCGCCCTCCTCCGCTGCTTCGGCAAGCCGGGCCAGCAGCTCGGCAGCCTCATCGTGGCTCCCCTGGTCCATCAGCACCCTGGCGAGGGTGAGGTGCTCGAACTCCCGCAGGTAGCTGAGGTCGTCGGTCGCGGACAGCTCCTGCCGAGCCACCCAGTCGAGCGCGTCGGCCAACCGTCCCTGCCTGAGCCGCACCCGGGCCCGCACCGCCGGCACCGGGCGGACGTTGGGTGAGAAGTCGCCGACGTACACCCGCGCGGCCTCGTCGAGCAGCTCGATCGCGGTGTCCAGGTCGCCCTCGGCCGCCGTCACCTTGGCCATCACCACGCGGTGGCGATAGGCGTTCTGGGGCAGCGCGGCGTGCTCCCCGAGCTCGAGGCTCCGCGCGAGCTCGCGCCGGGCGGCGGCCAGGTCGTCGAGCTCGTAGTGGAGGGCCGCCATGCCGACGTGCATGTCCGCCGTGCCGCGCACCACCGCACCATCGGGCCTGATGGCGAGCCGCAGGGCCTTGTCGAAGGTGTCCACCGCGGCGCGCAACCGTCCGAGCGTCAGCCGCATGTCGGCATGCGCGATCGAGCAGCCGAAGAAGTCGCCGATGTGCCCGATCCGTTCGAAGTGCACCAGGCATTCGGCGTACGACGTCTCGGCCGTCTCGAGGTCTCCCGAGCCCCACGCGGCCAGCCCGGTCAAGGCGGAGGCCGCGCCGCGCGACAGGTGGTCGTCGTCGAGAGCGAGGTCCAGGACTCGTTGCGCGAAGCCGACGGCGGCCTCGACGTCTCCGGACATCAGCGCCAGGCCGGCGCGATGGACCGCGACCTCGGCCGGCAGGCGGCGGAAGCCCTCGTGGTCCACGACGACCATTCCGTCCGCGGGGTCGTCGAGCCATCGCTGGGCGTCCTGCAGCAGCGAGTCGACGCCGTCCATGGTCCCGGTGGACAGGCGCGTGCCACCGAGGGCGTTGCAGAGCGCGGGCCGGACCCGGAGCACCTCGCTCGGCAGCTGCTCCAGCCAGGCGCGCAGCGTCGGCTCGCGTCGCTCCCTGCGCATCACCGGCATCTCCAGCTCCACCAGGGCGGCCGCGGCCGGGAAGTCCTCGCCGGCCATGGCGTGTCGGATCGCCTCGACGCGGTCGCCGTTCGACTCGTGCCAGTCGCTTGCCAGCCGGTGCAGCTCTGCCACGCGGCCGGGCTGCTCGTCGAGCAGTCGTGCCTGCAGCACGTCCGCGAAGAGGTGGTGGTAGCGGTACCACTGTCGACGGTCGTCGAGCGGGACCAGGAACAGGTTCCGCTTGTCGAGGTCCTCGAGCGTGGCCCGGCCCCCCTCCTGCCCGGTGAGCGCATCGCAGAGCGAGCCGTTCATCCGGTCCAGGATCGAGGTCAGCATCAGGAAGTCCTGGACCTGCCCGGGCTGGCGCTTGAGGACCTCTTCCACCAGGTAGTCGACGACGTAGCGGTCGTCGCCCGCGAAGCCGGCGATGAACCCCGACGCGTCCTCGCGCCCCTCCATGGAGAGGGCGGCGAGCTGGAGGGCCGCGATCCAGCCCTCGGTGCGGCCTTCCAGGGCCCCCACGTCCTCGGACGTCAGCTCCAGGCCCATCGCGCCGTTGAGATAAGCCGCCGCCTCCTCGGTGGTGAAGCGAAGGTCCGCGGCCCGGACCTCGACCAGCTCGCCCCGCGCCCGGAGGTTCGCCAGCGGCAACGAGGGATCCGCCCTGCTCACGATCACCAGATGCAAGCGCGGCGGCAGGTGCTCGACCAGGAAGCCGACGCCGTCCTGCACCTCGCGCGAGTCGATGATGTGGTAGTCGTCGAGCACCAGGACCAGCTCGGTCGCGCCCGGGTCCAGCTCGTTGATCAGCGTGGTGAGGAGCAGCCGGACCGGCGCCGGCTGCGCCTCCTGCAGGAGCGCGAGGGTGTTCGCGCCGACTCCCGGCATCGCCGTACGCAGTGCGGCGACCACGTAGGTCCAGAAGGTCGCGGGGTCGTTGTCGTTCTGGTCGAGGGACAGCCACGCCGACGCTCGCTCGCGGCCCGATCCGGCGGGTGCGTCGAGCCACTCGGCCAGCAGTGTCGTCTTGCCGAAGCCGGCCGGGGCGGACACCAGCATCAGCTTGCTGTCCAGGCCACGGTGGAGGCGTTCGCTCAGTCGGGGACGCGGAACCTGGCCGGCCCTGTGTGCGGGGACGTAGAGCTTGGTCTCGAGCAGCGGACCAGCCATACCCCGAGGTTAGGCGCTACAGCCGCGCCGCGGGGCCGACCGTGCTCCGATGCACCAACGCGTCGAACCACTGACCAACGGCGCCGCCCTCCATGTGCGAGGCGAGTCCGTACTCCGGCAGCCCTCGGGTGTGGGCAGGAGCACTCAGCCAGCGTCGGACCGGTCGCGGCGTGGCCGCCCCCCGGTCGAGCGAGAACTGCTCGAGCGGGACCCCGGCGAAGGCGTCCTCGAACCACCCATCCGGAGCCGGCGGAAGTGGCCTCACCTCGCCCTCGTAGTAGCTGCCGCTGCGGAGGGTGACCCCGACGGAGAAGTACTCGTCGCCGTACCAGGTGTCCAGGAGCGACCCCACGCTCGCCCACGAGGCCGCTGGCTCTCCGTCCACGTAGAACTCGACGGTCGGCGCGACGGCCGTGTGTGCGTTGGCCGCCCAGTAGGCCACCTTGTCGCCGGAGTAGTGCTGCCACCACCGCAGGTTGCGGGCGGCGTGCGCGTCGCGGTGGGCGAAGTTGGGCCACAGTGCGTAATGCTCGTAGAAGTTGCGGATCTGCCTGGCGTGGTGGGCGGCCAGCGAGTACTTCCGGTCGCCTGTTTCGTGAGGCAGCCGGGCGACGAGTCGCCGCAACGCGCGAGCGTGCTGCCGATAGGGCGCCTTCTCCTCGGCGCTCAGCCCGCCATACACCTGCGGCCAGTCGCCGATCTCCTCGCCCGGTGGGGTCAAGAACGCGAGGTGTGGTTCAACCTCGGCCAGCTGTCCCGGTGCGTGCCGGGCGACGTAGGACCGGACCGCGTCGTACGCCGAGTGTCGCGTCGTCCAGTACTCCACACCGACGAAGCTCACCGGGTCGTTGGCGTGCGACTTGTTGTGGGACCGGATCCACTCCAGGGTGCGGAGGACCTCGCGGTTGTGGTGCGCGGTGCTCATCTGCGGGATCAGGGAGCGAATGTCTCCCTCACCGGTCTTCACCCAGCGGTCGATCTCCAGCCCCAGGGTCCAGTCGTCCTCCCACGCCAGGCTGCGGAACCCCTTCCGCTCGACCAGGACGCGCAGCACCCGCAGCTTGAGCCGGAGCACCTCCTTGGCCCCGTGCACCTGCTCGCCGAGCCCGACGAGGCTGGCGTCGCCGACCAGGCGGCCGATGTGCTCCACCGGGGTCGCGTTACGAGCGGCCCACCGAGCGACCGCACGGTCGTTCGAGTCAGCCGCCGCCGGCGCGGTCGGGGTGAGCAGCAACGCGGCCGCTGTCGCGATGGTCAGCGCAGGTTGGGCCGGACGTGCAGCCCGATCTCCGGGTCGACCACGACCTCCTGGGCGGCGACCAGGCCACCGGCGTCGAGATCGACGTCGAGGGGGACGTTGCGCTTGACCAGCGCCAGCGCGATCGGGCCGAGCTCATAGTGGCGGGCGGAGCCGCCGACCCGGCCGACGACCTTGCCGGCGTGGGTCACGTCGCTGCCGATGTCGGGGAGCAGGTTCTCCGAGCCGTCGAGGTGCAGCAGCACCAGGCGCCGGGGCGGACGGCCGAGGGTGTGCACCCGGGCCACGGTCTCCTGGCCGCGGTAGCAGCCCTTGTCGAGGTGCACGGCCGGCCCGATCCAGCCCACCTCGTTGGGGATGGTGCGGTGGTCGGTGTCGATGCCGAAGCGCGGCTCGCCACGGGCGATCCGGAGCGCCTCGAACGCCCACAGTCCGCAGGCCGGGCCGGCGGCGTGGGCGTACGTCGTGAGCTGGTCGCGCGGCACGAACGAGGCGCCGGTGGGGCGCCAGGTCACCGCGAGCTCCGCGGTCGCGTCGGTCACCTCGACCCGCATCATGAACCGCATCCGGTCCAGGAACTCCACCAGCGCGGGGCCCGCGCCGGGCTCGGTGTGCGCGGTGAACGCCTCACCGTCGTCGAGGCCCGCGAAGGCGTGCTCCACGTGACCCTGCGGGCTCAGGATCAGGGCCTCGGTCCAGGTGTCGGCGGCCAGGCCCTCGAAGTACTGCGTGGTCAGCGAGTGCAGCCAGGTCAGCCGGTCGGGGCCGCTGATCCGCAGCACGTCGCGGTGAGAGAGGTCGACGAATCCCTCGCCGGCGGCCAGGGTGCGCTGCTCGCCGTACAACGAGCCGTAGTGGGCCGCGACCGGCGCGTCGATGCCGTTGCCGGCGACCGCGTCGGGGAGGTCGAGCAGGGGCGAGGTCATTCGGGACACTCCTCACACCGGCCGAAGACGGTGAGATGGCCGAGATCTGGGACGAAACCATGGTCCTCCGCGAGGCGGGACACGAAAGCAGAGGCCACGTCCACGTCAACCGAGATCACCCGTTGACAATTCCGGCAGACCAGGTGGAAGTGCTCGTGCCCGCCCACGGAATGGTACGTCGGAGCGCGATCACTGAGGTGGGCGTGCCGGACCAGACCGAGCTCCTCGAGCACCTCGAGGGTGCGGTAGACCGTGGAGATGTTCACCGACGACGCGCTCTCCCGGACGTGCGCGAGCACCTCGTCGGGGGTGGCGTGGTCGAGCTCGTGGACCGCGCCGAGGATCAGCTCGCGCTGCGGCGTCAGCCGGTAGCCCCGCTCGCGCAGGGTGGCCTTCCAGTCGGCGGCGACCTCAGACACGCTTCAGCCTCGCCCAGAGGTGCGGTTGCAGCTCCTGCCCCATCGCCGCCATGTCGTAGGCGTAGAGCAGGTCGCCGTCGACGTTGCCGTAGAGCCGCTTGCCGCCGACGTACTCCTTGGCGGTCTCGGTCCGGGCGACCGCGTCGGTCACGATCTCGAGCTTCCCGCCCTCGGCCTGGCCGTACCAGACCTCCACGAAGCCCGTGGGGTGCGCCAGCACCACCTCGATCCGGCCCTCGGGCTTGGCCCGGATGAACCCGGTCTCGAGCGCGGCGTCACGCACCTTCTCCCCCGCCTCGTCGACGATCCAGGCCCGGGAGAAGTAGTGGAAGAACGGTCGGCCGTCGTGGGTGAAGATCAGCTCCTGCCCGAACTCGAAGGCGTCGATCGTGGGGTAGTCGCCGTGCCCGTTGCCGGCCCAGGTGCCGAGCATCCAGGCGATCGGGCCGCAGTCGGGGTGCAGGTTGTCCGGGATCTCGAACGGCATGATGCAGGAGTCTAGTGTCGGGGCATGGCTCGAGATCTGGTCGTCAAGGTCACCTGCGGGGTGGAGGCACCCGAGCGCTGCAACCAGGGTTTCACCGTTGCCGCCACCGCGACGGCCGCGGGCTCCCAGGTCAGCCTGTGGCTCACCGGTGAGGCCGCATGGCTCGCCGTGCCCGGACGGGCAGAGGAGCTCGCGCTGCCGCTGGCGACCCCGGTGGACCAGCTGCTGTCTGCGGTGCTCGTAGCGGGGTCGGTGACCGTCTGCGCGCAGTGCGCGGGACGGCGGGAGCTCGGCGAGGGCGACCTGCTGCCCGGCGTACGCATCGCGGGAGCGGCCGCGTTCGTCGACGAGATCACCCGCGACGGTGTCCAGGCGCTCGTCTACTAAGGAGCCATCCTCCGACCGGTCAGCCCGCACTGGCCCGATCGGGTGGTCGGATCCGATCCATCGTCCACATGGCGTGACATCGGGTGCCCGCGACTCGTTGGAGCCGATACGTTGCCTCTCGTTCTCGGGATCATGGGGAGGGAAGTTCATTCAATGCGTCGTCTAACTGCTTTGTGCGTTCTCATGGGGGCCTTGGCGCTGTCGTTCCTGACACCGCCTTCGGCGACGGCGGGCGGGGCGACACTCACGCTCGAGCAGCCGCAGCTGACGACGCCTACGTCGGCCCTGCTGACCGGTACGGCGACGGGCACCAACTCGGTGCGTCTCGAGTCCTGGTCCGCCGGCCGCTGGCGCATCGCGGTCAGGTCGGTCCCGGTCGTCGCCGGGCGCTACGACACCACCGTCGAGGCGACCGAGGCCCCGATCCGCTTCCGGGTCGCATCCGGCCTGGCCCGTACCAAAGAGGTCCTGGTGCAGGCAGCGGCCGCACCGGAGCCAGAGGCGGAGCCCGAGCCTGAGCCCGAGCCCAGTGACAACTGCGGGCCGCGTGTGCAGAAGGCCGACGGCTCCAACTGGACCTGCACCCTGGCCGACAACTTCACCGGCTCCGAGCTGAACCGGTCGGTCTGGATGCCGCAGACGATCTTCCGCTCCGGCAGCGCCAGCACCTGGGCCTGCTACCTCGACGACCCCTCGGTGATCTCGGTCCACGACGACGCGCTGCACCTCACCGTCCGCAAGCTGCCGGAGCCGCAGCCGTGCGCCGGCCAGAAGAACGCCCCGACGCCGTACGTCTCCGGCATGGTGTCGACGTACCGCCTGTTCAGCCAGCAGTACGGCCGCTTCGAGGCGCGGATCAAGAACACCGCGACCACGGCTCCCGGACTCCAGGAGTCCTTCTGGCTGTGGCCCGACGACCGCTACAACACCGCATTGTGGCCGGCCGCCGGCGAGATCGACATCGCCGAGACCTACTCGCAGTACCCCGACCTCGCCGTCCCGTTCCTGCACTACACGGCGATCGACAACGGGGGGCCGGTGCCCGGCCTCAACACCGCCTGGGACTGCGTGGCACACCGCGGCGAGTACAACACCTACACGCTCGAGTGGACCGAGACCCGGCTGGAGATCAAGGTCAACGGAACGACCTGCCTGGTCAACACCAGCAGTGACCCGGCCTTCGAGAAGCCCTACATCGTCGCGCTGACCCAGCTGCTGGGCGCCGGCGGCAACGCCTACGCCGGGCAGGCTCCGATGCCGGCGACCATGGCGATCGACTACGTCCGCGTCTGGCAGTAGGCACAGGCGCACGATCGCGCGATGTACCTCATTTGGCAGATGCCGACCCGTACCCGACCTGAGCACTGTGGGCGGAGCACGGGAAGGGGTCTCTCATGCGCCTGGTGCTCGCCTCGCTGCTGCTCGTCGCCGCCGGCCTGCCGACGATGGACCCCGACGGCGGGCTGAACTCGGACGCGCGGAAGGTGCGCGTTCAGCTGTCCGTGCCCCAGACGGTCGACGCCGACACGGCGCGGCTCGAGGGCAGGGTGACCGGCCGGGACGCCGTCAGGATCCAGCGCTACGTCTTCGGCAAGCATCGCTGGATCGGGGTGAAGCGGGTCCGGGCCAGCCGTGCGGGTGTCTTCAGGACGACGGTGCCGAAGACCCACCGCTGGGAGCGGTACCGCGCGGTCGCGGGCCCCGCGGAGAGCGTTGCCCGCCGGGTCCCCGCGGCCGGCGACCCGACAGACGCCTGCGGCCCGCGTCCGCCGAAGACCAACGGCACCCGCTGGTCCTGCACCTTTGCCGAGGAGTTCACCGGCTCCGAGCTGAACCGGGCGGTCTGGATGCCGCAGACGATCTTCCGCTCCGGGAGCGCCACCGCGTGGGCCTGTTACCTCGACGATCCCTCGGTGATCTCCGTGCACGACGACGCGCTGCACCTCACCGCCCGCAAGCTGCCGCAGCCCCAACCCTGCGTCGGCCAGAGGAACGCCCCGACGTCGTACGTCTCCGGGATGGTCTCGACGTACCGGCTGTTCAGCCAGCAGTACGGCCGTTTCGAGGCGCGGATCAAGAACACCGCCACCGAGGAGCCGGGCCTGCAGGAGACGTTCTGGCTGTGGCCCGACGACCGCTACGACTCGGCGCTGTGGCCGGCCGCAGGCGAGATCGACATCGCCGAGACCTACAGCAACCATCCGGACCTGGCGATCCCGTACCTGCACTACGCGTGGAACGACAACGGAGGCCCGGTCCCTGGGCTCAACACGGCCTGGGACTGTGCCGCTCAGCGCGATGTCTTCAACACCTTCACCCTCGAGTGGACCGCGACCCGGCTGGAGATCCTGGTCAACGGGACGACCTGCCTGGTCAACACCTCCGGCGACAAGGCGTTCCGGAAGCGCTACATCGTTGCGCTGACCCAGCTGCTCGGCTCCAAGGCCAACCAGTACGACGGCCGGGCGCCGCTGCCCGCGACGATGACCATCGACTACGTGAAGGTCTGGGAGTAGGCCTCAGGCGGCCAGACCGAGCAGGGTCCGCGCCTCCGCCGTCGTCATCGGCCGCCGCTGGGCGAGGGCGCCGAGCGCCACGGCCCGCTCCACGAGCTGGGTGTTGCTCTCGACGGGTACGCCGCGGCTGATCGTCAGCACGTCCTCCATGCCGACCCGGAGGTGGCCGCCCTTGGCCAGTGCGGTCATCGCCACCGCCAGCGTGGTGCGGCCGATGCCGGTTGCTGACCACGAGGTGACCTGCGCCGGCAGCGCGGCCACCCCGGCCACCAGGGCGTCGGCGGTGCCCGGCATCCCGCCCGGCACTCCCATCACGAAGTCGCAGTGCACGTGGCCGCCGTACGGCAGCCCGTAGCGGTCGAGCAGCCGCCGCAGCGCGGCCACCTGGCCGAGGTCGAAGAGCTCGAACTCCGGGACCACCTCGCGCTCCTGGCTGAGCTGGTAGAGGTCGCAGACGAACGGCCACGGGTTGCTGAACACGTCGTCGCCGAAGTTCGTCGTCCCCATGGTCAGGCTGCAGGAGTCGGGCTTCGCGTCGAGCACCTTCAGGCGCAGGTCCAGCGGGTCGTGCACCGACCCGCCGGTGGACAGCTGGACCACCAGGTCGGTGGCCTCGCGCAGCGCGGCGACGGTGTCCTTCAGTCGCCCCTGGTCCAGGGTCGGCCGGTGTTCGCCGTCGCGGATGTGGACATGGATCATCGCCGCGCCGGCGGCCTCGCACTCGCGGGCCGCGGCGACCAGCTCCTCGAGGGTGGTGGGCAGCTGCGGGCAGTCGGCCTTGGTGGTCTCGGCGCCGGTGGGCGCGACGGTGACCAGCAGGGCCTCGGGAGGTACGTCGGGCATGGCGGCATCGTGCCAGAGCGGAGCCGCCGGGCCGACCTCAGCGTCGGGCTTCGGTGAAGAAGCTCTCCTCGCGGGTCTCGATCTTCTCGATCTCCGGCAGGTCGCCCTCGAGGAACTTCCGGTCGGAGATCTCGCCGTCCGCGAAGCCGGCCTCGACCAACATCTTGCGCACCAGCCCCCGGGTCGGCTGCCAGCGGTGGATGTGGCCGCCGATCTTGGAGGCCAGTGCCCGCTTGCCGGTGGGACGCTCCAGAGGATGCGACCCGAGGCGCAAGAGGTAGCGGTGCCCGGCATCGCCCGCGTCATCGCCCGACTCGATCAGCTCGCGCGCCCAGGCCTCGCCGTCGGGCAGTGCCAGACGAAGCACCCCGCCCGGCTTCAGCACCCGGAAGCACTCCTTGAGGATCCCCTCCGCGTCGCTGTAGTAGATGTGCTCGAAGAAGTGCGACGAGTAGACCGCGTCCACCGAGCCGTCTTCGAACGGGAGCTTCTTGGTGAGGTCCTGGCGCACGATGTGCGGGTCCCACGGCACCAGGTGGTGGTCGCCGATCAGGCCGGTACGCCGCAGCGCACGTGCGGCGAGGGGCGCGTGCCGCAGGAGCATGGTCGGCGATCGGTCGAGGTTGACCCACGTCTCCGGACCGGTGGGTCCGGATCCCAGGTTGACCATCAACGGGCGCTGAGCAAAGACGCTCTTGCGGTCGGGCATGCGCGCATTGAATCACGCAGAACTACTGTCTGTTCGTGCGTTCCGTCCTGCAGCGAGCGACCCGTGCGAGCGTCACCGTCGACGGCGAGGTGGTCGGCGGTTTCGACGAGCCGGGCCTCGTCGTACTCCTCGGGGTGACCCATGACGACGGCCCTCGCCAGGTCGAGTGGATGGCCAGCAAGATCCGCGACGTACGCCTGATGCGCGACGAGCGCTCGATCGGTGAGCTCGGGGCGCCGGCACTCGTGATCAGCCAGTTCACGCTGTACGGCGACGCACGCAAAGGCCGACGCCCCACCTGGCAGGCAGCTGCGCCGGGGCCGGTCGCCGAGCCGATCTACGACGCCGTATGCGACCGGATGGCGGAGCTGGGCACGCCGGTGAGCCGGGGTCGGTTCGGCGCGGCGATGGCGGTCGAGCTGGTCAACGACGGACCCATCACCCTGGTGCTGGACAGTCCCGGCACCTCGGCAGCGCCGGCTCGTTAAGGTCCCGGCGACCCCGACCCTTCGACGAAAGTACAGACGCTGACATGGTGCGGCTCCCCGCGAGGCTGAAGCCCCTGTTCCCGTACCTGAAGCCGATGTACGTGCAGGCCACCCGGATGGTCGCGCCGACGAACCAGTTCCTCTCCCGGACCCGGGGTAGCCGGCTGCCCAGCGGCGTCGTACCGACCCTGGCGGAGGCAGCGGTGTCGACCGGCGGTCGCTACGAGCAGGCCCGGGCCGCCGAGACCGTGGAGCGGCCGCCGATCGAGGGCGTGCCGGCCGACATGCCGCTGACCGATCCCAGCGACGGCCAGTCGTTCGCGGCGATCGGCGTCGCCGAGCTCCCCGGCGGCCGGGTGCTCGGGCCGCACCACGCAGTGGTGACGGGGCGCGGCGACCTGGTCCAGGAGGTCAGCTGGTACTTCGGCACCCGCCGGCCCCGCGAGCACCCGGTGTTCCTCAACCCGTTCCCGGCGCCGCCGCTGCAGGTCGACGGCCGGCTCGGGGTGCTCGCCGCCCGCGGCGACGTGAACTACTACCACTACCTGATGGACGTGATCGTCAAGCTCGGTGTCCTCGAGCAGACGCCGTCCATCCCGTTGCCCGAGCGGTGGTACGCGTCGGTGAGCGGTCCGCCGTTCCAGTCTGAGGCGCTCGAGCTGGCCGGGATCCCCGCCGGCTCGGTCGTCGACGCCGTCGAGCACCCGCACGTCCAGGCCGACGTGCTGGTGGTGCCGGCGCCGCCCGCGATGTCCGAGGTGAACCCGCCCTGGGCGGTGCAGTGGCTGCGCGACCGGCTGCTCCCACAGGTCGATCTCTCCGGGCCGCGGCAGCGGATCTACGTCACCCGCGGACCCTCGGCCAACAACCGCACGGTGCTGAACGACGGCGAGGTGACCGCGCTCCTCGAGTCCCGCGGGTTCGTGCTGATCGACCCCGGGATGATGACCGTGGCCGAGCAGATCCGGGCCTTCGCGAACGCCGAGGTCATCGTGGCCACCCACGGCGCCGCCCTGGCCAACCTGACGTTCGCCAGCCCGGGCGCGACGGTGATCGAGCTGTTCCCCGCAGGCTGCCTGCTGCCGGACTACTGGCGGCTGGTCTCCGGCGTCGCCGGGGTCAACTACCGCTACCTGACCGCGCACGGTCCGGCGCCCCGACGCGGCCGGGCGGCCGTCATCGTGCGCGACATTCTGGTCGACGTACCCGCCCTCCGGCGGCTGCTGGACGACATCGACTGAGCGCCACGGGGCACTCAGATGGTGACGGTGACCTCGGCAACGCTGCCCACCGCCGCGCTCACCTTCTCGTCGACCGGCTGGGCTTGCGGCGCGAGGGTGCGCAGGGTCCACTCTCCCTCGCCCGCGAAGAAGCGGAAGTGGCCGGTCGCGGACGTCGGCACCTCGGCGGTGAACTCACCCGTGCGGTCGAGCAGCCGCACGTAGGCGTTGCCCACCGGCTCGCCGTCGCGCACGACCTGGCCCTGGATGATCGCCTCCTTGGCGACGTCGACGCCGTCGAGCGACAGGCCGCCCTCGGTCGCGCCGCACATCAGGCGTCACCGGGCTCGTCGCCGAGGGCCACGGGCACGCCGACCAGCGAGCCGTACTCGGTCCAGGAGCCGTCGTAGTTCTTCACGTTCTGCTGGCCGAGCAGCTCGCGCAGGACGAACCAGGTGTGCGAGGAGCGCTCGCCGATCCGGCAGTAGGCGATCGTGTCCTTGTCCCAGTTCACGCCGGCCTCGGAGTAGATCTCCTTGAGCTCGTCGTCGGAGCGGAACGTGCCGTCGTCGTTGGCCGCCTTGCTCCACGGGACGTTGGCCGCGGTCGGGATGTGACCCGCGCGCTGCGCCTGCTCCTGCGGCAGGTGGGCAGGGGCGAGCAGCCGGCCGGCGTACTCGTCGGGACTACGGACGTCGACCAGGTTCTTGGTCCCGATCGCCTCGACCGTCTCGTCGCGGAACGCGCGGATCGAGTGGTCCTGCTCCTGCGCGGTGTACGTCGTGCGCTCACGCTGGGGCAGCTCGTCGGTGAGCTCGCGCGAGTCGAGCTCCCACTTCTTGCGCCCGCCGTCGAGCAGCTTCACGTCCTGGTGGCCGTACAGCTTGAAGTACCAGTAGGCGTAGGCGGCGAACCAGTTGTTGTTGCCGCCGTAGAGCACGACGGTGTCGTCGTTGGCGACGCCCCGCTCGGACAGCAGCGCTTCGAACTGCTCCTTGCTGACGAAGTCGCGACGGACCTGGTCCTGCAGGTCGGTCGTCCAGTCGAGCTTGATCGCGCCCTTGATGTGGCCCTTGTCGTAGGCAGTGGTGTCCTCATCCACCTCGATCAGCACGATGCCGGGTGTGTCGAGGTTGTCCGCCACCCACTGGGCGGGGACGAGAGAGTTGTCGCGGGTCATGTGTGGTGCCTTTCAGTTGGTGGTGACGACGGGTATGTCGCGCTCGCGAACGGTGGAGCCGGCCGAGACCCGACGGATGAGCAGGTACATCTCGCAGCCCAGGCAGAGACCGAAGACGGCGTTGAGCAGCGCCGCGACCAGCGCGAGACCGGTGGCGACCAGACCGAGCAGGTCGAGGCCGGCCACGAAGCCGGCCAGTCCGACCAGCGCGAACCCGAGACCGACGACCTGGGCGAACCGCGGCGGCGCCGCGTCCTCCAGCTCGCTCGGTGCGGCCAGGCGCACCACGGTCCGGAAGGCCCACGCGAGCGGGGTGCGCTGCACGCCGAGGGCGGCGCCCACGGCGAACAACACTGCCTGGACACCCAGCAGCACGGTGGCGAAGCCGCTGGGTGCGGTGAGCAGCACCACTGCCAGCACCAGGGCGGTGCCGGCGGCGGTGAAGCGGGGTCCACGCGGGTCGATCGACACCGACGGGCGGGCTGAGTGCTGCGTGCTCATGGGAAGTCCTCTGTCCAGACGTTGTGACGTTGTGACGTTGTGACGTTGGGCCCGTGCGCGCGTGCACGATGGGATTACTAGAGTAAACCTATCGACTTAGCGGATTTGAAAGCAGGGCCCGCTCAGGACATCCGACACAGCGCCGAGCGCACGCGGCAGTGATCCACCGCGCGACGCTTGGTGAGCCAGGTCGAGGACATGGAGAAGACAGTACGGACTGCCATCGGGCCACACCCCGACACGTCTCACTATCCGGTCCACCAGTCCACGATATGGACTAGCAGGTCGTCGGGGCCACGCTGGACTCGTTCTCGGACCGAGCTCCGGGCGTCACGGAGACCTCGGCCGGAGCCGTCTGATCCGGGCCGCCGACCATGATCCAGGTGACGACGCGGCTCTGCCCGGGATCCAGCGGAAGCCCGAGTGACACCACGTCGCGACCGCGGTAGTGGTCGACCGCCGGATCCGGCAGCGGCTCGCCGTCGAAGGCGATCTCGCGGACCGTCCCGCCCAGCGGTGCGTAGAGATCGGCGACCACGAGCTGGTCCCCCGGCTCCACGGAGTCACCGAAGCCGTCGTTGAAACCGACAACCGTCTGGGGCAGCTCCGCCACGTCGGGTGGGGTGTCGGAGGTGACTCGCAGCCGGCCCGCCAGGGTCTGCCGTCCGTTCTCGCACGAGACGCTGGTGACCTGCACCTCGTGGTCGAGGAAGAACGACATCTTCGCCCCGGTGCCGTCGTTGAGGTAGACCCCCACCTCTGGTGTGTCCTTCGCCTGCTCGTCGACCTCCCCGGCGATCGTGGTGCCGGCGATCACCTCTTGCTCGTCCGGGACGAACGCGTGCATCAGGATGCGGTGCTCGTTGACCCCGCGGACCAGCCCGGTCACGAGGTCCACAGGGTTTCCGCCACCATTCGCGAACACGTCGAAGGCGCTGTCAGCGACCGCGTTGAAGAACCCGTCCTGGCTGACCTGGTCGCCGTACCTCAGGTAGGCCAGGTGCTCGACCTCGGTGACCAGCGTCTGCTCGGTCAGGGCCCGGCCCTCGACCTGCATGACGCCGGTGGTCCCGAGCAGGTAGGACACCGCGACGGGGTCGACCACGAAGACGCCGTCGATGTCCGAGCCGGTCTCCAGTCGCCACCGGGCCCGCCACAGCTCGGCGGCCCGGGGCAGGTCGGGGGTGAAGTTGGAATCCAGGAAATAGGTGCCGAGCTGCCGGCCGTACAGCCCGAGCTCCTCGGCGGTGAGCGGGAGCACCGGCTTGTCGAGCTCGCCCATCGCCCCGGCGGAAGCCTGGCGGGTGATGTCGACCCGGCCGTTCTCGGCGTGGATCAGCGACATCACGCCGGGCAGTCCCCCGGTGGCGCGCAGCTCGGCGTTCGTCTGGAACACCAGTAGGTAGTCACGCGGTCCCTCACCCCCCAGCAGCCCGGGCATCAGCTTGGAGGCGCGCCGGGCGGTGTCGAGGGTCGCCGCGGCCAGCCGGACCTCGTCCCGGAGCTGGTCCAGCTCCTCGCGCAGCGGCCCGACGAACCCGTGGGCGTCGATCCGGTCGAGCCGGTCCGCTGCCTCCGCGAAGACGGCACTGCTCTCGGTCGCCGGCGCCTGGAGAGTGGCGATCTGGTCGAGCGGGAACTGATGCTCGGTGGGTGCGTAGGTCCCGGCGTTGAGCTCGGCCGCCGAGTCGAGGACCGGTGGGATGCCGGACTCGGCGATGTCGGACAGTACGTCGGCGACGTCCGCGAGACCCGTGGCGTCGTCGCCGAAGACCGGCAGTCCCTCGAACCCGCCCCACACCGGACCGTCGGTCCGGCCCGCCGCGGCCTCGGTGGCCTCCTGGAACGACGCGTTGGCCTGCCGCGCCCCATCGACATCGCCTCGGGCCAGCGCCGCCTCGAGGATCAGGGCCTGGTCCCGCGCATCCTTCAGGTCGGAGTAGACGCGGTACGCCGTCCACCCGCACCAGGCCATCGCCAGCAGACCCACGGCGACCACGCCCGCGATCCCGAGCATGAAGGGCCGGGTCCTGAACCTGGCCGTCCAGCGACGCAGATGGGAGCGGAGGTCATGACGGCGCCGACGCCTCACTGGTGACACCCGCGCACCTCCCGTCGGCCCCTCCCTGCCTGCGGACATAACGATCCGCGGCCCGGGACGTTAGCCACCTGCCAAGGATGGGCCTTTCGTCTCGTGGAGAACGGCCGATCGCCTACTATCCAGGGGATCTCGGGGTGACCCCCCCGCCTCTCAGAATTCGCGAAGGCTCAGAGTGGACTTCAAGCAGTTCCTCCATGTACTCCGGCGCCGTTGGATCACCATCGTGGTCGTAGTCGCGGTCGCGCTCGGAATCGCCGCCCTCGTCAACTGGCGGACAACTCCCGAGTACGAGTCGAGGACTCGCGTGTTCATCGGGCTCGACCTGCAGAGCTCTGCGGATACGACTGGATCCTTCTTCCTCGTCACCGGTCGGGTGCAGTCCTACGCCGACCTTGCGGACAGCTCCGATCTGATGAACCAGGTGATCAGTGACCTGGATCTGCAGACGACACCGGGTGAGCTCGCGGACAAGATCGAGGCCGAGGTGGTCCAGGACACCACCCTGATCGACCTGCAGGTGCTCGACGAGGACCCGGGTCAGGCGCAGGCGATCGCTCGGATCCACGCTCAGCGACTCACGGAGTACCTCTCGGACCTGGAAACACCGAACGACTCCAGCTCGACGCGGATCGTGGCACGCGTCACCGACTCAGCGAGCTACAACGGCTCACCCGTGTCCCCTCGGACCGGGCTGAACTTCGCCGTAGCGTTCGTGATCGGCCTGTTGATCGGCGTCGCCGCCGCCATCGCACGGCACATTCTGGACCGCACGGTCAGTTCTCAGGAGCACGTCCAGGAGGTGACCGACAAGCCGGTGCTGGCGAGCATCGGCTACGACGCGTCCATCAAGAAGCACCCACTACTCACCGATCTCGGCTCGTTCGCCCCCCGCACGGAGGCGTTCCGGGTGCTTCGCACCAACCTCCAGTTCCTCGACCTCGACCATCAGCCGCGCTGCCTGGTGATCAGCAGCGCACTCCAGGGCGAGGGCAAGACGATGACGTCCACCAACCTGGCCATCGCGCTGGCTCAGACCGGTCGACGCACCCTGCTCATCGACGGCGACCTTCGCCGCCCCCGGGTGGCCGGCCAGCTCGGCCTGGACGCGGCCGTCGGCCTGACGACGGTGCTCGTCGGCAACACCGACGTCAAGGAAGCCATCCAGGTGCATGAGCCCAGCGGGCTCCACTTCCTGGCCAGCGGCGCGAAGCCTCCCAACCCCACCGAGATCCTGCAGTCGCGGGTCACCCACGAGCTGATCCGCGAGCTGAGTAACGCCTACGACATGGTCATCATCGACGGCCCCCCGCTGCTGCCGGTCGCCGATGCAGCCGTGCTTTCGACGATCGCCGACGGCGTGATCCTGGTGGTCCAGCACGGCAAGACGACCCGAGACGCGGTCTCCGATGCGATCGGCCGTCTCGAGCAGGTGGGTGGACGGCTTTTCGGCATCGCCGTCAACATGATTCCGAAGAGAGCCACCGGTGGCTACTACTACTACTACTACGAGGAGAGCACTCGCCCTGCTCGTAAGCCCCCCAAGGAGCCTCGCCGCGCGCCGCGCGAGACTCCGGTCAAGCCGGACGAGGGCTCTCGCGAAGCATCCTGACTCAGGACACCCGCTGCAACCAGAGTGAGGACGGTGGGTTCGGGTCCTCTGCAAGCGGTTGGTACGCCGGGAACCGGTCACGCAGGAACGTCTCGTCGTGATGCCGGATCATCGGGACGGACAGCTGTACCTCGAAGCTGTAGTTGAACGCGAGGAACGTCTGAACGACCATCGCCTCGTTCCAGTAGACCGGCCACCGCTCGCCGAAGAGCCACGTGTCCGCCGGGAACGGCGTGTTGAACGGGAAGTGCACATCATGGATGTGGACGAGCACGCCCGGCTTCACGCGGGGCAGCACCTCGAGAAACAGGTAGGCGACGTCACTGTCGATCTTCAGCGCGTGCGATGAGTCGATGAACAGGACGTCGCCCGCCTCGAGTGACTCAAAGACCGGAAGCGGCGTGTCCTGCACGAACCCTTCGATCAGCTCGAAGTCGGGAAGCGTCCGTAGTGCGTCGAACGGGTAGGGCTCGACGCAGGTGATCCTGAGCGGCGAACCCTCTTCTGCGTTTCTTCGCGCGGCAAGTGAGGCGTAGTACGTCGACAGGCCCGACCCGACCTCGAGGTACCTGGCCGGCCTGTGCTCGCGCAGCACGTAGTAGAGCGTGCGCGCGTCGAACTCGGGGTAGCCCGGGCCGAACCCCCGGCCAGTGTTGGCCAGGTAGTCACCGGCGACCTCGCCGAACTCCTGCTCCCAGGAGTCGGCCAGCTCGCCGAGGCGCTTCTGCATGCCCGGTACGTCGATGTCGAGGCCGGTGAGAGAGCTCGGCCGGTCCCACCGCTGGCGAGTCTTCTCGATCTCGCCGATCACCGGCAACGTCGAGTAGTAGTCGGCGCGCTTGACGACGTTGAAGCCCAGGGCTCCGAACAGCCGGTGGGCGAGGCGAATCCGCCGGCGACGGGCCCGGAACACCAGGCGGTCCAACCACTCGACGATCGACGCAGGCAGAACCCGCGCGAGTCGCTGCTTCGGGCTGGCGGGTCCGGAGTGGCTGGGCATGGGTGGTTCCTCGTTGGTCGACACCGGCTCAGGGCCGGTGCTGCGGGGCGGGGTGGGTTCGCAGGTGCGGTTGGGAGTCCGCCCACGCGGCGATCTGCTGCCCCAGGGCGATCCCGATCTCGCGATGGAGGACAGGCGAGTAGTGGAAGCCGTCGGGCGTGGCTTCCTCGAGGCTGCCGTTGGCGTACTTGTCCACCAGCTCGGCGACCCGGAAGTGCCGGACGTTCGGCCGGTCGACCCCCGCCACCATCGAGGAGATCGCCGTGTTCATCGCCTCGATCCGCGCGGCCATGCCCGGGAACCAGGACCGGTAGCGCTCGGCCGGAGGGAGCAGCTCGAACACGACGACCAGTGGACTTCCGACCTTCTGCACGTGAGAGATGTACTGCTCGAGGTCGGCTGCCACCCGGCGCGGCCGGCTCCGCCGGATGGTCGGATCCAGAACCGAGTCCAACCTGGCCTGCAACCGGGCCAACGCCATCCAGATCGGACGCAGGACGTGCTCTCGGTAGAGGCGCGAGGCCGTTCGCGGCTTCGCCTTGAGGCTGTTGGCGTGCCGCTCCAGCCAGCGTGGCAGGAACAGATGGATGGTCTCGAAGTGCCCGTAGACCAGGACGATCACGTCCGGGGAGTACCCGAGGATCTCCCGTTGCCAGCTGCTGAGGATCCTGCTGGTCTGTTCCGAGGCCTCCGTCAGCGTGCGTACCTCGGAGGGCCGGCCCTGGTCGGCTAGATACTGCTCGATCGCCCGCGGGAACGTGAAGTCGGTGCGCGGCCCGCCCATGTACGAGACCCAGTTGACCGTCGAGGCGCCCTTGACGAGCACCCGGATGGGGAGCGGAAGGGCGGATGGCATGTGTCAGGTTCCGTTCTACTGAGCCATGGCGGACAAAGTATGCCCGGACCCGGTCGTGAAGGATGCGTAACTACTTCAACGGTTGACCTCCGGATTCGGAACGGTCGTATCCGCTCCAGTGGCGCGGAACGGACGTCAGGAGGCTCGCGGCGCACGTATCCTCTGCCCGTGAATGAGTCGGGCGGCCGGCACCGCAAGGACGCCCCTCCGGGCGACCGCTCGACCTTCGTGCTGATCGTCGCCGGCACCTTCGGGTTGCAGGCGCTGACCATGGTGACCGGCGTCATCACGGCACGGCTGCTCGGCGTGGAGGGGCGGGGACAGATCGCCCTCGTCTTCGCCCTCGGACTGGCGGCCTCTCAGCTGACCTTCGGCGGCAGCCTCCCGAACGCGATCGCCAAGCAGCTGGCCGAGCGGCGCGTCGCCGCCCGCGACGGCTTGCGCCCGCTGGCCCGGCGCGCCTGGTGGCTGTTGGTTCCCAGCCTGATCGCTGCCGGGGTGATGGTGTTCCTACTGCGCACGGACGCGCCCGACGATGTCTCCGGCCTGGCGGCGGCGGTGTTCGTGATGACGCTGCAGACCATCACCTTCCGGATCCTGGTCGGCTCCCTTCAGGGCGAGGCCGGACATCTCGGCCGGATGGCCGTGGTCGCGATGATCCCGCAGTTCCTCTTCACGGTGGCGCTCACCACCGCGCTGGTCGCGGGCTGGCAATGGGGCGTCGCCGAGGTGTTGCTCAGCTTCTTCCTGGCGTCGGTCATCGGCCTAGGCGTGGGCTTCGGCGCCCTCGCGCGACCCACCCATCGTGACGAAGACGCCTTGGACGAAGCGGCGCTGCGGCAGATGAGCCTCGACGCATACGTGAGCAGCGTCCGGCCCGTGGACAGCATGGGACTGGACCGGATCCTGGTCGGCGCCTTGCTGGGCACCACCCAGCTCGGCCTGTACGTCGCCGCCACGGCCGTCTCCAACCTCTGTCGGATCGTCGGGAATGCCGTCTCGGTCATCGTGCTGCCCCGGGTGGCCATGAGCCACGAGGACGCCGCCGGTCAGCGCCGCGTGATCGGGCGTTGGGTGCTGCTCTCCGCAACAGTGATGGTGTGCGTGGTCGCCGGCCTCGAGCTGGTGGTCGGGCCGGTCATCAGGATCGCCTTCGGCACGGAGTTCGAAGATGCGATCGGCCCGGCGCGGTGGTTGGTGCTCGCCGACGGGCTGCTGGGGTTCCGGACCGTGCTCATCTCGGTTCTGCAGGGGTACGGCCGTAGTGCGGTGGCTTCGAAGGTCGAGCTGGCGATCACCCCGGTCATGATTCTAGGAATCCTGGTCTCGTCGCTCTACGACAGCCTCACAGGGATCGGTATCACGATGGTCGTCGTAGGTGCCGTCAGCTGCATCGCTCTCGGACTCGCCGTGGTCAGGCGCGATGATGGTGGGGCGCCGCCCCCGCGCCGGGTGCGAAACCTTCACGGGTCCCGCTCGTTGAGGGTGCACAAGCAAGCCGCACGGAGGTCGCCGGACGACCTCCCCGAGTCGTCGAAGGCAGAGTGACGGATGGACAGCCGCAGATCCCTGGCAGAGGCTGCGATCAGGAAGTTCCTCAAGGGCGCCAACAAGGACCCTGACACCGGCCCGGACGCCCTCTTGTTCGCCGAGGGCGGCCTCGGTCTGGACTCCCTCGAGACCGCTGAGCTCTCGGCAGTGCTGGAAGACGCGCTCGGCCAGGATCCCTTCAGTGAAGGCGACATGCCGCAGACCCTGGGCGCGGTGCTCGACTTCTACCGCGAGGCCGTCGCAGACGCGGCCCTCTGAGCGTGGTCGTCGACTACGACCCGGCCACCCACTACGACCGGATCACCGAGGCATGGGGTCTCCTGCTGGGTCCCGAGCTGCACTACGGCGTCTTCGAGACCGGCACGGAGCCGCTGGAGACCGCGACCGCCGCGCTGACCGCACGGATGATCGAGCAGGCGCAGCTCGCACCCGGCCTCCGGGTCCTCGACGTGGGTTGTGGCTCGGGTGCCCCCGCCTGTCGCCTGGTCGAGCAACACCGGGTCGAGGTCCTCGGGATCACGACGAGCGCAGTCGGAGTGGCCTCTGCAAGTGAAAGGGCCCGCAGCCGCGGCCTGGCAGGCGCCACCTTCGAGGAGCGCGACGGGACCGCCAACGGGCTTCCGGACGAGTCCTTCGACCGCGTGTGGGTCCTCGAGTCGTCGCACCTGATGCCCGCCCGCGAGGCGCTTCTCCACGAGTGCGCCCGCGTGCTCAGGCCCGGCGGCAGGCTTGCCCTGTGCGACATCGTCCGTCGACGCGAGGTTCCGTTCCTCGAGCTGAAGGAGAAGCGTGCGGACTTCGCCGTTCTGCGCAGCGCCTTCGGGGCGGCGCGGATGGACCCGCTGGACGAGTACGTCGCGCTGGCCGCCAAGGCGGGACTGGAACCCGAGCACAGCGAAGACCTCACCGCTGCCACCCGCCCGACCTTTGCGCGCTGGCAGGCCAACCTCGACCTGCACCGCGACCGGGTGCTGCAGCTCCTCGACGATCAGAGCGTCCACGACTTCGAGGAGTCGCTGCGCATCCTGGACGGGTTCTGGGGCGATGACACCCTGGGCTACGGGATCATGTCGGCACGCAAGCCCGGATAGGAGGACCCCATGCAACCGGGTGACTCCTCGCACGACCTCAGCTTCGCCGAGCTCGTGTTCAGCGACTTGCGCCGGCTTCGTCCCGGCGCACGAGCGAGCTGGCTCGGCGTCCTGCTCCGGCTTCCCTTCGAACCCGGCGTCCTCGCATCGCTCCTGCTGCGCGCGCAGCAGTGTCTCCACCGTTCGGGCCGCACCCGCCGGGCCGGAGCGTTGCGGACTCTCGGCAACAGCCTGATCGGTGCCGACTTCGGGGCCGGCATGACGGTGGGCACGGGCTTCGCGATGGTGCACCCGGTCGGCGTGACGATGGGATTCGGCGCTCGTGTGGGCGACAACGTCACGTTCGCGAGCGGAGTGGTACTGGCCGCCCGCTACTACGACGAGGACCACGCCGGGGAGCAGGAGTTTCCGGTGATCGACGACGGTGCGGTCATCGGCGCCCACGCCGTGCTGGTCGGCGGCGTCCGGATCGGCAAGAACGCCACAGTCGGGGCGAACTCGGTGGTGCTCAAGGACGTCGCCGACAACACGGTGGTGCTGGGCAACCCGGCCAAGCGAGTAGGCATCCGCGAGACCTCGTCCGACCCCGGCCGGGTGACGCCGACTTGATCGAGCTCATCGACGCGGCGGCGCACCGGGACCCGTCCGGATCCGCCGTCGTCACCAACGATGGCGCAACGTCGTACGCCGACCTCAGCGAGCAGGCACACCGGGTGTCGGCCTGGCTCCGCCAGCGGAGCATCGCCAGGTTCGGGGTGGTCGACTTCGCGGCGACGCCAGTACTGGCACTGCTGGCCGGAGCGGCGGACGCCGGCGCAGAGGCTTGCCTCTACCCGCCGGTCGAACGGCACGAGATCTCGACCCTCGCCGAGCGATTCGACCACCACATTCTGGTGACGGACCGGGGCGATCTGGCCGATCTCGGACTCCGGCTGGAACCCACGTCGGCCTGGTCCGCGGTCCAGCCGAGCAGCGGCCCCTCGGCAGCCAGCCGTCCGCACCTGGTCCTGACCACCGGCACGACTGGTGCGCCTCGAGGCGTGCGGCACGACTGGACCCGCCTGGTCCGCAGCGTGGCCCGGGTCCGCCCCGCCGCAGACCAGCACTGGTTGCTCGCCTACGGGATCCACCAGTTCGCCGGACTGCAGATTCTGCTGCACGTCATGGCGGCGGGCGCCACTCTGGTCGCGCCCGCTCCCCGGCGCCCCCGGGAGGGACTCGATGCGATGCGCCGGCTCGGCGTGACGCATGCGAGCGCAACGCCGACGTACTGGCGGTTCCTGCTCGCGGAGCTCAGAGCGGACGCCGGGCCGGTCCCCAGCCTCCGCCAGGTGACTCTCGGAGGCGAGGCCGTGCCCGCCCCGGTCCTTGATCAGCTCCACTCGACGTTTCCGGACGCGCGCATCTCCCAGATCTACGCCGCCTCCGAGTTCGGCTCCAGCAGCTCTATGCGCGACGGACGACCGGGGCTCTCCACAGAGGTCCTCGAACGCGGCGATGAGGCGGATGTCGACATGCGGATCGTCGACGGCGAGCTCTGGGTCCGGTCGCGCACCGGGATGCTCGGCTACTACGGCGAGGGTTCGATCGACCCGGACGGCTGGCGTCCCACCGGCGACCTGGTGGAGATCGTCGGTGACCGGATCGTGTTCGGCGGACGTGCCTCCGAGATCATCAATGTCGGAGGCGTCAAGGTGCATCCACTGCCCATCGAGGAGCGGATAGGTCGCATCGGCTCCGTCGACGTCGCACGCGTGTGGGGTCGGCCCAACCCGCTCACGGGCGCCATCGTCGCGGTGGACGTGATGGCAGCGCCCGGCGCGGATCTCGACCGGATCAGGGCAGACATCCGTTCGGCGTGCGAGGATCTGCCGCCGGCGGCCCGACCGAGAAGCATCCGGTTCGTCGACGATGTCGCCACGCTCGGGAGCAAGATCCTCAGGAGAGACGACCCATGACAGAGACACCCCGCGTGGTGGTCGTGACCGGCGGGAGCCGCGGCCTCGGCGCCGGCATCGTCCGGTCCTACCTGGCGTCCGGAGATCGCGTGGCCACCTGCGCTCGCTCGAGCACGCCCGAGGTGGAGGCCTGGGTCGCCGACGCCGACACCTCGGGCAGGTTCCTCTTCGAGCGCGCCGACCTGGCCGATCCGGACGATGCCAGACGGTTCGTGGATGCAGTCGTCGAACGGTGGGGCGGGATCGATGTCCTCGTCAACAACGCCGGTGTGGCCCGGGACGGGATCCTCGGGCTCTTCTCCGACGACGACCTCGACACCGTTGTCGACCTCAACCTGAAGGGCACGCTGTACGTCACCCGCCAGGTCTCCCGCCGCATGCTCGCGAGGCGGTCGGGGTCGATCGTGAACATCTCGTCGATCGTCGGCCTGTCGGGCTACCGCGGCCTCGCCGTCTACAGCGCGACCAAGGCAGCCCTCGACGGCCTCACCCGGGCGCTCGCCCGCGAGCTCGGTTCGCGCGGGATCACCGTCAACAGCGTCGCGCCGGGCTATCTGCGCACGGAGATGTCCCACGGCCTGGACGAGGGGCAGCTCGCGCAGATCGTGCGCCGGACGCCGGCCGGACGCCTCGGGGACCCCGAGGACATTGCGCGAGTCGTCCAGTTCCTCACCGCGCCGGGCAACGACTACCTCACCGGGCAGGTCATCGTCGTGGACGGTGGTCTCACCGCCTGACGGCGCGTCCCCGCCCGTCCACTCCGAGCAGTCTCTCGGCGAACTCCTCGGGCGTGGCGGGTGCCAGCCTGCTGCGCCGCGGCCGGTCCGGATCCCGGTCGAAAACGCGCTGGATGGCCGCGCCCAGGCTGTCGGGGTCGAGGTCGGCCAGCTCACCGGCGTCGGCCGCTTCCAGCTCCCGTGCTCGGACCTCGGACCCGGCCGTCACCACCGGAACCTCGGCGGCGATCGCCTTGCCCATAATGCCGCTCGGGCCGTTGTTGGTCAGCGCGAGCGGGATCACGTCAACCGCGGCGACGTGCTTGTCCAACGACTCGTTGGACAAGAAGCCGTCCCGGACGATCACCCGGCCGTGGTCGGCCTCGGGCAGCGACTCCGCCCATGCCGAGACGCCCGGGGTGAGCCCTCCGGCGAGCACCAGATCGGCCTGGATCGCGTGCCTGGCCAGGGCCTCCCAGATCACGTCGGCGTGCTTGCGCTCCGAGATCACGCCGAAGATGCCGACGAGGCGCCGGTCAGCGGGTAGGTCCAGCTCAGCGCGGAGCCGCCCTCGGTCGCGGGAGTGAGCCGTGCAGATGTCCGGATCCCGGGTCCGCTTGACGATCCACCCTCGCGTCGTGTCGTCACGACCCGCGAACCCCGCTGTCCGGTGCAGGGTCCGGGTGGCCATCGCCGCCATTGCCAGGGTCGCCTTCGGCACCCGCAGCTTCCAGCCAACCCAGTCGGTGAGCCGCAGCTTCGCCGGGTAGCGCGTCAGCATGAACACGACACGTGGGCGCACTACCCCCCGCAGAGCTCGGGGCGCGACATACCACCACCGCTTGAGTGACTGGTCAGCGTCCATCACGACGACGGTGGAGACGTCGGTCGTCCGACACACGTCGGCCACGGCGAGCGCGATCTCCTTGGTCGGCGGATAGATCTCGGCGAACCGCTCCTCCACGCGTACGTCGGTGCTCGCCAGGAACTCCAGGTAGGCCGGGTCCTCGGTGGCCCCTCGCGAGGTGAGCAGCAGCACGTCCCCGGTGCGAGCGGCAACCGCCGCGACGTTGGCCACCGCCTGGAACCGGTGGCCGCCGGGGTCGGGCTCGACGAGAACGGTGGTGGGCATGCGGACCTTTCGTGGCAGGCTCTGTTGCGCGGAGAGACTAACCCCGGGAGAGGCGTCCGCCGCCCGCGTCCCGGCGGCGGATGAGCTCGTCCTGGAGATTGCGCGCCCAGCCCTCGGGGCTCAGGCGCCGCGAGAGTCCCCGGCTCACCTCAGACATCTCGGCGAGCCGCCCCGAGTCCAGGTCACTCATCCGGATCATGGCCTCGGCCCACCCCTCGACGTCGCCGGCCGGCACCATCCAGCCGTTGTATCCGTCCTGGATGAACCCAGGGGCGGCCCCGGTGAAGTCTGAACAGAGGATCGGCAGCGCACTCGCGGCGGCCTCGTGCACCACCACGCCATAGGGCTCGATGCGGGACGTCAGGACGAAGCAGGACACCTCGCGCATCAGCTCGGCAATCCCAGGTGGCTGCACGAAACCGTGCATCGTCACCCCCGGAATCGCTCGGAGCAGCGGCTCCAACGGACCGATCCCGGCCACGTCGAGGTCCCACGGGTCGTCCACGAGCTCGCGGTACCGTCGGTAGGCCTCCGCGAGCACGTCCGCTCCCTTGTGATCGACGAGCCGGCCGACGTACAGGAAGCGCCGACGAGAGCCCAGCTCCTCTTCGGTGCGCGACGGTGAGTGGAAGAGACGGGTGTCGGCGCTGATCGAGCCCCTGATGATGTCGGAGGGCCCGAAGCCCAGGCGACGGGCGTAGAACTCACTGCGGTCGCTGGGCACGAGGACGGCGTCGGCGACCGGGTCGACGTACCAGCGGTGCGCGATGCGACCGAGCCACTGGCGCGGAGCTGCGCGCCACAGGTTGTCCATGATCAGCACGCGCACCACGCTGGCAGGTACGCCCTTCATCACCGCTCGGTAGGCGGGTGAGAAGTTCCACGACGTCATGAGTACGGCGTCCGGCGCGAACTCCTCGACCAGCGCCACCAGGTCGTCCGGCTCGGGCTGGGCCGCCCAGGCGTGCACCCGTGCGAACCCATCGGTGCTGAGGCCGTCGAACGCGGTGTCGGCCATCGCACCCACGGCAACCTCGGGCGACGCAGGCGTGATCACGAGCAGGTCGTTGCCGAGCCGATCCAAGGCCTCGAACTCCGCGTTGAGATAGCCGGTCATCCCGTTGACGAGAAGGGCGATGCGCAAGTCCTGGGATCCTTTGCCTGGGCGAGGTTCGGCACGACACACTACTGGCGTTCCGGGTCACCCGGAGCAACTGCGCAGAAGGGAGTGCGACCTTGACATCGTGGCTGGTCCGAACTGCGGCCATCCAGCTGGCGCGCCGTGGATTCGTCGTGCGGCGGCATCCTGCGATCCGTCGTCAAGCCATGCTGCAGACCCATGAGGTCGACCTGGTCTTCGACGTCGGCGCCGCCAAGGGCGCCTACGGCCGTGAGCTGCGGGACTTCGGCTACCACGGCCGGATCGTCTCGTTCGAACCCCTTGAGCGACCGCACGCCCTGCTCGTGGCGGCACGCGGAGACGACGAGGCGTGGACCTCGCACCGATGCGCGCTCGGCAGCACTCCGGGGACAGCAACCATGAACGTCGCCTCCAACAGCGACAGCAGCTCCCTGCTCCCGCTAGGCACCGACCACCTCGCGGCCGCGCCCCAGGTGACCTACGTGGATACCGAGGAGGTCGAGATCCTCCGCCTGGACGACGCCGCGAAGGACTATCTGGCTCCCGCCAGCCGACCGTTCCTGAAGCTCGACGCCCAGGGGTTCGAGAGGGAGGTGCTGGGTGGGGGTGCCGCGACGCTCGGCCGGTGCGTGGGGCTCCAGCTCGAGCTGTCCTTCGTGCCGTTGTACGAAGGCGGGATGCTGGTCGACGAGGCTGTGTCAACGATGTACGACGCGGGGTTCGGGCTCGTGGGCATCGACCAGGGATTCGCGTCACCCGAGGGACAGCTCCTGCAGGCCGACGGGGTGTTCTTCCGCCGGCCTTAGTCGCCGGCTCCGCGCAGCAGGCGGGCGACGTCCTTGCGGTCGGCGTCGACCATCAGGCCGGCCAGCTCGAGCGCGTGCGTCTGCGCCTCCCAGCCCAGCTCGGCCTTCGCCTTGGACGCGTCGCCGATGAGCGCGTCGACCTCGGCCGGCCGCTCGAAGCTCTCGTTGTGCTTGACGTGGTCGCGCCAGTCCATGCCGGCGTGCCCGAAGGCCGCCTCGCAGAAGTCGCGCACGCTGTACCCGACCCCGGTGGCGAGCACGTAGTCGGTGGGCTCGTCGGCCTGCAGCATCCGCCACATGCCCTCGACGTACTCCGGCGCGTAGCCCCAGTCGCGGACGGCGTCCAGGTTGCCCAGCTCGACGTGGTCGTGGAGGCCGGCCTCGATCGAGGCGACCGCCTTGGTGATCTTGCGGGTCACGAAGTTCTCGCCACGGCGCGGTGACTCGTGGTTGAACAGGATCCCGGAGACCCCGAACAGGCCATAGGCCTCGCGGTAGTTCACCGTCACCCAGTGGGCCTGCAGCTTGGAGGCGCCGTACGGCGACCGCGGGTGGAACTTCGACTCCTCGCTCTGCGGCGGCGGGGTGGAGCCGAACATCTCCGAGGTCGAGGCTTGGTAGAAGCGGCACTCGAGACGCGCGGCGTGGATCGCCTCCAGCAGCCGCAGGGTGCCGATCGCGTTGGTGGACGCCGTGTAGTCCGGCATCTCGAAGGACACCTTGACGTGACTCATCGCGCCCAGGTTGTAGACCTCGTGCGGCTCGATCTTCCGGACCAGGTTGACCAGGCTGACCCCGTCGGTGAGGTCGCCGTAGTGGAGGTGCAGGCGCGAGTCGTCGTGCAGGTGATCGATCCGGCTGCGGTTGAGCAGCGAGGAGCGCCGGACCAGGCCGTGCACCTCGTAGTCCTTCTCGAGCAGCAGCTCGGCCAGGTAGGAACCGTCCTGGCCGGTGATGCCGGTGACGAACGCGCGTTTCACGTTCGCGAGCCTAGATGACCCGATAAGACGGCGTACTGCCGCGCGCGTGACAAAACCCGCAGCCCCTCGTTGCCCCTGCAACAAAGCTGGGACACTGAACGAGGGGGTAGCCGTGGCCGCGAGCACGGTCGATGTAGTGGTGGCCGGAGGTGGCGGCTTCATCGGTGGCCACCTGGTGGCCGACCTGCTGAAGCAGGGCAAGACCGTCCGCTCGGTGGACGTCAAGCCACAGTCGGAGTGGTACCAGGTGCACGGCGACGCCCAGAACGTCGTCGCCGACCTGTCGCTCCTCGAGAACGCGATGGAGAACGCCGCCGGCGCCCGCGAGGTCTTCATGCTCGCCGCCGACATGGGCGGGATGGGGTTCATCGAGAACAACAAGGCCCTGTGCATGCTGACCGTGCTGACCAGCACCCACATGCTGCAGGCGGCCCAGCACCACGCGGTCGAGCGCTACTTCTACTCCTCGTCGGCCTGCGTCTACGCCGCCGACAAGCAGACCAACACCGACATCACCGCACTCAAGGAGGCCGACGCCTACCCGGCGATGCCCGAGGACGGCTACGGCTGGGAGAAGCTCTTCACCGAGCGGATGTGCCGGCACTTCACCGAGGACTTCGGCCTGATCACCCGGGTCGCCCGCTACCACAACGTCTACGGCCCCGAGGGCACCTGGGACGGCGGCCGCGAGAAGGCCCCGGCCGCCGTGTGCCGCAAGATCGCGACCGCCGCGATCACCGGTGAGCACCAGATCGAGATCTGGGGCGACGGCGAGCAGACCCGCAGCTTCATGTACATCGACGACTGCGTGCAGGGCTCGCAGATGATCATGAACGGCGAGAGCGGCGAGCCCGTCAACCTGGGCAGCTCCGAGCTGGTGTCCATCAACCAGCTGGTCGACATCGTCGAGGGGATCGCCGGCATCCGCTGCGAGCGGCAGTACAAGCTCGACGCCCCGCAGGGCGTGCGCGGACGCAACTCCGACAACACCCAGATCAGCGCGACGTACGACTGGGAGCCCTCGATCTCGCTGGCCGACGGCCTCGCGGAGACCTATGCCTGGGTCTATGACCAGGTCAAACGCGCCCAGGACTGAGACGCGCTCGTCAAGCCTTGACCCAGAACGCGGTGTCCCAGACACCGTTGGTGGTCCACACCCGCCGCCAGTCGCGGGTCGCCTCGACGAACCGCTCCCACCCCGGGGTCACCGGCGCGTCCACCCGCCACGGAGACCGTGAGGTCGACGGCAGGTAGGTGTCCGCGTTGTCCAGGATGAGCAGGCCGCCGCTGCGGAGCAGCCCGAGGGCGCGCAGCGCACATTCGTCGCGGTACTCCCCGTCCACCAACACGAAGTCGAGGGACGCGGGCTCCAGGTCCGCGTGTGCGCCGACGTACGCGGCACGGTGGGCGTCGGACTCGTAGCCGAGCTCGCGGGCCGAAGCGAGGTGCAGCGAGACGTTGCCGACGCCACGCGCGCGCAGCTTCTCGGCCAGCGGTTCGTACCAGTCGTCAAAGCCCTCCACCGAGTAGAGGTGCTCGACCCGCGGAGCGAAGAACCACGTGGTCCCGCCGGAGCCGTACTCGAGTCCGAGGTCGGAGGGACGCAGCAGCTGATCGAGCAGCCTGCGGGCGTCCTCGGTGATCCAGGGCCGCGGTTCGCCACTCCTGCCCAGCGCCTTGATCGCGAGCCGGTCGAGGACGTATCGCGGCGCGGTTCGGGCGGACAGATGGAGGTGCGGAGTGCCTCGTCCATCGGGAGGGTTGGCCCACTCGGGGTGCCGGCGTTCCCAGAAGGCTTCTCCCAATCTGCCCAGCAGGTTCCGGTCGCCCGTGCTCATTTCGATCCGGACAGTACCCCGCGCCGCGGGACTGCACGTGCGTCCGGGATCTCCGATGTTGACCGCACCTGTCACCCTCATGGCATGCGTAGCAGCCGCTTCGCCCGGAGCCCGGCCGTCCTCCTGCTCGCAGCGCTCTTGGTCGCCGTCGGCGCCACGGCGTGCGACAGCGACACGCCTCGTTCCGACGCGGTCCTGGACTACGCCGCCCTCGGCGACTCCTTCACCGCGGCGCCCTGGCTCCCGAGATCCAGCGAGGACGGCTGCGCCCGCTCCGACCAGAACTATCCGCACCAGGTGGCCGCGCGGCTCCCGGATGTCCGGCTGATCGACGTCAGCTGCGGCGGGGCGACGACCGAAGACATCATCCAGTCACAGGAGCTGGCCCACCGGGTCCACCCCGCGCAGCTCGACGCGCTCGGGGAAGGCACCGACATGGTGACCATCGGCATCGGCGGCAACGATCTCGGCTTCTCAGGCATGATCTTCTCCGAGTGCGTGGAGCTGGCTCCGACCGCACCGCAGGGCTCTCCGTGCGCGGACAAGAACGCGGAGCGGACGCCGCCCCTCCTGAAGCGGATCGGGCGACGACTCACCGAGGTGCTCGATGCCATCTCGACCCGTGCGCCGGAGGCCCGGGTGCTGGTCGTGGGTTACCCGCGTCTCCTCCCCGACTCCCGCGGCTGTCCCCAGCGCTTCCCCCTGGCCGAGGGTGACGTCGATTTCGTCCGGGACTCGTTCCAAGGCTTGATCCACACCCTCCGAGCCGCGGCCCGCGAGGCAGGCGTCGACTACCTGGACGTGGCGGCGGCCAGCGAGGGCCACGAGGTGTGCTCGGACGATCCATGGATCAACGGCGACAGCACGGACCGGCGCACGAGGGCGGCGCCGTACCACCCGACACCCGCCGAGCAGGCGGCCGTTGCGGAGCTGATCCTCGCCCTGCTCTGACTCTCGTCATCCCCAACGTTGGGGGATTTTCAAGACGTTCGCTTAATGCACCGTGACGTATCCCGAGGTGTCTCGTTTGCCTTTCCGACTGGCTGGGACATGTCGAAGGGGATCTGGTGGTGGGTATCGCTCGCGTCGTGGACGCCGGGATCGGCCACGCGGCGGACGCGGTCCAGACCAGTGATCCCACCGGTTGGATCGACGGCGGGTGCTGAGGATGCGAGTCCTCGTCCACGACCACAGCGGCCACCCGTTCCAGGTGCAGCTGAGCCGGGAGCTCGCCCGACGTGGGCACACCGTGACGCACTCCTACTGCGCGGCCTACATCTCCGGAAAGGGGCACCTGAAAGCGGGACCGGACGAGACGCTCGAGTTCGAACCGATCGGTGCCGACACCGTGGCTGAGAAGACCCGGTTCGCGCGACGGCTGCTGCAGGAGCTCCGGTGGGGTCTCGACCTCACCCGCCAGGTCCGCCGGACCCGGCCCGACGTGGTCCTGGTGTCCAACGCCCAGATCCCGACCCTCATCGTGTTCTCCCTGGCCATGGCCGTGCTGCGGGTCCCGTGGGTGCTCTGGCACCAGGACGTGTACGCCGTGGCGGTGCGTTCGTTCGCCGGCGACAAGCTGTCCGCAGGCTTCCGGCTGGTGGCGCGGTGCTTCGAGATGGGTGAGCGCTGGTGTGCGCGGCGCGCCGCCGGGATCGTCGCGATCGCCCAGTCCTTCGTGCCGGTGCACGAGGTCTGGGGCACCGCCGACAAGACGACCGTCATCCCCAACTGGGCGCCGCTGGACGAGATCGTCCCCGTGGACCGCAAGAACGACTGGGCCGTGGAGAACCGGCTCGACGACACCGTGACGCTGCTCTATTCCGGCACCCTCGGCCTCAAGCACAACCCGGCTCTGCTGGTCGAGCTGGCCGGCGAGGTCCGGGACCGCGGCAAGGACGTAGAGCTGGTCGTGGTCAACGAAGGCCCGGCGACCGAGGTGGTGAAGGCCGAGGCCGAACGCCTCGACGTACCCCTCACGCTGCTGCCCTTCCAGCCCTACCAGCGGCTGCCCGAGGTGCTCGGCAGCGGCGACATCCTGGTGGTGCTGCTCGAGCAGCAGGCCGGCGCCTTCTCCGTGCCCTCGAAGACCCTCTCCTACCTGTGCGCGGGCCGGCCGATCATCGGCCTGATGCCCTCGGAGAACCTCGCGGCTCAGCTGATCGACCAGGTCGGCGGATTCGTCGCGGCCCCGCTGGCGGGCTCGATCCCGGAGGCTGCGACCTGGGCGACCGACGTGCTCAGCGACGCGGAGCGGCGGATGGAGCTCGGCGAGGCCGCACGTGACCTGGCAGAGCGCGAGTTCGCCCTCTCCGAGTCGGCAGACCGTTTCGAGAAGATCCTCGTGGCGTGCGGCCGGTGAGCGCCGTGGTGACGGAGCGCGCGACCGAGGTCGCGAACGTGGTGCTGGGCCCGAAGACCAGGCTCGGCGCCGCACTTCTCGAGACCGTAGGACCCGGCAAGGCCTACGCCATCGCCCGCGACGAGGAGGATCAGGCCTCGCTGGCCTCGTCCGGAGCCACGGTGGTCGGCGTCGAGTCCTCCCGCCCGCTGCTGGGCGACACGCAACCGAACGCCGTCCGGATCCACGTCTGCGCGCTCGGCCCGCTCCACCCGGAGACCGCGCAGCCCGGCCTGGACGCCCCCGATGTCGAACGCGACCTGGGGGTCGTCGCGCGACTGCTCGACGAGGCTGCGGGTCGCGACGTCCACGTCGTCCTGGTCTCCTCGGTGCTGGCCCTGGCGCCCGCCGCCGACCGGGCCTACTACGCCGGCTGGAAGAACGTCGTCGAGGAGGAGCTCGGGGCGATGGTCGCCGACCATCCCTCCGCACGCCTGTCGGTGCTCTACCCGGGGCGCCTGATGACCGCCGAGGAGCGGCGCCGCCCGTGGCACCGCATGCACACCACGTTCGAGCGGCTCGCCGCTCGAATGACCCAGGTGGGTGACGGTCCGGGGCGCTCCCGGCTCGTCGGGCTCGACGCCCGCGCCTGGCTCGTGGCTCGCAGCGTCTCGCTGCTGGCCACCACCTTCTCGGGTTCGCGCAGTACTCGCCGACGTCATGGGGTCGCCGGCGCGACTGAAACGACTGAAAGGTACGGAATCCGATGACGAGGAAGCGCGCGCTGGATCTCCTGCTGTCCCTGCTGGGAGCCATCGCCTGGGTGCCCGTCGTCCTGATCTCCGCGTCGGTCATCTTGTTGAGCTCCGGACGCCCGGTGTTCTACAGCTCCACGCGACGGGTCTCCACCGACCGCCTGATGCGGGTGGTCAAGTTCCGCACCATGGTCAAGAACGCCGACAAGATCGCCAACCGCGACACGCTGCCGGTCGGCAAGGTGCGGTTCCTGAACATCCCGCCCGACTCGCCGCTCTACACCCGCGTCGGCCGGCTGCTCGAGCGCTGCGGCATCACCGAGCTCCCGCAGTTCGTGCACGTGCTCAGCGGACGGATGAGCATCGTCGGCAACCGTCCCCTCCCGGACAACGTCATGGACTGCCTGCGCGAGGAGTACTCCTACGCCGACGACCGCTTCCTCACCCGCGCCGGTCTCACCGGGCCGGCCCAGCTGGTGGGCCGCGACGCCCTCACCGACGACGAGCGGCTGCGGCTGGAGAGCGCCTACTGCCGGGCCTGTGTGCACTCCTACTCGCTGTGGCTGGACCTCTCGATCCTGCTCTACACCGTGCTGATCGTGGTCGGCATCAAGAAGTGCCTCGACTACCAGGGCGTCCTCGACCTGATCGAGCGTCGCTCGCGGTCGACCCGTCTGGTCGAGGCGGAGCCGGCGCACGAGACCAGCGGCCTCGTCGTCGAGTAGACCCCCGTCCCCGCGCCTTCCCCGCCTAGACTGCAGCCGGTCGGCGCGGGGTTGCGCCGGCCGCCGACAGAGAAAGTTCGCCGTGGCCTTCAGACCCGCCTTGCGCCCCCGCCTGGGTGTCGCCTCCCGGATGGAGACGGCGGCAGTCTTCGTCGGTGCGATCGGCATGGCCGTGGCGCTGGTGTTCGTGGCCTCCCGCGACGACATGGTCTTCACCTACGCCGCGGTGGGCGCCGCCGCCTTCGTCTGCGTGGTCGCCGCGATGGGGCTGGAACGGACCGGCGTCCTGCTCTTGATGGGGGGGTTCTTCACCGCGCCGTTCTACAAGGGCGTTGCCCCGACCCCCGAGTCGCCGGTGACCGCGACCGACGTGCTGCTGCTTGTCGGGTTCACGCTTCTGCTCCCGCGCATCCTGGCCGGGCGCCTGAGCCTTTCCATCGTCTACTGGGCCGGGGCGATGCTGGTTCTCAGTGCCGGCCTGTTTTCCTCGGCGGCGTCCACGAGCCCCCTGGAGAGCTACATCGCGCTGATGTTCTGGATGGTGGTGATGATCGGCCTGCCGGTTGCATTCGCCATGTGGGGGCCGTCCCTGGTCGTCATCGACCTGCTCGCAGGTTCGTTCGTCGTGGGACAGATGTTCAGCTTCGCCCTGGGCTACGTGCGCGGCAACGAGGCACTGGGACGGCATGCGGGTCTGGCTACCCACCCCAACTACCTGGCCGAGGGCGGCATGCTCGCCCTTGCGCTGCTGATCTACCTCGCCTACCGGCACTTCGGGCGGTCCTGGCTGTGGTCGGCGGGCATACTCGTCGCGGTCGGAGTCTGTTTGGCCAGCGTGCACCTGAGCGGTAGCCGTGCGGCGATCGTCGTGATCGCGGTGCTGGTGCTGATGATCCCGTTCGTCGAACGCTCGGCCATCACCGGCTTCGTGATGGCTGGCCTGGTTGCACTGGCGATCGTGACGCTGCCGATCATCGCGAGCATCGCCGGGCAGGGGTCAGCCATCAACCGGCTGACCGGCGGCGGAGGGTCGACCCAGTCCAACTCGGCGAGGACCCTGGGCCTCGACGAGGGGATCGACAGGTTCTTCGCGCACCCGATCATGGGTGACGGACTCATCGACCTCTTCGACATCCACAACAACTTCCTCGAGGTCGCCGTGGCCATCGGCGTCTTCGGGTTGGCCGGCTACCTGATGGTCCTCTACGCGTTCGCCCGCCCGATCCTGGGCAAGGGCGAGCTGCGCCGGCTGTGCTACCCCGTGTGGGGCTACATCGGATTCGGTGCGACCGTGCCGAGCCTCTACGACCGCAGCATCTGGACCGTCGTCGCCCTCAGCGTCGTCGCGATGGTTGAGTTCGAGCGGCGGAGGACCGACACCGGCCCGGCATCGGAGCGCGCGTCCACCCGTCTCGAGATCAGATCAGGAGCAAAGGCATGAAGACCGACCGCGGTGCCTCCCACTTCGGCAAGCGAGTACGCCAGACCGTGACGACGTACCGCAACTTCCCGCGGGTGTTCATCGACCTCGCCCTCGCGGAGACGAAGTGGCGCCCGGACGAGGTCACCTACCGGCTGCGCAACGGCCTGACCGTGGTGACTCCGAACGCCGACGGCGCCCGCTTCCCCCTCTATGAGATCTTCGCCGACGACGCCTATCGGCTCGACGAGCTGTGCGCCGGTGTCGACCGGAATGCCGCCGTCCTCGACGTCGGCGGCCAGATCGGCTCCTTCTCGCTGGCGCTGTCCGGCGCCCTGCCCGAGGCGCGGATCCACGTCTACGAGGCCTCGCCGACCAGTGCCGGCTACATCACGCGCAACGTCGACGGCAACGACCTCGGGTCCCGGATCACCGTCCACGCCTGCGCGATGGCCGGCGAGGTCGGCTCCTTCACGTTCGTCGACAGCGGCGACGCCAGCGGCCACAACGGGCTGACCGCACCGGAGGGGCTCGGCGACGAGGTCACCGTCCCGGCAACGACGTTCGACGAGGCCGTCAAGGACGCGGGCGGTCAGGTCCAGATCGTCAAGATGGACGTCGAGGGCGCGGAGTACGACATCATCCTGCGCAGCGACCCGGCCTCCTGGGCGGACGTCCGCAAGGTCGTCATGGAGTACCACCCCGTCGAGGGGCACCGCCTCGAGGAGCTCACGGACTTCTTCGCCGCGGTCGGGATCACCCCGGTGCGGCACGAGCCGGGCACCCGCGCGGGTCTCGGCGTCATGTGGCTGTCCCGAGCGGCCTGATGGGCGAGGCATCCGAGGGCGGCGAGGTCACCGACCAGACCCTGGCCAACCGGGTCCGCGAGCGGGCCAAGCTGCTGGTCCGCGGCGTGCTGCACAAGGCCGACCTGGAGATCTCTCGCGACCCCTACACCCACCGGCTGGCCCGGACCCTCGACACCTACGAGATCGACACGATCCTCGACATCGGCGCCAACGTCGGCCAGTACGCCTCGATGGTCCGCCGCGCGGGCTTCGGGGGCCGGATCATCAGCTGCGAGCCGCTGAGCGGTGCCTACCGCGAGCTCGCGGGCCGGGCCAAGCGCGACGACAAGTGGACGCCGCTGCGCACCGCGGTCGGCAGCGAGCCCGGCACGACCACGATCAACGTCTCCGCCAACTCGTTCTCGTCCTCGGTGCGCGCGATGACCGACGCACACCTGACCAACGCTCCCGGGTCGGAGTACATCAGCACCGAGACCGTCGACGTGACCACCGTGCGCGACCTGGTGAAGGAGCACTCGGTCGCTCCGGCGCGCTCGCTGCTGAAGATCGACACGCAGGGGTTCGAGGACGAGGTGTTGGCCGGCGCCGGCGACCACGTCGACGAGTTCGCGGCCATCCAGCTCGAGCTGTCGATGGTGGAGCTGTACGACGGGCAGAGCCTGTTCGACGACCACTACGCGTTCATGCGCGACCACGGGTTCCGGCTGCACATCATGGAGCCCGGCTTCGCTGGTCGCACCGGGCAGATGCTCCAGTGCGACGGGCTGTTCGTGCGGGACTGACCTCAGGGTGTGGGCAGGGCCTGCAGGACCAGGTCCTTCGTGGGGACCCCGCTGGCCCGGCCGAGCTCGCGCCCGTGGGCGTCGAGGACCAGGGTCGTCGGCGTCCGCAGCACACCCAGACGGCGTACGACGTCGAGGTGGTGCTCGGCATCCACGTCGATGTGAGTGATGCCGGGGGTGGCGTCGGCGACGTCGGCGAGCACCCGTCTCGTGGCTCGGCACGGCGCGCAGAACGCCGAGGAGAACTGCAGCAGCGTGGCGCGCTCGCCGAGCTGCTCCTGCCAGGGGGTGCCGGCGACGACGCTCTCCGCAACCGGCTCCACCGGCTCGGCCGAGGGAGCCTCGGCCCCCTTGACCCGGTGGGTGCCGCGGAACCGGCCGTCGGTCGCGACCCGGTAGGCGCCGAACCCCAGCGCGACGACGACGGCAGCGAGGGCGACCCAGACGCCAGCGCTCATGGCAGCCCTATCCGCCCGCGAACGGGGGAAGGAACTCGACGGACGCACCCGGCGGCACACGCACGTCGTCAGGCTCGGCGGAGGCGACCGGCCGGTCGCCCACCAGCACCGAGCAGGCGTGCAGGACCTCGGCGAGCCGGGAGCCTGGGTGCAGGCCGACGGCCAGGGCCATCACCTCGGTCAGCGAGATCGGCCCGTCCACGGGCAGCCGATCCGCCTCGACGCCGGCCGCGGAGCGGGCGGACGCCCAGTAGCGGACCGTGATGACCTCGGTCTCACTTCCCGCGTCGGGTGACGGACTGGCGCTCATGTATCGGTATTCTTACGTGCCAGGAAAACTGGCCGGAGCCCAGCGTCGCGTTTCGGTCCCCACCCCGTGGTGAGGAGACCAGCCCACATGAGCAGCCTGCTCCTCCTGACCAGCGCCCTGCAGCCTTCTGCCGAGGTGCTGCCGGCGCTCGCGCTGCTCGGGCACTCGGTGCGGATCCTGCCCGCGGAGGGCAGCGCGCTGCTGGAGGCTCCCGACTCCGACCTGATCCTGGTCGACGGCAGGCAGGACCTCGCCGGCGCCCGCGACGTGTGCCGGCTGATCCGGACCACCGGCTCGGGAGTGCCGGTGCTGGTCATCGTCACCGAGGGCGGCCTGTCGGTGGTCAGTCACGACTGGGGCATCGACGACGTACTCCTGCACACCGCCGGGCCCGCCGAGCTGGAGGCCCGGATCAAGCTGGCGATCGGCAGGCTCGCCGCCGAGCGCGAGTCGGCCGACCCCGACGCCCACGTGATCCGCACCGGCGAGGTGCTGGTCGACGAGGCGACGTACACCGCCAAGATCAGCGGCCGCCCGCTCGACCTGACGTTCAAGGAGTTCGAGCTCCTCAAGTTCCTCGCCCAGCACCCCGGTCGGGTCTTCACCCGCGATCAGCTGCTGCAGGAGGTGTGGGGCTACGACTACTTCGGTGGCACCCGCACCGTCGACGTCCACGTGCGCCGGCTGCGGGCCAAGCTCGGTCCCGAGAACGAGACCCTGATCGGCACGGTCCGCAACGTCGGCTACCGCTTCGTGCTGCCGGCGAAGGAACAGGAGAGCCGCTCCGACGCCGCGCGCGTCGAGGAGCAGCGCAGGCAGGACGCATAGTTAATCTGGGCCCGTGCCCGACGCCCTGACCGTCATCGAGGCGGTACGCCGATCGTGCCTGAGCACCGACGGCAACGACCCCTTGGACGAGGCGGCCTCGCTCTACCTCAAGCATCGCGGCCTCGACGGCGCGCAGGTGTGGCTGGCGGAGGACCAGGGTTTCGCGCTGGCCCGGGGCACCGAGGTCGACCTGGCGGTCGCGCCCGGTGCGCGAGGTCGTGGCCTGGGCGGCGAGCTGGCCGCGCAGGCATTCGCCGGCACCGGGGCGGTCACGGCCTGGTCGCACGGCGACGCCCCGGCCGCCCGCGTGCTCGCCGAGCGACACGGCCTGGACCGGGCGCGCGAGCTGTGGGTGATGCGCCGCTCGTCGCAGGTGGCGTTGCCTGAGCTGGTCCTCCCCGGCGGGCTCCGGATCCGGTCCTATCGTCGGAGCGACGACGGCGACCTGCTCCGGGTCAACGCGGCCGCGTTCTCGGAGCACCCCGAGCAGGGTGACCTGGACGCCGAGGGTCTGGCCGAGCGGATGGCCGAGTCCTGGTTCGACCCCGAGGGGCTGCTGCTCGCGGAGGACGCCGACGGCACCATCGTCGGATTCCACTGGACCAAGAGGCACGACGCGCACCAGGGCGAGGTCTACGTCGTGGGCATCGATCCGGGCGCTCAGGGACGCGGCCTGGGCCGGCTGCTCACGCTCGCCGGCCTGCACCACCTGGTGGCCGCCGGTGTCGACGATGTGCTGCTGTACGTCGCCTCCGACAACGTCCCCGCCGTTCACGTCTACAGCGGTCTCGGCTTCGCCCACGACGAGCGGGACACCCACGTTCAGTACCAGCGTCTGGCTTCCGGCACGGGGTAGTGGTCACGTCGGTAACATCCGCCACATGACCTCGTCCACCGACGACGAGACCGGATCGGAGCGCAGCCGACACCGGTCCAGCGAGCCACGGATCTCGCGTTGGCGACGTCGTCACGACGACGAGGAGGAGGTCGCCGAGCTCGACCCGGCCGAGGTGGCCGAGCTGATGGAGCGCGCGGCCGCGTCGGACCGGGAGCCCGTGAGCGCCGCGCGGGAGGCGCTCGAGCGCGCCGACGTCGACGACGCGGCGATCCACCGGGTCATCTCCGACGCGCTGGAGATCGGCCTCGCCGATCCGAGCCCGGTCGACGACCGGCGACACCTACTCCCCCGCCGGCGCAGCGACGGCGAGCGTCCTGCGGCGCCGGTGCCCGAGGGGACCACCCGCAACCGTTCGGACCTCGAGGCCCGGGCCGCCGCGGCCGAGGAGCGCGCCGAGGAGTACGCCGCCAAGCTGCGGCGCGCGCAGGAGGACCTCGCCGCCGCCGAGGATCGCGCCCGCGAGGAGCACGCGACCATCGAGCAGGTCGTCGCCGACCAGGCCCGGATCATCCAGGAGAGTCACGCGGAGCGGGCGCAGGCGCAGGCGCTGAGGGACCAGTACGCCGAGCAGGTGCGTCAGCTCCAGACTGAGCTGGAGCAGGCGGAGCAGAGGTCACGCACGCTGGCGACCGAGACCGCCGCGCGAGCGACCGAGCACTCCGAGCGGGTCCGCGCGCTGGTCTCGGAGCGCGAGGCCGCCGAGGAACAGGCGCGGTCGCTCGCTGAGCAGGCGCCCGTCGCCGCCGGCGAGGACGCACTCAGCGAGCGCGCGATCCGCGAGCGGGAGGCCCTCGAGAAGAGACTCGCCCAGGCCGTCCGGCTCGCCGACGAGGAGCGCAACGCCCGCGCGCGGGCCGAGGCGGAGGTCACGGCGTACGCCGCCCGCCTCGAGCAGGCCACCACCACCGAGGTGGCCGAACCCGACGACGCCACGGCGGCCCTGACGGCGTCACTGGCCGAGGCCGAGGAGCGGATCCGGGCGCTCAACCAGGACGCCATGGAGCGCAACGCCTTGCACAGCGAACGCATCGACGCCCTGCTGGCCGATGTCGAGGCTGCTGAGAGCACCGCGCAGGAGGCTCGTCGGGTGGCGCAGCACGCGGAGGCCCGGATGTTCGAGGCCCAGTCCGAGACGCAGATGACCACCGAACAACGCGGCACCGCGCTCTCCGAGGCACAGCAGGCGCTGGCCGAGGCGAACCGACTGGCGAGCGAGCACGCCCAGGCGCGGGCGGATGCCGAGGCGCGGATTGCCGCGCTCGAGCGTCAGCTCGACGAGGCGCACGTGCTGCCGGTTTTCGCACCGGTCGAAGCCTTGGTCCCGCCCGTGCTCGAGCCAGTGGCCGAGCCGGTGCTCGAGCCGGAGGTCGAGCCGCTGCCGGAGGAGGCGCCGGAGGAGGTCACCGCCGAGGTTCCCGTGGCCTGGTTCGAGGAGGAGGTCGTCCACGAGGACGTCGTGCCGGAACCGGAACCGGAGCCGGAACCGGAGCCGGAGGAGTGGGTCGACCCCGAGCCGGAGGTCCTCGAGCCGGAGGTCGAGGAGCCCGAGGTCGAGATCGACGAGGAGCCGGAGCCCGAACCGGAGCCGGAGCCAGAACCCGAGCCAGAGCCAGAGCCAGAGCCCGAGCCGGAGCCGGTGCTCGCGAGCACCGCAGTGGCCGGCACCGTCCCCACGACGTACGACGCCAAGCGCGGCGCCGGCCTGCTCGGGCCGGGCGCCGGCGTGGTCGCCCTGGCCTGCGCGGCGGCGGTGGGCTGGATGGCCTACCAGGCCACGGTGCTGGATCACCTCATCATCAGCCTGGTGCTCACCGTGATCGCGCTGCTCGGGCTCGCGATCGCGCTGCGGCAGCGCTCGCAGTCGTCCGAGGTCCACCTGGAGAAGGGCACGCTGCGGCTGCGGCACGGCGACCAGCACCACACCTTCTACCTCTCCAGCGCGAGCACCCAGCTCGAGATGACCGGCACCCCCGGCGACAAGGACTGGAAGGTGCAGGTGCTGCGCCGCGGAATGGCGCCGGTGACCATCGACCACAAGGACGTCGACGCGGTGGCGTTCACCGAGACGCTGCGGCACTGGCGCTCGGACCTCTGACCCCCTCGGGTATTCCAAGACTGTTCCCGCGCGAGGTCGCCCCTGGGTAGCATCAGTGGCCTGTCGGGCATGGGTGAGTCGCGCATGCCCTCCCACCTGCAAGCGAAACAGGGTTCTTACGCCGATGACTGCACCTTCGCCATACTCCGGGGCCACCGATCAGGCCGTGAAGCTCCGCCGGGATGCCGAGCTCGCGGCCGCCGAACAGGCCGCCGAACGGCTCGTCGCCGAGGAGGTGGCCAGGGAGGCGATCCAGGCCCGTGCTGAGGCCGACCGGCTCGCCAAGGAGTACGCCGACGCGGCGAGCGTCGCCCACCAGGCGCGCGAGGAGGCGGAGCGCGCCGCGGAGACCTCCGCCAGGCAGCGGCAGCAGTCCGAGGAGCTGGCCGACCGCGCCACCCGGGCCCGCGAGGCCGCCGAGCGCGCCGCCCGCGAGCACGTGACGCTGGCCGAGACCGAGTCGTCCAAGCGCGAGTCCGCGGAGCGGCACGCCTCCGAGCTGGCCGAGCGCGTCGTCAACACCCTGACCGAGCGCGAGGCCGCCGAGGAGGCCGCCGGCAAGGCAGCGATGCTCGCCGAAGAGGCCCAGCTCGCCCGGGCCGAGGCCGAGCACGCGGCGCGCGACCATGCCCAGATCGCCGAGAAGGCGCTGGCCGAGCGGGCCGCCGCCGAGGAGCGGGCGCTGGAGCTGGCCGAGCAGGCCGCCAAGGCCGCCGACGAGTACGCCGCGCTGGTGCGCGAGGCCGAGCAGGAGCGCGAGGCGCTCGAGCGGACCGCACGGGAGCAGACCAAGGCCCGCGTGGCGGCCGAGGAGGAGACCGCGCGGCACGCGCAGCTGGCCCAGGAGGCGCACTCACTGGCTGCTGAGGCCGAGGAGCGGGCGCGGCAGGCGGCCGACGCGGCGGCGTCGCAGGCCGACGAGCACGCGGCGTTCGCACGGGTCGCCCTCGACGACCGCAGGTCCGCCGAGAACGCCGCAGCGGTCGCCGCCGAGGCGCGCCGGGCGGCCGACGAGGCCGCGGCCCAGCAGGCCGCGCTCGCCGAGCAGGCGTTCCTGGAGCGCGCCCAGGCCGAGGACCGCGCCCGCGAGGTGGCCGACTCGGCCACCGAGAAGGCCGACGAGTACGCCACCTTCGTCCGTGAGGCCGAGGAGGAGCGGCAGCGCGCCCAGTCCGAAGCCCTCGCCCAGGCCAAGGCCCGCCAGGAGGCGGAGCAGGACGCCCAGCGGCACGCCGAGGCTGCCCGCGCCGCCCACGAGGCGGCCACGATGGCCGAGGAGCGGGCCCGCCAGGCCGCCGACGACGCCCGTCGGCAGGCGCAGGACCACTCCGTCTTCGCCGCCAGCGCACTCGAGGAGCGTCAGGTCGCCGAGCAGGCCGCCATCGAGCACACCGAGGCACGACGCGTCGCCGACGAGGCCGCGGCCCAGCAGGCCGCGCTCGCTCAGCAGTCGTTCCTGGAGCGCACCCGGGCCGAGGACCGGGCCCGCGAGATCTCCGAGGCGGCGACCAGCGCCGCCGACGAATACGCTGCGTTCGTGGCCGCCGCCGAGCAGGAGCGCAGCACCCTGCAGAGCGCCGCGCTCGAGCAGACCCGGGCGCGCACGCTCGCGGAGAAGGCTGCCGGGCGGCACGCCAAGCTCGCCGAGGAGGCACACCAGGCCGCGGCCGACGCCGAGGCCCGCGCGAAGACCCTGGCCGACGCCGCCGCCGCTCAGGCCGAGGAGCACGACCAGTTCGCGGCCCGGGCCCTCGAGGAGCGGCAGACGGCCGAGGCGGCAGCGGCCGAGCAGGCCAGCCTCGCCGCCCAGGCGCACCGGGCCCGACAGGACGCCGAGTCCACCGCCCGCGAGCAGATCGACCTGGTCGCCGAGGCCAACCGCGCCGCGGCTGCCGGACAGGAGCAGGCGGCGGCGTACGCCGAGGAGGCCAGGCTGGCCAGCCAGGCCCGCCGTTCGCTCGAGGAGGCGGCCAAGGAGGCCGCCCGCTCGCGGCTCGAGGCGGAGGAGTCGGCCCGCACGCAGGCCGCCCTGGCCGCGTCCGCATCCGCCGAACGCCGTGAGGCCGAGCGCCGGGTCCGCGACACGCAGCTCGAGGCAGAGGCGCAGATGGGCGAACACCGCGAGGCGCTGCGACTGGCCCAGGAGCAGCTCGCGGGCGCCAAGCGCGAGGCCGCCGAGCAGGCACAGGCCCGGGCCGACGCCGAGCGCACCGCCGCCCGTCACGCGCAGGCGCGTGCGGAGGCCGAGACCCGGGCCGCCGACCTGGCGATCCAGCTGGCCGAGGCGCGGGCCCGCCTGGTGGCGGCCGCGCGAAGCGACTCCCCCGCAACGGCGATCCAGGCGCAGGTCCCGGAGCAGGACGACCACCCTCCGCCTGCGCCGGCTCGCGAAGAGCTCCCCCCTCCGCCGGACTCACCTCCGGTCCAGGAGGACCACTCCCAGGTGGCCACGATGCCGCCGCCCCCACCCGCTGAGGCCCCCGACACCGAGGGCAAGTCGAAGCGATCCTGGTTTCGCTCGTCCCGGGCGCTGACCGAGGAGAAGTCACCCCAGCTGTCGGCGACCCTCCCGCCACCGCCGCCCCTGCCTCCTGAGGCCGAGGCCGTGGTGGCCGAGGCGCCGGTGGCCCTCGCCGAACCCGCCATCGAGCCCACGATCGAGCCTGTCGAGCGCGAGGCTCCGGTCGAGCTGTTCACCGAGGAGCGGGCTTCCGAGGAGCTGGCGACCGTCATCCCCCTGGTCGAGCCCGAGGCGGACGAGCCTGAGGCTGAGCCCGCCGGGTTCCTCGTCGAGGAGCCCCGGGCCGACGAGCAGGTCGACGCCGAGCTCGACGACGAAGACCTCCAGGACTACGAAGACGCGGACGAGGACGACTACGACGCCGACGTGCTCGTCGAGGACGAGTCCGAGGAGGACGAGGACGAAGACCTCGAGGACCTCGAAGACCTCGACGAGGTCGAGGAGCTCGGGGAGCCGGAGACCGACGTCTACGACGAGCCCGAGGTGTCCGTCCTCGACCAGCCGGCGGCTGTGGAGGCCTTCGACGTCGTCGAGACCGTCGAGGAGCTCGACGCCGAGGCATCCGACGAGGCGCCCGAGGAGCTGACCGCGGAGCGGGCCTACGTCGAGCCCGAGCCGCAGCAACCGGAGGCGGCCGCCACCGTGGTGGCCGCGGTGCAGCAGCACGACACCCTCCAGACCGACCCGGAGTCGGGGCTGATGAGCTACCACTCCGCCAACGCCAAGCGCGGCATCGGCCTGGTTGCGGGAGCGGTGGCCGGTCTCGGCGGCCTGTTCGTCGCGGTGATGGCTCTCCAGGGCGACCTGGTCACGCCGCCGGGCATCATCGCCGGCGTGATCGCGCTGGTCGCGCTGCTGGTCTTCCTGCGGCTCGGAGCCATGTCGAGCAGCGTCACGCTGGCCGACGGGATGCTGGAGGTCGTCTTCGGCGACAACCAGCACAAGTTCGACCTGACCAGTGACAAGACCGTTGTCGAGATGGAGGGGACCCCCGGCGACAACGACTGGCGGATGATGCTGGTGCGCCGCGGCCTCTCGCCGGTGGAGATCGACGACCGCGCGGTCGATCCGGAGCCGTTCACCGAGGCAATGCGCCAGTGGCGACCGAACCTGTAGGAGGAAAGAAGGCAGCCCCCGCTCCGGCCCGCAGGCCGGCGGCCGAGGAGATCCGGCGGCTGCGCGCCGAACGCGACGCCCTGGAGGCGCGCGCTGTGGAGGCGGAGCAGCGCGCGGAGGCACTTGCGGCCGAGCTCGCCGACGCTCGCGCCGAGCTGGCCGTCGACCCCACCAGGTTGTCGCTGTTCGACGACCTGCCCGACGCGGAGCCCAGCCCACGGGCCGCAGACGGCAGCGACCCCGCCGTACTCCCCATCGCCCTGGGGGCGACCGCGCTGGTGGCCGCCATGGTGGCGCTGCTCGCGGCCCTCGACCGTGGACTCGCGTCCCCGGTGGCATTGGTGATGCTGGGCCTGGCGTGTCTGCTCGCCTACCTGGCGTTTCAGAGCCGGGTCGAGCGGTTCGAGGTGTCGGTGAGCCGCGGGATGGTCTACATCGACTCGAGCTCCAACAGCTACCGGTTCGACCTCCGCCAGCCCACCACCGAGGTCGAGATGACCGGGCAGCCCGGAGAGCCCGGCTGGCAGGTGCGCTTCCTGCGTCGCCACCTCGACCCGTTCACCGTCACCACCACGATGGTCGACCCGGTGGAGTTCGTGCGTCAGCTCCGGGAGTGGCGGCCGGAGCTCTAGGCCTTGGGGGCCAGTCCCGCGCGGAGCCGGACCGCGATCTCGGCGACCGCCGCACGGCTGTGACGGCCCGGCCCGAGCACGTTGAAGAAGCTGTGGATCAGGTCTGGGAACCGGTGCATCTCGACCTGCACCCCCGCCTCGCTCAGCAGCTGGGCATAGGCCTCGCCCTCGTCGCGAAGCGGGTCGAACCCGGCGGTCGCGATGTACGCCGGCGCCAGGCCGTCCGGGATCTTCTCGAACAGCGGTGAGGCGCGCGGGTCGGTGCGGTCGCGCTCGTCGGGCAGGTACGCCGCGTTGGCGAGGTCCATGTACTCGTGGGTGAGGTAGAACCCGCGCCCCGCGAACAGCTCGTGACTGCGGGTCTGGCGAGTCCAGTCGGTGGCCGGATAGATCAGCAGCTGGAACGCCAGCGGGAGGCCCTCGAGCGCTGCGGAGATGGCCACGCCCGCGGCGAGCGTGCCGCCCGCCGAGTCGCCCCCGACCGCGATCCGGTCCGGGTCGACACCGAGGCTGGCCGCGTTGGCGAGCGCCCAGCGATGCGCCGCCACCGCGTCGTCGTACGCCGCCGGGAACGGGTGCTCGGGTGCGCGCCGGTAGTCGACGGCGAGCACCAGGACGCCGGCCCGCTCGGCGAGGAAGCGGCAGGGCGCGTCATGGCTGTCGAGATCGCCGAACACGAAGCCGCCGCCGTGGAAGAACACCAGCAGGCCGGTGGGGTCCTCGAGGTCACCGGTGGGCGTGTACAGCCGACCGGGCCGGTCACCGACCGGCAGGTCGCGCACCGCGCCGATCGGGTGGGTGCCGCCGGCGACCCTGGTCTCGTGCAGGGTGGCGAGCCGACCCTCGGCGACCGGCAGCGTCGCGGGGCCCGGGAGCCGGGCCAGCCGCTGCAGCCGCAGCATCAGCTGGGTCTCGACCGCGAGCCGCTGCCCGTCGACCACGACCGGCCGCCCGGCGAGGATGCGCTGCGCACGCTCCGGGAGTCCCATGGCGACCTTCAGTAGTCGCGCCTCCACGGCCTCGCTCGCCCTCACGCGGTCAGACTAATGCGGCCCCGGTCGCTCGACACCTCGCGTTCACCTGACGGTGCGACACTCGGAGCATGTCGCTCGAGATCGTGCCGTCGCCCGCCGACGACCACGCCGGGGTGCCCGACGAGACCTTCGAGGTGCCGGCGCCGTACGTGCCTGACGACGACGCGCTCGCCGCCGTGGAGAAGTACGACGACCGCTTCCTCGACCGCGAGCTCTCCTGGCTGCACTTCAACCAGCGGGTGCTGGAGCTGGCGGAGAACCGCGAGCTGCCGCTGCTCGAGCGGGTCCGCTTCCTGGCGATCTTCAGCAGCAACCTCGACGAGTTCTTCATGGTCCGGGTGGCCGGGCTGAAGCGCCGGATCGCGGCAGGCGTGGCGGTCCGGGCGGTCTCGGGGCTACTGCCCCGAGAGGTGCTCGAGGCCATCTGGCAGGAGACCCGCGAGCTGAGCAAGCGGCAGGCCCGGCTCTTCCGCGAGGAGATCGTCCCCGCCCTCAACGCCGAGGACATCGAGCTGGTGCGGTGGGACGACCTCGACCGCGACGAGCAGAAGCAGTGCAAGCGCCTGTTCCGCGACCGGATCTTCCCGGTGCTCACCCCGCTAGCCGTCGATCCGGCGCACCCGTTCCCCTACATCTCCGGGCTCTCGCTCAACCTCGCCGTGCTGATCCGCAACCCCAAGACCGGCAAGGAGCACTTCGCACGCGTGAAGGTGCCGCCGATCTTCGAGCGCTTCGTCCCGCTGCCGAACGCCCGGTTCGTGCCGCTGGAGGACGTCATCGCGGCGCACCTGAAGCGGCTCTTCCCCGGCATGGAGGTGCTGGAGTCGCACACGTTCCGGGTCACCCGCAACGAGGACCTCGAGGTGGAGGAGGACGACGCCGAGAACCTCCTGGCGGCCTTGGAGAAGGAGCTGCTGCGCCGGCGGTTCGGGCCACCGGTGCGACTGGAGGTCGAGGCGTCGATCGCCCCCGCCGTGCTCGAGCTGCTGGTCTCGGAGCTCGACGTCTCCGAGGACGAGGTGTTCCGGCTGCCCGGCCCGCTCGACCTGCGCGGCCTGCACGGCATCGCCGACCTGGGCCGCGAGGACCTGAAGTTCCCCGCGTTCGTGCCGATCACCCACCCCCGGCTCGCCGAGGTCGAGTCCGCGGCCCCCGTCGACGTCTTCAAGGCGACCCGCGGGCGCGACGTACTCCTGCACCACCCGTACGACTCGTTCGCCACCAGCGTGCAGCGGTTCCTCGAGCAGGCGGCCGCCGACCCGCACGTGCTGGCGATCAAGCAGACGCTCTACCGCACCTCGGGTGACTCCCCGATCATCGACGCACTGGTCGACGCGGCCGAGGCCGGCAAACAGGTGCTGGTGATCGTGGAGATCAAGGCGCGCTTCGACGAGCAGGCCAACATCCGCTGGGCGCGCAAGCTCGAGCAGGCCGGGTGCCACGTCGTCTACGGCCTGGTAGGCCTCAAGACGCACTGCAAGCTGGCGCTGGTGGTGCGCGACGAGCCCGAGGGCATCCGCCGCTACACCCACATCGGCACCGGCAACTACAACTCAAAGACCGCCCGGATGTACGAAGACATCGGCCTGATCACCACCGACGAGCGGATCGGCGAGGACGTCGCCCACCTGTTCAACAACCTCAGCGGCTGGTCCCGCAACGCCCAGTACGACGAGCTGCTCGTCGCACCCGACTCCGTGCGCAGTGGCCTGGTCGACCAGATCCTGGCGGAGGTACGCAACCACGAGGCCGGACTGCCGGCGGGGATCCGGTGGAAGGCCAACTCCATCGTCGACGAGGGGATCATCGACTCGCTCTACCTCGCTTCGCAGGCAGGGGTGCCGGTCGAGCTGCTCGTGCGGGGCATCTGCGCGCTACGCCCCGGCGTTCCGGGCCTGTCCGAGCAGATCACCGTGCGCTCGGTTCTCGGCCGGTTCCTCGAGCACAGCCGGGTCTACTGGTTCGAGAACGCCGGGGACCCGGTGGCTTGGATCGGCTCCGCCGACATGATGCACCGCAACCTCGACCGGCGGGTCGAGGTGCTGGTGCGGCTCCCGGGTGAGGAGAGCCGCGAGGCGATCCGCGAGCTCCTCGAGCTGGCCTTCGACGCCGACTCCAGCGCGTGGGAGCTGGGCAGCGACGGCGGGTGGGTGCGCAACCAGGGCAGCGTCCATCTCCAGGAGCGGCTGATCGAGCAGCAGGCCCGGCGGCGCTCGCCGGTCTAGCGGCCGGAGCGCTTGCAGGGCTGCCTGGGTTGCGCTCCCGCGATCGGCACCCCCTAGCATGATTGCCGTTCGCTCCTCATTCACGATTGCCTCATCAGGAGTACAACCGTGCGCTTGCGCTTCCGCCCGGTCGACAGCACCTTCTACGACCTCTTCACCGAGGCGGCCCAGCACCTCGTCGGCGGCGCCGAGCTGCTGGCCGAGATGCTGGCCGACGACTCCGACAAGGACGACGTAGCCGCCCGGATGCGGGCCGCCGAGCACGAGGCCGACGAGACCACCCACGCCCTGATCCGCCGGGTCAACAGCACATTCGTGACGCCGTTCGACCGCGAGGACATCTACGCCCTCGGCTCCGGGCTCGACGACGTGATGGACATGATGGACGAGGTCGTCGACCTGATCCTGCTCTACGAGGTGCGGGTGCTGCCGCCCGAGCTGTCGAAGCAGGTCGAGGTGATCCAGCGCTGCGCCGAGCTCACAGCAGAGGCGATGCCGAACCTCCGGGCCATGAACTCCCTCGAGGACTACTGGATCGAGATCAACAGGCTCGAGAACGCCGGTGACAAGAACCACCGCCGAATCCTCGCCCAGCTGTTCTCCGGCGAGCACAAGACCATCGAGGTGCTCAAGCTCAAGGACATCGTGGAGTCGCTCGAGGGGGCCATCGACGCGTTCGAGAAGGTCGCCAACATCGTGGAGCAGATCGCCGTCAAGGAAAGCTGAGGCTCGCCCCGATGGAGCTCGCGATCATCATCGCGGTGGTCGTCGTTGCGCTGGCGTTCGACTACACGAACGGCTTCCACGACGCCGCCAACGCGATCGCCACCTCGGTCTCGACACGCGCGCTCACGCCGCGGGTCGCCTTGGCGATGGCAGCAGTCATGAACTTCGTCGGCGCCTTCCTCGGTCAGGAGGTCGCTCACACGGTCTCCGAGACCATCAGTCCCGGCAGTGGCCCACACGCCCTGCTGATCGTGATGGCCGGGCTCATCGGCGCGATCGCCTGGAACCTCACGACCTGGTACTACGGCCTGCCCTCGTCATCGTCGCACGCCCTCATCGGAGGGCTCGTCGGCTCGGCGGTCGCGGCAGGGGCCACCGCCCACTGGTCCGTGGTGGTCGAGAAGGTCGCGATCCCGATGATCTTGTCGCCGCTGGTGGCCTTCTCGCTCGGCTTCCTGATGATGCTGGCGATCATGTGGCTCTTCCGGCGGGTCAACCCCGGCAAGGCCAACCGGGGCTTCCGCCTGGCTCAGACCGTCTCCGCGGCCGCCATGGCGCTCGGACACGGGCTCCAGGACGCCCAGAAGACGATGGGCGTGATCTTCCTGGCGCTGGTCACCGGCGGGTACGTCGCGGAGGGCGACGACCTGCCGCTGTGGGTGATCTTCTCCGCCGCCGCCGCGATCTCCCTCGGCACCTACTCGGGTGGCTGGCGGATCATGCGCACCCTCGGCCGCCGGATCATCCACCTCGACCCGCCGCGCGGGTTCGCCGCCGAGTCGGTGGCGGCGTCGGTGCTCTACACCACGGCGTACGCCCTCGCGGCGCCCATCTCCACCACGCACACGATCACCTCGGCGGTGATGGGCGTGGGCGCGACCAAGCGGTTCTCCGCGGTGCGCTGGGGCGTCGCCCGGTCGATCCTGGCCGCCTGGGTGCTGACCTTCCCGATGGCCGGCCTGGCCGCCGCCGCGACGTACTGGGTCCTGCACCTAGTGGTGCGGGTCTGACGCCCTGAGGGGTCTCAGCCGAAGCGGCCGGAGATGTAGTCCTCGGTGCGCTTGTCGTGGGGGTTGGCGAAGATGTTGCGGGTGCGGTCGAACTCGACCAGGAGGCCGGTGCGGTTGCCGGTGGTCTCGTCGGGACGCGCGGTGAAGAACGCGGTCCGGTCGGACACCCGGGCGGCCTGCTGCATGTTGTGGGTGACGATGATGATCGTGTACTCGTCGCGGAGATTCACCATCAGGTCCTCGATCCGCGAGGTGGCGATCGGGTCCAGGGCCGAGCACGGCTCGTCCATCAGGATCACGTCGGGGCGGGTGGCGATGGTGCGCGCGATGCACAGCCGCTGCTGCTGACCACCCGAGAGGCCGTACGCCGACTGCTTGAGCTTGTCCTTGACCTCGTCCCACAGCGCGGCGTCGCGCAGCGCCGCCTCCACCAGGTCGTCCATGCTGTCGACCTTCATCCCTGTGACCCGGGGGCCGTAGGCGATGTTGTCGTAGATCGACTTCGGGAACGGGTTGGGCTTCTGGAAGACCATCCCGACCTGGGTCCGCACCGCGATCGGGTCGATGTCGCGGGCGTAGATGTTCTGACCGTGGTAGCTGACCTGGCCCTCCACGCGGGCGCCGGCGACCAGGTCGTTCATCCGGTTCAGGCACCGCAGCACCGTGGACTTGCCGCAGCCGGAGGGGCCGATCAGCGCGGTGATCTCGTTCTTGCCGAACTGCAGGTTAACGTCGTGGACCGCATGGAAGTCGCCGTAGTAGACGTTCAGCCCGAAGGCCTCCATCACCGGGTCCGGCGGTACGTCGGGCAGGTTCCGGTCGACCTCGGTCTGCATGTCCGCGAGGGTCCCGACCTCGCCGTCGATCTCGGGCGGACGCGGCTCGCGCGTCGTCGTGGTTGCTGGCTGGGTGGGCATCGGGACTCCTACCAGGATCGCTGGAACTTGTTGCGGATGAAGATGGCCAGAGCGTTCATGCCGAGGATCATGATCAGCAGCACGATGATCGCGGCGGAGGCGGCCGTCTGGTACTCCTCCTGCGACTGCGAGGTGAGCGAGTAGATCTGCATGGGCAGCGCGGTGACGTCGCTCATCAGACCCGTCGGGTCGAACCGGACCGACCCCGCGAGGCCGACCACGATCAGCGGCGCGGCCTCCCCGATCGCCCGGGAGAGGCCGAGGATGGTGCCGGTCGCGATCCCTGGGATCGCGGAGGGGAGGGTCTGCCGCCAGGTCGTCTGCCACTGGGTCGCGCCCAGCGCCAAGGACCCCTGCCGGATCTCCTGCGGTACGGCGCGCAGCGCCTCTCGCGTGGTGATGATGATGACCGGGAGGATCAGCAGCGCCAACGCCACCGATCCGCCGAGGACGATGCCGGTGTTGTCGAAGCCCATCACCGCCATCGCGGCGACGGCCAGGAGGCCGTAGACGATGGCGGGGACGGCCGCCAGGTTCTGCAGGTTCACCTCGACCAGGGTGTTCCACCAGCGCTCGCCGTCTGCGAACTCCTCGAGGTAGATCGCCGCGGCGATGCCGAGCGGGACCGCGAAGATCGCGGTGAACGCCATCAGCCAGAGCGAGCCGAGGATGCCGGCCCGGAAGCCGGTCTCCTCGGGGTGGAGCCGGGAGCTGTACTCGGTGATCAGCTGCGAGTCCAAGCGCGGCGCCCCCTGGAGTGCGGTGTCGATGATCAGCACGAGCAGCACCATCACGCCGAAGAACAGCGAGAACCACAGGCAGCCCAGGAAGATCAGCGAGCCCGGCGAGCGGTCCCGGCTCCGACCCGTCGCGATGGTCTCCTGCGTGACCTCGCGTGCGGTCTCGGTAGCGATCGCCATCAGTACACCTGCCTGTATCGCCGAACGATCCGGATGCTGATGATGTTGAGGATGAAGGTGATCACGAACAGCGTGAGGCCGACCGCGAACAGGGTGTTGTACGGCGTGGAGCCGACCGGGTTCTCGCCGCCGGCGGTGGTGGCGATGAAGCCGGTCATCGCCTGCATGTTCTCGCGGGGGTCGAGGCTGAGGTTCTTCAGCGAACCCGACGCCAGCGTGACGATCATCGTCTCGCCGATGGCCCGCGACATGCCGAGCACGATCGCTGCGGCGATCCCGGACAGTGCGGCCGGGAAGACCACCCGCACCGTGGTCTGCATCCGGTTCGCACCCATCGCCAGCGATCCCTGGCGCAGCGAGTGCGGCACCGCGCTCATCGCGTCCTCGGCCAGCGAGGCGATCGTCGGGATCACCATCACGCCGAGGACGAGACCTGCGGCGAGTGCGTTCGTGAAGCCGATGTCGAGCGACAGAAAGTCCTGGAGCAGCGTGGGGGTCACGAAGCTGAGCGCGAAGAACCCGTAGACCACCGAGGGGATCCCGGCGAGCAGCTCCACCGTCGGCTTCAGCACCTTGCGGGCCCGGCGCGACGCGTACTCCGAGAGGTACGCCGCCGCGCCCAGCCCGAGCGGGACCGCCACCACGAGGGCGATGGCGGTGATCAGGAGAGTGGCCGTGATCAGCGGGATCACGGCGTACGTGCCCTCCGTCGCGAAGAACTCCCCGAAGGAGACTTCCTTGAAGAAGTCGATCACCGGCCTGATGAGGGCGATCACGATGCCGACGGTGACTGCCACCGAGATCATGGCGGAGGCCACCAGGACCGTCTTGATGACGGCCTCACCCGGGCGCCGTCGGCGGCCGAGGTTGGGGGCACCAGGCAGGCCCGCCCTTCCGGACGGGCCCGCCGTGGTGGAGGTACTACTCACGATGTGCTCAGCGCGCCTTTCAGCCCGAGATGCCTTCGAGGTTGGCCTGGGTCTCGCTGTAGAGCTCGTCGCTCAGCGGGATGAACTTCCCCACCTCGGCGATCGCGGCCAGGTTCTCGATGTAGAAGTCGACGTACTCCTTGACGGCCTCGTTGTCGTTGTACGCCGCGTTCTTCACGTAGATGAACAGCGGGCGGGCCAGCGGCGTGTACTCCCCGGCCTGGGCGGTCTCGGCCGACGGCTCGACACAGCCGTTGCCGCTGTCGATCCCCACGGCCTTCAGGGTGTCGGCGTTCTCCTCGTAGTAGGTGTAGCCGAAGTAGCCGGTGCCACCCTCGGTGCCTGCGACACCCTGGACGAGCACGTTGTCGTCCTCGGAGGACTCGTAGTCGTCGCGCGTGGCGGGCTCCTCGGCATCGGGGTCGACGATCTCGGACGCCATGTAGTCATAGGTGCCGGAGTCGGTACCGGGGCCGAAGAGGGTGATCTCCTCGTCGGGGAAGCTCGGGTCGAGCTGGTTCCAGTTGGTGATCTTGGATCCGGGTGCCCAGAGCTCGACCAGCTGCTCGACGGTCAGGCAGTCGACGTCCAGGTCGGGGTGCACCACGACGGTGAGGGCGTCGGTCGCGACTTGGAGCTCGGTGTACTCGACACCGGCCTCCTTGCACACCGGGACCTCGTCCTCCTCGTCGATCGGACGAGAGGCGTCGGAGATGTCGGTCTGGTCGGCGCAGAACTTCTCGAAGCCGCCACCGGTGCCGGACTCGCCCACCGTGACCTTGATGTCGGGGTTCTCCTCGGCGAGGAGCTCATAGGCTGCGTCGCTCATCGGGAAGACGGTCGACGAACCATCGACGGACACGCTGCCGCTGGCGCCGCCACCCTCAGTGCCTTCAGAGTCACCGCCGCAAGCGGTGAGCGCCAGCCCGAGTCCGAGAGCCACGATGCCGGGCAAGATTGCCCGACGGTAGGAACGCTTCACTTGGTTCTCCTGATTCAAGTTTGGAGCATTACGACAGGAGTCTTGGGAAGGGAGGTGTCCGGACCCGTGGGCGTGGGTGAACGCAGGGTGAACTCGAACCGGCCACTCAACGCGGGGAACGTGACGGAGGGCACCAGTGCCGCTCAGCGGACGGCGTAACGCTCCGTTGCCCTGATCTGGCCCTTCCGGAGGTGGACGACCAGCATCTCCCCCGCTTGCAGGCCCGGATTCTCCAGGCCGAGGACGTCGTAGACGTCCGGCAGCACCGGCCGGTGGCTGCAGAGCACAGACCCCTCGCGGCCCTCGACGAGCCCCTCCACGATCCGCCGGACCCCCTTGTGGGTGGCGTCCTCCTCGCTGAGCCGCCGGGTGGTCTCCAGGGCCAGCCCGGTGGCATCGGCGTACGGCGTCAGGGTCTCCAGGCAGCGGACGCTCGACGAGGTCACGATGCCCGTGACGTCGTAGGCGGCGAGCAGGGGCACGAGCGACTCGGCCTGGTGCCGCCCGGTCTTCAGCAGCGGCCGCTGGCGGTCCTCGCCGCGCCAGGCCCGGCGTGATCGGGCGGCAGCGTGGCGCAGCACGACCAAGGCCTGGGTACGACGGCGCACCTTGCGCGCCTCCCGCAGCGTCTGGTGGTCCCGGCCGTAGGTGAGCAGGGCCGGCGCGTCCTCGGTGCGCACCCAACGCACCCCGTCGATCTCGGAGTTGGCGGCGTAGCCGCTGACGTCGTCGTCGGCCACGCAACGTCCGACCCAATAGTGGACGGTCTTCGAGCGGGAGCCGCTGATCGGGTACCGCTGCGAGGTCAGAGGCACCCCGAGCCGGACCCGCACCCCGGTCTCCTCAGCCACCTCGCGTACGGCGGCGACGGGCGCCATCTCGCCACGTTCGAGCTTGCCCTTGGGGAACGACCAGTCGTCGTACTTCGGGCGGTGCACCAAGAGCACCTCGCGCCCGGGCCGGAAGACGACCACGCCGCCGGCGAGCACGTCCGACGCCTGGGCCACGGCGCTAGTCTCACACCACCATGCCGCCGACACGCAAGAGTCTTCTCAAGTGGGGGGCGGTGGTCCTAGCCCTCGTCGTCGTGGCGGCCGGCGTGGTGTTCGGCATCAGATGGTGGCAGGACGCGCACCGCACCGATCTCGAGCGCGCGGTCGCGATGGCCCCCCGCGAGGGCCAGCAGCTGTCGTGGACCGACTGGTCGGGGGTCCGCGACGAGCTCGACCTGGACCTGGGTTCCGACCCCGGCGAGACCGACGTCACCGAGCTGCTCGACCGCGGGTTCGAGGCGGACCTGACCCAGACCACCGCCCTCGGTGACTCCGCCGCGGTGATGCAGGACGTCTACGGCTTCTCCCCGGCGACCGTCGACTGGGAGCTGTTCACCCAGTCGGAGAAGGGCGCGGTGGTGATGGTGCACCTTCCGGAGTCCGCTGACTTCGACGAGATCACCGACAACCTCGTGAACGCGGGGTACGCCGAGCCCGACTCCGACACCGGCACGTGGGTAGGCGGCGTCGAGCTGCTCGCCGAGATCAACGGGATCACCCCCGAGCTGTCCCACCTGGTCGTCGACGAGGACCGCCGTCTCATCCTCGGCAGCGACGAGAAGGCGTACCTCGAGAGCGCCGCCGCCGACGCCCGCGACGAGCACGGCCCGTCCGGCCTGGACGACGTCGTGGCAGCCGCCGACGAGCCGCTGGCCGCTGCGCTCTACACCGGGGACCACGCCTGCGCGAAGCTGGCGATGAGCCAGGCGGGCCCGATCGACCAGGAGCAGGCCGCGGACCTGCTCCAGAGTGCCGGCGAGGTCAACCCGGTCACCGGGTTCGCGATCGGCCTACGGCCGGGTGGCGACGTACGCGTGACGATGTCGTTCGAGTCCGACGACCAGGCGCGGGAGAACGCCGACTCACGCGCCCGGCTGGCCGACGGGCCGGCGCCGGGGAAGGGCGGCGACTTCTCCGACCTGTTCGAGCTCGGCGACGTCACTGCCGACGGCGAGGTGGTGACCATGGAGCTGGACCCGGTGGAGGGCAGCTACGCGTTCTCCACCCTCAAGGACGGCCCAGTGCTGTTCGCGACCTGCTGACGAGCGGTCACGCCTCGCGGCGCGGCTCCGGGGGCTCGGGCGGTGCCACGTCGACGCCCAGGATCCGGTCGATCTCGTCCTGAGAGAGGTGATCGTCGGACTCGCTGGCGGCGATGATCAGATTGGTCGTCAATTCGACCTCGCCTAGGAGATCGGCGTCTTCAAGAGTGACGTCGAACTGGTCGTACATGTTCGGCCCCTCCCGCACGACATGGCTTTCCGGTTGATCGTTCCCATCCAGCGTACGGCCAAACCATGAATTTCCCCGTGGTCATTTCGGGCTATCCATATCCCCACAACGGGCCCCAAAAGGGCCGAAACCCCGCCCTTTCGGGCGGGGTTCCGGTTGATGGAAGACTCGTGTCTCCTCTGGAATCAGAGGGCGCGGACGTTCTCCGCCTGCGGGCCCTTCGGGCCCTGCGTGACGTCGAACTCGACCTTCTGGTTTTCGTCCAGGGACTTGTAGCCCTGGCTCTGGATGGCCGAGTAGTGCACGAAGACGTCGTCGCCGCCGTCCTCCTGTGCAATGAAGCCGAAGCCCTTCTCAGCGTTGAACCACTTCACGGTGCCTTGAGCCATGTGCTCGATACTCCTGTTTTCGGAACGAGAACCGCCACTTCGGCGGCCCGCACGCGGGGCGGTGAAACGTCGCTCCGACCCGTGATTGGTTACACCACAAACCAGGAACGCCGTTGGATCTCAAACTCCGTCGGCGTCATACCTTGGAACTTGGCCCCTCGTGCTGACACGACAGTACCAAGACAACGGCCGAGTGGAACCTTCGCGGCCCCCTGAGTTCGTGAACGGCGCCGGGAAACGCCCGGTCAGAACGCCGGCACCGTGAACGTGGCCTCGCCCTTTCCGAGGTCGATGGTCAGCGTGAACAGGTCCTCGAACGCGCCCTCGAACCCGAACGGCAGGTCCCGGCCGCCCGGTGCGTGCGCCACGAGTTCCCCGGCGAAGAAGTTGTCGGCCTGGTTGCGCACCGGGCCGTCGACGGCGAGGTCCTTGGTGAACCGCGCCCCGTGGAGGGTCCACTCGTTGATCTCGCCCTCCTCGATGAACTGGTAGGCGACCTCCCCGCCTCGCAACCCCACACTGTCACCGGGCACGAAGAAGTTGTGCTGCAGGCTGTCCAGCACCGTCCAGCCGATCGCGGTGATCAGCCGGCGGTCCTTCGCGGACGCCTTCGGGCCACCAGTCTGGGTGGCCAGCGCCGGCGCGTCGCCGACCTTGGTCGGGAAGCTGCCCGGCACCCACCAGCCACCCGCCGGCTCCTCGGCGCACGAGGTGTCCCCCGCGTCGAGATCGGCGATGAAGCGCTGGGCCAGCTCCGCTCCGCACGAACCCCAGAAGTGCGGGTCGTGGCCGGCGGCCGTCACACTGACGAACGTCGAGTCCTCCATCACCTCGGTGGCCAGGACGGCCACCGACTCCGGCACGGAGAGGTCGTACTCCCCGGCGAGCACGAGAGTCGGCACCCCGGAGACCGTGGTTCCCGGTGCGTACAGGGGACGGTCTTCCCAACGAGCGACGATGCACGGGTTCGGCTGGAAACCCGTCCAACCGGGCGCGGCCCAGGCCCGCTTGGAGATCACGCCATACCGGTCGGGTTCGGCGGCATAGGCAGCGGCGAACTGATGCCGCCGAACCCGTGATCCGGCCTCCTTGTCGAACGGGAACTCCCCATCGACGCAGGACCTCGCCAGGCTGTGCCCGGCGGAGTAGTCCACGAGCTCTGCTCCCCCGAAGCCATTGGCGGGGTCGGTGTCTGCGGCCAGGCGGAGCAGCGGCACCTTGTCGCCCTTGCGCAGGGCCTTCGTGGCCTGGGTGATCTCGCCGGGTCCGGTGAAGTGGGCTCCGTTGAAGTAGGCGATCCCGATCAGGCTGTTCTCGGTGACTTTCAGTCGGTGCTTCGCGCCGATGGAGTCGACGCCGGCGCCGAAGACAGGGTCGTGGCGCAGCTTCCGGGCCAGCTCCGCGAACGTGTGGGCGGGGCGGCGGTTGGCCTGGCCGCAGGCCAGCGAACGCTCGCACACGGCCTCCACGATGCGCGGCATCGCCTCGGGTGCCTGGGGGTAGAAGGGATCGAGCCCGACGACCATCGCTGGCGCCGAGAGCACCAGCGACCTGACGTGTTCTTTGTGCCGGATCGCGTACGTCATCATGTCGGCCCCGGCGTACGACGCGCCGAACAGGTCGATCTGGTCGTAGCCGAGCGCGGCGCGGACGTCCTCGATGTCGTCGGCGACGTCCGTCGTGCTGTACAGGTCCGCGGTGTCGCCGAGCAGGTCGTGGCACTCACGCGCCGAGCGGTAGAGGGTGCCGAGCACACCGGCTTGCAGGCCAGGGCAGTCGATGACGTCGCTGCGGCCGACCCCGCGCTGGTCGATGAAGACCAGGTCGCGGGTCTCGGCTGCTTCGGAGAGAGCAAAGAAGGTGAAGCCGTACTTGGCCTCGAACGAGATCGCGCAGCCGGGACCACCGCAGGTCACGAACACCGAGCCGTCGGCCTCTGGGTCCGGCCCGGTGTGGGGAAAGACCTCGACGTGGATGTCCACCGTGCGGCCATCCGGGTCGCGCCGGTCCAAGGGCACGGGCACTGTCGTGCACAGGAACGTCGGGTCCTCGCAGGGAGTGAGCTCGGCCGCGTTCGAGGCGATCAGCGCCGCACCCGCGGGCGTCCGCGACGCCGGCCGCGCGGACCCCTGCGCGTGCTTGGGTACGCCACCGACGGGCTTCGACGAGGCCGCTTCATGACCTGGCCCGGGTCGGATTCCACCCGGGTCCGGCACCGCCGTCGCCGGCAGGCCGGCGAGCGTGACGGCCATCAGGCCGACGATGACAGCGGCCCACCAGGGCCGCCAGCGCAGGGGGTGCCGCTGAGCGGTCATGCTCCCTCCCCAGGGATCCGGGGGTACAGCCGGGGAATGCAAGCGGCCTCATCTCGACCCTCTCTGCACTGTCCCCCTGCTGCCGCCCTACGGCATCTCCCAATGAGGGGAACTTGTGGTCGCGCCCTACCGGTGTCCGGGTCGGATCTTGATCAGCGCCTTCGAGTGGTGGTCGTACGACTTCAGGTACTTCACCAGCACGCCCAGCGAGAGGTCGTCGTCGGTCCCCGGGTCGGTTCCCGTGTCGTTGGCCGGCCGGCCGTCCTCCGGGTCGCCGGTGCCCGTGACCTGACCGCCGCCGAAGTCGAGGCCGAACAGCTCGGGGATGAGCCGGCCGTCCTCGTCCACGATCCTCGTCGAGTAGAACTCGTTGCCGAGCGACGGGATCACCGTCGAGGCGTCGACGTCCCGGAAGAAGAACGGCTCCTCGGGATCCAGGTCGGGGCGGTACTCCAAACCGGGATACCAACCCTTGGCGTCGGTGAAGGTCTTCACGTGGTGCCGCCCGCCGAACTGGTTGCACGCGACGGCGTACGGGTCCTCCGGATCGGAGGGGTAGCAGTAGCGGAACGGGTACCGGCTGACCGGTCCGAACGCGACGTCGTTCGCCTGAGCCCGGGCGTCCAGGTTGTCCAGCAGACTCGGGTTGGCGGCCGCTGCCGCGCCGCGGAGCCGTGCCGGGTCGTAGTGAGCGTCGACCAGCAGCAGCTGACCCTTCGAGCCGATGCTCGGCGAGTCGAAGGTGTGGCTGTTGATGTCGTTGAAGTTGTACGCCGTGTCGCGCTGCCACACCAGCATGCCCGGGGCGTTGTACGGCAGCCGATTCACGTTCCACTCACGGCCGACGAAGAAGTTCGTCGAGTACGGCGTCCGCAGCCCCTTGTCGAAGCCGACATTGTTGCGCCACTCCACCAGGTAGTACTGCTCGTAGTCCGCCGTGCCGGTGGACCTGGTCCAGCCGGCGCCCGTCGTGTCGGTCCAGGTCTCGACCACGGGCGTCCAGCCGTTGTCACCGTTCTCGACGTCGTCGGCCCAGACCTCGGTGCCGTCGGCGGTCACCGAGAAGTCGTCGGCGAACCACCCACGCTCGACGAACGCCGCGTCGGTGGCGTACCGCAGGCGCAGCTGGACCGAGCTGCCGGCGTACGACGTCAGGTCGACGTAGTCGTGCCGATAGCCGCCACTATCGCCGGTGAGTCCGTTCTCGAGACCGCCGTAGTAGGCCTCGAGGTTGCCGTTCGGGTCGTCGTCGGTCGAGACCATGTTGCCGGCCTCGTCGAACACCTCGAGCTGCGTCCAGGTCGACCCACCGTCGGTGGACACCTCCACGAAGCCGTAGTCCCACCGGTCCTCGATCGTGTAGGAGTTCCACATCCAGAACCGCACGTCGCCTCCGGATGGGACATCGACTGTCCGGGTCAGCCGCACGTCGGCGTCGTCCTGGTCCTTGCTCGTCCACCATGCCAGCTCACCGCTGTGCGGCTCGCCGAACGACGCGGTCTTGTCGGGGAGCTCGATCTTGACCGCCGCGTCCGTGCCCCGCGGCACCTTGGCCGCCTGTCCGAGCTTGACCTCGCGCTGCTTCGAGCCATAGGGCATCACCCGAGGATCGATCCAGCCGAGGACGTACTTGCTCCACGCACCCATGTGCGTCGGGATCGTCTGGAACAGCGGGCCGGAGTGCGAGCCGGTGCTCATCAGGTCCCACCACCCGACGTCGCTCTCGGTCGGACCGATCACGTCGTAGAGGTCGGGCAGGCCGAGGTCATGGCCGTACTCGTGCGAGATCACGCCGACTCCGGCGTCCTCCGGCTGCGTGGTGTAGTTGAAGACCTTGACGCCGGTGCCAGGCACCTCGTACCCGCCCGTCGACGCGTCGACGACCTGACTTGACGACCACTCCGCGTAGGACTCCTGGGTGTATCCGTCGTCGGCCTGGTCGGCTCCGGCGTGGACGAGTACGACGTGGTCGAGCACACCGTCGGGCTCGAACAGGTCGGTGTCGCCGTCCATGTCGCCCTGGTCCTCGACGTCGTACTCGGAGAAGTCGAAGTCGGGGTCGGAGTCGTACAACGCCTGCACCGCGTCGATGACCATCTGGCCGGTGCCGCGCGGGTTGTCGGGGTGCCCGACGTCGCTGGCCGGGCCGGCCTCGCAGGTGTCGGCGGAGTACCACGCCTCGGAATGCGGCAGCATCAACCACGGGGTCACCGAGCCGGTGACCTCGTAATTGCCCTTGGACATCTCGAGGTAGTGGTTGCGCACCGTGTAGCCGCGCAGGTCGACGCCACCCTTGAGGTCGGGGCGCACCTTCTTCGTCAGGCCCTTCTTGGAGTAGATGATCTTGTCGTAGTGGCCGGGGCTGAAGTCGGGCACCCAGAAGGTGTTGTTGTCCCGGCCCGTGCCGACGGTCGCCGGGTCCGGCAGCTGGTTGTGTACTGGGCCGTTCTGCACGGTGCCCGCGGGCTCGGTGATGCACCCGTCCGGGTCGGAGGGGTGGTTGGGCTTCTCCCAGCCCGAGAAGTCGTCGTTGGCGTTCGGGTTGAACTCCACGAGAAGTGTGAGCAACTTGGCGCGCGTGACCTCATGGCCACCGGACCGCTGCATCGTGCGGAACGGGCTGGCACCGGTGCGTCCGGCGATCTCCTCCCGTCGGGACAGCTCCTCGGCGGCCGCCGGGAACCCCGTCGAGTGGTGCCGCTGCGCGACGTCCCACCAGGTCTCGGCCTGGCCCTTGGCGCCCTGCACCGACTCCGGCGAGCCGGTGGGCGCGACCCGTGGAGCCCGCAGCGTCGAGTAGTAGTCGTTCGCCTCGCGCCACAAGGGCTTGTCCACCGTGACGACCGATGGTGCGGACGGCTCCGGATCACTCCCCTCGGCCACTGAAACTGTCGCCAGGGCCGAACCGACCACTGCAAGTACCGACACGAGAGACACGACACGCTTCATTGCCTACCTCCGGATGAACGCCTCAGCCGCACATTGACCGGAACCTATTACCGGACGCGCCCGTGCAACAGTCGTGCGTTGTCGGTTTCTGCTATGTGGGGACGACATACCGAGATTTAGGTACGCGGCGCGCCTACGTGCCGACGCCGGTGCCAATCGCCACCATTGAATCGCGATGGTTTCGTCACCCCGTTCCCTCCGACGACGTGCGCCCCGGACCCTGGCCATGGTCGTCTTTACCGTCGTTGTCCTCACGCTCCCTCCCTCGGTCGCATCCCCGACTGACTTCGTCGGTTCTGCCACCGGTCCGGCGCGGGCCGCGGGCGCGGAGCCTCGAACCGTGCACGTGCTACGGACGGCGGTCACGTCACGTCGAGCGGGGACCGTGCATCTGGTGGTCCGGGTGTACCGGAAGCAGCGGGTCGTACGCACCGTGCGGCGTCCGGTCCAGGTCGCCGGTGGCGAGCGCACCACGCGAGTGAGGGTGAAGCTCCAGACCGCGCGCCGGTCGCCGGCGATGACCGTCCGCCTCGCGGCGCCTGACCGGCGCGCGGAGGGATTTCGGTTGCACCGGGTCCGGTGGACCCATCGCACGACGGGGGGCCGGTTGACCAACGGCTGCAGGTACAGCCGCAGGGGCATTCCGACCTGCGGCGCGTACCTCGGTCAGACGTACGGCGCCAACGCCGACCCGTCGCCGTTCGAGCAGCGCTACGGTCGCCGGCTCGGGATCCGGCGCAGCTACTTCCGTGCCGACCAGCTCTCCTGGGCGCTCGCCACGGCGCGCGATGACGTGGCGAACGGGCGACTGCCGTGGGTGAGCTTCAAGCTGCCGGCTTCGTGGGAAGAGGTGGCCGACGGCGACGCCGACGCGTGGGCCGTCAGGGTGGCCAAGCGGTTCGGGCGGCTGAACGGGCCGGTGTGGCTGGCGTTCCACCACGAGCCCGAGTACGACGGTGACATCACCGACTGGACGAAAATGCAGGAGCACCTGGGCCCGATCGTCCGCAGCCAGGACAACCTCGCCTTCACCGTCATCGTGACGGGCTACCACCAGTTCTTCGGCGAGGAGCAGTTCCGCCTCGGGAACATGTGGCCGCAGGGGATGAAGGTCGACGTGGCCGGGTTCGACATCTACAACCAGCTGGGCGTCGTCAAGGACGGCAAGGAGAACACCAAGGGCACCGACCTCAATGCGTCGTACTTCTCCAAGATCAAGCCCTGGGCGGAGAAGGAAGGCGTCGCGTGGGGGCTGGCCGAGACCGGCTTCACCCACAAGGCCGCCGACCTCGACCCGCACTGGATCCGTCGTACGCACCGGCAGCTCGAGAACGCCGGCGGTGTGGCCTTCGCGTACTTCAACACCACGCTGAACAGCATCGCTCCTTGGCACCTCTCCACGCCTGAGAAACGGGCCGGCTGGCGGGAAGCGCAGGACAGCGCGCCGCTCCTCCCCCGCTGAGCCGCGACGAGCTAGGTGGCACGCGGCTCTACCTTGCGTACGAAGGCCTCCGCGGGACCCACGGGATCGCCCTGAGCGTCCGTGACCTGCAGCCTACGAAGCGGCATCTCGTGGTCGGTGTCGAGCAGGACCGAGTGGGCCTCGCCGTCGTCGAACAGGTGGTCCTCGCCCCATTGCCGAAGCGCGACGATGACAATGAAGAGGTCGTGACCTTTGTCGGTCAGCTGGTACTGGTGATACGCCGTCCCGTCCGACGCTGACACGATCTGCAGGATCCCGTTCCCGACGAGGTCGCGCAGGCGCGAAGCCAGGATGTTCTTGGCCAGGCCGAGGTTGCGCTGGAGCGCGCCGAACCGCTGTATCCCGTCGAACACGTCACGGACTATGAGGAGGGACCAGCGGTCGCCGATCACGTCCACCGTGCGTGCCACGGGACACTCGGCCCCATCGTGGCTGACCCGTGGCACGGGATGCCCCTTCCTTCTTGCGACCTGGCGACGGTGCTCGCCGAAACCGGTTGCAATTGTAGACCAGTCACACTACCTTCTGGAATCGGTTGCATCTTGAAACCAGTTCCACGGCTTCACTCGAGGAGGAAGACATGTCGGAGACGTCGGGGTCCAGCGAGGACACAAGGGTGAGTCCGGTCCGGGTCGCGGTGGTGCAGTTCGAACCGCACGTCGGTGTCGAGAACCTCAAGGCGAACGCCGCGGCGGTCGAGGAGCGGCTCGTGGCGGCCGCGGACGCCGGCGCGGGACTCGTCGTACTGCCGGAGCTCGCGACGACCGGTTATGTGTTCGAGACCCGCGAGGAGGCATTCGCGCACAGCGAGTCGGTGCCCGCGGGCCGGACCGTGGAGTCCTGGGCGCGGCTCGCCGCCGACCGGGACCTGTTCATCGTGGGGTGCGTGGCCGAGCGTGACGGAGAGCGACTCTTCGACACCGCCGTGCTGGTCGGGCCCGACGGATACATCGGGCGCTACCGGAAGACCCACCTGTGGAACACCGAGAAGCTGTGGTTCACCCCGGGCGATGAGGGCTTCTCGGTCTACGACACGCGGATCGGTCGCATCGGGCTGCTCGTCTGCTGGGACATCTGGTTCCCGGAGACGGCACGAATCGTGGCCCAGATGGGCGCCGACATCATCTGCATCCCCACCGGCTGGGTCTGGACACCGCCTCCGCTGTACGACGCCAGCGGCGTGTGCATGGCCGCCCACCTGACCATCACGGCCGCCCACGTGAACAACGTGTTCATCGCCACCGCCGACAGAGTCGGCCAGGAACGCGGCGCGGGCTTCATGGGGAACTCGCTGATCGCGGGCACCAACGGTTGGCCCATCGACCGGATCGCAGGCCCGGACGAGGACACCATCATCTACGCCGACGTCGACCTCACCGCATCGCGGACCGCGCCGATCTGGAACCAGCTCAACGATCTGCACCGGGACCGCCGCACGGACCTGTACGACCAGATGCTCGGGTACACAGACGCCCCGTCGCTCCCCCGGTGAGCCCGATGGCGACGCTGGTCCGTCGCGACCTCCGCAACGCTCCCCGATAGAAGTGGCGATCGCGCTTCTGGGATACTCCCGAGTGGCCGTGGGGCACCCAGCAGAGATCGATCAATGTCCCCATGTCCCGGGCCCTTAGCTCAATTGGCAGAGCTCCGGACTTTTAATCCGTTGGTTGTGGGTTCGAGTCCCACAGGGCCTACGTCGTACTGACCCTCAACTCGGGAGGCGTCCTGATTTCCACTCCTCAACAGGCCGCGATCGTCACCGGCGCGGCCAGTGGCATCGGCAGGGGCGTGGCGAGCCACCTCGCCGCCCTCGGGCACCCCGTCGCGGTCCTCGATGTCGACGCCGACGGCGCTCGCGCGGTCGCTGCCGCCATCACGGACGCGGGCGGTCGGGCCGTCCCCGTCGAGGCCGACGTGGCGGCAGAGCAGCAGGTCGCTGCGGGATTCGAGGAGGCGGCGAGCACGCTCGGTCCCGTCGGGATCCTCGTCAACAACGCCGGCTTCGCCGGGACGCCGACCTGGTCGAGATGTCCACCGACGACTGGGACGCCGTGGTCGCCACTCACCTGCGCGGCACGTTCCTGTTCAGCCGGGCGGTCCTGCCCGGGATGCGCGAGGCCGGCTGGGGACGGATCGTGAACATCTCCAGCATCTCGGCGCTCGCCCACGCCGGCCGCCCCAACTACGTCGCGGCCAAGGCCGGCATCGAAGCGCTCACCAAGGCGCTGGCGCACGAGGTCGCGGCCGAGAGCATCACCGTCAACGCCATCGGGCCCGGGGTGGTCGTCACCGGGATGACGGAGGCCGGCGCCCGTCGCCGCGGTCGTACGCTCGACGAGCACGTGGAGGCGCTACGCCTCACGGTCCCGGTCGGGCGGGTCGGTAAGCCGCACGACATCGCCCGGGCCGTCGCCTTCTTCACCGACGATGAGGCCGACTTCGTGACCGGTCAGGTCCTCTACGTCAGCGGCGGGCCGCACGGCTGAGGTAGGGCTCAGCGGCCCTTCCAGACCGGCGCCCGCTTCTCACCGAACGCCTTCGCACCCTCCTGGGCGTCCTCGGAGCCGAAGACCGGCATCACCAGCGCCTCCTGCTTGCTCCAGCGTTCGTCCCGCGACCAGTCGGCCGACTCGTGGGCGATCTGCTTGCTGATCGCCACGGCCAGCGGGCCGTTGGCGGCGATGGTGGCGGCGAGCTCGAGCGCGCCGTCCAGGGCCGCGCCGTCTCCGGTGACCCGGTTGACCAGGCCGAGCGAGGCGGCGCGCTCGGCGGTGATCGGCTCACCGGTGAGCAGCATCTCCAGCGCGATCGCCGGTGGGATGCGCTGCGGCAGCAGCATCGCCGCGCCGGCGGCGGCGACCAGCCCCCGCTTCACCTCTGGTACGCCGAACTTGGCGCCCTCGGCGGCGACCACGAGGTCGCAGGCGAGGGTCAGCTCGAAGCCGCCGGCGACGGCGTACCCCTCGACGGCCGCGATGATCGGCTTGCGCGGCGGCCCCTGGGTGATGCCGCCGAAGCCGCGCTCGTCCACGAACGGCAGGTCGCCGGTCAGGAAGCCCTTGAGGTCCATGCCCGAGCAGAACGTGCCGCCCGCGCCGGTGAGCACGCCGACCCGCAGCTCGTCAGTGGCGTCGAGCTCGGCGAGCGCCGCGGAGACACCGCGCGCGACGGCGCCGTTGACGGCGTTCTTGGCCTCGGGCCGGTTGATCGTGATCACTTGCACGCCGTCGCGCGCCTCGACCAGGACCTCGCTCATGCAGTGACCTCCGTGGATCGCGGGTCGACCAGGATCTTGGCGTGCGCCTCGGGATCGGCCAGGGCGTCGAAGGCCGCCTCGACACCACCGAGTCCGACGGTGCAGGTGACCAGCGGGGTCGGGTCGACCTTCCCGTCGCCGAGCAGGTGCAGCGCCTCCCGGAACTCGGCCGGGGTGTAGCCGAGCACGAAGCGCAGGTCGATCTCCTTGTTGATCCCGATCGACGGGCGGATCTCGTCGGTGCCCATGCAGACGCCGACCACGACCACCCGCGACCAGATCGGCGCGCTGGTGACCACCTGGTTGATCATCCCGGGCACGCCGACGCACTCGAAGACCACCGGAGCGCTCGGCCCGAGCCCGGCCGCGTCGGCGGCGCGGAAGACGCTCCACCAGGGCAGCATCGGCACCGAGCGCAGCTTCTCCGTGGTGCTCACGGCCAGCTCGAGCAGGCCGTCGGCGGTCGTGAACCGGTCGGCGAAAACGGCGTACGGCGACTCAGCGGCCGGGTCGACGACCACGTCGGCGCCCATCGCGGTGGCCAGCGCGCGCCGGCCGGGCGAGAAGTCGCTGGCTACGACGGTGCGCACCCCCGTGGCCTTGAGCATCGCGATCACGCCGAGGCCGATCGGCCCGCACCCGATCACGTAGGCCAGCTGCTTCTTGCCCACGTCGCCGCGGCGTACGGCGTGCAGCGCGACCGCCATCGGCTCGGTCATCGCCGCGATCCGCGCGGACAAGCCGTTTGGCACCGGAAGGGTGAGCGCCTCCTGGGTGAGCACCCGCTCGGCGTACGCACCGGGGGCGTGCACGGACAGCCCTGTCGTGTGCACCTGGCCGCCGGTCCGCACCATCGGGAGCGACACAGCGAGCGTGCCGGGCTTCAGCCGCCGCGGTGTCCCCGGGCCGTGGTCGACCACCTCGCCGCAGAACTCGTGGCCCATCACGACCGACTGGTCGGAGCGCATCAGCGAGTAGTAGCCGGTGGCGGCCGCGTCGTCGGCCATCTCGTCACAGTGGTGCCGGGCATGCAGGTCCGATCCACAGATGCCGCACGCGTGCACCTCGAGCACCACGTGGCCGCGCTCGGGCACCGGGTCGGCGACGTCCGCGACGTCGAGGACTCCCTTCTGGCAGGTCACCGCTCTCATCGTGTGCGCTCCTCCGATGTTTCGCCCTGCGGCCGGCTCCTAGCGCCAGACCCGGATGTAGTCCACCTGCATCGTTGCAGGCAGCGGGGTCTCGTGGGTCGGCGCGTTGCCGCGGAGCCCGCCCGACTGGGTGAAGGCGACGATGTACTTCTTCTTGAATGCTCGGTTGCCCGACCTGTTGACCAGGCAGCGCTTGCCGTCGACCTTGATCTCGATCCGGTTGGGCCCCCAGACCAGCGTGTAGACGTGCCACTTGCCGCGCTTGGCCTTGCAGTCCCAGGAGGTGTTGAGCCCCGGCTTCGGCCCGCCGTTGTTGTCAGGCGTGTAGTGCAGGAAGGGGATCGCCAGGTCGGGGTGCTGCGAGTAGGTCTCGGCGATGTCGATCTCCCCCGCCGCCGGCCATTGCACCGTGCTCCTGATCCGGTCGTCCGGCCACAGCCAGAACGACTCCTGCAGGCCTCGCTCACGCGTGGCGCGAGCCTTGATCCGGGCCTGGAACCGTCCGTGCTTCTGGCTGAACCGGTGGTACGTCGAGACCGCACCGATCGTGTATTGGCAGCCGATCGTGTCGCCGGTGCGCTTCACGGTCAGCAGCAGCTGACCCTTCGCGACCTTGGAGTTCCTGGGACGCCGGCAGGCCGAGCCCTTCTGCGCCGGGACCTCGTCGCGAAACGACTTCCAGTGCCGCCGGTTCAGCCGTGGCCCGTCGAAGTTGTCGACGAACGTGCAGCGCCACGACTTGCCGCTCGGCTTGCGTGGCGGTCGCTTCCCACAGGCGTCGCGGACGGGGGAGGCCGCGGCCGCGACCGTGGCGATCGACTCTCCGGTCGCGCCCTGCTGAGGGCCCGTGACGGCAAGGACGGAGCCCGCCAGCACGAGACCTAGATAGAGGTGCCCCATCACCACTCCTGTGTCCCTGCTGCGGGCAGCCTAGCGTCAGACGAAGGTGCCGAACTGGCTGAAGACGCCCTCCGGAAGGTCAAATAACGGCGGCCGGTTGAGCTCCGCCCTGGCCAGCGTCGTGAGGTGCGCCTCGTCCGGTCCGTCGAAGATCCGCATTGCCCGGTGCCAGCCGTAGAGCATCGAGAGCGGCGTGGCGTCGGTGATCCCGGCACCTCCGTGCAGCTGGATCGCCCGGTCGATCACCGAGAGCACCGCCCGCGGCACCGCCACCTTGGCGGCCGCGATCAGGTGCCGAGCCGCCTTGTTGCCGGCGTCGTCCACCGTGTACGCCGCGTGGTGGCATAGGGCCCGGGCCTGGTCGAGCTCGATCCGGGACTCGGCGATCCGCTCGCGTACGGCGCTCTGCTCGGCGAGCGGCCCGCCGAAGGCGACCCGCTGCTGGGCGCGGCTCACCATCATCGCCAGCGCCCGCTCTCCCGCGCCGAGCGCACGCATCACGTGGTGGATCCGGCCCGGGCCGAGCCGCGCCTGGGCGGCCGCGAAGCCGCCGCCCTCCTCGCCGAGCAGGTTGGTCACCGACACCCGCACGTCGGTGAGCTGGACGACGCAGTGGCCGTGCTGGTCGTGCCGGCCGAAGACCGGGAGGTCGCGCACCACCTCGATGCCCGGCGTGTCCATCGGCACGATCAGCATCGACTGCTGGCGGTGCGTTGCCGCGGTGGGGTCGGTCTTGCCCATCACGATCAGCACCCGGCAGCGCGGGTCGGCGGCGCCCGAGGTCCACCACTTGCGCCCGTTGACGACGTACTCGTCCCCGTCGCGCTCGATCCGGGTCTCGATGTTGGTGGCGTCGGAGCTGGCCACGGCGGGCTCGGTCATCGCGAACGCCGACCGGATCTCGCCTCCCAGGAGCGGCCGCAGCCACTGGTCCTTCTGCTCGTCGGTGCCGATCAGGTGGAGCAGCTCCATGTTGCCGGTGTCGGGCGCCTGGCAGTTGATCGCCTCCGGCGCGAGCTCGAGGCTCCACCCGGACAGCTCGGCGATGGGTGCGTACTCCAGCTGGGTGAGGCCCGACTCCGACGGCAGGAAGAGATTCCACAGCCCTCGTGCCCGCGCCTTGACCTTGAGCTCCTCGAGCACCGGGGGCACGGTGTGGTCGCCCGGCCCGGCCTCGTGCCGGTGTCGCTCGTACGCCGCCTCGGCCGGGAAGACCTCCTTGCGCATGAACGCGAGCATCTCGGTGTGGTGGGCGATCGCCTGGTCGCTGGGCGCGGGGTAGGCAGGGTACGGCGTGGATGTCACGTGGGTCTCCTGGTCGATCGAGGGTCAGGTGAGCCGCAGGCCGAGCCGGTGCCGCAGCCGCATGTCCCACAGGTTGATGTAGATCGGCGCCCGGCGGATGGGCCCGGGGGTGACCCGGTTGAGCAGCCGCACGCGGCGAAGCACCCGCCCCAGCCGCCGCTCGTCGGCGTCGGTCCAGGTGAGCCGCATCGCCTCGCGGAACTCCGGGGGCAGGAAGCCGACGTTGACGAACCTGATCGGCCGGCCGAGCAGCCGCGGAAGCGGCCCGGGCAGGAAGCGCGCCGAGAGGATGTCGAGCAGCATGTCGCGGATCGTGTCGTCGATCGAGACCCGGGCCAGCGCGGACTCCCAGTAGTCCCAGAAGTCGGCCAGCGTGGCCGGCCACATCTCGGCGGGCACCTGCAGCGACGTCGCGAACCTCGAGCAGTGCCGGTAGAACGCCTCGGCCACCTCGGGCTCGGGCTCGCTGTAGACCCGGCAGTAGTAGTCGTAGGGGCCGTAGAAGAGGCACGCGGCCACCCACAGCTGGAGCTCGGGAGAGAAGGCGTTGTAGCTCACCGGGCTGTCCGCGCCGGAGCGCACCACCCGATGGGCGTCGTTGACCGCCTCTCGGAAGATCGCGATGTCGCGCTCGGTGCCGATCATGGCCACGGCGAGGTAGGTGCCGGTGGTGCGCGCCCGCTTGAACGGGTGCTTGACCAGAGCGCCGCGCTCCCACTTGCTCTCGTGCACGCCGTACCCGACCTCGGGCCAGGACAGCTGCATCACCACGTTGGCCCCGCCGGCCAGACCCGCGGCGATGAAGTCGAGGAACGGTCGCAGGTCGAAGTCCGGGTCCGGCTCTACCGGGTGCGGTGCCGGGGTCGGCTGCGGGAGCGACACGCGTGCCAGTCTAAGGACGTGAGCGAGATAGTGATTACGACGTTCGCCGAGCGTCCGGACTACATCGACCGGGCCTTCGAGTTCGAGGACTCCTGGCCGGAGTTCCTCCTGCACGACCGGGTGTCCGACGCCCACTACGACCTGGTGCTGCCGACGTTCCCCGAGCTGGCGGTGATCGCCACCGAGGACGGTGTGCCGGTCGCCCGGGCGTTCGCGATCCCGTTCGCGCTGAACACCCCGGTCCGCGGCGGGCGGCTGCCGGACGGCGGGTGGGACCGGGTGCTGCTGTGGGGGATGGCCGACCACGCCCGCGGCACGACGCCGGACGCTTGCAGCGCCCTCGAGGTGACGATCGACGTGGGCTACCTGGGGCAGGGTCTGTCGCAGCGGATGCTGACGGCGATGCGGTCCGCTGTCGAGCGCCGCGGCTTCGACGTCCTGTTCGCACCGGTGCGCCCCAACGCCAAGCATCTAGAGCCACGCACGCCCATGGAGGCGTACGCCGTCCGCATGCGTGCGGACGGGCTGCCCGAGGATCCGTGGCTGCGCGTGCACGCCCGCGTCGGCGCCACCATCGAGAAGGTCGCCCCTACCTCGATGACGGTGGTGGGCACTCCGGAGGAGTGGCGGGAGTGGACCGGGCTGCCGTTCGACACGACCGGTCCGGTCGAGGTGCCGGGCGCCCTGGTGCCAGTGCACCTCGACGCCGAGCACGGGCACGCCGTTTACGTCGAGCCCAACGTCTGGATGAGACACCAAATGTGACTAGGTGCGCGTAGCGTTTCCCCATGGCCGGAAGCCACCGTCGCGAAAGGCACGATCCGGCTTCCGACCTGTTCGACCGCTGGATGTCGCACCGGCAGGAAGACGCCGAGACGCCGGCCGCCGAGCCGAGCGAACCGGCTCCGGAGGTGCCGCCGCAGCCTGTCGTCGCCGAGACGCCCGCGGCTCCGCCCGCAGGTGTGTCCACCGACGTCGAGTTCACGCCCCGGACCCGGGCCCGGCGGGTGGTCGGCCTGGTCCTGCTCGCGGCGGTGTGCGGGTTGGCGGTGGCGGCGTACATCGCCTACCGCGACTCCAACACGTTGGCCATCGGCATCGCCGCCGTCCTGTTGGTGCTGGTGCTGGCCCTGTGGGCGATTCGGGCCAGCAGCCCGGTCGCCCACCTCGCGGTGCGCTCGGGTCAGCTCGAGGTGACCCAGGGTGGAGGCCGCTTCGTGTTCGACCTGTCCGGCGGCTACACGCCCATCGAGGTGGTGGGCTCCCCGGGTGACCGGGACTGGAGGGTGCTGTTCCTCCGCCGCAACATGGAGCCGTTCGAGATCGACTCGTCGATGGTCGACCCGCAGGAGTTCATGGACGTGCTCCGCCGCTACCTGCCCGGTTGACCGGTGTCGATCCAGTAGCGCTTCTTGTCCTTCCGCTCGTCCTCGAGGACCCCGCCGTTGCGCTCGATCGTGCGGCGGGACGCCTCGTTGTCGAGGTCGCAGGTGACCAGAACCCGGTCGATGCCGAGCTCCGCGGCCCGCTGCACGCCCAGCGCCAAGGCACGGGTGGCATGACCCTGGCCGCGCCGGGCCGGCCGGACCGAGTAGCCGATGTGGCCGCCCAGCTCCAGCAGGAAGTCATTCAGGGTGTGCCGGATCGCGATGAAGCCGATCACCTGCTCGGGTTCCCCGTCGGTGATCCAGAAGTAGTCGCTGTGCACCAGTGAGTCACCGAGCGTCACGGTCGGGTCGGCAAACTCGCGAAGCGCCTCGACGAGCCCGGCCACGCCTTCCTCGGTGGTGTCGGGCCACCCTTCGCCGACATGCCAGAAGCCCGAACCGTGCATCTGGGTGATCTCGTCGAAGTCGATCATCGTCTCGATCAGGCTGTCCCGGAGTCGCACGTCGGGTGTGGTGAGCGCGGTCACCAGACCATTCAACAGGTCCCGATTTCTGGAACGTGTTCTAGTATCGACACCATGGCCGGCTACGTCCAGGACGACATCACGCCCGAGGAGCTGGAGCGCCAGCAGCAGCTCTACGGGCCGTTCACCGACGCCGTACGAGACCTGGTCGACGCCACCATCCGCACCCTGGTCGACGACGACGAGATCCAGCGCGCCCAGGCCGAGATCGAGGAGATCACCGCGCGGCTGCGCAAGGACCAGCTCGACGGCGCGTACGGCGTCCGCTTCGGCGCCACCGGCCGCGGCCGGCCCTGGGGCAACACCGTGGTCGGGATGCGCAACCCGGTGGCCCCGCCGCTGGTGATCGAGCACGACCCCTCGGGCGACGGCCGGGTCTGGAGCGACTTCCACCTCGGCGCCGCCTACGAGGGCCCGCCGGACCTCGTGCACGGCGGCGTCGCGGCGCTGATCCTCGACCAGATGCTCGGCGAGTCCGCCGGCGCCCGCGGCAAGCCGGGAATGACCGGCCGGCTGACCCTCACCTACCGCCAGGGCACCCCGCTCGGCGACCTCCGCAGCGAGGCCTGGGTGGAGCGGGTCGAGGGGATCAAGACGTTCGCGAAGGGCCACATCCTCGGCCCCGACGGAGTCACCGTAGAGGCCGAGGGCGTGTTCATCCTCCCGAAGTGGGCGCGCGAGCTGATGGACCGGCGGGACGCGACGCCCAACTACTTCGAGTAGCCGCTACGAGACCTTCACCCCACGCACACCGTCGTCGGTGAGCCGGGCCTCCTCCAGCGCCTGCGCCTCGAGCTCCTCGCGGCGGGTCCGCTCGGCCGCGGCGTCGTACGCGCCGGGCTCGGAGACCAGGTCGGTGGCGCCGCGCTTGAACCGGGCCAGTGCGGTGCGGGCGAAGATCTGCTGCTCGGTCGCGGTGCGCTCGGAGCGGCCGCGACCCAGGAACGAGATGGACCAGCGCAGCACCGCCGTCACGCGGTTCTTGAAGCCGGTGAGGTAGAAGAGGTGCACGGCGAGCCACATCAGCCAGGCGATGAAACCGCTCACCCGCAGCTTGCCGACGGTGGCGACCGCCTTGAACCGACTGATCGTCGCCATCGAGCCCTTGTCGAAGTACTTGAACGGCTTCTGGGCGGGCTTGCCCTCGAGCCGGCGGTCGATCTCCTTGGCGGCGTACTTCGCACCCTGGATGGCGACCTGGGCGACGCCGGGCAGGTTGTCGAGCGAGATCATGTCGCCGACCACGAAGACCTCCGGGTAGCCCGGCAGGGTGAGGTCGGGGTTGACGCCGATCCTCCCGGACCGGTCCAGCGGGGCGCCGGTCTGCTCGGCCAGGATCGCGCCGAGGGGGCTGGCCTGGACGCCGGCGGCCCACACCTTGGTGACCGAGGAGATCCGCTCGACCCGGCCGTCCTTGTGCTCGACCTGGATGCCGCGCTCGTCGACGTCAGTGACCATCGAGCCGAGCATCACCTCGACGCCGAGCTTCTTGAGCTCCTTCGCGGTCCAGCGGCCCAGCTTGGCCCCGAACGGCGGCAGCACCTGGCCGGCGGCGTCGACCAGGACCACCCGGGCGGTGCGGGTGTTGATCGCGCGGAAGTCGCGCTTGAGCGTGCGGTGGGCGAGCTCGGCGATCTGCCCGGCCATCTCGACGCCGGTGGGGCCGGCCCCGACCACCACGAACGTGAGCAGGTGGTCGACGTTGTCGCCCCGGGTAGCGCCGAGCTCCGCCATCTCGAAGGCGCCGAAGATCCGGCCGCGCAGCTCCAGGGCGTCGTCGATGCTCTTCATGCCGGGCGCGAACTCGGCGAACCGGTCGTTGCCGAAGTAGGACTGGCCGGCGCCCGCTGCCACGATCAGCGAGTCGTACGGCGTGACGATGTCGCGGCCGAGGACGTGCGAGGTGACCGTGTGTGCCTCCACGTCGATGGCGGTGACCTCACCGAGCAGCACCTTGGCGTTCTTCTGGCTGCTCAGCACCTCACGCGTGGGCGGCGCGATCTCGCCCTCGGACAGGATTCCGGTGGCGACCTGGTAGAGCAGCGGCTGGAAGAGGTGGTGGGTGGTCTTGGCGACCATCGTCACGTCGACGTCGACCCGGCGGAGCGCCTTGGTCCCGAAGAGCCCGCCGAACCCTGATCCGATCACCACGACCTGGTGGCGCCGGTCTGTCTTTGCCATGGATGGCCTCCTCGTGGTGGAGTTCCTCGAGACCATTGTCCCGCTCTCACGAACCGGTCGGCTAATCGAGGACGACGTCTCATGCGTCACACTGGGTGATCCCGGATCGACCCAGGGGTCGACACGAGGCTTTTCTGCGCGATTCTGGTTTCGGGTGGAGCGATCCTGGGTAGGGGTCGCGCGTTTGACGTGTCCCCTGCCCGCCACCACCCTGTGGGAGACCTGACGTGCCGCTGAACCGACCGGCCCTGGCCTTGGGCCCAGGACCTCGCAGCGTGCAAGACGCGCGCCGCTGGGTGGTCGGCACCTGCAAGGACATCGGACGCGACGACCTCGTGGAGTGCGCCGAGATCGCCGTATCCGAGCTGGTGACCAACGCGCTCCTGCATGCGGAGGCGCCGATCTCGGTCCGGGTGCGGGGCACCCGCGAGCATCCGCGGGTCGAGGTCAGGGACGGATCGCGGGTGGTGCCGGAGCTCCCGCACGTGACCACACCGCAGGACGAGGCCGAGCTGCTGCTCACGTTCGGGCGTGGCCTCAGCATCGTCGCCCGCGCGTCCGACGCCTGGGGGATCGACCTCGACGACGAGGGGAAGGTCGTCTGGTTCGCTCCCGCCAACGCCTTCGCCGAGCACACCGGGGCGGAAGGCAGGGTCACCGGGGCTCCTGACGAGGACGTGGAGGACGAGGACAGCGAGCTGGACCTCGACCTGGTGGACTTCTCGATCCGCGGGATCCCGGTGCGTGACTACATCACCTCCACCAGGCACTACCGCGAGCTGCGCCGCGAGATCCGCCTGCTCGCCCTCGCCCACCAGGACGACTACCCGCTGGCCAAGAACCTCTCCGACCTGTTCAGCGCGATGGACCAGCCGGCCCGGGCGCAGGTCGGGACGCAGCAGATCGAGGCGGCCTACGCCGCCGGCGAGGAGACGACCGACCTCGAGCTCACCCTGCCCCGCCGCGTGGTCGAGAGGGTCGACCTCTTCATCGAGATGCTCGACCTCGCCGACGAGTTCTGCCGCGCCGAGCGGCTGCTGTCGGTGGCCCGCACTTCGGACGAACGCGCCTTCCAGACCTGGTTCCTGCGCGAGTTCGTGCGCCAGGCCGGTGGTGAGAAGCCGCAGCCCTGGTCGGCCGGCGCCGAGGACCGCGAGACCAGTCGCTCGTGACGCGGGTGCCACCACGGCTGCTGCTGGCGGTCGCGGTCGGTGGAGCGGTCGGGGCGTTGCTGCGCTACCTGCTGGGTGAGCTGGTCGAGGACGGGTCCGGCTTCCCGTGGACGACGTTCGGCATCAACGTCGTCGGGTCCTTCCTGCTCGCCCTGCTGCCCGCGATCGCGGTGGTCCGCCGGCGCCGGGACGTGGCGGTGGCGCTCGGCCCCGGGCTGCTGGGCGGGTTCACCACATTCTCGACGTACGCCGAGCAGGGGCGGGGGCTGCTGGCCGACGGCGACGCGGCGCTCGCCGCGACGTACCTCGTCGGGACGCTGCTCGCCTGTCTCGCCGCCGTGCAGCTCGCGACGCACTGGATCCCTGCCGTCGCCCAGGATGAGTTCGCGGCCGAGGGCGGTGACGAGTGACGGCGCTCCTGGTGCTGCTGGGTGGGGCCGTCGGGGCGCCGCTCCGGTTCGCGCTCGCCGAGTGGCTGGACGACGACGTCCCCGTCGGCACGCTGATCGTGAACGTCGCCGCGTCGGGGCTGCTGGGGCTGTTCAGCGGACTCGCCCTCTCCGAGTCCGCGATGGCGTTGCTGGGCACCGGGTTCTGCGGCGGCATGTCGACCTACTCGGCGTTCGCGGTGCAGGCCCACCGGTCCGGTCGGCGGCTCGGCACGGCGTACGCCGTGGCCACGATCGTGCTGTCGGTCGCCGCGTGCGGGCTGGGCTTCTGGGTGGGTCAGGCGTAGCCGAGGTCGTGCAGGCGGGCGTCGTCGATGCCGAAGTGGTGGGCGACCTCGTGGACCACGGTGATCCGCACCTCCTCGACCAGCTCCTCCTCGGTCTCGCACATGTCGAGCAGCGGGCCGCGGTAGATGAAGATCCGGTCCGGCAGCTCGGGCAGCATGTCGCCGTAGCGCTCGGTGAGCGCGACGCCGTCGTAGAGACCGAGCAGGTGGGGGTCGTCCGCCGGGGGCTCCGGCTCGACCAGCACCACGACGTTGCGCACCAGATCTGCCAGCTCGTCGGGGATGCCGTCGAGCGCCTCGTTGACCAACGCCTCGAAGCGCTGGGGGTCCATATCGACCGGCATGGCACCAGTCTCCCAAAACGCACAAACGCCCTGGATGCGTGATCCAGAGCGAGCGTGGCGACCCCGACGGGACTCGAACCCGCGGCCTCCGCCGTGACAGGGCGGCGCGCTAACCAACTGCGCTACGGGGCCATGGTGTGCTCCGCTGCGTGAGCCGAGCGGTGGAACTCTAACCCATCCGCGACGGCGACTCCCAATCGAGGAGAGTGCCTCTCGGACGTGGCACCCCCAACGGGATTCGAACCCGTGCTACCGCCGTGAAAGGGCGACGTCCTAGGCCGCTAGACGATGGGGGCCGGACTGCGCGACACAGCATAAGCCGTAGCGTTCGGGCATGCTCACTCCACACCGGCAGGCCTTCGTCGACGCCGCCGGAATCGCGCACGAACTGGCCGCCGGACCGGAGGTCGCCGCCTCCTGGAAGACCGAGAGCGCATGCGCCGGGATGACCGTCGGCGGGCTGGCTCACCACCTGGTCCGGCAGGCGGTCGTGATGACCGAACTGCTGGACGCCGCACCGTCTGGAGAGCCGATCCCGCTGCTCGAGCACTACGAGAACGCCCCCTGGGTGAAGGGCGGCCACGACGCCCCGGCGAACGTCTCCGTACGCGCCGACAGCAACGAGCAGGCCGCCGTCGGCGGCGAGGCGGTGCTGGCCGAGGCACGCGTGGCGCTGGACCGTCTGCCCGCACTGCTCGCCGCACCGCGCGACCCCGACTCGGTCGACATCCCGTGGCAGGACTGGTCGCTCACCGTCGACGACCTGGTCACCACTCGGCTGATGGAGATCGTGGTGCACAGCGACGACCTCGCAGCCAGCGTCGGGCTGCCCACCCCTGAGTTCCCCGAGCCGGCTCTCACCCCGGTGCTCGGCCTGCTCACCGGCGTCGCCGTACGCCGGCACGGCCAGGCCGCCGTCGTACGCGCCCTCAGCCGGCCGCAGCGGGCCCCGGAGCATGTCTCCGCGTTCTAGCGTCGCTTTCGTGCCTGCCCGGCTGCTCCTGTATGGTTTCGCCTCGCTCGGGCAGGTAGCTCAGTTGGTACGAGCGTCCGCCTGAAAAGTGGAAGGTCGGCGGTTCGACCCCGCCCCTGCCCACGAGCAAGCGGGTCCCTGACCTGCAGAGACGCCCCCGCCGGCTTCGGCGGGGGCGTTGCTCGTGGTGCGGTGTGACCTTCGGGTGCTTGCCAGTGGTCAGAGGCAGACGATGCGCGACCTAGCCCGCCACGTCGCAAGGCTCCCCCGCGAAGAGGACGTGCATCTCCCACTCGCCGGGAGGTTGGGTATGCAGACGCCAGTAGTGCTCGGCGATCCGATCGGGGTCGAAGTCGGTCTGCGGGGCGACCGCCCCCGCCACCGTGACGGTGGCGACGTGGACCCCTTGGGGACCGTACTCGGCGGCCAGCATGGTGGTCAGCGCGCGGAGGCCGGCCTTGCCCAACGAGAGGCTGACCAGTCCGGGAACCGGCACCGGCATGCCTCCGGTGAGCAGGATGGTGCCGTCGCCCGCGGCTGCCATTCGCGGCGCGATCCGGGTTGCGGCGTCGAGGGCGCCCAGGACGTTGACGGCGTAGGCGTCGAGGTGACCCTGCCGATCGAGCTCGCCGGGCTGGTCGGCGGATCCATCCGGCGTTGTAGACGAGGACCTCGGGGTCTCCCCGGACCTCCGTGACGGACTCCAGAGCGGCGGCCAGGTCCTCAGGTCGAGACGCGTCCGCGGTCCGGGTGAGGACATCGGTGATCCCTGCTGCGTCGAGACCGGCGCGGGCGGTATCGAGGCTCGTCTCGCTTCGAGCGATCAGGGAGACTGGAAAACCTCCGGACCCGAATCTCCTGGCGACGGACATCGCGATTCCGGGTCCGGCTCCGATCACGAGCAGTCCGCTCATGGGCGTGTGGTCCATCGCTGGAGCGTCGGCGCCCGAGGGGCTCGTGGCGGCGATGGCCGTCGTGTCGATGCTCATGGTGTCCTTCCGATGGGATCTGTCGACGAGTCTCGAGGCGGCCGACGCTTGGTCCCAGGTGTCGGTTGTCATCGATTCGGGTGACACGGAGCCGTCGAGGACTTGACGTTCACATTGATGTCAGGGCCTACGGTCTCGTTCGCTGCCTCAGCGACCCCGCTTCCCCATCTGAAAGGTCCTCATGAACGCCACCCCCGCCCCGGTCCTGCAGCTTCGGGTGATCATCGAAGCCGCGGACTACGACGATGCCGTCGCCTTCTTCCGTGACGCCCTCGGCATGCCCGAGTTCGCCGCCTTCGCCACCGGCGGTGAGGACCGCGTGGCGATCCTCGAGGCCGGCCGGGCCACGCTCGAGATCGCCAGCCCCGCGCACAAGGTCGCGATCGACCAGGTCGAGACCACCGGCGGGGCCAGCCCGGCGAAGATGCGCCTGGCCTTCGAGGTCGCCGACACCCAACAGATGGTGGCTCATCTCGAGGAGGCCGGGGCGCACCCGGTGTCCCCCACGGTGATGACCCCCTGGCGCTCGCTCAACGCGCGGCTCGACGTCCCCGCCGACCAGCAGATCACGATCTTCCAGGAGACCGAGACGCTGGAGGAGCGTTCCCGGCGCGAGGGCTTCGACCGCGACGACGCCCGCGACTGAGGGCGCGGCCCGATGACCATCGATGCACGCAGGTTTCAGCTCGCGCGCCGTCCCCACGGCCTTCCGACCACGGAGGACTTCGAGCTCGTCGACGTCGTCCTCGACGACACGGGCCCGCGGCCGGTGGTGGAGAACCTGTACTTCTCGGTCGATCCCTACCACCGCGAGGAGATGGACGGCGGCTGGGACCTGCACGCGCCCTGGAGGGGCGGGCGATCGGACGGGTGCTGCACCCAGGTGACTCCGAGCTCGCGGCGGGAGACCTCGTCTTCCACCGCGCCGGGTACGCCACCCATGCGGCGCTCGACCCCGGCGCAGCCCGGCCGCTCCCCGTCGCCGAGGGGGTCCCGCTGACGGCGCACCTGGGTGTGCTGGGCGGGACCGGCCTCACGGCGTACGTCGGTCTCACCCGGATCGCGCGGCTAGAGCCCGGAGAATCGGTCTTCATCACCGCCGCGGCCGGCGCGGTGGGCACCGCAGCCGCCGAGCTCGCGCGCGAGCTCGGCGCCGGTCAGGTCATCGGCGTCACCGGCACCGACGACAAGGCGGCCCACCTGCTGGGTGGCGGGGCGTTCAGCACCGCCGTGAGCTACCGCGACCCCTCCGCCGTCGCCAGCCTGCGAGACCGCTTCGAGAGCGGCGTGCAGGTGGGGCTCGAGGGAGTGGGCGGCGAGATGCTCGCCCTGGCCATCGACCTGTGCGCCTCTCACGCGCGGATCGCCTGGGTGGGCGCCATCTCCCAGTACAACAGCAAGGTCCCGCCCATCGCGCCGACCAACCTGTTCGACCTGGTCGAGAAGCAGGTGCGCCTCGAGGGCTACCTCGTCAGCGCCTGGGCACACGTCCGCGAGGAGTTCGAGCGGTTCGCGGTACCGCGCGTCCGGTCCGGTGCCCTCACCGTCCACGAGACCGTCGTGGAGGGTTTCGAGCACTCGGTCGTCGCGCTGCTGGACATGCTCGCGGCCGCAACGTCGGCAAGCAGCTGGTGAGGGTGTGACCACCCTTGACCCTCACACCGGCGTCACGACCTACGCTCGGATCATGAGCGACACCGCATCCACGGACCCTGCCTCCTGGCGCATCATCGACACCGCGACCCTCCCGAGCACTGAGGTGTCTCCGGGCATCACGCGCTGGTCCATGCCCGCCGGCGACGAGCTGAGCGTCTGGCTCATCGAGTTCGCGCCGGGGACCACCTGGCCGGTCGTGGATCATCACGACACCGTCGAGGAGGTCTTCGTCATCGAGGGCGACTTCGTCGATCAGGGGCAGCACTACGGGGCCGGCACGTTCATGCACTTCGAGCCTGGCACCTCGCACCAGCCCTCGACGGTGACCGGCGGGCGGATGTTCGGCTACAACTTCCGCGGCTGAACGCACCTCAGGCGGAGCAGCCCAGCCCTTGGTTGTGGCGCGGACAGCGCGCCCAGGCCTGCAGGTCGTCGAGACGTCTCAGCGTCGCCGTCAGCCGGGTGACGTGCTCGACGAGTAGGTTGCGCGTGGGCTCCACCTCGTCGGCGAGTGCCGGGTGCAGCTGGACCTCGTCGCCCCGGCCGCAGACCAGAGGCAGGATCTCTGCCGTGGTGCTGCTGTTGAGGCCCGCGTTGAACAGCCAGCGGATCTGCCAGACGAGCGTGACATCGGACTCGTCGTAGACCCGATGGCCGTTGAAACCTCGCTCGGGTGAGAGCAGGCCCACCTCCTCGTAGTAGCGCAGCGACCGACGGCTGGCCCCCGTCCGATCCGACAGCTCGCCGATCTTCATCGCGTCCTCGCATCTCGAGCGCTCATGCCGCCTCCGCGAGGTGGCAGATGATGACGCCGACGACGATCAGGGTCACACCAGCCAGTCGTGACGCACTCATCGGGTCACCGCTCAGGGCGACCCCGAGCGTGACCGCGCCGAGAGCGCCGATCCCGGTGAACACGACGTACGACGTGCCCACCGGCAGCGACTGCATGGCCCGCGTGAGCAGGTACACCGACGAGACGCCGAGCACGAAGCACACCGCCGTCGGCAGCGGCCGCGTGAAGCTGTCGGTCGGCTTGATGCTCTGCGACCAGGCGACCTCGACCGTTCCGGCCAGCATCAGCCAGGCCCAGGGGTTCACGCGGCCCTCCGGTCATCCCGCAGTACCACCGCCAGCCGGCGGGCCGCCAACAGTGCGTTCGCCAAGGCGGTCTCGTGGGCTCCTCGGAGCTCGGCGAGCTGCGGGTCCACGGTGCTGTTGGCCAGGTCCACCGTGATCACCTCCGGAGGCGTGACCGCGAAGTGTCCGGGGAGGAAGTCTGCGAGGTAGCGGGTCTGGTGCTCCACATGCTCCTTCGGGGCGCCCGACGCGTAGGAGCCTCCCCGCGCGGCGACGACCACGAAACGGCGGCCTTCGAGGCTCATCCGGGGGAACGTGATCTGGTCCAGCCAAGCCTTGAGGGACGAGGGGATCGAGTAGTTGTACATCGGCGTCGCCAGCACGATGACGTCCGCGTTGACCACTTCCTCGAGCAGCGGCTCGACGACCTTCCATGCATCCGCCTGTTCCGGCGTCCGCGCGCCCTCGTGGAGCCGGTCCAGTGCCGTGATCCCGTCGCGCATCAGGTTGTCGCAGATCTCGGTCCATGCCCCCGTGATGTGCGGCACCGGATCAACGGCCAGGTCACGGTGGTGGTAGTCCATACCGGGGTCGAGATCGCGCAGAGTTGCGACCAGTTCCGCGGAGACCCGTCGGGAGAACGAGCGGGAGCGAGCACTGGCGTCGACGTGAAGCAGCTTCATGGGTCCTCCGGACAGGGAGTGATTAACGGACAACGTGTCCAGATAGGCTAGCAGAAGTGGACATACTGTCCAGTTGATACAGTGCCGCCGTGGGCGATCCTCGGCGAGAACTACAGCTCGCGGATCCACCTCCGCGCGCTGAGCGCGCCGACGCCGCACGCAATCGTCAACGCATCCTGGATGCGGCGACCGAGGTCTTCGAACGTCAGCGACCGGGCGGGGTCTCGATGGACGACATCGCCAAGGCCGCCGGAGTGGGGCGCGCCACGCTGTACCGCCGCTACCCGACCGTGGGCGCGGTCGCCGAGGCACTCCTCGACGAGCACGAGAGGGAGATCCAGGAGGAGCTGCTGCGTGGCGAGCCGCCGCTCGGACCCGGCGCCCCGCCGGCCGAGCGCCTGGCCGCGTTCTACGACGTCATGGTCGAGCTGCTCGACCAGCACTCGACGTTGGTGCTGAGCACCGAGATCGGCCAGCTCCGCTTCGGCACCGGCGCCTACGGCTTCTGGCGCACCCACGTTCGACACCTCCTGCAGGACGCCGGCCGGACGGATCCGGATGCGCTCGCCGACATCCTGCTCGCGCCCCTCGATCCCGCGCTGTTCCTGCACCAACGCGAGCGCGGCGTCCCGCCCGACCGGGTCGCTTCGGCGCTGCGCTCGCTCGCGCACGCGGTCCTCGCCTGACGTCGCATCAGTCCGGCGTGTGACCTCGCCGACACCGCCTTGATCCTGACACCGGCGAGAGGTCCTACCGTCGCTCGACGTCCGGCCAGCTCTCGACCGAAGGCGCGACCATGAGTCACTTGTTCCAACCGCTGCAGCTCCGCGGCGCCCGCATTCGCAACCGCATCTGGGTGTCCCCGATGCTTCAGTACTCCGCGGTCGACGGGCTTCCCGACGCCTGGCACCTGGTCCACCTCGGCGCGCTGGCTCGTGGGGGTGCCGGGGTCGTGATGACCGAGGCCACCGCCGTCTGCGCCGACGGGCGGATCACCGCCGAGGACACCGGAATGTGGTCCGCCGCGCACGTCCGTGCGTGGCGTCCGATCACGGAGTTCGTCCGGCGACGTGGTGCCGTGCCCGGGATCCAGCTCGGACACTCGGGTCGCAAGGGATCCGCCAGACCTCCATGGAGCATCCAGCCGGTCCGCACCGATGCCGACGGCGGTTGGCAGCCGGTCGGACCCTCGCCCCTCGCCTTCCCCGGCCTCCGCGACGACGTCCACGAGCTGAGTCGGGGCGAGATCGCCGAGGTGGTCGCCAGCTTCGCGGACGCCGCCAGCCTCTCGGTCGACGCCGGCTTCGACCTCATCGAGCTGCACGCGGCCCACGGGTACCTGCTCCACCAGTTCCTGTCTCCGCTGTCGAACCGGCGCACGGACTCGTACGGCGGGTCCTTCGACAACCGGAGCCGACTGCTTCTCGAGGTCGTCGACGCGGTGCGGGCGTCTGTCCCCGACCATCTGCCGCTGGTGGCCCGCCTGTCCGCGACCGAGTGGGTCGAGGGCGGCTGGGAGACCTCGGACTCGGTGCGGCTCGCGGGGCTTCTCCGTGACCAAGGAGTTGACCTGCTCGACGTCTCCACCGGCGGCAACGTCGCCCACGCCCCCATCCCGGTGGGGCCGGGCTACCAGGTCGAGTTCGCGCGAACTCTGCGCAAGACGGGGGTTCCCACGGGCAGCGTCGGCGTGATTACCGAGCCCAAGCAGGCCGAGGAGATAGTTGCCTCAGGCTCCGCCGACGTGGTCCTGCTGGCCCGGACCATGCTGCGTGAGCCTCACTGGCCGCTCCGCGCTGCCCACGAGCTTGGCGTGGGCCTCGAGGACGGCGCCGCGTGGCCACGCCAGTACCAGCAAGCCATGCTCTGAGCCCCTCCGCCTGCCGTGACCTGACCGACACCCATGCGGGCTCCTGCTGGTTACGTGCTCAGTCGAGCCACTGTGATCCGTACGCCGTCCTGCTGCCGACGACATTGCCCGCCGAGTCGAGGAACGTCAGCTTCAACGAAGGCATACCGGTTGCCTCGGGCAGGGCGGCTCCGTAGCCGAGAGAGTCGGCCCGCAGCGGGAGCGTCCGGTCGACGCCCGGGCCTTCCACCCGCACCGCCACGGCGTCGGAGTAGGGCGAGATGCCGTAAAGGATCGTGTCCCCGCCCTCCCTGAAGAAGAAGCCGCCGAGCTGGTCGGGCCGCTCTCGCCGAATGATCTTGCCGGGGTCCGTCGGATCGACGATGTCTGCTGCGCAGCCGTACTCGAGGTCGCTGGGTGCCGGCGCTCCCACGCCGTCCCAGGTTGACTCGCTCACCGTTTGGGCGTCGCAGATCTCTCCCGAGGAGGTCGTCGCGATCCAGACCCCGAAGACATGGCCGTTGCTCCGCTCGACCTTGGCGACCAGCTGGGGGTCGTGGATGGTGCCGACGTCGTTGCCGCTGGTGTTCGGTTCCTCGTAGAAGTCGAGCAGGGTGTCCTTGACGACGTCGATCGGGTCGTCCATCGTCGCCGCGGCCACCGCCGCACCCGTGCCAACGGTGAGGATGCCGGCGACGGCGAGCGTGGTGAGACGCCGCGGAGCACGCCAACGGGACTTCGGTGACGGCTCGTCGGCGAGGATGAGGGCGAGCGTGGCGTTCGCCCACTCCTGGTCGAGGTGCTGCGGCAGGGGAGCGAGTGCGGCGATCCGGTCGTCGATGGAGTGCTTGTTCATTCGATGCCACCTTTCGGGAGGTGCTGCAGGCTCACTCGGGTGAGCAGAGATGGGGGGTCGGCGAGCTCCAAGGCGCGCTGGAGCGCGTCTCGTGCACGATGGGTCCGGACCCGGAACGTCCCGGGCCGCACACCCATCACGGCAGCTGCCTGATCCGGAGTGAGCCCGTCCCAGGCGACGAGCAGCAATGCCTCCCGCTGCTCCTCCGGGAGGGCGGCGAGGGTCTCCAAGGCCGCTACTCGATCGGTGGCGAGCAGGCCGGCGTCCTCCGCTGACAGTGCGGCATCGCCCAGCAGGCCGAGCCGCTGCTGCAGCGCCCGCCGTCTGGTATGGCCGCGGCGCTGGTTGCCCACGACCTTGCGGGCCGTGCCGATCAGCCAGGGAAGGGGCGGCTGGGGCACGTCGTCCCATCGCCGCCAGGCCTGCAGGAAGGTCTCGGCGACCACGTCCTGGACCTCTCCGGCCGGGACCTGTCGGCGCGCGTACGCCGCCAACCGCGGCCCGTCCCGTTGCCAGACCTCGGTGAACTCGTTGACGTCTCTCACCTGACCCATGTGTAAGTAGTGTCCGGGACGCGGGCTCTTGTTACCCCGTCGGAAGGAACTGACCATGACGCTCTCCGTGTGTGTAGCGGGCGTGACCGGGTGGACCGGACGCGCCGTGGCCCAGGCGGTCCTCGAGTCCGAGGACCTGCAGCTGGTCTCCGGAGTCAGCCGTGGAGCAGCCGGGAAGGACCTCGGGCTTGCATGGGACGGCGACGAGAACGGCGTGCCCGTGTTCGGCACCGTCTCCGAGGCGCTGGCAGGCGTCGACGTGCTGATCGACTACACCTCCCACAACGCGGTCCGCGATCACGTGCTCGAGGCGATCGCGCGCGGGGTGGCGGTGGTCGTGGGCGCGTCGGGTCTCGGTGCGGCTGACTTCGAGGACATCGAACGTGCGGGGCGCGATCAAGGAGTCGGTGTCATCGCGGCCGGCAACTTCTCCGTCACCGCGGCGATGGCGCAGGCGGCCGCGCTGCTGGCCGCGAAGCACCTTCCCAGCTGGGAGATCATCGACTACGCCTCGGCAGCCAAGCCGGACGCACCGAGCGGAACGGCCACCGAGCTGGCCGAGCGCCTGGGCCAGGTCCGGGCGCCGTACGTCGAGATCCCTGTCGGCGACACGGCCGGGCACCCCGAGATGCGCGGTGGCACGCTGGGCGGCACCCAGGTCCACTCGCTGCGACTCCCCAGCTTCACGGCGTCCACCGAGGTCGTGTTCGGCCTCCCCGACGAGCGCCTGTCCATCCGTCACGACGCCGGCGGTACTGCCGCGCCGTACGTCACCGGCACGCTGCTCGCGGCGCGAGCGGTGCGCGGTCGCGTGGGGCTCACGCGCGGCCTGGACCAGCTCCTGGTGGGCCCGGACCCCCCAACCGACTAGGGCCCTGCGGGGGCGTCCCCGGGTACGCTCATCGCGTCAGGAGGGATGCCGTGGAGGCTGCGCGCGCGCTCATCCAGTCGAAGCTGGCGGCCCCCGTCCCGCGTCGGCGCGTCTCGCGTCGCGCGCTGCTCGAGCTCTGCGCCGGCCCTCCGCACAAGCTGACGCTGATCCGCGCCCCTGCCGGGTGGGGGAAGTCCACGCTGCTCGCCGACTGGCACCAGCTCGAGAGCGAGAACCGGCCGTTCGCCTGGGTCGCGCTCGATGTTGGCGACAGTGACCCGGTCCGGTTCTGGACCTACCTGATCCATGCCCTCCGCACCCTCGACCCGGAAGCCGGCGCGTCGTCGCTTCCCATGCTGCGGGCCCCGCGTGCCAGCGTGGTCGACGACGTTCTGCCCGCGCTCTTCAACGAGCTCATCGCACTGCCTCACCAGGTGGTCCTCGTGCTCGACGACTACCACCTGGTGCGCAGCCCGGAGACCGACGAGGGACTCTCCTACCTCCTCGAGCACCTCCCCCAGACCGTTCAGCTCGTGATCTCGAGCCGCACCGAGCCGGCCCTCCCGCTCGCCCGGCTACGCGCCCGCGGCGAGCTGACCGAGATAGATGCGCAACAGCTTCGCTTCTCCGAGGAGGATGCCGACCTCTTCCTGAACGACCTGCACGGGCTCGGTCTCGAACGCGACGACGTCATCCGGCTGCGTGAGCTGACCGAGGGATGGGCGGCCGGCCTCTACCTGGCGACCCTGGCCATCCGGGACCGGGCGAGCGCGCACGAGTTCATCCAGACCTTCGCGGGCGACAATCGCCACGTCGTCGACTACCTGACCGAGGAGGTGCTCGCCGGCCTGTCCGAGGAGGTCAGGGACTTCCTCCTCGAGACGTCGGTGCTCGAACGCCTCTGCGCACCCCTCTGCGACGCCGTCACCGACCGACCCGGCGCGGTGCGCGTGCTGCACGAGCTCGAGCGTTCGAACTCCTTCCTCATCCCCCTCGACACGAGGCGCGAGTGGTACTGCTACCACCACCTCTTCGGGGACCTGTTGCGACATGAGCTCGCGCTCACCAGACCCGAGCATGCTCGGCTGCTGCATCGACGGGCGAGCGCCTGGCACCGCGACCAGGGCGACCCGTCGGAGGCGATCCATCACGCGACGATGGCGGGAGACGTCGCCGATGCGTCCGAGCTGATCCTTCGCTACTGGATCGAGTTTCGTGACGACGCCCGCCTCGAGACGTTGCTGGCGTGGCTCGACGGCCTCCCGGCCGGCACCGTCTCGGCGGATGCGCGGCTGTGCCTCGTCAGGGCGACCACGCTGCAAGAGGTGGGCCGGATCGACGAGGCAGACGAGTGGCTGACGGCGGCCGCGCGCGGCGCCGGTGACGCCTCACTCCTGGCGGGACCGGCCTCGGTCGCGTCCGGCGTGGCTGCATCGCAGGCGATCAACCACTACTTCCTCGGTGACGTCCGTGGGATCGCCGAAACGGCGCGGCCGGCGCTCGAGGTCGCGGAACCCGGCTCGGGCTACTGGCGCAGCGCCCTCCTCACGACGTACGGCGTCTCGACGTTCCTCAGCGGAGACGCCAAGGCCGCGTCGGCCATCCTCGTCGAGGCGGTGACGTCGAGCGAGGAGTCCCACCACTCCCTCGCGCTGGTGCACGCCCTCGGCTGGTGTGGGGTCGTGCACGCCGAGCTCGGGGAGTGGGAGGTCGCTGATCGCGTGCTGGCCGACACCGACGCGCTGCACCAGCGGGAGCCCGGTCTGGCGAACTACTTCGGCATGTCGATGGCGAACGTCGCTCGGGGCGAGCTGCTCCGCAGGCAGGACCGGCTGCCGGAGGCCGACCAGGCTCTCGCCCGAGGCGTGGAGCTGGCCCGAGGAGGCAACGCCAAGTTCGAGCTCGCCTACGGGCTGCTCACTCACGCGGGGGTGATGAGCCGCCTCGGAGACGCCGCCGAGGTTCCCGACCTCCTGGAGGAGGCACGCCTGGTGGCCGATGCGTGCGTCGACCCGGGCGTGATGCCGGACCTGATCGCGAGGGCCGAGCGCCGGCTCCGGGTCCAGCCGAGCCAGGCCGCACGCACGCCGTACGACGAGGAGCTGAGCACGCGAGAGCTGGCCGTGCTCCGCCTGCTGATGACCGAGCTGAACCAGCGGGAGATCGGGGATGCGCTCTACGTCTCGTTCAACACGGTCAAGACGCACGTGAAGAGCATCTACCGCAAGCTGGGTGTCGACACCCGCCCGGGCGCGGTCTCGCGCGCCCGTGAGCTGAAGCTGCTCTGAACTCGTTCAGGACGTCACGTCGCGGCGGGCGAACAGGAACGCGGCCAGGGCGAACAGTGCTGCCGTGATCGCCACCAGCGACGCAGCCGCGGGCCCCTGACCGATGGACGCGCCCTCCAGGCGGAGCAATGGTGAGAGCAGGCCGTACGGCAGGTACTCGGCGGCGCCACTGACGAAGGCGCCGACGATCTTCTCGACGAAGAACGTGCCCACGAGGATCAGGGCCGCAGCGGACTGGCTGCGGAAGATCACCGCGGTGCAGACGCCGATCAGACTGAAGCACCACCCGGCCAAGAGGACGGCCCCGACGATCTGCACCGTCATCCCCATGCTCAGGTCCTCGCTGGCCAGCATCGGCAACGCGATCGCCACACCGATGCCCAGAGCCACGGCACCCGCGACCAGGCCGAGCAGGCCGTGGACGCCCAGCATCGCCATCAGCAGTCGCGGTCGCCGCGGCGACTCGAGCTGGCGTTGACCCATCGTCCCGTAGCGGTACTCGCCGGCGACGTGCATCGCGGCGAACAGGGCCAGGCCGACCGGGACCAGGATCCCGGCGCTGGCCGTGAGAGGTTCGCGCAGCTGGGTCGGCGTCGTCATTCCTGCGGCTCCCGCATCAGTCAGGGAAGCCGCCGTGATTGCCGCGACCGCCGCTAGGAGGACCAGGAGCACGACCTGGGTCGAGCGCAGTGTGCGCAGCCGGAACAGGTCCGCCATCATCAAGGTCACCATGTCGTGGCCTCCTCGGCCGAGTTGGTCGTCATCTGGAGGAAGGTCTCCTCGAGGCTGCTGACAACGCGCGAGATCTCGTGGAGTACGACGGCGTTGTCGAAGGCCACCTGCCCGATCGTCTCCGTGCTGGCGCCCGTGACCGTCAGTACGTCGGAACTGTCGAGCTCAACGCCCACGCCCGTGGCGGTCAGCGCAGTTGCCAGGGTGCTGGGCTGGGAGCAGCGCACGCGCACCGATGCTTCCGTGGTGCGCGCCACGAGCTGGGCAAGAGGCTGGTGCGTGACCAACCGTCCGTGATCGATCACCACCACGTCGTCGACGGTCTGGGCGACCTCGGCCAGCACGTGGCTGGAAACGAGGATCGTCCGGCCGTCGGCCGCCAGCGACCGCAGGAAGTCGCGCAGCCAGCGGATGCCCTGCGGATCCAGGCCGTTGGCAGGCTCGTCGAGCACCAGGATCTGGGGATCGCTGACCAGGGCGGAGGCCAGTCCGAGGCGTTGCTTCATCCCCAGCGAGTAGCCGGCCACCCTCCGGTCGGCCGCAGAGGTCAGCTCGACGAGGTCGAGCAGCTCCTCGACGCGTCGTCTCGGTCGCCGGGTGTGGATGGCAATCGCCCGCAGATGGTTGCGACCGCTGTGCGAGGGATGCGCACTCGCCTCGAGCATGGCTCCCACCTGACCGAGTGGGTCGGTGAGCTCGCGGTAGGGCCGGCCGGCGATCAGGACGGAGCCCTCGGTGGGCGCAACGAGGCCGAGAAGCGCGCGCAAGGTGGTGCTCTTGCCCGACCCGTTGGGACCGAGGAAGCCCGTGATCGTCCCCGGTGCGACCGCGAAGCTGAGATCGTCGACGGCGCGGACGGCGCCGTAGTCCTTGGTGAATCCGTGGATCTCGATGACTGGGTCAGTGACGGGATGTTCGATGGTCATGAAGTGCTCCTTGACTCCTGGATGGAGACGAGCTCGATCGCGAGGTTGCGGAGGCGTTCGAGCAGTCCGTGCAGCTGGCTTTGATCGAGAGGCTCGGTGTCCAGCCGAGTCGTGCCCGTGCCGGGCCGCATCGAGACATCGGGCAATCCGCTGACGAAGCGCTCGCTCAGCCTGCCGCGTACGACGATCGTGTACCTGGTCGACGACACGTTGCCTCCTCGATTCGTTTCGATGGGAGGACGGAGTCTTCGGCCGACCTGGGTGACTTGTCTTCACCCTGGGTGACCAGGCACCTGGGTGACGACAACTCACCCAAGCCGGCCCGAGCCTTGGCGCATCAACGACTCGGGAACGACGCCTTGGAGGAAGTCATGACCAGTACGACCCAACGTGAGGAGCGGCTCGTGCATCGGGCGACCTTGCCCGTTGTCATGCTCGCGCTGGCCACCGTCGTATCCGCGGTGGCATCACTGAACGTCGCGATCCCGTCGATCGCCCGGGACACCAATGCCACACAGACCGAGCTCTCCTGGATCATCGACGCCTATGCGCTGGTGTTCGCCGCGCTACTGCTCCTCGGGGGCGCGATCGGTGACCGCTACGGCCGTCGGCGCGCGCTGATCGTCGGTCTCGCGATCTTCGGTGCGGGCTCGCTCGCAGCGGCGATGGTCAGCGACCCTGGCTGGCTGATCGCCATGCGCGGCGTGCTCGGCGTGGGCGCCGCCCTGGTGATGCCGGCGACCCTGTCGACGATCACGAGCACGTTCCCGCCGGAGCAGAAGGCGCGAGCGGTGGGTGCCTGGGCCGGTGTCGCAGGCGCGAGCGCGATCCTCGGCCTCCTCGCCTCCGGCGTACTTCTCGAGGTGTGGTCGTGGCAGTCGGTGTTCGGACTCAACGTGGTGCTGGCTGCCGCCGCGATCATCGGCGCCGCGCGCTTCATGCCCGAGTCCGCCGATCCGGAGGCGCCACGCCTAGACCTCACCGGGGCACTGTTCACCGTCGCCGGCCTCGGCCTCCTGGTGTACTCGGTGATCGAGGCGCCGACCCACGGATGGGACAGCCCCCGCACCCTCGGCGGGATCGCGGTCGGACTGCTCATCCTCGCGGCATTCGTCCGCTGGGAGCTCACCAGAGCCAACCCCCTCATCGACCCTCGCCTGTTCCGCCACCGGGGGTTCACGGCCGCGACCCTCTCGATCACCGTCCAGTACTTCGCGTTCTTCGGATTCGTGTTCCTGCTGCTGCAGTACCTGCAGCTGGTCCGCGGCCACTCGCCGCTCGTCTCGGCACTGAGCCTGGTCCCCATGGCGCTGGTGATGATGCCGAGCGCGCGGGCAGTCGCTCCACGGCTGACGGAACGCATCGGGGTCATGCGCGTGTGCGTCCTCGGCCTCGGCCTGATCACCGCGGCGCTGATCGTGCTGTCGATGCTGGATGCCGGGAGCTCGTACTGGCTGTTGCTCACCGGGCTCTTGCCGCTCGGCATCGGAATGGGTCTGGCCATGACGCCGGCGACGACCGTGATCACCGATGCGCTGCCGATCTCCAAGCAAGGCGTCGGATCCGCGGTGAACGACCTCGCTCGCGAGCTGGGCGGGGCACTGGGAATCGCGGTCCTGGGCAGCGCGCTGCAGTCGACGTACCGGAGCAACCTGGACCCTGCGAACCTCTCGGAGCCGGCCGTCGAGCAAGCGCGGTCGTCCCTTGCCCTCGCGGCGCGGCTCGGTCCGGCGGTCGAGCAGCAGGCGCAGGCGGCTTTCGCCGACGGCATGCAGGTCGCCTTCGTGTGTGCTGCGATCGTCGTGGCGTTGACCGCCGTCGCGGTCGTCGCGCTCCTCCACCAGCCGAGGGTCCGCGCCGGCGACTCCTGACTCCGAGGCGGCGTCAGGCGGCGAAGTCGTTGATGGCCTCACCGAGGTGGTCCCCGGTGAGGTCTGACTGCAGCACGCTGAGCGCCGCGGCCGCCGCAGGCAGGGCATCCTCGTCGTTGGTCAGGGCGACGGCGACGAACCGGTGTTCGGGAATCACCAGCAGTGCCGTGCGGTAGCCGGGCAGCCGTCCGTTGAGATACATCTGGCCGCTCGGGCCGAGCGCCCAACCGAAGCCATACCGCATCCCACCGGCCGGCGTCCGGATCCGAGCCACCTGCTCGGTGAGGTCGTCATCGGCGAGCAGTCCCTCACCGAACGTGAGGAGATCGACTGAGGTGGAGCACAGGCCGCCACTGGGCCTGCGCCCACGCGGATAGGTCGGCGGTGACAGCTCCGAACCGTCCCGTATCCCGATGATGAGCTGATCCGGAGGTTCGAAGCCGGTGCCGTCGAGTCCCCAGGGCCGCAGCACGAGCTCCGTCAGCGCCTGCTCGTAGGGCATCCCACAGAGCGCGGCCACGACAGCTCCGGCCAGGAAGTAGTTGCCGTTGTCATAGCTCCACCGGGTCCCCGGTTCGGCGATGCTCCCGGCCCGGCCGACCAGCCGGGCGACGGCCAGCCCCACCTCGTCGCCGTCACCCAGCGCGGCTACCTCGTCGGCGGTGACCCGACCACTCAGGCCGCTGACCTGGGCGAGCAGGTGCGAGACCGTGATAGTGCGATCCGCACGCCAGTCCGGACCGAGCGTAGGGAGCATCTCGAGCACCGGTGTGTCCAAGGAGACGCCGGCTCGACGTGCGGCCAGGACGGCGGCCGTCGCCGTGAACGGCTTGGTCAGCGACGCGACGCGAAACCGCGCGTCCGCATGCGACCGGCCGAACGACCACGTGCGGCGGGCACCGCTTTGCGACACCGCCAGTGAGACCGCCTGGGCCGCGTCCTGGATCCCGGTCTCCTGCAGGCGCGCATCGGTCGTCGTCACCGCCACATTGTGCCGCGGTATATCCGGTCTGTTGAACAGACCTCCTGTGTTACTTTGGTCTGGTGAACAGACTCGCAACGGACGTCACTCTCCAGACCTCGCCGACGTCGGCGCCGCACGCGTCGCCCTCGATCGCGATCGCGTCGCTGGGCACCTTCCTCGCGCTGGCGACGTACTGCGGGCCGCTCGCGAACATGCCCACGCTGGCGGGTGCGCTCGGGGCCGGGGCGGAGGCGCAGACCTGGCTGCTCAGCTCCATGGGCGTCGGGGTGGCGGCAGCACTGCTCACGGCCGGCTCACTGGCCGACAACCTCGGCCGCCGCCGGGTCTTCGTCTGGGGCAGCTTCGCACTCGCGCTCGGCGCCCTGATCTGCGCTCTCGCAGCCGGACCCGGCCTGTTCATCACCGGCCGCGTCCTCTCGGGAGTCGGCTCGGCCGCCGTACTGGCGTCGAGCCTGGGCATCATCGCCCACGTCACTCCCACCAGAGCCGCACGGGCCAAGGCCAGCGGCGTCTGGGGTGCCGCACTGGGAGCCGGAGGGGCCGTGGGACCTGTCGTCTCAGGCGCCTTCGACGAGGTGCACCAGTGGCGGCTGCTCTACGTCGCAATGTCCCTTCTCGCATTAGGGGTCGCCTGGGTCGGACAGACCCGGATCGTGGAGTCGCTGGCCGAGACCCCTCGTCCGATCGACCTGCCGGGCGCGGCGACGCTGAGCGCGTCCGTGGTGCTGATGCTGATCGCCCTGACCGAGGGTCGGGACGGCGTCACGCCAGCCGTGCTGGGCGCCGGTGTCCTCTCCCTCGCGCTGCTGGCGGTCTTCGTGGTCACCGAGCTGACCCGGTCGGGGCCGATGGTCGACCTGCGGCTCTTCACGAGCCGCGGGTTCTCGGCCGCCGCCGTGGGGGCGTTCGGCGTCGGCCTGGGCGTGGTCGGCCTTCTCTCGTTCGCCTGCACCTTCTTCATCGCCGGCCTCGGGATGAGCGCGCTGCACGCGGCCGTGCTGTTGCTGGCCTGGTCCGCGACGGGGACGGTCGCCTCACTCCTGGCGCGGCGGCTGCCTCCCGGTCTCGGAGGTGCGCGTCAGATGGTGATCGCGCTGCTGGTCGCCGCACTCGGCGAGGCGGCGATGCTCGGCCGGGTCGGAGCGGACGGCTGGGGGCTCGTGCCCGGCTTGTTCGTCGTGGGCGTGGGGTACGGCGTCCTGAACGCCGCGCTCGGCCAGCAGGCGATCGCGACGGTGCCCGCCGCCCAGGCGGCGATGGGCAGCGGCGCCAACAACACGGCCCGCTACATCGGCTCGGCCATCGGCATCACGCTGGTCGTCATCGCGGCCCGCGGCACCGACGGGGGCGACGCGGCCTGGAACCACGCGGTCGCGATGTCGGCAGGGCTCACGGCCATCGCCGCTCTGGTGGTGGCGTTCCTGTCGGCGGCGCCGGTCAGGGCAGAAGTGGCGTGAGCAGGCGGTGCGGCTCCCGGAGCCGGATGCTCACCGGATCGGTGCGGGCGGACTGCGGGCCCGCCTTGGGGACGAGCAAGAGGTCAGCAGGCCCGGGTACGACCCCGCACTTGGGGCACAAGCCGACGTCGTCCACCTGAGTGCCGCACGACTCGTGGGCGAACGCCCGACGAGTGCGCTGGCCGCCGCCGAACCTGTCGCCCCAACGGAGGAGCGAAAACAGGGTGGGCCAGGTCGCGACTCCGGCCTCGGTCAGCACGTAGGCGGGATGGCCGTCCTCCGTGCGGCGCTCGAGCACCCCGGCCGCCACCAGGCTGTTCAGCCGATCGGTGAGTACGGCGCGGGAGACATCGAGGTGCTCGAGGAGGTGGGTGAACCGGCGGACGCCGTAGAAGCAGTCGCGCAGCACGAGCATCGTCCAGCGCTCGCCGAGGATCTCCAAGGCCCGGGCCAACGTGCAGTCCTGCTGCTCGTAGTTGGTACCTAGAGGCATGCCACCATCATACGCCGGGACGGTCTGGTGATCGAACTTCCAGGCTCGCGGGGCGGTTGCCAGATTCGCCCGCCACGGGCCGGACTTCGCGCCAAGATGTCCGAATGCCTGCCTGCTCCAGGGGCCGCCGCGGCCTCGCCATGCCACTGCTGGGGCTCATCCTGCTCGGGTTCGGAACCGCGTGCTCGGACGAGCCGGACGAGGATCCCGAGACGGTCGTCCAGGCGGTCGTCGACGCCCGCACCTCGGGCGAGTGCGACGACTACGAGGACCACTTCGTCGACGGCGACCCGGTCGGCGGCTGCGACGAGCCCCAGCCGGTCGTCGGCGACGGCCCGCAGGTCGGTGACGCGAAGATCGAGGGTGACAATGCCGAGGTCGAGGTCGTCGACCACTACGACTGCTCGACCTGGGAGGCACCGGACCAGGAGTACGTCGACGTCTTCAGCCTGGTCGTCGAGGACGGCGAGTGGCTGATCGACGACATCGAGTTCTCCGAAACCACGAGCGACGACTGCTTCTCCTGACCCTCAGGCGCTCCGCTCCCGGGGTACGGCGAGTGGCCGGACGCCCCCGAGCCCGCGGCGGTAGCGCACCCGGTCGTCGTACTGGTCGAGGGCGGCGTACAGCGTGCTCCGAGCGGTCCAGGAGATCGGCTCGGTGCGGTCGCGCCAGCTGTCGCCGAACGAGATCCACGCCGGCACCCACTCGGCGGCGTCGTCCCACTCGCCGCGCCGGGCCTCGATCATCCGGCGGCGGACCTGGAACGACTGGCGCGGCCCGTCGACGCAGATCGGTGCGGTCTCGACCGGCCACACGTGCAGGTCGAGCGCCATCAGGTGCACCTCGAGCTCAGCCAGCACGGACGGGTCGACCAGGACGGTCGCCACGTTCTCGTGCGGGTCGCGCAGCATGGCGACACGCTCGCCTGCCGTGGGCCCGCTGGTCAAGAGGCGCAACACTCACGTCGAGGGACCGAGGGACGACTCGCTGGGGCCTGGCCCCGGACGCGGCTCCTTGAGCTCGATGAAGATCGAGTGGGTGTCGGTGTCCCCGATGTTCTCGCCAGCGTGCTCCTGCGCGTCGAGCCAGCGCACCGTTCCGGCCTCGAGCTCGACGTCGACCTCCCGGTCGCCCGCGATCAGCCGGCGGCCGAACGAGCTCAGCGTGTACATCACGCTGTCGGGATGGGCGTGGACGTGCGTCCGGTCGCCGGGTCGGTCGTTGTACTCGAGGACCCGGATGCGGTCGTTCTCGAAGATCACGCGGTAGTGGTCGGGGTCGGTCTCGACGGGGTCCATGCTCATCTCCGCTCAGCCAGGTGTGAGCAGCATTGTCCACGATGTCGCCTTGTCCGAGGCGGAGGCCGACACCGCGGTCAGCCCTCCGGTCTGGCCAGCGGCGGATGGCTGGTTCGGGTCGGTGAGCAGGATGCCGATCCGGCCACCGCTGGACCCGGCGGACAGGGCCCGGACCACCTCGCCCGAGGGGGCGGTCCACCCCGCGGCACTGCTGTTGCGATCGGCCCAGTAGGACACCCGCAGCATCCCGGCACCCGTCGGAACGACCGGCGTCGTGTGCAGGGCAGTGTTGCCCGGCTCGGCGGCTCCGGATGCGGTCGCGAATGGTCCTATCGTCGCCGTACCCCGGTAGACGGCGAGCGTGAGCGCACCCTTGCGCTGGCCCCCGCCGCCCGAAACCTGCACGGTCGAGCCGGCGTCACTTGCCGTCGCCACCCGCCGCCAGATCGTCGTCCCCAGGGTGCCGTCGACCAGGTTGCCCACCTGCGTCCAGCCGGCACCGGGACCCGTCAGCGTCGCCGTGTCGGCACTCCGCGAGAAGAACAGCAGCATCCCGTCACCCGGCTGGACCTGGCTGGGGACCGGACGCGACCAGACGGTGGCGTTGGAGTTCACCACGCTCGTGCTCACCGGCGTGATGTCGCCGGGCGGAGGCGGTGGTGGAGGCGGGCCCGCGTCGAGGTCGACCACCCGCTCCAGAGGCACGTACTTGAGGTTCTGGTTGCCGACCGTGCCTGGCGCGTCGTTGTTGTTGTCCTGGCAGACGAAGATCCCTCGAGAGAACGGCGGCCCGAGATCGGCGGCAAGAGCGGCGATGCCGTCGGTCCGGTCGCAGTCGTCCGAGGTGGGGCCCGCGGTCACCCGGACCGTGCGGACATAGGCGTTCGACACGCGGTCGTAGACGACGAAGAACGAGTTGTTCGGATCGGCGGCGTTCTGCGCCGAGACGATGATGTAGCCGTTCCCGTCGGGCTGGTCGACGAGGGTCACTCCCTCGACGTCCTCGACCAGATGTCCGTTCGCGCCCGTCGTGTCCACGGCGGTTCGCTGGGAGCCGCCGGTCGGCTCGGCGTCGTAGCGCCACAGCGCGGTCTGCTCCTGGCTGATGTAGACCACACCACGCGCGTCGTCGGCCACGCAGCCCTCGGCCTCGGACCCAACGGAGAACTGACGGACCTCGACGCCATCGAACAGGCCGTCTCCGTCGACGTCACGGATCTCGACCTGCCGGACGACGCCGCTGATGGCCACGACAAAGGCGTAGAGCTTCCCGCTGGTCGGGCTCGAGTAGAGGCACACTCCCTCACCTGTGAAGGAGAGTGCGGTGCCCTCGTTGGTCCGGCTCAGCAGCCGGGTGGAGGGGCTCACGCGGTAGAGCTGGAGGCCGCGGTGAGAGACGGCGACGATGTCACCGACGACGCCGGCGACCGGCACCCCCTGGCGGACGTCGACGTTGCCCCAGAAGGTGACGGAGTCGGAGATCCGTTGGACCCGGTTGCCGGCCAGGTCGTAGGTCTCCAGGGCAGCTCTCTTGTTGTTGCCGAGGACCAGCGACTGTGTGGGGTCGGTCGGGTGCACCCAGATCGCCGGATCGTCCATGGAGTCGCCCGTGGTGGACACGGGTGTCGTCTCCCGGAGCGAGGGCGCTGGCTCGAGTGGGTCGTCGGCGGCGAACACCGGAGCGACAACGGACACGACAGACAGCAGGAGCGTCGCGAGCACCAGGCGCATCTCCAACCCCTTCCACGGGCAAGGCCCACTCTGTAGCCCGTGCGTCACTTGCGCCATCAGCCAAATGGGGTACGTCACAGTGCGGCGAGCTGTGCCTCGATCCTCGCGACGTACGGGTGTCCGGAGTCGGTGGCGAGCGCGAGGGCGCTTCGCCAGGTCTCGCGGGCCAGGCCCGCATCGCCCGCGTCCCGGTGCGCCTCGGCGAGGTGGTCCAGGGTCAAGACCTCGTAGGGGTGCCCGACTTCCCGGTAGAGCTCCAGAGCCTCATGGAAGTACGCCACGGCCGTGCCGTGCTCGCCCTTCGCGGAGTGCGCAGCGCCCAGCTCGTCCAGGACGTGTGCCGCGTGCTCCGGCAGACCGGCGGCCCGGCTGACTCGGAGCGCTCGGCCGGCGCTCTCGATAGCGGCGTCGTACCTGCCGGCAGCGTTGTACGCCGCCGCCAGGTTGCCGACCACCAGCGACTCGGCCCCCGGGTCGTCGAGGGCGGCGCAGGCGTCGACCGCGAGCTGGTAGTGGTCGATGGCGGCATCGAGCTGACCGTCCTCGGTGAGTGTCATCCCGAGGTTGGCCAGCATCCCGACCACACCCACGGAGTCCTCGACGTCCTGGAAGGCCGCGAGCGCCTGGCGGCTGAGGGCCAGGGACTCCGCATACTCCTGGCGGAAGTGGTGGGAGTCGCCGAGTGCGGCCAGGAGCATGCCTTCGCCGTAGCGATCACCCGTCCGCCGAGCGCACGCCAGACCGCGCTCCAGGATGGGGACGGGGTGGTCCCACGGTCGCTGGTTGGTGAAGTAGGTGCCCAACGCCGCCGCGGCCTGCCAGGCCACCACGTCCGAACCTGCCTCTGCGGCCTCCCGCACGACCTCGGCGAGGTTCGCGTGCTCCGCGTGGAACCAGGCGACTGCTGCCGCCCGGCCGTCGAAGTCCGACAGGTCGACTCCTGGGTCACCGCCCGAGGCCGACAGGGGTTGGTGCGTGCTGAGTTCCCGGCGCGCATTGATCGCGGTGCCGTGGTACCACGACCACACCCGTCGCTGGGCCTCCTCCCGCCCGGCGGCCTCGCCGGCGGCGAGCTCCGCGGCGTACACCCGGATCAGGTCGTGCTGTTCGAACCGGCCGGCGGTCTTCTCCAGCAACAGATGTGCGTCGACGAGCCGGTCGAGCAGACGCCGCGTCTCCACTTCCGACCTGCCGACCAGTGCGGCGGCCGCGAGGGCCGAGACGTCGAGGCCGGGGGCCACTCCCAGCAGCCTGAAGAGACGCGCCTCGTCATCGGTGACGGCCTGGTAGGACCAGGACAGCACGGCGCGTACGTCGGTGCTCTGGTCGCCTCCTGCGGAGAGCGCGTCGAGGCGCAGCTGCTCGTCGCGCAGGTCCGCGAGGACCTGGTCGACCCGGCCCCCGACAGCGCGAGCAAGTCGCTCGGCCGCAACGGCGAGGGCCAGGGGTACTCCCGCGCACAGCCGCGCCACCTCTCTGGCGGCGTCACCGCTCGCGGTGGCCGCCGATCCACCGGCGTGCTCGAGCACGCTCACCGACTCGGTCTCTGACATCTCCGCCACGGTCAGGCGACGCGCGCCCTCCCTGGTCACCAGTCCGCGGAGCTGACTACGGCTCGTCACGATGACGAAGGCGCAGCTCCCCGGCAGCAGTGCCCGCACCTGGTCGGTGTCCCGAGCGTTGTCGAGCAGCAGGAGCACCCGGCGGTCGGCAAGGCGGGTGCGCAACAGCCCGGAGCGGGCGTCGGGGTCGGCCGGGATCTGCTCGTCAGGCACGGAGAGCGCCCCGAGCATCGCACCGGCGGCCACCGACGGATCGACCGGAGTGCCTGGGCCGTAGCCCCGGAGGTTCACGTACAGCTGACCGTCGGGGAACCAGTTCGCCGCCCGATGGCCCCAGTGCACGGCCATGGCGGTCTTGCCCATCCCTCCCGCACCGTCCACGACGGCGACCACGGTTCGTCGCGCGGGGTCGGCCTCCCACGCGGCCACCAGGCCGTCGAGCATCGAGAGCTCGTCTGCCCTGCCGGTGAACGTCGCGAAGTCGGCCGGCAGCTGACGGGGCACCTGCGCCGGGGCGGCCGCGACCACCGGATCGTTCCCCCCGAGGACCGCTGCGTGCGCGGCGACGAGCTCCTCGCCCGGGTCGAGGCCGGCCTGCTCGAGCAGCTGGCTGCGGATCTCCTGGTAGGCCCCGAGGGCCTCAGACTGGCGTCCGGCCGCCGCCAGTGCCCGGATCAGCCGGGTCCACAACGACTCGCGGAGCGGGTGCCGCCCGATGAGCGCGCGGAGGTCTCCGGTGAGGTCGCTGTGCTCCCCCGCCGCGAGGCGCAGGTCGATCAGCCGCTCGGTGGCCGCGAACCACTCCTCTGTCAACGGGTAGACGTACTCGGACCGGAGCCGCTCGGAGTCCATCCCTTCGAGCGGCTCTCCACGCCAGAGCCCACGCGCCTCCACGAGCAGGCTCGCCTCCGCGTCCGGGTCCTCCTCCCGACGCGCGGCCCCCACCAGGGACCGGAAGCGACGCACGTCGACGGCATCGTCGGCTACGACGAGGGTGTAGCCGCCCGCCGTACTCACCACCCGGTCCGTCCCGACGAGCTTCCGCAGCCGGGTGATCGTGGTGTGCAACGCGGGCCGGACCTGAGCGGGAAGCTCGTCGCCCCACAGGTGGTCGGCCAAGGCCTCGCTGCTCAGCGTCCCGCCAGGGGCCAGCGCCAGGGCGGCGAGCGCCACCCGCTGCCGAGCGCCCGGCACCGGCACCGGGTGTCCGTCCACGCGCAGCGACACGGCGCCGAGCAGGCGCACCTCGACCCCGAGAGTCATGCGCCCCATTGTCACGCCCCCTGGGCGGAGCCCGCGAGGACGATTACGCGATTCGACCCGTTTCGAAGGGTCGCCGCGGCGGTGTAAGCGCCGTGAAAGTCAGGTGTCAGTCGGAGTGGGCACGGTCGCCATGCGGTCGATCGGAGGCCGCAGCCGACCAGACCGCCGATCGCGGGGCGCGAGATGAGGACCAGATGACGACGTACGACGGGCTCAAGGGTTTCAAAAGGGAGATAGCCAAGGCGGCCATCACGATGGAGGTGACGCATGCCCCGTTCAACACGGGCAACGCCGAGTCCGGGTTCACGCTGCACTGGACGACGCCGGACTATCCGCCGGTCAAGGGTCCCACCGGGGACATGGAGTTCACCTTCACCGACGACAAGGGGTCGAGCAGCACGTTCGTGGCGAACCCGTGGGAGGACGTCTACAAGCCGTGGATCGACCGCATCGACCAGGCGTTCGAAGGCTGGATCGATGTCAACGACCCGCACACCACGTTCGAGGCCCCGTTGACCGCGATGTTCGACGCGATCACGCTCCTCACGTTCAAGCCCACGCAGGGATCCGCGGAGGAGCCGCCGTTCACCGCACAGACCGAGCTCAACACCGCCATTGACGAGATCGACGTGATGACCAACACCGGTGTGGGGGACACGGTCGAGACCTTCCGCAAGTACTACGGCGCGGCCCGGCTGGAGACGGCGATCGCCAACCAGCGCAACGCCATGCTCGCCCTGGCGACCGCCCTGCTCCTCGAGCAGCACGTGATGAAGAAGCTCCGGGACGACGTGGTGAAGATCGCCGACAACGCGAAGTCTGCCTTCGAGCACTCGAGCAAGGGTCCGACGGCGTTGACGGTCCTCAAGGCCATCGGGGAGATCGCCCTCGGCACCCTCCCAGGTCTCGGCCCGATCACCGGGGCCATCGAGAAGGGAGTGAAGGTGACCGGCGCCGTCAGCTCGTTGATCCCCGCTCAGCCCGGGGGCCAGGACCCGGTGCCGCTGCAGGGAAGCACAGCGGATGACGTCTACTCGAACCTGTTGCGCGCACTCGGCGCTCTGTCCACCGAGCTCTACGACGCTGAGAAGGCCATCCACAACGGCCCCATCGAGGGAATGATGGATGCGATCTACAAGGGCCGCGACGACTACCACATCCACCACGAGCTCGGGCTCGCGGCAGAGGTGGAGAAGCTGCCGGCCGGCTCGATCGACGTCGAACCGGGCACGATGCGGAAGATCGGCACGTACTGGCTGCCGGCCGTCGCGGACCAGCTCGGCCGGTCCGCGGCCAGGATGAACGCCGGTGCGGGCGCGTCGCCGTGGGCGCGCCCGCCGCGCATCAGCGGCTACGGGAGCCACGGTCCCTACGAGTCATGGAAGGAGCTCCACGACGTGGTGGACACCCTCGTGACCAGCTCGGCAGCAGAGCTGCTCGCAGCCGGGCCCAAGCTCGTGGCCGCAGCTGGTGGGATCCAGGGCGCCGACGAGGACTCCTACCGGACGTCGGAGGAGACGAAGAAGCAGCTGGAGGGCGCCCCGTACGGGTGGAACCCATCGGCGCAGTCTCCGGAGGATGCGGAGCCGCCGGACCAGCAGAGTCCCAGCGAACGCTGACCGGCGCCCGGTGCACTGAAACCACGGCCACCAGAGGGATACTCGCCTGGTGCTGCCGCGCTTCGAGATCGTGCATCGAGCGCGGCCGGTCGACCTCATCCGGCCCGGTACCGACCTCGGCCATCCGGTGGCGCCGTACGTCGCGGTGACGGCGGATGTGGCGGGGCGTGGGCCGGCTTCTGTGTCGCTCGGCGGAGGCGAGGCCGAGCTCACCGCGACTCTCGACGACGACGGGCTGGCGCTGCGGGTCACCACCGGGTCGACCACGACCGACCACCGCAGCCGCCGGTTCGGCCGGCCCGAGGGCGAGGTCGCCGGCCTCGCGCTCAGCCTCACCGCCACCCACGTCGTCGGCTACACCCGGGAGCGGGACCGGTGGCGGGTGCGGGCGCGCTTCGACCTGCACGAGCGCTTCGACCCTCACGACGAGCCCTGGCTGAAGCAGCTGCGGGAGACGTCGTCCGGTGCCGCCACCGAGGTGTGCGCGGGCCGGTTCGGACAGCTCGGGCTCCGAGACCTCCGGCTGGTCACCCACGCCGACGGCACGCCGTACCGTGACGGGAGCGGGTATCTGCTCTCCGCGACCAGCGCCGGCCCCGGGGCGTTCGCGACCGGGCACGGGTCGGTGTGGGCGTTCGACCCCAAGTCCTACGCCCTCGAGCACCGCGCCGACCTGTTCTTCCGGCGGCCCGACCGACCGGGTGTGTACGGCGACCACGCCTGCCACCTGATCCGCGACGACGGCCGCTGGCTGGTCGCCGCGAGCACCTGGGGGGACTTCGACAAGGGGCGGACCGAGCACGAGGTCGCCGCGACGCTGGCCGAGACCACCGCCGACATCACCCGTGGCACCCACGTGCTGGACACCCGGCGGCTGGACCTGCCCACGACGGGGATGTCGTCGGTCGGCGTGTGGGACCCCCACCTGGTGCGCACCGAGGACGGCTGGCTGGCCGGCTACGTCAGCGCCCGCAAGTACTTCCGGTTCCACCCGGTCGTCGCCGAGGGCCCCGACCTCGACTCGCTGCGGGTCCGCAGTGCCGCCACCGCCCGCCGCTCGACGGAGGGCACCACCCTGGCCCACCTCGCCGGCAGCTGGTGGCTGCTGGCCAGCGACGGCCGCGACGGGCGCCGGGGCCAGAACACGCGATTCCCGATCTTCGACCTCGACCTGCACGAGGTCGGTGCCCTCGACGCGCCGTACCCCAGCAACATTCCGTGGCCCACGCTGCTGGAGCACGACGGCGGCTGGCTGATGATCTGCTTCGACGACACGCGGTACGGCGGCAGGCTGGTCGGGTACGGGAGCCACGGCGACGTGGTGATCGCCGCCACCGGGGCTTGAGCGGAGACCCTCGCAAACGAATGCAGTTTCCGAGATCGGGTACGTGACCCGGAACACTTCCGACCTCGGAGCCACGATGACGAGCACAGCGGACAAGGGCACCCGGACCGACGTCGACGCCGCATTCCAGCGGCCGGCGACCTATCGCAGCCTCGGCGAGCAGCAGCTCTCGCCGCAGGAGGAACGCTTCGAGAAGGGGCGGCGGACGGTCGGCCTGGTGCTGGCCCCCGTCGCCACGATCGTGATGCTGCTCCTCCCGCTGGGCATCGATGACAAGCAGCACACCCTGGCTGCCGTCCTGGTCGGCGTAGTCGTCCTCTGGATCACCGAGCCCGTCCCGATCCCGATCGGTGGCTTCATCGGCGTCGGCGCCATCGTGCTGCTCGGCGTTGCCACGGCCGACGAGGCCCTGGCGCCGTTCGGCTCCTCGACCGTCTTCACGTTCATCGGCGCGTTCATCCTGGCTGCGGCGATGCTCAAGCACGGCCTCGCCAAGCGGTTCGCGATGTTCGTCCTCAACTTCCCCGGCGTCGGCGACTCGACGTTCCGGGTAATCATCGCGTTCGGTGTCATCACCGGCCTGTTGTCGGCGTTCGTCTCCAACACGGCCACGGTCGCGATGCTCCTGCCCACCGCGCTGGGCATCCTCACCGTGATCGCCAAGCTCCTGCAGAGCCAAGGCGTGGTCGCCGAGGACTTCGATCCGCTGCGGCTGCGTGTCGGCGCGGCCCTGATGCTGATGCTGGCGTACGGCGCCAGCGTGGGTGGGCTGCTCACCCCGGTCGGGTCTCCGCCCAACCTGATCGGCCGCGGCCTGATCGAGGAGGCCACCGGAGAGAAGATCTCGTTCCTCGACTGGATGATCATGGCGGCCCCGATCTGTGCCCTGATGTTCGTGGCGCTGGCGGTCGTGATCCTGCTCCTGAACAGGCCGGAGCTGCGCAAGCTCGAGGGCGTCGAGGAGTACGTCGACGAGGAGCGCGCAAAGCTCGGCGACTTCTCGGTCGCCGAGCGCAACACGCTGATCGCGTTCGCCACCACGGTCACGCTCTGGATCGTGCCCGGCATCGTCGGCATCATCGCCGGCACCGACTCCAGCGCCTACGAGACCGTCGGCAACCGGCTCGACGAGGGCGTAGTCGCCGTCCTCGGCGCGTCGCTGCTCTTCCTCCTCCCCACCAGCTGGAAGGAGCGGGAGTTCACGCTGCGCTGGAGCGATGCGGCCAAGATCGACTGGGGCACGATCGTGCTGTTCGGCACCGGCATCATCTTCGGCTCGCTGCTCGAGTCGACCGGTCTCGCCGAGACCATCGGCAACGGGGCCTTCGACAAGCTCGGACTGGCCAGCACCTTCGCGATCACAGCGTTCGCGGTGGCCCTGGCGATCCTTGTCTCCGAGACGACGAGCAACACCGCATCAGCCGCCGTCGTCGTGCCGATCATCATCCCGATCGCGATGGCGGCCGGGATCAACCCGTTCGTCCCGGCCCTGGCGGCGACGTTCGCCGCGTCGTTCGGCTTCATGCTCCCGGTCTCGACACCGCAGAACGCCATCGTCTACGGCTCCGGCTGTGTGCCGATCACGACGATGATCAGGTCGGGCTTCTCGTTCGACGTACTCGGCGCGATCCTGATCATCCTGCTGCTGCCGGTGATGGTCGGCGTCGTCGGGCTGGCCTGACGCGGTGCCGGACAGCATCGCGGTCATCCCCGGCGACGGGATCGGGCCCGAGGTGGTCGGTGCCACCCGGACCGTGCTCGACGCCGTGGCCGACGCGCACGGCCTGGACCTGACGTACGAGGAGTTCGACTGGTCGTGCCAGACGTACGCCGAGACCGGCACGATGATGCCGGACGACGCGCTCGACCGGCTGGCGAAGCACGACGTGATCCTGCTGGGCGCGGTGGGCTGGCCCGGCGTGCCGGACCACGTGTCGTTGTGGGGTCTGCTGATCCCGATCCGGCGGCACTTCCGGCAGTACGTCAACCAGCGGCCGATGACCGTCTTCGAGGGCGTCGAGAGCCCGCTGCGCGGCGCCCGTCCCGGGGAGGTCGACCTGGTCGTCGTACGGGAGAACGTCGAGGGTGAGTACAGCGAGATCGGCGGCCGGATGAACCGCGGCTTCCCCGACGAGATGGCGGTCCAGGAGTCGGTGTTCACCCGCGTCGGCGTCAGCCGGATCGCGGACCACGCGTTCGCCCTCGCGCAGCAGCGCAGCGGCTACCTCACCTCGGCGACCAAGAGCAACGGGATCGTGCACACGATGCCGTTCTGGGACGAGGTGGTCGCCGAGCGGGCGGCGGAGTACCCCGACGTGCGCTGGGACTCCGAGCTGATCGACGCGCTCGCGGCGAAGGTGGTGCTCGAGCCGGAGCGGTTCGACGTCATCGTGGCCTCCAACCTCTTCGGCGACATCCTCAGCGACCTCACCGCGGCGGTCGCGGGCAGTATCGGCATCGCGCCATCGGCCAACCTCGACCCCACCCGCGAGCATCCGTCGATGTTCGAGCCGGTGCACGGCTCGGCGCCGGACATCGCCGGCAAGGGGGTCGCCAACCCGGTCGGAACGCTCTGGTCGGCGGTGATGATGCTCGACCACCTCGGTCACGAGGAAGCGGCGACCCAGCTGATGGACGCGATCCGAGGGACGCTGAGGTCACCGGAGAGCCGGACCCCCGACCTCGGCGGCAGCGGCACCACGGCAACGGTCACGGAGGCGGTCGTCGCGCGGCTGCGGGAGTGAGTGGTCGCGGCGGTCAGGCGTCCAGCGACAACAGTGGCCGGACCGCGTGCCGGGCGGCGTGGATGCGCGACTTCACGGTGCCGAGGGGGAGGTCGAGCAGGCGGGCGATCTCGTTGTAGTCGAGCTGCTGTACGTCGCGCAGCACCAGCGGCTCGACCAGCTCCGGGCGGTCGTTGCCGAGGACTTCGAGCGCCTCGAGCAGGTCGAGCCGGCTGCCCGCGATCACGCTCGTGGTGCGAGGGTCGGGCGAGGGCGGCAGGTCGTCGCTGGGCCGCTCGGCGGCCCGCCGCTTCAGCGTCCGGTAGGTGCCCCGCGCGCTGTTGGACGCGACCGCGTGCAGCCAGGTGGTGAACTTGCTGCGCCCGGCGAAGGTGTCGATCTTCGTCGCCACCAGCAGCAGGGCGTCCTGGGCGGCTTCCTCGGCGTCCTGCGGGTAGAGCAGCATCCGCCCGCAGATCCGCTGCACCCGGGGCTGGATCTCGGCGAGCAGCCGCTCCAGGGCCTCGCGGTCGCCCGCCGCCGCCTGCTTCGCCAGCGCTTCGAGGTCGGTCGCCTCATCGGTCGCCTCGTCAGTCACCTGCGGCACACTATGCGACGTGCCGCTCCCGGAAAGCCTCGGTCGCCTCCGCCGCGTCGAGCGGCTCGGCGTCGGCGGGTTCGCAACGGTTTGGCTCTACCACGACCCCGAGCTCCGCTCCGACGTCGCCGTGAAGGCGCTCGCGGAGAACTGGGCGCAGCGGATCGACGTCCGCGAGCGCTTCCTCGACGAGGCGCGGATCCTGCGGCAGGCCGACTCCGACCACATCGTGCGGGTCTACGACATCGGTGAGGCCGACGGGACGCCGTACTTCGTGATGACGTACGCCGACAAGGGGTCGCTCGCCGGTCTGCTCGAGGACGGAGCCCGGCTCGGACCGGACCGGACGATGGAGCTGGTCGCGCAGGCAGGCGCCGGCTTGGCGATGCTGCACGAGCACGGCCTGGTGCACCGCGACATCAAGCCGCAGAACCTGCTGCTGCGAAGCGCCGGCCCCGGCGGGTCCGGCGACGACCGGCTGCTGGTCGCCGACCTCGGGGTGGCCAAGGCCCTGCTGCACGCGTCCGGGCTGACCCAGGTGGTCGGCACCCCGTCGTACATGGCACCCGAGCAGGCCGCCGGCCTCGGCATCGACGTGCGCGCGGACGTGCACGCGCTGGCGGCGGTGACCTACCAGATGCTCACCGGTGAGCTGGTCCGCGAGGGCGGCATCGCCGAGCTGGCGCACGCGACCCTGCCGCCGCCGCCCTCGGAGTTCGCCGACCTGCCCGAGGCCGTGGACGACGTACTCCTGCGGGCTCTGGAGCCGGACCCCGAGGACCGGTGGCCGGACATGGTGTCGTTCGTCTCCGCGCTGCGGGCCGCGATGCCGACCCCGGAGCCGCGGGACCGCGAGTCGCTGACCCTGTGGGCGATGCCGCGGGTGTCGCCCCGGGCGCCGAGCCGGCCGACCTTCGCGCCCTGGTTGCTCACGCTGCTGGTCTTCGTCGCGGCGTTCGGCTCGGCGTACACCGTGACCACGCTGGTGCGCTGAGCGTTATCCTGACGACGAGTCGCGCCACCCCTGCGGCCCACCTGACAGCACCGCCCACCCACTGCGGTCACCGAACCAAAACGAACGGACGCCATCCATGTCTGGAAGCCCCTCTGCCGACGTCTTCGATCTCGGCGCCGAACACGAGCAGGTCGTGTTCGCGAACGATCCGGCTTCGGGCCTCCGGGCCATCATCGCGATCCACTCCACGGCACTCGGGCCGGCCCTCGGTGGGACCCGCTTCTACCCCTACGCCTCGACCGCCGACGCGGTCGCCGACGTCCTCGCCCTCTCGCGCGGGATGTCCTACAAGGCAGCGCTGGCCGGGCTCGACCTCGGCGGCGGCAAGGCCGTGATCATCGGCGACCCGGCCACCTTGAAGTCCGAGGCGCTGCTGCGGGCCTACGGCCGGTTCGTGCAGTCGCTCAACGGCCGCTACTGCACCGCCTGCGACGTCGGCACCTACTCCGAGGACATGGACGTCATCGCCCGTGAGTGCTCCCACGTCACCGGCCGCACCACCGCCCACGACGGCGCCGGCGACAGCTCGGTGCTGACGGCGTACGGCGTGTTCCAGGGCATGCGTGCGGCCGCCACCGTTGCCTGGGGCAGCGACTCCCTGGCCGGCCGGATCATCGGGGTGTCCGGCGTCGGCAAGGTCGGGCGGCACCTGGTGCGGCACCTCGTGGAGTCCGATGCGAAGGTGGTCGTCACCGACGTACAGCCATCGGCGATCGAGCGGATCCGCGACGAGTACCCCTCGGTCACCTCGGTCGAGTCCGCCGACGCGCTGGTCGCGGGGCCGATGGACATCTACGCGCCGTGCGCGCTGGGCTTCGCGCTGACCGACGAGGTCGTCGACGTGCTGTCGGCCAAGGTGGTGTGCGGCGCGGCCAACAACCAGCTCGCGCACCCGGGCATCGAGAAGTCGCTCGAGGAGCGCGGCATCCTCTACGCCCCCGACTACTGCGTGAACTCCGGCGGCCTGATCCAGGTGGCCGACGAGCTCGAGGGGTTCTCCTTCGAGCGCGCCCAGCAGCGCGCCACGGGCATCTTCGAGACCACCCGGGCGGTTTTCGACCGCGCCGCGTCCGACGGCGTACCTCCCGCCATCGCTGCCGACCGGCTCGCCGAGGCGCGGATGCGCGACGTGGGGCGGCTGCGTGGGATCTGGCTGGGCTGAGATCGGCTGCAGGTTTCCCCGGCTAACCGGGGAAACCCGCACTTCTCGGGCAAAGGTTCACCCCAAAACGTCCGGAATCCCCGGTTACCCGGGGATTCCCCCGGACCGCGGGTCCGTGCCGTGCAGAGGGCCTCAGTCAGTCGCGCTTGGGCTCGGCGTAATCCGACCACTCGTCCGGCTCGTCCACCGGCTCTGGAGTGTCAGGCTCCCCATGAAGTTCCCGCTGCAGCGCCTCGAGGTCAGTCTCGTGGGTGCGGTACTTCAGGTCGCGGGCGACCTTGGTCTGCTTGGCTTTCGCTCGGCCGCGGCCCATAGGGTCCAGCCCCCTCGCACACTTGGCCGGGGCCGCAGGGGCTCCCGGACTGCTGATTCAGTATCTCGTGGTCCCAACGCTACCTGTTGGCTGGGTGTTCCCGCACACCCGATTCCGGAATGTTCCTGAAATCACCAACCGGGGTGTTGGCCCGTGAGCACGACACGGCCCTCGGAGGCCGCGTCGGAGCCGATCTCACCGGCCGCCCAGGCGCGGATGCCGTGCTCGGCGAGCAGCGCGATCGCGGCGTCCACGGCGGCCGGGTCGAGGAGCGCGACCATACCGACGCCGCAGTTCAGGGTGGCCTCGAGATCCGGCTGGCTCACCGATCCGACCTGGCGGACCAGGTCGAAGACCGGCTGCGGGGTCCAGGTCGCCCGGTCGATCGTGGCGTGCACCTCCACCGGCAGCACCCGCTCGAGGTTGGCGGCCAGCCCGCCGCCGGTGACGTGGGACATCGCGTGTGTGCCGGTCTCGCGGGCCAGCTCCAGGCAGGCCTTGGCGTAGATCCGGGTCGGCTCGAGGAGCTCCTCCCCCAGCGTCCGGCCGAGCTCGGGTACGTCGCGCTCCAGGGCCCAGCCGGCCTTCTCGAGCAGCACGTGGCGCACGAGCGAGTAGCCGTTGGAGTGCAGGCCGCTCGACTCCATGGCGAGTACGGCGTCTCCGGGCCGTACCCGGGCCGGGCCAAGAAGGTCGTCGGCCTCGACGACGCCGGTGGTGGCGCCCGCGACGTCGTACTCGTCGGGCTCGAGCAGGCCGGGGTGCTCGGCAGTCTCGCCGCCGATCAGCGCGCAGCCCGCCTCGACGCAGGCCTCGGCGATGCCCTTGACGATCGCCGCGATCCGCTCCGGCACCACCCGGCCGGTGGCGATGTAGTCGGTCATGAACAGTGGCTCGGCGCCGCACACGACCAGGTCGTCGACGACCATGCCGACCAGGTCGAAGCCGATCGTGTCGTGGACGTCCATCGCCTGGGCGATCGCCACCTTGGTGCCGACCCCGTCGGTGGAGGTGGCCAGCAGCGGCCGCCGGTAGCGGGTCAGCATCGAGGCGTCGAACAGCCCGGCGAAGCCGCCCAGTCCCCCGATCATCTCCGGCCGCCGAGCCTTCTCGACCCAGCCCTTCATCAGCTCGATGGCCTTGTCGGCGGCCTCGATCGAGACGCCCGCCTCGGCGTACGCGTTGGCGTGGGAGGGGGACTCGGTCACGCGCGGACTCCTCAGGGGTTGTTGAGCACGGGCAGCGACTCGCCCAGCGTCGGCGCGGTCAGCGAGGCCTCGAGCAGGTGCTTGCCGAGCAGGCTCTCGTCGGGCAGCGCGATCGGGTACTCGCCGGTGAAGCACGCCTGGCACAGCGATGCGGGCGGCTGTCCGGTCGCCTCGACCATCCCCTCGAGGGAGATGTAGCCCAGGCTGTCGGCCCCGATGCTGGCCGCGATCTCGTCCCCGTCGAGGCCGTTGGCGATCAGCTCGGCGCGGGTGGCGAAGTCGATGCCGTAGAAGCAGGGCCACCGGACGGGAGGGCTGGAGATCCGGACGTGGACCTCGAGCGCCCCGGCTTCGCGCAGCATCCGCACCTGCGCACGCTGGGTGTTGCCGCGGACGATCGAGTCGTCGACGACCACGATCTTCTTGCCGCGGATCATGTGCTCGAGCGCGTTCAGCTTGAGCCGGATGCCGAGCTGGCGGAGCGTCTGGCTGGGCTGGATGAACGTGCGGCCGACGTAGGCGTTCTTGACGAAGCCCTGACCGAAGGGGATGCCGCTCTCCTCGGCGTAACCCGCGGCGGCGGGCGTGCCCGACTCGGGCACCGGCATCACCAGGTCGGCCTCGACGGGGAACTGGCGGGCCAGCTCGCGGCCCATCTCGACCCGGGCCTCGTGGACGCTGCGGCCGGCGATCGTGGCGTCGGGGCGAGCGAGGTAGACGTACTCGAAGACGCAGCCCTTGGGGTCGGACTCGGCGAACCGATGGGAGCGCAGGCCCTGCTCGTCGATGGCCAGCATCTCCCCCGGCTCGACCTCGCGTACGACGCTGGCGCCGATCGTGGCCAGGGCCGCGTCCTCGCTGGCCACCACCCATCCGCGGTCGAGCCGGCCCAGCACCAGCGGGCGGATGCCCTGCGGGTCGCGGGCGGCGTACAGGGTGTCCTCGTTCATCCAGACGAACGAGAAGGCGCCTTGGAGCAGGGGCAGCACCTCGAGCGCCCGCTGCTCCAGCGAGGTGTCGGGGTGGTGGGCCAGCAGCGCGGTGACCAGCCCGGTGTCGTTCGTGGACTCGAGCTCGTGGGCGTGGATGTCGAGCTCGCCCGGGTCGCTCGGCAGGTCGGCGACCTGCTGGGCGAGGTCGTGGGTGTTGATCAGGTTGCCGTTGTGGCCGAGAGCGATCGAGCCGTCGGCCGTGGGCCGGAACGTCGGCTGGGCGTTGTGCCAGGTGCTGGCGCCGGTCGTGGAGTAGCGCGAGTGGCCGATCGCGAGGTGTCCCTTGAGGGAGTCGAGCGTGGTCTCGTCGAAGACCTGTGACACCAGGCCCATGTCCTTGTAGACCAGGATCTGCCGGCCGTTGCTGACCGCGATGCCGGCCGACTCCTGGCCGCGGTGCTGGAGCGCGTAGAGCCCGAAGTAGGTGAGCTTGGCGACGTCCTCACCGGGGGCCCAGACACCGAAGACGCCACAGGCGTCCTGCGGTCCGAGGTCGTGGGGGTCGAGCGCCGTCGTCAGCCGTCCGTCGCCACCGGGCCGACGGCCGGGGCTGTACTGGTAGGGCACGCCGCCAGTCTAGGAGACGGAGTGGTCATCGCCCGCTTCGCCGGTCCGGCACGGACGGATCATCTGGAGCGCCCGGGCGCGGCGAGCTCGGCAACCCCTAGGCGGAGGACTCGGCCGGTAGTCGGACGTCGGCGGACCGGGCGGGGACGAGGCGGGCGACCTCGGCCGCTTGGCTCCGGATCTCCGGGATCGCGGTGGACTCGTAGAGCGTGCCCTTGCGTGGTGGGCCGACGGCGTACAGGCCGGGTACGACGTTGCCGTCCTCGTCGAGCAGCTCACCCTCAGGCGTGGCGGCGAGACCCAGCAGGAGCGGGTCGGGACAGATCAGGCCGCGCTCTCGCATCGCGAGCAGCAGCGGGTCGCCGCTGCGGGTGATGTCGGTGAGGGGACCCGTGCAGTTGACGAGCGCGTCGGCCTCCACCGGGGGCCCGGATCGGACGAAGCCGACCACACAGCATGCGCCGCGGTCGGCCACCGCGTCGATCGCGTCGGCCCGGATCTCGAGCCGGCCCGCGGCGACGTAGGAGTCCAGCCGCTCGGCGACCTCGGTCGCCATCCGGTGCCGGCGCACTTCCCACGCCCGGGCGTGCTCGGCGAGGAACCGGCGGCGCTCGTCGAGGGGGAGCCGGCGCCAGATGTCCTGGGTCGGCGCCCGGAGGCCGTCCACGACCGCGCGCCAGTCGACGCCGTTCCGCCGGGCCGCAGCCACCTGCTCGCGGAACAGCGCGGCCAGCCCGTCGGCGGTGAGCGGGCCTGCGGGCACCTCGGTCAGCCAGGCGGTCGACTGCTGAGCGACGTGCCGGTGCGGGAGCAGGCCGTGCCGGCTGACCATCACGACCCGACGGCCGGCGTCCACCTCGTCCAGGAGCGTGACCGCGGTGTCGACGGCCGTCAGTCCGGTGCCGACCACGACCACGGTCGCGTCGCGCGGGAGCAGGCGAAGCGCACCCAGGTCCCACGGGTCACGCAGGTGCCAGGGCGCGTCCGGGAGGTCGTCGCCGTCCACCACCAAGGTGCGCGGCGCCAGGTTGCCGTAGGCAAGCACGACCGTCGATGCGGTCGAGACGCTGCAGTCGGACCGCACCTCGTAGCCGTCGCCGACCCTGGCGATGTCGTCGACCCGTCCCGCATGGATCGAGAGCCGGTGGTCGGCCACCTTCGCCAGCGTGTCCTGGAGGTACGCCGCGAAGTCCTGCCGGGGCAGGAACGCCTGGGCGTCCTCGCTCCGCCCGGTCCGCCGGGCCCAGTCGATCAGGTCCGAAGGCGAGTCGGGAAATGCGCTCATGTGCCGGGCACGGACGTTGAGCAGGTGCAGCGGGTCGTTGGTGCCGTAGGCGATCCCGCGCCCGACGATGCCGCTGGCCTCGTGCAGCGACACCCGCAGATCGGGGTCGGCCGACTGGGCCAGCAGGTTGATCGCGGTCAGCACGCCGCTGGCGCCGCCGCCGATGATCGCCGTCGTCGCAGTGGGGGTGGGAGTCACCACCTAAGTGTAGTGACTCAACTGGATTAAGTGCCAAACCGGGGTACGGCGCGGCGTCCTCTCGTCACGCCATAGCTCGGGCGCCCTGCTCGATCGCCTCCCGGATCCGGGTGTAGGTGCCGCACCGGCAGACGTTGCGGATCGCGTCGAGGTCCGCGTCGGTGATCGACCGGCCCTCCCGTCGTACCTTCTTGACCAGGGCGACCGCGGCCATGATCTGGCCGGGCTGGCAGTAGCCGCACTGGGCGACGTCGCGATCCAGCCAGGCCTGCTGCATCGGATGCAGGTCGGCACCGACGGTGTCGGGCAGCCCCTCGATCGTGGTCACAACGTCGTCGGGCACAAGATCGCCGACCCGGACCGCGCACGGGTTAAACGCCCGGCCGTTGACGTGCGAGGTGCACGCCTTGCAGACGTTGATGCCGCACCCGTACTTCGGGCCGGTCACGCCGAGGAGGTCGCGGAGCACCCAGAGGACGCGGACGTCGTCGTGCACGTCGACGGTGACCGGGGAGCCGTTGAGGATGAAGGTCTGCTCAGGCATCGCGGTCTCCCTAGTAGGTGAGCTTCAGGCCGTTGGTCGGCGATGGCGGGACGGGCGGGATGAACGGCTTGGGCCGGAACGAGAGCTTGTCGTGGTTGATCGGGAACCTCCGCGGCAGCGTCCCGGTCGCCCGCGCATAGGCGCATGCGACCGCCGCTGCTGAGGCGGCCACGCCGGCCTCGCCGGCACCGCCGGGCAGCGAGAGCTCCGACGGCATCACGTGGACCTCGAAGTCCGGCGGGACGTTCCACTGCCGGGTGTAGAAGTAGTTGTCCCAGCTCGCCTCGAGGAACGCGCCGTCCCGAAGGTGCACGCTGCTGGTGAGCGTGAGTGCGAGGCCGTCCATGAACCCGCCCTGCATCTGCGCCTCCAGGCCGCGCGGGTTGACCACCAGACCTGCATCGACGGCCAAGACCACCTTGGTCACCCGGGGCCCGGTCACGGCGTTCGGGACCTCGCGGTTCACCGTCTCGGGCCGGCAGTCGATCTCGACCAGGCAGGCGGTCGCACCCTTGTACTCCTTGTGGATGGCGATGCCCTGGGCGGTCCCCTGGGGCATCGTCCGACCCCAGTTGCCTGCCTCGGCGACCTTCTCGAGCACCGCGCGCACCCGCTTGTTGCGGACGAACCGCAGCCGGAACGCGAGCGGGTCGAGGTGCAGCTTCTTGGCCAGGACGTCGATCATCAGCTCGTTGGCGACCCGGGTGTCGGGCGAGTAGATGTTGCGCATGCTGCCGGTGTTGAACCGGTCGTCGGTCTCGTTGAGCAGCTGGGTGACGACCCCGAAGTTGTAGGGCAGCTCCTGGGTGAGCGTCCAGATCGTCTCGGAGAACCCGAGGCCACCGAGGCCGCTCGGCAGCTCGTCGAGCATCGAGGTGATCATCTCGCCGAGCCCGTGGCTGAAGTCCGTGACCACGCTGGTGTTGCGCTGCTCGAAGCTGAGCACCTGACCGGCAAGGACGGTGGCCCGGATCCGGGAGGTGACCATCGGGTGCACCCGGCCCTGGCGAGGCTCGTCGGCGCGGTGCCACATCAGCTTGACCGGCACGCCCATCGCCTTCGAGATCTTCGCCGCCTCGATGGCGTGGTCCCCGAACAGCTTGTGCCCGAACGACCCACCACCGGTAATCACGTTGACGGTCACCTGCTTCTGCGGCAGACCCAGCACCTTGGCGACGTTCTGCTGGGCCAGGATCGGCACCTTGAGCCCGGCCCAGATCGTGGCCTTGTCGGGCCGCACGTCGGCGACCGCGCAGTAGGGCTCGAGCGCCGCGCTGCTCCGGAACATGAACTCGAACCGCTCCTCCACCGTCTCGGCGAGGACCGGGACGTCGGGGACCAGCAGCGGTAGCTCGGCCTTACGGAGCCGGGCCAGGATCGTCTGGTCGGACTCCCCCTCTACCGACCCGGGGTCCCAGTCCACCTGCATCGCGCGGATGGCGTCGATGCACTGCCCGAACGTCTGCGCCCGGACGGCCACTCCGGTGTCGACGGAGGCGATGTGGGTGACGCCGGGCATCGCGAGGACCTCGGCCCGGTTGCGCAGCCCCCGCGGCGACCCGTTCAGGGTCGGCGGGCGGCAGACCATGGTGGGCAGGGCGCCCGGGACGTCGAGGTCGGTCGTGAACTTCTTGGCGCCGGTCACGGCCTCGAGTGCGTCCAACCGGTTCTGGGGCTTGCCGATGACGGTGTGCTGCTCGCGGGTCCGGAGCTCGACCTCCACCTTCTTCGTCTCCGGGCTCGCCGCCAGCGGCGCCAGCTCGGCGTACGAGATCGAGCGGCCGTCGGGCGCGCTGATCACGCCCTCCTTGGACTCGAGCCGGCCGACGACGTAGCCGAGCGCGACCGCCGCGGCGTCGAGCAGCGCGTTGCGGGCCACCGCCGCGGCGATCCGGATCGGGGTGTACGTCGACACAGTGCTGTTGGAGCCGCCGGTCAGCTGGTTGTAGAGGAGCTCCGGGCGGGCCTGCGCCAGCGTGACTCTCACCTTGTCCAGCGGGAGGTCGAGCTCGTCGGCGATGATCATCGCGGTCGAGGTGGTGATGCCCTGGCCGACCTCCGTCCGCGGCAGCGCGAACGACGCGGTGCCGTCGTCGTTGACGGTGATCGTGATCGCCAGGGCGGTCGGCAGCGCGGCATCGTTCTGCAGGTCCTCGAGGTCGTAGATCTCGGGGATCTGCGGCACCGACGGGATGCCGCCGGCGTACGCCGGAGGGGAAGGCAGCACCAGTTCGGCCGCGGCGACCAGCGTGGTCCCTCCGACGACGTACCCGATGAACGTGCGGCGGCCGACCCCGGCCGCGGACTGGATCTCGGACTGCTCCGCGATGGACATGCGAACCCCATGACGGCGGGGCCAGGGAGGCGGGTCCCCCGAGACAAGGCACCGCTCTACTGCTTGAAACTGCCACTACTCGCGACCCCGGGCAAGAGCCGTCTTGAAGGGTGGCCCCCTTGCTCAGCCTTGGCTGGCCGGCCCGCTGCTGTCCTGGTTCTGCAGGACCAGCCAGCGACCCCGCTCGCGGGTGAACGTCAGGCCGATGACCAGGGGCACCTCGGTGCCGTCCTCGGTGTAGACCGAGTCGAAGAGCACGAACCCGCTCCGGCAGCCCTCGACGTGCCGGGTGAGCTCGTCGAACGTCTGGGTCCAGCCCGGTGCCTCGAAGAACGGCTCGATGAACCCCATCGTCTCGTCCTTGCCGTAGAGCACGCCGCCGTTGGCGAAGATCGCCGTGACGTCGTCGTGCAGCAGCGCAGCGAACCCGTCCGCGTCCCGCTCGTCGGTGGTTTCGACGTACGCCGTGACCGCCCGGTCGAACGAGCGCTCGCAGCCTTTCCCGTGACCTTGACCGCCCCCGGAGGAGCCGGCGGTGGCGGGGATCGCGAGGGCGGGGACGAGCAGCACAGCAAGGGCAGCGGCGCGGGCAGGCTTGATGGTCATGGTGGCTCCTTGTGGGGTTGGCGAAGGAGGCCCACCCCACCGCCGACCGCCCCTGACACCTAACGATTCGACGTGCATCTAACGCGCGGCCTGTCCGGCCGGCCCCCGACGACCTAGCGTGCCGGACGTGATCGTCGTCGACGTGGATCGGGCCAGCCTCGCGCGGGTGCGGCTGGCACCGTCGGCGGCCCAGGAGCTGATGTCGTGGCTGCGACTGACCGTCGCCGACGGCCGGCACCCGGTGTACGGCGCGCCGGGTCCCACCGCGCGCCGCTCGCTGGGCCACCCCGACGTGGCCCTGGTGGCCTCGCTGCTGCCGCCCACCTCGGCCGGCTACGTGCCCGACCTGCTCACCCCGCAGCCGCCGCCGTCGACGCCGGCCAAGGCCCTGGCCGACCAGCTCGACCTGGTGGCCGCCAGCGCCGACGAGCAGGTGGTCCGGCAGGTCGGGTTCTGTGTGGACTTCGGTCGGCGACTGCCGGCCGACACGCTCGGTGCGGTGGCCTCGGGCTCGTTCGCGCGGCGTGCGGCCAACGGGCTGCGGACGTTCTGGAGGGACACCCTGGCGGACGGCTGGGGCGCCCTGCGCGACGTACTCGATGCCGACATCGCGGCCCGCTCCGAGGTCCTGGGCCGGCGCGGCGTCGGCGACGTACTCGGCTCGCTGCACCGCGGCCTCGAGTGGGACGGGCACCGGATCACCGTGCACAAGCCGTACGCCGAGGAGCGGTCGATCGCGGGCTCGGACCTGGTACTCGCCCCTTCGGCGCTGGGCTGGCCGGGGTTGACCGTGCAGGTGTGCAGCCCGGAGGACGCGGTGTTCTGCTACCCCGCCGACGGGATCGGCCAGCGGCGACGCCATCCCGGTGCCGCGCTGGGCGAGCTGATCGGCCCGAGCCGTGCGGTGATCCTCGTCGACCTCGCCGTCCCCCGCTCCACCGCGGAGCTGAGCGACCGGCACGGCCTCACCCGGGCCACGGTCTCCCACCACCTCGGCGTGCTGCACCGAGCTGGTCTGCTGGTACGCCGGCGGCACGGCCGGCTGGTGCTCTACCGGCGCAGCACGCGGGGCGACGACCTGCTCGACTGACCCGCTAGCGGACGCCCTCCTCCGCCTTGAGCACCTTCCCCAGGGCAGTGGCGATGACCGTGATCTCGCGCTGGCTCAGGTGCCGTGTGTAGTGGTCCTCGATCGCGGACAGGTACGCCGGAGCGGCGGCCCGCAGCCGCGCGCGCCCGGCCGAGGTGATCGTGGCGAACGACGAGCGCTTGTCGTCGGGGTTCGCCTGCCTCTCGACGAGTCCGGCCCGCTCGAGCTCGGTGGCGACCCGGCTCACCTGCTCGCGGCTCAGCACCGCCTGCTGTCCCAGCTCGCTCATCCTCAGCCGACGCCCCGGCGCCGCGTTGAGCACCAGCAACACGTCGTACCAGGAGATCGGGAGGCCCACGTCGGCCAGGGCCCGGCCCAGCTTCGGGACGACAGCGGCGTGCACCCGCAACAGCGAGGCCCAGGCGGACACCGGATCGACATCGGTCATGGGCGGAAGCCTACCAATTACGTGTGTGCGCACACACCTTGACACTCAGCCGGTGTCGATGTAACTATGTGCGTGTACACACACTTTCACACACACAAGGAGACATCATGACCACCACATCCACCCTGTCCCCCACCCGGACCGTCGACGGCGTCGTCCTCCCCGGGACCGGAACCTGGGACATCGACCCGGGCCACGCGGACGTCGCCTTCACCGGTCGCCACCTGATGCTGACCAAGGTCCGAGGCCGCTTCTCCGACGTCCGGGGCAGCATCACGGTCGGCGAGGACATGAGCGACTCGACCGTCGACGTCACCATCGGCATGGCCAGCGTCGAGTCCGGCAGCCCCGCCCGCGACGAGCACCTGCGCTCCGATGAGCTGTTCGACGTCGAGCGGTTCCCGGAGGCCACTTTCCGCAGCGTCGGCGTCGACTGGAACGGCGCCGGCGGCACCGTGCTCGGCGACCTGACGATCCACGGCGTGACCCGGCGGGTGCCGCTCGAGGTGAGGTTCGAGGGCTACGTCCGCGACCCCTCGGGCGCCGACCGCGCGATCTTCTCCGCCACCACCCAGGTGAACCGGGAGGACTTCGGGATCACCTGGAACGTGGCTCTGGAGGCCGGCGGGGTGCTCGTCAGCAAAGACATCAAGATCTCGATCGACATCGAGACCGTCCTCGGCTGACGCTCAGCCGGACGCGCCGAGCTTCTGCAGCAGCAGCGCCTCGGCGAGCACGACCCGCTCGAACTCGGCGAGGTGAAGGCCCTCGTTGGCGCCGTGGGCCCGGGTGTCCGGGTCCTCCACGCCGGTGACGAGCACGCTCGCCTTCGGGAACGCCTCGAGGAACTCGGCGATGAACGGGATCGACCCGCCCACCCCCATGTCGACGGGCGCGGTGCCGTCCCAGGCCTCGGTGAACGCCTCGCGCGCAGCGTCGTACGCCGGTCCGGTGGCGTCGATCTGGGTCGCCTCGCCGGTGTCGACGACCGTGAACGTGAGCTCGGCGCCCCACGGCAGATGCTCCTCGAGGTGGGTGCGCAGGCGTGCGGTGGCGTTGTCGGTGGTGTCGCCGGGGGCGATCCGCATGCTGATCCGGGCCCGGGCCATCGGGACCAGGGTGTTGCTGGCGCCGTCGACCTTCGGAGCGTCCAGACCGGTGATCGAGAGCGCCGGCTTGGTCCAGAGCCGCTCCACCGTGGAACCCCCTCCGATCCATTCGAGGCCGGGCAGGGCGCCGGACTCGGCGCGCAGCCGGTCCTCGGGGTAGTCGACGTCGGCGGCCGGGCCGCTGTGCAGCCCGGCCACGACGACGTTGCCCTGGTCGTCGTGCAGCGAGGCGATCAGCCGGCTGAGGGTGATCAAGGCGTCGGGAACCAGGCCGCCCCACATGCCGGAGTGGACACCGTGGGTGAGGGTGCGGACCTCGATGTCGGCCCGCACCAGGCCGCGCAGGCTGGTGGTGAGCGCGGGCTCGCCGATGTCCCAGTTGCTGGAGTCGGCGATCACGATGACGTCGGCCTCGAGCCGCTGCTGGTGCTCCTCGAGCAGGGCAAGCAACGTCGGCGAGCCGATCTCCTCCTCACCCTCGACGAACATGGTCACGCCGACGGGAAGGTTGTCGCCGTGCACCCGGATGGCGCCCAGATGGGCCACGATGCCGGCCTTGTCGTCGGCCGCGCCTCGTGCGTAGAGACGGTCGCCGCGCTCGGTCGGCTCGAACGGCGGGCTGTCCCAGTCGGCGGGGTCGTTCTCGGGCTGCACGTCGTGGTGGGCGTACAGCAGCACGGTCCGCGAGCCGTCGGGACCTGGCTTGTGCGCGATCACCGCCGGGGCACCTCCCTTGGCGCTGACGATGTCGATGCCGGTGAACCCCTCCGCGCGGAACAGTTCGGCGACCGCCTCGGCACTGCGTTGGACCTCGCTCGCCCGTGCCGGGTCGGCACTCACCGACTCGATCCGGACCAGATCCTCCAGGTCCTTGCGGATCCCGGGCAGCACTTCCTGGACGCGGGCGCGGATGTCATCGCTCATGTCCTGAAACTTAACCGAGGGGCAGGTGGGGCGAGAGGTCGGCTCTTTCCCCGCTGGCTCGCACCAACCCCGACTCCTCGGCGGCCGCCCAGGTGAGCGCCCCGGTGGCCAGCGCGATCCAGGTCTCGGCGTCGGTCTCGACGACCGCCGGCGGGGTCCCCCGGGTGTGCCGGACGCCGGGAATCACCTGCACCGCGGCGTACGGCGGCACCCGCACCTCGACCGAGTGGCCGGGGGCGCGCAGCTCGAGGACGGCGAGGAAGTGCTTGGTCAGCAGCCGCAGGTCGGCGCGTTCCGGTTCGCCCGCCCGGACCCGCGTCAGGGCGCTTTCGACCTCGGCAGGGTCGGCGAGACGGAGTCGTGGCGCTGGCACGAACGCAGGCTACGGGGCAGCGCCGTCAGCAGAGAGCGAGCGTGCGCCGGGCCTGGGTGGCGGCCGCGCTGAACGGCACCAGGATGAAGAGAAGCAGCATCAGCCAGGCCTGCGGCTGGCTCGCCCCGCTCAAGATCACCATGCCGAGGGCGATGACCTTGATCGAGGCCGCGCAGACGATCGTCGTCACCGCACTCAGGCGGGCGACTCCGCGACCGGCCGCGTACCAGCGGTTGCCGACGCCGGTCGCCGCGAGCAGCACCACGGACGCGAGGATCATCGCCCCGCCACCCCACTCGACGAGGTGGTCGAGGATCGCGAACAGCAGGCCGTCGGGTGCCGGCCGGTCATCCTGGCTGAGGGGTCCGTCCCACAGGAACGGCTGGATCGACAGCGCCGCGAACAGCATCCACGCCGTACGACGCGACGCCGCCACGGCCAGCGTGGTCTGGAAGGCCGGCACGATCTGGTCGAGCGAGCCGAAGTCGGTGACCGCGATCCGCTCCGCTTCTGCGCGGTCGTAGCCGGCGTCGCTGAGAGCCGTGGATGCGTCGTCGAGGTGGTCGCGAGCCTCCTGGACCAGGCCGCGGCGGACGCGGGCCGGCCCGACCAGCGCCGCATCGAGGGCGGTGACGTAGGCATCGGCGGTGCTCACGGGCACCAGTGTCCCGACCCCGCCCGGGTTGCGCATCGGGGATGACCCTGACTCGCTCACGCGTCGCCGAGGACGCCGTCGACGACGGCCGAGAACGTCCGCCACTCCGCACGCTGCTTGGCCAGCGCCCGCCGCCCGCCCGCGGAAAGCGTGTAGGTGCGGCGCTTCCGGCCACCGGCCGTGGCCCAGGTGCTCTTGAGGTGACCGGCGGCCTCGAGCCGCCGCAGGGCGGGGTAGACCGTGCCGGTCGGGAGGTCGAGCTCGCCGCCGGAGCGCAGCGACAGCGCCTCGATGATCGCGTAGCCGTGGAGCGGGTCCCTCTCGAGCACCGCAAGGATCATCGCGTCCAGGTGTCCACGGAGTGCGTCGGCCTTCATGTAGACAGCCTACACCTAGACGCGCTACGGTCTCGCTATACATAGCGTGGCTACCTATAGCCTCCCTACCCGTAGCGAGGAACAGCATCATGACGACGTCGACGACCCGCGTCACCCCCGAGCACGACACCCGGATGACCCGCCTGGCCGGGTGGTCGCAACGCCACCACTGGACCGCGATCGCGCTCTGGCTGGTGGCGCTGGTCGCGATCACTATCGGCTCGACGGTGGCCGGCAACGACTACCGCAACGACTTCAGCCTCCCGGGCACCGAGTCCCAGGAGCTGATCGACGCGTACGCCGAGCACGCGCCCGATCAGGAGGGCGACCCGGTGACGGTCGTGGTCCAGGCGGAGGACGGCGTGGGGTCGGTGACCGACGAGGTCGACGCCCTGGTCGCCGACCTGTCCGGGCTCGACCACGTGGCCGCCGTACAACCACCGGACCCGCAGTCGGGCACCGTCTCCAACGACGGCACCCTCGGCATCATCACGGTGGTCCTCGACGACCAGACCGGGTTCGTCCCGATCGACGACAAGAAGGCGATCATCGAGACCGCCCAGAGCCACGAGGCCGACGGCATCCGGATCGAGCTGACCGGCGACGCCGTGCGCGAGGTCGCCGAGAGCGAGGCGGGCGGTGGCGGCGAGGGCATCGGCGTGCTGGCCGCGCTGGTGATCCTGCTGTTCATGTTCGGCTCGTTCCTGGCCGCGTCGCTGCCGCTGATCACGGCCGTGTTCGCGGTGGGTACGACGTTCGGCTTCGTGGCTCTGGTGTCGCACGTGGCGACCATCCCTGACTACACGCCGCCGATCCTGGTGCTCGTCGGCCTCGGTGTGGGCATCGACTACTCACTGCTGGTCTTCGCCCGCTACCGCTCCGAGATCCTCGGCGGCGCGGATCGGGAGCGGGCCGCGCGCACCGCGCTGGACACGGCCGGGAGATCGGTGCTGTTCGCCGGCGCGACCGTGGTGATCGCGCTGCTCGGCCTCTACACACTGAACCTGGGTTCGCTCGAGGGCGTCGCGCTCTCGGTGACCCTGACCGTGCTGATGACGATGGTCGCCTCGCTGGTCCTGCTCCCCGCGCTGCTGACGCTCTTCGGCAGCCGCCTCGAGAAGCGGATCCGCAAGCACGCCGCCAAGCAGAAGTCCGAGCCGGGCCGGCGCTGGCGGGCCTGGGCCGACCAGGTCCGGCGGCGGCCCTGGGCCGCGCTGGTTGTGGCGGCCGCCGCGCTCGGCGCGCTCTGCGTACCTGCCCTGTCGATGCAGCTCGGGCTCGCCGACGCCGGCAACGACCACCCGAGCACCACCAGTCGCCAGGCCTACGACCTGATCGCCGAGGGCTTCGGTCCCGGCGCCAACGGGCCGCTGGTGGTCGCGACCGAGGGCGACGAGGCCACCGCCCAGGAGGTCTTCGAGACCCTGTCCACCACCGACGGCGTGGTCGAGGCGACGCCACCGCAGGCCTCACCGGACGGCGCGTTGTTCACCAGCCTCGCCTTCCCGGAGACGTCACCGCAGGACGAGAAGACCGCAGACCTGGTGCACCAGCTGCGCGACGACATGCCCGACGGCGTACTCGTGGGCGGGCCGACGGCAGCGGTCGTGGACTTCTCCGACGCGGTCGGCGACCGGTTCCCGCTTTTCATCGGCGTGGTCGTCGGACTCTCGGCGCTGTTGCTGCTGCTGGTCTTCCGGTCCGTCGCGATCGCGATCAAGGCCGCGGTGCTCAACCTGCTGTCCATCGGTGCCTGCCTGGGCGTGATCTCACTGATCTTCAACGACGGGAGGTTCGGCGCCCAGCCCGGGCCGGTGGAGGCCTTCGTGCCGGTGATGATCTTCGCGATCGTCTTCGGGTTGTCGATGGACTACGAGGTATTCCTGGTCTCCCGGATGCGCGAGGAATGGGAGGGCACCCAGGATCCGGTGGCGGCGGTCCGCGAGGGCCTGGCGAAGACCGGCGGCGTGATCACCGCGGCCGCAGCGATCATGATCGTGGTCTTCGGGTCCTTCGTGTTCGCGCCCGACCGGATGCTGCAGCAGTTCGGCGTCGGCCTGGCCTCGGCGGTGCTGATCGACGCACTCGTGATCCGCTGCCTGGTCGTGCCCGCCGTACTCATGCTGCTCGGTCGGCGGGCCTGGTGGTCGCCCCGGTGGATGCAGCGCGCCCTCCCGACGGTGCGGGTCGACTAGCGGACCCGGAAAGAGATCCATGAGTCCGGAGGCAGGTCCGGCCGGTCCGGCACCGGCCGGTCCTCCTCCGTCCACTCCGGGTCGTGGTCGGCGGCGACGCTGCGCCAGAACGCGACGGCTCCCGGGTTGGTGTCCTGGAACGCGACCGTCCACCGACCCGGCCGGCCGGCGAGCACCTGGCGCACCGCCTCGCGGCCGACACCGGACCGCCGCGCACCGCGGACCACGAAGAAGCTGTTGAGGACGAACGGCTCGCGATCGATGCTGCGCACGAGCGCGAACCCGACGGGCACCTCACCCAGCTGGATCAACGAGGCGGCCCAGGTCGCGTCCCTGAGCGCCAGCACGAGGCGCTCGGACCGGTACGTCGCGTCGGCGAACGGCAGACCGCCGTTGAACTCGGACAGGTCGTGCCGGAACAACAGCCACAGCCGCTCGAGGATCTGCGCGTGCTCGGGACCGGCGGGGGCGATGTGGACGGGGACGGTGGGTTCAGTGGTCATGAGAAAAGCCTCCGCGCACCGCAACGTGCGGACGGGAGGCCTCTGTGTACAGCATTCTATCGCGCGCTGCGCGCCATCCGGTCGGCGGCGCGGGTCACCAGCTCGGCCAGCTCGGCCGGCTGCTCGACCCGGAACTCCGCGTCGACGTTGGCCAGCACCATCATCGGCCAGTCGAGCGTGTCGGTGTTCATCGTCATCACGCATGCCGCGTCGCCGTCTGGCTCCACGTCCGCCCAGCGGCCGACGAAGCCCGCGACCACATCGGCCGGGACGTCGAAGCGGACCTGGACAGCGTACTTCTGCGGGATCTGCCGGAACCCGGACTGGACGAAGCTCAGGGCATCGTCGGCGGGCAGGTCGCGCGGCCGGAACCGCTGACCGGACGCGGCGGCCTTGGCGATCCGGTCGACGCGGAAGCTGCGCCAGTCCTGACGGTCGCGGTCGTAGGCGACGAGGTACCAGCGGCGGCCGAGCGAGACCAGCCGGTGCGGCTCGACCCAGCGGTGGGTGGTCTCGGCCTCGCGTGCCTTGTAGTCGAACTTGAGCGGCTCGTCGTCGCGACAGGCCTGCGCCAGGGTGGTGAGCACGCCGGCGTCGACGACCGGTGCGCCGGCCCACGGCCCCGGGGCCTCGGTCTGCGACTTCAGCGCGTCCATCCGGCGCCGCAGCCGGGGCGGCATCAGCGCGATCACCTTGGTCAGCGCCTGCACCGAGGTCTCCTCCAAACCACCGACGGACCCCGCCGCAGCGGTGCGCAGGCCGACCGCGATCGCCACCGCCTCCTCGTCCTCGAGCAGCAGCGGCGGCAGCGAACCGCCAGCGCGCAGCTGGTAGCCACCGGCCACCCCGCGCACCGCGTCGACGGCGTACCCGAGCTCGCGGAGCCGGTCGATGTCGCGGCGCAGGGTCCGGCCGCTGACGTCCAACCGTCCGGCGAGCTCCTCGCCGGGCCAGTAGCGATGGGTCTGCAGAAGGGAGAGCAGACGGAGCATGCGGGCGCTGGTGTTCATGTCGTCCAGAGTGATTTCTATTGAGGACAGAAACTGTCCTGAAGGTTACCTAACGTGGTCGTCATGACCAACACACACCCAGTGATCAGGACCGCGGGACTCACCAAGACGTTCACGCGTCACAAGCAGACCGTCGAGGCCGTTCGCGGGCTCGACCTGGAGGTCCACGACGGCGAGCTGGTCGCCTTCCTCGGACCGAACGGGGCGGGCAAGTCCACGACCCTCCGGATGCTCACCACGCTGATCGAGCCCACCTCGGGGACCGCCGAGGTGGCCGGGCACGACGTGGTGCGCGGCCGTCGGGACGTGCGCCGGTCGATCGGGTACGTCGGCCAGGGCAACGCCGCGGGCCACGTGCAGCGCGGCCGCGACGAGGTCGTCAGCCAGGCCCGGGCGCACGGCCTGGGCCCGGCGGCCGCCAACGCCCGCGCCGACGAGCTGCTCGAGGCCTTCGACCTCACCGAGCACGCCCGCCGCCCGGTCTCCACCCTGTCCGGCGGCCAGCGCCGCCGGCTCGACGTGGCGATCGGCCTGGTGCACTCGCCGCGGCTGCTGTTCCTCGACGAGCCGTCGACGGGCCTGGACCCGCAGAACCGGGTCAACCTCCAGGAGCAGGTGCAGCGGCTCAACCGCGAGCTCGGCACCACGATCGTGCTGACCACCCACTACCTCGAGGAGGCCGACGCGATCGCCGATCGGGTGCTGGTCATCGACCACGGCAAGCTGATCGCCGACGACAGCGCGGCCCGGCTGAAGTCGGCGCTTGGCGACCTGGTCTCGCTCGGCTTCGCCAGCCACGACGCGGCCCAGGCCGCGGCCGCCCGGGCCCGCCGGGTCGCCGGCGCGACTGTCACCGCCTCCGGGACCGACGTCGCGGTGCGGGTCGCCCACGGTCGCGACCTGGCGCCGTCCCTGGTCACCGACCTGGCCGAGGCCGGCACTCCCGCCGTCCGGATCGAGGTCGTCGGACCCACCCTCGACGACGTGTTCCTGGACCTGACCGGACGCAGCCTCCGCGAGAGCAACGACATCACCGCCACCGAAGGAGCCGCAGCATGAGCACGATCGCCACCATCCGCGACGACGTGACCGCCAACCCCACGCCGATCCGTCGTACGACGTCCGAGTACCACGCTCCCGGCTTCCTGGCCGACACCTGGAACGTCATGGTCCGCGAGCTCAAGCCCGTGTTCCGCGAGCCGGCCTCGGTCCTGTTCGCGATGGTCCAGCCTCTGGTGTTCCTCGGGCTGTTCGCGCCGCTGCTGCCCGACGTCGAGCACGGCTCGGCGCTCCAGTGGTTCGTGCCCGGCATCATCGCGATGACCGCGCTGATGGGCGCGAGCTTCACCGGCGCCAACCTGACCCAGGAGATCATGACCGGCTCGCACGAGCGGCTGCTCGTCTCGCCGCTGAACCGCTCCAGCCTGCTGGTCGGCCGGGCGCTCAAGGAGGTCGTGCCGATGCTGATGCAGGCCGCGATCATCGTGGTCGTCGTGACGCCGTTCGCGTTCGACCTGCACATCGTCGGCGTCGTGGTCTGCCTCGCGATGCTGAGCCTGTTCAGCATCGGCGTCGGGTCGCTCAGCTTCGCGCTGGCGCTGGCCAGCAAGGACCAGGAGTGGCTGTTCTGGACCGTCCAGCAGACCCTGGTCTTCCCGCTGCTGCTGCTGGCCGGCGTCCTGCTCCCGCTGGAAGGCGCCCCGGGCTGGCTGCAGACCGCGTCCGACCTCAACCCGCTGAAGTACGTCGTCGAGGCCGCCCGGCACCTGTTCGCCGGCTCGTTCCCGGCCGACACCGTGGCCGCCGGGTTCGCCGGCGCGGCCGTGGTCGCCGTACTCGGTCTGCTCGTGGGGCTCCGGGCGATGCGCCGCAGCAGCTGACCCGTCGCAAACTCACGCTCAAACACGCTGACCCGTCGCAAAGTTTGCGACGGGTCAGCGCTCTACTCTCGGGACGTGACCACGCTGGAGCGGCTGGAGGCGGAGCCGGTGCTCGAGACCGTCCGCCGGCTCGAGGGCCGGATCGCGGCCCGGTTCCCGGAGCGAGGGCTGCGCCGGGTGGCGGCCGAGCTGGTCGACCTCACCGCGGACGTCGGGCGCGACGCCGCCGGCATCCAGGGCCGGATCCGGACGGTACGGATGCTCAGCCGGGTCGGCGTCGTGCTCGTTCTCGCGGCTACCGCCCTCGCGGTGGTGCTCGCTGCGCGCACGGCCGTCGACGAAGGCACCGGAGACGGGCTGGACTGGCTGTTCCTGGTGGAGTCCTCCATCAACGACCTGGCCTACGCCGCGATCGCCCTCTACTTCCTCTACACCGTGCCCGAGCGGATGCAGCGCGGGCACACCCTCGAGCTGCTGCACCGGCTCCGGTCGCTCGCGCACATCGTGGACATGCACCAGCTCACCAAGGACCCCGAGCGGCTGAACCCCTCGTTCGAGCAGACCGCGGCCAGTCCGAACCCTGGATTGGACCGCGCCCACATGGAGCACTACCTCGACTACTGCTCGGAGCTGCTGAGCCTGGTCAGCAAGACCGCAGCCCTGTGCGCCGAGGAGTCGCGCGACAGTGTCGTCCTGGAGACGGTGAGCCGGATCGAACAACTCACCAACGGGATGTCGCGCAAGATCTGGCAGAAGATCTCGGTACTGCCGTCGGCCTGACCGCGACGGCATACACAATGTCCCGCATGGGATCCTCCGACCGCCGGCGCCTGGCCGCACTCGCCGCGCTCGGCCTGATGTTGCCGGTCGCAGCCTGCTCCGACGACACCCCCGCATCGCCCGACACCAAGCTGGGCGACCAGATCTCGGGCCGGGTCGGAGACCTCGAGCCCGGCGAGCGCACCGCCGTGGTGACGCCGGCGGGGCGGCTGTCGGTGAGCTTCGCCGACCCGGTCACCAGTCTGGAGAAGGACCAGACGACCGACCTGACGGCACGCAGCGCGCCCGAGGGCGGGTCGTTCGTCCCCGTCGTGTGGTCGTTCGACAACGACAAGATCTTCGGCGAGATCACCCAGCTCTTCGGCGACCGCCGGCCGCTCGAGGTGGACCTCGTCGCCGGCGGCAAGCATTACTCCCTGACCCCACCCGACTCGGGTCCCGGCCGGAAGGCGGAGTACGTCGCGGTCGAGGGCAGCGGCAAGGACATTGCGCTCGAGGTGACGTACGACGGCCTGACGCAGATCCTGGACGCCGAGACCGGCGAGCTCGACAAGGGGGTCGCCGGGCCCCTCTACGACCTGCCGAAGGCGAAGCTCAGGATCAAGGACTGCCCGACCAGGAAGTGGTTCGACCAGCCCCTGATCTACCAGCAGTACGAGTGCCGCTTCAGCACCGCGGTCCCGAGCCCGTACGTCGTCAACAAGTGGGCCAAGAAGGGCCACACCTGGCTCGCGGTGACAGTTGCGACCAACCTGGCGCTCTACGCCATCGGCGAGCTCGACGCGGCGATCGCCAGCTACGACGTCGTAGGCAACACCGAGCTGAGCACCATCGACGGCAAGAAACCGCTGGGCACCCTGGACGAGAACGTCACCGAGGGCGCGGCATCCGGGACGCTCGTCTTCGACATCACGGGTGAGCTCCCGAAGAAGATGCAGATCCTGCGCGAGTACAAGCTCAACCTCAACGGAGCCGTTGGCACGATCGACGCCCCGCAGCGACGGAAGGCGAAGATCGGCGGCGAGATCGACCTCGCCTACTAGAGCTGCTCCAAGATGCCCACGGTCAGCGCCCAGGCCTCCGATGCGGGGTCGATCAGGGAGTAGTGGTCGCCGGGCACCTCCACCAGCGTCGCCCGGCCACCGGCCGCCTCGGCCGCTGCGACGTAGTCGCGTGACTGGCTGATCGGAACGGTGTCGTCGCCCGGCGCGTGCACGCACCAGACCGGTACGTCGAGTGGCACCTGCCGCAGCGGGTCGAGTACGTCGTCCGCGTCCGAAGGCGCACGGCCCAGCAGGGCCTCGACCGCGCCGCCACCCAGCCCGTCGGCGTACGCCGAGCGCAGGTCGAGCACGCCCGCCTGGGAGATCACGGCGGTCACCCCGCCGCGCGACGCCGCCCAGGTCGCCAGGTGGCCGCCCGCGGAGTGGCCGACCGTCACGACCGTGGAGAGGTCCAGGCCCAGGTCGGTGAGCAGGTCCATCCCGGCGGCGACATCGTCGAACGTCGCCGGCACCCCGCCGCCGTCGCCGACCCGGCGGTACTCGAGGTTCCAGGACACCCAGCCCCGGGAGGCGAGATCGACGGCGAGTGGACGGCCCCACTCGAGGTCGTACGCCGCCTTCCAGAAGCCACCGTGGATCACCACCACGACACCGCGCGGCTCTTCCGCGGGGATGAGCAGCTCGCCGTGCTGGCTCGGGTGGTCGCCGTAGCGGTGGATCATCCGAAGACGGCAGGCAGCGTGGTCGCCCAGGCGCTGCGGAGCTCGGCCAGCGGCACCTCGAAGAGACCCTCGACCGACAGCGCGGTGCCGCCGGTGCGGCCGAGCGGGGTGATGTCGATGCTGTGCCGCTGGGCGAGCTCGATGAGCCGGTCGGCGTCGGCATCGCGAACGCTGACCAGCACCCGCCCGGTCGACTCGGCGAACAGCATGACGAACGGGTCGCCGGGCAGCTCGACCGCGGCGCCGATGTCCTGGCCCAGCGTCGCCTCCACGAGCGTCTGGGCGAGGCCGCCCTCGGACAGGTCGTGCGCGGAGGTGACCAGGCCGACGGCCTCCCGGAGCAGCGTCGCGAGCGCCTGCTCGCCGGCGAGGTCGAGAGCCGGCGGAGTACCGCCGAGGTGGCCGTGCACGACGTGTGCCCACTCCGACCCTGAGAGCTCCTCGTGGGTGCCGCCGAGCAGGAACACCCGCTCGCCCTCGGCCCGGAAGGCGGACGGAGTGCGGCGGGTGACGTCGTCGATCACGCCGAGCACCGCGACCACCGGGGTCGGGAGGATCGCGGTCTCCCCGGTCTGGTTGTAGAGGCTGACGTTGCCGCCCGTGACGGGGATGCCGAGCTCGACACAGGCGTCCTTCAGGCCACGGCACGCCTCCGCGAACTGCCACATCACGTCGGGGTCCTCCGGCGACCCGAAGTTCAGGCAGTCGGAGATGGCCAGCGGGGTGGCGCCCCCGGTCGCGACGTTGCGGTAGGCCTCGGCGAGCGCGAGCCGGGCGCCGGCGTAGGGGTCCAGCTTGGCGAACCGCCCGTTGCAGTCGGTGGAGATGGCGACCCCGAGGTTGGTCCGCTCGTCGACCCGGATCATGCCGCTGTCGTGCGGCTGCGCGAGCACGGTGTTGCCGCGCACGTAGCGGTCGTACTGATCGGTGACCCACGACTTGTCGCACAGGTTCGGCGAGCCGGCCATCCGGAGCAGGGTCTCGCGGAGCTCGTCGGCAGTCTCCGGACGCGCGAGCGCCTCCGCGCCGTTGGCCTGCAGGTCGTCCTGCCAGGCCGGTCGCGCATAGGGGCGTTCGTACGTCGGACCGTCGTGCGCGACGCTCCGCGGCGGCACGTCGACCACACACTCACCGTGCCAGTCGATGCGCAGCCGGCCGGTGTCGGTGACCTCACCGATCACCGTCGCGTCGACCTCCCACTTCTCGCAGATGGCGAGGAACTTGTCGACGTCGCCCGGCTCGGCGACCGCCATCATCCGCTCCTGGGACTCGCTCATCAGGATCTCCTCCGGAGCGAGCGTGCTGTCCCGCAGCGGCACCAGGTCGAGCTCGACGTGCATCCCGCCGTCGCCCGCGCTGGCCAGCTCGGACGTGGCGCACGAGAGCCCGGCGCCGCCGAGGTCCTGGATGCCCGCGACCAGCCCGGCCGCGAACAGCTCGAGGGTGCACTCGATCAGCAGCTTCTCCATGAACGGGTCGCCGACCTGCACGCTCGGCCGCTTCGCGGGCCCCGTCTCGTCGAAGGTCTCGCTCGCGAGCACGCTCACCCCGCCGATGCCGTCGCCGCCGGTGCGGGCGCCGTAGAGGATCACCTTGTTGCCGACGCCCGAGGCCTTCGCGAGGTGGAGGTCCTCGTGGCGCAGCACGCCGACGCAGAGCGCGTTGACCAGCGGGTTGCCGAGGTAGGACGGGTCGAAGACCGTCTCGCCACCGATGTTGGGCAAGCCCAGGCAGTTGCCGTAGCCGCCGACGCCGGCCACGATCCCGGGCAGCACCCGGTGGGTGTCGTCGGCGTCCAGCGGCCCGAAGCGCAGCGGGTCCATCACCGCCACCGGCCGGGCGCCCATCGCCAGGATGTCGCGGACGATGCCGCCGATGCCGGTGGCCGCCCCCTGGTAGGGCTCGACGTACGACGGGTGGTTGTGCGACTCGACCTTGAAGGTGACGGCGTACCCCTGGCCGATGTCGAGCACCCCGGCGTTCTCACCGATGCCGGCGAGCATCTTGCCGACCGGCGTCTCCTGCTGGATCTCGCTGAACTGCTTGAGGTGCACCTTCGAGCTCTTGTAGGAGCAGTGCTCGCTCCACATCACGGAGTACATCGCGAGCTCGGAGCTGGTGGGGCGACGACCCAGGATCTCGCGGATCCGGTGGTACTCGTCGGCCTTCAGGCCGAGGTCTGCCCAGGGCTGGTCGCGCTCGGGATCCTCGGTGGCGGTGGAGACGGTGTCGAGAGTCGCGGTCCGGGTCTCTGGCACGGCAGCAATCTACCGGCGGCGGGGACCGCTCAGCGCAGCAACCCGTCGGCGAGCACCTCGAGCATCGGGCGTACGGCGGCCTCGTCGAGGTCGGCCTGGTCGGCGACCGTCGCGACCCCGCCCACCAGGCGCGAGATCTGCAGCGCGTCGACGTCGTCGCGGAGCGCCCCGTCAGCGCGCAGGCGCTCGACCACCCGGCCGCCGGCTGAGCGCAGCACCTGACACTTGGTCCGGATCGGGGAGCTCGGGTCGTCCATCGCGGAGGTGATCTTGGCCGGTCCGCCCTTGTGCAGGCTGATCAGCCGGACGTACTCCACGAACCAGGTCATCAGCAGATCGCGCGAGGTCCCCTCCGAGGCGAGCGCCTTCTCCGCGGCCTGCTCGACGGAGTCGACCCAGACCTGCATGATCGCGTCGATGAGGTTCTCCCGCTTGGGGAAGTGGCGGTAGAGCGTGCCCGGCCCGACCCCGGCCCGCTTGGCGACCTCGTCGAGCGACGCGTCGTAGCCCTGCTCGCGGAAGACCACGCGTGCGACCTCGACGATCCGGTCGTAGTTGCGCCTGGCATCGGCACGCACGGAACTCTCACCTCGAAATTGCGGAAACAGGGTTGCTAACCGGAGAGTGTCTCCGTATGGTGGGGGTTGAACCGGAGTCATCCTCCGGATACACAGTACCTCGGCCGCTCCGGCCAGAACAGGACCACCACCCATGTCACCTGAAGCATTGACTCCTGCCCGCACCCGTTCGGCAGGTTCGCTCCCCACCGACCTCCCGGAGGGTGCCGGCCGGGCCGCGACCGGTGTGGCCATCGTGCTCGTCGCCCAGCTGATGCTGGTGCTCGACATGACCGTCGTGAACGTCGCACTCCCCCGGATCGACGCCGACCTGGGCTTCGGCCCCGCGTCGCTCTCCTGGGTGCTGAACGGCTACACGCTCGCCTTCGGCGGGCTGCTCCTGCTCGGCGGCCGGCTCGGCGACGTCTACGGCCGGCTCCGGGTCTTCGAGATCGGCCTCACCATCTTCACCCTCGCCTCCTTGGCGGGCGGCCTGGCCCAGGACCCCGCCATGCTCGTGGGCTCGAGAGCCGTCCAAGGCATCGGCGCCGCCCTCGCCGCTCCCGGCGTACTCGCCCTGCTCACCACCAGCGCACCCGACGAGGCTGCCCGCAACCGAGGTCTGGCCCTGTTCACCGCGGTCTCGTCCGGCGGCGGCACGCTCGGGCTGATCCTGGGCGGGGTCGTCACCGACATCGGCTCCTGGCGCTGGACGATGTTCATCAACGTGCCGATCGGCCTGGCCGTCCTGCTGCTGGCGCGGCGCTTCGTCACCGAGACCCCCCGTCGGCCTGGACGGTTCGACTTCGTCGGGGCCGCATCCGCCACCGGTGCCGCGATCGCGATCGTCTGGTCGCTGATCGGCGCACCCGAGCACGGCTGGACCTCCGCCCGGACCATGGCCGGCCTGGTCGTGGGTGCCGCGCTGTTGGCCGTCCTCGTCGCCACGGAGCGACGGGTCGCGCACCCGATGCTGCGTCCCGCACTGCTGCGCAACCGGCGGCGGGTCGGGTCACTGCTCGTGATCGCCCTGGTGTTCGGCGCTCAACTGTCGATGTTCTTCCTGGCCGTGCAGTACATCCAGCAGGTGCTCGGCTACGGCCCGCTGGCCTCCGGCTTCGCGTTCCTGCCGCTGACGGTGGGCATCTTCACGATCTCGCGGTTCACGCCTCGGCTGGTGGCGCGCTACGGCCCGGTCCGCCTGCAGCTGATCGGCCTGCTGGGGCTGGCAGCGAGCTTCGTCTGGATCAGCTCGGCGGGCGCCGGTGACACCTACGCCGCGGCGATCTTCGGCCCGATGCTGCTCAACGGCGCCGCCGCCGGGCTGGTGTTCATGCCGACCACCGTGCTCATCCTTGGCGGCGTCGAGCCGGAGCACGCCGGCGCCGCCTCCGGCCTGATGCAGACCATGCAGCAGCTCGGCGGTGCGGTGGGCCTGGCCGTGATCGCGTCGGTGTACGCCGCCGGCGCCGTACCTGGTGAGTTCCTGCCCGGTGCGCGGGAAGCCTTCCTGACCTCGGCGTTGCTCGCCCTGCTGGCCTTCGTTGCGGTGTTGACGCTGGTACGGCGTCCGGCCCGGGCGGGCTGAGGCGTCGCGCCTCAGTCCAGACCCAGCTCGTCGGCGAGGAACGCGAGCCGGTCGACCCGGGCAGCGTCGGTGAACTCGTGGTCGGAGCGCTCGTAGAACTTCACCTGGGCATCCGGGCTGTTGGCGGCGTAGGCGTCGCGGACCTCGGCGGGGATGTACTCGTCCTCGCCGGCCCACTGGAACAGCACGTGCGAGCCGAGGCGCGCGGTGTGGTCGACCGGGTCCACGTCGGCGAACAGGGCGAGGTAGTCGGCCCGCTCCTGGCCCTCGAGCTGCAGCCAGAACGTGGCGAACCAGTTGCCCATCTGGGCGTCCGGAGCCTGCAGGACCATCGCCGACACCCGCTCGTCCGAGTCGGCGAGCAGGGCGCCGTACATCGCGCCGTAGTCGTGACCCACGACGGCGATGCGAGAGTCGTCGACCGCGTCGACCGCGTCTGAGCCGGTTCAGCGCCGCGCGGAAGGCGCGGACCTGGTTCTTGACGAGCTTCACGTCGTTCGCGGTGCCGTCCGGGTTGGGCACCCAGGGGAAGTACCCCTGCGGCAGCACCGAGACCACGCCCTGGTCGGCCAGCGTGATCGCCTCGGTGAGGTACTCACCACGGTCGTTGTTGATCTCGCCGAGCCAGTGCAGGAACAGTACGCCGGCCGCTGAGTGCTTCTTGAGGTGACCCGCGGGCCGGACGACGTAGGCCTGGACAGGATCCTGGCGCGGCACCCGGATCGTGACGTCTTCCACCACGACGCTCGACGCCTTCGAGCCACCGTGACCATGCCCGCGCGTCTCCGGGCCGGCCGTGCTCGCTCCGCCAGCCATCAGGGCCGCCGTCATCATCGTTGCCGTCACCAGCCAGACACGTCGTTTCATCGGGCACACCCTCCATGCGTCACTTGTAAAGATGCCTTTACAACTGACGAACGTAGAGTCGGTAGCATCAGGTGTCAAGCAACTGACGCCGGACGGTGACAAGGGGACGAGTCGTGGAGGTTGGAGCGGGCGGTTTCCCGCCGGACTGGCTCGCGAATCCCGCGAGCCCGGCCTCCGATGTCGAGCTGGCCCTGCTGCTGGTGAACAGCCTGGATCTGCTCGAGGACCCACCCGACCGACTGGTCGACCTGGACTGGCTGACCGCGGCCTTCACCCGGGCCGGCCAGGGCGGCCTCGCGACCGAGCTGACGCGCCGCGACCTGCCCCGGCTGCGCGCCCTTCGCGACTCCCTGCGAGGCGTGTTCGAGGCCGAGGATCTCCGCGCGGCCGTGGCGCAGCTCAACCCCCTGCTCGAGAAGGCGCGGGCTGTCCCTCTGCTCGTCGTCGACTCCGACGAGGACCACCCCACGCTCCAGGTGGGGGTCGGCCTTCGAGGGATCGCGGCGCTCGAGGCCCGGCTGCCGGCCGCCCTGGCCTCGCACGTCGCCGAGCACGGGACCGCGCGGCTCGGGGTGTGCGGCAGCGACCCCTGCCGCTGCGTGTTCGTCGACCGGACCCGGGGCAGCACGCGCAAGTACTGCTGCACCTACTGCAACGACCGGTACGCCGCCCGCGCCTACCGTCGGCGCAAGCGCACCTGAGTCAGGCTGCGGGCTGCTCGGGATCGGGGCGGGGTACCCATGCGCTCCCGTCCCACCACCAGCGCCCGTCGGGGCTGGCCAGCGGTGGGCCGCCCTCGCTCGGGTCGTCGTGGTAGGCGGGCGGTGGCTGCGCGGGTGCCTGCCACTCGGTGCTCATGCTTCGAGCGTGCGCCGGGGCCGTCGCTCGAGGCGGGGGAATCCCGCGAATTCACCCGGACGGGGTACGGGATGATCCGGATTGACTAGTGCCCTGATCGGCGCGGTGGTTCGCCTGGGGTAGCCCGGGTATAGGTTCCCAGGCGAAACGCCGCCGGCACCGAACACGAAAGGGCCATCCCGGGATGCCTCACTACTGCGGAAACTGCGGAGCTCAGCACGACGGCCATGGGGGTTTCTGCGGCAACTGCGGCCAGCCCGTGCAGGCAGCCGCACCGCCTCAGCAGCCGCCGGCCTACCAACCCCCGCCGCCGGCGTACCAGCCCCCACCGGCTTACCAGCAGCCGCCGGCACACCCGCAGCAGGGCTACCCACCGCAGCCGCCGCAGGGCTACCCGCCCCAGGGCTACTACCCGCCGCAGCCGGCGGTGCCGAAGGTGAACCCGTTCATCGGCTGGCCGATCGCCGACTACGTGCGCGACGGCGCGGCGCTGTTCTGTCTCTTCGCCACGCTCGGCATGCCGTGGCACATCGAGGCCGACTACAAGGGCGGTGAGCAGTGGTGGGTGGTCATCTCGGTGCTGCTCTCGGTGCTCTCGCTCGCGGTGCCGTACGTCGCCAAGGCGCGGGTGGTGCCCGCCTGGGGGCCGGACCACTTCCGGCTGCTGAAGCTCGGCCTCAACGTCCCGTTCCTGGCCAGCGTGCTGGCCGCGCTGATCGACGAGCTGATCAACGTCGGTGAGCTCGCCGAGGGTGGCTTGGGGGTCGGCATCGCCATGGGCCTGGCCGGCTGCGCGCTCGCCGTACAACCTCGAGAGGCGGAGGAGGACCCGGCGCACACCGACGACCCGCTGTGGAACAACGCCGCCCGCATCGCCGCGATCGCGGCACCGGCGTTCGGAGTGCTTGCGTTCCTGGGCTACATCGTCGACGACGTCGCCAACGACGGTGTGCTGTTCGACGAGGCGCTCGGCTTCTTCGCGGTCTTCCTCGTCAGCGTCGTGATGATGCTGGTCGTGGTGGGCTGGCCCGCGGTCGGCCTGTTCGGCGGGTCGCCCGCATGGCGCCGGGTCTTCGCCACGGCGTCGTTCACCGTGTTGGTGGTCGGGCTGTTCGCGCTCGCTAGCGACGGCGACGCGCTGTTCACCTGGCCGGCGTACGAGAAGTGGAAGGGCGCGGCAGGCATCGGCGGCACGTTCGTGCTCGGCGCGGCCGCCGGGCTCGCTGTCTCGCGTGCGCAGGAGCGCCGGACCAGCATGGCGCTGCCGCCGCTCGACGGCTGGCTGCGTACGGCGCGGTCCGCGGTGATCGTGTCCGCCGCCGGCTCCGGAGTCGCGGCGCTCGCTCTGCTCGTGGGCATCGCCAACAACGACGAGACCGAGGCGTCGGCCATCGTGGCGACCCTGATGGTGGTCGTGATCGGAGCGGCGGCCGGCGTCGCGCTGACCATGCTGTCCGACCCCGGCCGCAACCGGGTGGTCGTGCTCGCGCTGCTCGGCGCCGAGGTGGTCGTGGGGTTCATCGCGATGGGGATCATCAACGGCGAGGAGGTCGCGCTCGGGCCGGTGCGGCTGCCCGATGCCGCGCTCGTCGGTGCGACCGCGCTGACCTTCCCGATCACCGGATGGGTGGTCGCCGCCTGGGTCTGCCTGCCCGCGCTGGCGGCGTACTCACTCACGGTGCCGCGGGAGGTGCGTGCCGCTTTCGGCCCGCTGGTGCAGCAGCGGCAGCAGCCCGGCTACCCTCAGGCTCCGCAGGGATATCCGCAGCAGGGCTACCCGCAGCAGGGCTATCCGCCCGCTCAGCCGCCGCCTCCGCCGCCCTCGCCGCCGGGGTGGCGGCCTCCGAGGTAGCCCCAGGCGGGGCTTCGGAACTACAGGTTTGTAGTTCGCGCGAACGCCTGTTACTGGTGTGACTAGTGTGGTTATGGTGACCGGGCTCGACGGACCGACACGTCTTCCCCTGGAGCTCCGATCATGCGTCCCACCCGCCTGCGCGCCCCGCTCGCCGCGATCCTGACGACCCTGCTCGCGGTCACCCTGCTGGGCCCGTTCGGGAACGCCGCTCGCGCGGAGGCCCCGGTCGCCGCCGGCGCCGCGGCCGCTCGCAATCCGGTCACGCCGGGCAACTTCACCGGCTACGGCTTCGACCAGTGCCTCGCCCCCACCCAGGCCAAGATGAACACCTGGCTGCAGCACTCGCCGTTCCTGGCGGTGGGCATCTACATCTCCGGTGACTCCCGCGCCTGCCGCCAGCAGCCGAACCTCACGCCGAGGTGGATCGCGACCCAGCTGGCCAAGGGCTGGCGGCTGTTGCCGATCACGCTGGGTCCGCAGGCCTCCTGCCAGCCGCGCTTCCCGCGTTACCGCGACGACTTCAAGATCAGCCCGGCCCCGGGCGGCGCGAACCGCTACCCGGCAGCTCGCAGGATGGGCACCGCCGAGGCAAGCAAGACCGTGAAGGCAGCGAAGGCTCTCGGCATCGTCGAGGGCTCCACGCTCTGGTACGACCTCGAGGGCTTCGACGCGACCAACCGGCACTGCCGCGAGTCGGCGCTGGCGTTCCTGAGCACCTACACCCAGCAGCTGCACAAGCTCCACTACGTCTCGGGCGTCTACTCGAGCGCGGGCTCGGGCATCAAGGCCCTCGACGACGCCCGGGTGCACCGGCCGAACGCCTTCAAGCTGCCGGACCGGATCTGGATCGCCCGCTGGGACGGCGTGGCCAACACCTCGACGTCGTACATCCGTGAGGACGGCTGGCGGCCGGGTCACCGGGTCAAGCAGTATCAAGGCGGGCACGACGAGGTCTGGGGCGGCGTACGGATCAACATCGACCGCAACTACCTCGACCTCGGCACCGGCTCGAGGGCCGCGCCGGAGTCGCACTGCGGTGGGGTGAACGTCAGCTTCACGCAGTACCAGGCGCTGCATCCGCCGACCGGTGACGAGACGCCGCCTCCGGCCAAGGTCCGGGCGCTCCAGTGCCTGCTCAAGGAGAAGGGCATGTTCTCGGGCAAGATCACCGGCGTCTACAACGCGAGGACGATCGCCGCGGTGCGGGCCTGGCAGACCAGGCGCGGCTTCAAGGCATCGGACAACTGGTCCCGTCGGGACTGGATCACGCTGCACACCCACGGCAACAGCCCGGTGCTGAAGGTCGGCTCCTCGGGCGGCTACGTCCGCCGCATCCAGCGTGCCCTCAACACCGCGAACCCGGCGAACAAGCTGCGGGTATCCGGCGTGTACGACGGCCGGACGAGCATCGCGATGCGCGCCTACCAGGCCAAGCTGCGGCTGTCCGCCGCCGGCGTCACCAACTGGGCCACCTGGGGCAAGCTGAAGGCCGGCAGGTACTAGACCGAACTAGGCAGGCGGGCCGGCCACCAAGGCCAGGCCGGTGAGGGCTGCGACCGCGACCAGAGCGGCGAGCAACCCGCGCGATGGGTTGCGGACCAGCCAGGCGACCACCGCGTCGATGCGACCCCGAGGCGGCTGCTCGACCAACCGCCAGGACGACGCCAGCCAGCCGCGCGACTCGGCGTAGCGCTCGAACGGCACGGTCGCGAACGGCGGGACGGCGCACGCGAGAGCGGCCAGTGCCCGCCTGAACGACCAGCGCTGGTCGACCGCGACCACCACCGTCGTCACGCAGTAGGCGAGGAACGCGACGCCGTGCACCATCCCGAAGACCCGGACGCCGAGCTCGGTCGTGTCGGTGACGTACTTCAGGAACATGCCGGTCAGCAACAGTGCCCAGGTGATCGCCTCGGTCACCGCCAACCCGCGGAACAAGCGGCTCGGGCTCACTGGAAGACCTCGGACGCGAGCGTGGTGAAGAAGCCGAGACCGTCGACGCCGGAGCCGGTGAGCCTCTCGACGGCGTGCTCGGGGTGGGGCATCAGCCCGACGACGTTGCCGCGCTCGTTGCTGATCCCGGCGATGTCGCGCAGCGAGCCGTTGGGGTTGTCCTCGAGGTAGCGCGCGACCACCCGGCCCTCGCCCTCGATCCGGTCCAGGGTCGGCTCGTCGGCGACGAACCCACCCTCGCCGTTCTTGAGGACGATGGTGATCTCCGAGCCCTTTTCGTACGCCGCGGTCCACGGGGTGCGGTTGTTCTCGATCCGCAGCCGCTGGTCGCGGCACACGAACTTGCGGTGGTCGTTGCGGATCAGCGCGCCCGGCAGCAGGTGGGACTCGCAGAGGATCTGGAAGCCGTTGCAGATGCCGAGCACCGGCATCCCGCGGCCGGCGGCCTCGACCACCTCGGTCATCACCGGCGCGAACCGGGAGATCGCGCCGCAGCGGAGGTAGTCGCCGTACGAGAAGCCGCCCGGGAGGATCACCGCGTCGACCCGCTTCAGGTCGTGGTCGCCGTGCCAGAGCGGCACCGCGTCGTTGCCGCCGATGCGGACCGCGCGCTGCGCGTCGACGTCGTCGAGCGATCCGGGGAAGGTGACGACGCCGACCCTCATGCGTGGTCCACGTGGACCGAGAAGTTCTCGATCACCGGGTTGGAGAGCAGGGTCTCGGCCATCTTGTGCACCTCGGCGAGTACGTCGTCGGTGACCTCGCCGTCGAACTCGATCTCGAAGCGCTTGCCCTGGCGGACGTCGGCGACGCCGGAGAAGCCGAGCCGGGGCAGTGCCCCCTGGACCGCCTTGCCCTGCGGGTCGAGGATCTCGGGCTTGGGCATCACGTCGACGACGACTCGGGCCACGCGGACTCCTTGGTACGACCGGGTATTCGTCGCGAAGTCTACGGGTGGCCCGAGCCGTCGCTCGGGGTGGATCGCCGTACCGATCAGCGGGTGACGGTGCTCTTGCCGAACGTCAGCCCGAGGCAGGCGAGCAGGCCCTGCACGCCGGCGCCCCTCCCCCTGAAATCCCGACGTACTCCGGGCTCCTGGCCGCCGGCCTGTCCAACCACGTGGTCGCACAGCGGCTCTTCCTCGCCGAGTCGACGGTGAAGGGCTACGTCAGCGCAATGCTCACCAAGCATGGACTCCGCGACCGCGCCCGGCTGGTCGTGCTTGCGTACGAGTCCGGGCTGGTGCAACCGAGGTCGGGCACACTGGGGGAATGAGCATGTCCTCCCCCGGCGCCCGCGCCGTACCGTCCTCGCCGCTGAAACTGGAGTACCCCCAGTCGCTCGCCGTCTACGACGACTACGCCGCCGCCCAGAAGGCCGTCGACTTCCTCTCCGACCAGAAGTTCCCGGTCGAGCACTGCATGATCGTCGGCACCGACCTGAAGCGGATCGAGCGGATCACCGGCCGGCTCACCACCGGCCGGGTCGCCGCCGGCGGCCTGCTCTCGGGCATCTGGCTCGGCCTCTTCGTCGGCCTGATCTTCACGCTGTTCACCGACGAGAGCGTCTGGGGCGTGCTCCTCTCCACCATCGCCATCGGCGCGCTGTTCGGCGTGATCTGGGCGCTGCTCGGCTACGCCATGACCCGCGGCCAGCGCGACTTCTCCTCGGTCACCCAGGTGGTCGCGACGAAGTACGAGGTGCTCGTCGAGCACAAGGTCGCCGCCGAGGCGCGCGAGCTGCTCGCCAAGCTCCCCGGCGCCACGCCGGACCCGTTCGCGTAGGTCGGCAGTCGAGCGGTGAGCCAGGGTCGGTTTGAGTCACGGAGACCGACCACAGGTCACCGCCCCCGCGTCAGCCCCGCCGGCTGTTCTGTACGACGACGAAGCCGAGCGCCACACCGAGGCCGGCGAGGATCGGGCCGATGATCGCCCAGGTGTCCTCACCGGTCATCGAGCTGCCTTCGAGGTAGCCGAGGCCCTGGAAGGTCCATACGCCACCGATCACCACCATCACCAGGGCGGCGACCAGCGCGACGACACGTCCCGTGCTCATCAGGTCAGGACAGCTCGCGCTTGAGGATCTTGCCGGTGGCGGTCATCGGGAGGTCGTCGACGAACTCGACCACCCGGGGGTACTTGTAGTTGGCCATCTGTTCCTTGCCCCAGGCGATCAGCTCGTCCTCGGTCACCGAGGCGTCCTTGTTGGGGATCACCACGGCCTTGATCTCCTCGCCGTGGCTCTCGTGGGGTACGCCGATCACGGCGGCCAGCGAGACGTCGGGGTGGGTCATCAGGACCTCCTCGATCTCGCGCGGGTACACGTTGTAGCCGCCGCGGATGATCATGTCCTTGGACCGGTCGACGATGTAGTACCAGCCGTCCTCGTCGCGGCGGCCCAGGTCGCCGGAGCGGAACCAGCCGTCCTGGATCGACTCGTCGGTCGCGTCCGGGCGGCCGTAGTAGCCCTTCATGATGTTGTGGCCCTTGATCGCGATCTCACCGATCGCTTCGGGATCGTCGTCGATCTCGTCCCAGGTGCCGGGCTCGATCAGCTTCATCTCCACACCCGGGACGGCCTTGCCGATGGAGCCGACCCGGACGCCCTTGCCGAACTGGGAGAAGCTCGCGACCGGCGAGGTCTCCGACAGGCCGTACCCCTCGAGGATGGTGACGCCGAAGCGCTGCTCGAAGTCCTTGTGCACCTCGACCGGCAGCGCCGAGCCGCCGGCCACCGCGACCCGGAGGTTGGCCGCCAGCTCCTTCACGTCGATCCCGGAGTCGTCGAGGGCGCCGAGGAGGCCCCAGTACATCGTCGGTACGCCGGCGAAGAAGGTCACTCCCTCCTTGGCCATCGTCTTCAGCGCCGCGTCGGCGTCGAAGCGGGGCAGCATCACCACGGTGCCGCCGAAGGCGAAGCCGCCGTTCTGGATCACGCTCTGCCCGAAGGAGTGGAACAGCGGGAGCACGCACAGGAGGGTGTCCGGCCTCTCGGCGTCGGCGCCGAACAGCTCGGTCCCCAGCAGCGCGTTGTCGCGCATGTTGCGGTGCCGCAGCTCCGCACCCTTCGGCTGGCCGGTCGTGCCCGAGGTGTAGAGGATCACCGCGGTGTCGTCCTCGTCGGTGGCGACCGTCTCGAACGTCGTCTCCTGGTCCCCCATCCCCTGTCCGAGCGTCTCGGTGCCCTCGATCGGCGACGCCTCGGCCGGGTTGGCCGTGATCATCCAGAAGTGCTCGCAGCCATCGGCCTGCTCGAAGCCGGCGTGACCCTCGGCGCCGATGGGCAGCTCGGGCGTGCCTTCGAAGCAGAAGTAGGCCTTCGCGTCGGAGTCACCGAGGTGATAGGCGACCTCGCGCCCCTTCAGCAGCACGTTCAGCGGCACCACGCTCGCGCCGGCCTTGAGGATCCCGAAGTAGACCATCGAGAAGTACGGCAGGTTCGCGCAGCTCAGCGCCACCTTGTCGCCGCGTCCGATGCCGCGCGAGGCGAGCAGGTTGGCCACCATGTTGGCCGCACCGTTGACCTGGGCGTAGGTGAGCCGGGTGTCGCCGAGGACGATCGCCTCGCGGTCGGGGTACTTCTCGGTCGTGTCCTCGAGCAGGCTCGCGAGGTTGTACGTCGTGTCGGACACCAAGGCCTCCGTCAGGTCGCGGTCGTGCCGGCAAACCTACTCGGCGTACGGCCAAGGTGTCGTGAGCTAGGCCGCGACCGCCGCGTCCTGGGCCGTCGCCGTGACGAACGTGAACAGACCGTCCTCCAGCCGCGGCCGCGCACCCGGCCACGCCCGGGTGATCAGGTCGATGACCGCCCGGTTGTCGGGCTGCACCACCATCTCGATCCGGGCCAGCCCGGCGTCGCACATGTCGCGCAGCAGGGTGCGCATCAGCCGGCGTCCGAGGCCGCGCCGCTGCGCGTCGTCGGCGACGACCATCGCAAGCTCGCCCGCCTCTTGGCCGACGGCCACCCAGCACGCGTGAGCGATCACCCGCGACCCGGAGACCGCGAGGAAGGCGCCGCGCTTCCGGTCGTTGGCGAGCAGGATCTGCGAGCTCTTGCGGGGCAGGCGGGCGGTAGGGGTGAAGAAGCGTCGGGTCGACGTCTCCACCGACAGCCCGGCCACGAAGGCCTCGAAGCCTTCCAGGTCGGCCTCACGGGATCGCCGTACAGCCAGAGTCTGTTCCATGGACTCAGCGTGCTCCTCCTTGCTGAGTCTGTCAAGCGGACTTAGACTGTGGGCATGGACACAGAGACCGACGCGACCACCGATGCACCCGATGCAGCCGAGTGGTCGACCGAGGGATGCACGATCGAGGCCGCCCTCAACGTCGTGGGCGACCGGCAGACCTTCCTGATCCTGCGTGAGGTCCTCACCGGCGTGCGCAGGTTCTCCGAGATCCTCGAGCTCACCGGCTTGTCGCGGCAGGTGCTGACCGACCGCCTGAACAACCTCGTCGACCAGGGTCTGCTACGACGGCACGCCTACCAGGTCTCGGGGAGCCGCCCGCGAGCCGAGTACCGCCTGACCGAGAAGGGCTTCGACCTCTACCCCGTCGTGCAGGCGCTTCTCGAGTGGGGCAACCGCTACGAGTCCGGCCCGGACGGCCCGCTGGTTCGCTACGAGCACCGCGACTGCGGCGCCGAGATCCACCTGGTGCCGCGCTGCGACGCCGGCCACGACGTCATGGAGCCGCGCAACGCGATGCCGCGTCCCGGACCCGGTGCGAAGTTCCGCCTCACCACTGCGAACCAGTGAGCCGCTCGTAGGCCTCGACGTACCTGCTGCGGGTGTGCTCGACGACCGCGGGCGGCAGTGGGGGCGGAGCAGCACCCGAGGAGCGGTCCCAGCCGGACTCCGCGGAGAGCAGCCAGTCGCGAACGATCTGCTTGTCGTACGCCGGCTGGGAGCGGCCCGGCTGCCACTCGTCGGCCGGCCAGAAGCGGGAGGAGTCCGGCGTGAGCACCTCGTCGGCGAGCACCGTGCGGGCCTCGGGGTCCAGCCCGAACTCGAGCTTGGTGTCGGCCAGGATGATGCCGCGGTCGCGGGCGATCGTCTCGGCCCGGTCGTAGACCGCGAGGGTGAGCTCGCGGAGCCGCCCCGCGGCATCGGCGCCGACCGTGCCCACCACCGCGTCGTACGACACGTTCTCGTCGTGGTCACCCAGGGCCGCCTTGGTTGCCGGGGTGAAGATCGGCTCCGGAAGCCGGCTGCCGTCCTCGAGCCCGTCGGGCAGCGGGATGCCGCACACCTCACCGGTGGCCCGGTAGTCCAGCAGCCCGGAGCCGGCGAGGTAGCCGCGGGCCACGCACTCGACGGGGAACATCTCGAGCCTGCGGCAGATCAGCGCGCGCCCCCGCACGGCCTCCGGCACGTCCGTTGAGACGACGTGGTGCGGCACCAGGTCGGCGAGCTGCTCGAACCACCACAGCGACATCCGGGTGAGCACCTCTCCCTTGCCCGGGATGGTGCTGTCGAGGACGTAGTCGAACGCCGAGATCCGGTCGCTGGCGACCATCAGCAGGTGACCGGCGTACGGGCCGTCGTCGAGCTCGTAGAGGTCGCGGACCTTGCCCGAGTGGAGATGAGTGGTGCCGGAGATGGAGGGGGCCTGCGGGATGTTCGGCGCGGACACGGTGTCAACCTATCGGTCTTGTATCTATACTGAGTTACGACAGTTAAGAGACGAGGCCCAGCCATGTCCCGAATCGCCCAACCCGACTTCCTCATCATCGGCGCGCCCAAGGCCGGCACCACGGCGCTGCACACGGCGCTGGCCGGGCACCCGGACGTGTTCGTCAGCGACCCCAAGGAGCCGAAGTACTGGCTGTGCGACGGCGCGCCGCCGCCGGCCTGGTGCGGCCCCGGCGACCGGCACTCGCAGCAGGAGTGGATCTGGCGGGCCGACCAGTACGCCGCCCTCTTCAAGGGCGCAGCTGAGGACAAGGTCCGCGGCGAGAGCACGCCGTTCTACCTCTGGAGCCGCGGCGCCCACCGGCGGCTGGCCGAGGCGCTGCCCGCGGTGCGGCTGATCGCGGTCGTGCGCGACCCCATCGACCGTGCCTACAGCAACTGGATGCACCTGTGGTCCGACGGCCTGGAGCCGGAGCAGGACTTCGAGACCGCGTTCGCCCGCCAGGACGAGCGGGTGGCGGCCGGGTGGGCGCCGTTCTGGCGCTACCGCGAGCTGGGCCTGTACGGCGAGCAGCTCGCCCACCTCCTCGACTACGTCGCCGCCGACCGGGTCCTGGTGCTGCGCTACCGCGACCTGATCGACGACCCGCGCACCGCGGTCGACCGCGCCTGCTGGTTCCTCGGGATCCGCGAGGGACTGGTCGACTCCATCCCGCGGGACAACCTGCGCAGCTTCGTCGAGCCGGGGCTGCGGTCACAGGCGCTCGGCCCGGTGATCCGGACCGGTGCCCGGCTGGGCCAGTTCGCCCCGCCCGAGGTGTGGAGGCGGGCCAGCGTGCCGCTGACCGCCGGCCTGACCGGGTCCGGCACGGCTCACCGGCCGCGCCTGTCGCCCGAGCAGCGCGAGCGGCTGCTGCCGCTGTTCACCGACGACATCGCCCTGCTGTCGGAGCTCACCGCGGACGACTACTCGGCCTGGACCTCCGGTGACAGCCGTGGCTCCTTCGCCGAGCGCGCCGCCGCGGCCGCCGAGGAGGAGGCTCAGCAGACGGAGGTCACCAGGTCGTGGGCGCCGTCCGGGCGCGCGGCCTCGGTGTAGAACCGGATCCGCGCGTCGGGCAGTGGTACCGCGACGGAGTAACGCCAGGCGCCGTCGGAGTGCGGCGAGCTGATCCGGACGTCGTCGACCGGCACCAGTCGGGTGCCGTCCCATCGGGCCAGGCCCGTGGTCTCGTGCCAGTTGGAGGCCGCGTCGGCGCGTCCGTCGTAGAGCACCGTGAACGGCTCGGTGGTGAGCACCGCGGTGACCCGGGTGCCACGGGCGTCCCAGGCTCCGGGTCGCCCGGCCAGCACCTCGCCGCGGTCCGTCCAGGACAGGCCGTCGGCGCTGGTCAGCCGGCGGGTGGTCATCCGGTCCTCGTGGCCGGGCGCGGCGAGGGGATGGCAGCACAGCCACATTTCCCAGCGACCCGGACCACCGGTGACGACGGGATCCTTGACGGCGGTGCGCACGTCACCCGGCAGGACGATCTGTCGCTTCCCGGCCGGCAGCTCCTCGGGCGTCGGGGCCGTGAGGCTGTCGACCCACCAGTGCTTGCTGCCCGGGGTCGCGCAGGAGAGGTAGAGCCGCCACCCGAGGCCTGGCACCGGCACCAGCGCGGGGCGCTCGAACGACTCGCTGCCGAACGCCTTCCGCTGCACCTCGGCGACCTGTTCGAAGGCCACGCCGTCGTCGGAGCGGGCGATGACCACAGAGACCCCGCGCCCGTCGGTGAGCGGACGGCGTACCCGGTAGCTGAGCCAGAACGTGCCGTCGACGAGAACGACGCTCGCGGCGCCCGACCAGTGGCCCGGTCCGGCACCCGGCGCGGGGACCACCACTTCCGACTGGTCGTAGGAGGGCAGCACCTGGGTGTCGATTGTCATGGGACGATCATAGTCGAGTTGTCCACTCGACTATGGATCTGCCCACTATTGTCGCGCGGATGAACCGCACCGTCGTGCTCGTGGAGGGCACCAGCGACCAGGTTGCGGTCATCACACTCGCGGCCCGGCTCGGTCGCGACCTGAACCAGGAGGGCGTCCTGGTCGCCGCCACCGGCGGCGCGACCAACATCGGCAGCCACCTCGAGCGGCTCGGGCCGCGAGGGCTCAACGTCCGTGTGGCCGGGCTGTACGACGCCTCGGAGGAGCGCTTCGTGCGCAAGGGCCTGGACCGGGCGGGCATCGCCGCTCCAGAGACCCGCGCCGACCTCGAGGCCATGGGGTTCTTCGCCTGCGTGGACGACCTCGAGGACGAGCTGACCAGGGCGCTCGGCACCGCCCGGGTCCTGGAGGTCATCGAGGCACACGGCGACCTGCCGGCGTTCCGGATCCTGCAGCGGCAGCCCGCGCACCGGGACTCGACCGACGAACGACGGCTGCAGCGGTTCTGGGGCACCACCGGCGGGCGCAAGACGGCGTACGCCGCTCACTTCGTCGAGGCGCTCGACCTGGCGCGTGTGCCCCGGCCGCTGGACCTGCTGCTGCGGTACGTCGCCGGCTGAGGCGGTGTCAGAGGATCGCGCCCGGCGTGTACGCCGCCGCGTCGGGGTGGCGGGCGACCAGCTCGGCCACCTGACGGCACACCGCCTGGGTCTGCGCGACCGCGGCACCGGTGAACGTGATCGGCTCGGCGACCAGCGAGTCGAGCTGGTCGGCGGTGAGCCCGAGCCGCTCGTCTGCCGCGAGCCGGGCGAACACGTCGTTGTCGGCCTGGCCGCGGCGCATGTCGAGCGCGACCCCGACCGCGGCCTCCTTGATCGCCACGTGCGCGGCCTCGCGCCCGACGCCGTTGCGGACCGCCGCCATCAGCACCTTGGTCGTGGCCAGGAACGGCAGGTAGCGGTCGAGCTCGCGCTGGATCACCGCCGGGAACGCCCCGAACTCGTCGAGCACGGTGAGGAAGGTCTGGAACAGCCCGTCGGCGGCGAAGAACGCGTCCGGCAGGGCCACCCGGCGTACGACGGAGCAGGAGACGTCGCCCTCGTTCCACTGGTCGCCGGCGAGCTCGCCGACCATCGAGAGGTAGCCGCGGGTCACCACGGCCAGGCCGTTGACCCGCTCGCAGGAGCGGGTGTTCATCTTGTGCGGCATCGCCGACGAGCCGACCTGGCCCTCCGCGAACCCCTCGGTCACCAGCTCGTTGCCGGCCATCAGCCGGATCGTGGTCGCCAGGTTGGACGGGCCGGCGACCAGCTGCACCAGCGCGGACAGCACGTCGAAGTCGAGGGACCGCGGGTAGACCTGGCCGACGCTGCTCAGCACCCGGTGGAAGCCGAGGTGGGCGGCCACCCGACGCTCGAGCTCGGCCAGCCGGGACTCGTCGCCGTCGAGCAGGTCGAGCATGTCCTGGGCGGTGCCCATCGGGCCCTTGATGCCGCGCAGGGGGTAGCGGGCGAGCAGGTCCTCCACGCGCTCCAGGGCGACCATCATCTCGTCGGCGATGGTGGCGAACCGCTTGCCCAGGGTGGTGGCCTGCGCGGCCACGTTGTGCGAGCGGCCCGCCATCACCGTTGTCTCGTGCTCGGCGGCCAGTCGGGCGAGCCGGGCCAGGGTCGCCACCGCCCGGTCGCGGAGCAGGGCCAGGGACTCGCGGATCTGGAGCTGCTCGACGTTCTCGGTGAGGTCGCGCGAGGTCATCCCCTTGTGGATGTGCTCGTGCCCGGCCAGCGCGTTGAACTCCTCGATCCGGGCCTTCACGTCGTGCCGGGTGACCCGCTCCCGCGCCGCGATCGAGTCGAGGTCGACCTTGTCGACGACGTTGCGGTAGTCGGCCACCACCCCGTCCGGCACGGCGACCCCCAGGTCGCGCTGCACCTCGAGCACCGCGATCCACAGCCGCCGCTCCAGGACGATCTTGTGCTCGGGCGACCAGATCCGGGCGAGGTCTGCGCCGGCGTACCTGGTAGCGAGCACGTTCGGGACGGTCATCTCACTCCTGGCTCGCCCTGAGGGCGATGTCGGTGCGGTGCTGGGCGCCCTCGAATTCTACGGCGGCCACCCCGTCGTACGCCGCGTCGCGGGCGGCGGCGAGATCGGTGCCGGTGCCGACCACGGCCAGCACCCGGCCGCCAGCAGTGACCAGGTCGTCTCCCTCGCGCGCGGTGCCCGCGTGGATGACGTGTACGCCGTCCAGGGCCTCCGCCGCGTCGAGGCCGGTGATCACATCGCCCTTGGACGACGACGCGGGGTAGCCCGCGCTGGCCAGCACCACCCCGACGGCGGCACCGTCCCGCCAGGCGGGCGGCGGCACGTCGGCCAGGTTGCCGGTGGCGGCGGCGTACAGCAGCGGCGACAAGGGCGAGTCGAGGAGCGCGAGCAACGGCTGGGTCTCCGGGTCGCCGAAGCGGGCGTTGAACTCGACCACCCGGACGCCCTTCGAGGTCAGCGCCAGGCCGGCGTAGAGGAGCCCGGCGAACGGCGTGCCGCGGCGGGCCATCTCGTCGACGGTCGGCTGCAGGACGGTCTCCAGCACCTCGGCGACCAGGTCGACCGGCGCCCACGGCAGCGGCGTGTAGGCCCCCATGCCGCCGGTGTTCGGGCCCTCGTCGCCGTCGAAGATCCGCTTGAAGTCCTGGGCGGGCTGCAGCGGGTAGACCGTCGCACCGTCAGCCTCCCGATAGCTGCACAGCGCGAACAGCGAGACCTCCGGCCCGTCGAGGAACTCCTCGACCAGCACCCGCTCGCAGCCGGCGGCATGCGCGAGCGCCGCCTCCCGGTCGTCGGTGACGACGACGCCCTTGCCGGCGGCCAGCCCGTCCTCCTTGACGACGTACGGCGAACCGAGCTCGTCGAGGGCCGCCGCGGCCTCCTCGGCGGTCGTGCAGGACCGTGCCCTGGCGGTCGGGACGCCGGCTGCGGCCATCACCTCCTTGGCGAACGCCTTGGATCCCTCCAGCTGGGCGGCCGCGGCCGACGGGCCGAACGCCGCGATCCCGCGCGCGGTCACCGCGTCCGCCACCCCAGCCACCAGCGGGGCCTCCGGGCCGACGACGACCAGGTCGACGCCCAGCCGCTCGGCGAGGTCGGCGACCGCGGCGCCGTCCATCGGGTCGACGTCGTGGCACTCGGCGAACGCCTCGATGCCCGGGTTGCCGGGGGCCGCGTGCACGGCGGTGATCGAGGGATCCTGCGCCATCGCGCGGGCCAGGGCGTGCTCCCGGCCTCCGGTGCCGATGACCAAAGCACTGTGGGGAGTTCTCACATCCGCGAAGGGTAGTGGCATCCTTGCCAGGAGTCCGACGCGCTCTCTCGGGGAAGGAACTGTGCATGGCCCAGCTCCCGCGCGTCGGCGACCACTTCGGTCGCTACCGCATCGACGATCGGATCGGCCAGGGCGGCATGGGTGTCGTCTTCGGCGCGACGGACACGTCGTTCGACCGGCGGGTGGCGCTGAAGGTGGTCTCCGCGATGCTGGGCGACTCCGCCGACTTTCGGCGCCGCTTCGAGCGCGAGGCCGCGCTGCTGGCGCGGCTGAACTCACCGCACGTGATCGACATCTACGACTACGGCGTGCAGGACGGCTGCCCCTACATCGCCACCCAGTTCATCGGCGGCGGCGACCTCGGCCAGCTGCTCCAGACCCGCGGCGCGATGCCGCCCCGCCTCGCGGCGCAGGTCTGCGCCCAGGTGGCCGACGCGCTCCACGACGCGCATCGCGCGGGCGTCGTACACCGCGACGTGAAGCCCAGCAACGTGCTGCTCCGCGACCCCGACACCCTCGACCTGCACGCCTACCTGTGTGACTTCGGGATCGCCCGCACCGAGGCCGACGGGCTGACCGTGCCCGGCTCGGTCACCGGCACCTGGAGCTACCTCTCCCCCGAGTGCGGCAAGGGCGCCTCCGGGTCGCCGGCATCCGACATCTACGCGCTCGGCTGTCTGCTCTGGGCGACGCTCACCGGCGCGCCGCCGTTCCGGGGCTCCGACGTCGAGATCGCGATCGCCCACCAGCAGGCGCCGGTCCCCCAGCTGGTCGGCGCCGACGAGTTCACCGGCCGGGTCAACCTGGTGCTCAACCGGAGCCTCGCCAAGGACCCGCGGCACCGCTACGCCGACGCCGACCAGATGCGCACCGACCTGCTGGCCGCCTCGGGGATGCGCAGCTCCGGTGTCCAGCCGGTGTTCCAGCCCGGCGCCACCTCGATCCGCCCGTCGACGCCGACGCCGTCCGGCACCCCGGCGCCGCCCCCGCGCTCGTTCGGCTCGGTCCCGCCGATCTCCCCGCCCACCGCGCTCAGCGGTCCGCGGCCAGGGCCTCGGCCGCGGCGGCGGACCGCCCCCATCGTGGTGGGTGCCTGCGCGGCCGTGGTGCTCGTGGGTGCCGGGGCCTTCGTGATCACCCAGCTCGGCTCCGACGACGACAGTCCTGGGCCCGCCCCGGAGCCGACGACTTCCGCGCCTGACCCGGGCGAGGGTCTGGTGTCCGGCGATCTCGACGCCGACGGGTTCGGCGACCTCGGCGTCACCCTCGTCGTACCCACCACCGGTGGCCGCAACGACAACGGCGAGCCGACCTACTTCACCTGGCGCTCCGACGGCGACGCCCTCGGCGACCTGGCGTCGGAGCCCGCCGTACGCGCGGGCAAGTACGTCCGCAGGGCCACCGGCGACTTCGACGGCGACCAGCACCTCGACGTGCTGTCGGTCCTGGACCGCAACGCCGTCCCGGGTCACGAGGTGACCGGCGAGCTCTCGCGCGGGGACGAGGTCGACGTCACGTTGAAGCGTCCGAAGACGCAGGACTACGCCACCCTCTACCCCGGCGACACGGACGGTGACGGCGACGACGACCTGGTCATGGGCAGCGTGGACGAGAAGGACGGCTACCGGTTCCTGGTGTCGCGGTCCGACGGCGCGGGCGGCTTCTCGACGCCGAAGGCGGTGCTCGAGGTCGACGCCGACCCGACGTTCGCGAGCGTCGAGGTGGGCGACTACGACGGCGACGGCCGTGCGGACATCGCGCTGCTCGAGACCAACCCCGACACCGACACCGCCTTCCCCGAGTCGACGCTGTCGCTCTACCTCGGCACGGCGGACGGGTTCACCGAGGACGGCACCACCCAGCAGTTCTCGACCGGCTACGGACCCTGGATGGAGACCGGCGACTTCGACGGCGACGGCTCCGACGAGCTGCTGATCCTGCCGGAGGACGAGAACAACGTGCTGACCATGACCGTTGCCGACTACGACGAGGGCGTGACGCAGCCGATGAACTGGGGTCTGTTCAACCCCGAGGCGCGCGACGCGCGCTACACCGGCGTCGGGGTGGCAGACCTGAACGGCGACGGCCGCGACGACGTCGTCAACGTCGACCCGGCGCGGTTCGCCGGCAAGTCGATCGTGATGGTCGCGCTCTCGACCGGCGAACAGTTCGAGCAGGCCTCCGAGTGGGCCCGCTGGAGCGGCCGCAGCCTGCCGAGCCGGACACCGCAGCTCCTGGGGAACACCTTCCCGTGACCGACACTCCCCACGGACGACCGCCCGAGGTCGGCAGCACCTTCGGTCCCTACCGGATCGACGGCGTGGTCGGCGTCGGCGGCATGGGCATGGTCTACACGGCGACCGACCTGCGCCTCGGCCGCCAGGTCGCGGTGAAGGTGGTGCTCGGCCACTTTGCCGACACGCCGGAGTTCCTGCAGCGCTTCCAGCGCGAGGCCGCGGTCCTGGCCCGGCTGGACTCGCCGCACGTGATCGCGATCTACGACCACGGCGAGCACGAGGGCTGGCCCTACCTCGTCACCCAGTACGCCGCCGGCGGCGACCTCGGCCGACTCCTCCGCGCACACGGCGCCCTGCCTCCGCCGCTCGCCGCCGCCGTCTGCGCCCAGATCGCCGACGCGCTGGTCGATGCCCACTCCGTCGGCGTCATCCACCGGGACGTGAAGCCGGCCAATGTGCTGCTCCGCGACGACCGGCTCGACCGCCTGCACGTCTACCTGTGCGACTTCGGGGTGGCCGCGGTGGAGGCCAGCGGGCTCACCACCCCCGGCTCGGTCGCCGGCACCTGGAACTACCTCGCGCCCGAGCGGGCCCAGGGCACTCCCGCCACCCCGGCCAGCGACGTCTACTCCGTGGGCTGCCTGCTCTACGAGACCCTCACCGGCCGGCCGCCGTACCAAGGCACGGACGTGGAGGTGGCGATGGCGCACCTCAACGCGCCGGTGCCGCAGCTGCCCGGCGACGACGCGTTCACGCGGCGGATCAACTTCGTGCTGGCGCGCTCGATGTCAAAGGACCCCGGACAGCGGTTCGGGTCGGCCGCGGAGCTGCGCGACGAGCTCCGAGCCGTCGCCGGCGCGGCCCCCACGCCGCTCCCCCGTGCGGTCGCGGGGCGACGCCGGCGCACCGGCCGGATCGCGATCGCCGCAGTGGCGGCCGTGACCGCCATCGCGGCCGGGGTGGTCGCGGGACTCGTGGTGTGGCCGGAGGACGGGGACGACCCGGGACCCGACGAGCCGACTGCGACCTCGGACCCGCAGGCCGGAACCGTCGTCACCGGCGACGTCGACGACAACGGCTTCGGCGACATCGCCGTCGGCAGCTTCGACGAGATGTACGAGCTCTACTCCACGGGCGCGGCGTTCAAGGCGACCAAGGTCCAGAAGGGCATCAGCACCCCGGTCGTGTGGGGCGACGTAGACAACGACGGGCAGCTCGACCTGATCGAGGTCGACGGCCGACCGCCGCGGGTCACCGTGGAGGTCCACTATCCCGACCGCAGCACCCAGGCCTACCTGTTCGCCACCCCTGAGGCGACCGACGACAGCGCGATCCCGATGTCCGGCGACTTCGACGGCGACGGCACCAGCGACGTCGCCATTGCCACCCAGACCCGCTCCGGCGAGCTGACGGTGTCGACCGCGCTCAGCGAGGGCGAGTCCGGGCTGGGCACGGCCGAGCCGTGGTACACGATGACCGGCGTCTCGGCCGACGACGACATCGAGTTCGTGGTGGGTGACTTCGACGGCGACGGCGTCGACGACCTGGCCTCGGTCCTCCAGGTAGTGGCCTCCGGGACCACTCACCTGCAGGTGCTCACCTCGAGCGGCGAGGCGTTCGAGGAGGCCGGCGAGCCGTTGTCGTCAGACGACCTCGACTACTTCTACGGCGTGATGCGCGGGGGCGACTTCGACGGTGACGGGGTCGACGAGATCGCGGTGATCAACGACGTCGCGAACATCGACGTCTACCGCTGGAAGGACGGCGCGTTCTCAGCGCCGGAGCCGTGGCACGAGGGCGATCCGGGCGACGAGACCACCACGAACGTCTCGGTGACCGACCTCGATGGTGACTCCGACGACGACCTGGCCGTGGTGATCACCGAGTCCTCGGCCGACAACTCGCGGATCCGGATCCTGCGCTCGGACGGCGAGCAGTTCGGGGTCGACGACGACCTTCAGCCGACGGTCCCGGTGACCTACCCGGACGCCGTCGACAGCGTGAACTGGGACTACTGAGCCGCGTCAGAGCAGGTCGTGCAGGACCACGGTCTCGTCGCGGTCCGGGCCGACGCCGACAGCGGAGATCCGCGAGCCGGACATCTCCTCCAGCGCCGCGACGTAGTCGCGCGCGTTGGGGGGCAGGTCCGCGAGGGTGCGGGCGCCGCTGATGTCCTCCCACCAGCCGGGGAGGTACTCGTAGATCGGCACGGCGTGGTGGAAGTCGGTCTGGTTGACCGGCATCTCGTCGTGCCGGACCCCGTCGACGTCGTAGGCGACGCAGACCGGCACCTGCTCCAGCCCGGTGAGGACGTCGAGCTTGGTCAGCACGAAGTCGGTGACGCCGTTGACCCGGGCGGCGTAGCGGGCGATCACCGCGTCGTACCAGCCGCAGCGGCGGGGCCGGCCGGTCGTGGTGCCGTACTCGGCGCCGACCTTGCGGAGGTGCTCGCCCGCGTCGTCCATCAGCTCGGTCGGGAACGGCCCCTCGCCCACCCGCGTGGTGTAGGCCTTCACGATGCCGATCACCCGGTCCATCCGCATCGGCGGGATGCCGGAGCCGGTGCAGGCGCCGCCGGCGGTGGCCGAGCTCGAGGTGACGAACGGGTAGGTGCCGTGGTCGACATCGAGCAGCGTGGCCTGGCCGGCCTCGAGCAGCACGGTCTCGCCGCGGTCGAGGGCCTGGTTGAGCAGCAGTCCGCTGTCGCAGACCATCGGCGCCAGCCGGTCGGCGTACTGCGTCAGCTCGGCGACGATCTCCTCGACCGTCACCGCGCGGCGGTTGTAGATCTTGGCGAGCACCTGGTTCTTGAGCTCGAGGGCACCCTCGACCTTCTGGGTCAGGATCTTCTCGTCGAAGATGTCCTGGATCCGGATGCCGATCCGGTTCATCTTGTCGGCGTACGTCGGCCCGATGCCGCGGCCGGTGGTGCCGATCCGCCGGCTGCCGAGGAAGCGCTCGGTCACCTTGTCGAGGCTGCGGTTGTAGTCGGCGATGACGTGCGCGTTGGCGCTGACCTTCAGCCGGCTGGTGTCGAGGCCGCGCTCCTCCAGAGCGTCGATCTCCTCGAAGAGCACGTTGAGATCGACGACGACGCCGTTGCCGATGACCGGCGTGCACCCCGCGGTGAGGATGCCGCTGGGTAGCAGATGCAGGGCGTACTTCTGGTCGCCGACGACGACGGTGTGGCCGGCGTTGTTGCCGCCGTTGAACTTGACGACGTAGTCGACCCGGTTGCCCAGGAGATCGGTCGCCTTGCCCTTGCCCTCGTCGCCCCACTGGGCGCCGATGATCGCGATCGCGGGCATCTCGCTCGCTCACTTCCAACATAGAGAAGCCCCGGCACAAGTGCCGGGGGCTCTTGCGGCCTCACGCTACCAAAGCGGCGCCGTTGATCCCCCATCCGCGATCCAGGTTAGGGTCCGGGCGATGGATCCGCTCCTGGTGATCACCAACCGCGACGCCGGCACCTCCGACGAGGAGTCGCTGCAGGCCGCGCTCGACGTGCTGCGTGCACGCACGTCGGTGGAAGTGCACGCGACCGGCGACCCCGGGGAGCTGGATGGCGTGCTGCACCGCGCCGGCTCCCGGCGCATCGTCGTCGCCGGGGGCGACGGGAGCCTGCACGCGGTGATCGCCTGCCTCTACAAGCGGCACGACCTCGGCCGCAACGTCCTCGGGCTGCTGCCGCTGGGCACCGGCAACGACTTCGCACGCGGAGTGGGTCTGCCGCTCGACATCGAGGACGCCGCCAAGGTGCTGCTGGACGGCACCCCCACCCCCATGGACCTGATCGTCGACGAGGTCGGCCAGATCGTCGTCAACAACGTTCATGTCGGAGCGGGCGCCCAGGCGAGCAGGCGGGCGACCCGCTGGAAGAAGCGCCTCGGCTCGGTCGGCGTCGGCAAGGTCAACCTCGGCAAGCTCGGCTACCCGATCGGCGCCGCCATCACGGCCTGGAACCCGCCGGTTCTCCGGCTGCGGGTCGAGATCAACGGCGAGGTCGTCAACGACCTCGACCGGCAGGTGCTCCAGGTGGCGGTCGGCAACGGCTCGTCGGTCGGCGGTGGCACGGAGCTGACCCCGGAGGCCGAACCCGGCGACGGGCAGCTCGACGTCATGATCTCCCGCGCCGTCGGGCCGCTGGCCAGAGCGCTGTACGCCGTGCGGCTGGGCTTCGCCACCCACCACCAGCGCGAGGACGTCGACTACCTCCGCGCCACCACCGTGTCGGTGACCGGCGAGCGGTTCTACTGCAGCGCCGACGGCGAGATCTACGGCCCGGAGCGACACCGCACCTGGCGGATCGAACCGGCGGCGTACTCGATGGTGTTGCCCTGAACCGCTGCCGGTACCGTTGCGCCCCGTGGCTAGAGGCAGGTCCGGAGATCCGTTCGACTGGGTGACTCGCGCCGCAGACGACGCCGTGCGCCACGCCGGCGAGGGCAACCTGGTGACGGTCTCGTCCGGGATCAGCCCCTCAGGACCGGTCCACCTCGGCAACCTGCGTGAGGTGCTCACCGTGCACTTCGTCGCCGACGAGCTGGCCCGCCGCGGCGTACCCGTTCGGCACCTGCACGTGTGGGACGACTACGACCGCTTCCGGAAGGTGCCGGCCGGCGTCGACGAGTCGTGGAGCGAGCACATCGGGCGGCCGCTGAGCGCCGTACCAGACCCGAGCGGTGAGTTCCCCAGCTGGGCGGAGCGCTTCAAGGCCCCGCTGCTCGAGGCACTCGCCGAGATGGGCGTCGAGCTGGAGCAGGTCAGCCAGACCGAGCGCTACACCACCGGCTACTACCGCGACGCCGTGCTGAAGGCGGTCGGCCGGCGCGACGAGATCGAAGCGGTCATGGCCCGCTACCGAACCAAGGCCGAACCGGTCGCGGACGAGGAATCCACGGCCGCCCGCTTCCCGTTCAAGCCCTACTGCCGTCAGTGCGGGCGTGACACCACCCGGGTGACGTCCTACGACGACGACACCACCGACCTCGCCTACACCTGCTCGGTGTGCGACTTCCACGGCGTCACCAACCTGGCCACCCAGAACGAGGGAAAGCTCGTCTGGAAGGTCGACTGGCCGATGCGGTGGGCCTTCGAGAAGGTCAACTTCGAGCCGGCCGGCGACGACCACGCGACTCCCGGCTCGTCGTTCACCGTCGGCAAGGAGCTGGTCACCGAGATCTTCGACTGGCCGATGCCCGTCTACTTCGGCTACTCCTTCGTCGGCATCGCGGGCATGGCCAAGATGTCCTCGTCGAAGGGCGCCGTCCCCACCGCCTCGGACGCGCTGCGGATCATGGAGGCACCCATCCTCCGCTGGCTCTACGTGCGGCGTCAGCCCCGTCAGACCTTCACCATCGACTTCGGCCCCGAGGTCGTGCGCCTCTACGACGAGTGGGACGCGCTGTCACGCAAGGCGGCCGATCCCGCGAAGCGCGACGTCGCCGTGCTCGCGTTCGAGCGCGCTTCGGCAACCGTGGCCGCCGGCACGTTGCCGACCCCGCCGGTCGTGGTGCCGTTCCGGCTGCTCTCGTCCGTGGCCGACGTGACCGCCGGGTCGGCGGAGCTGATCTCCAGCACGGTCGCCGACGCCGGCTACCCCCACGACTCGGGTGACGACCTCGAACCGCGACTCTCGAAGGCGATGACGTGGACCGCGGAGTTCGTGTCCGCCGAGGACCGCACCACCGTTCGCACCGCGCCCGACGCGGAGCGGCTGGGCGGGCTCTCCGAGCAGGAGCGCGGTTGGCTCGACGAGCTGGCCGACCGGCTGCCCGACTCGTTCGACTCCGAGACCCTGACCACGCTGATCTACGGCGTGCCGAAGCTGGCCAGGGGACTCGGCCTCGACGACCCGCCGACCGACGAGGTCAAGGCCGACCAGAAGGACTTCTTCCGGCTCCTCTACAACCTCCTGGTCGACGCCGACCGTGGCCCGCGACTCCCGACGCTCTTCGTGGCGCTCGGCCCCCAGCGGGTCCGGTCGCTCATCAGCGGCTGAGCTACGAACCCAGCAGCACGTCGTGCGCCGTGGGGCTGGAGTCGCGCAGGAACTCCGAGCAGCGCTCCCACTCCTCGGTCTCGCCGATGGTCTTGGCGGACTGGGCGAGCAGCGCCAGGCAGGAGAGGAAGCCACGGTTGGGCTCGTGCTCCCACGGCACCGGGCCGTGGCCCTTCCAGCCGTTGCGGCGCAGCAGGTCGAGGGAACGGTGGTAGCCGACCCGCGAGTAGGCGTAGACGGTGACCGGATCGACCCCGGCGTCGGCGGCCTCGGCGGCCAATGCCGACCAGGCGAGCGGCGAGGCGGGATAGCGGCGTACGACGTCTGCCGTGGCCTCGCCGGCACCTAACGCCTCGGCGGCGGGGTCGACGGGGAGGTGGGTGGGCGGGGGGCCGGCCATCAGGTCCTGGGTCATGGAATGCATTGTCCCCGACCGGGTGTTCAATCAGATCGTGGCCCAGTCTTCCCCGACCCAGACCGATCTGCCCGCCGACGTCCGACCGTGGCCCGCACTGTTCGCCCTCGTCATCGGGTTCTTCATGATCCTTGTCGACATGACCATCGTGACGGTGGCGACGCCGGACATCATGGCCGAGCTGGATGCCAGCACCAACGACGTGCTGTGGGTGACCAGCGCCTACCTGCTGGCCTACGCCGTGCCCGTGCTGATCATGGGCCGACTGGGCGATCGGGTCGGTCCCAAGTGGGTCTACCTCGTCGGTCTGGCCATCTTCACCGTTGCGTCGTTGTGGTGCGGCCTCAGCGGCAGCATCGAGATGCTGATCGCGGCCCGGGTCGTCCAGGGAGTCGGCGCGGCGATGATCACCCCGCAGACGATGGCGGTGATCACCCGGATCTTCCCGGCCGAGCGCCGCGGTCAGGCGATGGCGCTGTGGGGCGCGACGGCCGGGGTGGCAACTCTGGTTGGCCCGATCATGGGTGGTGTGCTCGTCGACGCCGGCGGCTGGGAGTGGATCTTCTACATCAACGTCCCGATCGGCGTCGTCGCCTTCTACCTCAACTGGCGGCTCGTCCCGGTGCTCGCCACCCATGAGCACACCTTCGACTGGATCGGCGTGGCCCTGAGCGGCGTCGGCATGTTCGCCCTCGTCTTCGGGCTGCAGGACGGCGAGCAGCGCGGCTGGGACGCTGTGATCTGGACGCTGATCGTCGGCGGCATCCTGGCCTTCGCCGCCTTCGTCTGGTGGGAGTCCCGCACCACCAAGGAGGCGCTGGTCCCGCTGCACATCTTCAAGGACCGCAACTTCTCGGTCTCCAACGTCGGCATCTCGGCCATGGGCCTCGCAGCCACCGCGATGGGCTTCCCGCTGATGCTGTACGCCCAGCTCGTCCGCGGCTACAGCGCGCTTGAGGCCTCCCTGCTGCTGGCCCCGATGGCGATCGTGTCGCTGATCATGGCGCCGGTGGTCGGCAAGCTCACCGACAAGGTTCACCCCCGGTTGCTGGTCAGCACCGGTTTCGCGATGACCTCGATCTCGATCTTCTGGGTCTCGGCGTTCCTGACGCCCACATCGGACGTGTGGCAGATCCTGCTGCCGATGGCCCTGCTCGGCTTCGGCATGGCCGGCATCTGGGCGCCGCTCGCGGCGACGGCGACCCGCAACCTGCCGATGAATCTCGCCGGCGCCGGCGCAGGCGTCTACAACGCCACCCGGCTGGTCGGCTCCGTGATCGGCTCGGCGGGCATCGCGGTGCTGATGGAGAGCCGCCTCGTCGCGCAGGGCCTCGAGTCCGGCGGCGGGCCCGAGGCGGGGAGCGTCCAGACCCTGCCTACCGCCGTGCACGAGGCCTTCAGCACGGCCATGTCCCAGGCGATGCTCTTCCCGGCCGTGGTCCTGGCCCTCGGCTGCCTCGCTGCCTTGTTCTTCCAGATGCCGCGTCACCTGGGCGCGCAGCCGGCGCCCGTAGCACCGGCTGCGTCTCTCGACTAGGGGTCAGCCGGCTCGCGGGAACCGCAGCTTCAGGACGACACCGGCGTGGTCGGACGGCCACAGCCCGGTCGCGGGGTCGCGGTCCCGCAGCCGGTCGCCGGTGACGTCGCCGGACCGCACCGGGAACGCCTTGCCGCCACCGGACCGCGCGAAGACGAAGTCGATGCGGTGGTCGAACCCGGCCGCAGACTCGTCATCGACGGTCTCGCTCAGCCCGGACGTCCAGCCCTTCTCCGCCGGGGCCCACCTGAGCCACTCGTCGAAGAATCCGGCCGCGCGGACCGCCCGATAGGGGGCCCAGTGCGGGACACCGCTGGCATCCACGGAGCCGTTGAGCGGGTCGGAGTTGAAGTCGCCGACCATGATCGTGTGGCCACGGCGCGCCGCTGGACCAGTCAGCAGCTCCTGTGCCTGCGCGAGGGCGAGCGCGGAGCCGAACGCCTCGAGATGAGTGGTGATGAACCTGAACCGCTTGCCGTCGACCTTCGCGTTCACCCACGCGTAGCCACGGACGAACGACACCGAGACGCCGGCGAGGTCCAGCAACAGGCGGGCGTCGTACTGCCCGCCGCCGGACTTGAGGATGCGTACGTCGGAGCCGGCGCGCTTCAGCACCACGTCGCTGACGGTCACCCGGACGTCCTCCGCGTCAGTCATCGGGTCGTTCTCATCGAACGGGTTGCCCAGGAAGCTGGGCACCTCCACGTCGGACTCCTTCTGTACGGCGACCGCCCGGTACGGCGTCCCGGCCCGCTTCAGGGCGCGCAGCAGGATGGCGAGGAAGTCCGCGTCGACGTGGGTGGCGTTGGGGACGCCCACGTCCGGCGGGAGGAACTGGACCGGCCCGCTGCGCCACTTGGCGACCTCCTGGAGGCCGACCAGGTCGGGCTTCTTCCGGGAGATCTCGCGGGCCAGCAGCTTCGACCGCACCCCGAAGTTCGTCTGGTCGAGGGTGTCCTCCATCGCGTGCGCCTCGTGGGCGACGGCAAGCAACGCCGGGACCCCTTCCAGTCCCGCCGCGGCGGCGAGCGGGCGGGTGACATCGACGCCAAGGTAGATGTTGCGCGTCATCACCCCGACGCTCGGAGGCCGGGCGGGCCGGGGCGCGGCGGTGGTCGAGGACCGGTCCGGGGCGTCGGCATCGGCAGTGGCGATCGCGGTGAAGGACAGGGTGAGAACGGCGGCGACGGCCAGCGCGGTGATTCGCTTCATGGCGGCAGGCTTCACCGGGGATCGGCATGCCGCACCACCCACACCGGGTGGTGACGAGGGTAGGTCTAGGAGACGGCCTTGCCCGCCGAGCGCAGGTTCTCGCAGGCCTCGACCACCCGGGCGGCCATGCCGGCCTCGGCGGCCTTGCCCCACGCGCGCGGGTCGTAGACCTTCTTGTTGCCGACCTCGCCGTCGACCTTCAGCACACCGTCGTAGTTGGTCAGCATGTGCGCGGCGACCGGCCGGGTGAAGGCGTACTGCGTGTCGGTGTCGACGTTCATCTTCACGACCCCGAAGTCGACGGCAGCGCCGATCTCCTCGGCTGTCGATCCCGAGCCGCCGTGGAACACCAGGTCGAACGGCCGCGACCCCGCATCGAGCCCCAGCTTGTCGGCGACCGCCTGCTGCGCGGCCTGGAGGATCTCCGGGCGCAGCTTGACGTTGCCCGGCTTGTAGACGCCATGCACGTTGCCGAACGTGAGGGCGGTGAGGTAGCGGCCCCGCTCGCCGGTGCCGAGCGCCTCGACGGTCGCCAGTGCGTCCTCCGGCGTCGTGTAGAGCTGCTCGTTGATCTCGTTGGCGACGCCGTCCTCCTCGCCACCGACCACGCCGATCTCGACCTCGAGGATGATCTTGGCCGCCGCGCACTGCGCGAGCAGCTCCTCGGCGATCTTGAGGTTCTCGTCGAGGGGTACGGCGGATCCGTCCCACATGTGCGACTGGAACAGCGGCTGCTCGCCGCGACCCACCCGCTCTGCCGAGATCGCCACCAGCGGTCGCACGAACCCGTCGAGCTTGTCCTTGGGGCAGTGGTCGGTGTGCAGCGCGATGTTGACCGGGTAGTTCTTGGCCACCTCGGCGGCGTACTGCGCGAACGCGACCGAGCCGCTGACCATGTTCTTGACCGAGGGACCGGAGAGGTACTCCGCGCCGCCGGTGGAGACCTGGATGATGCCGTCGGACCCGGCGTCGGTGAAGCCCTGGAGCGCGGCGTTCAGGGTCTGCGAGGACGACACGTTGATGGCCGGGAACGCGAACGAGCCGGCCTTCGCGGCGTCCAGCATCTCGGCATAGACCTCGGGCGTGGCGATGGGCATCAGGACTCTCCTGGGACGGCGGCGGGGTCGAACCCAGCCTAGTGGCATGCCTCGAAGCGGCCCATTGGCCGGAGCCGGCATGGCAACCGATGGCCGCCGAGTTGCGTATGGCAAGTGAGACGGTAGGACCACGGGAGGCGCGAGATGGGAACCCTGCAGGAAGAGCTCGAGCGGTCGTTCGGCGACGGCCCGCCGCTTCCCCCGGTCGAGGTGAGGGTGGCCGCAGGGCGCAGGGCCCTGGTGCGGCGCCGAGCAGCGACCGGTGTCGCCGGCCTCGCGGTGGCCGCGCTGCTGGCCACCGGCTGGTACGCCGTCTCACCCGGCGAGCCTCGCGGCACGGGCAGGCCGGCGACCGACCCCACGTCCTCGGGCACCCATGGAGCGACTGCTGACCCCAGCGAGAGACCGTGGCAACCCGACGAGCTGCTCCGCTACGTCGACGGCGCGCTGCAGGTCCGTCCGGGCGTGAAGGTGCACGAGCACATCCCGAACCCCTACGGCTTCGAGCCACCCTCGCTCTCGGACGCGCTTGATGTCACCTGGAAGGGGACGCGCCAGTGGCTGATGATCGAGCGCAGACCTGCGCCGCGGGGAGTCGCGTCGTCGGCCTCGACGCCCAGCAACGGCTGGGCGAGCTTCGCCGACTACGTCGCCGACCAGGTCGACGTGAACGGAAGCGGCGGTAGCGAGAGCGGTTGGCCGAAGACCTTCGAGCTCGACGGTGAGGGACGCGTGGTCCCGACTCAGGGCACCACGGTCTTCAACCGCACCGACAACCCCCAGCTCGGTCCTGACTTCGCCCCGGCGGGCGCCACGACGGGTGCTGCCGTGGTCACGGTCGCCGGCGACGAGACCGGCTACTTCGTGGTGTGGCGGGTGATCGACGGGACCCTCGACGTGATCACCACTCCTCCCGACGACGTCGTCGGCGCCACCTTCGAGGAGCTGCTGTCCTACGCCCGTTCCCAGTACGCCTCGGGTGAGGGCCTCCGGTGACCGGCACGTCTCGGGACGAGGAGTTCAGCGCATTCGTGGCCGCCCGGCAGACCCACCTGCGCCGGATCGCCTACGCGGTCTGCGGCGACTGGCATCGGGCCGACGACATCCTCCAGACCGCCCTGGTCAAGCTGTATGTCGCGTGGCCCCGGCTGCACCGCGACGGCCGGGAGGAGGCCTACACCCGCCAGATCATCGTCCGCGCCAATATCGACGAGCACCGCCGACCGTGGCGACGGGAACGGCCAGGGCTGGACGGCTACGACGGCGCCGCCCGGCAGCCGCTACCGGTCGAGGAGCGCAGCGCGCTCTTCGAAGCGCTCCAGCAGCTGCCGCCGATGCAGCGCCGGACGGTCGTGCTCCGACACTGGCTGGGGCTGACTGTGGAGGAGACCGCGACCGAGCTCGGCATCAGCACCGGCACCGTGAAGAGCCACTCGTCACGGGGCCTGGAGCGCCTGAAGGCCGTGCTCACACCGAATCCGTGACAGTCAGCCCCGCCAGGCGGCGTCGCCGGACAGGTCGGCGTGGTCGCGGATCCAGGCGTGCATGGCGATCGCCGCGGCGGCGGAGGCGTTGATCGACCGGGTGGAGCCGAACTGGGCGATCGAGAAGGTACCGTCGCACGCAACGCGCGCGGCCGGTGAGAGACCCGGACCCTCCTGGCCGAACAGGAAGCAGACGCGGCGCGGGATCGTCATCGTCTCCAGGTGGTCGGAGCCCGGCAGGTTGTCGATGCCGAGGAGCCGTACGTCGTGCTCGTGGAGGTACGCCGCCAGGTCGGCCACGCTCCCGTGGTGGCGCAGGTGCTGGTAGCGGTCGGTGACCATCGCCCCGCGGCGGTTCCAGCGTCGGTTGCCGACGATGTGCACCTCGGCGGCCAGGAACGCGTTGGCGCTGCGCACGATCGTGCCGATGTTGAAGTCGTGCTGCCAGTTCTCGATCGCCACGTGGAAGTCGTGCCGGTGCAGATCGAGGTCCGCGATGATCGCCTCGAGGGTCCAGTAGCGGTAGCGGTCGACCACGTTGCGCCGGTCACCCTCGGCGAGCAGCTGCTCGTCGTACCGCTCGTCGTCGGGTAGTGATCCCCGCCACGGCCCGACTCCGACTTCGGGAGGGCCGTGCGGCATCGGGTCGTACGGCGCTCGTGGCTCCTCCTCCATGCGCCGAGACTAGGGCGTGTCTCAGGGGGAATCCCGATGCCGAGGCTTCTCCGGACAGGTACCTTTTCAAGGTGGCCCTGCTCGCGGCGATCCCCGATCTCACAACGCTGCTGCTCGGCATGGACTGGATGGAGCCGGACTACCTGCTGGACCGCTTCGGCGCCGAGCTTCTCTGGGTCAGCCTGCTGATGATCTTCATCGAGTGCGGCCTGTTCTTCCCGTTCCTACCCGGCGACACCCTGCTGCTCTCGCTCGGCGTCTTCATCGCCACCGACGACCTCGACATCTTCCCCGGCGGACACTTCGCGGAGCTGTCGATCTCGCTCGTGCTGCTGCTCGCCGCGGCCATGCTCGGCAACGTCGCGGGCTACGAGATCGGGCGGGCCATCGGGCCGCCGCTCTACCATCGCGACGGCCGGATCCTGAAGAAGAAGTACTTCGACCAGACCGAGGAGTTCTTCGACAAGCACGGCAACAAGGCCCTGGTGATCGGCCGCTTCGTCCCGTTCGTGCGCACCTACGTCACCGTGGTGGCGGGCGTCACCCGGATGCGGCGGCGCCGGTTCCTGGTCTGGAGCTTCGTCGGCGCGGTCTTCTGGGTGTTCAGCATCACCCTGCTCGGCTACTTCCTCGGCACCCGGATCCCGTGGCTGCGGGACAACATCGACCTCGCCATCCTCGCTCTGCTGACACTGTCGGTGATCCCGGTCGTCTACGAGTGGCTCAAGCACCGCCGCGGTCGGCGTCGCGAGGCCGCAGCGGCGGTCACGCCGGAGGAGGCTCCCGCGCCCGCCACCGAGGCCGTCGAGGGCTGACTAACCCGCCGCCCTGGCGGCGTCCAGGTCCGCCTTGGTGAGCACGGCGCGCACCTCGAGGCCGACGTCCTCGAGCGGGTTCTGGTCGGCGGGGCTGCGGTCGATCGCGCAGATGACGACGTCGACGATCGCGCCGCCCTCGCGCAAGGCGTTGGTCGCGTCGCGGACCGCGCCGCCGGTGGTGATCACGTCCTCGATCAGCGTCACCCGCATCCCGGCGAAGTCGGGGCCCTCGGCGAGCTTGCAGGTGCCGTACGTCTTTGCCTGCTTGCGGACGAACAGGGTGGGCGTCCGCCCGAGGATGCCGCTGACCGAGGTGGCGAGCGGGATGCCGCCGAGCTCGAGGCCGCCGAGAAAGTCGGTGTCGTGCGGGACCAGCTGGATCATCTCCCGCGCCACCCGGGCGAGCAGGAGCGGATCGGACTCGAAGAGGTACTTGTCGAAGTACTCCGTGCTGACCTGCCCCGAGCGCAGGGTGAACTCCCCGGTGAGGCGGCAGGTGGCATCGATGTCCGCAGCGAGCGACGTATCCGTGGTGGTCATGCGGGGTCCCCGCGGAGTTGTTCGGCGGAGCCCTTGGGGGTCCCCGCGAGAGCGCGTGCTGGAGGAGCGAAGCGGGGGAAGCCGCGGTCTCGTGGGGTGAAGCGTTGCGGGGGAGGCGAAGAACTTCGTGGGGTGCTCACCCATGGCAGGGTAGTGGGGTGCTCGCGCAACGCCTCCAGGGAATCCCGCCGACGATCTTCTCGGAGATGTCGGCACTCGCGGTCCGCACCGGTTCGCTGAACTTCGGCCAGGGTTTCCCCGACGCTGACGGCCCGCCCGAGGTGATCGCCGAGGCGGTGGCCGCCCTCGAGAGCGGACACAACCAGTACGCCCCCGGCATCGGCGTACCGCCCCTGCGCCAGGCCGTCGCGCGCCACCAGCACCGCCACTACGGCCTCGAGCTCGACCCCGACCGCCAGGTGGTGGTCACCACCGGCTGCACCGAGGGCGTCGCCGCGGCGCTGCTCGGGCTGGTCGACCCCGGCGACGAGATCGTGGTGCTCGAGCCCTACTACGACTCCTACGTCGCGATGATCCAGATGGCCGGCGGCGTACGCCGCCCGGTCACCCTCCGCGCCCCGGACTTCCGGCTCGACCCCGACGAGCTGCGCGCCGCGGTCAGCCCCCGCACCCGGTTCATGCTGATCAACTCGCCGCACAACCCCACCGGCACCGTGCTGACCTCCGCCGAGCTCGACGCGATCGCGGCCGTGGCGATCCAGCACGACCTGGTGGTGATCACCGACGAGGTCTACGAGCACCTCACCTACGACGGGCACCAGCACCGGCCGCTGGCCACGCTGCCGGGCATGTTCGAGCGGACGCTCACCCTGTCGAGCGCGGGCAAGTCCTACTCGTTCACCGGCTGGAAGGTCGGCTGGGCCACCGGGCCGGCGGAGCTGGTCGGTGCGGTGCTGGCCGCCAAGCAGTGGCTGACGTTCACCTCCGGCTCACCGCTGCAGCCGGCCGTGGCCAGGGCCCTCGACGAGCACGGCGACTTCCCGAGCACCCTCGCCAACGACCTCGAGGAGCGCCGCGACCTGCTCTGCACCGGGCTGCGGGACGCCGGGCTGACGGCGTTCACCCCCGAAGGCACCTACTTCGCGATGACCGACGTGTCGGACCTGGGCTGGGACGACGGAATGGCGTTCTGCCGGGCGCTGCCCGAGCGCGCCGGCGTGGTCGCGATCCCCGCGCAGGTCTTCTACGACGACCCCGCGGCGCCCGGCGCCGGCCGGCACCTGGTCCGGTGGGCGCTCTGCAAGGAGCGGTCGATGATCGCGGACGCGGTCGACCGCCTCGCAGCGGCGGATCTGCGCGCCTAGAAGGAGCCCCGGTCGCGCTGCGGAGCGGCGTACCACGCCCGCACCTCCGGCCGGGAGAGCAGCGCGACCGTCACCACGGCGGCCACGAACGGCAGCACCATGATCGTGCTGGCGAACATCCCCAGTAGCGAGATGGCGCCCGCCGCCGCGGCGGAGATGAGCAGCGCTCGGCGTCCCCAGACCACCCTTCGGAACGCCTGAACGGCGAACCCGGCGGCGACCAGTGCCCACGGCACGAACAGGCCCGCGGTGACGTACGACGCGACCTCGATCTGGCCGTCGGACAGGCCCTGGTCGGCGAGGTCGGGGTTCTGTCGGTGCAGCTCCTCGAAGAGCAGGTCGGGAGCGATCAGCAGCACCAGCACGGTGACCCCCAGCCCGACGACCACGAGCGCGCAGCACGCCCAGGTCAGCACGCAGGCCCACACGACCGCCTGCGGGCGAGCGGGCACCGGCCGGGCCGCGAACACCGGCACTGCCACCGGCGGATGCTCCGTGCCGGCCTCAGGTGGCGGTGTCATGGATGGCGGCCCGACGACGGGGGCGGCGGGCAGCGTCGGAGGTGGCCGCCCCTCGAACCAGTTCCGCGCCGGCTGCACCCACAGCATCACCGCCGCCGCGACGACCAGCGACGACACGACCCCTCCGGTGGCGAGGCCGGTGATCAGCAGTGGAAGCGCGAGTATCGCCAGCGCGAGCCGGGCACCCTTGGAGCCCTTCAGCACCCACCAGCCCAGGACCGCCGCGGCCGCCGCGCAGGCGCCCGCCACCAGGCTGAGCAGCTGGACCAGGTCCAGCACCTGGTCGACCGACAGCCCCAGCCCATCACCGGGCGGCTCGGACAGGAAGTTGGAGACCGCCTCCTGCGACTCGATGCTGTGCAGCCCCGACACCCGCTCGAAGGCACTGAAGATGACGACCGCGGAGCCGACCACGATCATCCAGCCCGCAAGCGTCACCTGACGGGGACGGGTCGGGGTGGCAGCCATGCGCCCATTCCATCAGGGCGCGCCAACGCCGACTCCGCCGCGGTCAGGTCGTCAGGGAGTAAGCCAGATGTCAGCCAGGTGGGGCATCACCCATGCAGACAGCTCACACCACTTGGAACGGATCACTCATGGCAACCCCCGACCCCCAGAGCCCCGGATACCAACCCGACGCGCACACGGATCGCCACCTCGGCGATGTCGGGCACGGTACGGAGTTCGGAGCCGACCTCTACGACCTCTACTCCCTTGGGCGGGTGCACTACCCCGACCTGGCCGGGTGGTACTCGGACATGGCCCAGGCGGGAGACGCGGTGAGCAAGAGCCTGGACAATGCACTGAACGGGACCCTCTACCGCCAGGGTCACCAGGACCTGGTCAATCTCCAGAGCGAGCTGCAGTTCGCCCTCTACAGGGCCTGGCAGGCCTACGCTGCGGTCGGTCCGGCACTGGTCACCCTCGTCGATGACTACCTCGCCACGGACGACGCCGCCCGCGAGCGGTTCAACCATCTGTATTCAGAGGTGCCGGGGACCCAGGAGCAGAAGCACGAGCACGAAGGCTTCGACCACCCGGCGACGCCGTCCGACCCACCGCCGGCGCCCGGCCCTCCGGTCGAGACCGGACACACCGACGGCGACCCGCGGACCCGCACCGGCGGGCCGCAGGAATAGGAGGAGGCGGACATGGCATTCTCCCAAGAAGCATTCGACAGCAGGGTCAACGACCTGTGCGACCTAATGTGGCGCTACACGTTCAACACCGGCGTCATCCGTTGGCGCGACGAGATCAGGGAGAGCCTGGAGGACTGGACCGACTGGGTCAGCCTGGACGACGGGACCACCGTCCGTGAGTACACCCTGGTCGCGTCGTCCCGGCACTACACGATCGACGTCGTCCTGGACCGGGAGACCGAGGACAAGATGTGGGCCGACTTCGAGGCCGGCGTCACCCGCATCGGCGATCGCGCTCATGTATGGGTGAGTGACGAGGTCAGCTACTCGCTGCACAAGCTCGACGACATCGCCGGCATGCGACCCGACGAGTATGCGACGGCGGCCCGGGCGCTGGACACCATGGCGACCAGCCTGTTCAACAAGACACCGAACACGCTCACGTGGATCACCAACTCCGGCTCGGAGTGGGATGGCCTGGCAGCCCGCAACTACCGGGAGAACTTCTACAAGATCGTCCCACCCAGCATCGGCAACCACGCGTGGCTCACCGGAGCGTTGATCAACGCCATCCAGGTCGCCAAGGCGGTGACCGACATCGGGCAGCAGAGCGCCATGAACCTGGTCGAGAAGGCGTGCGAGACCGTGAAGCTCGCCCTGGACGCCCAGGCCGACGAGAACTCGATCGATCCGCAGGAGGTGCTGATCGGCCTGAACACGGTCATCGGGATCATCGGCGAGATCGTGCCGTTCATCCCCACCGGCGTGGCCGAGGCCAAGGCGATCTCCGACTGGTTGACGTCCTTCACGGACAACGACTTCACCCGCTTCCTCGACCTGGCCGCCACGCATGCGGCGCATCTCGACAAGCAGCACCTTCGCGGCAGTGACCCGGACGCCCTGTTCGCGAGCATCGACGAGTCGGTGGAGGAGATCCTCGCCGGCAACTGGAAGGGGTGGGACAAGCTCGAGAGCGAGCACACCTACCCGGCGTACCAGACACTCGCCGACCGGGAGGGAACGATGTTCCCGTTGGTCCCCGACATCGCGGACGGCGACGTGCCCCCCGGGGACTTCTACCACCCGTCCAGCGACCAGTACGAGTGAGGTCAGCCCGCCGAGCGAAGTGCCAGCCCGTCCTCGCCGCGTCGACCGTGACCGGCCTCCGTCGACGACCTCGCCACCGATCAGCATCCTCGCCAGCGGGTCGCCGATCGCGCTCTGGATCAGCCGGCGCAGCGGGCGGGCGCCGTACGCCGGGTCGTAGCCGGTCTCTGCCAGCCAGGCCCGTGCGGCGTCGGTGACCTCGACCGAGATCCGGCGCACCGCCAGCCGCTTCTCGAGCAGGCCGAGCTGGATGTCGACGATGTGGGCGAGGTCGTCCTTGGACAGCGCGTCGAAGATCACGATCTCGTCGAGCCGGTTGAGGAACTCCGGCTTGAAGCTCGACCGGACGACCGAGAGCACCGACTCCTTCTTCTTGTCGGCGTCCAGCGCAGGATCGACCAGGAACGCCGAGCCGAGGTTGCTGGTCAGGATCAGCAGGGTGTTGCGGAAGTCGACGGTGCGGCCCTGGCCGTCGGTCAGCCGGCCGTCGTCGAGCACCTGCAGCAGGATGTCGAAGACCTCGGGGTGCGCCTTCTCGACCTCGTCGAGGAGCACCACTGAGTAGGGCCGGCGACGCACGGCCTCGGTCAGCTGGCCGCCCTCGTCGTAGCCGACGTAGCCCGGAGGTGCGCCGACGAGCCGCGAGACCGAGTGCTTCTCGGAGTACTCGCTCATGTCGATGCGCACCATCGCGCGGTCGTCGTCGAACAGGAAGTCCGCCAGCGACCGGGCCAGCTCGGTCTTGCCGACGCCGGTCGGACCGAGGAAGAGGAACGACCCGGTGGGCCGGTTCGGGTCGGAGATGCCGGCACGCGAGCGGCGTACGGCGTCACTCACGGCGCGTACGGCGTCGGCCTGGCCGATCAGCCGCTCGCCGATGACGTCCTCCATCCGGAGCAGCTTGGCCGTCTCGCCCTCGAGCATCCGGCCGGTCGGAATGCCGGTCCAGGCCTCGACGACCTCGGCGATCTGCTCGGGGCCGACCTCCTCTCCGACCAGCGGCTCGAGGGTGGACTTCTCCGCGTCGACCGCCGCCTGGATCTTGCGCTCCAGCTCGGGGATCGACTCGTAGTTGATCTTGCTCGCGGCCTCGAGGTTGCCCTCGCGCAGCTGCCGCTCGGCCTCGATCCGCAACTGGTCCAGGGACCGGCGCAGCTCACCCTCGCCCTCGAGGGACGACTTCTCCTGCTCCCAGCGGGCGTCGAGCGCGCGGAGCTCCTCCTCGCGGTCGGCCAGGTCGGCCTGGAGCACGGCCAGCCGCTCGCGGGAGCCCTCGTCGTTCTCGTTCTCGAGCGCGAACTCCTCCATCTTCATCCGGTCGACCTGACGGCGGAGCTGGTCGATCTCCTCCGGCGACGACTCGATCTCCATCCGCAGCCGGCTGGAGGCCTCGTCGATCAGGTCGATCGCCTTGTCCGGCAGCTGCCGGCCCGAGATGTAGCGGTCGGAGAGGGTCGCGGCCGCGACCAGCGCGGCGTCGGTGATCCGGACGCCGTGGTGGGCCTGGTACTTCTCCTGGATGCCGCGCAGGATCTGCACGGTGTCCTCGACGCTGGGCTCGCCGACGAACACCTGCTGGAACCGGCGCTCCAGCGCGGGGTCCTTCTCGATCCGCTCGCGGTACTCGTCGAGGGTCGTCGCCCCGATCATGTGCAGCTCGCCTCGGGCCAGCATCGGCTTGAGCATGTTGCCGGCGTCCATCGCGGAGTCGCCGCCGGCGCCCGCGCCGACGACCGTGTGCAGCTCGTCGATGAACGTGATGATCTGCCCGCCGGCGTCCTTGATCTCCTCGAGCACGGCCTTGAGCCGCTCCTCGAACTCGCCGCGGTACTTCGCGCCGGCCACCATCGCCGCCAGGTCGAGGCTGAGCACCCGGCGTCCCTTGAGGGAATCGGGGACGTCGCCCGCGACCACCCGCTGGGCAAGCCCCTCGACGACGGCGGTCTTGCCGACGCCGGGCTCGCCGATCAGCACCGGGTTGTTCTTGGTACGCCGACTCAGCACCTGCACCACCCGCCGGATCTCGGCGTCGCGGCCGATCACCGGGTCGAGCCGGCCCTCCTCGGCGGACTTGGTGAGGTCGACGGAGTACTTCTCGAGCGCCTCGTACGTCGACTCGGCCTCCGGACTGGTCACCCGCCGGTTGCCGCGCACCGCGGTGAGGCTCTCGCGGAGCCCAGCCTCGGTGAGGCCGGCGTCGGCCAGCAGCTTCTGGGCCGCACTCTCGGTCCCGGCCAGCGCGATCAGCAGGTGCTCGGTCGCGACGTAGTCGTCCTTCATGCTCGCCGCCAGGTCCAGCGCCGAGCCGAGCACCCGGGTCAGCGCCGCGGACGCCGCCGGCTGCTGGACGGTCGCGCCGGTCGCCCGCGGCAGGGACTGGAGCGCCGCCTCGGCCTGCGCGGTGAGCGCCCCGGCGTCCACGCCGGCCTTGCCGACCAGCGTGGCTGCGGTGCCCTCGGCCTGGCGCAGCAGCGCCACGAGGAGGTGGATGGGCTCGGTGGTCGTGTTGCCCGCCGTGGTCGCGGACAGCTGCGCGCCCTCGATCGCCTCGCGTGCGCGCGTCGTGAACTTGTCGGCCCCGAACTGGCTCATAGGGTCATTCTCCTGCTGTGTGACGTGACGGGAAGGTCTGTCAGGTGAACGACTGCAAAGTTGAGTCTGTTCCACTCAAGTCTGGGAATTTTCTGGCCCGGGCCGCGAACTAGGAAGTGGCGCCCGGCGGCTCGGGCCCGTCGTCCCCGTCGGGCGGCGGGCTGTGCTCGGGGAACGCCTGGTCGGTCCGCTCCTCCTCGATCAGGCAGGTCTTGCAGAAGTCGTCGCCGAACGGCGTCAGGTGGATGCTGCGCCGGACCACCTTGGCGAACCGCACCGAGTGCATCGCCTCGAGAACGTCGGGCTGTGCCTCCACGACCTGGTACTCGAGCGGGTCGCGCAGCGACTCCCGGGAGAACCAGATCAGGCCGAGCCGGAACAGGTTGTTGAGGTAGGACGGCACCTGGTCGAGGTAGCGGCACCCCGCCCGGGCTCCGACCATGTTCAGCCCGGGCGCGATCAGGTGGCTGTTGACCATCCCGATCGGGCCGCCGGTCCGGACGTCGACGCTGGGCTGGGGGCCGTCCTTCAGCAGGTGCAGGAGGATCCGCGCCTCGTCCGGTGCCAGCTGCTCCAGGATCCGCTCGTACGCCGGGTGGCCCTGATCGTTGTTCCAGACGTCGCGGGACTTCTCGAGCAGCTCGCTACCGCGCTCGCGCAGCGTCTTGGGAGTCTCGCGGCCGCCGACCACCTGACCGTTGACGACCACCGGCTCGACGAGACCGCCGAGCGACTCGCCAGCGGACAGCAGCGCCTTGGCCATCGGCACCCCGGAGGAGACCGACCTGGCCAGCTCGCCGAACACGGCCACTCCATCGCCGGCGTCCTTGGCCAGCAGGAGCGCCTCTTCCCGGCTGGTCATCGCCCGGCCGACCCGCAACCAGGCCTTCGCCGAGGTCTTCACTCCCCACTCGGTGGTGTGCAGGGTCGCCGACGCCGCGACCCGGACCAAGCCTGGGAGCGAGTCCACCGCGGGCTGCACCATGTCGGGAAGCCGCGTGCGTTCGGTGGGCGTGTGCTCGTCGCGTTCAGTCATCCGGGTCATCATCCGCCCTGCGCACCGAAGATCCACAAGTGCAGGAAGCCACCTGCGAGGCCCATGATCGCGCCGTGTGCGTAGAGCATCCACTCGTCCTCCTTGATCGCCGCGCGCATCATCTCGACGAAGTCGCGCGGTGGGAGCTCCTTGGTGCGGGCAGCGAACAGCACCCGGATCTTCTCGGCCTGGTTCGCGGAGAACCCGGGATCCTTGAAGGGGATGATCGTCCGGCTGACGCTCTCGGTGGCCACCGAGTCACGGATCGAGTCGAACCGGCTGGAGCCCATCGCGACCCGGACCGCCGCCCGGGCCGGGCCTGCCGCCTTGTCGATCGCCGGCTTGAGCGCGGTGGCGATCATCTGACGGGTGCGATCGCCACGAGGCCCCTCGAGGAGGAAGTCACCGATCCGCTCGAGGGTGACCACGTCCTCGGCGATGATCCGGGCGTAGACCTCTGCGGCCTCGTCCTGCCTGCGCAGGAACAGCCCGTGCACCTTGATGCCGAGGATCCGGTGCTCCTCGGGCGGCTCGAAGATCAGCCACATCCCGAGGGCGTTGGTGGTCCACCCGACGATCACGCCCATGATCGGCAACAGCCACCACAGGTGCGCGACGCTGTCGATGACCGCCACCGGGATGCCGAGCAGGAACCCGAAGACGAACCCGAAGGCCACCATCAGGTTCAGCTCCCGCTGGCCGAAGTCGCGGAAGATCCGCACCACCAGCGCCGGGTTCGCGCGGAAGTGGTCGATCACCATGACCTTGATGTCGAGCAGCTGGTCGATGTGTACGCCGATCTCGTCGGTGATCTTGCCGACCACGGTCGGCAGCTGGCCCTGCACCCGCTCGATCACGGCGTCGCGCACCGGCCTCGGCAGGTCTCGCCACAGCCGCGGATGCTCGCGCCGCATCACGCCGTCGACCAGCTCTGGGATCTCGGGTCGCAAGGCGCGGACGATGTGCTCGGCGATCTTCTCCGGCTCGAGCTGCTGGTAGAACTCCGCCGGAGTACCGAGCTTAGCGATCGCCTTGTCGACGGCGATGCTGCCCATCTTGGCGGCACGCGCCGGCACGATGCCCTGCCAGCCGATGCCGCCCTGCAGGATCCCCGGCACCTCCTGCAGCTTGCGCGGCAGGACGGTCGCGAGCTCGCGAAGTCCGGGGATCCGGAACCCGTGGAAGCGAACCGGCGAGAACAGCATCCAGAGCCCGGACCAGTTGATGAGGAAGCCGATGATGCCGGTGAAGACCGGGATGGAGATGAAGGCGAACCAGTCGAGCTCGCTCGCCCAGTCGCTCAACCAGTCCACGCCGTGCTCCTCGCCCCTGACCGCCCCATGGCGGCCGGTCCGCCGAGGCTAGTCGCTGTGTACTCCAAGTAACAGCAACGTCCATCCGGGCGTTACGGGGGTCTAGCGGCCGCGCCGCCAGACCACCAGCGCCTGGCCGGTCGGGGGGTCGGCCAGCACCGGCAGGCGGTTGCCGCCACCGTCGGTACGCCGGCGGCTCGCCGCCAGCCGGAGCGCCTCGCGGGTCGCCTCGATCTCGGCGACCAGCTCCTCGTTGCGCGAGGTCAGCGCCACCACCTGGTTCTCGAGCTCCATGATCCGGCGTACGCCCTCGATGCCGATGCCGGACGAGGTCAGCGACGCGATCTTGCGGAGCCGCTCGAGGTCGCGGTGGGAGTAGCGCCGACCGCCGCCGCCGGTGCGGCCCGGGGTGATCAGCCCCATCCGCTCGTAGGTGCGCAGCGTCTGCGGGTGCAGCCCGGTCAGCTCAGCCGCGACGCTGATGACGTAGACCGCCGTCTCGGGACTGGGTGGCTCGAACGGCGGCCGGGTGGCCATCAGCCTGCTCCCTCGAAGAGGTTGGCGCGCAGCGCGGTGCCGGTGGTCGCGGCGCGGTAGGCCTCGATCGCCTCCCGGGCCGCGGGGTCGAGCTTCGCGGGCACCTGGACCTCGACCGTCGCCAAGAGATCGCCGCGGGTGCCGTCGCTCTTGCTGGCGCCCTTCCCGCGGATCCGGAAGGTCCGCCCGTTGGGGGTGCCGGCCGGGACCTTGAGGGTCACCGGCGCTCCGCCCAGAGTGGGCACCTTCACCTCGGCGCCCAGGGCCGCCTCGTCGAACGAGATCGGGACGTCGATCGTCATGTTGTCGCCCTTGCGCCCGAAGATCGGGTGCGAAGCGACGCGGACGGTGACGTAGAGGTCACCGGCGGGACCGCCGTTGTCGCCGGCGCCGCCCTTGCCGCGCAGCCGGATCCGCTGGCCGTCCTTGACCCCGGCAGGGATCCGGGCCTGGATGGTGCGCGCCGACGTGCCACGTCCGTTGCCGTGGCAGGTGGGGCACAGCTCGTCGTAGACCAGCTGGCGGCCGCCGCAGACCGGGCAGGTCTCGTTCATGGAGAAAGCGCCCCCGACCGAGGACACCACGAATCCCGCCCCTTCGCACTCGGGGCAGATGTGCGGCTTGGTGCCCGGCTTGCCGCCGGTGCCCTGACAGTCGGGGCAGGCGGCATCGGACGTCAGCCGCAGCGACACCGTGACGCCGTCGATGGCGTCGGTGAAGCCGATCGTCGCCGAGGTGTCGAGGTCGGGTCCCTTGACCGGACGCCGGGCCTGCTGGCGGCGGCCACCGCCGAACAGGTCGCCGAACATGTCGCCGAAGCCGCCGCCGCTCGCGCGGTCGCGGAGCAGGTCCTCGAGGTTGAACCCGCCGCCACCGCCGCCACCGCCGAACCCGCCGCCGGAGGCGTAGACGGAGCGCATCTCGTCGTACTTCTTGCGCTTGTCGGCGTCGCCGATCACGTCGTACGCCTCGGCGACCTCCTTGAACCGGTCGTGCTTGGCGGTGTCGCCCGGGTTGGAGTCGGGGTGGTTGGCGCGCGCCAGCTTGCGGTAGGCCTTCTTGATCTCGTCGGCCGAGGCGTCCTTCTTCACACCGAGGACCTGGTAGAAGTCCTTCTGCGCCCAGTCGGCACGGAATCCCGTGCCGTCGCCTGCGTTGTCAGCCATCGCGCACCTCCCTTCCCGTCAGTCGTCGTCGCCTGCTTCGGTGTCGTTGCCGTCCTCGTTCGCGGCCGGACCGGCTGTCGGCTCGCTGACCGGGTCGACCACCAGCACCTGCGCCGCGCGGACCACCCGGCCGCCGAGCTGGTAGCCGGCCTTGGCGATCACCTTGCAGGTGGTCACCTCCACCTCGGGGTCCTCGCCGATGTGCGAGAGCGCCTCGTGGATGGTCGGGTCGAAGGCGTCGCCGACCGCGCCGAACTTGGTCAGCCCGACCCCGGAGACCACCCGCTCGAGCTGCTCGGCGACGGCCTTGAACCCGCCCTCGAGCGGATCGTGCTCGCGCGCCCGGTCGATCGTGTCGAGCACATCGATGATCGGGGTGAGCGCGGTGTACGTCGCGTTCTCTCGGACCAGCTCCCGGTCGCGGTCGACCCGGCGCTTGTAGTTCACGAACTCCGCCTGCAGGCGCTGCAGGTCGGAGGTGCGTTCGTCGAGCTGCGCCTTGAGCTCGGCCGCCTCGTCGGCAGGCGCCTCGAACGGCTCGACCGTGGGCTCCTCCTCGGGAGGAGGACCAACCTCGGCCGCCGGGTCCTCCCCGGCGGCCGAGTTCGGCTCCTGGGTCACTTCGCCTCGCCCTCGCCGCTCTCGCCGTCGGTCGGCTCGTCGGTCGGCTCGTCGACGATCTCGGCGTCGACGACGTCGTCGTCCTGCTCGCCGGTGGCCCCGGTAGTGCCACCCGCGGCGGCCTGGTCGGCCTCGGCGGCGGCGTACATCGCGGCACCCATCTTCTGGCTGGACTCACCGAGCTTGGTGACCCCGGCCTGGATGTCCTCGGCGCTGGCCTCGGCGTTCTCGAGCGTGGACTTGAGCGCGTCGACGTCGGCGGTGACCTCGGTCTTCACGTCATCCGGGATCTTGTCGCCGTTGTCCTCCAGGAACTTCTCGGTCGTGTAGACGAGCTGGTCGGCCTGGTTGCGGGCCTCGACGGCCTCGCGGCGCGACGCGTCCTCCGCGGCGTACTGCTCGGCCTCCTTGACCATCCGGTCGATCTCGTCCTTCGACAGCGCCGAGCCGCCGGAGATCGTCATCGACTGCTCGCGACCGGACGCCTGGTCCTTCGCGGAGACGTGCACGATGCCGTTGGCGTCGATGTCGAAGGTGACCTCGATCTTCGGTACGCCGCGCGGCGCCGGCGGGAGGCCGGTCAGCTCGAAGTTGCCGAGCCCCTGGTTCTGCGCCCACATCGGGCGCTCGCCCTGGGCGACCTTGATCTCCACCGACGGCTGGTTGTCGTCGGCGGTCGTGAAGATCTCCGACCGCTTGGTGGGGATCGTGGTGTTGCGCTCGATCAGGTTGGTCATCACACCGCCCTTGGTCTCGATGCCGAGGGAGAGCGGGGTGACGTCGAGGAGCAGCACGTCCTTGACCTCGCCCTTGAGCACGCCGGCCTGCAGCGCGGCGCCGAGGGCGACGACCTCGTCGGGGTTGACGCCCTTGTTGGGCTCCTTGCCGCCGAGCAGCTCCTTGACGACGTCGGTGACCGCCGGCATCCGGGTGGAGCCGCCGACGAGCACGACGTGGTCGATGTCCTTGATGTCGACGCCACCGTCTGCGAGCACCGACTTGAAGGGCTCGCGGGTGCGCTCGAGCAGGTCGGCGGTCATCCGCTGGAACTCGGCGCGGGACAGCTTCTCCTCGAAGTGCAGCGGGCCGGACTCGCCGTGGGTGATGTAGGGCAGGTGGATCGTGGTCTCGCTCGAGGACGACAGCTCGATCTTCGCCTTCTCCGCGGCCTCCTGCAGCCGCTGCTTGGCGATCTTGTCGGCCGCGAGGTCGACGCCGTTGTTGTCCTTGAACTTCTTGACCATCCAGTCGACGACCTTGTTGTCCCAGTCGTCACCACCGAGGTGGTTGTCGCCGTTGGTGGCCTTCACCTCGAGGACGCCCTCGCCGATCTCGAGCAGGGACACGTCGAACGTGCCGCCGCCGAGGTCGAAGACCAGGATCGTCTGGTCCTCACCCTTGTCGAGGCCGTAGGCGAGCGCGGCGGCAGTGGGCTCGTTGACGATCCGCTGGACGTTCATGCCGGCGATCTCACCGGCCTCCTTGGTGGCCTGCCGCTGCGCGTCGGAGAAGTACGCCGGCACGGTGATCACCGCGTCGGTCACGGGCTCGCCGAGGTAGGCCTCCGCGTCCCGCTTCAGCTTCTGCAGCACGAACGCGCTGATCTGCTGGGGGGTGAACGACTTGTCGTCGATCTGGACCTTCCAGTCGGTGCCCATGTGGCGCTTGACCGAGCGGATGGTGCGGTCGACGTTGGTCACCGCCTGGCGCTTGGCGACCTCGCCGACGAGGACCTCGCCCGACTTGGCGAAGGCCACGACGGACGGGGTGGTGCGCGCGCCCTCGGCGTTCGCGATGACGGTGGGCTCGCCACCCTCGAGGACCGCGACGACGCTGTTGGTCGTTCCGAGGTCGATGCCGACAGCTCGAACCATGGTTTTCTTACCTCCGGGGAAAAGGTGGAGTTGAGTGCGTTCGACTCAACTTTGCTACACGTCTGAAACGAAGGCTAGCCGCCGGGTATTCCGCGGCCAAACCAGTGGGGTCGGCGGCGCGGACCCGCCGGGTAGGTTCGGGACATGATCGAGCTGAGCCCCGGCCAGGAGATGCCGCTGGTCGACGAGACCGGAGAGCAGCTGACCACGCTGCGGATGGGCGTCGGCTGGGACCACGACCCGACCGCCGGCTTCATCGGCAGCGGCGCCCCCGAGATCGACCTGGACGCCACTGCCGTGCAGTTCGGGGGCAAGCAGGCGTTCGACTTCGCCTTCTACAACAACCTCCGCACCCGCGACGGGTCCGTCGTCCACCTGGGCGACAACAAGTCCGGCCGCGGCGAGGGCGACGACGAGGAGATCACCGTCGACCTGACCAAGGTGCACCGGCAGATCGACAGCATGGTGTTCCTGGTCAGCAGCTATCAGGGCCACACCCTCGAGTGGGTCAGCAACGCCTACTGCCGGCTGGTCGACGACCGTGACGACGTCGAGCTGGCCAGGTTCACGCTCTCCCTCGGCGTTCCCGAGACCGGCCTGGCGATGGCCACGATCTCCCGCGACGGCAACGGCTGGAAGCTCCGCGCCATCGGCAAGGGCATCAAGGTCAAGGTGCCGACCGAGTCCGTCAACGCGCTGCTGCCCTACATCTGAGATGTCGCGCGCCGGCGTCGCCAGCCTGCTTCTCATGCTGCTGCTCGCCGGGTGCACCGACGCGGACGACGCACCGGTCGCGGAGCCTCCGGCACAGACGCCGCCCTCGCCCTCGGAGCCTTCGACGAGCCCCACCCCGACGACTCCCAGCACGACGCCGGAGTCGACGCCCCCACAGCGAGGGGTGTCGCCGGACGACGCGAGGATCCGGATCGCGCTCGACGCGATCGACCACCTCGCAGGCCGGATCGGACCGCGCCCGGGCACGTCGGCGGCGTACTTCCGGGCGTCCGACTGGGTGGAGCAGCAGCTGAGCGGATCCGGCTGGGACGTGCGCCGCCAGAGCTTCGCCACCCCGGCGGGCGTCTCGTGGGGCGTCCCGGTGCGGGGCGGCCGATCGGTCAACATGGTCGCCACCCGCGGCGACGTTCGGCCCGGGAAGCCGTGGCTGCTCGTCGGAGCGCACCTCGACACGGTCCCGCAGGCCCCCGGCGCCGAGGACAACGCGTCCGGCATCGGCGTGCTGCTCACCCTCGCCGACGCACTCGCCGAGCGCCGCTCCCGGCTGCCCGTGATGCTGGTCGCCTTCGGCTCCGAGGAGCCGCGCGGGCCGACCGACGACGACCACCACTACGGGTCGCGCGCGTTCGTCGACTCGCTCACGCCCGACCAGCGGGGCTCGCTGCGCGGCATGGTCGCCATGGACCGGGTCGGCGTAGGCGACACGCTGCCGATCGGCAGCACCGCACAGCCGTCGTGGCTGCGCGCCGAGCTGGTGCGCGCCGCCGAGCGGGCCGGCGTCGACTACGTGGCGGAGACCGGGCAGCGCAGCAGCGACCACTGGTCGTTCGTGCGCGAGGGGATGCCCGGCGTACGACTGGGCAGCACGCCGTACGCCGGCTACCACTCGGCCGACGACGTGCCCTCCGTGATCGACCCCGCCCAGCTCGAACGCACCGCACGCACCGTGCTGGCCTGGCTGGCCCCCTAGGCTCGCCGGATGGACCGACCCGAGACGATCACCCGCTGGCACGAGGTGGTCGCGGCGCAGGACCCGGCGCTGCTCGACGCGCTGCTCGCCGACGACGCCGTCTTCCGCTCACCGGCCGTGCACACGCCGCAGGAGGGCAAGGAGCTCACGACGTCGTACCTCCGGGCGGCGCTGGTGGTGCTCGGGCCGACCCTGACCTACCACCACGAGTGGTACGACGCGTCGTCCGCGATCCTCGAGTTCACCGCCGAGCTCGAGGGCCTGACCCTGCACGGCATCGACATGATCCGCTGGGACGACGCCGGGCGGATCACCGAGTTCACCGTGATGGTGCGGCCGTTCAAGGCGCTGCAGAAGCTGATGGAGCTGATGCGAGCTCGTCCAGCTCGCGCCCTGACAGCCGGCGTTCGTGTGCACACGTCGGCCCCACAGAACGGGGAGCTTTTCCGGCGTCAGGTGCCGGAGAAACTCCCTGGTTCGATACCCACACCATCCGGCTCATGCACACGGACGGAGGGAAGTCCTCAGTTTCGATCGCGCGAACGCTCGGCGCCGCCGCAGCCGACCGCACTCATCTCGGCTGCCATGAGCGTGCATCATTCGCGACGGAATGACTGTGAGGATCGCCGCCTTGAGTGCGTCGCTCAAGTGTCCAGGAAGGCACGCACCGTTCGCAGAAACTCCTTCGCCTTAGAGGCGTGGATGGAGTGTCCGGCATCGATGGTCATGTGTCGGCCCTGCTGAACGAGTGCCACGAGCTCGGCTACGTGTTCCTGCGGCAGAAAGCTCGAGGGCCCACCGCCGATGGCCAGCGTCGGGACCGCGATTCGGGCCAGGGTGTCGGGCCAGTGGGGGGCTGGGTCGTCGATCTCGGGGCGGACTTGCTCGACCACTGCCCAGTCGAAGTCGAGGTCGCCCTCCGGTCGTGCCGGGATAGTCGGTGGGCGAGAATGAAGCAGTCCGACGTCCTCCAGCACGAGCCTGTTCGGCGTTTGCGCATCGGCGGCGACGGCGCGGCATGCCACGAGTCCGCCGAGTGAGTGGCCGATGAGGTCGACCTGTGCCGCCAGTCTGGGCAACAGTCCGAGCAGGTCGCCAGCCATCAGGTCGATCGAGTACCTGCCCGGCCACTCGCTCCGTCCGTGGCCACGAAGGTCGAGGGCATGCACCATCCGATCCTGGCTCAGATCTGTGGCGACGCTATCCCAGTCTGTGGCGGTGGCCCCCGTCCCTGGCAGCAGCACCACGGGTGGATGCAATGCCCTCCTCGGCGAGCGCGACAAGACAGTCAAGGCGATGCCGTTCACCTGATGGTGGGTTACCTCGACCATGCCGGAAGTCTCACGGCCAGTTGGCGGCATGGCCAGCAGGTTTCGCACACAGCGAACACCCTCAACTCGGCAGATCCGGGCGACGTGCCCGCGGCGTACAGACATGAAGGACACGTCAGATCAGGGCGCTGATCCCGGAATCCTGACGTCGCGCAGGATCCGCACGGCTTCGGCTCCGCGCACCTCCCTGGGCGCGAACGAGACCGGGTCCATCTTGTAGGGCACCAACCGGGTCCGGACCAGCGCGTCGCCACGCCAGACGGTCTCCAGGAAGACCCCCTCCATGGTCTCGGTCATGAAGTCCATGTCGAAGACGAAGTTGCCCAGCGAGTGCAGCACCGGGACCCCGTCGATCCGCTCGGCGCTCTGCACCCAGTGCGGGTGACCGCCGACGACGAGATCGGCGCCGGCGCGGACCATGCGTCGGGCCACGGTGCTCTGGATCGGCTCGGGCGTGTGGGTGTACTGCGTGCCCCAGTGCGGGAGCACGATGACGACATCGGCGCTCCGCGTCGCCCGGCGTACGACGGAGGCGACGTGGTCGAGGTCGGCGGAGTTCAAGGGGCCGGTGCGCGGCGGCATGCGCACCGACAGCGCCCCGGGATCGCGCGGCGTGGCACGCGGGGTCTCGCCGATCGCGTTGAAGCCCACGAACGCGAACCGCACGCCCTCCCGCTCGAGGATCACCGGGTTGCTCGCCGCACCTAGGTGTGCCCCAGCGCCGAAGCCCTCGATCCCCGAGCCGTCGAACGCGCGCACCGTCTCGACCAGCGCTGTAGTGCCGTAGTCGCCGGTGTGGTTGTTGGCCAGCGAGAGCGCGTCGAAGCCCGCCCCGCGAAGCGGGCGCAGGAGCGCGGGCGTGGCACCGAACGAGTCGCCACCCTGGGTGGGCTGTCCGTTCAGCGACAGCGTGCTCTCGAGGTTGCCGACCGTGATGTCGGCCGACCGCAGCCGTTCGCGCAGTGGCGCCAGGGCGGCCGTGGCATCGGGGACGCCGCGCACCAGCATCAGGTCGCCGACCACCGTGAGCGTGATCCGCGGCGGCGGCTCCGGATCCGGCGATGGCGTCGACGGATCGGGAGACGTGGACGGAGCGGGGCTCGACTCCTCGGTGCGTGGCTCCTCGGCGGGAGGTGGATCGTCAGTGCAGGCGGCGACCAGCGTCAGCGACGCCGCCGCCACCAGGACGGCGACGCGGCGGAGCCTCATGGAGCCACGTTACGGCGGGGTGGGGAAGACATGGGTCGACCTGGTTGTCTGGCAGGCATGACCGTCCCCGCGATCACCTTGAACGACTCGTCCACGATCCCCCAGCTCGGCTTCGGAGTGTTCCTGGTCCCACCCGAGGTGACCGCGGAGACGGTCTCGAAGGCCCTCGAGGTGGGTTACCGGCACATCGACACCGCGCAGATGTACCGCAACGAGGCCGGGGTCGGCGAGGCGATCGCGGCGTCGGGCATCCCGCGCGACGAGCTGTACATCACCACCAAGCTCGACAACGGTCTGCACCGGCCCGACGACGCACGGCGCGCGATCGGAGAGAGCCTGGAGCGGCTCGGGCTCGACCGGATCGACCTGTTCCTCATCCACTGGCCGCTCCCCACGCTGTACGACGGGGACTACGTCTCCACCTGGCGGACCCTCGCCGAGTTCGTGCAGGACGGCCGAGCCAGGTCGGTGGGCGTCTCGAACTTCCAGCCGGAGCACCTGGACCGGATCGTCGAGGAGACCGGCGTCGTACCGGCGGTGAACCAGATCGAGGTGCATCCCTACTTCACCAACGAGGCGACTCGGGCCGCCACGCTGGGGCACGGGGCAGCGATCGAAGCATGGTCACCGATCGCCCGGGGCGACGTGCTCGACGACCCGGTGGTGGCCAGGATCGCGGCGGCGCACCGCAAGACGCCCTCGCAGGTCACGCTCCGCTGGCACCTCGAGCGCGGCGACATCGTGTTCCCGAAGTCCACGCACGAGGAGAGGATGCGGGAGAACTTCGACCTCTTCGACTTCACGCTCACCCCTGACGAGGTGGGCGAGATCAGCGCGCTGGACAGCGGCGCCGCCGGGCGGCGCGGCCCGGACCCCGCCACATTCGCGAGGGTCTAGGGCTAAGCCTCCAGCTCATCCAGGGCCCGGCCCCACGCCTCCAGCAGCCGGGCCAGCTGCTGCCGCTCCCGCTCGGACAGCCCGGACACCAGTCGGTGCTCGTTGGCGACGTGCCGCTCGACCAGGTCGTCGACGAGCTGTCGGCCCTCGGAGGTGAGCGCCACCCGGCGGGATCGGCCGTCGGTGTCGCTCACCGTGCGGGTGACCAGGCCGGCCCGCTCGAGCCGGTCGATCCGCTTGGTGATCGCACCCGAGGTGACCATCGTGGTGGCGCCCAGCTCCCCCGGTGTCAGCGCGTACGGCGTGCCGGACCGGCGCAGCGCGGCGAGCACGTCGAAGTCGCCGTCGCCGAGCCCGGCCGCGGCGAACACCGGGCGCAGCTCGTCGTTCAGTCGCCCGCCGAGCCGGTGCAGCCGGCCGATCAGCCCCATCGGGCTGACGTCGAGGTCGGGCCGCTCGGTGCCCCACTGCTCCATGATCCGGGCCACGTGGTCGAGATCACTGCTCGTCATACCTGGACAATATCTTACCCGGAAGGTAATATATCTTCCATGGAAAGTACCTCGGCTCGCACCCTCCTCATCACGGCCGTCGCCCCGGTCGCCTGGGGCTCGACGTACCTGGTCACCGAGCAGTTCCTGCCCGCGGACCGTCCCCTGTTCGCGGCCCTGGTCCGCGCACTTCCCGCGGGCCTGCTTCTCCTGGCGTTCCGGCGCCGGCTGCCCAGCGGCATCTGGTGGTGGCGGGCGACCGTGCTCGGCATCCTGAACATCGGGCTGTTCTTCCCGCTGATCTTCCTGGCCGCCTACCACCTCCCTGGCGGCCTCGCCGCCACCCTCCAGGCCGCCTCGCCGCTGGCCGTGATGGCGATGGCAGCCGGCATCGTGAACGAGCGCCCGGGCACGCTCCGGATCGGGGCCGCCATCGTCGGTCTCGTCGGCGTCGCGCTCCTGGTGCTGCAGTCCCCCGGGCAGGTCGACACCCTCGGTCTGGTCGGCGCGTTCGGCTCGGTGCTCGTCTCCGCGCTCGGGTTCGTGCTGGTCAAGCACTGGAGGGCTCCGGTGGACATGCTGACCCTGGTGTCCTGGCAGCTCGTCGTAGGCGGACTGGTGCTGCTGCCGGTCGCGCTGCTCATCGAGGGACCGCCGCCGGCCGTCGACGCCCGCGCGATCGGTGGGTTCGTCTGGCTCGGCCTGGTCGGCACCGTGGTGGCCTACGTCTGCTGGTTCCACGGGCTCACCCGGATGGCCGCCGGCGCGGTCTCGCTGGTCGGCCTGGTCAACCCGGTCGTCGGCACCGGCCTCGGCGTGCTGTTCGCCGGCGAGATCTTCGGCTGGGTGCAGGCGTTCGGCATGGCGCTGGTCCTCGCCGGGGTGCTGGCGGGCCAGACCTGGGGTGCAAGGATGGTCGCGTGGATCGCGTCCGGCGCCGGGCAACGGCGGCACTCCTCGCCGATGCCGGAGACCGCCCTGGCCTGCGCGACCTCGAGGGCGTGAGCGGCTCCTTCATCCTCGTGGCCTGACCGCCGATGCCCCCGGCCCAGGACGCACCCTTCCGGCTCCGCGACATCGCGCTGGTGGCCTACGGACCGACCATCGTCAGCGCCACCGGGTTCGGCGCGGTGACACCCGTGCTGGCGTTCCGGGCCCGCGAGCTCGGCGCCGACGTCAGCACCGCGGCGCTCGTGGTCGGCCTGCTGGGACTCGGCTCGCTGCTGGCCTCGCTGCCCTCCGGCGCGATCGTCGCCCGGATCGGCGAGCGCCGGGCGATCTTCACCGCAGGCGTCGTGGATGCGGTGGCGATGGTGCTGGCCGCGGCCAGCGACTCGGTCGCCCTGCTGGCGGCCGCCGTCGTGGTCAGCGGGATGAGCTGGACGATGTTCCTGATCTCTCGGCAGGGCTTCATGATCGACGCCGTCCCGGTGGGCTATCGGGCCCGGGCGCTCTCTACGCTCGGTGGCTCGCACCGGGTGGGTCTCCTGATCGGCCCGCTGCTCGGTGCCGGCGTCAGCCACCTGTTCTCGCTGTCGGCGGTCTTCCTCCTCGGCGGCGTCCTGTCCCTGGCCGCCGGGCTGATGGCGCTACTGATGCCCGACCTCGGTTCGGAGAGCCGCTCCGCACAGCGCGAGGCCGGGCACGCCAGCGTCTGGTCGGTGATCGCGCAGCATCGAAGGGTCCTGCTGACGCTGGGCGTGGCCGTGGTCGTGATCAGCGCGTCCCGGTCGGTGCGCACCGGGCTGGTGCCGCTCTGGGCCGACCACATCGGCCTGTCCGCGACCACCACCTCGCTGATCCTCGCCCTGGCCGCGGCGCTGGACATCGTGTTCTTCTTCCCGGGCGGCTGGCTGATGGACACCAGAGGCCGCGCGATCGTGGCGATCCCCGTCGTGCTGTCGGTGGCGGTGGCCGCCCTGCTGATGCCGCTCGCGGAGACCGCGGGCGCACTGGCCGCGGTGGTCGCGCTGATCGCCGTGGGCAACGGGCTCGGCTCGGGCATCGTGATGACGCTCGGCGCGGACGCCGCGCCAGTGCTGGGCCGAGGGCAGTTCCTCGGCGCCTGGCGGCTGTGCGGCGACATCGGGCTGTCCGGCGGGCCGCTGGTGGTGAGCGCGGCCGCCGCGGTGGCGCCGCTCGCCGCTGCGTGCGTGCTGATCGGCGTACTCGGACTGCTGGGGACCGGGTGGGTCGCCTACTGGACCCGTCAGGAGGACCTGAGGATCAGCCGATCCTGACCCTGACCTCGTTGGACTTCTCGCCGGTCTTGGAGTCGATCACCCGGAACTTGTTGAGCCCGGGCTGGCTGGTCTGGATGTACGTCGTGAAGGTCTCGTCGCTCACCGGGGTGGTGACCGGGAAGTCGTCCCACTTGCCGTCGGTGAACTGCTGGACCTGCAGGATCGCACCCTCGCCGCCGGGGTAGGTACCGGTGAGGTCGATCGGCTCCATCGGGCCCACCGAGGTCTGTCCGGCCGACAGCGAGATCGGGCTCTCCTTCTCGGTCTCGCTCTCCTTCGGATCGGGGTCGAGACCGCCCGTGTCCGTCTCCTCGGTCTCTTCGTCGCCGGGCGCCAGGGTGATCAGCGGGCCGTCCGCCTTGCCGGTCTTCTCCGGGTGCGGCAGGTAGAGCGACGCGTCCGACGACGCGTCGTCATTGGCGGAACCGTCGTCGCCCACTCCCATCACCTGGGTCGCCGCGAGCGCGGCCCCGCCGAGGATCAGACCCACGGTCAGGCCGACCGCGATCAGCGCGAGCAGACCGGCGGCGATGGGATGTCGCTCGTCGGTCGGGCCCTCGTTCTCTTCCTCGGTCACGCCTGCCATTGTCGGGGACGCGCGGCGACAGACCAAAAATCAGAGTGGGGAGAGGATCACCACGGGGATCTCGCGGTCGGTGGTCGCTTGGTAGACCTCGAAGTCGGCGTACAGCTCGACCAGCCGCGGCCAGAGCGCGGCCCTCTCCTCGGGATCGGCCACCCTGGCCCGGACCTCGCGCCGCTCCCGCTTCACCCGGACGCGGGCGTCCGGTTTCGCCTGCAGGTTGTAGTGCCACTGCGGGTTCTTCGGGAGCCCGCCCTGCGACGCAACCACCACCAGGTCAAGTCCGTCGACCAGGTAGAGGAGCGGGGTCGTGTAGGTCTCGCCGGACTTCCGCCCGACGTGCTCGAGCAGCAGGGTGGGGACCGGCTTGCGGAAGCCCGCCCCGATCCGCCACTTGCTGCCGACCCGGCCGCCGGTCGCCTTGAACACCACCACCTGTGCCCGGGCCATCGCCTTGATGACCTTCGGGACGACCGGGTGGGAGAGCTGCTCCTTGCGCTTGGCCAGCTCCTCCGGGCTCAGTTCAGAGGCCATTCCCATCAAATCCCACGCCGCCAGACCAGCTGCTCGTGGAGCCGCTTGCTGCGCCAGCCTTCGGGGGTGCGCACCATCGTGTGGTGGTAGAGCCCGCCGACCTCGACGATCGTCGTCTCGTCCTCACCCGAGCGCATCAGCATCGGGTTGTCGAAGTACGCCGTCACCTCGGCGGCGTCGCCGGACTCGTCGTACTCGATCGCGACCTGCCCGAGGGTGTGCATGTAGGCGGTGAAGAACGTGGGCAGCGTCTCGGCCAGCCAGGCCTTGACCTCGGGGTAGGTGCCGGCGATGCCGCCGGTCTCGGTGTAGTCGATCGTGGCGTCCGGGGTGAAGACGGAGTCGAGCCCGTCCCAGGTGTTGGTGTCGACGGCCCGCGTGTAGCGGATCAGCACGTCCTGGATCTCGAGCCGGTCGGAGATCTGTTGCAGGTCCACCCGCACACTCTGGCACAAACCTAGAACACGTTCTAGTCTGTCCCGGTGAGGTTCACCTATGCCGAGGCGATGACCCAGGCGACGTACTACGCCCCGCTGGCCCAGGCGGCCGAGGCAGCCGGCTACACGAGCATGACCGTGGCCGACAGCCTGATCTATCCCAAGGAGTCGGACTCGCGGTACCCGTACACCGACACCGGCGACCGGGAGTTCCTGGAGGGCAAGGAGTTCATCGAGACGATGGTGCTGTGCGCGCACCTGTTCGCGGTGACCTCGACGCTGCGGCTGACACCGTTCGTGCTCAAGCTCCCGGTGCGTCCGCCGGTGCTCGTCGCCAAGCAGGCCAGCTCCATCGCCTACCTGTCCGACAACCGGCTCGGCCTCGGTGTCGGCCTCTCCCCCTGGCCCGAGGACTTCGCGGCGCTCGGGGTGCCGTGGGAGAAGCGCGGCAAGCGGATGGACGAGTGCATGGACATCTTGCGCGGGCTGACCAGCGGCGAGTTCTTCGGCTACTCCGGGGAGTTCTACGAGGTCGAGGAGCTCAAGCAGTGCCCCGCCCCCACCGAGCCGATCCCGCTGCTCGTCGGCGGCCACTCCGACGCGGCTCTACGTCGCGCGGTGCTCAAGGGTGACGGCTGGATGCACGCCGGCGGCGACGGCGAGGAGCTCGACCGGCTGCTGTCCCGGCTCGCCGAGATCCGAAAAGAAGAAGGGGACACCCGAGACTCCTCCAGCTTTGAAGTGCACGTGATCTCGTACGACGCGTACGACCCCGACGGCGTACAACGCCTCGCCGACAAGGGCGTCACCGACTGCATCGTGGGCTTCCGGGTGCCCTACATCATGGGGCCCGACGAGGAGCCGCTGGAGAAGAAGGTCGAGCACCTGGAGCGCTTCGGCGAGTCGATCATCGCGAAGGTCAACGCGTGAGCGACGACGACCTGACCGCCCCGCTCCGTGAGGCCATCGCGGAAGCCGAGAAGCTTGTCAGCAACGCGGACTTCATCGAGACCGAGCAGGACCTGCTCGAGGGGTACGACTACCTCGCCGGCCGGATCCGGATGGCCATGCAGATGGCCTTCGACCACGACCTCGAGCGACCACTGTTCATCAACCCCACGCATCAGTTCTCCCGGCAGGGTCTCGACAACCCGGACGCCCTCTACTTCAACGCCTACCTCAAGGAGGGCGTCGAGTACGTCGTGCGCGGCGTCCGCGGCAGCACCGCCGACCTGTCCTTCCAGGTGATGGGCGGCGCCTACAGCGCCGACTCCGCCGCCACCTCGATGCTGGCCTTCGACGACCGCGAGCTCGACGTACAGGCCGACGGCTCCTTCGAGTTCACCTACGTCGCCGAGCCGGGCGCGAAGACCATGATCGTCCGCGAGGTCTACAACGACTGGGACACCGAGGAGCGCGGGCGGCTCTGGATCGAGCGGACCGACAGCGTCGGCGCGCCGGCCAAGCCACTGGGGAAGGAGCGGCTCGCGAAGCGGTACGAGGTCGCGGCCAAGCTGCTCACCGGCTCCATCCAGACCTGGTTCGCGTTCCCGCACTTCTTCCAGTACCAGGAGCCGGCCAACACGCTCACCGCGCCGGGGTCGACGCCCGGTGGGCTGGAGTCGCAGCGCTCCTCCATCGGGCACTACGAGCTCGACGAGGACCAGGCGATGATCATCGAGGTGCCGCGCTGCGACGACTGCGCCTACCAAGGGATCCAGATCGGCTCGAACTGGTACGCCTCCACCGACTACGAGACCCATCAGACCGCGCTGACCAAGGCCCAGGCGGTCACCGATCCCGACGGCGTGATGCGGTTCGTGATCTCCGAGCGACCGCCCGGCGGCCCCGGCGGGATCGCCAACTGGCTGGAGACCACCGGCCACCGCACCGGGCCGATCATGCTGCGCTGGCAACGTCTCGAGCGCGACCTCGGCCCCGAGGACGGCCCAACCGTCCGGGTCGTCGACCTCGCCGACGTACCCGACTCCCTGCCACACTTCGCCCCGCTCACCCCCGAGGAGTACGCCGCGCGGATCGCCGCCCGGCAGCGCTCCGTGGCCCGAAGGATGCTCTCGTGACGACCACTGCCGATGCCCACGACGTCTCGATCGAGGAGCGCTACGAGCCCGCCCCGCTGCTGAAGGACAAGGTGCTCGTGCTCTCCGGCGTCGGTCCCGGCCTGGGCCGGGCGCTGGGCGAGGAGGCCGCCCGGATGGGTGCCGACCTGGTCCTGGTCAGCCGCACCGAGCGCCGGCTGGAGAAGATGGCCGAGGTGGTGCGCGGCCACGGCCGGCGGGCGCTCGTCGTACCGACCGACATCACCGACGAGGACTCGCGGATCCGGCTCGTGGAGCGGGCGCTGGAGGAGTTCGGCAAGGTCGACTGCCTGCTCAACAACGCGTTCGGGATCCCGCCGATGGACCCGATCACCCAGCTCTCGCTGGAGAGCCTGCGGGCCGCCAACGAGACCAATGTGTTCGCGCCGCTGCGGCTCTCCGCCCTGTTCGCCGACGCGCTGTCGGCCAGCCGCGGGTCGATCATCATGCTCAACTCCTGCGTGCAGTACTCCTCCGAGCCCGAGTACTCCGGCTACAAGCTCTCCAAGGGGACCCTCGCCCACCTCGCCTCCTCGCTCGCCACCGAGCTGGGGCCGCGCGGGATCCGGGTCAACAGCGTCGCCCCGTCGTACATCTACGAGGACGTCAACAAGGCCTACTTCGACTGGATCGCCTCCGAGTCCGGCCGCACCCACGAGGAGGTGTACGCCGAGAAGGCGGCGCCGACCGACCTGAAGCGGCTCGCCTCGCCGCAGGAGGTCGCCCGGGCCACGCTGTTCTACGCCAGCGACCTGGCCTCGGCGGTCACCGGCACGGTGCTGAATGTCGACTGCGGCGAGTTCCACGACAACTGACCAACAAGTGACGGACGACTGACATGGCCGACAACGTGATGACCCGCGAGCGCGCGGACGTCGGGTCGTACGACGACATCGTGGCGGCCGCCGTACGCACCACCGGGCTCGAGGACTTCGGCGGCACCGCCCACGAGGAGGGGCTGCGGATCCTGGTCGACGACCTGGCCTCCGCCGAGGCCGGGCTGACGCCGCGCGGCAACTACTTCCAGCGCTCGGAGGTCAAGAGCGCGCTGGTCGGCCGGCTGCTCACCCAGGCGCAGTTCAACCAGCGGCCCGAGCACGCTGACGTACCGATCGATCGGCCGATCTTCGTGATGGGTCTCCCCCGCACCGGCACCACCGCCCTGCACCGACTGCTGCACGCCGACCCGGCGCATCAGGGGCTGGAGCTGTGGCTGACGCAGTACCCGCAGCCGCGGCCGCCGCGCGAGACGTGGGAGGCCGACCCGATCTTCGCCGCGATGCAGGAGGCTTTCTCGGTCCACCACATCGAGAGCCCCGAGTTCATGGGGATCCACTACATGGATGCCACCTCGGTGGAGGAGTGCTGGCGGCTGCTGCGGCAGACCGGCAAGTCCAACTCCTACGAGTCGCTGGCCCAGGTGCCGCGCTACACCGAGTGGCTGGCCGGCCAGGACTGGACCGACGCCTACCAGCGGCACCGTCAGAACCTGCAGCTGATCGGGCTCAACGACCCCGAGCAGCGCTGGGTGCTGAAGAACCCCTCGCACCTGTTCGCCCTCGACGCCCTGATGGCCGTCTACCCGGACGCGCTCGTCGTCTACACCCACCGCGACCCGGTGGTGAGCATCGCGTCCGCGTGCTCGCTCTCGGTCGAGGCCACCGCCGGCCACAGCACGACGTTCGTGGGCGACACGGTCGGCCGCACCCAGCTGGAGATCCTGTCCCGGGGCTTCCACACCTTTCACGACGCCCGGTCGCGGTACGACGCGGCGCAGTTTGTCGACGTCGACTTCGCGGACCTCCGGAACGACCCGGTCGGGACGGTCCGCAGCCTCTACGAGCACTGGGACCTCGGCTGGAACCCGCAGGTGCAGGCCGGCCTCGAGCAGCTGGACCGCGAGTCCAAGCAGGGCTCGGCCCGCCCCTCACACCGCTACTCGCTCGAGGACTACGGCCTCACCGACGACCTGGTGCGCGCCGCCTTCTCGAGATAGTCCGCCGCGCTGGGCACCCCCCTTCGCGAGAAAAGGGGTGCCATACGCGGCGGACTATCCCGAAATCAGATCAGCGGACGAAGCGGCGGTACTGCTGCTTGACCTCCTCCGCGGTGGCGGCGCGGTCGAGGAACATCAGGCTGTCGAACCGGCAGTTGCAGGGGTTCTGCTCCCTGGTGTTCTGCGGGTAGGAGCCGCCGATCTTGTAGCCACGCGGCAGGGTGTCGCTCGTGCCGGTGCCGTCGATCGCCCACGGGTCACCCGGTGTGACGTAGAACCCGTCCAGCGGCTTGCCGTTGCGGTAGAGCGCCATGTCGCCGGTCGTGTAGTCGAACGTCGCGGCGAGGTGCACCCACCGGCCCTGCGGAAGCAGGTCCTGCCAGTCCTGGGACGCCGCGAAGGTCTGCGACGCCCCCTCGTCGATCCGCCGGCCGAGCGCCACGAGGCGGAGCTCGCCGTCCACGTTGATCAGCTCCAGCAACGCCCGTACGCCGTGCCCGTCGGAGTTGCCCGAGAGGAGGCCGGCCAGCCCTACGGCGTTGTAGCGGTCGGCCGGGTCTGGCGTGTTCGAGTTCGGATTGGGGTTGGGTCCGGTCATCTTGAACCAGCCCATCACCGTCGTCTGCTCGACACCGCGGAACGCTTCCAGCGTCGGGACCCCGGTCTCCTTCCAGACCCCCGCCTTCCAGTCGTCGTTGCCGGCGGTGGTCGGGTTGACCTGCTGGGTCTGGATCGAGTTGTTGCTGCCCGGGAACGCGCCGTCGTCGACGCGCATCTCCTTGACCCCGTTGATCAGGTTGAACAGCGTCTCCGACGAGCCTTGGTCGGCCTCGATCTCGTCGTTCTGGGTGACCGGGAACGGGTGCTCGAAGTCGTAGTAGGACACCAGGTTCTCCCGCAGCTGCGGCGAGACCTCGTCCTTCCACGGCTCGTTGCGGGTGCCCACGACCTTCCAGATCTTCCCGTTGGCCTTGGCCAGCAGGTAGAGGTTCTTGCGACCGTCGACGCCGAACCGCAGGTCGACCCGCGCGTCCTCGGCGAAGTCGGTCATCCGGAGCCGGTTGCCGTCGGTGTCCCACAGCTGCATCTCGTGCAGGGTGGCCTCCTGGCCGGTCTCCTGCTTCATCCGGGCCGCCTCGGTCCAGAACACGCGGCCGTCGACCAGGTCGCCGAAGACGTACTTGCCGCGCAGACCCGGCAGGTCACCGCGGTAGACCTGGCCGCCGCTGATCCCGTGGCCGCTGTCGGAGCTGCACGGCCACCCCGGCGGCGGGTCGTGGTCGAACGCCGCGACCGGGTAGACGAAGCCCCACGACTCGTGGTCCTCGGGCAGCGAGTAGAGGTTGCACTCGTCGGTGCTGTCGTAGACGAAGCGGCCCTCGACCTCGCTCCAGCCGAAGTTGTCACCGGCCCGGACCTCGTAGACACCCTCGATGGCGTGCTGGCCGATGTGCCCGAGGTACATCCGGTGCTGCCCGCCGGAGTCCCACGCGAACCGGTGCGGGTCACGCATCCCGAGCGCGTAGATCTCGCCGATGGTTCCGTCGTCGCCGACGAACGGGTTCGACTTCGGGATGCCGTACTCGCCGTTGGGTCCGTCGGTGCCGTCGGGGTCGACCCGCAGGATCTTCCCGTACGGCGTGTCCCGCTCCTGCGGCACGTCGGTGCCGACCCCGCGGCCACCGTCGCCGACCGCGAGGTAGAGCAGGCCGTAGTCGCCGTCCCGCTTGCCGGCGGTCGGGTTGAAGTCGATCTGCTGGATGCCGTGGATCTGGCTGCCGAAGCCGAGCCGCAGGATCTCGCGGCTGGTGCCGCGGAACGTGTTCGCGTCGGGGTTGTTGGCGGTCCACTCCGTGACGACGCCGTGCAGGAACGGGTTCGGCTGCGACGGGTACGTCGTCGGCTTGGTGCTCAGGTCTGCGAACTTCTCGGTGTGGACGGTGTAGAACTTCCCGTTCTGCTCGAACTCCGGGTCGAAGGTGACGAACCCGAAGCCGCTGCCCATGCCACGGCCGGAGAAGAAGTCGGGGAACTCGCCCTTGATGTCGAGGTACAGCGATCGCCGGCCACGGTCGAGCAGGTAGAGCGGGCCGTTCAGGTCGGGCACGTACTGGCGGCGGGTGCCGTCGGGCACGTCACCGATGTAGTTGATCCGGGCCTGTCGCATGATCCGGTGGTCGGTCGGCGCCGGGATCGGCTCGGTCTTCGGGAACTGGTGGTACTCCTCCAGCACGAGTCCCAGCGACGACCGCTCCGGATCCTCGGGGATCGGATCGGAGATGGGTTCGCCCTCGGCTGCGGCCGGCGCGGGGCCGGACGAGCTCTGGGCGGACGAGACGGGGGCGAGCAACGCGGCGGCGAGTGCCCCCGTCGCCGCGGCCACCCACCAACGTGACTTCCGCATGACTTCCTCTCTCCCCACAGCGGCTACCGTGGGGACTTCCTTGTAGAAGGACGCTGCCGGTTGCTGCCGGCAGCCCCGTCGGTCCCGCTCCGTCTTGCGGTCGCGGGACCGACGTGGTTCTGGGGCGTGCTGTTCAGCTGCGGACTCCGGCGACGAAGACGTCGCGGACCCGGCCGTAGTTGTCGAAGGACCCGAACCCGAACCGGCCACCCGCGAAGGTCTTGTCGGTGGCCGTCATCAACGGCTCGCGCGACCCGTCGACGTACACCGCGATCCGGCCGGTGCGGGCGAGGTAGTCCACGCGTACGTCGTGCCAGTCGGTGTCGTCGATCGCCGGTGGGGCGCCGAGGTCGGTGCCGTTCCACTGGTCGTCGATGCGCCGCCGGTCCGCGTCGTCCACCACGAAGATCCCGTTGTGCGGGTAGATCGTGTTGTCCTGCGAGAGGTGCGTGTAATAGAAGCGGGTCGGCGACTGGTAGTTCCAGATCAGCACCACGTCACGGTCGTTGCGGGTGACCGGCTCGTCGATCCGGACCTCGGCGCTGTAGCTCAGCGACTTGAGCTCCGGGCCCTTGGTCACGATGGCGTACTCGAACGGCCGGCGGGGTCCCGGCGGCGCGGTGCCGCGCTCCGTCATCACCGCCTGGCCGCGGCCGAGCTGCCACTTGGAGTCGGTCAGCGGATCCCAGTGCTGCGGAGCCCGCGGCACCACGATCGCGATCGGGCTGCCGGAGTCGGTGCCGCTCGCACCGGCCGGAGCCGCCATCAGGCCGGCCACCACCGACACCAGCGCGCCGAGGACGGCGGCCGTTCGTTTTCTGCTCATGTGCGTCCCTTCCCGAGTCGGGGCACGTCGGAGGTGGTCCTACGACCCCACTGAAAGTGGGGCCAGGAACGGCTCCACCAGTTCCACGTAGCGCCGGCTCAAGGTCTCGACGACCTCGGCGCCGGGTCTCGCCCAGAGATCCGCGTTGAAGATCTCGACCTCCACGTCGCCGGAGTAGCCGGTGGCGGCCACCGCGGCGGTGAGGGCGGCGAAGTCGATGTGTCCGTCGCCGACCATGCCGCGTGAGAGCAGCGCGTCCGGCGGCAGCGGCGTGATCCAGTCGCCGATTTGGTACGACGCGATGCGGGCGCCGGCGCGGGCGACCTGCTCGAGCACGCCCGGCTCCCACCACACGTGGAACGTGTCGACGACGACGCCCACCTGCTCGACCGGATGCTGCTCGGCGATGTCGAGGGCCTGGGCGAGGGTGGACACGACGCCCCGGTCGGCGGCGAAGATCGGGTGCATCGGCTCGATGCCGAGCCGCACCCCGCGGGCGCCGGCCTCCGCGGCCAGCTCTCCGACGGCATCCGCTGCGCGAGCGCGGGCGCCGGCCAGGTCGCGGTCGCCGTCCGGCAGGCCACCGGGCACCAGCACCAGGACCGGGGCACCGAGGCTCGCCGTCTCGTCGAGGGCGCGCAGGTTGTCGTCACGCGCCTCCCGTCGGGCTGCCGGGTCGGCCGTCGTGAAGAAGCCGCCCCGGCAGACCGACGAGACCCGGAGTCCTGAGTCGCGCAGCCAGGCTGCCGCCGTCGCCAGGCCCGCCTCGGCCACCTGCTCCCGCCATACGCCGATCGCCGGCAGCCCACCGGCCAGGCAGCCGTCGATCGCCTCGCGCAGCGACCACCCCGCGGTGGTGCGCTGGTTGAGGGACAGCCGGCTCAGCCGAGGGTCGCTCATCGACCCAGCCCGTTGACTTCGAGCCAGCCCCGCGTCCGGTACGCCGCCAGCTCCGGGTCGCGCAGCAGGCCAGCGGTGTCGGCGAGCTCCAGCAGCCGGACCAGGTGCAAGGCGCTGCGGGCCGACTGCAGGCCGCCGACCATGGTGAACCCGGACTGGTGGCCGTTGAGCCAGGCGAGGAAGGTGATCCCGGTCTTGTAGTGGTAGGTCGGCGCCTCGAACAGGTGCCGGGACAGCGGCAGCGTGGGCGCCATCGCCGCGTCGTAGCCCGCGAGGTCGCCCGCGTCGAGCGCGGCGAGCGCGCGAGACGCGGCGGGGGCGATGGCGGCGAACGCGCCGAGCAGCGCATCGGAGTGGTGGGTGCCGTCGCCCCTGATCAGCTCGGGGTAGTTGAAGTCGTCGCCGGTGTAGAGGCGGACCCCTTCGGGCAGCGCGGCCCGCAGCGCCGTCTCGTGCTCGGCCGAGAGGAGTGACACCTTGACGCCGTCGATCCGGGTCGCGTGCTCGCGGACCAGCTCGAGGAACGTCTCGGTGGCGACGGCGACGTCGGTGCTCCCCCAGTAGCCGCGCAGCTGCGGGTCGAACACCTCGCCCAGCCAGTGCAGGATCACCGGCTCGCGGACCTGGCTGAGGATCCGGCTGTAGACCTTGAGGTACTCCTCGGCGTGCTGCGCGGTCGCAGCCAGCTCGCGCGAGGCCATCAGGATCACCTGCGAGCCGGTGAACTCGACGTACTCCACCTGCTCGGCGTACGCGTCGGCGACCTGGTCGATGGTCGTGGCACCGGGGCGGTGGTCGGTGCCGGCACCGGAGGCGATCCGGGCGTCGAGCTCCCGCGCCTGAGCCGCGCTGACCCGGATCAGCTCCTGGGTGGCCGGCCAGTCCAAGCCCATGTTGCGCTGCGCGGTGTCCATCGCCTCGGCCACGCCGAAGCCGTAGCGGAAGAGCTCGCGGCGGAAGGCCAGCGTGGCGTCCCAGTCGAGCTCGGCCGGCGCCCCCGGCGCGTTGTTCCGGGACGGATCCGCCACCACGTGGGCCGCGGCGAACGCCTCCCGACTCTCGAACCGGCCCGGGTGCTCGGCCCACTCACCCGGCGGTCCGAGCCGGAGCGTTCGCCAGCCGCCCTCTGCGACCGGCAGGTCGAGCGTCACCACGTGCGGGTCTCCAGCGGCACCCGCCGGCCCTCGGCGGAGGACGTGAGCCCGGCCTCGACCAGCTCCAGCCCGCGCACGGCCGACATGAAGTCGTAGGGGTGCGGCCGGCCGGCGTCGACGTCGAGGAGGTACTGCTCCCACTGCGCACGGAACCCGTTGCGGAAGACCTCGTTGTCCGGCACCTCGTCCCACTGGGAGCGGAAGTCCTGGTCGGTCGGCTGGTCGGGGTTCCACACCGGCTTGGGCGTGCGGACCCGCGGCTGCACCCGGCAGCCGAACAACCCCGCGACCGCCGAGCCGTGGGTGCCGTCGACCTGGAACTCCACCAGCTCCTTGCGGTCGACGCGGACCGCCCACGAGGAGTTCATCTGCACCACGACGTCGCCGATCTCGAAGATGGCGTACGCCGCGTCGTCGGCCGTGGCGTCGTACCGCTTGCCCTGCTCGTCCCACCGCTCGGGGACGTGGGTGACCGCCTTCGCGATCACCGAGTCGACCCGGCCGAAGAGGTGCTCGAAGACGTAGTTCCAGTGGCAGAACATGTCCAGGACCATCCCGCCGCCGTCGGCCGCGCGGTAGTTCCAGCTGGGCCGCTGCGAGGGGATCCAGTCGCCCTCGAAGACCCAGTAGCCGAACTCGCCACGCACCGAGAGGATCCGTCCGAAGTAGCCGCCGTCCACGAGGCGCTTCAGCTTCATCAGCCCGGGCAGGAAGATCTTGTCGTGCACGACGCCGTTGACGGTGCCGGCTGCCGCACCCGCCTCGGCGATCTCGAGGCCCTCCCCGACCGACTCGGCGAGCGGCTTCTCGGTGAAGACGTGCTTGCCGGCGGCGAGTGCCTTGAGGATCGACTTCTTCCGCTCGGAGGTGACCAGCGCGTCGAAGTAGATCTCCGCGGTCTCGTCGGCGAGCGCCTCGTCGAGGTCGGTGGTGATCTCGGCGATGCCGTAGCGGTCGGCGAGGTCGGCCAGCTTGTCGCGGTTGCGGCCGACCAGCACCGGCTCCACCTGGAGCCGGGAGCCGTCCGGGCGCTCGATGCCGCCCTCGTCGCGGATCGCCAGGACCGACCGCACCAGGTGCTGGCGGTGGCCCATCCGGCCGGTGACGCCGTTCATGATGATGCGCAGGGTGCGGTCGGTCATCGGACTGCGTTCTCCTCGTTCGTCGCGGCGGTGGGTCGGCCGCCGAGGTAGAGCTCGGCGAGCTGGGGGTCGGCGAGCAGCTCGGGGGCCGGCCCGGTGATGTGCACCCGGCCGAGGTCGAGCACGCAGCCGACGTCGGCGGTCTCGAGCGCGCGGCGGGCGTTCTGCTCGACCAGGAGTACGGCGATGCCTGCGTCGCGCATCCGCACGACCTGCTCGAACACCTTGCTGGTGGTCTTCGGGTCCAGGCCCATGCTGGGCTCGTCGAGGAGCACCACGCGCGGGCTGACCATCAGCGAGCGGGCGAACTCGACCTGCTTCTGCTGGCCTCCCGACAGGGCGCCGGCCAGCGCCCCCCAGCGCTCGGCGACCACGGGGAACAGCGTCTTGACGAAGTCGACCCGCTCGTCGATCAACGCCTTCTCGCGCACCGTGTAGGCGCCCAGGTGGACGTTCTCGGCGACGGTCATCTCGTTGAACACCGAGTGGCCCTGCAGGACGTGTGACAGCCCGTTGCGGATCATGTCCTGGGGGCCGTGCCGGGTCACGTCGACGCCGGCCACCCGGATCGTGCCCGCGCGCGGGGTCAGCATGCCGCTGGCGACCTTGAGCACGGTGGACTTGCCGGCGCCGTTCGGGCCGACCAGGCACACGATCTCCGCAGGCCGGACCCGCACGGTCAGCCCGCGCAGCACCAGGGCGGCGCGCCCGTAGCCGGCCTCGATCTCGTCGAGCTCGAGGAGGTAGTCGGGGGTGGGGGTCTCAGACGCCAAGGTAGGCCTCCAGCACTCGCGGGTCGTTCTGGATGTCGGCCGGCGCGCCCTCGGCGATCGGGGCGCCACGGTCGAAGACGACGACGTGGTGGCTCAGGCTCATCACCATCTCCATGTTGTGCTCGACGATGATGAACGTGCGGCCCTCGGCGTTGAGCTCGCGGACCAGGGTGCCGAGCCGGCCGATCAGCGCCGGGTTCACGCCGCCGGCGGGCTCGTCGAGCATGATCGTGTCGGGCTCGGTCATGAGTACGCCGGCGAGCTCGAGCAGCTTCTGCTGGCCGTAGGAGATGTCCCGGGCCTCGGAGCGTTCGAGGTGGTCGATGCCGACCCGGCGCAGCAGCTCGCGGGCCCGGGCGATGTCGTCGGCGTTGTGGCCACCGCGCAGCCGGTGCACGAGCCCCTGCGCGCGGACACCCACGAGCATGTTGTCGAGCACCGTCATCCTCGGGAAGATCCGGCAGAGCTGGAAGCTCCGGCCGATCCCGGCGGCGGCGATCCGGTGCGGAGCCGCGCCGGTGACGTCCTTGCCGCGGTAGGAGACCCGTCCGGAGTCGGCCCGGATCATCCCGGTGACGCAGTTGAAGAACGTCGTCTTGCCCGAGCCGTTGGGGCCGATCAGGGCGTTGATCTTGCCGTCCTGGAACTGGACCGAGGCGCCGTCGACGGCGCGAACCCCACCGAAGGACTTGGTGAGCCCCTCGGTCTCCAGCGAGGGCAACGTATTCATCGGGACACCTCCTCTGCCTGCCGCGTCTCGGTGGCGCGTTCGTGCAGGTCCGCCGCGGACTCCTCACGGATCGAGGTCGCCGTGGGCCGGAACCGGTTGACCAGCGAGCCGATCGCGGGCAGCACGCCGTCCGGCATGAACAGCACGACCAGGCCGAGCAGCAGCCCGAGGGCGACCAGGTGGAACTGGGTGTCGCCGTACTGGTTCTTGAAGAACTCCAGCGCGTAGCCCACGATCACCGCGCCGACGACCGGGCCGAAGAGGCTGCGGATCCCGCCGAGCAGCGACATCAGCACCATGTAGGAGCCGATCAGGATCGAGAACTGGAAGATCGGGTCGAGGTAGCCGAACCACAGTGCGTACATCCCGCCGGCGAGGGCGGTGAAGAACGCCGAGATCACGAACACCACGAGCTTGTACTTGAACGTCGGCACCCCCAGCGACTGTGCCTTGTCCTCGTCCTCGCGGATCGCCTTCAGGCCCATCCCGAAGCGGGACCGGTCGATCGCCCACCACACGAGCAGGGCCACGACGACCAGCCCCACGTGCAGGTAGAAGAAGCGCTCGTGCTGCTCGGGCCGGAGCACGTCCTCGTCGAAGGGGCGCGGCACGCGGAGCCCGGACGAGCCGCCGGTGACCTCGGCCCAGCTCTGCGAGACCAGCAGCAGGATCAGCACCATCGCGATCGAGACGATCACGAACGACGCTCCTCGGACCCGCAGGGAGGCGACGCCGATCGGCACCGCGACCAGGGCGACGCCCACGGCGCCGACGCCGAGCGCGACCCAGGGGTTGAGGCCGCCGTCGATGATCAGTAGCGCGGTCGCGTACCCACCCAACCCGGAGTACGCCGCGTGGCCGAGCGAGATGTAGCCGGTGAAGCCGCCGACGAAGTTCCAGCCGACCGCGAGTGCGGCGTAGCTGGCGATCACCACGCCGACGGACAGGATGAAGGCGTCCGGCGCCATGCTGGGGAACGCCAGCACCAACGCCGCGGCGGCGAGGAACAGCACGACCTTCCCGCCGAGCAGGATCCGGTCGAAGCCGGTGCGTCGGCTGATCCCTGGGCTAGAAGCGCTGGGCAAGACGACCTCCGAAGAAGCCCTGAGGACGGATCATCAGGGTCGCGAACAGGGCGATGTAGAAGACGGTCTGGGCCCAGGTGGTGCCCATCGGCACCTGCAGCAGGCTCTGTGAGAGGCCGAGCAGCATGGCCGCGATCGCGGCGCCCGGGATGCTGCCGAGCCCACCGATCACGATGATCGCCATCAGCGGGCCGATCCAGTGCCAGTGCAGGGACGGATAGATCGTGGAGTCCAGAGAGAGCGCCGTACCCCCGATCGCGGCGGTGGCCAGCCCGAGGCCGAACCCGTAGCCGGCGATCCGGTCGGTGTTGATGCCCAGGAGCCGGGCCGCCTCGGGGTGCTGGATGGTGGCCCGCAGCGCCTGGCCGAACCGGGTCATCTTGAGCAGCAGGTAGAGACCCAGCAGTGCGACGGCGGCGAGCCCGAACGCGATCAGCTTCACCGCCGCGATGTTCGCTCCGAAGATCTCGAAGCTGCTGCCGGAGTAGTCGAGCTGGATCCGTCGCTGGGTGCCGGTGAAGACGTAGCCGAGCATCCCCTCGATCGTCAGCGCGATCGCGAAGGTGAGCAGCACCGACATCATGGTCAGCGTGGCCGGCCGCAGCCGGGACAGCAGCAGTCGCTGCATCGCCACCCCGGCCACGAAGAACAGCGGCACGGTCACGACCAGCGAGAGCAGCGGGTCGGCCCCGGTCTCGCGGTGGAAGTACCAGGCCAGGTAGGCGGCGAGGATGAGGAACGCCGAGTGGGCGATCATCACCACCCTCATCACGCCGAAGTAGAGCGTCAGCCCGGCCGCCAGGAGGGCGTACAGCCCTCCCAGCAGCAAGCCGAGGATGATGCTCTGTAGGAGCAGGGAACCTGACACGTCAGCGTCACCAGGCCGGCTTGACGGGGATGAAGTCGGCCTCTGCCTGCTCCGGGGGCAGCACGATCCGGATCTTCCCGTCGACGTACTGCTGGATCAGGTGCGCGCTCTCCGGGCGGCCCTCCTCGTCCCAGCTCAGCGGACCGACCACGGTGTCGACGGTGGCGTCGCGCAGGTAGTCGATCAGCTTCTGCTGGCACTCCGTCGACGGGTCGGCGCAGTCGGCCGACTCCACGGCGGCAGCGACCACCTCGCCGGTGGTCCACGCGTTGGCCTCGTCCTCGGCCGGCGGCGTGCCGTTGAGCTCGGTGTAGTACTTCACGAACTCCTTGTTCTCGGGGTACGTCGCGTCCGGCGTGTAGCCGGTCGGCGACAGGATCCCCTCGGTCTTGTCCCCGATCGCCTCCGGGAACTCCGCGTTGGTGGGCGCGGTGGAGAAGGCCGCCAGCTTGGGCTGGTAGTTCAGCTGCTGCAGCGCCACGATCAGGTTGACCGCGTCCTGGTACTGCGTGCCGCCGACCACCATGTCGGCGTTGGAGTCCGCGATCTGCGCCGCGATGCTGCTGAAGTCGGTGGTGTTGGGCGGGTAGACCTCGTCGACGACGGTCTTGATGCCGGCCTCCTCGAGCTTGTCCTTGAGGCCGTACGCCGTACCCATCGCGAACGGGTCGTCCATGCTGGCGTAGGCGACCGACTTCGGCCGCTGGTTCGCCGGCATCGCGAGGATCTTCTCGGCGAGCAGGTTGTAGTGGTCGTCGGCAACCGCGGGCGCCGCGTAGAAGAGGTTGTCGAAGCCCTGGGCGAAGACCTCCTCGGCCGCGCCGGCCGGCTCGACGAAGAGGTAGCCGTAGTCCTTGGCGACCTGGGCCGCCGGCACGACGAGCCGGGTCGAGAAGGGACCGAAGACCAGGTCGACCTTCTCCTGGCTGATCAGCTTCTCGTAGTCGGACGCGACCCGGTCCGCACTCGACTGGTCGTCGAGGATCTCCAGCCGGACCTGCTTGCCGAGCAGCCCGCCGTTCTCGTTGACGTAGTCGGCCCAGGCCTCGTAGCCCCGCTGCACACCCTTGCCGGGCTCGCTGAAGTCGCCGGTCAGCGGCAGGGAGATCCCGATGACGATCTCGTCGTCACTACCCCCGTCGGTGCCCGAGTCGAGGCCGCAGCCGCCGAGCGGGGCGAGCAGGGCGATGGAGGCGGCCGCGCTGATTGCGAGACGCCGGGCCTTCCGAGAAGCCATCATCGGAGACACTCCTAGAGTCGGTTTGCGTAAGCGCTTACGTAAGCGGTTACGCTGGACCGTACACATCCATGGAGCGAGTGGCAAGGGTCACTATGAGATCAGGGGGCAACCATGAGACGACAGTCAGGGCAACCCCGCCTGATCGACGTGGCCGTCGAGGCAGGGGTCTCCATCGCCACCGCATCGCGGGCGCTCTCCGGGACGTCCGGCGTCAGTCCTTCGGTCGCTGAGCAGGTACGCCGCGTCGCGAGCGAGCTGGGCTACGTCACCAACATGCACGCGCGGTCACTGGCGGGCGGCACCACCAGCGCGATCGGGCTGGTGGTGCACGAGATCGGCGACCCCTACTTCTCCGAGATCGCCAGCGGGGTGCTGCGGGTCGCGGCCGAGGAGGAGCTCACGGTCCAGATCTGCCACACCGGCAGGGACCCGGAGACCGAGCTCCGCCAGGTGCGCACCCTGGTGGCGAACCGGGTCGGCGCGATCCTGATCGCCGGATCGGGGTTCGTCGATCCCGCCGTCGAGGCGCCGGTGCGCGACGAGCTGCAGCGCTACACCGAGTCGGGCGGGCGGGTCGCCGTGATCGGCCGGCACCACCTGCGCGCCGACACCGTCCAGCCCGACAACACCGCGGGAGGACGGATGGTCACCGCGCACGTGCTGGATCTCGGGCACCGCCGGCTGGCGATCCTGTCCGGCTCGCTCGGACTGACCACCGTCACCGATCGCCTGGACGGCGCCCACGAGGCGATGCGGGCGGCCGGCGTCGACCCCGACGGCGTACCAGTCATCGTCGACGCGTTCACCCGCGACGGCGGCCGGGCCGGCGCGATCCGGATCCTGAAGGAGCACCCGGACACCACCGCCGTCGTCGCGCTGAACGACGACATGGCCATCGGCTGTCTCTCCGAGCTGCGCCGTGCCCGGATCGCGGTGCCCGGCCGGATGACCGTGACCGGCTTCGACGACGTGGCCGTCGCCGGCGACCTGGCGCCCGGCCTGACCACGATCCGGCTGCCGATGGCCGACATGGGCGCGAAAGCGCTGGCGCTGGCGCTCAAGGAGCCGGGGAGCCGGCCCCGGAAGCTGCGGGTGCCCGCCGAGCTCGTCGTACGCGGCTCGTCCGGCCCCGTCCGGGGCTGAACGCCGGCATGCGGGTCGTCGTCGCGGCGGACAAGTTCAAGGGGTCCCTGACCGCCGCCGAGGTAGCGGAGTCGCTGGGCCGGGGGCTGCGCCGCGTCGTCCCGGACGTCGAGGTGGTGCGGGTCCCGGTCGCGGACGGCGGTGACGGCACCCTCGACGCCTTCGTGTCCGCTGGCTTCGACCTGCACCCGGTCACCGTGTCCGGGCCGGACGGCGAACCGGTTTCGACGGCGTACGCCCGCCACGGTGACGTCGCGGTCGTCGAGCTCGCCGACGCGTCCGGCCTGAGCAGACTCCGCGGAGGTCTCGAACCCATGAGCGCGTCCACCCGCGGCACCGGCGAGGCGATTCTGGCGGCGGTGGAGGCCGGCTGTCGCGAGGTGGTGGTCGGCCTCGGGGGCAGCGCCTCCACCGATGGTGGCGCCGGGCTCGCCTCCGCCCTGGGAGCCCGGATCCTCGACGCAGATGATCGGCCGGTGCCGACGGGAGGGGCCGGCCTCCTCGAGGCCGCGAGCCTCGACCTCGGGTCGCTGCCCGACCGGCTGGATGGCGTCACCATGACGCTGGCCTCCGACGTCGACAACCCGCTGCTCGGGCCCGAGGGAGCGGCGGCGGTCTACGGCCCGCAGAAGGGCGCGTCCCCCGCCGACGTCGAGCTCCTCGAGTCGGCCCTGACCCGGTGGGCCGACCTGGTGGCCGACGCCACCGGACGCGACCTGCGCGACGCCCCCGGCGCCGGCGCCGCCGGTGGCACCGGCTTCGGCGCGATGGCGCTCCTCGGGGCTGAGATCCGATCGGGTGCGACCACCGTGCTCGAGCTGGTCGGATTCGCCGACGCCCTGCCGGGCACGGACCTCGTCGTGACCGGAGAGGGCTCGGTCGACGAGCAGAGCTTGCGCGGCAAGGCGCCGTTCGGGGTGCTGGCGGGTGCCCGCGCCGCCGGGCTGCCCACGGTGATCGTGTGCGGTCGCTGCACGCTCACGCCGGACGAGATCACTGCCGCCGGCGTCGCCCAGCTGTGGGCGCTGAGCGATCGCGAGCCCGACCCGGCGCGCAGCATGAGTCGGGCCGGGCCGCTGCTCGAGGAGGTCGGCGAAGAGATCGGCCGCTGGCTGCTCGCCACTCGCTGACGCTGCCGTCCACAGGTCGCGCCGGCTTCGGTTTCGGCACCCACCGGCCCCGAGCACCCTGCCCGGCATGACCTACACCATCGACCCCGAGGTGCTCGAGCAGTCGAGCCGTGACCTGATCCGCCACGGTCTGGACGTCGCCGACGCGACCCGGATCCCGTTCCCGGACACCGGCGCGACGTCCGGCTACAGCAAGGACGCCATCGAGCAGCTGATCACGCACGTGGAAACGACGGCCGGCTCACTGCGGGACGTCGGCGAGGCCACCGAGCGGGTGGTCGCGGTCGCGCTCGTCACCGATGGTGAGGTGGGCGATCTCTTCGACCTCACCCTGTCCCTGGCGTTCCGATGAGCATCGACACCGCCGTCGACGGCGACCCCGGCAGCTGCCGGCGTACGGCCAGGAGGCTGCACGACCTGCACGGCGAGCTGACCCAGGCGCGGGCGTACCTCGACGGCCAGTCCCGCATTGAGCCCGCACGCTTCGACGGGCGGTCCGGTGACGCCTACCGCGCGCGATGCGCCGCGATCGGCCGCACCGTCGACGCTGCCGCGCAGAGCTGCCGCGGCTGGGGCCGGGCGCTGAACGAGTACGCCGACGGCCTCGACGAGGTGCTCGCGGTGATGGCCCGGGCCCGCGACCTCGCTCGTCGCGAGCTGGTGCTGCACGGGCACGTCATCCCCACGCCGGGCGGCTACGCCACTGACCGGCAGCGGCGGCTCTACCGGACCGTCGCGGCCTTGGTCGAGGGCGCGCGGCGTGACGAGGCCGGGCTCCGGGATGCCTGGCTGGGCGCGATCGCTCGGTACGCCGTGGGGCCGGTCGAGGACCTGTGCCTGCCGGACATCGAGCTCCCCTCCGAGCCCATGCCCAGTCCCATCGCTGCTGGCGCTGTGGTTTCGAGGCTCGTCGCTGGCGCTCCTCGCACCTCAACCACCGTGCCGTACGTCCCGCCGCTGGAGTCGGTGTGGGTGCCCTGGCGAGGCAGCGATGACGCCTGACGACATCGGCATCTGCCTGCCGGTCACCTGGCGTCGACGGTCGGCAGTGACCCATGGCGTCGTGGTCAGCGCCCGGTCGGCGGTGCTGCCGGCCAGCGGCGTACACCCCGATCTCACGCTCCGCTGCGTCCCCGTCGACACCGACCTGGAGACGTGGCGAGCAGAGGCGATCGACGAGCTCGCCGACCGGCTCGTGGACTTCGACGTCGAGGACGACGACGCGTTCGAGCTGTTGGGCCGCGAGGTGGTCTACCACCGGTTCGCGCACCGGCTCGGCACTGCCGACGTGCTGAGCGACCAGTGGGCCTGGCTGGCCGACGGGCTCGGGGTGACCCTCACCTGCTCGGTGGCGCGCGAGGACTACCCCGACTACTGCGACGTCTTCGAGGCGATCGCGGAGACCGTGAGCATCGGCTCTGTCAGCGCGGCGACACCCGCACCCGGGCACCTTGGCGCGGGACGCTGGTGATGTTGCGGACCTTCGGCTCGTCGTCGCCGACCGTGGTCACGTCGTAGGCCGCGAAGACCTCGCGGAGCACGGCCACGCCCTCCATCAGCGAGAACCCCGCGCCGATGCAACGGCGGACACCACCGCCGAACGGGATCCAGGTGTTGGTGGGCGGGTTGTGGCCGATGAAGCGCTCGGGCCGGAACTGCCACGGGTCCGGATGGTTGTCGGACTTCTGGTGGGCCATGATGATCGACGGCCCGACCGTGGCACCGGCGGGTATGTCGACGCCGCCGATCGTGGCCGGCTTCATCAAGGTCCGCACCACCATCGGGATCACCGGGTGCAGGCGCATCGACTCCTTGACCACGGCGTCGAGGTACTCGTCGTCGCCCTCGTCGGCCGCCTGCTGGCAGCGCCGGAGCAGCTCGCGGTCGCGGCCCACCTCGTAGAGCGCCCAGGACAGCGCGGTCGCCGTGGTCTCGTGACCGGCGAGCAGCAGGGTGACCAGCTGGTCCCGGAGCTCGGTGTCGTCGAGCGGGTCGCCCTCGTCGATCCCGATCCGGATCAACCGGGAGAGCACGTCGGTGCGGTCGTGCAGGTCGGGGGCATCCCGACGCTCGCGGATCTCGGCGTACATCAGCCGGTCGAGCTCGTACTGGTTCTCGACGGTGCGCTTCCAGACGCCGAACTTCTGCAGCCACGGATATCCCCAGCCGAGCAGCACCGCCGGGCTGACGTCGACCGTGGCGTTGACGCGCGGCCGCAGCTCCGCCAGCCGGCTCTCATCGGTGACGCCGAAGACGACCCGGAGGATCACCTCGAGGGTGAGCGCGTTCATCCGGTCGAGGGAGCGGAACTCCGTGTCCGGCCGCCAGCGCCCGACCTCGGCCCTGGCCAGCTCCGTGACCAGCGACTGGTAGCCGCGCAGCGCGTGCCCGTTGAACGCCGGCATCAGCAGCTTGCGGGCCCGCTTGTGCGCACCGGAGTCCTGGAGCAGCAGCGAGTGCTCGCCCATGATCGGGCCCAGGATCGAGTTGCCCTTGCCGGCGTGGAACACCTCCGGGTCGGCCGCGAAGATCTCCTTCGCCTGCTCGGGCTTGGTGAACATCACCAGCGGCCGGCCACCGGGGAGCAGCTTGATCGTGAAGACGTCGCCGTACTTCTTCTGCAGGTAGGGGTGGAACTTGTGCCGGAACCGCAGCAGCGCCACGCTCTGCAGGATCACCGGCCAGCGCGGACCCGGCGGCAGCTTGCCATCGCCGACCGGCGGCACGGTGTCGCCACCGACGAAGCTGGTCCGTCCGAACCGCTGCGCGGTCAGCTGCGAGACGTCGTCGGTGACTGCCATCCGTCGATACTACGAGTACGCCGACACCTCGAGCAGGTCGTGGATCGGCACCGGGTTGTCGCGCATCGCCTGGCAGGTGAGCCGCTGCCTGTCGCCGGGGCGGGTGCGGACCCGGACGGCGTACGTCGTGCCGGCGACGTCGAACCGGGCGGTGGTGACGTCGTCCTTGCGGGTGGCGCCGAGGAACCGGACCGCGTCGTTGCGGGTCTCCTCGAGCTGCCGCCGGAGCCCGATCTCGGCTGCCTGTGTCGGCATGCCCAGCCCGGACCGGCCGCGCAGGTAGTCGAGCTCGAGGCCGCCTGCCAGGTGGGTGCCGGCGACGCCGAGGGCGGAGACCGCGTCGAGGCGGCCGTAGTAGAGGCCGTGTGGAAGGACGACCATGTTCGCCGCGAACCGGTCGCCGCCGATGTGCGACACCTCCCAGGTCTCCTCGGGGTGCGCGGCCTCGAGCGCCGCCGCGACCGGCCGTCCGCGCTCGGCGCAGCAGGCGTCGTGCTTGCCGTGGGTGCAGACACAGAACAACGACCCGTCGCTCGGCTCCAGGCCGATCGACCGGCCCCGGCCGAGGGCGGCCAGCTCGAGGTCGAGCACCTCGTGGACGTCGGTGAAGGTGGCGGTCTCCAGCCACGGCGCCACCGGGTCGGCGTAGGCCGCGAAGACCCGGACCTCGTCGGTCCCGGAACGATCGGGACGGCGGGCCAGCAGCGCTCGTACCCCCACGGCATGCGAGGAGATGAGGAGGTGGTTGCCGAGCCCGTACGGCAACCGGGCGTCCCGGAGCGCGTTGACGCCCCAGGCGCCGGTGAACTCGACGAGGAGGAAGGCGCGCACGTTCGACGCGGTGCCCGTGACCGGCTCGTCGCGCAGCAGGCTTTCTCCGGCGCACCGGAAGCCGGCGCCGACCTCGGACTGGGTCACGCCGTGCTTTCCAGCAGGCCTTCGCGGACCAGCCGCCGGCACAGCACCAGCCGGCTCTGCTCGTCGAGGTGCTCGGCCAGGTCGGCCGGCCGCAGCTCGGGCCGCCGCCGGATCTCCTCCAGGGCCGGCTCCAGCCACCCGGGGACGTCGATGGCGCGGTCGCCCAGCAGCACCTCGAGCCGGTCGTCGTGACGGAGCAGCACGCAGGGATGGCCGGGTCGTCGTCGTAGCGGCGTCGTGTCCTGGACGTCACCGAGCCGGGCCGCGTCGAGCAGGCCGCCGGCGAGCCTGGGCGCGCGACCGGTGAGGAATCGGCGTACCTCCTCGTCGACCGCGGCGCGGGCGTCGAGACCGCGGACCTGCTCGGCGAGCGAGGACAGCCGGCCGGCGAGCTCCTCGGCGAGGGCGGCCGGGTCGTCGAGATATCCCGCGGGCAGGTGGTCGTCGGGCACCTCGTCGAGCAGCGCCGCGACGGAGCGGCGGGTCAGGCCGCGCCAGGTGAGCTGGTTGATGCCGAGGGTGACGTGCAGCGACACGGTCTGCTGGGCCCGGGCGGCGTGCGGCGTACCGGTGGGGAGGTAGAGGCTCACGCCGGGTTCGAGGGTGAGGTCCTCGACGCCGTCGGTAGCGTGCACCTCCCACTGCTTGGCGCCGGCGGTCTGGAAGACGAAGACGTCGTGGCTGTCGGAGTGGACCGCGAAGCCCTGGGAGCCGGGCGGGGTGAGGTAGGCGTTGGCCTGGCAGGGGTGGCCGAGCTCGAGCTCGAGCTCCGCGACCAGCCGGGTGATCGGCGGCCAGTAGCGATGCAGGCCCTGGAACACGATCGTCGCGCCCTCGTCGAAGAGCGCGAGCGCCTTGCGGGGGTCGACCAGCCCGGTGAGCGGCTTGCCGGCGAGCGTCGCCGACCGGGTGTACGACGACTCGGCGAGCACCGAGCCGTCCTTGGCCAGCCGGATGGAGGGGGTGCGGATCGCTGTCGCGGTGAGCAGGTGGTCGGCGTCCTCGAGCGAGAGCAGGCCGACCAGGTCGGCAGGGTCCGCGTGGTGCACATGAACGCGGGACGCCCAGACCTTGTCAAGGAAGGTCTGGGCGTCCCCGCTCAGGAGTTCGAGTGCGGTCAGGATGCGTCCCCGTCGGTGCTGTCGGTGGAGTCGCCGTCCGTGCCGTCTGCGTCGGTGCCGTCCGCGTCTCCGCCGTCGGTGCCGTCCGAGTCGCTGCTGTCGCCGTCGGTGGTGTCGGTGGCGTCACCGTCCGTGCCGTCGGCATCCTGGGGCGCGGGCGGCGGGTCGCCGGCGCCGGTGGTGGACATGTCGTCGTCGCTGAGGGGCTCTTGGGGCGTCTCGGTCATGGCGTCTCCTTCTCGACTGCGGATGGGGTCAACGTAGCCCGGTTCCCCCGGCCCCCGCATCCATGCCTGACCAGGTCAGCGGAGCCGCAGGGAGTCGCGGAACTTCCGGAACGTCGCGCGGCCGGTGACCCTGTGCTCGGGCTTGGTCCGCTTGCCACGCTCGAAGACCACGATGCGGTCGTAGAAGTGGATGGAGTCGGTGGTGCGGGGCCAGGCCATCTTCGGGCCGGCGGAACCCGCCGCCGTACCTCCCCCAGTAGCTGGTGTGCGTGTCCTCGGTGAGGAAGCAGCCGTCGTCGCTCATGTGGGGGTAGATGTGCTTGAACGTCATCTTCTGCTGGCGCATCCGGTGACCGCCGTCCTCGATGACGACGTCGATCGGAACTCCGATCTCGGCAACCACTTGTGGATCAGGTGCGAGTCGTTGTTCCGGAGGTACTCCTCGAGCGGGTTCACCCCAGCCATGGTGCTACGGAATCGTCGCCGGATGTCCCTCTATCCAGGTCTGGATGACAAGTGGCACCCCGGGCCGGTAGGCGAGGTGCACGTGGGTCGGCGCGTCCAGCACGACGAGGTCGGCCCGCTTGCCCGGCAACAGCGACCCGACGTCGTCGCGATCGAGGGCCGCGGCGCCCATCGCCGTGGCGGCGTGGACGGCCTCGGCCGGCGTCATCCGCATCTCGCGTACGGCGAGCGCGATGCACAGAGGCATCGACGAGGTGAACGACGAGCCGGGGTTGCAGTCGGAGGCGAGGGCGACCGCGACGCCGGCGTCGAGCAGCGCGCGGGCGTCGGGGTAGGGCTGGCGGGTCGAGAACTCGACACCGGGCAGCAGCGTGGCGATGGTGCCGCTGTCGCGGAGCGCGTGCACGTCGTCGTCTGACAAGTAGGTGCAGTGGTCGACCGCGGTGAGCCCGAGCTCGGCGGCGAGCCGGACGCCGGGACCTGGGCCGAGCTGGTTGGCGTGCAGCCGCGGGCTCAGCCCGGCTGCGGCGCCTGCGGTCAGCACGGTCCGGGTCTGGTCGACGTCGAAGGCGCCGGTCTCGCAGAACGCGTCGATCCAGCGCGCGTGCGGTGCCGCGGCCTCGAGCATCGGACCGGTGACCAGGGCGACGTACTCATCCGGATCGCCGTCGGGTACGACATGGGCGCCGAGGTACGTCGTCTCCTCCGTGAACTGCCGGGCCACAGCCAGGCTGCGCGCCTCATCCTTCACGGTGAGGCCGTACCCGCTCTTGATCTCCACGGTGGTGGTGCCCTGGCGGCGCATCTCCAGGACCAGCCGGGCGACGTGGGCGGTGAGCTGCTCGTCGGTGGCCTGGCGGGTGGCGGCCACCGTGGTGCGGATGCCGCCGGCGGCGTACGACTCACCGGCCATCCGGGCCGCAAACTCCGCGGCGCGGTCGCCGGCGAAGACCAGGTGAGAGTGGGAGTCGACGAAGCCGGGAAGCACCGCCCGGCCACCGGCGTCGACCTGCTCGTCGGCGGCGGGCGCGTTGGCGGCAGGACCGACCCACGCGACCTTGGCTCCCTCGACGACGAGGGCCGCGCTCTCGATGATGCCCAGCAGGTCGTCGGCCTCGGGATCGTTGGTGACCAGCTCGCCGATGTTGGTGATCAGGATGCTCATGAGTGGAGTCCCCCGATGGCCGCCTCGAGCTCGCGGCCGACCGCCTCGTCGTCGCCCTTCGTGTGGATGACGCGCCCGTCGGCGATCACCTGTACGACGTCGGCGGCGGTGGCCGCGAACACAGCGGTCTGCTCGTCGGCGCCGGTGCCGGCGGTCCGCGGGGTGGTGGTGTCGAGGGTGACCAGGTCGGCGCGGGCACCCACCCGGATCTCGCCGGCGTCGGGGAAACCGAGGCTGGCATGGCCGGTGGCCGTGCCGGACGTGAGCAGCTCGACGGCGCTCCAGTGGCCACGGCTCTGCTGCGCCAGCCGCTCGTCCATCTCGACCGCGCGCATCTCCTCGAACGGGTCGATCACTGCGTGGCTGTCGCTGCCCAGGGTCAGCGGGCTGCCCGCGTCGTGGAGCTCGCGGCTCGGGCCGACCCCGTCGCCGAGGTCGCGCTCGGTGGTCGGGCAGAAACACACGTGGGTGCGGGTGGAGCCGAGGTGGTGGATGTCGTCGGTGGTGACCCGGGTGGCATGCACGGCCGTGGTCATCGGGCCGAGGACGCCGTGGTCGGCGAGCAGCTGGGTCGGCGTCGCGCCGTACGCCGCCATGCAGGCGTCGTTCTCCTGGGTCTGCTCGGAGACGTGCACGTGAAGGGGTCGTCCCTCCGCGGCCCCGACGACGACCGGCATCTGCTCGGCCGGCACGGCGCGAACGGAGTGGATCGCGGCGCCGATCGTGGTCGTGTCGTTTCCGCGCAATTGCGCCGCTCTGACCGCCCAGCGCTCCGCATCCGTGTCGGAGTACCGCAATTGCGCGGCTTCGACCGGTGCCCCGAACCCGCTGCTGAGATAGCAGGTGTCGAGCAGCGCGATCCGGATCCCGGCCGCCCCGGCCGCCTCGATCAGGGCGTGGCCCATCGCGTTCGGGTCGTCGTACGGCGTGCCGTCGGGCCGGTGGTGCAGGTAGTGGAACTCGCCGACGCAGGTGATCCCTGCCGCCGCCATCTCCCGGTACGTCGCCCGTGCCAGCGCGAGGTAACTGTCGGGGTCGAGCCGCTGCGCCACGGCGTACATCTGCTCGCGCCAGCTCCAGAACGTGCCGCGGCCGCGCTGGGTCCGGCCCCGCAGCGCGCGATGGAACGCATGGCTGTGGCAGTTCGCGAGACCGGGGAGGGTGAGGCCGGGGAGTCGGGTGGCGTCGCTCCGACCGCCGACGTCGACAGTCACGAACCGCCCGTCCTCGATCTCGACGAGTACGTCGTCGCGCACCGCGCTGTCGACCCACGCCCGCTCCAGCAGGTACGCCGATGAGCTCACCGCGTCAGCCTCTCGAGCGTGTCGGCCAGCGCGGCGACGCCGACCAGGCAGTCGGACATCTCGGCATGCTCTGCCGGTGAGTGCGAGACGCCGGTGGGGTTGCGGACGAAGAGCATCGCGGTCGGGATCCCCGCAGCAGAGAGGATCCCCGCGTCGTGGCCGGCCGCGGTCGGGATGATCGGCCAGTCGCCGTTGGCGTGGTCGGCGGCGATCGTCGCCGCCAGCGCGGGGTCGAAGGCCACCGACCCGGACACCGACTCCGGCGTCACCGTCACCGACGTGCCGTCCCGGTCCGCGCGCTCGGTCGCCTGCCGCGAGATCGTCTCGACCAGGTCGGCCAGCGCTGCGTCGGTGGCGCACCGGGCGTCCAGCCACGCGGTGACCAGCGACGGCACCGCGTTGGTGCCGTTGGGGGTGACCTCGACCCGGCCGAACGTGGCCCGCTGCCCCGCCAGCCGCGCCTGCTTGTTGGCGGCCAGCGCGGTCATCGCGTAGGTGAGCATCGGGTCGACCCGGTCCTCCATCCGAGTGGTCCCGGCGTGGTTGGCCTCGCCGGCGAAGTCGAGCCGGTAGCGGCCGTGCGGCCAGATCTCGCTGCCCACTCCGACCGCGGCGCCACGCTCCACCAGGTCGCGGCCCTGCTCGACGTGCAGCTCGACGTACGTCGCCACCTGCGCCAGCAGCGCGGACGACCCACCCGCGGCCACGTCACCGAAGGCCACGCCGTCGCGGTCGCGCAGCTCGCGCGCGGTCTCCCAGCTGGCACCGGTCGCGAGCCGGGAGCCCAGGCAGGCGATGCCGAAGCGCGACCCCTCCTCCTCCACGAACGTCGCGACACCGATCGGCCGGGCCGGCACGACGCCACGCTCGCGCAGCGCGTCGACCGCGGCCAGCGCCGAGACCACGCCGAGCGGGCCGTCGTACGCGCCGCCGTCGAGCACCGAGTCGAGGTGCGAGCCGGTGAGGACGCCCGGGCCGTCGCCGGCGTCCCACCACGCCACCACGTTGCCGATCTCGTCGCGCTCGACGCGCAGCCCGCGGGCCTCGGCCTGCTCGGCGAACCACGCGTCCAGCTCGCGCTCGGGCGAGGTGAACGGCTGGCGGAAGTACCCACCCGAGGATGCCGACCGCCCGACCGGGGCGAGGTCGGCCCACATCCGCTCGAAGTCGTCAGGCATCGTTGGCCTCATGGAGTTCCAGGACGTCGTACGCCGCCGCCGGATGATCCGCAACTACAGCGACGCTCCCGTGGATCCCGCGATCGTGGACCTGGCCTTGGAGAACGCCACCCATGCTCCGAACGCGGGCTTCAGCCAGGGCTGGGCGTTCCTGGTGCTGGACCGGCCCGAGGACGTGCGCAGGTTCTGGGCGGCGAGCGCCGACGACGTCGAGAACCCGGACAGCTGGCTGGCGGGGATGATGCGGGCGCCGGTGGTGATCCTGCCGTGCAGCAGCAAGGCGGCGTACCTCGACCGCTACGCCGAGCCGGACAAGGGTCACCCCGACCGCGACGAGGGCTGGTGGCCGATGCCGTTCTGGCACATGGACGCCGCGATGGCGTCGTTGCTGATCCTCCAGACCGTGACCGACGCCGGCCTGGGTGCGTGCTTCTTCGGGGTGTTCAGCGAGCCGGAGGTACGCCGCGAGTTCGGCATCCCCGAACGCTACGACCCGGTCGGCGTGATCACGCTCGGCCATCGTGCCGAGGCGCCCGGTCCGGCCGGCTCGCCCTCGCGCCGCCCGCGCACGCCGTGGACCGAGGTCGTGCATCGCGGACAGTGGGGACACACCGCCAGTCCATCGGCGTAGGCGTCCGCGGTCAACGACCTTGCCGCCCGGCGAGTCTGGAATTCGAGACTCAGCCCAGGCGGGGGGCCCAGCGCGGCAGTAGGGCGGGCCCCGTGGACGCCCCGTGGGGAACCTGCCCACAGGTCGCCGCGAGCGCACGGACCACGAAGCGGCTCAAGGCGCGGCTGGTCGCCACCCGGCCGTCCAGGTCACGGCCGGTCATCGCGACCGTCACCCTGCGCCGCCCGTCCGGGCTGCCGAACATCAGGGTCAGGGTCCCCCAGGTGGCGCCGTCGTGCCCGTGCACGAACCCGCCTTGTCGACAGGGGTCCGGAAGGCGGAAGCTCCCGAGGCCGTACTCCATCCCGATCTCGGGGTCCTGCCCGATGACGCTCCGCATCTGACGCAGCAGCTCGGGCCCGATCAGCCGACCACGGGACAGCGCTCGCTGGAAGCGGTTCAGGTCCCTGGTCGTGGTCACCAGTGCGCCGGCGGAGGAGAAGATCGACGGGTGGAAGCGCCTCAGGTCGACGCGCTTGCCGCCGATCACGGCGTACTCGCGCAGCGCGGGTCCCGGCAGTCGTCGGTCGGTCGCGAACCGGCTCTCCTTCATGCCGGCCGGCCGCAGGATCCGGGTGCGGAGCAGGAGCGGCATCCTCCTGCCGGTCTCGTGCTTCAGCATCATCCCGACGACCACGAAGTTGGTGTTCGAGTAGCTCATGTCGGTCCCGGGCTCGAACAGCCACTCCTGCATACGGGCCGCGCGCACCAGCTCGCGATCGGTGCGCTTCCGCGAGATGGCGTCGACGAACTCGCGCGTCGTGTCCGCGTCCTCGAACAGCACCGGTAGGTAGTCCGGCATGCCGCTGGTGTGGCTCATCAGCTGGCGAAGGGTGATGGCCCCGCGGCCGGGCCAGAGCCCTGGCAGCACGTCATCGATCGTCGTGTCCAGGCTCCAGGTGCCGCGCTCGACGAGCTTCAGGGCGAGTACGGCAGTCAGCTGCTTGTTGACGCTGGCCGCCCGGAAGCGGGCAGGTGCCGTTGATGGCCGGCGGGGGTGGAGGTGGGCATGTCCCTCGGCCCCGCGCCAGGCCTGTCCGGGTCCCTTGACCCGCGCGACCACGCCGACGCCCCCTGCACGGATGACGGCGCGGAGCGCGCGGTCGAGGCCGCGCTCGAGGTCGGCGCCGGCGCCTGGTCGATCAGCGGTGGCGGCAGGTGCGTCGTGGGTCTGCGGGTCGGCCGTCGCCGGCACTGCGGTGAGGACGAGGAGAGCGCCGACCAGTCCGGCCAGCACCCGTCGAGGCGTGTGCATGGGGTTCCTCCCGAGTAGGTGTCGCTCGCAAGCCTCTCCTCGCCGACGGCTCGGTGACACTGACGAACGTCACCAGAATTTGCCCACGGACGCACCTCACGTCCGTGTGTCTACCCTGGAACGGAGGTGAGAAACCGTGTCCCAAGAGCCGCAGGACCACGACCAGGAACCGACCCGCGAGCCCTCGCGGGCCGAGAGCCGCGCCGCGGCCGCGAAGCGGATCGCCCAGCAGCAGACCTGGGTCGACCTGCAGATCCAGAAGGCGATGGCGCGCGGCGACTTCGACGACCTACCGGGCGCGGGCAAGCCGATCGCGGACCTCGGCACCCAGCACGACCCCGACTGGTGGCTGAAGCGGATGATCAAGCGCGAGCAGGTCAGCGTGCTGCCGCCCGCGCTCCAGCTGCGCAAGGAGGACGCCGAGCTCGATGGCCTGTTGGACAAGCTGGCCGCCGAGCGGGAGGTACGCCGCGAGGTCGAGGAGTTCAACGCACGGGTGTTGCGGGCGCGCTACACCCCGATGGACGGCCCGCCCCTCGTCACCCAGCCACGCGACGTCGAGGAGACGGTCACCGCCTGGCGCGAGCGCCGAGAGGCGCGCAGGCGCAGTCGTTAGATCCGTCATACCGACCGGTAGCGGCCCGCTGCTACGTTCCGCCACATGACCGGCAGTTCACGCAGCGCCAAGGACTTCTTCGCCCCGCTCGCCGTGGGCGCACCCGAGCCGCTCCGGGAGATCCCGGCGCGACCGTCGCGGGCGATCCACTTCTTCGACCCGGGCAACCCGAAGATGGCGGCGAAGGTGCCGGACATGGTCGGCAACGTCGATGTGCTGCTGGGCAACCTCGAGGACGCGGTCAAGGCGGAGAACAAGGAGGTCGCCCGCGAGGGGCTGGTGAAGATCGGCCGCGAGACGGACTTCGGGCCGACCCAGCTCTGGACCCGGGTCAACTCGCTCGACTCGCCCTGGGTGCTCGACGACCTGACCACCCTGGTCACCGAGATCGGCGACAAGCTCGACGTGATCATGGTGCCGAAGGTGCAAGGCGCCGAGGACATCCACTACGTCGACCGGATCCTCGCTCAGCTCGAGGCCAAGGCCGGACTGCAGCAGCCGCTGCTCGTGCACGCGATCCTCGAGACGGCCCGCGGGGTGGCGAACGTCGAGGAGATCTGCGGCGCCTCGCCCCGGATGCAGGGCCTGTCCCTCGGCCCCGCCGACCTCGCCGCCGACCGCCGGATGAAGACCACCCGGGTCGGCGGCGGCCACCCCGGCTACCTGGTCCGCCAGGACCCAGAGTCTGCGGACATCGAAGCCATCAATTCACAGAGCCGGACGACGTACCAGCAGGACCTGTGGCACTACACGATCGCGAGGATGGTCGACGCCTGCGCGATGCACGGCATCTACCCCTTCTACGGGCCGTTCGGTGACATCGCCGACGTGGTGGCGTGCGAGGACCAGTTCCGCAACGCCTTCCTGCTCGGCTGCGTCGGTGCCTGGTCGCTGCACCCCAAGCAGATCGCGATCGCCAACAAGGTCTTCTCGCCGAGCGTCGAGGACGTGCAGCACGCCCGCCGGGTGATCGCCGCGATGGGCGACGGCACCGGCGCGGTGATGCTCGACGGGAAGATGGAGGACGACGCCTCGGTCAAGCAGTGCAGGGTGATGGTCGCGCTCGCCGATGAGCTGGCCGCGATCGACCCGGAGCTGAAGAAGCAGTACGACGCCATCGAGCTGGAGGGCTGAGGTGAGTCGCCAAGAATCCAACACTTTCCGGGCCCGCCGCAGCGTCCTCTACATGCCCAGCTCCAACGAACGGGCGCTCGAGAAGGCCAAGACCCTCCCGTGCGACGGGCTGATCCTCGACCTCGAGGACGCGGTCGCCCCGGAGGCCAAGTCCACCGCCCGCGACAACGCCTGTGCCGCGGCGGCGTCGGGTGAGTACGGCGGCCGCGAGGTGACGATCCGGGTCAACGGCGCCGACACCGAGTGGCACGCCGACGACCTGCGCGCCGCCTGCAAGGCTGGCCCCGACGCGATCGTCGTCCCCAAGGTCAACAGCGCCGACGCCGTGCTCGAGATCGTCGAGGCGATGGCCGGCCACGACGCTCCCGAGCACACGAAGCTGTGGGCGATGGTCGAGACGCCGTACGCGATGCTGCACGCCGAGGAGATCGCGTCGGCATCCGACCGGCTCGCCGTACTCGTCATGGGCACCAACGACCTCGCCAAGGAGCTGTACGCCGAGCACGTGCCCGGCCGCCAGCCGCTGCTGACCGGGCTCGGCCTCGCCGTACTCGCCGCCCGGGCCACCGGCAAGGCGATCCTCGACGGCGTCTACAACGACGTGACGGACCTCGACGGGTTTGCGGCGGAGTGCCGGCAGGGTCGGGAGATGGGTTTCGACGGCAAGACGCTGATTCACCCCGGGCAGGTCGAGGGCGCCAACGAGGCGTTCGCGCCCAGCGAGCAGGCGGTCGAGGACGCCCGCGGCATCCTGCAGGCCTGGGAGGACGGCCGGGGCTCGGGCGTCGTCACCTACAACGGTCGGATGGTCGAGAACCTGCACGTCGAGTCTGCGCAGCGCACGCTCAGCATCCATGAGGCGATCGAGGCGCTCCAGGGCTGAGGATGGTTCCGCCCTAGTTCGGGTACCGGACCCCACTATCCAGATAGTGGAGGGAAACTCAGCATGGTCATCCTTGGACTCATTCTGTTGGTCATCGGTCTGGTGGCGGACATTCCGGTCCTACTCACCATCGGCATCATCCTCGCGATCGTCGGCCTGATCCTGAACCTGGTGCCGATCGGCGGCACCCGGCGGATGTATTACTAGCTAACCGACGCGGAACCACGCCCGGGACCATCCCGTCGGATGGGGTATGACCCGTAAGCTCACGGCCGTCCTGCTCGCCGTACTGGCCCTCTCGTTGGCCGGCTGCGGCGAGCAGGACGGCGTGCGTTCCGGAGGAACCGGCGCAACCGGCCCCACCGCGCTCGAGTTCGCCACGACCGGTGGCTGCGGCGACGCCTACTTCTGGGCCACCACCGCCGACGACGCCCACGCTGTCGTGGTCTCGGTCGACCTCAAGGACCGCTCCTCCTCCGACCCCACCGTCGTCGACGTCTCCCTCCCCGACTCGGCGGTAGAGATCACGCTGTGGGAAGGCACCGGCCTCACCTCGCTGATGTGCAACGACGTGGTCGAGGGTGAGGTGACCGAGGAGTCCCCGGTTGTCGAGGGCTCCGGCACGATCACCGTCCAGCCCCGCCCCGAGGGCGACTTCGACCTCGTCGACGGCAAGCTCGAGCTCACCGGCCTGGTCGCCGAGGACGGCACCGAGCTCTCCGACCTGGCCATCAAGACGACCAGCATCGGCTTCTACGCCGGCTGAGCGAGACAGTCCGCCGAATCGCTGGTCCCCTGGCGGGACAGTCCGCTACGAAAAGCACCACGTTCGCTCCCAAAGTGGTGCTTTTCGTGACGGACTACCTCTGCGTGAGGTCCTCAACCATGCCTGTGCGGAGCAGCCGGGCGTCCAAGGATTCCTCGACCCGCCAGTATGCCGGCGCCTCCAGGGTCCAGGCACAGGACTCCGGCGGCAGGAACTTCGCCCGACTCCGCGCTTCAAGGATTCGCGCGGCGACCTGCTGCCTCGAGTCGCCTTGTACGGCGGCGACGTACTCGAGTCCGTGGTTCCGGAACAGGGCTTCGCGCGACACGTCGGCCCGGTGCTGATCACGCCCCTTGTGATGCGCACCGTCGTACTCGCCGACCAGCCCCGCCTCAGGATCGAACAAATCAGGGATCCCAAGGAGCTGTCCGCCGCGGTCGAACAACGGCACATTGCACAGGGGAGGGCAGAGCTCGGCGATGAGCACCCACACCAGGCGCATCCAGGTCTCGCGCGGAGATCGACTGTGCTCACTGGCGAGCGAGAGAGCCTTGCGGACGAGCGGCACGCCCTCCCATGCGGCCCGGGCCAGCACGTACCCGTTGAAGAGATGCGCTGAGATGAGCCCCGCCGCCGCAACCATGTCGATGGCCTGGACGCCGGCCCAGAGCTCCCGACGCCGCACGATCTCGTCGAACAGAGCGCGCTGCACAGACGCCATCGGGAGGCCGGCAACAACGCGACGCTCGCCTGGAGCGAACTGAGTGTGCGTGAACGTCGAGCCCGGGTGCTTTCGCAGACCTCTTCCTGACGAGAGCACGAGCGGAACCGGGAGTTCCTCGAGGCCCCCGGGATTGAGACCGTCGAAGTAGCTTGCGCCGTACCACCGCAATGCCGCCCAGGCGGTGACGCCGCCGCCGTCAGAGTGCAGCCGGCCGGATTGCTCGAGAATCCGCTGCTCCACACAGCCCGGGCGATCGGCAGGTACGTACCGACCCGGGGCGCACCGCACCCACGATCGCCCTCGCGCCTGACCACGTGTCGGCCCGCTTCTGCCCTCTGGGTCGAGCCGCGAGGGCGCGACCAGCCCCTGAGGGCGCACGCAGACCGGCTGCCATATCTGTCCAGACATGGCCAGGTTCTGCCGCCCGTAAGCCTGGCCCCAATCAGCCGACCGGCGGACCTGGTGGCCGGGGCCACCGCCCATCCCCCTGTGGAGAGTTCACGGCTCGGTACTCCGCTACGAAAAGCACCGGATTCCCGGACGAAGTGGTGCTTTTCGTAACGGACTATCCCGAATTACGGCCGCATGGGGATGCGGACGTCGCGCTCGTCGGCCACCTCGACCGCGCGCTCGTAGCCGGCGTCGACGTGCCGGATCACGCCCATGCCCGGGTCGTTGGTCAGCACCCGCTCGATCTTCTCGGCGGCCAGCGGGGTGCCGTCGGCGACGCACACCTGGCCGGCGTGGATCGAGCGGCCGATGCCGACGCCGCCGCCGTGGTGGATCGAGACCCATGAGGCACCAGAGGCGGTGTTGACCAGCGCATTCAGCAGCGGCCAGTCGGCGATGGCGTCGGAGCCGTCGAGCATCCCCTCCGTTTCGCGGTACGGCGAGGCGACGGACCCGCAGTCGAGGTGGTCGCGGCCGATCACGATCGGCGCCTTCAGCTCGCCGGAGGCCACCATCTCGTTGAACTTCAGCCCGGCGAGGTGCCGCTCGCCGTACCCGAGCCAGCAGATGCGAGCCGGCAGACCCTGGAACGCGACCCGCTCGCCGGCCATGGTGATCCACTTGTGCAGCCGCTCGTTGTCCGGAAACAGCTCGAGGATGGCCCGGTCAGTCGCCGCGATGTCGGCGGGGTCGCCGGACAGCGCAGCCCAGCGGAACGGCCCCTTCCCCTCGCAGAACAGCGGTCTGATGTACGCCGGCACGAAGCCGGGGAACTCGAACGCCCGGTCGTAGCCGCCCTTGCGCGCCTCGTCGCGGATCGAGTTGCCGTAGTCGAACACCTCGGCGCCGCGGTCCTGGAACTCCACCATCGCCCGCACGTGCGTGGCCATCGAGGCCTGCGCGGCCTTGGTGAACCCCACCGGGTCGGCCTCGCGCTGGGACTGCCACTCCTCGAACGGCACGCCGACCGGCAAGTAGTAGAGCGGGTCGTGCGCGGACGTCTGGTCGGTGACGATGTCGATGGGTGCGTCCTGGGCGAGCAGCGCGGGCAACATCTCCGCCGCATTCCCGAGTACGCCGATCGACAGCGGGCGTCGCGCGTCCCGCGCCTCGACCGCCAGCTGTACGGCGTGCTCGAGCGACTCCGCCTGTACGTCGAGGTAGCGATGCTCGATCCGCCGGGTGATCCGGGACTGGTCGCACTCGATGCAGATGACCACGCCGTCGTTCATGGTGACGGCGAGGGGCTGGGCGCCGCCCATCCCGCCGAGCCCGGCGGTCAGCGTGATCGTCCCGGCGAGCGTGCCCTCGAACGATTTGTCTGCAACGGCGGCGAAGGTCTCGAACGTGCCCTGCAGGATCCCCTGGGTGCCGATGTAGATCCACGAGCCAGCGGTCATCTGGCCGTACATGGTGAGCCCGAGGTCCTCGAGCCGCCGGAACTCCTCCCAGTTGGCCCAGTCGCCCACCAGGTTGGAGTTCGCGATGAGCACCCGCGGCGCCCACTCGTGGGTGCGCATGACGCCGACCGGCTTGCCGCTCTGCACCAGCATCGTCTCGTCGTCGCGGAGGTCGCGAAGGGTGCGCACCAGGGCGTCGTAGGACTCCCAGTTGCGCGCGGCCTTGCCGGTGCCGCCGTAGACGACCAGGTCCTCGGGACGCTCGGCGTTCTCCGGGTCCAGGTTGTTCATCAGCATCCGCAGCGGCGCCTCGGTCTGCCACGAGCGGGCGGACAGCTCGGTGCCGCGGGCGGCACGGATCTCCCGGTTCATTGAAGTTCTCCGATCACTTCTTCGACGGCGTCGAGGACGGCGCCGGACTGGACGAGCGAGACGGCAGCCTCGATCTCGGGGGACAGGTGCCGGTCGGGACCGGGGCCCTCGACGCCGGACGCCCGCAGCAGTCGTACGACGGCCGCGGTGGCGGGCGAGGGCTCGAGCGGGGCGCGCAGGTCCAGGGCCCGGGCGGCCGTGAGCACCTCGATCGCGACGACCCGGGTCAGGCCGTCGACCGAACGCCGCAGCTTGCGCGCGGCGGACCAGCCCATCGAGACGTGGTCCTCCTGCATCGCGCTGGACGGGATCGAGTCGACCGACGCCGGCGCGGCGAGCCGCTTCATGTCGCTGACGATCGCGGCCTGGGTGTACTGCGCGATCATCAGCCCGCTGTCCACGCCCGGGTCGTCGGCGAGGAACGGCGGCAGCCCGTGGTTGCGGTTCTTGTCGAGGAACCGGTCGGTACGCCGTTCGCTGATCGAGGCGACGTCGGCGGCGACGATCGCGAGGAAGTCGAGCGCGTAAGCCACCGGGGCGCCGTGGAAGTTGCCGTTGGACTCGACCCGTCCGCTCTGCCCATCACTGGCCGGCAGCACCACCGGGTTGTCGATCGCGGACGCGAGCTCCCGCTCGGCCACCGTGGCGGTGTGCTCGACAGTGTCTCGGGCCGCGCCCTGCACCTGCGGCGAGCAGCGCAGGGAGTAGGCGTCCTGGACCCGGTTGCAGTCGGGCCCGCGGTGCGAGGCGACGACGCCCGAGTCGGCGAGCAGCGCGACCAGGTTGGCCGCCGACGCCGCCTGCCCGGGGTGCGGCCTGATCGCCTGCAGCTCCGCGGCGAAGACCCGGTCGGTGCCGAGCTGGGCCTCCACCGACATCGCCGCCGCGACGTCGGCGGTGCGGAGCAGGCGCCGCAGGTCCTCGATCGCCAGCACCAGCATGGCGAGCATCCCGTCGGTGCCGTTGATCAGCGCGAGCCCCTCCTTCGCGGCCAGCTCGACGGGCGCCAGCCCGGCCGCGGCCAGGGCGTCGGTGGCCGACACCAGCCGGCCCTCGGCGTCGCGCACCTCGCCCTCGCCGAGCAGCGCCAGTGCGCAGTGCGCGAGCGGGGCCAGGTCGCCGGAGCAGCCCAGCGACCCGTACTCCCGCACCACCGGGGTGATGCCGTGGGTGAGCAGGCCGGCGAGCAGCCGAGCGGTCTCGAGCCGGATGCCGGTGTGCCCAGTAGCCAGCGTCGACAGGCGCAGCAGCATCAGCCCGCGCACCACCTCGCGCTCGACCTCGGGCCCGGATCCGGCCGCGTGCGACCGCACCAGCGAACGCTGCAGCTGGGTGCGCATCTCGGTGGGGATGTGCCGGGTGGCGAGCGCCCCGAACCCCGTCGAGATCCCGTACGACGGAGTCGGTGCGGCGGCCAGCTCGTCGACCACCGCTCTGGCGCGCTCGATCGCGGCGGTGGCCTCGGTGCCGAGCTCGACGCCGGCGCCACCGCGGGTCACCGCGACGAGGTCGGCGAACGACACCGGGCCCGTGTCGACGGTGACAGTGGACGGATTCTCCATGTCCCCGATCCAACTCGGGCCCGGTGTCGTGCGCCAGTGGCTGCGCCGAGACGAAGTCTCGGATCTCAGACGTTGACGCACCTTCTATTCCCCCTCTGACGAGTGCCGCGCATGGTCCGGGGTACCTGCCCGCGTCGAAAGGGGAGAAAGACATGGACTCGGACACAGTGATCTGGATCGTCGTCGCCGTGGTGGTGGCACTGCTCATCCTCGGTCTGCTCGCGGCCCTGATGAACAAGAGGAAGACCGAGCACCGGAAGGCGGAGGCAGCCGAGCTGCGGCAGGATGCTCAATCCCGCGCCCCGGACCTGGAGGACGCCGACGTACGTGCCCGGGAGGCCGAGGTCGAGGCAGAACGCGCGCGCCTTGAGGCACAGCGGGCCGAGACGCGGGCCGCCGAGGCAGAGCAGGCCCGGGCCGCGGAGCATGCCGGTTACGAGGACCGGGTCCGCGAGGCCGACCGGGTGGACCCCACGGTCAACACCGACACCTCGGACTACGCCCCGGACACCAGCTACCCGGCGGACAGCGACGAGGCTCCGCCGCGGCGCGAGGAGCGGGTCACCGCCCGGACCCACCCGGACGGTGCCGCGCACAATCCCGACGGGACCGTGACCTACCCCGACGGCACCGTGCACCGCGAGGACGGCTCCACCGTCTGATCGCGCCCTACGCTGACCCGCATGGGTCAGGTGCCGGCCGCCACGCGCGCGCTTCGGGTGCTCCGGTTCCTGGCGTCGCAGCCCGACCCGGTGCCGCTGGAGCGGATCGCCCGCAACTGCGACCTGCCGCGCAGCACGGCGTACCACCTGCTCAACGCGATGATCGCGGAGGGCTTCGTGGTGCACCTCGCCGAGGAGCATCGCTACGGCCTGGGCGTGGCGGCATACGAGGTGGGGAGCGGCTACTCCCGGCAGGCGCCGCTGCAGCGGATCGCGCGGCGCCGGCTGTCCACGCTCGTCGACCGGGTCGGTGAGAGCGCACACCTGGCGGTGCTGCACGGCCGTGACGTCCTGTACGTCGTGGAGGAGCGGGCGCCGCGACGCCCGTCGCTGGTGACCGACGTCGGCGTCCGGCTGCCGGCGCATCTCACCGCCAGCGGCCGGGCCATCCTGGCGGCGCTACCGGCGCCGCAGGTGCGGGCGCTCTACCCGTCCGCCGAGGTGTTCGTCGACCGGCACGGCGCCGGCCCGCGGACGCCGAGCGCGCTGCGCCGACTGCTGGCCGAGACCCGACGGAGGGGGTACGCCGTCGAGGACGGCGAGGTGACGCCTGGCCTGTCCAGCGTCGCCGCCGTGGTCCGCGACCACAACGGCCATCCGGTCGCCGGCCTGGCGGTGACCTTCGCCGAGGGCACCGCCGAAGCGGCTCAGCGAACCGGTGATCGCGACCGCCCGCAGTCTCACCGAACGCCTCGGGGGCGTAACCGAGGCCGCGGCGGCGCCGTTGTCACCCCGGGACCGTCGTCAGAAGGAGCGCCCATGAGCTCGCTCGAACGCCGGTCGCGGCGCCGGCTCGTCTGGTCGGGCACCGTGGCCGCCGCGGTCGTGGCCTCCGCGCTCACGATCCCCACCTCAGGAGCCGGGTCCGGCACCGCGAGCCTCGCCGAGATCAACGAGGCCAGGAAGGCGTCGCTCGGGATCCCGCACCAGGACCCGCCCGGCACACCGCCGCACAACCACAACGACCCCGCCACCAAGAACCTGGTCTCCCGCGCCGGCGAGGTCGGCCGCAACGCGCAGGACCCGACCACGGCCGCCGAGCGCACCGCGGCCGCGGCGTACGTCGCGAGCGAGCGCCGGCTCCCCGACCCGCAGCTGACGAAGGCACCGCTCCCGACGCGCGCGAAGGTGCCGCCGACGCGCTACGCGATGGCCAACGGGTGCTACCGGCTCGCCGGCCAGCCGATCTTCTTCAAGCCGACGACGCTCGGCGTCTACCTGCTCTACGACAAGCAGCGCCGCTTCGTGGTCGCCGCTGGTGGCCGCGCCGCCGCGCCCGCTCCGGCGACCGAGTGGACGGCGCGCAAGGTCGGCGACCGGTTCACGTTCACCAACGCCGGGAAGCGGCTGCGGATCAAGGGCACCGAGCGGTTCGCACTGCGGGTCACCAAGGGCTGCACCCGCTACCCCGAGGCCGACATCAACATCCACGGGGCGCCGTTCGCGGGCGTCTCGCCGTACCAAGAGGTGCGCGGGTACGTCGACGGGCACACCCACGGGATGGCCTTCGAGTTCCTCGGCGGCAAGGTGCACTGCGGCCGGCCGTGGCACGAGTACGGCGCGCCGTACGCGCTGCAGGACTGCCCGGACCACGAGGTCACCCAGGGCTACGGCGCGATCCTCGAGACGTTCTTCTCCGGCCAGCCGAGCCACGACCCGGTGGGCTGGCCGACGTTCAAGGACTGGCCCGCGCCCAACTCGCTGACCCACGAGGGCACCTACTACCGCTGGCTCGAGCGGGCCTGGCGCGGCGGCCAGCGGCTGTTCGTCAACCTGCTCGTCGAGAACAACAAGCTCTGCCAGGTCTACCCGCTGAAGCGCAACTCCTGTGACGACATGGACTCGATCCGGCTGCAGGCCAAGGACATGTACCGCATCCAGCGCTACATCGACGCGCAGGCCGGTGGTCCGGGCAGGGGGTTCTACCGGATCGTGAAGGACCCCTTCCAGGCCCGCCGGGTGATCAACGCCGGCAAGATGGCCGTGGTCATGGGCATCGAGACCAGCGTGCCCTTCGGCTGCACGATCAAGCTCGACCGGCCCGCATGCAGCGCCAGGGAGATCGACCGGCAGCTCGACGAGGTGCACCGGCTCGGCGTTCGCCAGATGGAGCTGGTCAACAAGTTCGACAACGCGCTGTCCGGCGTCGCCGGCGACCAGGGCGAGGTCGGGGTCGTGGTCAACGGCGCCAACTTCCTCGAGACCGGGTCGTTCTGGGACATGCGGCACTGCGAGCCCGCCGACGGCGAGAGCCACGACAACAACCAGGTCGCGCTGCCCGACATCGGCGCCGGCCAGCAGGACGCGCTGTTCGGCGCGATCGGCCAGCTCTTCGGCGCACTCGGCAGCGCCGTACTCCCTGTCTATCCGCCGCCGGACCACTGCAACAGCCGCGGCCTGACCACGCTGGGCGAGTTCACGATCAAGGGCCTGGCGAAGCGCAAGATGATCTTCGACCCCGACCACATGAGCGTGAAGGGCCGTCGGGCCGCGATGAACCAGATCGAGCGGATGGACTACCCCGGCGTCATCTCCTCGCACTCCTGGGCCACACCCGACGCCTACCCCCGGGTCTACAAGGCGGGCGGCTTCATCACGCCGTACGCCGGCGACTCGACGGGCTTCGTCGACAAGTGGCGGCGGCACATCGGCTGGGCCGACCCGCGCTACTACTGGGGCATCGGCTTCGGCGCCGACATCAACGGGCTCGGCGCGCAGGGCGACCCGCGCGGTGCCGGCGTACGCAACAAGGTGACCTACCCGTTCCGCGGGCTCGGCGGCGTGCGGATCGGGAAGCAGCACTCCGGCAAGCGGGTATACGACATCAACGCCGACGGGGTCGCGCAGTACGGCCTCTACCCCGACTGGGTCCAGGACCTCAGCAAGGTCGCAGGCAAGGACGGCGCGAAGATCGCCGACGACATGTCCCGTGGTGCGGAGGCCTACCTGCAGATGTGGGAGCGGGCGGTCGGCATCGAGGCCGACTCGTGCCGCAACCCGGGACTGCGCAAGTCGCTGGCCTCCATTCAGCGACTGGTTCGTCCCGGCATGAACCCGCTCGCGGTGATGCGGGCCGTCGGCCAGCCGTTCAGCCGGCTCGGCACGACGTACGGCGTGTGCGCGAAGACTCCGAGCGACAAGAACGTGCGGGTGACGATCCGGTTCGGCCGTAACGGCAAGGTGACCCAAGTTACCCCTCGGTAGGATTCTTCTCACGCGAGCAGCGGCCCTGCTCACCCCGCGCCGGCCCTAGGCTCGGGCGCATCGACGACCGCAACCCCGGCGACGGCCGGGCGGATGGGGAGTGAACAAGTGGATCTGTGGGTGTTGGTGATCGGTCTTCTCGGCACCATCGTGGCCCTGGCGATCACCGGACGACGGGTGCGTTACCTCTTCCGGCTGATCACGAGCGGACAGCCGGCCCCCGATCGGGTCGCCGGTGTCACCAAGCGGCTGGGCCGGGCGGTAGCCACGCAGGTGGTCGAGGTGTTCGGCCAGAAGAAGCTGCTCAAGTGGTCGATCCCCGGGGCTGCGCACTTCTTCGTGTTCTGGGCGTTCCTGATCCTCGGCACGGTCTACCTCGAGGCCTACGGCATCCTGCTGTCGCGCAACGAGGAGTGGGCGATCCCGGTGATCGGGCACTGGGACCTGCTCGGCTTCGCCCAGGACCTGATCGCCCTGATGGCGCTGCTCGGCATCATCACCTTCGCGCTGATCCGGCTCCGCGAGGCGCCCGACAAGCTCGGCCGCAAGTCGCGCTTCGCCGGATCCCACACCGGCGGCGCCTGGCTCGTGCTGTTCATGATCTTCAACGTCATCTGGACGCTGTTCCTCTTCCGCGGTGCGTCCGCGGCCGCCGGCAGCTTCCCGTACGGCGACGGCGCCTTCGTCTCGACCGCGCTCGGCGAGGTCCTCCCCGACTCCGAGACCCTCGAGGGCATCGGCCTGCTCCTCCACATCGGCGTGATGCTGGTCTTCCTGGTCGACGTGGTGCACTCCAAGCACCTGCACATCTTCGTCGCGCCGCTGAACGTGCTGTTCTCCCGTCGGCCGCAGGCCCTCGGTGCGCTCAAGCCGATGATGAACGACGGCAAGGCCTTGAAGCTCGACGACGTCGACGACCTCGACGAGGACGCCAAGCTAGGCGTCGGCTCGATCGAGGACTTCAGCTGGAAGGGCCTGCTCGACATGGCGACCTGCACCGAGTGCGGTCGGTGCCAGTCGCAGTGCCCGGCGTGGAACACCGAGAAGCCGCTCTCGCCCAAGATGCTGATCCTGATGCTGCGCGACCACGCGATGGCGAAGGGACCGGCCATCCTCGCCGGTCCCGATGCCGACCGTGACTCCCTGCCGGCCGCCGCGGTCAAGGAGCTCGACCGCCCGCTCGTCGGTGAGACCGAGGGCTACGCCTGGGAGCCGACCGGCGGCGGCGTCATCGACCCCGACGTCCTGTGGTCGTGCGTGACCTGCGGCGCCTGCGTCAACCAGTGCCCTGTCGACATCGAGCACGTCGACCACATCGTCGACATGCGGCGCTACCAGGTGCTCGTCGAGTCCAACTTTCCCTCCGAGCTCAACCAGCTGTTCAAGGGGATGGAGAACAAGGGCAACCCCTGGAACATGTCCGCCACGGCCCGGATGGACTGGGCCAAGGACCTGCCGTTCGACGTCAAGGTCGTCGGCGAGGACGTCGAGTCCCTCGACGAGGTCGACTGGCTGTTCTGGGTCGGCTGCGCCGGCGCCTACGAGGACCGCGCGAAGAAGACCACCCGCGCCGTGGCCGAGCTGCTCGACATGGCCGGCGTCTCCTTCGGCGTACTCGGCAACGGCGAGACGTGCACCGGCGACTCCGCGCGGCGGGCCGGCAACGAGTTCCTGTTCCAGGGCCTGGCCCAGCAGAACGTCGAGACGTTCACCGAGTACAAGGTGAAGAAGGTCGTCTCGACCTGCGCCCACTGCTTCAACACCCTCAAGAACGAGTACAAGGAGTTCGGGATCGAGCTCGAGGTCGTGCACCACACCCAGCTGCTCAACCGGCTGGTGCGCGAGGGCAAGCTGACCCCGATCAAGGACGGCGAGGGCGCGCACAAACGCTCGATCACCTACCACGACCCGTGCTACATCGGCCGCCACAACGGGGTCTACTCGCCGCCGCGCGAGCTGCTGCAGGTGCTGCCCGGTGCCGAGCTCGTCGAGATGGAGCGCAACTCCGAGCGATCTTTCTGCTGCGGCGCCGGCGGTGCCCGGATGTGGATGGAAGAGACCATCGGCGAGCGGATCAACAACAACCGCACCAACGAGGCGGTGGGCACCGGTGCCGACCAGATCGCGGTCGGCTGCCCGTTCTGCCGGGTGATGCTCTCCGACGGCCTGACCGCCGCTCAGTCCGATGGCACCGCCCGCGAGGAGGTCGAGGTCCTCGACGTCGCGCAGATGCTGCTCGCCTCGGTCAAGGGCGAGGTCGCGACCCGGCGCCGGCCGGGCGATGGCGGCGCCACAGCCCCCGCCGCGAAGTCGGTCGAGACCAAGGCGGAGCCCGACGCGGACGACGTCACCCAGACCGCCGACACCGTCACCGCGACCGAGGACGTCGGTCCCGCGGCCAAGGCGTCCGGCGGTACGTCGCTCTTCGACACCCCCGCCGAGCCCGAGTCCGAGACCAAGGCCGCGCCGGAGAAGAAGCCCGAGAGCTCCGGTGGGTCCCTGTTCGACGTTGGTGGCGACGACAAGCCGGAGCCGGAGGCCAAGGCGGAGCCGGAGAAGAAGCCCGAGAGCTCCGGCGGGTCGCTGTTCGACGTGGGCGGCGACGAGCCAGAGGCCAAGGCGGAACCAGAGCCGGAGCCGGAGCCGGAGCCTGAGACCAAGTCGGCGCCGGCCGAGGCGAAGGCCGAGCCCAAGACCGAGATCCCCGCAGGTGGCTCGCTCTTCGACATCGCGCCGTCCGAGCCGGAGGCCAAGGCGGAACCCACGAAGCCCACCGAGCCCGCCGCCGAGGAGGAGCCGGAGCAGTCCGCCGGAGCCGCCCTGAGTCAGGCGGCCACCCAGGCAGCGTCCGAGGACGCGCCCGAAGCCGAGGCGGAATCAGAGCCTGAGCCCGAGCCGGAAGCGGAGCCCGAGCCGGAGGAGAAGCCGAAGCCGGCGACCAGCGGCGAGGCCAACCAACCGAAGACCGACGTCAACATCAACGAGTCCGGCTCTCTCTTCGACCTCTGACGGGATAGTCCGCCGCGCTCGGCACCCCTTCGAGCACGAATGGGGGTGCTCAACGCGGCGGACTATCGCGCTTGGTCGATCGGCGTGCCGGCGGTCAAGCGTCCTCGGCGTCAGCGTGCGTCTCGGGCACCCGCACCGGCCGCAGCCTTGCCCAGGCGATGAAGATCACGCCAACGACAAGCAGCGCGAGACCGGCCCACAGGTTGGCGTTCACGTCGCCGGTCTTCTCACCCTCCTGGTCGCCGAAGAGACCCATGATCAGCAGGATCACGCCGTAGATACCGAGCAAGGCGCCGATGATGTTGCGGATGTCGAGGATGCCGGCGGTGTGCCGGCGTACGGGGGCCTGGACCGGGGGATCGGGGTTCGCCATGGGTGCGCGCTCCTAGAAGATGATGTTGAGGATAGTGACCATCACCAGCGCGATGACTGCCAGTGGGATGGTGCGGCGGTACCAGGGGTACGACGCCTCGTTCTCGTCGACGAGATCCTCCTTGGGCGTCTCGGAGTAGACGAGCCCCCGGAGCTCCTCGACCGGCTTCGGCTTGGTCACCAGCGAGACCGCCACGCTGAGCACGATGTCGACGATGAACGCGACGCTGGCAGCGAGGAACGCTGCACCCTGCCCGGCCAGCGGGATCGTTCCGGTGCTCCAGGATCCGAACGCGTCCTCGGTGAGGAAGGCGACGGCAACCGCGGACAGCGTGCCCGCGACCAGCCCGACCCAGCCGGCTGTGGGGGTCATCCGCTTCCAGAACATGCCGAGGATGAACGTCGCGAACAGCGGGGCGTTGAAGAAGCCGAACAGCACCTGGAGGTAGTCCATGATGTTCGAGAAGTTCGACGCCAGGCCGGCGGTGAAGATGGCGATGATCGTGGCCGCCACCGTGGCCACCCTGCCGACGATCAGGTAGTAGTCGTCGGACCGCTCCTTGACGACGTACTGCTCCCAGAGGTCGTAGCTCAGGACCGTGTTGAACGCCGAGATGTTCGCGGCCATGCCGGCCATGAACGCCGCCATCAGCCCCGCGATCGCCACCCCGAGCAGGCCGTTCGGCAGCAGATCTCGCATCAGATAGAGCAACGCGTCGTTGAAGGTCACGTCTCCTTCGGCGCCACCGCTGACCGCGTCACCCGCCTTCACACCGGCGACCTCTGTGACCAGGACGGCGGCGATCATGCCCGGCAGGATGGTGATGAACGGGACGAACATCTTCGGGAAGGCGCCGATGATCGGCGTCTTCCGGGCCGACGAGATGGAGTCGGAGGCCAGCGCACGCTGCACCTCGACGAAGTTGGTGGTCCAGTAGCCGAAGGACAGCACGAAGCCGAGGCCGAACACGATCCCGACCACCGACCAGAAGTCCGAGCTGAAGCCCGACAGGGCGTTGCCCGGCCACGAGTTGAGCTGCTCGGCCGCAGTCGCGGTGCCGGGATTGTCGGCGGCCGCCGAAGTGATCTTGTCCTTCAGCCCGTCCCAGCCTCCGACCTGGTGCAGTCCGAGCAGGGTGAGCGGGAGCAGTCCGGCCACGATGACGAAGAACTGGAGCACCTCGTTGTAGATCGCGGCCCGGAGCCCGCCGAGGGTGATGTAGGAGAGGACGATTGCCGCGGCGACGACCAGCGCCACCCACAGCGGCCACCCGAGTAGCGCCCGGATGATGGTCCCGAGCAGGAACAGGTTGATGCCGGCGATCAGGAGCTGGGCGACCGCGAACGAGATCGCGTTGACCAGGTGCGCGCCCGTGCCGAAGCGGCGCCGCATGAACTCCGGTACCGAGCGGACCTTCGAGCCGTAGTAGAACGGCATCATCACGACACCGAGGAACAGCATCGCCGGGATGGCGCCGACCCAGAAGTAGTGCACGGTCGGGAGTCCGAACTCCGCACCGGAGGCCGACATGCCCATGATCTCGACGGCACCGAGGTTGGCCGAGATGAATGCCAGGCCGGTCACCCACGCCGGAAGCGACCGTCCGGACAGGAAGAAGTCGAGGGAGTCCGACACCTGCCGTCGGGCGAGCAGGCCGATGCTGAGCACGAACGCGAAGTAGATGAAGACGATGAGGTAGTCGACGAAGTGGGCGTCGATGATCGTGTCGCTTGCGAACGACACGACTGCGGCTGCCGCCATGGACGGTCCTTTCCCGAGGAGCGCACGCTAGTACCCAGTCGACCCCGATGTCAGGCCCCCACCCGTCGATGACGCCACTCGGACGCCGGTATGACATCACTCTGCTCTTGACTTGACGTCATAGTGGTGTCATAGTGATGCACATGGACATCACGCCGTACGTCGACAGCCTCCGCCGCGATCTGGTCGCGGCCGTGGAGGGTGCCAGCGAGGACGTCCGGCAGGCCGCGGAGCGGCTCGGCTTCGCCCTCGACCCGGCCACCCGGCTGGCGCTGATGGAGGCGATCTCGCAGGCGGCTTCCGAGATCACCGCCGAGATGCCCGCCGGCGGGGTCGACGTCCGGCTCGACGGGCGCGACCTCGACTTCGTCGTACACGCCCCGACCCTGGAGCCCCCCGCCCCGCCCGCGCCGCCGGCACCACCCGCGCCACCCGAGGAGGAGGGCGGGGTCGTCCGGATCACGCTGCGGCTCCCCGAGTCGGTGAAGACCAAGGCGGAGGAGGCCGCGACCCAGGCCGGGCAGTCCCTCAACACCTGGCTCGTCAACATCGTCCGCGCGGCCACCCGCGACGGAGCGGTCGACATCGACCTCGACCTGTCCAGCATCCCGTTCGGGGGCAAGGACCCGTTCGGAAGCAGGAGGCACGGCAGCCGCCGGATGACCGGCTGGCTCTGACCCACCCACCACCCCTCAGGGACCGACACCGGGTCGGCCCCTCTGATCGACACACCCTGGAGCAGACATGACCACCCACCAGTTCGAGACCCTGGAACCCGTCGACCTGTACGTCGAGAACGGCAGCGGGTCGGTGACCATCACCGCCGACGACACGACCGAGACCACGGTCGAGATCACCGGGAAGCACGCCGACGAGACGATCGTGACGCAGAACGGCAAGCAGATCAGCGTGATCGCGCCGAGGATGCGCTCCGGCTTCCTCGGCGGCGACACCAAGCTCGACATGGCGATCACGGTGCCGACGGACAGCACCCTCGCCGTCAAGACCGGCAGCGCCGACGTCTCCGCCACCGGGAGCTACCGCGGCGGACAGGTGAAGAGCGGCTCCGGCCAGGTCACCATCGAGATCCTCGACGGACCCGCCGTGGTCGAGACCGGCAGCGGAGACATCCGGGTCGACACCGCCGACCAGGAGCTCCGGGTCAAGAGCGGCTCCGGCGACGTCCGCGTGCAGTACGCCGGCGGCGCGATCGCGGTCTCCACCGGGTCGGGCGACGTCGAGATCGGCACCAGCAACGCGCCGGCCGTCGTCAAGACCGGCTCCGGCGACCTCAACCTCGGCGAGTCACGCGCCGACGTCACGATGAGCACCGGCAGCGGCGACCTGGTGATCCGCACCGCCCACCGCGGGCAGCTCACCGCCAAGGGCGCCTCGGGCGACGTCCAGATCGGGATCCCGACCGGCGTCCCCGTCTGGACCGACCTCTCCACGGTGTCCGGCGACATCCGGTCCGGCCTCGAGGGAGTCGGCGAGCCCGAGGAGGGCGCCGACCACATCGAGCTACGAGCGAAAACCGTGAGCGGCGACATCGTCCTCACCCAGGTCTGAGAGAGAGGAGTACGACGATGAGCGAGACCCTGTACGGCCTCGAGTCCCGAATGCACGAGGTCGAGATGCAGCAGACCGCCGCCCGGCGCGCCGGGCGCGGACACCCCGCACCACCCACCGCCCCCAGTCGGCACCGGCTCGCGGAGCGACTCCGCCGGGTCGCCGACCGGCTGGACGGCTGACGTGACCGGCGCCACGACTTGTGGCGCCGGTCTCCTCACGCCGCCAGAATGGGCCCGCGCCTACTGCGCGGTAACCCAAGGAGTCCGATGCGCCGCTCCCTGCTCGTCGTCCCCGCCCTCACCCTCGCGCTCCTCGCCCCCGCACCGCCGGGAGTCGCGACCGGGCCGTCCCCGGCTGCCGCGCCCGAGGCGACAGCGGCGCAGGCCAACGGTTGGAAGCCACGACCGGAGCAGTACCGCAAGACGGTGACCCGCAGGGACCTGCGGATCCGGATGAACGACGGCGTCGTCCTCCGCGGCGACCTGATCCTCCCCGTCGGCCGCAGCGGCAAGCCCGTCACCCGCGGCCTCCCGACAATCGTCACGGTGACGGCGTACAACAAGACCGTCCTCGGCGCCGGTGCCGGCGCCGTACTGACCGGGGCCGACCCCAAGTACCTCGTCAAGCGCGGCTACGCCCAGCTCACCGTCGACGCCCGCGGCACCGGATCGTCCGAGGGCGTCTGGGGCGCGTTCAGCGCGCGCGAGGCCAAGGACGCGGCCGCCGTCGTCGCGTGGGCGCACCGCCAGCCGTGGAGCAACGGCCGGGTCGGCATGACCGGCGCGTCCTACATGGGCATCAGCCAGATCTTCGCCGCCGCCCGGCACCCGGCCGGCCTGAAGGCGATCTTCCCGCAGGTTCCCGGTGCCGACGTCTACCGCGACGTGGTGGCCTCCGGCGGCCAGATCGACGTCGGCTTCATCCCGCTGTGGCTCGGCCTGGTCACCGGCACCGGCCTGGTCCCCCCGGCGTACGGCGTCGGCGAGCCGGCCGCGGGCTTCAAGATGCTCACCGACCACCTGCGCACCGCCGTCACGTTCACGGTGCCGTTGATGGCGCAGGCGATCCTCGGCGGCGACCCGGCGTACGACGGCCCGTTCTACCGGGAACGGTCACCGATCAACGTGATCGACCGGGTGCGGGTGCCGACATTCCTCGTCGGTGGCGAGCACGACCTGTTCCAGCGCGGCACGCCGATGCTGTTCGAGCGGCTGCAGCACAACGGCGTCCCGACCCGGATGATCTGGGGTCCGTGGGACCACCTCGAGGGCTCATCCGGCGCGGAGGTTCCGCGGGCCGGCTACGGCACTCTCGCCGAGCTGCAGCTGCGGTGGTTCGACCGCTACGTCCGCGGTCGTCGCGATGCGAAGCTGCTGAAGGACGTCAAGCCCCTCACCTACTTCGAGCAGGGCACCGACCGGTGGATCCGCACCCGGCGCTGGATCGGCAACGACCTGGACGCCGTCTCCTACCGCCTGTCCGGTACGGCGGCCGCCGGCGGTCGCGAGGCCCGGCTGACCCGGGGCAAGGCCCGGCCGGGCAGCTCCGTCGTACCCCCGATCCCGGTGACCGGCCTGTGCACCCGCTCGGCCAACCAGTGGACGGCGGGGGTGCCGAAGCTGATCCTCAAGGACCTTCCGTGCTTCAAGGACAACAAGCTCAACGACCTGGGCGGGTTGTCCTTCGAGACCGCACCGATGCGTCGCACGCTGCGGCTGCAAGGACCGATCAACGCCCGGCTCTACACCTCGTCGCTCACCGGTGACGGGATGCTCTCGGTCGCCGTCGAGGACGTGGCGCCCAACGGCAAGGTCAGCCGACTGACCGGCGGCTGGCAGGTGCTCTCCCAGCGAAAGCTGCTCAAGGCCCGCTCGCGCTACCTCGACGGCCGTCTGATCCAGCCCTACCACCCGTTCACCCGGGCCTCGAAGGCCAAGCTGCCGCGGGGCAAGGTGGCGCCGATCGATGTCGAGATCTTTCCCACCGGGGCCGCCATCCGCCCCGGGCACCGGCTCCGGCTGAGCGTCCAGGCGTTCGACATCCCGCACCTGCTGCCGACGCTGCCGGACGTGCTCGGCCAGCTGTCCCCGCTGACCGTGCACGCCTCGAAGCGCTACCCGTCCGTGCTGACCCTGCCGGTCCGCTGATGAGTCAGGAACGCATCGCGACGCCGAGCCGCCAGTAGCCCATGAAGGCCACCTGGTGCCGGTCGATGCCGAGGCCCTTCACCAGGGCCCGGCGCAGGCCGGTCACCATCGAGGACTCCCCCGCGATCCACGCGTAGAGGTCGTCGAACTCGTGGCCGACCACGCGCACCGCGGTGTCGACGTCCTCGCCCGACGAGGAGTACGTCGGCGTCTCCCACAGGTCGGGGTCGACCTCGTCCACGACCGGCGCGGTCGGCTCCTCGCCGAGGTGCTCGAGGACCGCCGCGTGCATAGCCTCGCTGCGTGGCCCACCGTCGCGCGGCAGCCAGTGCACCTGGACGCCGCTCGGGCAGTCGAGCGGGAGTACGTCGGCCGCCATCGGGACCTCGAGGAACACCGCGCCCCGGGCGGTCGCCGGCAGGCACTCGAGCACCGCCGCGACGGCCGGTACCGCGGTCTCGTCGCCGACGAGCAGCAGCCGCTTCGCCGTACCGGGCGCGAACTCGATGCCGCCGAACTCCACACCGCGTCGCGGGGCCATCGTGATCACCCGCTGCCCGACCTCCGCGTGCGCGCCCCAGTCGCCACCGGGACCCGACTCGTCGCCCTCGCCGTGGAGCACGAAGTCGACCACCAGGCGGGTGTCAGCACCGGTGCCGCGGAGCGCGCGCACCGTGTAGGTGCGCATCGCGCCGCGCTCCTCCTCGGGGATCTCCATCCAGCTCTCGAACCAGGACTCGTCGACCCCCTCCATCGACGGCAGGCGGCCGTGGGCGTTGGGGAAGATCAGCTTGATCCGCTGGTCGTACAGCGGCCCGTCCACCCCGAGGTCCGCCAGCGCCGGCGAGCCGAACTCGACCCGCACGAAGCTGGGAGAGAGCCGCTCGACACCCACCACCTCGATCTCCTCGAGGAGAAGTGGAAGCTGATCAGCGGTCGTCGTCATTCGGTCGCCCTCCGTGAGTTAGGTGACCCTAAGTTAGCAGCACCTCACCCGGCCGGCCGAACCGGTCGGACGCCGGTCAGATCGGCGTGCGGTGGAAGCTCTGGAACGACCGCGAGGGCGTCGGGCCGCGCTGGCCCTGGTAGCGGGAGCCGTACTTCTCCGAGCCGTAGGGATGCTCGGACGGCGACGACAGCCGGAAGAAGCAGAACTGGCCGATCTTCATCCCCGGGTAGAGCTTGATCGGCAACGTCGCCACGTTGGCCAGCTCCAGGGTCACGTGACCCGAGAAGCCGGGGTCGACGAACCCGGCGGTCGCGTGGGTGAGCAGACCGAGGCGGCCCAGCGAGGACTTGCCCTCGACCCGGGCCGCGACGTCGTCGGGCAGCGACACCACTTCGTACGTCGAACCGAGCACGAACTCCCCCGGGTGCAGGATGAACGGCTCTTCGCCCTCCGGCTCGACCATCCGGGTCAGGTCGGACTGGTCGGCGGCCGGGTCGATGTGCGGGTAGCGGTGGTTCTCGAAGACCCGGAAGTAGCGGTCCAGACGTACGTCGATCGACGACGGTTGCAGCATCCCTGGATCCCACGGCTCCATCCGGACCCGACCGGCGTCGATCTCGGCGAGGATGTCGCGGTCTGACAGCAGCACGCGGACAACCTATCGCCAGCGAGACGGGGGTCGAGGAAACCCCCGTCTCGGCAGCAGGCTCAGCAGCGCGCTGGGGGTCAGGCTGCGTGCCTGTGGCGGGGGACGAGGGATTCGGCGGCGGTGCGGCGCATCGGCATCCGGTGGCGGATGGACTTGACGCGGCCGGCAACCCACGGGGCGGTGCGGCCCCGCTCGAAGCGGTACTCGGTCTCGGCCTGGATGAACTGGGTGTCTCCGTAGAGCGACATGATGGTGATCTCCTCGATGAGTGGTTCCTGCTGGTGAGGATGAATCTGCTCGTCTAAGGCAGGCGGCCACATCGGGCAGATGCCGTAGGTTCCGCGGGCCGGTGCCTTAGGCCGGCACGGAGAGGCCTCAGACGGCCTCAGACTGGTCGGGTACTATCCCCGCGTCGGTTCGGCCGACATGCGGATGTAGCTCAGTTGGTAGAGCGCGACCTTCCCAAGGTCGATGTCGCGAGTTCGAATCTCGTCATCCGCTCCATGTCACGGGAGTCTCGTAAAGTCGCGCTGGAGCGCGACACTCTGCCTAACGTCGATGTCGCGAGTTCGAATCTCGTCATCCGCTCCATGTCAGAGTTCACCGGCTTCCCCGTCGCGGCGCTCGACTTCTACGACGACCTCGAGGTCGACAACACCCGCTCGTTCTGGACCGCCCACAAGCAGGTGTACGACGAGTGCGTCCGCGAGCCGATGGCGGCGTTCTGCGCCGGGCTCGAGCGCGACTTCGGGACCGCCAAGATCTTCCGGCCCTACCGCGACGTGCGGTTCGCCAAGGACAAGACGCCGTACAAGACCCACCAGGGCGCGTTCGTCGACGCCGGCCCGGCCACGGGCTGGTACGCCGAGATCTCCGCGCGCGGCGTCCGGGTCGGCGCCGGCTTCTACGAGGCGTCCGGGCAGCGGCTGGCCGCGATCCGGGCGGCGATGGCCGACGACACCACCGGGCCGCGGCTGCTCCGCATCGTGCGCAAGCTCGAGCGAGCGGGCTTCGAGATCAACGGTGAGCAGCTGAAGACCGCGCCCCGCGGGTACGCCACCGACCACCCGCGCATCGACCTGCTGCGCCGCAAGCAGCTGTTCGCCGGCCGGTCCTACGGCTTCGAGGACGTGATCCACACCCCCGAGGTGCTCGACCTGGCGCGCGCGGACTGGAAGGCGCTGCGCCCGCTGGTGCGCTGGCTGATCGAGGCGCCGGACTTGCACTCCCACCCGGAGGGGTGAGTAGTCTCGCTCCGATGCGTCACCTCTTCTCGGCACGTCCCGTACGCCTGTCCGCCCTCTTGACCACGGTCGTCGCCGGCGCCGCGCTCGTCATGGCACCAGCCGCTCCGGCCGCACCGGCGCTGGACTCCGCGCCCGTCGCGAGCGCTGCGGACAAGCCGAAGGCACCCGGCTTCCGGGTCGCCTCGCTCAACCTGAAGAACACGATGAGCCCGGCCGCGATCGCCCACGACATCAACGAGGTGATCCGCGAGGCCCGGCCGAGCGTGATCGGCTTCCAGGAGCGCGGCGGCACCCGCAAGGCGATGCGGGCCGCGCTGCCGGACCACTGGGCGCTGCGGATGCCGACCAACCGCGCCGGCACCGACCTCAATCCGATCGCGTTCAACACCAAGGTCTGGAAGGCGGCCAGCACCTGGCCGCGTGCCCTGGCCACCCAAACCTGGCGGCGCAACACCGGCAAGATCGCGATCGACCAGTACGGCGTGGTGTCCACGCTGCGACACCGGCACAGCGATCACGTGATCCGGGCGATCAGCTTCCACATGCCCTCCGAGATCCACAACCGGCGCAGCGGCGGCCCCAACTGGAACCACCGCGACCGGGTGGAGGCCTTCTGGCGGATGGCCGACAGCGTCCGCGACCTGGCCCGCAGCGCGCCCAAGCAGGTGCAGTTCATCGCGATGTGCGACTGCAACGTCAACGCCAGCCGCGACCTCTCCGACCAGCTCGTGCGGGGCCGGATCAGCAACCCGCTGCGGCTCGAGAGCAACTACAGCGCGGCCGGCCGCCGGTCCGGCTGGCAGGTCGACTACGTCATGGGCGAGCGCCGCGCGCCCTACCGCATCGTCGACTGGCAGACGGTCACGGACCTGAATACCGACCACCCCGCGGTGATCACGAAGTTCCGCAAGCGCCGCTGACCGTCCCGGTCAGGGCTTCGTGAACGTCGCCATCGTGCGGTCCTGCTCCCAGTAGGCCCGCATCGAGGCCACCCGGCCGTCCTCGTCGACGACGTAGACCATGATCAGGTCGGTCGTGGTGTGGCTGCCGTCGGGGAACGTCGTGCGGATCCGGCCGATGTTGGCGCAGGTGTTGCCCTCCGGGTTGGCGAACGAGTCGTTGATCTCGAACTCGAACGTCTCGATCGGCGCGATCGCGGCGTTCCAGAAGGCCCGGATCGCGGCGTGCCCGCGGTGCCCCTTCCCGTCGGGGTCGAACATCGACGGGCCCACCGGGTCCTCGATCACCGCGTCCTCGGCGTAGACCGTCAGCCACTCGTCCAGGTCACCCTTGGCCACCGCCGAGTAGGAGCGCTGCGAGGCGGCCCGGGCCGGGTGGTCGTCGTTCGGGGCGTTCCAGGTGATGGCGTCCGACGTGATCATGCGCCGCATTCTAGAACACGTTCCAGTTTCAAGGGTACGGCCGCGGTTGGCCGGGAGTTCACCGACCGGTCGACCGGGAGTGTCAGCGTCGAGACATGAACCGGAAGCGGAAGGTGTTCATCCACGTCGGCCTCCCGGGCGGGACGGGCGACCTCATCGACGCCGCGTTGGCGCGGCACGCGCACGCACTGGCCGAGCTCGACGTACGCAACCCGGCGGAGTCGCCGGAGGAGATGTTCCGGGCCGCGATCGAGATCCTCCGCGACCACCAGGCCTGGGGCTACCGGCGCGCCGAGGTCGAAGGCGCCTGGAGCACCATCTGCCGCCGCGGCCGCAAGGGCCGGGACACGCTGGTGGTCTCCCAACCTCTACTGGTGGCGGCGACGACCCCGCAGATCGAGCTGCTCTTCGACGGGCTCGCGGGGTTCGAGCGGCACGTGGTGATCACGGCCGGCGCCCCGCACGCGTGGAACACCGACGGCCACGCCGAGCAGAGCCTCGGCAACGTGATCGAGCGATGGGCAGCGAGCGCGCGTCGTCCGGAGCGGGTGAACGTCATCCTCGGCGGCCCCAGCGACCGGCTCGCGGTGTGGAAGGAGTTCGGACGCACGGTCGGCTTCGGCACCGCCTCGCTCCCGGTGGCCGACCTGCCCAACGAGCCGTCGGTCGCCTGAGCTCAGTGCGGCTGCCAGGCGTCTTCGTCGGCGGTGCGTGAGGTGACCGCCTTCGGGAGCCGGCCGTCGGCCAGCTGCTGGATCGACACCTGCTCGAAGACGTCGCGCAGCGACCTGCGCGCGGCGATCCACACGTGCTGGAGCACGTCGGCGGCCTCGTTGTAGGTCACCGACTCGGGCCGCAGCCCGTAGACCGACACCAGCGGGCCGTCGACGGCCCGGATCACGTCGGCGACGGTCACGTCGGTCGCGGGTCGCCCCATCCGCCAGCCGCCGGACTGGCCCCGCTGCGACATCACGATGCCGGCCCGCCGTAGGTCGGCCAGGATCGCCTGCAGGAACCCGTGCGGGATCTCCTGCAGCCGGCCCAGCTCCTCGGCGCTCACGGCCCTTCCGTCAGCGCGGCCCGCCATCTCGATGAGTGCCCGCAACGCGTAGTCGGACTTGGCGGAAACACGCATGCGTCCAGTGTGTCAGACGAGTCGATCCATTCACTCTGATTTGGGGCGCGTCCGCCGTCTCTGGCGATGTGACGAGGGCCTCTAATCCTCAGAGCGCTTGCTTGCGGCTAGCGCCCCCTTTATTATTAAGTTACCGACCAGTAGCAAGCGACACGAGAGAAATGGCGGGTCAGTGAGCCACTACAAGAGCAACCTGCGGGACATCGAGTTCAACCTCTTCGAGGTGCTCGGCCGGGACCAGGTCCTGGGTGCCGGGCCGTTCGAGGAGTACGACGTCGCCACCGCGCGCGAGATCCTCGCCGAGGTCGAGCGGATCACCCGCGAGGACCTCGCGGCGTCGTACGAGGACAGCGACCGGAACCCGCCGGTGTTCGACCCGACGACCAGCACCGCGCCGCTCCCGGAGTCGTTCAAGAAGAGCTACCAGGCCTGGATGGACGCGGAGTTCTGGCGGCTTCAGATCCCCGAGTCGATCGGCGGTCAGCCGGCCCCCTCGTCGCTCAACTGGGCGATCGCCGAGATGGTGCTGGGCGCCAACGCGCCGATCTGGATGTACGCCACCGGCCCGTCGATGGGCAGCGTGATCGACCGCAACGGCACCGAGCGCGACAAGCGGATCGCCCAGCTCATGGTGGAGAAGGGCTGGGGGGCCACGATGGTGCTGACCGAGCCCGACGCCGGTTCCGACGTCGGCGCGGGCCGCACCAAGGCCACCCCCAACGACGATGGCTCGTGGAACATCGAGGGCGTCAAGCGGTTCATCACCTCGGCCGAGTCCGACCTGCAGGAGAACGTCATCCACCTGGTCCTCGCCCGCCCGAGTGGCGTCGATGGCGTCGGCGGTCCCGGCACCAAGGGCCTGAGCCTGTTCATCGTGCCGAAGTACCACTTCGACCAGGAGACCGGTGAGCTGACCGGCGAGCGCAACGGCGCCTACGTCACCAACGTCGAGCACAAGATGGGCATCAAGGTGTCCAACACCTGCGAGCTGACCTTCGGAGACACCTCCGTCGGCGGCGGCGAGCCGGCCAAGGGCTGGCTGCTCGGCGAGATCCACGACGGCATCGCCCAGATGTTCCAGGTGATCGAGAACGCCCGGATGATGGTCGGCACCAAGGCCATCGCGACGCTGTCGACCGGCTACCTCAACGCGCTCGAGTACGCCAAGGAGCGGCAGCAGGGCGCCGACCTCACCGAGGCGGCCAACAAGACCGCGCCGCGCGTCACGATCACCCACCACCCCGACGTACGCCGTTCGCTGATGACCCAGAAGTCGTTCGCCGAGGCGATGCGGGCGCTGGTGCTCTACACCGCGACCTGGCAGGACCAGGTGATGGTCGCCGCCGCGAAGGGCGAGGAGGACAAGCTCGCCGAGGCGATCAACGACCTGCTGCTGCCGATCGTCAAGGGCTACGGCTCGGAGCGGTCCTGGGTGCTGCTCGGCACAGAGTCGCTGCAGACCTTCGGTGGCTCGGGCTACCTGCAGGAGTACCCCCTCGAGCAGTACGTCCGCGACGCCAAGATCGACACGCTCTACGAAGGCACCACGGCCATCCAGGGCCAGGACTTCTTCTTCCGCAAGATCGTGAAGGACCAGGGCAAGGCCCTGGGCCACCTGGCCAAGGAGATCGAGGGCTTCCTCGCCTCCGAGGCCGGCAACGGCCGGCTCAAGGTCGAGCGCGAGCTGCTCGCGACCGCCCTCGAAGACGCCAACGCGATCGTCGGCCACATGATCAACGACCTGATGTCGGCGGACTCCACTGGCAATACAGGCGAGGGCGACGGAAACATTCGCAACATCTACAAGGTGGGCCTCAACACCACCCGCCTGCTGATGGCGCTCGGCGACCTCGTCTGCGCGTGGCTGCTGCTCCGCCAGGCCGAGGTCGCGCTCGACAAATTGACCGGCGACGCTGCGTCTTCTCTTGGCAAGGACCAGGCGTTCTACGAAGGCAAGGTCGCGGCGGCGCAGTTCTTCGCCCAGACCAACCTGCCGCGGCTCTCCGCCGAGCGGGCCATCGCCGAGGCCACCGACCTCGCGCTGATGGACCTCAGCGAGGACGCCTTCTAACGCTGGCCCGCCTCTGACTCACGCTTGGCGTTGAAGCGCGCCTTCTTCTGGCGGTTCCCGCAGGTGTTCATGTCACACCACTTGCGGGTGCGACTCTGGCTGGTGTCGAAGAACGCGGCTTGGCAGGTTGGTGATGCACAGAGGGCCAACCTTCCGTCTCGTTCGCCTGCGATGACGCTGATGGCATCGGCAGCGATCACGCTGAGGGCATCTTCCACGCAGGAAGCCGAGCTGAGCCGCCATTGCCGCTTGCCCTCGGGCGTCAGGATCGCAGCGGCCCGACCCTCGGCGCTGCAGTCATTGATGACCTGGACAGCAGATCCAGGAAGCGCCTTCTCCGTCGCGGCCGCTGTCGCGGCTGCGTGAATTGCCTCCCTCAGCTCCCGGGCGCGTTCGAGCTGGGCAGTGGTGCAGGACTCCACGGCGAGGCCGCTCACCGCCAGCCAGTCGACGAGTCGCTGCGGCGTGGGAATGCGCTCCACAGGGTCGCCACGACGTTCCGACAGAGTCCCCGTGAAGCTGGTCGACAGCACCGTCCCGAGGCGAAAGTCCGGGAACCCAGGGCGCATGGAACCACCTTAGCCGGTTGCGCGTCGTGCAAAGGCGATGGTAGAACCGTCTTAGCCGGTTCTACTCGATCAGGAGGTCTCATGCCCCTTCCAACCAGCGACGTCCAGCCCTTTGAAGCCCACGCACCTGACGCTGACCTCGACGATCTGCGCGCGCGACTGGCCGCGGCGCGGCTGCCGGAGGCCGAGACGGTCTACCGCGCGGCGCCCGACCCTCGCCGATGGGACCAGGGCGTTCCTCTCGCCGACCTCGTCGATCTCGTGAACTACTGGAGCACGGAGTACGACTGGCGCTCGTTCGAAGCGCGCCTCAACCAGATCGGTCAGTTCCGCACGACCATCGATGACCTCGGAATCCACTTCCTGCACCGGCGATCCGCGCGCGCAGATGCCACTCCTCTGATCCTGACGCACGGCTGGCCAGGCAGTGTTGCTGAGTTCATCGATGTCGTCGACGAGCTGGCGGATCCGAAGGATGCGGCGGCGCCGGCGTTCCACGTCGTGGTCCCGTCGTTGCCAGGCTTCGGCTACAGCGACAAGCCGGCCACCACCGGGTGGGGGACCGAGAAGATCGCGGCCGCCTGGGTGGAACTGATGGGCAGGCTCGGCTACCGCAAGTTCGCAGCCCACGGCGGCGACTGGGGAGGCGTGATCACCACGGTGCTCGCCGGCAGGTTCCCGGAGCACGTTCTCGGCATCCACACAGTTCTGGCGCAGGCACCGCCGGGGCTGACCACGGACGGGCTGACGGCCGTCGAGCGCACGTGGACCGAGGAGACCCGCGCCTTCTACGACCACCGCGCGGCGTACGCGAAGCAGCAGGCGACCCGGCCGCAGACCATCGGCTACTCCCTCGTCGACTCACCGGTGGGACTCCTCGCCTGGCTCCTCGACAAGTTCGCCGAGTGGACAGACACCGAAGACAGCCCGTTCGAGAGGATCTCCAGAGCCAGGATTCTCGACGACGTCACGCTGTACTGGCTGACGCGGACCGGCGCATCGGCGGCCCGCATCTACTACGAGAGCCACAACTCGCTCGATCCCGAGCTTCGGGTCGACGTTCCAACAGCGATCAGCATGTATCCCCGCGACATCGAGAAGTGTCCGCGCCCCTGGGCACAGGAGCGGTACCGACAGATCGTCCGGTGGAGGTCGCCCGAAGCCGGGGGACACTTCCCGTCGCTGGAGGTTCCCGAGTACTTCGTCAACGATCTGCAGGAAGGCCTCACGGCAGTGCTGGCCGCTTGAGGGTGCCGGCGGACTCACGGACGGTGTCGGTGAGCCGGGCGAGGAGCGGGGAGTCGAGGCGCCACCGCTGCCAGTGCAGGAGTACGTCGACGTGGGTGCGCGGCGAGAGCAGCACCAGCCGCCCGGACGCCAGGTCGGGGTCGAGCTGGGGCTCGGGGATCGCCGCCCAGCCGAGTCCGAGCCGCACCGCCTCGTGGAAGTCGGCCGAGGTCGGCACCCGGTGCACGATCGGCGGCGGCTCGAGGCCGCGGGCGGCGAGCACGTCGTGCTGGACGGCGTCCTTCTCGTTGAACACCACCGTCGGCATCCGCGCCCAGTCGTAGCCGCGCCCGCGCCGCCACCGCTCCGCGAACTCCGGCGCCGCTGCCGGCCGGTAGCGCAGCGTGCCCAGCGGCTCCACCGCGCAGCCCTGTACGGCGACCGGGTCGGACGTCACCGCACCCAGCACGTCACCGCGGCGCAGCAGGTCGGCCGAGTAGGCCTGGTCCTCGACGTGCAGCCGCAGCGCCACGCCCTCCCACTCGCCGACGTCGCGGAGCACCCCGCGGAACCAGGTGTCGAGCGAGTCGGCGTTCACCGCGACCGGCAGCTCGACCGGTCCCCTCGCAGCTGCGTCGAGCGCGTCGGCAGCCTCGTCGTACAGCAGGTTGGTCTGCCGGGCCAGCCGGAGCAGCCGCTCGCCGGCCGGAGTCGCGGCGCACGGGCTCGACCTGCGTACGAGCACCTGGCCGGCCATCGACTCCAGTCCGCGGATCCGCTGGCTGACCGCACTCGGGGTCACATGCAGCTGCCGGGCGGCCGCCTCGAACGTGCCCCGCTCGACGATCGCCACCAGGGCGGCCAGCTGGTCGGGGTGCGGCCTCATGTGAAGCAATTCTAATCTATTCGTAGAATCTTTCGTTGGACTGCATACGGCTCCGGCTCTAGCGTCGTCCCGTGATCGACTCCGCCGTCGCCGGCCTGCTCACCGGCTGGTCGCTGATCGTGGCGATCGGGGCGCAGAACGCCTACGTGCTGCGCCAGGGCCTGGCTCGCCGGTACGTCGGCGTGGTGGTCGCCATCTGCGCGGTGTCCGACCTGGTGCTGATCCTGGCCGGGATCGCCGGCATCGGCACGATCGTCGAGGAGGCGCCGGTCGTGCTCGACGTGGTGCGCTGGTTCGGCGTCGCCTTCCTGATCGGGTACGGCGTGAGCTCGCTGCTCCGCGCCCGCCGTACCAAGGGACTGGAGGCGGCCCGGGCCGGGTCCCCGTCGGTGCAGGCCGCCGCGATGACGGCGGTGGCCCTGACCTGGCTCAACCCCCATGTCTACCTGGACACGGTGCTGCTGCTGGGCTCGATCGCCAACCAGCACGGCGACGGCCGCTGGTGGTTCGGCGCCGGCGCAGCGCTGGCCAGCCTCGTGTGGTTCGCCGCGCTCGGGTACGGCGCCCGACTGGCCCACGGTCTGCTCGCCTCGGCGCGCGCCTGGCGCGTGCTCGACGTCCTGATCGGCCTCACCATGATCGTGATAGCCGCCACACTGGCGCTCGGCTGACCCCCATTAGGCTGCGGCGCATGGCCGCTCCCACCGATCAACAGCGTCTCGCCGGCTACATCGATGTGTGGTGGCGGGCGGTCGACGACTTCACCAGCCTGCTCGAGGAGGTGCCGGCCGAGCAGTGGTCGACGCCGACCGACCTCGCCGGGTGGGACGTCCGCGCCGTCGCCTCGCACACCGCCCACCTCGAGAGCGTGCTCGCCGGCGCTCCCGAGGAGACCGCGGAGGTCGGCGACCCCGACCACGTGACCGGCCTGATGGGGCTCTACACCGAGATCGGCGTGGTCAACCGGCGCGACTCCAGCCCCGACGAGATTATCAACGAGATCCGCTCCGTGACCACGGCCCGGCACACCGCACTGCTGGCCGACCCACCCACCGACGGGTCCGCGAAGCCCGAGGTGATCTTCGGCGGTGTCCCGTGGGACTGGGAGCGGCTGCTGCGCAACCGGCCCTTCGACGTCTGGATGCACGAGCAGGACGTACGCCGTGCGGTCGGGCGCCCGGGCAACCTGGACTCACCGGCCGCGCAGCACGTCGCCGACTACCTCGTCGAGGGGTTCGGCTACGTCCTGGCCAAGAAGACCGGCGCTCCCGCCGGCACCACCGCCGTGCTGGCGGTCGAGGGCAGTGCACCCGCGGCGTTCACCGTCAACGACATCGGCCGCGGGGAGCCGCTCGCCGAGATCCCCGCCGACCCGGACGTCACGCTGCGGATGGACCGGGCGTCCCTCGTCGTGCTGGCCGGCGGTCGCCGCGCGGCCGAGCCGGGCGCCGTGACGATCGAGGGCGACCAAGCGCTGGGTCGGAGGATCGTCGACAGCATGGCCACCACCCCGTGACCCGAGCGACCCCGGTCGACGCCTGGCAGGTCGCCGACATCCCCGACCAGGCCGGGCGCACCATCGTGGTGACCGGACCGACGGTCGGCGGGCTGGGGTTCCACACCGCGCTGGAGCTGGCCCGGCGCGGGGCCCGCGTGGTCCTCGCCGGCCGGACGAAGCACAAGCTCGAGGACAGCGAGCGCCGGATCCACGCCGAGGTGCCCGCGGCAGAGCTGCCCCGGCTCGTCGTCGACCTCTCCGACCTCGACTCGGTGCGGCACGCCGGCGGCCGCGCGGCCTCGCTCGGCCCGATCGACGTGCTGGTCAACAACGCCGGAGTGATGGGCACGCCGTACAAACGGACCCGCGACGGCCTCGAGCTGCAGATGGCCACCAACCACTTCGGCCCGTTCCTGCTGACCGGGCTGCTGCTCCCCCAGCTGGTCGCCAGCGAGGACGCCCGGGTGGTCACGGTGTCATCGCCGATGCACCGGGTTGCGCGGAAGGCGCCGCTCGGCGACCCCACCCGCAAGCAGGGCCGGTACGCCCGCTGGGTGGCCTACAGCCAGACCAAGCTCGCCAACCTGATGTTCACCTATGAGCTGGAGCGGCGCTGCCGGGAGGCGGAGCTGCCGATCAAGGCGCTGGCCGCGCATCCCGGGTTCGCGGGCACCCACCTCGCCGCGAACGGTCAGTACGGCCGCTCCTCCGGTGGCATCGCGTCGATCCTGGACGCCGCCATCAAGGCGGTCTCCCAGTCGCCGGCCGCAGGCGCCTGGCCGACCCTGATGGCGGCCACCGCCGACCTTCCCGGCGGCACCTACTGCGGGCCGAGCGGGCTCCAGGAGATGAGCGGGGCGCCGCAGGTGGTGACCAGCACCAAGCTCTCGCGTGACGAGGACGCCCAGCGGCGCCTGTGGGAGATCAGCGAGAAGACCACGGGCCTCGCCTACCCCTGACCAAAGTAGGAGAGGTAGGGACCACCGGCCGATGCCGGCGACGTACGCCCTGGGAAATGCTCGACGCATGGCGCAGACACCCGAGGAGCGACGACGGCGCGAGCTGCTGGTGCTGCGGGGTCGGAAGCGCCGCCAGGAGCGGGAGCTCGCCACCGTGCTCAGCCGATCGGCGCTGCTGCGCGCCGCGGGACACCGGGTACGCACGTGACCGAACCGAAGGTCCAGACCGACCAGGATCACTGACTCGGCCCACCACAACCTCCGATTCAACGGGAATCAGGGACCTCAAGTCGGCCCCAAGTCGCCTTCAAGCGGCCTCGGACACGGTGTTCCCAACCACACCGACACGACTTTCGAAGGACCCACCCCATGTCCCGCTTCCTCTACCGCCTCGGCCGCGGATCCGCGGCTCACCCCTGGCGGACCCTCCTGGCCTGGCTCGTCGCCGCGCTCGCCGTCCTGACCCTGGCCGGCTCGATCGGCGGAGAGCCCCAGGACGACTACAACGTCCCCGACGCCCGCGCCCAGGTGGGCGTGGACCAGCTCCGGGAGCACTTCCCCGAGGCCGGCTACGCCTCCGCCCAGGTCGTCGTCCACGACACAGACGGCGGAACCCCGGACGCCGCCGCGGTCGCGGAGCTCGGCGAGCGGCTCACCGACATGCCGCACGTCCTCACGGTCAGCGACCCCCGGCCCTCCGCGGACGGCGACACGCTGCTGATCGACGTCCGGTACGACGTACCGGTCACCGACTCCGACCTGATGAGCAACCTCGACCCGCTCGAGGACGCCGTTGAGGCCACCCGTGACTCCGGGCTGCAGGTCGAGCTCGGCGGCGAGGTGCCCAACAGCGCCGCCGCCCCGCTCGAGGGCTACGGCGAGATCATCGGCGTGCTCGCCGCATTGCTGATCCTGGTCCTGGCGCTCGGTTCCATCGTCGGCGCCGGCCTCCCGATCGGCGTCGCGCTCGTCGGCCTGGGCATCAGCTCGGGCGGCGTGCTGCTGCTCGCCGCCGCCATGGACGTGAGCACCGCCGCCCCCACCATCGCGGCGATGGTCGGCCTCGGTGTCGGCATCGACTACGCGCTCCTGATCGCGATCCGGCACGTCGAGTACCTCCGCCGTGGGCACGAGGTGACCGACGCCGCCGGGCGTGCGGTCGCGACCGCCGGCCGGTCCGTGGTCTTCGCCGGGCTCACCGTGCTGATCTCCCTGATGGGACTGCGGTTCTCCGGGCTCTCGGTCTACGCCTCCTTCGGCTTCGCCACCGCGATCGCGGTCGTCTCCGTGATGGCGGCCGCGCTGACCCTGGTGCCGGCGCTGTCCCGGCTCGCAGGGCGCCGGATCATCCCGCGCAAGGTGCGGAACCTGCCCGTCGAGGCGGAGATCGAGCGCATCGAGCGCCCGACCCTCACCGAGCGCTGGGCCGCGAAGGTCGGCCGCAAGCCGCTCCCCTGGGCGATCGGCGCCGCGCTGGTGATGATCGTGCTGGCGCTGCCGGTGCTCGACCTGCGCACCTGGCCGCAGGACCCCAGCACCCAGTCCACCGACCTGACCACCCGCAAGGCCTACGACCTGGTCGCCGAGGAGTACGGGCCCGGCCTGAACGCCCCGATCCAGATCGTGGTCGACCGCGACCGGGTCACCGGCGCGGAGACGGCCGAGCTGGCTCGCGAGCTCGAGGCCCGCGACGACATCGCCGAGGTGAGCAAGCCGATCGTGTCGCCCGACGGCGCGGTGACGCTGCTCAATGCGGTGCCGGAGTTCAGTCCCACCGACGAAGGTGCCACGGACGCCGTCGCGTCGATCCGCGACCAGGTGCCCGACGGCGTCGAGGTCACCGGGCAGATCCCGATCTTCGCCGACATCGCCGACCTGCTGGCGAACCGGCTCTGGCTGGTCATCGGCTTCGTGGTGGCGGTCTCCGTGCTGCTGCTGGCGCTGGTGTTCCGGTCGGTGATCGTCCCGCTGAAGGCGGCGGTGATGAACCTGCTCAGCATCGGCGCGGCGTACGGCGTGATGGTCGCGGTCTTCCAGTGGGGCTGGGGCACCGGCATGCTGGGCCTCGACCACGCCGTACCCGTCTCCAGCTGGGTGCCGATGCTGATGTTCGCCATCCTGTTCGGGCTCTCGATGGACTACGAGGTCTTCCTCCTGTCCCGGGTGCGCGAGGACTGGGAGGCCACCGGCGACGCGCACGGCAGCGTGGTCCGCGGGCTGGCCTCGACCGGGAAGGTGATCTCCTGCGCGGCCGCGATCATGGTCGCCGTCTTCCTGGGCTTCGCCACCGAGGTCGACGTCGTCGTGAAGATGCTCGGCATCGGCATGGCCGTGGCGATCCTGCTCGACGCGACGGTGATCCGGATGGTCCTGGTGCCCGCGACCATGTCGCTGCTCGGCCGCTGGAACTGGTGGGTGCCGTCGGCGCTCGACCGGGTCATGCCCCGGGTGCGCGCCGAGGTCACCGACGCCGATCTGGGCCTGGACGCCCCGTCCACTCCCGTCGCCGGTCGCGAGACCGCCGACGTCCACTGATCCACCGAACCCGAGAAGCGAGAGAGACGATGACCACCACCGACACCACCACGTGGCCCGAGCAGCTCCGGCTCCCCGGCCAGACCGCGGCCCACCCGGGTCCGATCGACATGACGATGATGTACGTCATGCACCACGCCTTCCGGCGTGACCTCGAGGCGTTCGCCACCGCGGCGGGCAGCACCCCGGCCACCGACCGGCGGGCCTGGAAGGCGATGGCGGAGCGCTGGGAGATCTTCTCCGCGGCGCTGCACCACCACCACAGCGGCGAGGACGCCGGTCTCTGGCCGGCACTGATGGACCGGGCCGACGAGGAGGGTCGGGCCACGCTGGAGGCGATGGAGGCCGAGCACTCCGAGATCGACCCGATCCTTGAGGCCTGTGCGGCCGGGATCCAGCGGCTCGCCGAGCACCCGGACGATGACGCCCGCGCGGCGCTCGCCGTACGCCTCGTCGCGGCGCGGGAGCGGCTCGCCGAGCACCTCAAGCACGAGGAGACCGAGGCGATCGCGCTGATCCAGGCACTGCTCACCCCCGAGGAGTGGGAGGCGATCACCAAGGAGCACTTCGACGCCGGGATCTCCTTCCGAGAGATCCTCAAGCTGGTGCCGTGGGTGGCTCATGAGCTCCCGGAGCCGGTGCTCCGCGAGCTGTTCGCCAAGCCCGGCGGCTCCGTGCACAAGGTGATGCTGCTGCTGACGCGGCGCCGGTTCGAACGGCTCGAGAGGGCCGCCTTCGGCAAGGCCGCCTGACTCAGAACTGGTAACGGTCCCGCTGTCCGCGCAGCCACTGCGCGGCCAGCGGGATCTGCCATTCCTCGATCTGCCGCAGCGCGTCCTCGGCGTGCCGGCCGGCGAGCTCCAGGTCGCCGACGGCCGCCGCCGCCTGGGCGAGTGCGGAGTCGACGGGTCCGAGGCTGTTGCCGGACCCGGCGCAGATCGTGCGCCCGGCGTACGGCGCCAGCGCGGCGTAGGCCTCGGCAGCCAGCGCCGGATCGCCGAGTCCGAGGGACGCCTGGGCGGCGCAGCCCCAGTTGAGCATCGCCATCCAGTCGGCCGGCGCGAGGACCAGCGGATGCGTCCTGGAGTGCTCCTTGGCCGCCTCCTCCTCCCCGCCCCACAGCAGGAAGAAGACCAGGATCGGGGTGACCGGCAGCGGGCCGTCCTCGAACGAGTGCATCACCGGAACCACCTCGGCGGTGCGCTGCTGCCAGAGCCGCAGCGTCAGGAGCGACCCGGCCCAGGCGTCCTCGGCCTGCCGCATCGACACCTCCTGGACCAGCCGACCCAACCTCTCGAGCAGCACCTCCGCCTCGTCGAAGCGACCGGCCATCGCCAGCCAGGGCACCTCCAGGGAGTCGAGCACCAGCAGGCCGTAGGGGAACTGCAGTCGCTCGGCGCGCTCGCGGGCAACGGCGAGCATCTCCCGCATCTCGGCAATCCGGCCCAGCTCCCCGAGGAAGGCCGTGACCATGGTGGCCGCGGCGACGTACCCCCGCTCGTTGCCGGTCGCCTCCGCGCGCTCCATCGCCTCGCGGGCCATGTCGTACCGCAGCTCAGTCGTGTCGGGCTGCCAGAGAGCCACCGACCCGACCTGGCGGGCGTCGATCTGCAGCGCGTCGTCGCCGAGGCGGTCCGCCATCGCCACGGCTTGCTCCACCAGAGCGGTCCGCTCCTCGAAGCTGGAGGTGTAGTAGAGCTCGTTCGCCAGCGCCAGCATCGCCCGGCAGCGCATCGCGCCGTCGGCGTCCGGAAGGCCCTCCATGGACCGGCGCAGCGCGGCGATCACCTCGTCGTGCGTGGTGCCGTAGTGCGCCGACTGCCACAGCGCGCCGACGGTCATCGCCGAGGCCGCCGAGGCCAGCCGCTCCACGTCGCCCAGCTCGTCGGCGACCGCGATCGCTCGTTGCACGGTGAGGTGCAGCGCGTCCCAGTCCGCACGCCAGCGGTGCGCGTCGGCGAGCGGCATCAGCAGGTCGTAGCGGTCGGCCGCCGTCGCGGTCGGGTCCTTCTCCAGCGACTCGATGGCCCCCTCGAGCAGCTCGGCGACCTCGCCGTACGCATGCACCCGCCGGGCGGCCTCCGCGGCCGCGCGGGCCGCCCGCCAGGCCTGTCCGGCGTACGCCGGGCCGGCGGCCAGCCAGTGCCGCGCTGTCTCGCTCTCTCGCCCGGGCCGGGACTCCAGCGCCTCGGCCACCCGGGCGTGCATCCGGGCCCGGCGCGTCGGTCCCGACCCCGCCGTACAGCTCGTCGCGGACCAGGGCGTGGCCGAAGAGGTAGCTGCCGACGGCCTCCTCGCGCACCAGGCCGGCGGCCAGCGCGGCGTCGATGTGGTCGAGGGCCGCGTCCTCGTCCACCCCGGCGGCCTCGGTGAGCACGGACAGCTCGAAGGACCGCCCGATCACGCCGGCCCACCGGAGCAGGTCGCTCGTCTCGGTGGTCAGCCGGTCGATCCGGCGGGCCAGCACGTCGGACACGGCCGTCGGTGGGTCGGACTCCGCCATCAGCGCGCCCAGGTCGCCGCCGTCGTGGGCGAGCCGGGCGTACTCCACCAGGAAGAACGGGTTGCCGTCGGTGCGCTCGGCCAGCTGGTCGGCCTGGGCGTCCGTCGGCGCGACCTCGGCCACGGCCTCGACCACCTCGGCGGCCTGCGCCGTGGTGAGGCCGCGCAGCTCCAGCCGGGCCGCGTGCCGCCGGGCCAGGGACTCCGCCGCGTCGGCGAGCGCGCCGGTGGGCTCGGGATGCGGGCGCCAGGTGGCCATGGTCAACAGCCGGCCGGCGTCGACGGTCTCGGCGAGCAGCCGCAGCACCCGGAGGCTGGACCGGTCGGCCCAGTGCAGGTCGTCGAGCACGACCACGACGGTCTCGTCCCGAGCAGCCTCGGAGACCCGGGCGGTGATCGCCTCCCAGGTCCGGAACTCGGCGCCCTCGTCGTCCCCGTCCGGTACGGCGAGGTCGGCACCGAGGCCCCGCAGCACCTGCCGCCACGGCCACAACGGAGGTGCGCCGTCGTCCTGCGAGCACCGGCCCACCACGACCCTGGCGCCGTTCGCCACGGCCCGGGCCGCCAGCTCGCCGCAAAGGCGTGACTTGCCGATGCCCGGCTCCCCGGTGAGCGCAGCGAAGCGCGGCGCGCCCTGCTCGGCGGCGGCCAGCGCGTCGACCAGCACCGCCAGCTGGTCGTCGCGCCCGACCAGCGGCCAGTCGGGGAGCCGCGGTGCCGGCGACGGTGCGGACGCGGGTGGGGGTGGTGCGGCTGGCGCGACCACGGCTGCGCCCCGGGAGAGTGCGGGGTCCTGGCGCAGCACCGCGGTCTGCAGGTCGCGCAGCTGGGCGCTGGGTTCGAGGCCGAGCTCGCGGTCGAGCACGTCCCGCACCTCGCGGAGCGCGTCCAGGGCGTCGGCCTGGCGACCGGCCCGGGCCAGCGCCACCGCCCGCAGCCCCCACAACCGCTCGCGCAGCGGGTACGCCGCGGTCAGCGACTCGAGCTCGGCCGCGACGGTCCCGTGGTCGCCGAGCGCGAGCCGGAGCACGGCTCGGTCCTCGAGGGCCACGCTGCGCAGCTCCTCCAGCCGGGCCCGCTCCGCCACCGCCGACGGCGCCTCCTCGAGGTCGACGTACGGCGTCCCGCGCCACAGCGCCAGCGCCGCGTCGACCTCCGCGAGGCACTCAGAGATCACATCGTCGGTCAGCCCCGGCGGCTCCCACCAGGTGCCGCGAGTGCCCAGGCGGCGGTGCGCGCCGCTGACCGCGCGGTCGAACCGGGTCGCGTCGAGATCCTCCTCGGGCACCCTCAGCGCGTAGCCGGGGGCGACGGTCACCAGCACGCTGGCCGGCGTACGCGGTGCGCGGTCCGGCTCCAGGGTCTTGCGTAGCCCGGAGATGTAGGCCTGGAGCGTGTTGGCGACCGCGTCCGGAGGTGCGTCGGCCCAGAGCAGGTCGACCAGCGCGTCCACGGAGACCGGGCGGCCGGTCGACAGCGCGAGGGCGGCGATCAGCGCCCGCCGCTTGCGGGTGCCGAGGTCGACCTGCTGGTCCTCGCGCCAGACCTCGGTGGCGCCCAGCACGCACACGCGCACGGCGCGAGAATACGGCTGCGGCACCGATGAATCGGCGTTCTCGGCAAGGTCGTCACCTGTATGAGGGATCAAGCGACCACCGGAAACCTGGACCCGCGCTTCTCCGAGGAGGCCGCCGACACCTCGGGCTGGGCCGACGCAGAGGCTCGACTCGAAGCGGCCGAGCTCTACTGGATCACCACGGTCCGGGCGGACGGCCGCCCGCACACGACTCCGCTGGTGGGTCTCTGGCACGACGGCGCGTTCTGGTTCTGCACCGGCCGGCGCGAGCAGAAGCACCGCAACCTCGGCACCTCCCCCGACGTCACAGTCACGACGGGCACCAACACCTGGCAGGCCGGCACCGACGTGATCGTCGAGGGCACCGCGGAGCGGGTTACCGGACTCGACACCATGTCGGCCATCGCCGACGCGTACCTCGACAAGTACGGCGAGGCCTGGCGCTTCGAGCCCAACGCGGAGGGGTTCGCGGGACCCGACGAACCCGGCGGTGCGGCCGACGTCTTCCGGGTGCCGCCCAGCAAGGTGCTGGTGTTCGCCAAGGCGCCGCACGGGCAGACGACCTTCCGGTTCTGACCCGCAACGGACCTCACATTCCGACCGGCTGCGTCGTCGGACTCTCGAATCGCAGTCCAGATCGAGGAGAACGATGATCCACGCAGAGGCACCCACCCAGACGACCTTCACCGCGTTGCTCGAGACGCGGGTAGAGGCCTGCCGCACCAAGGACATCGATGTGCTGATGTCCCTCTACTCGCCCGACATCGTCTATTTCGACATCGTGCTCCCCCACCAGTTCGTCGGCGCCGATGCGGTCCGCAGCAACTTCCTGCGCTGGTTCGCCGAGTACGAAGGGGACATCGGGCTGGAGACCCGCGACCTATGCGTCACCGTGGACGGAGACGTGGCGTTCGCGCACATGCTGCACGCCGACAGCGGCACCCGCAGGGGCGGGCAGGAGATGGAGGTGTGGCTGCGGGCAACCGTGTGTGCACGACGTATCGACGACCGCTGGCAGATCATCCACGAGCACGTCTCGTTCCCGATCAACCTCGGAGACTGGAGCGCGGTCGTCGACGCGCCGGCCTAGGGGACGTCGTACCCCAGGCTCCACGCGCCTGACCCGGAGTAGGCGTACACCCGCCAGCGGTAGGTGCCGGCCGTGGCGGCGTACGAGATCTCCTCGTCCGGCCCGGGACTCTCGGCTCGCGCGACCGTCGACCACCCGAGGCTCCCTTGGTGTTGGAGGAGCAGATCGAAGTCGGCTCCGTCGGGCCCGTCGAGGCAGCCATGCACGGTCCCGGCGCCGATGCTGAAGCCGGTGCTCGACGGCGCATAGACCGATCCGCCGGACGTGAGCGAACCGCTCCGGGTGGTCTCGTTGCACACCGGCGGAGGCGGCTCGACGTCACCGACCTGCGCCACGGTCCAGACCGCGTGCGCAATCGCGTCGGAGTTGCGGTCCAGGGCGGTGCTGTCGATGTTGTCGAGGTCGTCGCACGACGAGTGGTAGCAGGGGTCGAAGGCGCTGGTGGTGCCTCCCCAGAGCTGGACCTGAGCCGCCGTCTTCCGGCCCTCGGCGCCGGTGAACGTCCCGCCGGCGGGGATGCCGTACTGGATGAACGGCCCGTAGTCGCTGCGGCCGTCGAAGTCGGTGCCCCGGGTCGGCACCCCGATCCCGCCGAAGTAGTCGACCAACACCTGCTCCAGGTACGCCGAGCCGCTCGGCCCCGGCCCGGACCCGGTCCCGTCCGAGTTGTCACCGTCGTAGATGAAGTAGCCCGGGTTCGGCGAGCCGATCATGTCGAAGTTGTAGTAGGAGTCGATCTGGGCGCGCTGGGTGCTGGTCAGGCCCTGGACGTACTTGGTCGAGCCGACCAGGCCGAGCTCCTCGGCGCCCCACCAGGCGAACCGCACGTGCTTGGTCGGCGCATCGGCGGCCTCTGCCAGGCGCAGCGCCACCTCGAGGATCCCGGCCGACCCGGTGCCGTTGTCGTTGATCCCGGCGCCCGCGGAGACGCTGTCGAGATGGGCACCGACCATGACCGTGTTCGCGGTGTCACCGCCGGGGAGATCGGCGATCAGGTTGTAGCCGGTGCGGCCGTTGTAGGTGAAGGCCACCTTCTGGGTGACGTAGCCGGCGGCGTCGAGCAACCCCTTGAAGTGGTCGACCGACGCGTTGTAGCCGGCGGTCCCGTGCGCCCGGTTGCCGCCGTTGGCCGCAGCGATGTCCTGGAGCGCCTCGAGGTGCTCGACGACGTTGGACACGTCGATGTCGGGGCCGTTGCTCTCGACGGCGTACGCGTGCGGGTTGGTCGGCACCAGCAGCGCACCGGTGAGTGCGCCGAGGCAGGCCAGTCGGGTCGTCATCCTCATGGGCGACGACGCTAGGAGCGCACGCGGTGGCCCAGAAGGGGGGAATCCCTTGCTCTTCGTTCAGACCCGCCGGGTGTCGGTGAACAGGGCGGCGTACGCGTTCAGCGCGGGCTGTCCACCGAGGTGCGCGTAGAGAACGGTCGAGTCCTCGGCGATGTCGCCGGTGCGGATGAGGTCGATCAGTCCGGCCATCGACTTGCCCTCGTAGACCGGGTCGATGATCACGCCCTCGAGCTGACCGGTCAGGCGGATCGCGTCGAGCGTGGACTGCACGGGGATGCCGTAGAGGTCGCCGGCCCAGCCCTCCAGCACGGTGATCTCGTCGTCGCGCAGGTCGCGGCCGAGCCCGATCAGCTCGGCGGTGGCCCGGGCGATCCGCTCGACCTGGTCGCGGGTCTCCTCGAGCTTGGCGCTGGCGTCGATCCCGATCACCCGGCGCGGCCGGTCCTGGCCGGCGAAGCCGGCGATCATCCCCGCGTGGGTCGAGCCGGTCACCGAGCAGACCACGATCGTGTCGAAGAAGACCCCGAGCTCACGCTCCTGCTCCGCGACCTCGTCGGCCCAGCGCGCGAAGCCGAGGCCGCCGAGCCGGTGGTCGGAAGCACCGGCCGGGATCGGGTACGGCGTACCGCCGCGTTGGCGCACGTCTTCGAGCGCCTGCTCCCACGACTCCTTGAACCCGATGCCGAAGCCGGCCGCGTCGAGCCGCACCTCGGCGCCCATGATCCGGCTCAGCATGATGTTGCCGACCCGGTCGTTGAGCGCGTCCGGCCAGTCGACCCACTTCTCCTGGACCAGCACGCAGTCGAGACCCAGGTGCGCCGCGACGGCTGCCACCTGCCGGGTGTGGTTGGACTGGTAGCCGCCGATCGACACCAGTGTGTCGGCGCCCTGAGCGAGCGCGTCGGGGACGAGGTACTCCAGCTTGCGCGTCTTGTTGCCGCCGTACGCCAGGCCGGCGTTGCAGTCCTCGCGCTTCGCCCAGATCTGCGCGCCGCCGAGGTGCTCGCTCAGCCGCGTCAGCGGGTGGACCGGGCTGGGGCCGAAGGTCAGCGGGTGGCGGGGGAAGTCGGTGAGTGGCATGGGCGCAGCGTACGAAACCGTTTGGCACCATGGCTCGCGTGGCCAAGCTGATCTACGCGACGAACATGTCTCTCGACGGCTGGACCGAGGACGAACGCGGCGGCGTCGACTGGGCGCCACCGGACGACGACGTGTTCACGTCCATCACCGACCTCATGCGATCCGCGGGCACCTATCTCTACGGGCGGCGGATGTACGAGTCGATGGCCGTCTGGGAGACCGACCCTGCCCTGGGGGCGCGGTCCGACCTGACGGCCGACTTCGCGACCGCCTGGCAAGCGGCGAGCAAGGTCGTCTACTCCACGACCCTGGCCGCGGTGCCAACCGCCAACACCCGGCTCGAGGACCACGTCGACCCCACCGCCGTACGCGCACTGAAGGCCGCGGCCAGCAGCGATCTCATCGTGGGAGGTCCGAACCTCGCCGCGCAGGCGCTCAAGGCCGGGCTGGTTGACGAGTGCCAGCTGTTCGTCTGGCCCATGGTCGTCGGTGGGAGCAAGCCGGCGCTGCCGGCCGACATGCGTGCCGACCTCGAGCTCCTCGATGAGCGCCGATTCGGAAACGGCGTCCTGCAGCTCCGCTACCGCGTCAGCGCCGTTCGAGCGTGAGCAGGGTCGCAGGATCTGCAGGCGCCGGTGCGTCTGGATCGGCGGCGACGGCCTGCTCCAGGCGGCCGAAGCCGGCCTCCAGCTCGTCGGGAGTGAAGTCAGCGAAGGTCGAGAGAGTGCGCAGGCGCAGCCGTTCGAGCATCTCGCCGCGGGTGCAGGACGACGGCTCGATGACCCGGCCGAACTCGGCGACCCGCCAGCCGTCCGACGTGAACGCCGCGATCACCTCGTGCAGCGGCTGGAACCTCGCGGCGTCGACCTCGTAGCCGCGGGGGAAGTACTCGAGCCACCAGCCTGATGGGGGGACGTGGTCGCTGAAGTTCGAGCGCAGGAGCAGCCGCCCGCCAGGCTTGAGCACCCTGGCCAGCTCCCGGACCGCCCGCGGCTTGTCCTGGACGTGAGCCCACGACAGGAACATCAGCGCGTAGTCGGCGCTGCCGGACGGCACTGGCAGGTCCTCGGCGGAGCCCGCCAAGTAGCTCACACCGGGATGCAGGGACTCCGCCACCGCTACCTCGCGCATCCGGACCGACGGCTCGACACCGGTGACCGGCCCGAAGGCCTGCGCCAACGCCGGGGTGAACCTGCCGGTCCCCGAGCCGACGTCCAGCCCCACCAGCGGCCGCCGCTCGGGCAGCAGGGCTCCGAAGGCGCTGAGCCATGCCTTCAGCTGCTGCTCGCTGAGCGCGCGCCCGCGCGCGTAGTCCTGGTACTGCTCCTTGTCGTAGTCGATCGACCTCACCGTAGACCCGCCTCCGATATATCGAATTGGTACATCGGGACGCTACGTGTTGCCACTCGTGCTCGCAAGATGTCCGAGGTCGGTGGTGCCGGTGCCGTCGCGGTAGTAGGACAGGCCGCCGGGGCTGGTCCACAGGTAGTGGCCTGGTCGCAGGAACCGGTAGCGCCATCGGCGGTGGGTCTTGGTGCGGTGGTGTCGGCGACACAAGGGGGCGATGTTGTCGCTGCTGGTTGGCCCACCGTGGTCGTAGGGGATGCAGTGGTCGTCGTCGCAGGAGGTGGCGGGTCGGGTGCACCAGGGGTGGATGCAGGTGGCGTCGCGTTCGGTGACCTGGTGGTCGAGTCGGTCGGGGACTTCGTAGGCGTCGACCCGGATGTGCTCGTTGAGGTCGATGACTTGGCGGATGGTCACCTGGGTGTCGGGGTGGGTGCACCAGCCCTTGACCTGCTCCACCGAGATCGGGGCGCGGGTGGTGTCGCAGCGGCCGGTGTCCTGGTCGCGCAGGTGGACGTTGATGGCGACCCGCCGCGGTTTGACCAGCGGCCCGGCACCGCCGTGGTCGGCGTTGAGCAGGTCGCCGAGGTAGTGGCGGGCGATCACCCCGACCGCCTGGGAGCGGCGGACGTCGAGGGTGTCGGTGGAGCCCGCCGCTTTGAGGGCTCTGCGGCGGCCTGGGCGACAGCGGTCTCGAAATCGAGGGCGTCGGCGGTGTCCAACACCGCGTCCGCGTCCACGGTGCCGTGCCGGCCGGCCCGGTCGAGCCGCACACCCACGCGGCGTGACTCCGCGGCGGCCCGGCGGCGCTCCTCGGCCTGGTCGGGGTCGAACTGATCGAGGGCTTCCTGGCAGAGCTTCTCGGTGGCCACCACCCCGACCTTGTGGGCCACCGCCGCCAGCCGACGGTCCACCTGGGCCGCACCCGCCTGGGGCAGCACGATGGTGTGCTGGGCGATCCGGGCGGCCCGCCACCACGCCAGCTCACCGTCCACGACCCGTTCCCAGATCCGGCGCAGCCGGTGCCGGACCTCCAACACCTGCCCCACCAGCCGCTGGCACGCGTCGATGGTCATCCTGAGCGCGGACGCGAGCTCGACGATCGCGAACTCCGACACAAACGGCGCACCCGGCCCGGCCAGCGCCAGTCCGGTATCCCGACCCCGCTCCACCACCGTCGCCGCCTCGTCCTCTGCCACCCGGTGGGCGGCGCAGAACGCGACCACACCCTCGAGCATCCGCACCTCCGCGGCATCCCGCGCGACCCGTTCAGCGCGCACCGCATCGAGGAGAGCGACCTGCGGGTCACCCTCGAACTCGAGCACCGATGCTGCTGCCATGACCCCCATTCAACCCGCCACCACCGACACCCTCGAACGGTCCGCCGCGCCCTGTGGACGACCATTCCGAACACCGCACCTGTGAACGGCTCGTGGCCCACCACCCCCATGGTTGAGCCGGATTCTCACTTCTGGAGTTTCGACCTCGACCACCGACGCCAACCCTGTTGGACACTGACGGGCATGACTCTCTCCCTCATGAACGTCACCGTCGACTGTGACGTGGAGCCCGGTCAGGTCGCGCGCTGGTGGTCAACCGCCCTCGGCGCGAGTATCGACGGCGATTGGGGAACCGCAGCACGAGTCCTACTGCCAGGCGACGGAGCACCACGCCTGCTGTTCATGCAGGTCCCCGAGCCGAAGCGCGGAAAGAACCGGGTGCACCTCGACCTGCTCGCCGATGACCGCGACGCGGAGGAGGCACGGCTCGTGGAACTGGGCGCGACGGTCGTCGCTCGTCAGGACGAGGCCGACGAGTCCTGGGTGGTGATGAGCGACCCGTACGGGAACGAGTTCTGCCTGAACTAGGCCGCGGAGAGCCTGCGGGCCTGCTGCTGCAGACGGGCCTGCGCGGCCCGGCGGACCTTGGGACCGCCGGTGGCCATGCCGTAGAGCAGCTTGAGCTGCTGCGGGAGGTTGCGGGCGTTGGTGGTCTCGAGCCAGCCGTTGGGCAGCGAGAGCCGGACCACCCGGTGCCATGCGGAGTAGACCTGCTGCGGCATCGGGGCCGTGTGGTAGTTGAGGTCGTACTTCTCGAACAGTGCCTGCACCTTCGGCGCGATCTCGGCGTACCGGTTCGACGGCAGGTCGGGGAACAGGTGGTGCTCGATCTGGTGGCTAAGGTTGCCGGACAGGAGGTGCATCAGCTTCGAGCCGGAGATGTTGGCCGAGCCGAGCATCTGCCGGACGTACCACTCGCCCTTGGTCTCGTTGGGGTCGATCGACTTCCGCTCGAACGTCTCGACGCCCTCGGGGAAGTGACCGCACATGATCACGGAGTGCGACCACAGGTTGCGGACCACGTTGGCGGTGAAGTTCGCGGCCAGCGTCGGCAGGAACGAGCCGGTGGGCAGGGACAGCGCCGGGTGGACGACGTAGTCCTTGGTCGCCTGCCGGCGGATCTTGGTCAGCACGCCCTTCAGGCGGCGCTGGAACTCGGGGTCCTTGGTCTTCTTCTTCTTGATGGTCGCGCCGAGCTCGAGGTCGTAGGCGGCAATGCCGTACTCGAAGAAGCAGGCGTTGATGAAGTTCCAGAGCGGCTGGCCGAGGTGCATCGGGTGCCAGCGCTGGTCCTCGTCGACGCGCATGATGCCGTAGCCGAGGTCGTTGTCCTTGCCGACGATGTTCGTGTACGTGTGGTGGATCTGGTTGTGCGAGTGCTGCCACTGCTCCGCCGGGGTGGCCATGTCCCACTCCCAGGTCGTCGAGTGGATCTTCGGGTCGCGCATCCAGTCCCACTGGCCGTGCAGGACGTTGTGGCCGATCTCCATGTTCTCGAGGATCTTCGCGATGCTCAGGCCGGCGGTGCCGACCACCCACGCCGGCGGGAACACCGAGGCCAGCAGCACGGCGCGGCTGCCCAGCTCGAGCCGGCGCTGCACGTGGATCACCCGGCGGATGTACTTCGCGTCGGCCTCGCCGCGCGAGTCGATGATGTCCTGGCGGATGGTGTCGAGCTCGTAGCCGAGCTGCTCGACGTCCTCCGGGGTCAGATGGGCGATCGGGTTCTCGGGCTTCTTCGTGATGACAGTCATGGAGAGCTCCTGGGAAGTCAGTGGTCGATCGTGCAGGCGCCGGCAGCGGCGTTGATGCAGGTCTGGATGGGTACGCCGGCGCGGTCGGTCTCGCCGGGTACGGCGACGGTGAGCTCGCCGTTGCGGAGGTCGCGGACGGCGCCCTCCTTGAGCGGCAGCACGCAGCCCATGCAGATGCCCATCCGGCAGCCGCTGGGCATCAGGACGCCCGCACCCTCGGCAGCGTCCAGGATCGGCGTGGCACCGTCGGCGTCGACGACCGCGCCGGAGTTGAAGGAGAGCGTGCCGCCCTCGCCGGACGCCACGACCACCGTGGGCCGGAACCGCTCGGTGGTCAGCGCGAGACCGCGCGCGGTGTGGTGCTCCTCCAGCGCGTCGAGCAGCCCGGCCGGGCCGCACGCGTAGCTCAGTCGCTCGGGCAAGTCGGGCACCAGGTCGTCGATCTGGGCGACCTCGAGCAGGCCGTCACGGTCGTCGTACCGCTCGATCAGCCGGATCCGGCCGGTCGCGCTGAGGAGCCTCAGCTCCTCGCGGAAGAGCGCGGCGGACTCGGTGGGGTTCACGTGCACCATGACGATGTCGGTGGCGGCCGGCTTGCTCCGGGAGAACAGGTTGCGCAGCATCCCGATCACCGGGGTGATGCCGGAGCCGGCGGTGACCAGCAGCAGCTTGTCGGGGATCGGCTGGGGCAGCACGAACTCGCCCTCGGCCTGCTCGAGCTGCAGCATCTGGCCCACGCGGGCGCGGTGCACGAGGTGGTGGGACACCACGCCGTCGGGGATCGCCTTCACGGTCAGGCTGATGCAGCGGTCGGGACGCGGCCCGTGGGTGAGCGAGTAGGTGCGCCACATGCGCACGCCTTCGACGTCGACGCCGACGCGCACGTACTGGCCCGGGACGTGCCCGGCCCAGTCTCGGCCCGGCTTGATCACGATGGTGGCGGACTCCGAGGTCTCGGGCACGACCGCGACGATCTTGCCGCGGAGCTGGGCACCGGAGCGCAGCGGATGGAAGACGTCGAGGACGTCGGAGATCTCCAGCGGGGTCACCGCCGCCTCGGCGAACCGGCGGACCCGGTCGCGCAGGCGTGGTCGGGTCGGGGTCTCCGACCCGGTCCGGCCAACGGTAGTCGCGCTCATGCCTTCATTCTGCTGCGCGAACGGGCTAAAGTCCTGACCAGAGCACGTGAACCTTCCACCATAAATTGTTCGCAGGAGACAAAATGCGTCCAGCTCCCAGCCGTACGGCGGGCCATGGGCTGCTCCTTCCCGACGAGGCGGTGGCCGAGATCCGGTTGAAGCTGCCCGGGGTGGCCGAGCGGGTGGTCACCGCGATCATCGACGAGGTACCCAGTTACGAGGACGCATTCAGCGGCCCGATGGGCGAAACCATCCGCAACGCCGTGCAGCTCGCACTGGGCGGATTCCTGTCCCTGGCCGGCGGCCGTCGGGGCACCGATCCGCGCACCCCGGCGGCGCCGGCAGTGGAGGGCGCCTACCAGCTCGGCCGCGGCGAGGCCCGCAGCGGCCGGTCCACCGACGCGCTGCTGTCGGCGTACCGGATCGGCGCCCGGGTCTCCTGGCACGAGATGTCGACGATCGCCGTACAGAACGGGCTGGACGTCGAGACGCTGGTGTCGTTCGCGGAGCTGGTGTTCGCCTACATCGACGAGCTGTCGGCATCCAGCGTCGCCGGGCATACCGACGAGCTGGCCACCACCGGCCGGGTCCGGCAGCGGCTGCTGGAGCGGATCGCCCACCACCTGCTCACCGGCGCCCCGCCCGAGACCGTCATCAAGGCCGCGGAGCGGGCCGAGTGGAAGGCTCCGAAGACGCTGACCGCGGTGATCGTGCCGGAGGCGCAGGTCCGTCCCGTGCTCAGCGCACTCTCCTCCCGCACCCTGCAGGCGGGTGAGACCTCCGGGCTCGAGGACGCGGCGCTGCTGCTGGTCCCCGACGCGCACGGGCGGCGGCGCACCACCGTCCTCCGCGCGATCGCGGAACGCGACGCCATCGCCGGCCCGCCCCGGCCGTGGCTAGAGGTGGCGTCGTCGTACGCGCGGGCGTTGCGGGCCCGGGAGCTGGGGCTCGGGCCGGACACCGAGGCCAGCCTCACCGAGCTGGTGCTCACAGCCGACCCGGAGGCGCTGGCCGACCTGCGCGAGCAGGCGCTGGCGCCGATGAAGTCCGTCCGGCCGGGCACCGCCGAGAAGCTCGCCGAGACCCTCCGGGCCTGGCTGCTCCACCACGGCCGCCGTGAGGCCGTCGCGACCCAGCTGTTCGTGCACCCGCAGACCGTGCGCTACCGCATGGGTCAGCTCCGCGAGCTGTACGGCGACCGGCTCGACGACCCCGAGTTCGTCCTGCTGCTCACCGTCGCCCTGGGCACGAACCGGGCCGGCTACGGGGCCGGCGCGGCATAGGGACGACCGTCCTCGGTCCAGCGCAGCGGCCCGCCCCACACGAACCGCGGCGCCCGCGGCGTCGTCTTCGGGTTCTTGTCGAAGGCGTGGAACACGATCCGGAACATGCCCTCCACGTAGCGCACCTCGGCCCCGCCGGGGCCGCAGAACCGGCGACCATCGGGCCGACGCAGCCGGAGCGTGCCGAGCGGGCGGAGCGGTCGCCGCAGCGCACCGCCGACGAACACCACGGTCTTGTAGGCGCAGCTGTCGTAGGAGAGCCGGGAGGCGAACACGTAGACGCGACCTTGCCGCGACACCACCGATGGCGCCTCGATCTGCTTGCCCCCGCCGTCGAGGACCTGGAACGGCCGGGCACCCGGCCGCGGGCTGCCGTCCGGCCGCACTCGCACCGCCCAGATGCCGACGGCCTTGGGGTGGTAGTGGTGCCGCTTGTACAGCAGGTAGTGCACGCCGCCGCCGGTGCGGAAGTGCGCCGGGTCGATCAGCGTCGCGCCCCGGTCGGTGCAGCGGAGCGGGTGACGATTCGGCGCGAACGGACCCATCGGCGTCTCGGCGACGGCCATCCCGATGCAGTCGGACCCACCGCGCCGCGAGGCGCTGAAGTACATGACGTAGTCGAGCGGGCCCGGAACCGACCGCTTCCACACGTGCGGGCCCCACATGTGCACCTCGCCCTGGTGGTGCCGGCTGCCGCGCGGGCCCACCCACTTCGGGTGGGTCAGCATCGACGGCCGGGGCCTGCCGTAGGTGCCGCTCTCCACGTCGTACCGGGACACCCGGAAGGCGCGGCCGGTCTCGAGGTCGTGGCCGGTGGCGTAGATGAACCGGGACGTGCCCTCGGTGTAGAAGCCCGGGTCGGCGAACGGTACGTCGAGCAGTCGATGGACGTCGTGGCCGGCGGTGTTCGCAGCCGGAGCCGACGAGGCGGGGACGCCTATCATGAGCGCGAGGGCGCCGACGATGGCCACCGTCGTGGCGCGCGGGCGAACCGGCACGAGCGTCTCCCGAGTGATGCTGGTGATACTGACGGGACAATGTAGCGAAGGAGCGTGCGTGCACGGGCGGATCCCGCGGACCCGACGCGACTCCCGTCACCTCCTCCCCGTCTGCATGATGCTCGGGCTCGGGGTGCTCAGCGGCTGCAGCGACACCGTCGACGCCCCGGACACGTTCGAGTACGTCGCGCTCGGCGACTCCTTCACGGCGGCCGGACTGCCACCCGCCAGCGGCACCTGTCGCCGTTCGGGGCGGAACTATCCCCAGCTGCTGGTCAGCCAGAACCCCCAGTACGTCCTGGTCGACGTGAGCTGCGGGGGCGCCTCCACCACCAACATGCGGGAGTCCCAGGAGGTCGAGGGCGACGTACAGCCGCCGCAGCTCGACGCGATCTCCGACGACACCGACCTGGTCACCGTGGGCCTGGGCGGCAACGACTTCGACGTCATCTCGAAGTTCCTGTTCCAGTGCATCGAGCTCGCCGGGGAGGACCCCGCCGGCGACCCGTGCCGGACCCGCAACGACGGCTCGGTCGAGGGCCGGATGGACAAGATCCGCGACAACCTCGCCGAGGTGCTCGAGGAGGTCGGCGACCGGGCACCGGACGCGCGGGTGCTCATGGTCGGCTATCCGCGCCTGGTGCCCGACGAGGGCGAGTGCCCCCGCCAGGTGCCGCTGGCCAGCGGTGACGTCGACTACGTGCGCGAGATGCTGTCGCTGCTCGTCGAGGCGCAGGAGGGCGCGGCCGACGACGCAGGCGTGGAGTACGTCGATGTCTACGGCCCGAGCAAGGGGCACGACATGTGCTCCAGGCACCCCTGGGTCAACGACGTTTCCGACGGCCCCAAGGGGGCCTATCCGTTCCATCCGATGCCCGCACACCAGCGTGCGGTGACCGACCTCATCATGGAAATGCTCTGAGGTCGCCAGTGCTCCCGTACCGTTTGCCCATGCGCCGCCTGCTCCCGGGTCCCGTCAGGGCTGCCGCCGTGGCGGCGCTGGCGCTCATCCTGACGGCTTGCAACGCCCAGGAGGACAAGCCGGAGCCGGGCAGCGACGTCTCCCAGGTGGTCGACGAGGCCGAGGTCACACCGGACCGCTACGTCGCCCTCGGCGACTCCTACACGGCGGCTCCATTGCGCCGGTTGCCCGACAAGGTCAAGGGCTGCATGCGGTCCAAGAAGAACTATCCGCACCTGGTCGCCGCCGAGCTCGACCACACCAAACTGGTCGACGTGAGCTGCTCAGGCGCGTCGACGGACAGCCTGTTCGACCGACAGGGCTTCGACCACGGCGACTCGCAGCGCCCGCCCCAGCTGGACGCCCTCACCCCCGACACCGACCTGGTCACGGTCAGCATCGGCGCCAACGACTTCCGGTTGTTCCGCCAGATGATCATCGAGTGCCTCGCCATCGCGAAGTCCGATCCCCATGGGGCGCCGTGCCAGGAGAGCAACAACCGGGGCAAGCAGGACCGCCTGGCGCACACGATCGACCGGATCGAGCCACGGGTGCGCCGAGTGGTGGAGGACATCCGGGAGCGGGCGCCGCAGGCTCGGGTCCTGTTCGTGGGCTACCCCCGGCTGTTGCCCAGCACCGGCTCCTGCGTGCACCGCCTGCCGCTGGCGGACGGTGACTACGACTACGCCCGCAAGCTCAACGAGCGGCTGGCCGCCGCCGTGCGTGACGGCGGCATCAGCGGTGGTGCCGAGTACGTCAACCTCTACGACGCCAGCCAGGACCACGACATCTGCTCCGACGAGCCCTGGATCGCGGGGATCCGCGGCGCCCACCACCGCGCGATGGGACTGCACCCCTACCCGCGCGAGCAGGAGGCCGTCGCCGAGCTGATCCTCGAGATGGTGCAGCCGCTCCCCTAGAGGGCTGTGTGCACCACGCGGCCGGCGACGACGGTCAACGCCACCGCGGTCTCGCGCAGTGCCTTGGCGGCGCCGACCGGGTCGGCGTGCGCCACCAACGGGTCCTGGTCGAGCAGCACCAGGTCGGCCGGCGAACCGACGCCCACCATCGGCTGGCCGTCCACCGACGCGGCCAGCGCCTCGCGCACGGTCAGTGCCTGCTCGGGGTGCCAGGCCGGCCGGTCGTCAGCGCTGCGGTGCACCGCGGCCGCCATCGCCAGCCAGGGGTCCAGCGGTGAGACCGGAGCGTCCGACCCGAAGCACAGCCGCACGTCGTCGTCGAGCATCCAACGGAACGCGAACGACCGGTCGCCCCGGCCCGGCCAGATCAGCTCGGTGAGGTCGCGGTCGTCGAGCAGGTGGCCCGGCTGCACGCTGGCCCGCAGGTCCAGCTCGGCGATCCGGCGTACGTCGTCGCGGCCGATCAGCTGGGCGTGCTCGATCGAGCCTCGGGCGCCGGTGGCGGCGTACGCATCGAGCGCGGCGGCGATTGCCGCGTCGCCGATCGCGTGGGTGGCCACCTCGAGACCGGACATGTGGGCGCGCGCGAGCAGGGCGGTGAGCTCGGCCTCGGGGAGGTTGGCCGCGCCGGCCGGCTCCGCGAGCCGAGCGCCGTCGGCGTACGGCTCGCAGCACCAGGCGGTGCGGGTGTTGAGCGACCCGTCGCTGATGATCTTCAGCGGCCCCATGGTGATCCGGCCGTCGGTGCCGGGGAGCGGGTCCCCGGTGCGCAGCCGGGCCTCGATCACCTCCTCGAGCCGGTCGGCGTACGTCGCGACCCTGACCCGGAGCTGGTCGCAGCCGGCGGCCCAGCGCTCGACCCATTCGGGGAAGCCGCCCATGAACTCGAAGTCGACCAGGCCGACCACGCCGTGGGCCGCCGCCCTGTCGAGCGTCCTCCGGTAGGCGCCGGGCGCGTGACCGTCGTCCCCGACGAGCTGGGTGAGCAGCTCGTAGGCCGCGAACCACTCGTTCTCCCGGACCACGTCTTCGCGCTCGCCGAGCCCGAGAGCGGCCAGAGCGGCGCTGTTGAGCCAGCCGTGGTGGCCGTCTCCCGCGATCAGCACCACCGGGGTGACCCCGGAGACCTCGTCGAGCTCGGCGACGGTCCCCTCCCGGGACCAGACGCCGGGGCGGTGACCCCAGGTGATGACCGGGCGGCCCGGCTCGACCGTGACCCGCTCGGCGATCAGCGCGATCGCCTCCTCGGGCGACCGCACCATGCTCGCGTCGACGCGCTGCGAGGCGAGCGTCCACTGGCCGAGGTGGACGTGCTGGTCCCACAGGCCCGGGATCAGCCAGCGGCCCTCGGCGTCGATCTCCGAAACGCCGGTAGGCCGGGCCACCGAGGCGGTTACCTCGGTGACCCGGCCGTCCTGCACGAGCACGTCGACCGGCGCGTCCGGTGGCGTCTCGCCCGCGTGCACCGGGACGAGCCGCGCGCCGCGGATCAGCAGGTCGCTCACGCGGGCAACGCTAACGACCTCTCCCAGCTAGGCCGGGACCGGCTCATCGGCAGCCGGTGCCTCCGCCTCGTCCGGGGCGGCCATCGGCTTCGGCCGGAGGAAGACCCCGCCCGCGACCGCGGCCAGCAGGGCGAAGACCGCGCCGGCTGCGAAGGCTGCCTGCAGACCGCCGTTGAGCGCCTCGACCGGTGCCGTGCCGCCGGCGAGCAGGTCGTCGGTGCGAGCCGTGGAGATGCTGACCAGCACGGCCAGACCCAGCGCGCCACCCATCATGAACGAGGTGTTGACGACGCCGGAGGCGAGGCCGGCCTCGTGCGGCTCCACGTCCCCCATCGCGGCGAGCAGCACCGGGTTGAACGCGATGCCGGCGCCGACACCGAGCAGGATCATCGAGGGCAGCACGTCGGTCAGGAAGTTGCCGTTGACCGGCGCCTGCGAGAACAGGCCCAGGCTCAAGGCGGCCAGCAGCAGGCCCACAGTGAGCGGCGGGCGGATGCCGAAGCGCATCACGAGCTTGTCGGAGACCCGCAGCGAGCAGTAGGCCATCACCACGCTGGTCGGGATGAACGCCAGCCCGACCTCGAGCGCGGAGTAGTGCAGGACCTTCTGCAAGTAGATCGCGGCCAGGAAGAACCAGGCGAACATCGCGGCGGCCCACAGGGCGCCGACGAACTGGGAGACCGAGACGTTACGCAGCGCGAAGAGGCGCAGCGGCACCAGCGGGTTGGCGACCTTGGCCTCACGGGCCACGAACGCGGCCAGCAGGGCGATTCCGCCACCGAGGAGCAGCAGGGTCCGCGAGGAGGTCCAGCCGGCCTCGTTGCCGCCGACGATCGCATAGACGCTCAGCATCAGCGCCGAGGTGACCATCACCGCACCGATGACGTCGAGGCGGGACTTCTGGGGCACGACCCCGTCGGCAGGCAGCACGCGGCGGGCGGCGATCCACACGGCGACGCCGATCGGCACGTTCACCAGGAAGATCCAGTTCCACGAGAAGAGTCCGGTCAGGACCCCGCCGAGGAGGACGCCGACGGCGCCGCCGCCGGACATCACGAAGCCGAAGACGCCCATCGCCTTGGCGCGCTCACCGGGGTCGGTGAACAGGCCCATGATCAGGGCCAGCGCCACTGCGGAGACCGCGGCCCCGCCGAGGCCCTGGACGGCCCGGCCGACCACCAGCAGCTCCGCTGAGGGTGCGAAACCGCAGGCGACCGAGGCGACGGTGAAGGACACGACGCCGCCGAGGAAGACCCGCTTGTTGCCGAGCAGGTCGCCGAGGCGGCCGGAGAGGAGCAGGAACCCGCCGAAGGTCAGCAGGTAGGCGTTGACCACCCAGGCCAGCGCCGCCTGCGAGAAGCCGAGGTCGGTCTGGATGGACGGCAGGGCGACGTTCACGATGCTCGAGTCGAGCACGATCATCAGGTCGCCCAAGCAGAGGACGTAGAGAGCGAGCCAGCGGCTCTTGATGTCGGGCATTGGATCTTCTCCTGGGGTGGTGTCGAGGTGCTTTCACCAACACCACGAACGCGAACGGTCTAATACGACAGACCCAGTGAAAATCTTTGAATCATCGGTCGACCCGACCGAATTTGCCTGTCCCCGCCTCAGATCCGCTCGGGGATACCCCCCAGGGAATCCACGACCAGGTCGGGCGCCGAGAAGTACCCCGGGTAGCGGGAGCCGGCTCGGTCGACCCAGCAGGTCCGCATTCCGGCGTGGTGTGCACCCTCGAGGTCCCAGGGGTGCACAGCTACGAGGAGCGCGTCCTCCGCCGGCACGCCGCACTTGTCGAGGGCATAGCGGTACGCCGTCTCGTGCGGCTTCCAGCGCCCGGCGCCGGCGGCGGCGGCGGACAGGGTGGCCTCGAACAGGTCGCGGACCCCCGCCCGCTCCAGCAGCCGGTCGGCCACCTCGGTGCCGCCGACGCTCAGCGTGACCAGGCGGAGCCCACGCTCGGCGAGCGCCGTGACAGCCGGCACCACGTCGGGGTGCACGTCGAGCTCCGCGATCCCCTCGAAGACGTGCCGAGCCGCGCCGTCGACCTCGGCGGCCGGCAAGGTCGCCGACAACGCCACCAGCAGGGACTCCTGGGCGAGCTCACCGAACACCGGCCGGCCGTCGGTGACGGTCAGCGCGAACCCGTCGCGGAGGAGGCCGGCGAACCACGCAGCGGCAAGCTGCGGCTCCGCCCCCACGGCGGCGAAGCGTCGGGACAGCGGCGCCATGTCCGAGAGCGTCTCGTTGACGTCGAACACGACCAGCGAGGTCTCGCCCGGCACGGTGCTACCCCACGTGGCGGCGGGACTGGATCACCCGGAACCGCGGTGCCACGAAGGCGGCGTCGGTGTACGACGCGTTGGCGGCCGGGTTGGCGCCGGTGCCGTGGAAGTCGGAGTAGGCCGCGGTCTGGTTGACGAAGACCCCGCCCAGCAGGTTCTCCGACAGCGCCACGCCGGCGTCGAGGGCGGCCTCGCGCATGTCGGCGATCACGGCGTCGGAGGTCGAGTAGACCGCCGCCGTCATCGCGCCCTTGCGGATCACGGTGTCGCGGAACAGGTCGATGGACTGGTCGGTCCCGGACGTGGAGATCACGAAGGCGACCGGCCCGAAGCACTCGGCCTCGTAGACGTCGGTGTCGGCCGCGGTCACGCCCACCAGGGTCGGCGTACGCACCGTGGCGTCGGGGTACGCCGGATGCGTGATCGCGCGGGACGCGACCAGCACCTCGCCCTTCCCGGGAGCCGCGTCGAGCCGCTCGACCACAGCGGGGTTCACGACGCCGCCGAGCAGTTCCACCGCACGGGCGTCGTCGCCGAGCAGCTTGTCCAGCGCCGCCCCGATGCCCTCCGCCACCTCGGCCGGGGACTTGCGCCCCTGGTCGGTGTCGATGCCGTCGGCCGGCAGGTAGACGTTCTGCGGGGCGGTGCACATCTGGCCGGCGTACAGGGAGAACGAGAAGGCCAGGTTGCGGCACATGGCGGCGAAGTCGTCGGTCGAGTCGATCACCACGGTGTTGACGCCGGCCTTCTCGGTGAACACCACCGCCTGGTGGGCGTTGTCCTCGAGCCACTCGCCGAACGCGTTGCCGCCGGTGTAGTCGATCAGGCGCACCTCGGGTCGCACCGCGAGGGTGGCGGCCAGCTTGTCGCCGGGCTCCTCGGCGGCCAGGGTGACCAGGTGCGGGTCGTGGCCCGCCTCCGCGAGCACCTCCTGGCACACCTGCACGGTGATCGCCAGCGGGAGTACGGCGCCGGGGTGCGGCTTGACCACCACCGGGTTGCCGGTGACCAGCGAGGCGAAGAGTCCGGGCCAGCCGTTCCAGGTCGGGAAGGTGTTGCAGCCGACCACCATCGCCACGCCGCGCGGCACCGCGGTGAAGGTCTTCTCCATCCGCAGCGGCTCGCTGTCCGGCTTCGGGCCGGGCTTCTCCCAGACCGCGGTGGCCGGGGTGCGGGTCATCTCGCTCCAGGCGTAGGCGATCGCCTCGAGCGCCCGGTCGAGCGCGTGCGCGCCGCCGGCCTGGAACGCCATCACGAACGCCTGCCCGCTGGTGTGCTGCACGGCGTTGGCGAGCTCGAAGATCCGGCTGTGCAGGCGGTCCAGGATCTCGATGCAGACGCCGGCGCGGGCGTTGGGCCCGGCGTCGCGCCAGCCCCGCATCCCGGCGGTCGCCGCCGTCAGCAGGGCGTCAACATTGGTTACCCGGGGATAGGCGATGCCCAGGTCGAAGCCGTACGGCGACCGCTCGGTGGCCACGGTGTCCTCGGCCCCGGGTGCATCGAGCGCGAAGGGGCGATCCAGCATCGCCTCGAACGCGGCCTTGCCTTCGGCAGCCGCATCCGCGCCGTACACCCGGGGCGAGGGAGACTCGTCGAACGCCGAGTAGTAGCCGCGGGAGGCGATGGCGGCCACCGCCGCGTCGAGGCGGTGACGGTGCTTGTCGAGGAGGACGTCGTTCATCTGCTGCTCCGCGGCTCTCGAGGGTGGTTGTGACACTTGTACGACACTCTGGCATACGAAGTGTCACATGCCTATTGGCGGTTTACCGTGGGCGGCGTGACGGCACGCGGACTCGGGTGGGCGCTGCTCGCGCTCGTGGTGGGCGCGTCGCTGGGGCTCGGCGCGGCGTACGCCACCCGGCCGGAGCCGGAGGCCTCCGGCACCCCGGCACCGGTGCCCGCTCGGGCGCCCAGCGTGCCGACGGACGACCCCTTCGCGAGCGATATCGACTGGACCGGCGTTGACGGAGGTGGACACGTTCGAGACCCACCGGATCGGCGAGGCCCCTCAGTTCCAGACCTGGGAGTACCCCGTCCCGGAGGGCTGGGTCGCCTACCTGGTCACCGCCACCGGCGACCGGCCGATCCCGTCGGAGGAAGTGGGCAAGTACTTCGAGGTCCGGTTCCGGCCGGAGGACGAACCGTTGATCGGCGGATTCAGCATGCGGGTGAAGGCCATCAACAACCACTCGCCCTCCGCCGACGAGGTCGAGGACAAGATCATCGACTTCGAACGGCTCTACGAGGACGTCGACGTGCTCGAGCAGACCGACGAGACGGTCTTCTTCACCTTCCGGACGGAGGAGGAGGACCGGCTCCGCTACAACTTCTTCCACTGGTTCGAGGCGCCGGACTCCGACGTGGCCACCCTGGAGATGTCGCTCGCCGGCCGCGCGGTGGACGAGCCAGGCCTGCGGGCGCTCTTCGACGAGTTCGCCAAGCAGGCTCGCCCGGTCGACTGACCCGGCTCAGAGACCGCTGGTGTCGACGGACTCGAGGACGTCGGTGGCGGTGCCGCGGTCGGCGCTGCGCACCTGGACCCACAGCAGCCGGTTGGAGGCCACCTGCACCACTCGCTCGACGGTGACGCCGGGGCAGTCGGTGTACCACATGGTGCGGGCCAGGTCGCCGTCGATCGTGTCGTCGACCCGGGTCTCCGCCTCGCCACAGGTCGGGTGGCCGGGCAGCCGGTCGGGCAGGTCGTCGCCGGGCATGATGCCCGCGAAAACCCCCTCGCCGTCCTTGTTGTCGGCCCAGCCCACCGAGGTGCCGACCGACAGCGCGGCGTACTTCTCGTCCTCGCCGGGCGGGGTCCACGGGTCACTGGCGACGGAGTCGTCCCAGCCGTCCGGCACGGTCACGGTCAGCTCGTCCCGCGAGTCGGTGATCGTCACGTCGCGGTCCAGCGCCCGGAACCCGAACCACCCGGCGGCGGCCCCCGCCCCCAGCGCGAGCACCGTGACGGCGAGCACCGCGACGAGCCGGCGGCCTCTCTTGGGCGGCACCGGGTCACCGAGCTCGCCGGTCACCGGCATCGGCGACGGCCGGGCGCCGGGCTGGGTGAGCTCGGGGTCGACGGCCTGCCACGGCCGGAGCCCCCGCCCGGCCGGCGCCGCCCAGTCGCCGAGCGCGCTGGTGAGCGCTTCGACGTACGCCGTGACGCTGGGCCACCGGTCCGCCGGGTCGGGCGAGAGCGCCCGGCGGACGACGTCGTCGACCTCGTCGGGGAAGGGGCGGTCGGGGCTCGCCATCGGCGGTGGCGACCCGGGGGTGGCGGCCGCGGTCAGGTCGGCGTGCCGCCAGGGCATCCGACCGCCCAGGAGCAGGTGGGTGATCACGGCGAGGGAGTACTGGTCGGCGCCGGCGCCGGGCGTCTCGCCCTGTGCCTGCTCCGGGGCGACGAACGACGGGCTGCCCGCGATCATGGTCAGCCGCGAGGACACGTCCAGCGCCTTGCCCAGGCCGAGGTCGCCGACCATCGCGCGTACGGCGGGGTCGTCGGCGCCGTTGCCGATGCTGCGGAACAGCACGTTGGCCGGCTTCACGTCGCGGTGCAGGATGTCGCGGTCGTGCAGCGCCTGCAGGCCGGCGCCGACCTGGCGGATCACCTCGGTCGCCTCGGCCACCTCCAGCCCGCCGGTCTCGAGCCGGTCGGCGAGGGTGCCCTGGTCGGCGTACGTCATCACCAGGTAGGGGCGGCCGTCGTCGAGCTCGCCCGCGTCGTAGACGGTGACGACGTGCGGCGACTCCACGCGGCGCAGGTAGCGACCTTCCTCCACGAAGCGGGTGCGGACGTGGTGGTCCTCGGTCCAGTTGTCGGCGAGCACCTTCACCGCGACGGGTGAGTCGAGGTGCTCGTCGTAGGCCAGCCAGACGGTGGCGAAACCACCGGAGCCGATGCGACGTCTGACCGCATAACGGCCAAGGCGGTCGGGCAGGGCGGACACCCGTGCATTATCCGTGACCTTGGTGGGGAAGGATCGTCGGCATGACTGAGTCATCGGGAGGGGCAGGCTGGACCGGCGCGACGCCCGACGAGATCGACGACCTGGCGCGCCGCGCCCAAGCCGGCGACCGGGACGCGCTGGAGCAGGTGCTCGGCACGATCCGCTCCCGCACGCTCAACGTCTGCCGCGGGGTGCTGCCGTACACCCCGGACGCCGAGGACGCCTGCCAGGAGGCGCTGCTCAACATCGCGACCAAGATCGGGTCCTGGGGCGGCCGCGGCCGGTTCACGACCTGGACGCACGTGATCGCGGTGAACTCCGCGCGGTCGACGTACCGCCGGATGAAGAACCAGGCGATCGCCAGCGACGTGGTCGAGAACGACAACCCGGACCCGCGCACCACCAGCGTGATCGCCGGCACCCGGCTCGATCTCTTGGATGCGATGGAGACACTGGAACGTGACCACCCGCAATACGTCGAGCCGTTGCTGCTGCGTGACGTCTACGGCATGGCCTACGACGAGATCGCCGAGCAGGTCGGGGCGCCGCTCGGCACGGTCAAGGCCCAGATCCACCACGGACGCAAGCTGGTCCGCCCGCTGCTGAGAGGCTCTCCATGAAGCGCTCCCTCGTCGCTCTCGCCGCGGCTGCCCTGGTGCTGACGGGCTGCTCCGACAACCCGATCCGCAGCGGGAGCATGGGGAACGCCGACGATGACCCGGCCACGCCCTCTGCGACGGCGGAGCCGGTCGAGCCCCCGTCCGACGACGTACCGACCGGTGACCTCGATGTGGCGCTCAGCGAGCCGCGCGAGGACTCCCTCTATCCCGAGGTCGGCGACCCCGGGGTCGACGCGCTGCACTACGACCTGGCGCTCGGCTGGTCGCCGGACACTGACACGCTCGAGGCCACCGAGACCCTGACATTCCGGTCCACCGAGAACGACGAGTCGTTCCAGCTCGACTTCAGCGAGGTGCTCGAGATCGAGAGCCTGAGCCTCGATGGGGTCGACGTCGACTACCAGCAGCGCGGCAAGGACCTGGTGATCGAGGCGCCGGTGCGCAAGGAGCAGCGCTACGAGCTGGTGATCGCCTACTCCGGCACGCCCGAGCCGGTCGACGTACCCACCCAGCGGTCGGACTTCGGCGAGACCGGCTTCACGATCACCGACGACCACGAGGTGTGGACGATGCAGGAGCCGTGGGGCGCCTACTCGTGGTACGCCGTCAACGACCACCCCTCCGACAAGGCGCTCTACGACTTCACCCTGTCCGTGCCCTCGCCCTGGATCGGCGTCGCGAACGGCGACCTCGTCTCGAGTGAGGACACCGACGGGGTGACCACCACGCACTGGCAGCTGGCGGAGCCCGCCGCGTCGTACCTCACGACGCTGGCGTTCGGCGACTACGAGCAGACCAAGCTGGCCGGCCCGCGCGACATCCCGATCCGGATCTTCACGCCGCGCGACCAGCCGGAGACCGTCGAGGGCCCGTCGACCGCGCCGGAGGCGATGGCGTGGCTCGAGCAGTACGTCGGGCCCTACCCGTTCGACACGTTCGGGATCCTGGTCGTCGACTCCGCCAGCGGCATGGAGACCCAGACCATGGTGACGCTCGGCAACAGCGACTACACGCTGTCCGTGCCGGTCGTCGTACACGAGCTCGCCCACCAGTGGTACGGCGACACCGTCACCCCCGACGACTGGCGCGACGTCTGGATGAACGAGGGCATGGCGATGTACCTCCAGGGCATGTGGGAGGCCGAGCAGGCCGGCATCTCGATCGATCAGCAGATGGACGACTGGGCCGAGTTCGAGGACAGCGAGCGCGAGTTCGCCGGGCCGCCCGCCGACTACGACGTCGACAAGTGGGGCAGCGGCAACATCTACTACGGCCCGGCCCTGATGTGGCACGAGCTGCGACAGCTCGTCGGCGACGAGAAGTTCTTCGACGTCATCCGCGGCTGGCCCGAGGCGCAGGAGAACCGATCGTCCAACCGCGAGACGCTCTACGAGTTCTTCGAGAAGAGCACCGGCGAGGAGCTGTCGGCGTTCTTCGACGCCTGGCTGCTCGGCGAGCAGACGCCGCCGCGAGACTGATTCGGCGATGAGAGCCCGCGCCCGTTGCTCGGCTAGTGTCGAGTCACGACTGCAAGTGGCAGGTCCGTGCCGACACTGACGCCAGCAGCTATTCAAGGCGGTGGCGAGGTATCTCGCAGCCCGACAGCCAACCCGAGTGATCTCTTTCGTCTGGTCACCAGGCAAGCGCCTTCCCGCCGGCACCGGCGGCTCCGAGAACTACACGGTCGGACACGTACGTGAGCTGAACCGGCGCGGCATTCCCGCACAGGTCGTCTCGATCGGGCTCGGCACCGCGGACGGCCGGGACGAGTTCCCGGACATCCCGTTCAGCTCCGTGCCCGCGGTGTCCGATCTCGCCGACCTCGACGGCACCCTGGTGTTCGTCAGCGATGCCCCGGTGGTGGCGACCAAGAACCCGTCGTACCAGATCCTGCATGTCCCGCCGCCGATCCGGGCCCGGCACCACGAGCTCGCCATCGAGGCGACGCGGGACCGCTCACTGATCGCCACCAGCCGGTACGCCGCGCGGCTGTGGGCCGACTTCCTCGACGTCGACATCGCCACGATCGCGGTCGTCTACCCGTTCGCCGAGCGGATCTTCGCCGCCGAGCCACGGGTCGACCGCGATCCCTCGACGACGCGGATCCTGTACGCCGGCCGGCTCAGCCCCGAGAAGGGCATCTACACGCTGCTCGAGATGCTGCACGTCGATCTCATCGACGACGACCCGAGCCTCTCCTTCACGGTCACCACGGCCGGCTCCGACAAGCCGCAGGGCCGGATCATCCAGGCCCTGGTGCACGCCCACCCCGACATCTCCGTCGTCCCGGCCCGCCGGACCCCGGCTGCGATGGCCGAGCTGATGGCCGACCACGACATCGTCGTGATGCCGTCGACCAGCCAGTACTGGCACGAGACGTTCGGCATCGTCTCGATCGAGGCCCAGCACACCGGCTGCCGGGTGGTTGCCTCCGACGACGGCGGCATCCCCGAGACCGACTGCGGCGGCGTGCTCCTGGTCGACCCCGACAACGCCGAGGCGCTCGCGCTCGGGCTGCGTGCGGCGATCAGCGCCGGTCCGATGTCCACCGAGCTGCGGACGCGCGCGTCGACCCGGTTCACTGTCGCCGCCTCCGTCGACAGCCTGCTCGACGTGTTCGCCGGCCCGCGCACCCCGACTCCTGCCGAGGTCATTCGCGAGCTCGAGGCGATGGTCGAGGTCGTGCACTGACGTCGGGCAAGTTCCGGTCAATCGTCCTGGCTTCGTTGACCGCTGCTCCTCGGTGCTGATACTCCCCTGCCATGCGCATCGCTCTCGGGAAGACCCTGGTCACGCTCGCCCTCGCGGCGGCCTGCCTGTCCGCCGCACCCTCGCCCGCCTCGGCCGATGAGCTGTGGCCGGCGCCGTTCACGCACTGCCCCGCCGGCGTGGTCACCAACCCCGGCACCGGCGCGACCACGTCGACGTGCGTCTCCTCCGTCGGCAGCGGCGGAACCTTCAAGCTCGGCAAGACCGTGGTCACCCTCAAGCCCGGCGTGACGTTGCAGGGCGGGCTCGGGTCCAGGCCCGAGGGGTTCGGGTTCGTCCCCGCCAACGGCGGGATGACGCTCTCCGGGCCGGACCAGTCGGTGCCGGGCGGCGTACTCGGCGTAGCGCTCATCCAGGACCTGCTGCCCGGAGTGACCAGCATCGCCGCCGAGGTCCGGCTGGTCGGCGAGGCCGAGCTGGTCCTGGGCAGCGCCCTGAACGTCACGCTGCCGGTCCAGGTGCGGCTGAAGAACGCGCTGCTCGGCCCCCGCTGCGTCATCGGCTCGGCGGAGAACCCGATCACCCTCCACCTCACCACCGGCACCACCTCGCCCCCCGAGGGAGTCGAGCCGATGACCGGCACCGGCGGCACGGTCACCCAGCCCCCGCTGGGCGCCAACGTCCTCGAGTTCGTGGGCCAGACCCTCGTCGACAACACGTTCGCCGTACCCGGCGCCCAGGGCTGCGGTGCCCTCGGGATCCTCAACAAGGTGGTCAACCTCAAGTCCGGCATCCCGGCCGCGCCGGGTGCGAGCCACGCACAGCTCGTGACCAACACCTTCGCCGTCGCCGCCGCCGACGTCGGCGACGTGAACGGCTACGTGCCGGGCATGTGACATAGCCACGCTTAGCGGGCGAAGCCGACCACGTCCCAGGAGAGGCTGTGGTGGCGGTACTGCGGGGTCATGCCTTGGGCGCGAACCACCTCGAGCATCGCGTCGGGCGGGTGGACGAAGGCCCTGAAGTCGTTGCCGGTCAGCCGGTGCAGCAGGTTGTCCACGCCGACGCTGGCCCGGTTGAGCAGGTTGCGCGGCGGGAGCGAGAACACCAGCAGCCGACGGGCGTGGCCGGCGGCCGCGCCCAGGAGCTTCTCGTAGTCCGGGTAGCAGCAGACGACGCGGTGGAGCAGGACGACGTCGGCCCGCTCTACCTCGTCGGGAGCCGCGACGATGTCGTGGAGGCGGCGAGTGACTCGACCCGATAGTTCGGTCTCGCAGAGCAGGTCCGCCGCCTCCGCCTCGTAGTGCTCCGAGATCTCGAGGTTGGTGGCGCGATCGGCCCCGCGGCGCAGCAGCTCGACCTGGAGCTCTCCGATGCCGCCGCCGATCTCCAGGACCGTCGCGCCTTCGATCCCCCGCTCGGCAACGAAGTCGACAAGGCGTTGCTGGGTCTTGTCGAGCCCATGCTTGCGGTAGCGCCGGGACACGCGGCGCGCGAAGCCGTCACCGAACGTCTTCTGGTACCCACGACCGTCGCAGCACTCGCCCACGCGGCCAGTATTACCCCGAGCGCGGCTGGCCGAACGTCGCGCCGTACGCGAACTCCTCCAGCGGCCGCCGCTCCCGCTGCCGCACGTCGCTCTCGATGGCGCGGCCGATCGCGATGCCGGTGGTGACCTGCCAGTGCGGCGGTACGTCGGCCGCGGCGGCCAGCCCGGCGTGGTCGAACGCCGCGAACTGGTGCGTCGCGAGATCCATCGACGCGGCCTGGACGGTGAGGTGCGCGACGGCCTGCCCCAGGTCGTAGAGCGCGTAGTCGGAGTAGGCGAGGGCATCCACCTCGGGTCCGGACGCGGTGCGGTGCAGCGTGAACATCAGCGCCGACGCGTCGGGTGCCCAGCGACCCACGCTCCGCGCGAGCAGCGGCACGAACGCTGCGTGCGCCGGGTCCGACCGGCGGGCCACGAGAAAGGCCCAGGGCTGTGAGTTTCCCGCCGACGGTGCCCATCGCGCCGCCTCGAGCAGTACGTCGACTGCGGCGGACGAGAGCTCGTGAGACGGGTCGAAGGCTCGGATGCTGCGGCGGTCCCGCAGGATCGGCATCAGCTCGGACATGTCGGTGCAACTCCACGACGCCCCGCACACTTCCTCGGTCGGCTTCGGCACTTGTCGACAAAGGCCGCTCCCCAGCTCCGTCGAATCATCCGGCGGACGCGGCCGGAAGCCTCCCCTAGCCTCGACGTATGCCCCGCCCGAGCGCCCGCGACCTGATCGAGCTGGTCTTCGATGACGCGTCGTGGGTCAGCTGGGACATCCCGCCGGTCCGCCCCGACAACCTCGACGCGGACTACGCCGCGGAGCTCGCCGCGGCAGCAGAGAAGAGCGGCGTCGACGAGTCGGTGATCACCGGGGAGGCCCTTCTCCGCGGGCGCCGGGTCGCGGTGATGCTGGGCGAGTTCGCCTTCCTCGCCGGTTCCATCGGCCGCGCGGCCGCCGACCGGCTGGTCATGGCGATCGAGCGAGCCACCATCGAGCGCCTCCCCCTCGTCTCCGGCCCGGTGAGCGGCGGGACCCGGATGCAGGAGGGCACGCCGGCGTTCGTGCAGATGGTGCGGATCTCCCAGGCGGTGGCCGCGCACAAGGCCGCCGGCCTGCCCTACCTCGTCTACCTGCGGCACCCCACCACCGGCGGGGTGATGGCCAGCTGGGGCTCGCTGGGCCAGGTCACCGCCGCCGAGCCCGAGGCCCTGGTCGGCTTCCTCGGCCCACGCGTCTACTCCGCCCTCTACGGCAAGGAGTTCCCCGAGGGCGTCCAGACCTCCGAGAACCTCGCCGCCCGCGGCGTCATCGACGCGGTCGTCGGCACCGACGACATCGGCGAGGTGCTGCACCGCGCACTCAACGTGCTCAGTGCCCCTCGGTACGTGCGCCCCGAGTCGCTTCCGCCCCAGGACGAGCCGATCCCGGACGTCGACACGTGGGACGCGATCACCCGATCCCGCCGCCCGGACCGCCCCGGCGTACGCCGCCTCCTCCGGTACGCCGCCGCCGACATCGTCCCTCTGAGCGGCACCGGCGAGGGCGAGCAGGACCCGGGCCTGCTGGTGGCACTCGCTCGGTTCGGGCAGGCGCCCTGCGTGTTCCTGGGCCAGGACCGCCGCGGCCAGACGCCCGACCACCCGATGGGACCCGAGGCGCTGCGCGAGGCCCGGCGCGGCTTCCGGCTGGCCTCCGAGCTCGGGCTCCCGCTGGTCACGGTGATCGACACCCAAGGCGCCGCCCTCTCCCCCGATGCCGAGAACGGCGGCCTCGCCGGCGAGATCGCGCGGTGCCTCGCCGAGCTCGTGTCGCTCCCCGCTCCGACCCTGTGCCTGATGCTCGGCGAGGGCAACGGCGGCGGCGCGCTCGCGTTCCTGCCGGCCGACCGGGTGATCGCCGCCCAGCACGCCTGGCTCTCACCGCTGCCCCCCGAGGGTGCCAGCGCGATCGTGCACCGCGACCTCGACCACGCCCCGGAGATGGCCCGAGCCCAGCAGGTGCGGGCGATCGACCTGCACGCGCGCGGCATCGTCGACCGGATCGTCGCGGAGCATCCCGACGCCGCCGAGGAGCCCGAGGAGTTCTGCCACCGGGTCGGGGCGATGCTCGAGCACGAGCTCGCGGCACTGCTCCGCCGCGGTGCGGGCACGCCCGCCGAACGTGCGCGTCGCTACTTGGCCTCCGGCTGACTGCCCTCTTCCGACCCGACCACACCACTGCGGAACGCGTACGCCGTGGCGGCGGCGCGCGACGAGACCCCGATCTTCGCGAAGATGTTGCTGAGGTGGCGGGCGACGGTCTTCTCGCTGAGGAACAGGTCGGCGGCGACCCCCCGGTTCGTCATACCGGTGGCGACCAGCCGGAGCACCTCCACCTCGCGGCCGGTCAGCGGTCCGGCGGTCGGCTCCGGCGCCCGCGACGACAGCGCCCTGGCCCGCTGGGCGTCCGGCACCGCGCCGAGCTGGTCGAAGACCCACTCGGCCGCCTCCAGCTCCATGTCTGCCGCGTCCTCGTCGCCGCGTCCGCGATGGGCGCGGGCCATCAGCACCCGCACCAGTGCCGACTCGTACGGCGCCCCCATCTCGCGCCAGCCGCTCCAGGCCTCCCGGAGCACCGGCATCGCCGCGCCACCGTCTCCGCGGGCCAGCGCGCACTCACCCTCGGCCTGGGTCGCCATCGCGTGCAGCAGTGGGGAGTCCAGGCCGCGACCGATCGCCGCCAGCTCGGCAGCCGCCTGCTCGGCCTCGCGGAGCTCGCCCGCAGCGACCAGGATGCTCGCGCACGCCCCGAGCAGCCGCGCCCGCCGTACGCCGGTCGCACCGGCCAGAGCGTTCCGGATCCCCGACGTCGCCTCGCCGATCCGACCCTGGCCCAGGCGCAGGAGTGCCAGGCCGGGCTCGGGCTCCGCGATCCAGCGGCTCGCCTCCTGGAAGCAGCGGTCCGCCTCCTCGGCCTGTCCGCGGAGCCGGTGCAGCTCGGCCAGCTGGTAGTACGCCTCGCCCGCCGCGGGGTGCTCACCGAGGGTCCGGCATGCGCGCTCCGCCTCGTCAACGGCTTCGGGCCACGAGCCCTGGATCTGCATGATCTCGGCGCGGTGCACCAGGCACCGCCCGCGGTACGGCGTCAGCCCCGGCTGCTTGACGCACCACCGGTCCAGCGCCGACGTCCACTCCCGGGCCCGGGGCAGGTCGAAGACCAGCTGACACGCCTCGATCACCGCGCAATAGAGGATCCCGCTCACCTCGGCCGAGACCTCGCCGGCGGTCACGGCAACCATCGCCTCGTCGAGCGAGCTCATCCCGGCGGGTACCTCGCCCCGCTCGATCAGCGCCTCCCCGACACCCAGCGCGCCCAGTGCGCCGAGGTCCCGATCGCCGTACTGACGGCCGATCGTGACGACCTCGGTGGAGAGCGCCAACGCGGCCTCCACCTCACCTGCACCCAGCCTCATGAAGGCGTCGCACACCAGCAGCATTCCCCGCTCGGGGTCCGGTCCGCCCTCGATGCCGTCGAGCAGCTCCTCCGCCCGGGCGAACCACGCGCGAGCGCGTAGGTCCTCACCACGCAGCAGCAACACGGTCCCCAGCCAGGCGGCACGGCGGGCCGCGTGGCGGGGCTGCTCGACGGCCAGCCACGACCGGTAGGCGCGGGCGCTGACGTCGTCCGCCTCCTCGTCCCGGCCGACGAGGTAGGCCGCGCTGGCCAGCAGGTCCAGGTCGTCGGGCGCGAGTGGATCGGCGTGGTCGGCCGCGGCCAGGGCGGCGTAGGCGTCGGTCCAGTCTCGCCCGCGGAACGCCTCCCGTCCCCGCTCGCACACCTCGTCCGTCATGCCGGAACCTCCGCGACCACTCTTCCACCAGCGGGCCTCCGGTGGGCGGCCCCGGCATGGGCATAACAACCCATTTCCGCGGGTGGTGGGTTCTGTCGACGCGGGCGCGGCCTTGCCGCTCCTAGCGTCGGTTCACCCGAGCAGAGGAGCAGACGATGACGACAACGACGGGGACCATCTCCCCCCAGAGACGGCAGCTGCTGTCCCGGTCGCCGGCGACCGACACGACCGTCACCATCGCTGGCGTGAGCACCGCAGTGCTGGAGGCCGGTGACGGCCCACCGATGGTGCTGCTGCACGGGCCCGGCGAGTTCGGCGGAACCTGGCTGCCGGTGCTCGACGACCTGGCCAGGACCCACCGCGTGATCGCCCCCGACCTGCCTGGACACGGTGCGTCCGACGCACCCGACGGCGGGATCGACGCGGCCTTCCTCACCGCCTGGCTGGCCGGCCTGATCGAGGCCACCTGCCCGGCGCCTCCCGTGCTGGTGGGCCGCGTCGTTGGGGGTGCGATCGCGGCCGAGTTCGCGGCGCGGCACCCCGACCGGATCACCGATCTCGTCCTCGTGGACACCTTGGGCCTGACGCCCTTCGAACCCGAGCCGCGGTTCGGGCTGGCGATGCACCGGTTCCTCGGCGACCCGACCCAGAGCTCCTACGAGCGATTCATGGACTTCTGCGCCTTCGACCTCGACGCCGCCCGGGACCGGTTCGGCGACCGGTGGGCGCCGTTCGCGGGCTACGCCGTCGAGCTGACTCGTGACCCGCGGGTGCAGGCGGCAACCGGCGCCATGATCGGCCTGTACGGCGCGCAGCCCCTGCCCCACGAGCTGCTGGCCTCGATCACGGTGCCGACCACCCTCATCTGGGGGCGGCAGGATGCCGCGATCGCGCTCAGCGTCGCCGAGGCCGCGTCCGCGCGCTACGGGTGGCCGCTGCTCGTCGTGGACGGCGCCGGGGACGACCCGGGGCTGGACCGTCCGCGCGAGTTCATCGAGGCGCTGCACACCGCCATCGACGCGAGGAGCCGGTCATGACGACGTACGACGTCATCGTGGTGGGCGCCCGCTGTGCCGGCTCCCCGACCGCGATGCTGCTGGCGCGACGCGGGCTGCGGGTGCTGGTCGTGGACCGGGCGCGGTTCCCGAGCGACACCGTCTCGACGCACATCCTGCATCCGCTGGGGGTGGCCGCGCTGCAGCGCTGGGGGCTGATGCACGGCGTCGACCGGGTGTCCGCCGATCGACACCTACTCCGTCGACTTCGGCCCGATCACGCTGACCGGCGCGCCCGGCACCCCCGACTCACCGATCGCCTACGCACCGCGGCGTACCCACCTCGACGCAGTGCTGGTCGATGCAGCGGCGGAGGCCGGTGCCGAGGTCCGGTCGGGCTTCACCGTCAGCGAGGTCCTGGTCGAGGACGACCGGGTCGTCGGGATCCGGGGACGCGACGCCGGGGGCGAGGCGGTCACCGAACGGGCCCGCGTCGTCATCGGCGCGGATGGCCTGCACTCGATCGTCGCCGAGACGGTGGGCCCGGAGGAGTACCACGAGCGGCCGCGGCTGCTGGCCGGCTACTACGGCTACTGGAGCGGGCTGCCGATGGACGGCCGGTTCGAGACCTACGTGCGGCCGCCGCGGGGCATCGCCGTCTGGCCGACCAGCGACGGGCTCACCGTGGTGATCGCCGGCTGGCCGTACGCCGAGTTCGCCCGGAACAAGACCGACGCCGAGCACCACTACCGCGCGGCGCTCGACCTGGTGCCGGACCTCGCCGAGCGGATCGCCGGGGCTCGGCTCGAGACCCGGGTGGTCGGGGCCGCCGTACCGAACTTCTTCCGCAAGCCGTTCGGCCCCGGCTGGGCGCTGGTCGGGGACGCGGGCTACCTCAAGGACTTCATCACCGGCCAGGGCATGCAGGACGCGTTCCGGGACGCGGAGCTGTGCGCGACCGCCGTCGCCGACGCACTGGAGGGACGGCGGCCGTTCGAGAGCGGGATGGCCGACTACCAGGCGATCCGCGACGCGGCGGTCACCGGCATGTACGACCTGACCTGCGAGCTCGCGATGCTCGAGCCGCCGCCCCCGGAGATGGAGCAGCTGCTGGGATCACTGGTGGGCGACCGCGCCGGCATGGACCTGTTCGCCCGCGTCTGCGCCGGCGTCAGCCCGCCGGACGAGCTGTTCGCCCTCGCGTCCGGCGCGCACTGATCACCCGCTGAACAGCGCGGAGACCTGCTCCGCCACCCGGCGGCGTACGGCGTCCGCGTCGGCGCCGGTCGTCTCGGCCAAAAACTCGCCGAAGAGCAGCCAGCCCAGCACCGTCGACGCGGCCACCGCAGTGGCGTCCGCGCTGCCGGGCTCGCCGCCGCTCCACAGACCCGAGAAGAGGTCGGTCGTGGAGGCGGTGCCGGGGGTGGCCGCCTCGGGCGCGTCCAGCACCGCGTGCACCAGCGCCCGCCAGTACGTCGGCCGGGCCGCGAGCACGTCGAGCAGCCGGGCGACCACCTCGCCCGGCGCCTGGCCGGTCGTCGGCAGACCGGACTCGGCGACCGCGGTCACCACCGCGTCGGCCTCCTCGGCGAGCACCTGCTCGAGCACGTCGGCCTTGGTCCCGAAGTGTCGGTGCACCAGAGCGTGGTTGACCTCCGCCCGGGCGGCGATGTCCCGGACCGTGAACCCGTCGGGGCCGCGCTCGGCCAGCAGGTCGCGGGCCGCCTCGAGCACCGCGGCGCGCACCTGCTCGCGGCCCCGAGGACGCCCCGACGAGCTGGTCTGGTCGTTCACTCGACCGAGTGTAACCATTCGGTTACACTCGGGCCTCGTGACGCGCCGGAGACCATGGATCCTCGGGGGGACGGTGGCGGGGCTCCTACTTGCGGTCGCGGCTGCCGGGAGCCCCGCCGCATCATTCGACGCCGTGCAGGCGCTTCCCTTCAAGGTGCCGAAGTACGTCGGTGCACCGGCGACGCCGGACCCGATCGCGCACCCGCCGATCCCGCAGCACCCCTACCTCTCGCCCGACGGCACCAACTCCATGCACAACGACGCCTACGCGTCCGACGCCTACGAGGTGAGCGGTCCGCTCGGGATCGACCCGCAGGTGAAGTTCTCGTCGTACGGCCTGCGCGAGTGCGCCACGATGGCCTTCGACTCCCGTGGCCGGATCGTCGGGCTGTGCGGTGGCCTCGAGGGCTTCCGGATGATGGTGATCGACCCGCAGACGCTGCGGCCGATCTCCCAGCTGAAGACCTCGACCCGCGACCTCGCCTCGGGCGCCAACCCGTTCACCGACATCTGCGGCGGCACCTACTTCTTCCTCGACGGCCAGGACCGGGCCTACCCGACGACCGTCGACAAGGCGGTCTGGCAGGTGGCCGTCCGTCCGGACGGCACCCTGGCCAAGGAGCGGGTCTGGAGCCTTGCCGCGCACATGCCGAAGGACGACTGCCTGATCGCGACCATGCCGGACTGGGACGGCCGGGTCTGGTTCTTCACCCAGCAGGGCGTCGTCGGCACGCTCGACCGGGCCACCGGCGCCGTGAGGACCGCCCACCTCCCCGCCGGCGAGGCAGTGACCAACTCGGTGTCGACCGACGAGACCGGCGGCATGTACGTCGTCTCCACCCACGCGCTCTACCGGCTGGACGCGAACGCCGACGGCGTACCCGAGGTCACCTGGCGTGAGGCCTACGACCGCGGCAGCCGGACCAAGCCGGGCAACCTGTCGCAGGGCTCGGGCACCACGCCGACCCTGCTCGGCGACCGCTGGGTCGCGATCAACGACAACGCCGACCCGAAGACCCAGGTGCTCGTCTACGACCGGCGCGCTGGTGCTGAGTTTGATTCTGGGCCAGACCGCCTCCACTGCGCCGTACCCGTGCTCCGCGACGGCGCCGGCACCACCGACAACAGCCTGGTCGCCGCGGGCAACTCGTTCATCATCGAGAACAACTACGGCTACAAGAGCCCGCTCACCACGACGCTCGGCAAGTCCACCACCCCCGGCCTGGCCAGGGTGATGGTCGAGGACGACGGCTGCCACGTCGCCTGGGAGAGCACCGAGATCGCGCCGACCTCGGTGGCCAAGGCGTCGCTCGGCAACGGCCTGCTCTACGCCTACACGAAGCCGGCCCGCAAAGACCTGGTCGACGCGTGGTACTTCACCGCCATCGACATCCGCACCGGCCAGACCGTCTGGAGCCGGCTCACCGGCCTCGGCATTCAGTACAACAACCACTACGCCGCCATCTATCTCGGCCCCGACGGAGCGGCGTACGTCGCCACCATCGCCGGGATGGTGCGGGTCACCGATCACCCATGACCCGCACCTACGTCGTCTCGGGAGTCGCCAGCGGGATCGGGGCCGCCACCGCGGCCCTGCTGCGCGACCACGGGCACCACGTCATCGGCGTCGACCTGCGCGACGCCGATGTCGTGGCCGACCTGGCCACGCCCGAGGGGCGGGATGCGGCCGTCCGCGAGGTGCGGGCGCGCACCGACGTCGTTCACGGCGTGGTGCCCTGCGCCGGGCTCGCCGGACTGACCGGCGTCGATCCCGAGCTACTGGTCTCGGTGAACTTCTTCGGCTCCATCGCGCTGGTCCGTGGGCTGCGCGACGCGATGGTCGCGGCCGGCGACGCGAGCGTCGTACTGCTGGCCTCGGACTCGATCACCTGCCAGCCCGGCTGGCCGCAGTCGGTGGCCGAGGCCTGCCTGCGCGAGGACGAGGCCGAGGCGCGCAAGGCCGCGGCCGAGGTGGAGGCCGTGCACGTCTACCCCGCGACCAAGGCCGCGCTGGCCTGGTGGGCCCGGCGCGAGGGCGTCACCGAGGAGTGGGCCGGCGCCGGCATCCGGCTCAACGCCGTGGCCCCGGGGCTGATCGCCACGCCGATGACCGACCGGCTGCGGGAGGACCCCGAGCTGGGGATGTTCGCCGACGCCTACCCCACTGCGCTCGGCCGCCCCGGCCGGCCCGAGGAGGTTGCCGCCACCATCGGCTTCCTGCTCTCCGACGCCGCGAGCCTTTTCGTGGGTTCGGTGCTGTTCGTCGACGGCGGCACCGACGCGATGCTGCACCCCACGCGGCCCGACCCGATGGGCTGAGCCCTACGGCGTGATGTTGGACAGCGCGCAGTCGACAGCTGCCGTGTAGACCGCGGTCTGGACGTCCCCGGGAAGCCCGCCGGACATCGGGTCGTTGTTGATCTCCAGGTCGGCGGTGAGCATCCCGGCCTCGATCATCCGCGGGACCCCGAGCTCGTCGACCAGCGCCTCGGCGACGCAGTCGGCCGTGCCCTCGTCGACTCCCTCCTGGCCGGCGAGCGCCTCGGTGAGCACCGCGATCGCCTTGTCCTCGTCGCCTGGCTGCGGCGTGTAGTCCTCGGTGTCGGGTGGCTCGGTGGTCGGCGAGTCGGTGTCGGTCTCGCTGGGCGACTCGCTCGATGACTCGCTGGTGCTGGTCTCGCTCGACGGGTCGGAGGAGGGCTCGCCGTCGTCGTCGCGGCTCACGGCGTACGCGACGCCCGCACCGGCCACCGCCAGCACCACCAGGGCGACCAACGCGACGATCAGGCCGGTACGCCGTCCGCTCGACGTGGGTGCCTGGGCGGGGAACGGCCGGGTGGCCGCGGCGGCCTCGGGCATCCGCAGCGCTGCCCGGAGGTCGTCGCGCATCGCGCCGGCGTCGGGGTAGCGGTCACCGGGCTGCTTGGCCATCGAGATCCGCAGCACCCGGTTGACCGCCGCGGCCATCTGGCTGGTCGCCGGCAGCTGCGGGATCGGGGAGGAGAAGTGGGCGTTGACGATCTGGTAGTCCGACGTGCCGGTGTAGGGCGCGTGCCCGCTCACCGCCGCCCACAGCAGGCAGCCCAGCGAGTAGACGTCGCTGGCCGGCCCGGACTGCCCGCCGGTGTGCAGCTCGGGAGCCATGTAGGTCGGTGTGCCCACGGTGACGCCGGCTGTCGTCAGGTTGCTGTCGACGTTGACCTGCCGGGCGATGCCGAAGTCCGCGAGGTAGGCGCGCACGTTGTCGGTGCCGATCCTCAGCAGCACGTTGGCGGGCTTGATGTCGCGGTGCACCAACCCGGCCGCGTGAGCGTCGGCGAGCCCGGCGGCGATCTGGGCGATCACGTCGACGGCGATGCCCAGGGCCGGTGCGCCGCGGCGCTGGATCATCTGCCCGAGGTCGCCGTCGGGCACCAGCTGGGTGGCGATGTAGAGCCGGCCGTCGACCTCGCCGTGGGCGTAGACGTGCACGACGTTGGGCGAGTCCAGGGATGCCTGGGCCTGCGCCTCCCTCGTGAACCGAGCCCGGAACGCCTCGTCGCCGGCGAGGTGCGGCGAGATGATCTTGAGGGCCACCTGCCGGTTGAGCTGGGTGTCCAGGGCCTCGAAGACGATGCCCATGCCGCCCATGCCGAGGCGCTGACCGACCCGGTAGGTGCCGATCAGCTCCCCGGGCTCCGGGTAGCTCCCATGCGTCGTCACGGGCACGTTTCTACCCCGCCCTGGGCTCTTTCATCCCACGAGGGGGTCAGAAGAGCAGGGCGGACGCCGGGTCCTCGACGATGCCGGCAATGTCGGAGAGGAAGCGCGAGCCCTTCTCGCCGTCGATGTGCCGGTGGTCGAAGGCCAGCGCCAGCGTCGTGACAGATCTGATGGCGATCTCGTCTCCACCATCTCCAGGGACGACCCACGGCTGCTTGCGGACCGCGCCGAAGCACAGGATCGCGGACTCGCCGGGGTTGATGATCGGGGTGCCGGCGTCGACGCCGAACACTCCGACGTTCGTGATCGTGAAGGTGCCGCCGCTCATCTCTGCAGGCTGCGTCTTCCCGTCGCGGGCCGTGGCCGTGAGCTGGTTGAGCTCGCGGGCCAGGTCGAGGAGCGACAGGTCCTGGGCGTCCTTGACGTTGGGTACGACGAGACCGCGCGGGGTGGCCGCCGCGATGCCGAGGTTGACGTAGTTCTTGTAGACGACCTCCTGGGCTGCCTCGTCCCAGAACGAGTTGATCTCGGGGGTACGCCGCATCGCCAGCATCGCCGCCCGGGCCAGCACCAGCAGCGGGGAGACCTTCACGTCGCGGAACTCGCGGCGCTTCTTCAGCCGCTCGACGAACTGCATCGTGCCGGTGGCATCAAGGGTGACCCACTCGGTGACGTGCGGCGCGGTGAACGCCGACTGCACCATCGCCCCGGCCATCATCTTGCGCACGCCCTTGATCGGCTCGCGGTACTCCCGCTCTGCGGTGGTTGAGGCGCGAGGAGCGCCGGGTACGGGCCCCGAACCCTCCGCTGCACCGCCGCCAACGGCCGACTCGACGTCCTCCCGGGTCACCGTGCCCTCCGGCCCGGTCGGGGTGAGCGTGGTCAGGTCGATGCCGAGGTCCTTGGCCAGCTTGCGGACCGGCGGCTTGGCCAGTGCGCGGGTGGTCGCGGGCGGCTGGTCCTCAGGAGCGCTCGCCGGGACCGCGGTCGTGCGGGCCTCGGGGGCGCCGACGGCCGTGCCCTGACGCTCGGCGTCGGTGACGACTGCCGAGACCAGGTGCGAGACGGACTCGTGCTGCTGGGTGACGTTCTGGTTGAACGTGTCGTGCACGTCGGCGCGCGCGGTGAACTCGCCCGCCGCCTCGTCGATGGGCTTGCGGCGCGGGCGCCGGGTGGCCCCTCGCTCGGCCTTCATCCGGCCGACCAGCGACTCGCCCTCACCACCGCCGCTCGCGGCCGGGTTGGACAGGTCGATCTCCGCCGGTGGGGCCTCGGCGGGTGCTCCGCCGCCCGCGGCCGGCTCGCCGATCGCGATGATCGGGGTGCCGACCGGCACCGTCTCGCCCTCGTTGACCATCAGCGCGGTCACCTCGCCGGCGTACGGCGAGGGCAGCTCGACCAGGGACTTGGCGGTCTCGATCTCGACCACGATGTCGTTGACGGCGACCACGTCGCCGACCTTGACCTTCCAGGTGACGATCTCGGCCTCGGTCAGGCCCTCGCCGACGTCTGGCAGCAGGTACTCGGGCACGGTTCAGCTCACTCCCTATGGATGGTCAGTACGCGAGGGTGCGGTCGACGGCGTCCAGGACCCGGTCGAGGTCCGGGAGGAAGTCCTCCTCGATCCGCGCCGGCGGGTACGGCGTGTCGAAGCCGCCCACCCGGAGCACCGGCGCCTCGAGGGAGTAGAAGCACTCCTCGGTGATCCGGGCCGCGACCTCAGAGCCCATGCCGAGGTTGACGTGCGCCTCGTGCGTGATGACCGCGCGGCCGGTGCGGCGTACGGAGTCGTAGACCGGCGCCATGTCGAGCGGCGAGAGCGTGCGTAGGTCGATCACCTCGAGCGACCGGCCCTCGCCTGCTGCTGCCTCGGCGGCCTTCATCGCGGTCTTCACCGTGGGGCCGTAGGCGAGCAGCGTGGCGTCGCTGCCGCGGCGAAGGACCCGGGAGCTGAACAGCGGGTCGGGCGTGGCGTCCTCGTCGAGGTCGGCCTTGTCGGCGTGGTACTGCCGCTTCGGCTCCAGGAAGATCACCGGGTCGTCGTGGGCGATCGCCTGCTGGATCATCCAGTAGCCGTCGACGGGGTTGGAGCAGGCGACGACCTTCAGGCCGGGCGTGTGCGCGAACTGCGCCTCGGGCGACTCGCTGTGGTGCTCCACGGCGCCGATGCCGCCGCCGAACGGGATCCGGATCACGATCGGCATCTTCAGCTTGCCCTGGCTGCGGAAGTGGATCTTCGCGACCTGGCAGACGATCTGGTCGTAGGCGGGGTAGACGAACCCGTCGAACTGGATCTCGACCACCGGACGGTAGCCGCGCAGCGCCAGGCCGACCGCGGTGCCCACGATGCCGGACTCGGCCAGCGGCGAGTCGATGACCCGGTCCTCGCCGAAGTCCTTCTGCAGGCCGTCGGTGATCCGGAAGACGCCGCCGAGCTTGCCGACGTCCTCGCCCATGATCAGGACCTTGGGGTCGTCCTCCATGGCCTTGCGCAGCCCCATGTTGAGGCCCTTGGCCAGGGTGATCTTGCTCATCAGCGCGCCCCCTCGAACGTCTCGAGGTAGGCCGCGTAGCCGTCACGCTGCTGCTGCACCTCGTCGGTGGTCTCGGAGTAGACATGGTCGAACAGGCTCAACGGCTGGGGATCCGGCATCGCCTTGCATCCCTCGCGCAGGTCGGAGCCGAGCCGGTCGGCCTCGTCTGCGACGTCGGCGAAGAACGTGTCGTCGGCGTAGCCGTTGCGGCGGAGGTAGACCTCGATCCGGGCGATCGGGTCCTTGAGCTTCCAGTTCTCCACGTCGCCGGACAGCCGGTAGCGGGTCGGGTCGTCGGTCGTGGTGTGCGCGCCCATCCGGTAGGTGTAGGCCTCCACGAACGACGGGCCCTGGCCGTCGCGGGCCCGCTGCAGCGCGGCCTTTGCGACGACGTACGTCGCCAGCACGTCGTTGCCGTCGACCCGGACACCGGGGAAGCCGAAGCCGAGCGCCCGCTGGTAGAGCGGGATCCGGCTCTGCCGCTCGATCGGCTCGGAGATCGCCCACTGGTTGTTCTGGCAGAAGAACACCACGGGGGCGTTGTAGGACGCGGCGAAGATGAAGGCCTCGTTGACGTCGCCCTGGCTGCTGGCGCCGTCACCGAAGTGGGCGAGCACGGCGGCGTCGCGCTCCGGGTCACCGGTGCCGACGTCGCCGTCGCGCTGCATGCCCATGGCGTAGCCGGTGGCGTGCAGGGTCTGCGCGCCGATCACGATCGTGTAGAGCCCGAAGTTGTTCTCACGCGGGTCCCAGCCACCCTGGTCGACGCCGCGGAACAGGCCCAGCAGTCGGAGCGGGTCGACGCCGCGGCACCAGGCGACGCCGTGCTCGCGGTAGGTCGGGAAGACGTAGTCCTGCGGGCGCAGGGCCCGGCCGGCGCCGATCTGCGCGGCCTCCTGGCCGAGCAGCTGGGCCCAGATGCCGAGCTCGCCGTGCCGCTGCAGTGCAGTGGCCTCGGTGTCGATCCGCCGGGTGAGCACCATGTCGCGGTAGAAGCCGCGCAGCTCTTCCTCGGTGAACTCCTGGTCGAACTCTGGGTGGTGGACCCGCTCGCCCTCCGGCGTCAGGAGCTGGATCAGCTCGGGGCCGCCGTCTTCCTGGGTGGGCCCGAAGACCTCGACGAGGTCGGGCCCGAAGCCAGAATCTTGATGGGTCACGAGCACTCCTTCGTGTCGCCGGACCGCGGGATCTCCGCCGTCTGGTGGCTGATTCCCGGCCACTGACCGCGGGGGTGGTGCGGCCGTGTGAGCGGGGCCACAAGCGTAGCGACGGCCACGGTAGCCCGGCCCGCGCGGGGATCGCCAATTCCCAAGGACGTCCGATAGTCGGGGGCCCAAGCAAGAATTCAGTCAGTGCATCTCGCCGAGATCCTCATGGGCCTCGTGCGACAGCGGCTCCACCTGGAACGTCGCGTGCCGCACCTCGAAGTGGGCGGACACGCACTCGCACAGGTCGTCGAGGATCGCCCCCACTCCCCGCTCGGCCAGCGCCTCGTCGGTGACCGTCACGTGCGCCGACAGGCTGGGGATCCCGGACGTGATCGTCCACGCGTGCAGGTCGTGTACGTCGACGACGCCGGGCACCCCGCAGAGGTGCTGCTGGATGTCGTCGAGGTCGAGACCCGCGGGCGCGATCTCGAGCAGCACCACGGCGGCGTCCTTCATCAGCAGCACCGCGCGCGGCAGGATCATCGCCGCGATCACGAGCGAGGCCACCGGGTCGGCGCGGTGCCAGCCCCAGACCCAGATCACCACACCGGCCGCGACCGCGAGGACCGAGCCGAGCAGGTCGGCGAACACCTCGTTGGCGGCGCCCCGCAGGTTGAGCGAGTCGGTGTCCGAGCGGTGCAGGATCGCCATCGACACCGCGTTGGCGATCAGTCCGAACGACGCGAACAGCACCAGCTGCGGGGCATCGACGTGGGTCGGGTCCGACAGCCGGGTGACCCCGGCGTACGCCAGGTAGACGCACACCCCGAGCAACACGAGCGCGTTGACCAGGGCGGCCAGCACCTCGGCGCGGTGGTAGCCGAACGTCGAGCGCGGGCCGCCCCGGAGCCCGGCGACGTACGACGCCCCCAGCGCGAGCACCACGGCACCGGCGTCGGTGGCCATGTGGCCGGCGTCCGCGAGCAGCGCCAGCGATCCACTCAGCCAGGCGCCGACCAGCTCGACCACCAGCACGCTGCCGGTGACGGCCAGGACCCAGCGCAGGCGAGCGCGGTCGGCCGCCCTACCGGCAGCGTGACCATGACCGTGCCCCATGCGCTCAGGGTAGGCGGATGGTCAGGGCGCCGACCGCGTCTCGGTCAGCCGATGCTGTTGATCTTCCAGTCGCCGTCTTCCTTGACGAGCCGGAACGTGATCGTCTGCGAGACGTCCTCGCCGCCGAAGCTGCCGGAGCTCTCTACGTCGACCGTGGCCTTGTCGCCGTCGATCTTCTCGTCCTTGACCTCGACGTCGACATCCGCGTCGTCGGGGCCCTCGAACTGCTCGACGTCCTCGTCGGTGCACTCGCCGAAGGACTCCCTGAACTCGTCGGTGGTCAGGTCCTCGATGTCGGAGCACGAGTCGGCGTCGATGAAGTCCTCGACCACGCCCTTCGGGCCGCCGCTACCGCCGAGCACCACGAACAGCACGATGATCAGGATGATCACCAGGGCGGCACCGCCGCCGATCAGGCCGAGGAGCTTGGCGTTGAGGCCGCCGCCGGTCGAGCCGCCGGAGTACTGCTGGCCCTGCCATGCGGGCTGGCCGGGCTGGCCGGGCTGGCCGGGGTAGCCCTGCTGCGGGGCGCCGGGGTAACCGGGCTGCTGTCCGTAGCCGCCCTGCTGCGGGGCACCCGGGTAGCCGGGCTGACCACCGGGCTGAGCACCGGGCTGAACGCCGGGCTGAACGGGGCCGCCGCTGCCGGCCACCTGGGTCGGCATCGCCGCCGGCGGCTGGCCGGAGTCCTGGCCGCCCGGACGATCGGCGCCGGGCTGCTCGGGGCCGGTCGGGCCTCCGGGCCGGACCTGGGTCACGTCGGAGGGGCCGGGCTGGGCCGGCTGCTCCGGCGCCGCGGGCCGGTCGGACGGCTCCTGCGGCAGGGTGTGCTCGGTCCACTGGTTCCCGTCCCACCACCGCTGGCCGCCCTGGCCATCGGGGTACCAACCGGGAGGGGTGCTCTGGGTCATCGGGTCTCCTTCGTCGATCGAGACGGCATCATCGCACGTCCTCTTACTCCTCGAACTCGTCGATTCGCCAGCCCCGGTCCTCCCGGACCAGCCGCATCCCGAACGTCGAGTCGGGCCCGAGATCCGTGCCTTCGACCTCGATGGTCACCGGCACCGAGGCCGACCCGCCCTGGATGTCGGCGGCGCCGACTGTGAACTCGACACCCTCCAGCTCGGACCCGCCGAGATCCTCCGGTTCGCAGGCGCCCTCGCGCTCCAGGAGCTCCTCGGTCACCAGCTCTTCTGCGAGTGGGCAGTTCCCGGCCAGGGATGCGTCGAGGAACGTTCGTACGGTTGCCTCGGGCGACTCTTCGGGGCCGGGTGGCCCGGGCACGAGGGACTCGGTCGGTTCAGTCGGCTCAGTGGGCTCAGTGGGCTCTGTCGGCTCCGTGGGCTCCGTGGGCTCGGTGGCCTCCGTGGGATCGGAGGTCGGCTCGCTGGTCGCCGGCTCCGCACCTGGGTCGTCGTCACCGTCGTCGTCCGACCCCAGGAACAGCACCAACGCGGTGGCCGCACCGGCGACCAGCAGCACGGCGGCCACCACGATCGCGATCAGCGCACCTCGATGCGGCTTGGCACCGGCATCAGCGGGCGGCTGGCTGGGCGGCGGCCCGGGAGGTTGCGTGTGCTCGGTCCACGCGGTGCCGTCGTACCAGCGCTGGACGCCCTCGGAGTCGGGGTACCAGCCGGGCGGGGTGGGGCCCTGAGCGTTCACGCTTCCAGCCTCCCCTCGTGCGCGACTCGCAAACAGTCAGGAGCTGAACGCCGCGGCGACCTGGATCACCCGGTCGTTGGCCTCGGGCTCCCCGATCGACACCCGGGCGCCGTCGCCCGCGAACGGGCGGACCACGATGCCGGCCTCCTCGGCGGCGGCGGCGAACTCGGTGGTGCGGTCGCCGAGCGCGAACCAGACGAAGTTGCCCTGCGGCTCGGGGACCTGCCAGCCCACCTCACGGAGGCCGGCGACCACCCGCTCGCGCTCCTCGACCAGCGCGCGTACCCGCTCGAGCAGTGCCGGCTCGGCGGCCAGCGACGCGACCGCGGCGGCCTGGGCCACGCTGGAGAGCCCGAACGGCAGCGACACCGCCCGCAGCGCGGCGGCGATCTCGGGAGCGGCGACGGCGTACCCCACCCGGAAGCCGGCCAGCCCGTAGGCCTTGGAGAAGGTGCGGAACTGCACCACGTTGGGGTGTGCCCGCTGCACCGCGAGCCCGTCGATCGCGTCGTCCATGCGGACGAACTCGGAGTAGGCCTCGTCCACGACGACCACCACGTGCGGCGGTACGGCGGCGAGCAGGGTGTCGAGCTCGGTGCCGGTGACGGCCGGCCCGGTGGGGTTGTTGGGCGTGCAGACGATCACCACGCGGGTCCGGTCGGTGACCGCCGCGATCATGGCCGGGATGTCGTGGCGGCCGTGCTCGTCGACGGGGACCTGCACCGACGTGGCCGCGGCCGTGGTGACCGCGATCGGGTACGCCTCGAAGGACCGCCACGCATAGACGACCTCGTCGCCGGGGTCGCAGAACGCGCTGAGCAGCTGGTAGATCAGCGCGACCGAGCCGGTGGCCGCCGCGAGCTGGGTGGCCGGCACTCCGAGCCGCGCCGACAGGGCGTCGTAGAGCGCGGTGTTGCCCATGTCGGGGTAGCGGTTCATCGAGGCGACCGCGGCGTTAGCGGCCTCGACGACGCCGGGCAGCGGCGGGTAGGGGTTCTCGTTGGACGAGAGCTTGTACGACGTCATGCCGGGCCGCGGGGTCGACGGCCGGCCGGGGACGTAGGCAGGGATGTCGGTGACGTGGGGGCGTGGCTGAGGGTGGGCCATGCCGAGCAGGCTAGACGGCCCGGTTCTCATCGCCGCCAGGGGCGGAGGACCAGCGCCAGGACGATGCCGATGCCGACGCCGAGGATCGCGCCGGTGACGTTGTCGATGATGTCGGTGACGTCGCACGCCCGGTCGATCCTGGCCAGCTCGAGCTGGGCCTTCTCGATGGCCGCCGAGTACGCCGCCAGCAGGGCCAGGCCGATCGGCACGCTCACCCAGGCCGACCGCCAGCGTGCTGCGGCCAGCACCAGCAGCGCGCCGCTGGGTATGAACACGACGGTGTTGAGCAACCGTTGCCCGCCGGAGAAGATCCAGAACCCCTCGGGCGCGGGGCCGCCGATGTCATAGGAGCAGGTCTCCAGCCGACCCTCGGCCGGGACGATGCCAGGCGCACCGTTGGCCGGGATCAAGGTGATCAGGCCGATCACGATCACCGACCAGATGAGACCGGCCACGGCCCCGGCGCTGACCCAGCCCATCCGGCGCTGGAGCAGGGTGGCCAGCAGCACACACAGGCCCGCCGAGACGACGGCGCCCGCGAGCATGACCTCCACGCCGCCGACCGGAAACACCCCCGCGACGCTACCGGCGCGATAGTCCGCCGCGTACGGCACCCCATTTCGCGCCGTAAGGGGTGCCGAGCACGGCGGACTATCCGCTAGCGACGGCGCGCCGCCAGGTACCGGGAGTCCGGCCGACGTGCCGCTTGAAGGCGCGGTTGAACGCCGACTCGGACTGGTAGCCGACGGCGGTGGACACCTGCGCCACGCTCATCGTGCCGTTCTGCAGCATCCGGGCGGCGACCTGGAGCCGCCACTGGGCCAGGTAGGTCATCGGGGGCAGGCCGACGTACGCCGTGAACCGGTCGGCGAAGGACGAGCGTGACATCCCGACCTCGCGGGCCAGGCGCTCGAGGGTCCAGGACTCGGCGAAGCGCCCGTGGACGAGCCGCAGCGCCGCCCCGATCTCGGGATCGCGCAGCCCGGCCACCCAGCTGCGCGCCTCCGGCGGTAGCCCGTCGATGTGGGCCCGGAGCGCCTCGACGAACATCAGCTCCGACAGCTTGGCCAGCATCGCCTCCTGACCTGCGTCCCGCTCATCGCTGGCCTCGATGGCGGCGTCGAGGAGTCCGGTCATCCAGGCCCAGCTCCGGGAGGACACCGGGGCGTGCACCATCCGGGGCAACGACTCCAGCAACGGGTTGAACGGACTCTTGTCGCAGGCGAGGTAGCCGCACACGATCCGGCACCCCTCGGCATCACTGTCCCCGTTGATGTCGATGACGAACGGCAGGGCCTCGTCGACCGGCCGGTAGTAGCGCGGCAGGTCCGGCTCCCCCCGCATCCCGGGTGCGGAGGCGAGGATGTTGGCCTCTCCGGCGGGGAAGATCACCATGTCCCCGGCCTGCATCAGCACCGCCGGCTCGGGCTCGTCGACGGTCTCCACCCAGCAAGAGCCCGACGTCAGGACATGGAACGCGATGAGGTGCTCGGCGTCCGCGGCGACCTTGGCCGCGATCACGTCGGTCGGCGGGCTCTGCGCGACGAACGGCGCACGCGCCTCGATGTCGTAGAAGACCGCCCCGGTGAGGCGCACCGCCAGCAGCAGGTCGGACAGCACATCCACGGCAACCTCCCGGACTCTCAGGCAACGCGTCCGGACGCGCGGCCAGGATCTGGCTCCCTCGCGGACGAACGGGCAAGACGTCCGGTAGTGCGGGCGTTACGGCCCGACCCGCGCGCTCCCTAGCGTCGAGATCGAATCCTCGCACAGGGCGGGGTCCCCGCAGAAGGAGCAAAAATGACCGCCATCGACACCCAGCGCGGCATCGACGTCGAGGGGCTGCGCGGGCAGGTGCGCGGCAGGGTCGTCGACCGGAACGACGCGGAGTACGACGACGCGCGGCAGGTCTACAACGGCGCGGTCGACCGCCACCCGCTGGCCGTCGTGCGGGTTGCCGACGTCGCCGACGTGATCGCGTGCGTGAGCTTCGCCAGGGACCAGCAGGTCCCGCTCGCCGTCCGCGGAGGCAGCCACCACGGCGCCGGGTTCGGCGTCTGGGACGACGCCCTGGTGATCGACTTCGCCGGGCTGCGGTCGACCACCGTCGACCCGCTCGCCCGCACGGTCCGGGCCGACGCCGGGTGCACCTGGGGCGACGTCGACCACGCGACGGGAACCTTCGGACTGGCCACCCCGTCCGGGTTCGTGTCCACGACCGGTGTCGCAGGCCTGACCCTCGGCGGCGGCAGCGGCTACCTGTCCCGGCACTTCGGTCTGACCGTGGACAACCTGCTCTCGGTCGACCTCGTGCTGGCGGACGGGAGCTTCGTCACGGCCAGTGCGGACAGCCACCCGGACCTGTTCTGGGGGCTGCGCGGCGGGGGTGGCAACTTCGGCGTCGCCACGTCGTTCACGTTCCGCTGCCACCCCGTCGGGGAGGGAGGCACCGTCATCGGCGGGCCGGTGCTCTACGACATCGCCGACACCGAGGCGGTGTTCCGCTGGTACCGGGACCTGCTCCCGGACCTGCCGGACGAGCTCAACGGCTGGATCGGCGTGCTGGAGATCCCGTCGGCGGCACCGTTCCCCGAGGAGCTGTGGGGCCGCAACGCCTGCGGGATCGTGTGGTGCTACTCCGGCGCGCACGAGGGCGCGGACGAGGTGCTGGCGCCGGTGCGGGAGTTCGGCAAACCGCTGTTGGTGGGCCTTCAGCCGATGCCGTTCGCCGTTCTGCAGTGCGCCTTCGACGGACTCTTGCCGGCCGGCCTGCAGTGGTACTGGAAGGCCGACATCTTCGAGGAGATCACCGACGACGCCATCGCCGTGCACCGCCGGTACGGCGAGAGCATCCCGACGCCGCTGTCGACGATGCACCTCTACCCGATCAGCGGCGCCGCGGCCCGGGTGCCCGAGGACGCGACGGCCTTCGCGTTCCGCGGCGGCGGGTGGAACGGCGTGATCGCGGGCATCGACGCGGACCCCGCCAACCTCGATACCATCACGGACTGGGCACGGCGCTACTGGGAGGAGCTGCACCCGTCGTCGGTGGGCGGCGCCTACGTGAACATGATGATGGACGAGGGACAGGATCGGGTGCGGGCGGCGTACCGCGGGAACTACGCGCGGCTCGTCGAGCTCAAGAGGCGCTACGACCCCCACAACCTGTTCCGGATCAACCAGAACATCGACCCGTCGGACGGCAGCTGACGCCGATGAATCTCGAGGGCGTCCGGGTGCTCGTCGTCGGTGCCGGCCTGGCCGGCCTGGCAGCCGCCCGGACCCTGCACCGGGCGGGCGCCACGGTGCGGCTGGTCGAACGGTCCGCGGCGCCGGCGCGTGAGGGCACGGGGATCTACCTGCCCGGCAACGCCGTACGCGCACTGGGACAGCTGGGCCTCGAGAGCGACGTCACCGACAGCGCGCACCGGATCGAACGACAGCGCTTCTCCGACCAGCAGGCGCGCTTGCTGTTCGAGATCCGCGTCGACGAGGTCTGGAGCGGTGTCGGCGCGTGCCTGGCCCTGCCTCGCGCCGACCTGTACGACGTGCTGCTGGCCGGAGCCGGCGACGTGCCGATCACCTGGGGAGCGCGTCCGGTCTCGCTGACGACCGACGGTGACGAGGTCGTGGCCGAGCTCGACGACGGCTCGGCCGACCACTACGACCTCGTCCTCGGAGCGGACGGGGTGCACTCGAGCGTGCGGCGGCTCGCGTTCGACGATGGCGACCCGCGCCCCGTCGGCCAGCACGCGCGACGCTTCGTCATCGCCGACGCTGGGGAGCCCGAGCCGGGCTGGTCCGTGTTGCTGGGCAGGGGTACGTCGTTCCTGACGATCCCGATCGGCGGCGGTCGCGTCTACTGCTATTGCGACGGTCCACCCGACTCCGCCCGGCTCCCGTTGCGCGAGCTGCTGGCCGGGTACGCCGGGCCGGTGCCCGCCCTGCTCGACCGCCTCGACGAGTCAGCGGACGACATCGTCGTACAGGAGGGCGCCGTCGAGGAGGTCGACCTCGACACCTGGTCACGTGGCCCCGTCGTGCTCATCGGCGACGCGGCGCACGCCACCTCCCCCAACATGGCCGAGGGCGCGGCGATGGCCTTCGAGGATGCGGTCGTGCTGGCCGAAAGCCTGGTGGCCGCCCCGGACCTGGCCGGAGGGATCACTCTCTTCCAGAACCGGCGCCAACCCCGCACCACGTGGGTCCGAGCACAGACGCATCGTCGCGACCGGGCCCGCGGCCTGCCGCCGATGGTGCGCGATCGGGTGCTTGCGCGGTTCGGGCGGCGCATCTTCCTGGGCAACTACAAGCCCCTGCGCGACCCCGCCTGACTCACGAGAGCGGCACGAGAACCTCTCCGTGCGGGCGCATGCCGAGGTCGCGGCCGATCATGACGTCGACGGGGTTGGTCAGGCAGCGGACCGAGCCGCCGCCGAGGTGGAACTCGGAGACGTCGACCACGACGACCTCGAAGCCCCACTCCTCCAGCCGCGCGCGGACCCGGTCGGGGCAGCCCGGCATCACCACGGTCGAGCCGATGACCACCGAGTTGGCGCAGAACGTCGTCAGCGCCTCCTCCTCGGTGAGCAGGAGCGGCTCGGGCACCAGGTCGAGCAGCGCCGCCGCCGAGGGCGCGTCCAGAGCGTCCAGGCAGACCAGGGCACGGCGGTCGTCGAGGGGGCAGAAGGCCAGGTCGAGGTGGTACATCCCGGCGTGGGCGATCCGCAGGCCGCGGACCCGCACGCCCAGGTCGGTGGCGAGGTGCTTCAGTGCGAGCTTCTCGGTGCGCGGGCCGTAGCCCACGACCAGGTCGCCGCCGAACGCGAACGCGTCGCCGGCCTCGAGGTGGGCGCCGACGCCGTCGCGGCCGACGTACGACGTGGACCAGCCGCGCTCGGCGAACCATGCCGCCGCGGTGGGGGTCTCCATCCGCCGCTGGGGGTAGCGCATGTGCGAAAGCACCAGGCGCGGACCGGTCGGGCCGACCAATCCGAGGCCGAGGTTCATCGCGTAGACCATGTCGGGGGCGTCCGGCCGCTGCTCGATGACGTCGACCCGGGCACCCAGCTCGCGCACCGTCGCGACCAGGCCGTGCCACTGGTCCAGCGCCCGGGCCGGATCGGGCTGGACCGCGGGATCCATGAACGGGTTGATCGCGTAGTCCACGCGGAAATGGGTCGGCTCGACCATGACGTAGTGGCGGCCCCAGTTGAGCTGGGTCATCCCGTTCACCTCCCGATTGTCTGACAATCTGACAACCAGTGTGCAGGCTGCGAGGTTGTCTGACAAGCCAGGGCACAATGGGCGGCATGCCAGAGCGTGCGGGCCGTTTCGGGACCCTCCACTTGGAGGAGCCGCACTCCACCGTCGAACGGGTGGCCGACGAGTTGCGTCGCGCGGTCTTCGACGGCGAGCTGGAGAGCGGTACGCCGCTACGAGAGATGGCGCTGACGGAGTCGCTGGGAGTCTCCCGGCCGACGGTGCGCGAGGCGCTGACGATGCTGGTCGCCGAAGGCCTCGCGACCCGCGAGCCCAACCGCGGGGTGAGCATCGTGGAGCCGGAGGAGGGCTCGGTGCGCGACGTCTGCCGGGCCCGGCGGGTGCTCGAGGGCGCCGGCGTACGCCGTTGGCCGGGCGCGACCGACGAACAGCGCGACCTGGTGCGGTCGACCCTGGAGGCCTACATCGGCGCGGTGCACACCGACGCGTCGTACCAGGAGCTCAACGAGCGGCACCTCGCCTTCCACGTCTCGCTGGTCGGGCTGACCGGCAGCGAGCGGCTGGTGGCGATGGCCGAGACCCTGGCGGTCGAGCTGCGGCTGGCGCTCGCCCAGGTGGAGCGGATCCGGCGCAACGCGCACGACCAGGCCGACTCCCACGCCGCCCTGGTGCGGCTGCTCGAGGACGGCGACATCGACGGTGCGTCGATGTTCCTGGACCGGCATCTGGCCGACGCCGAGACCTCGATCATCACCGCCCTGCAACTATGACGCCATGCGCTTCCTCCTACGCGTCCTCGTCTCCGCGGCCGCGCTCGCCGTCGCCGCCTGGCTGATCGACGGGATCTACTTCGACGGACCGAGCCACGGCATGGACGAGGTCAAGGAGAAGATCCTCCCGCTGCTGCTGGTCGCACTGATCCTCAGCCTGATCAACTCGTTCGTGCGGCCGATCCTCACGATCCTGTCGATCCCGTTCATCATCGTGACGCTCGGCCTGTTCCTGCTGGTGATCAACGCCGGGATGCTGCTGCTCACGAGCTGGCTCGCCGACGCGCTCGACGTCGGCTTCACCGTCACCGGCTTCTGGCCGGCCGTGGGCGGCGCGATCGTGATCACGGTGGTGACCTGGATCCTCGACGCCTTCGTGGTGCCCCGGGACGAGCGGTGACGGAGCTCCCGCCCCCGCGCCAGCCGGGCCGCTACCGGATCGGCATGGTCTGCCTGGGCAACATCTGCCGCTCGCCGACGGCCGAGGTGGTGCTGACCGAGCGGGTGGCCGAGGCCGGGCTCGACGACCGGGTCGAGGTGGCCAGCTGTGGCACCGGCGACTGGCACATCGGCGATCCCATGGACCGCCGGGCCGCGGCCACCCTCGCCGCCGCGGGCTACGACCCCAGCCGGCACCGGGCCCAGCAGTTCGCCGACTCCTGGCTGGAGGAGTACGACGTGCTGCTGGCCATGGACGCGCAGAACCGCGCGGACCTGGCCTCGACGGGCTCGACCACCGGCAGCGACCGGGTGTTGTTGTTCCGCGACTTCGATTCTGTCGAACCGGGGAGCGACGTGCCCGACCCGTACTACGGTGGCGACAGCGGCTTCGAGGAGGTTCTGGCGATGGTCGAGCGCACCAGCGCGGAGATCGTCGCGGCCCTGCGCCGCAGGCTCGACGGGGCCGGCGGGCCGTGACCCGGCAGCCGCTGGTCGCCCGCAAGGCGGAGGAGCTGCTCGACGCATCGGTGATCGCCACCGCCCCGCTGGCCGGCGGTGACATCGCGACCGCCACCAAGCTGCGACTCAGCAACGGCACCACCGCGCTGATGAAGACGCTGCCGCACGCCCCGGAGAGCTTCTTCGAGCGCGAGGCCGCCGGGCTGCGCTGGCTCGCCGAGGTCGAGGGCGGGGTGCACGTTCCGGAGGTCCTGGGCGTCGACGCGGAGTGCCTGGTGATCGCCTGGGTCGAGCCGGCGAAGAACGGCGTCGACGCGGCGGCCGGGTTCGGCCGCGCTCTCGCGGTCACCCACGCGGCCGGCGCCCCGGCGTACGGGCTGGACCAGGACGGGTTCATCGGCAAGCTGCCGATGCCCAACCGGACCGCCCCGACCTGGGCCGAGTTCTACGCGACCCGGCGGATCCTCCCTTACCTCAAGCTGGCCCGCGACCGCGGCGCGATCGCCGAGGACGAGGCCGCGACCGTCGAGTCGGTGGTCCCGCGGCTGGCCGACCTGGTGCCCGAGGAGCCGCCGTCCCGGCTGCACGGCGACCTCTGGAACGGCAACGTGCTCTGGGGCCAGGACCCCACCGGCGGCACCCCTGCGGTCGCGCGGGTGTCGGTGATCGACCCGGCGGCGTACGCCGGGCACCGCGAGGTCGACCTGGCGATGCTCTCGATGTTCGGGCTGCCGCACCTGCCGCGGGTGATCGACGCCTACTGCGAGGCCGCGCCGCTCGCCGACGGCTGGGAGGAGCGGGTCGGGCTGCACCAGCTGTTCCCGCTGCTCGTGCACGCCTGCCTGTTCGGCGGTGGGTACGGCGCGCGCGCCGCCACGACCGCCGCCAAGTACGTCTGACGCGACCCCCGCGGTTCTCAGCGCGGACTCAGCCGGGCCTGGCAGAGTGGGGCCGTGTCGACGACCCTCCCCAAACCGCGCGTGCTCGTCGTGGACGACGACAGGGCCGTACGCGATTCGCTGCGCCGCTCGCTGGAGTTCAACGGCTACGACGTGCACGTGGCCGTCGACGGGGCCGAGGCGCTCGCCGGGATCGCCGGAGTGAGCCCCGACGTCGTGGTGATGGACGTGATGATGCCGCGGCTCGACGGGCTGGAGACCACCCGCGCGCTGCGCTCGGCCGGCAACGACGTACCGATCATCGTGCTGACCGCCCGCGACGCGGTCGGTGACCGGGTCGACGGGCTCGACGCGGGAGCCGACGACTACCTCACCAAGCCGTTCGCGCTGCAGGAGCTGCTGGCCAGGCTGCGCGCGCTGCTCCGTCGCGCCGTGCCGCTCGCCGACGACGAGGAAGAAGTCCTCTCCTTCGGTGGCCTCACCATGAACCTCGCCACCCGTGAGGTGACCCGCAACACCCGGTCGATCGAGCTGACGCGCACCGAGTTCACGCTGCTGGAGATGTTCCTGCGCCGGCCGCGCCGGGTGCTGGACCGGGCGTTCATCCTCGAGGAGGTCTGGGGCTACGACTTCCCGACCACGGCCAACTCGCTGGAGGTCTACGTCGGCTACCTGCGCCGCAAGACCGAGGCCGCGGACGAGTCGCGGCTGATCCACACCGTGCGTGGGGTCGGCTACGTGCTCAAGGAGTCATGAGCACGCCGGTCGCCGAGGAGCCCGAGGCCGACCGAGAGGGCTGGCACTACCGGCGCTCGCTGGCGAGTCGGGTCACCCTGCTCACGACCATGGCGGTCGGCTTCGCCGTCCTGCTGGTGTCGGTCGGCGCCTACGTCACGGTGCGCAAGCAGCTGCAGGACAGCCTCGACGACCAGCTGGTGGACCGGGCCCAATCGGCCTCGCAGTACAACTTCCTCGAACAGCTCGCCAACCTCCGCGTCCCGGCCGAGGCCGTCGGGGCAGCCGACGTCCGGATCGTGCTGCTGCGCGCGGACGGGTTCTCGGTCGTCCTCGACGACAAGGTGGCGGCGCTGCGACTGGGCGCGGGCGCACCGGAGCTCGCCGTCGCGCAAGGCGAGGCCTCGCAGAGCCTGCGCACCGCCACGTTCGACGGTGAGAAGTACCGCATCGTCGCCGTACCGATGGTCGGCCGGGAAGGCAACGCCCTGGTGGTGGCGCAGTCGCTGGACGAGCGGGACCGGCTGCTGTCCCGGCTCGGCTTCGTCACCCTGTTGTTCGGCGGCCTCGGCGTGCTCATTGCCGGTGTGGCCGGGTGGGCGGTTGCCCGCAACGGGCTGCGACCGGTCCGCAACCTGACCACCGCCGTCGAGGGCATCGCGCGCACCGAGGAGCTCCGGCCGATGGCGATCGAGGGGGACGACGAGGTCGCCCGGCTGAGCGCCGCGTTCAACCAGATGCTGGTCGCCCTGGACGCGTCCCGCGAACGACAGCGTCGGCTGGTGGCCGACGCGGGCCACGAGCTGCGCACCCCGTTGACGTCGCTGCGCACGAACGTCGACCTGCTCACCCAGGCCGACGCCTCGGCCGGAGGGCCTTCGATCCCTCCTGCGGCCCGGGCCGAGCTGCTCGACGACATCCGCGGCCAGATCGAGGAGCTGACCACCCTGATCGGCGACCTCACCGAGCTGTCCCGCGAGGCGCCGCCCGCCACGGTGGTCGAGCTGGTCGACCTGAGCGAGGTGCTGGAGCACGCGACGGCACGCGTACGCCGCCGGGCGCCGGGCGTCACGTTCGACGTCGAGGCCGAGTCGTGGTGGCTCGTCGGCGAGGCGAACGGGCTCGAGCGTGCGATCACCAACCTGCTCGACAACGCCGCCAAGTGGAGCCCGCCCGACGGCACCGTCACCGCCCGGCTGGCGGCTGGCGTGCTGACCGTCGACGACGAGGGCCCGGGCATCAAGGAGGAGGACCGGCCGCACGTGTTCGAGCGCTTCTGGCGGGCCGAGGAGTCCCGCACCATGCCCGGCTCCGGCCTGGGGCTGTCGATCGTGGCCCAGGTGGCCGAGCGGCACGCCGGCGTCGTGGAGATCGGTACGTCGCCCGCCGGCGGTGCCCGCCTCAGCCTCACCCTGCCGGGGCGGGGGACGCCGGATGCGTGAAGGTCGCAAGGCCCTGTGGGTCCTCGCCCTCGCGCTGCCGCTGGTGCTTGCGGGCTGCGGCGGCGACGACGGCGTGCCACCACCGGCCGCACCGTCACCGACGGAGGCGTTGTGGAACCCGTGCGACGCCCTGGACGCGAAGGGGGTCGGCCGCGCGTTCGGCACCACGGCGACCGAGGAGGACGGCACGGAGACGTCGCCGTCGTGCTCCTTCTCGCCCGGGACCGAGGGCGACCCCGTGGTGGACGCCAACTACGTGCTGTTCCCCGAGGGCCTGGACGCCGCCTGGAAGACCATGGGCCGCTCCGAGACCGCGCAGGTCACCTCCCCGAAGGTGCCCGGCGCCGACGACACCCGGCTGGTCGTCGACTCCGACACGCACCAGCTCTACGTCAGCGGTTTCGTGCAGAACGGCGACCTGATCCAGACCGTCGACGTGGTCGACCCGAAGCCGTTCGACCAGCGCCGCGTGGTCAGCGCGGTGACTTGGGCGCTCGGCCGGCTCTCCACCCACGCACAGGAGTCGCAGGTCAGCTGACGTCGATGGCTCGGAGCAGCCGCTCGGCCTTCCAGCGCGACTCGGCGTACTCCTCGGTCGCCTGCGACTGCACGGTGATCCCGCCGCCGGTGCCGAGCGTGTAGCGACCGTTGCCGGTGGTCGTCAGCGAGCGGATCACGACACCGAGGTCGGCACAGCCGTTGCCGGACACCCAGCCGAACGCGCCGGCGTACGGACCGCGCGGCCCCTCCTCGACCTCCTCGATGATCTCCATCGTGCGCAGCTTGGGCGCACCCGTCATCGAGCCGGCGGGAAACAGCGCTCGCAGCGCGGCCGGCGTCGACACGTCGTCCCGCAGCCGCCCGCGCACCGTCGAGACCAGCTGGTGCACGCCCGGGTAGGACTCCACCTCCATCAGCACCGGCACCTCGACCGTGCCCGGCTCGCAGACCATCGAGAGGTCGTTGCGGAGCAGGTCGACGATCATCAGGTTCTCGGCCCGGAACTTCGGGTGGGTCGCCAGCTGGTGCCGCTGCCGCTCGTCCTCTTCGGGGTCCTCGGCGCGTGGGGTGGTGCCCTTGATCGGCTTGGTCTCGAGCGTGCGGTCCTCGGTGACCAGCGCGTACCGCTCCGGCGACGAGCTCAGCAGCCAGCCGCGAGCGCCCGGGAGGTCGTGCTGCAGGTAGCCGGCGTACGGCGCGGGGTTGAGGTCGCGTAGTCGCAGGTAGGCCTCGACCGGAGTGAGCGGGCTGTCCTGCTCGAGCCGGTAGGTCAGGTTGACCTCGTAGGAGTTGCCGGCGAGCAGGTGGTCCTGGACCCGGCTGAACGCGTCGGCGTAGACCCAGGGCGGAAGGGTCGAGGCGGTCGCCAGCGCGCCTTCGACCGCCATCTGGGCCGCGGGCGGCTCGTGGTCGAACAGGCGCACGTTCCGGGCCCGCATCCAGATCGCGTCGGGGATCAGGGAGCCCCTCGCTGCCGGCAGGTCGGGTCGGGCGGCGTAGCCGAAGTAGCCGAACCACTGGTCCGACTCCGAGCCCGCGGCGAGCTCGTCCTCGAGCACCGCGAACACATCGGTGCCGACCTGGATGGAGCTGCCGACCGAGTGCCGGGTCACCACGCCGAGCCGCGCGTTGTAGGTCAGGGACACGTCGGACTCGTCGAGCCAGCCGATGATCGAGCGCCGCCCGGACCACTCGCGGGCGCCGCCGCCGTCCAGCCAGAAGCACCGGCGGTGCCGGTCGGCGACGTCGGCGAAGAACTCGGCAGGGTCGTTGCTGTCGTTCACGCCGCCAGCCAGTTCGCGACGATCGCGCGGCCGTGCTCGGAGAGGATCGACTCCGGGTGGAACTGCACGCCCTCGAGCGGCAGCGTCCGGTGCCGGACGCCCATCACGACGGAGCCTGCGGTGGCGGTCACCTCCAGCACGTCGGGTACGTCGACCGCCGCGAGAGAGTGGTAGCGCACGCCCGCGAACTCCGGCGGCAGGCCGGCGAACACACCGCGCCCGTCGTGCTCCACCACCGCCACCTCGCCGTGCGCGGGGGGCACCCGATCGACCGTGCCGCCGTACGCGAGCACCAGGCCCTGCATCCCGAGGCACACCCCCAGCACCGGGCGGGTGCCGGCGCTCAGCACCTCACGACCGACCGAGAAGTCCGCCTCGTCGGCCGGATGACCGGGCCCGGGCGAGAGCAGCACATGGGAGTGCGCGAGCACCGCGGCCGCTCTCACCTCGTCGTGCTGCACCACCGTCGGCAGCTCGCCGGTGACGGCGGCGACCAGGTGGACGAGGTTCCAGGTGTAGGAGTCGTGGTGGTCGACCACGACCACGTCCGGAACCTCCACCAGCACAACCTAGTGCCCCGTTACCGTCCGGCCTTCCTCTCGATCTCGCGGCAGCGCGGCGGGAGCGAGTCGTCGCCGACGAACGTCGCGCACCGGTCGAACGCATCCAGTGCCCGCTCCATCCGGGCGATCGTGCGCGCGTGGGCCGGGTCGGCGTACTGGTTCGTGCGCTCCCAGTCGACGTCGGAGTAGTCGTAGAACTCCCACGCCTCGTCGACGCCGTCCCACGACGGGTCGAGGTCGAGCCGCACCAGCAGTGCGTCGCGGCTGCGCACGGCGACGTACGACGGGACCAGGTCCATGGTGCCGCCGGCATACAGCTTGTCGGGGTCGGCCCCGAGCGAGGGCGCGTAGGTGTGCTCGAAGAAGACGTAGTCGCGGGTCGAGGCCACCGGATCGGCCAGGCTCGGCAGCAGCGACGTCCCGGAGCGGTAGTCCGCGGGCCGGAGACCGGCGAGGTCCTCGAACGTCGGGGCGAGGTCGAGGTTCGTCGTCAGCGCCGCCCGCTCCCCCGGCTGGACGCCCGGCCCGGTGACCATCAGCGGCACGTGCGCGTCGGAGTCGTACGGCGTCCCCTTGCCGGCGTCCAGCCCGTGCTGTCCGAGGTGGAAGCCGTTGTCCGAGGTCAGCACCACGAACGTGTTGTCGTCGACGGCGTCGAGGATCCGGCCCAGCATCCGGTCGATCGACTGCACCATCTGGGCCCGGGAGCGCAGGTCGGCCTCGGCCTGCTCGGCGGTCAGGCTGGGGGTGTTGGTGCGCCAGGTCGGCGCCACCGAGCCGTCCGTCCAGAGCGGGGCGTTGTCGTCGACCGGGTCGCCGAAGCCGGACAGGTCGTCGACGTCCAGGGAGCTGCACGCCACCGGTCCGCAGTTGCCGTCGCCCCGCCGGTCCCGGAAGGCCGGCGGGAAGCCGGTGTCGCCGGCGTACTGCGGTTGCGGCCCGACGCGCGAGTGCGGGCCGTACGTCGCCACCTCGAGGAAGTACGGCGCCCGGTCGTCCTGGTGCTCGTCGATGAAGTCCAGCGCGAGCTCGTCGGTGACGGTGCCGACGTACGCCTCGTCCTTGGTGCGAACGCTCGCGGAGGCGGGCGGCGCGGGGTGGCTCTGCGCGTGCACGAAGCCGTCCTCGACGTAGGTGCTCTCGAACTCCCAGCCGTTGTAGGCCGAGCCGAAGATCACGTTCCACTCCGACCATCCGGGCGGCGCGTCGGGCACCTCGCCGCCGGGGACGTAGGAGTACTCGTTGAGGTACTTCCCGATGAAGCCGGTCGTGTAGCCGGCTTCCTGCAGCCGCACGTTGACCGACCGCTCGGTGTTGCCGTGGGTCTCGAACGCCTCCCAGCCACCGATCGGCCCGACCGGGTTGGGGGTGTTGGCGGTATTGGTCAGCACGCCGGTCTGGTGCGGGTACTGCCCGGTGAAGATGCTGGCCCGCGAGACGCAACAGAGCGAGTCCACGACGTAGGACTGCGGGTACGACGCCCCGGTCTCGCGCATCCGCGCCGCGTTGCTCATGGTCTGCACCAGATCGAGGCTGAAGTCGTCCATCAGCACGAAGACGATGTTGGGGTCGTGCGGGTCGATCTTCCCCGGCGCGACCTCGGGCGCTGGCGGGAGCTGCTTCGCCTCAGCGACCGGCGCGGGCGAGGACTGGCCCTGGCAGCCGACCACGGCGACGGTCGCCACCAGAGCCGCACCAGTCGCGAGCGCCACTTGTGACCGTCGCATCCCGCTCCCCACGTTGACCCCAATGGTCAATCATGAAGACGCTCTGCGAGGCCGTTTGGTTGCGTGGTTAAGAGCGTTTCCTAGTCAAAGAGCAGATCACAGACCAGGTCGTGCACCAGGTCGTAGCCGCGCTGGGTCAGGATCGACTCGGCGTGGAACTGCAGACCGCGGTAGTGCGGACCGGCCAGGGCGTTGACGTCACCGGTGTCCGGGTCGGTGTCCACGCTCACGCCGTCCGGCAGCGCGGCGCCCTCGCCCGGCACCCGCCCGACGAAGGTGTTGTAGAAGCCGACCCGCTCGGTGCGCCCGCCCAGCGACACCGGCGACTGGGTGCCCTGGAAGACGATGTCCTTGTAGGCGAGCGGGATCCCGAGCAGGTGGCACAGCGTCTGGTGGCCGAGGCAGACCGCCAGGAACGGCCGCTCCTCGGCGAGCAGCGCCTTGACCGCCTGCCGGATCCGGGCGATCTTCGGGTGGTCGCCCTCGCGCGGGTCACCCGGCCCTGGCCCGACGATCACCAGGTCCCAGGGATCGAACCAGCCGTCGAGGCGATCAGGGATGTTCTCGTGCCGCACCACGTCGCTGGTCATGCCCATCCGGCCGAGCACGTGGCGCAGCATGTTCACGAAGTCGTCCTCGCCGTCGAGGATCACCACGCTCTTGCCCGCGAGCCGCGGGTCGGGCGGCGCTCCGGCCTGGTCGTCGAGCCAGAAGCTGCTCAGCCGCCGGTTGCGGGAGTTGAGCTCGATCAGCACGTCCTCGTCGGCCGCCACCTCGGCGAGGTCGACGTCGGGAGCCGGTGCCGGCGGCACCAGCCCGAACGCCGAGAGGATCCCGCCGGCCTTCGCGTGCGTCTCCGCCACCTCGTACGCCGGGTCGGAGTCACGCACCAGCGTGGCGCCCGCGGTGACCTTGAGCCGGCCGTCGAGGTCGACGTCCGCCGTCCGGATCACGATCGGGCTGTCGATGACCGGCTCGCCGTCCCGGTCTCGTCCGAAAAGGGCCAGCGCGGCGCCGTAGTAGCCGCGGCCCTCGGCCTCGTAGCGCTTGATCAGCCGGCAGGCGTTCTCAACCGGACTGCCGGTGACCGTGGCGGCGTACATCGTGTCGCGGAGCACCTCACGGACGTCGCGGTCGGTGCGGCCGGCGAGGAGGTACTCAGTGTGGATGAGATGGGTCATCGGCTTGAGGAACGGCCCGAGCACCTGGCCGCCCTCGTGGCAGATGTCGCACATCATCTTGAGCTCCTCGTCGACGACCATGAAGAGCTCGTAGATCTCCTTCTCGTCGCGCAGGAACTCGCGCAGCCGGGCCTCCAGCGGTCGGTCGTCGCCGGCCGGCGGGCGCACCCGGAAGGTGCCGGAGATCGGGTTCATCCGGACGTCGCCGCCGTGCACGCTGACGTGCCGCTCGGGGCTGGCGCCGACCAGGTAGCGGTCGCCGGTGAAGAAGCAGTAGGTCCAGTAGGCGCCGCGCTCCCGCTCGAGCAGCCGGCGGAAGACGGCCAGCGCCTTGTCCGGCCCCCAGTCGGCGACGGTGGCGCGGTAGTGCCGGCCGATCACCAGGTTGGCGCCCTCACCCTGGCCGATCTCGTCCTCGATGATCGCCTCGACGACCTTGGCGTAGGCGTCGTCGTCGGTCTCGAACCCGCCCCGGTCGACGAAGTCCACCGCGACGTCGTCGATCGCGGCGATCACGTCGGCAACCGAGAACTCCCGCTCGCTCTCCACCTCGACGACCACCAGCGGCGTGCCGTCGTCGTTGGCCTCGAAGCCGCGCTCGGCCACCTGCCGGAAAGGTACGGCGACCAGCCGGTCGCACTGCCGCCCCTCCGGCGGCGGACCGGTCTCCAGCGGGATGTCGAGGATCGACGCCACCTCCGACCGACGACCGCCGAGCACACCCACCGTGTCGCGGTCACCTGCCCGCGTCGACCGCCGGATGATCGCCCACGCCTCGTGCCCCTGGAGCGCGGCGATGGCGTCCCGGGCAGCGGAGGGCGTGATCGACATGGCGAGAGCCTAGTTGCGCCGCCTCGCGTCTCGCTCTGCAGAAACCTTTCCTGGACGCGGTTGTCCCGAGCCGCCATTGTGAGACCCACATCACACCGCTACCCGGGAAAGCGGCCATGTTGAGTGCGAGCAATGTCGAGGTTGTCTACGACGACGTCGTGCTCGCCCTGCGAGGCGTCAGCCTGCACATCCCGGACGGCAAGGTCGTCGCGCTGCTCGGGGCCAACGGCGCCGGCAAGTCGACACTGCTGCGGGCCCTCACCGGACTGCTCGACTTCCACGACGGCGAGGTCACCAAGGGCCGGGTCACCCTCGACGACGTACGCATCGACCGGCTCGCGCCGGAGCGGATCGTGCGCCGGGGCGTGCGCCAGGTGCAGGAGGGCCGCCGGATCTTCGTCGAGCTCACGGTGGAGGAGAACCTCAAGGTCGGTGCCCACACGGCGCGGCCGGCGATGGCCGACAACCTGGCCCGGGCCTACGAGCTGTTCCCGGTCCTCGCCGACCGTCGCGGCCTGACGGCGGGCTACCTCTCCGGTGGCGAGCAGCAGATGCTCGCGATGGGGCGGGCGCTGATGTCCGATCCTCGCTACCTGCTCCTCGATGAGCCGACCCTGGGGCTGGCTCCGCTGCTCGTCGAGAGCATCCGCAACCTCATCGTCGAGATCAACAAGGGCGGCACCGGCATCCTGCTCGTCGAGCAGAACGCGACGATGGCGCTCTCGATCGCCGACCACGGCTACGTGATGGAGACCGGCCGGGTGGTGCTCGACAAGCCCGCGGCACAGCTGCTCCACGACGACGACGTCCGCGAGTTCTACCTGGGCCTGCACCCCGGCCAGGACCAGCGCAAGTCGTTCCGCGAGACCAAGCACTACCGCCGCAAGAAGCGGTGGTCGGCGTGAGCGTTCTTACGGTCGAGGACGTGCACCTCGCGTTCAAGGGGGTCACCGCGATAGACGGGGTCGGCTTCGAGGTCCAGCCCAGCGAGCTGTTCGCCATCATCGGCCCGAACGGCGCCGGCAAGACCTCGGTCTTCAACGTGCTGTCCGGCGTCTACCGGCCGCAGCGCGGGCGCGTCGAGTTCCTCGGCGAGAGCCTGATCGGCCGGCGTCCGCACACGATCGCCGCCCGCGGCATCGCCCGCACGTTCCAGAACATCGCTCTCTTCGAGCACCTCACCGTGCTGGACAACCTGATGCTCGGGCGGCACCAGCACATCCGCTACGGCGCCGCGGCGGCCTTCGTCTGGCGCGGCCGGGCCCGCCGCGAGGAGGTCGAGCACCGCCGCGTCGTGGAGGACATCGTCGACTTCCTGGAGCTCGAGCAGTGGCGCTCGCACCCCGTCGGCCTGCTGCCGTATGGCGTGCAGCGGCGGGTCGAGCTCGGCCGGGCGCTGGCCACCGAGCCGAAGCTGCTGCTGCTCGACGAGCCGGTGGCCGGGATGAACCTGGAGGAGACCGAGGACACCGCCCGCTACATCCTCGACATCCGCGACGAGCTCGACGTACCGATCATCATGGTCGAGCACGACATGGGGCTGGTGATGGACCTCGCCGACCGGGTGATGGTGATCGACTTCGGCGTCCCGATCACCACCGGCACACCCGATGAGGTGCAGCGGCACCCCGACGTGGTGCGGGCCTACCTGGGCCAGGAGGTCAGCGCATGACCAGCCCGGCGACCCGGATCCGCGAGCACGCGAAGGTCAGGCCGAACGCGGTGGCGCTGCGCGACAAGCACCGCGGGATCTGGCGGGAGTGGACGTGGGCGTCGTACTGGGAGCACGTGCAGCTCGCCGGCCACGCGTTCCTCGCGCTCGGGGTGACGCCGGGCGACCGGGTCGCCATCCACTCGGACAACCGGCCCGAGTGGCTGATCGCCGACATGGGCGCGCTCGCGGTGCGCGCCGCCTCTGTCGGGATCTATCCGACGAACCCCGAGGCAGAGGTGCGCTACCTGCTCGGCGACTCCGAGGCGAAGCTGATCGTCGCCGAGGACCAGGAGCAGGTCGACAAGACCCTGGCCGCGCTGGACGACCTGCCCCAGCTGGCCAGGATCATCTACCTCGAGCCGCGCGGGATCGCGCGCCACTACACGCACGAGAAGCTGCTCGGCTGGGAGGAGTTCCTCGAGCTCGGGCGCCGGCACCGCGAGGAGCACCCCACCGCTGTCGAGACCGCGCTGGCCGACCAGCAGCCCGACGACCTGGCCACGCTGATCTACACCTCCGGCACCACCGGCCCGCCCAAGGGCGCCATGCTCAGCGTTGCCAACATCGAGTTCGCCATCGAGATCCTGTGCGAGCGCGGCGCCTTCACCGACCCTCCACCGGGGCCCTCCGACCTGACGCTCTCCTACCTGCCGCTCTCCCACGTCGCCGAGCGGATCTTCAGCACCTGGTTCAACGCCGCCGCCGCGACCCAGGTCAACTTCGCCGAGTCGATCGAGACGGTGCCGCAGTGCCTTCGCGAGATCCAGCCGACGGTGCTGTTCGGCGTCCCCCGGATCTGGGAGAAGCTGCTGGCCGGCGTAGAGATCCGGCTGTCCGGGGCGTCCTGGTTCAAGCGGCGCTCGGCGGCGTTCTGGCTCGGGGTCGGCGACCGGCTCGGCCGACGACTGGTCGCGAACGGCGGCGCCCACACCGTCGGCACCCGCCTCACGTACGCCGTCGGCTGGGTCTTCTTCTTCCGCGCCCTCAAGGACCGGCTGGGGATGAGCAAGGTGCGGTACGCCGCGTCGGGGGCCGCGCCGATCGCCCCGGAGGTGCTGCGGTTCTTCATGGGCATCGGGGTGCCGATGCACGAGGTCTACGGGATGACCGAGAACACCGCGGTCGCGACCGGCAACCGGCCGCGGCGGATCAGGCTGGGCACCGTCGGGGAGGTGCACGAGGGCGTCGAGCTCCGGATCGACGAGCTGACCGGCGAGATCCAGACCCGGCACGCCGGCACGTTCATGGGCTACTGGCGCAAGCCCGAGGACACCGCCGCCGTCCTCGACTCCGACGGCTGGCTGCACACCGGCGACGTAGGCGCGTGGGTGGAAGGCAGCCACGTCAAGATCACCGACCGGATGAAGGACATCATCATCACCGCCGGCGGGAAGAACATCTCGCCCTCCCAGATCGAGAACGAGCTCAAGGCCTCGCCGTACGTCCGCGAGGCGATCGTGGTCGGCGACGGCCAGCGCTACCTCTGCGCGCTGATCGGGATCGAGCTCGACACCGTCGGCGAGTGGGCCCAGCGGCGGCGGCTCGGCTACAGCACCTACCGCGACCTGTCCGAGAAGCCGGAGGTGGTCGAGCTGGTCGGCGAGGTGGTCAAGCAGGTCAACGAGAGCTTCTCGACCGTCGAGCAGATCAAGGAGTTCCGACTGCTACCCAAGGAGCTCGACCACGAGGACGGCGAGCTGACGGCCACCCAGAAGGTCAAGCGCTCGGCCATCGCGAAGTCGTTCGGCGCGACCGTCGACGAGATGTACGCGGGGACGCGATGAGCGAGTTCCTGGAAGCGCTGGTCCGCGGGCTCGGCTCCGGCTCGGCGTACGCGCTGCTCGCGCTGGGGTTCGTGATCATCTACAAGTCGAGCGGCGTGATCAGCTTCGCCCAGCCCTCGTTCATGCTCACCGGTGCGGTGATCGCCAGCTACGTCGGCCCGGCGATCGGCTTCGTGCTGATCACGGGGCTGTCCTTCTTCATCTCGCTCGCGGCGGCGGCGGCGCTCACCGCGGTCCTGGCCCTGGTGATCGAGCGGCTGGCGATCCGGCCGATGGTCGGCCGACCGGTGTTCGTGATCGCGATCATCACGATCGGCATCGACATCGTGGTCCGGGTCGTCACCAGTGGGTTCATCGGCCTCGGCTCCCGACCGATCCCGAACCCGTGGGGGCTGGACCGGCTCACCCTGTTCGGACTGGAGGTCCAGGAGCGGCACCTGGTGATGCTGGCAACGCTGGCGGTCGTCGTCGCGGCGCTGCTGTGGTTCTACCGCTACACCCGTTACGGACTGGCCATGCGGGCCGCGGCCTTCGACCAGGAGGCGGCACTCACCCAGGGCGTGAGCGTGGGCAGCGTGTTCGCGCTCTCCTGGGCGTTGGCCGGTGCGATGGCGGCGATCGCCGGCACCCTGCTCGCCTCGAGCGTCGGCGTCGACCGTCAGCTGTGGCTGATCGCGCTGGTGGCCCTGCCCGCGATCATCGTGGGGGGCCTGGACTCGCTGCCCGGCGCCGTCGTCGGTGGCCTCGCGGTCGGTGTCGTCGAGGCACTGGTCGGCAGCTACCAGCGCGACCTCGCGCCCTGGCTCGGCTCGAACTTCGCCCAGGTGTCGCCGTACGTGCTGATGCTGCTGGTGCTGCTCGCCCGGCCCTACGGCCTGTTCGGTACGCCGGAGGTGCGCCGAGTGTGACCACGACGACCCGACTCGGCGGGCGTTCCCAGCTCTACCGCTCCTACGAGCAGGAGCTGGCGCTCTTCAACACCCGCCCCAAGGCGGTTGGTGCGGCGGCGATTCTCGCCGTCGCGGTCCTGCTGCCCTTCGTGCTCGAGGACTCGCTCCTGCAGACCCTCGCCATCGCCTGCTGCTTCGCGATCGGCGCCCTCGGCCTCAACATCATCACCGGCCTGGCGGGCCAGGTGTCCCTCGGCCATGCCTTCTTCATCGGGATCGGCGCCTACACGGCGTCCGCGATCTCCGGCGACCCCGAGGGCCGGACGATCGGCTTCGGCATCACGAACATGCTGGTCTGGCTGCCCGCTGCTGGCCTCGCCGCCGCGATCGCCGGCGTGCTCGTCGCGCCGCTCGCCACCCGGCTCAGGGGCCTCTACTTCGCGATCGTCACCGTCGGCCTGGTCTTCATCGGCGAGCACGTCTTCCGCGAGTGGGACGACCTGACCGGCGGCGCCGGAGTCGGCCGCGAGGGTCCGCAGCTCGAGCTGTTCGGTCACGCCTTCGACGAGGACACCGCCTCCTTCACCAGCCAGCAGAGCGTCTACCTGCTGATGCTGGTCCTGCTGCTGGTGTTCGCGCTGGCGGCGCGCAACCTCGCGCGCTCCCGGGTGGGTCGCGCCTTCGCCGCGGTCCGCGACCGCGACATGGCCGCCGAGATGATGGCGATCAACCTGCCGCGCACCAAGACCGTCGCGTTCGCCATCTCGTCCTTCTACGCCGGCTGCGCGGGCGCGCTGCTCTACTCGATCATCGGCTTCTTCGACCCCGCGTCGTTCAACCTGCTGCTCTCGGTGCAGTTCATCGCGATGGTGCTGATCGGTGGGGCAGGCACCGTGAGCGGGACGATGATGGGCGCCTTCTTCATCGCCCTGCTGCCGACGCTCACCCGCGAGCTGCCGCAGTACGTGCCGCTGATCAGTGCCCAGGTCACCGAGACACCGAACGTCTTCCAGCTCCAGCAGATCCTCTACGGGCTGCTCATCGTCGGGTTCCTGCTGTTCGAGCCTCGCGGCCTGTTCGGCATCTGGGTCCGCATCCGCAACTACTGGAAGGGATGGCCGTTCAGCTACTGAGTCAGCGCTGAGTCAACAGCTGGGGCGACCGCACACAACCGAAGGAGAAGTGCCATGAAGGTGCACAAGTCAGGGGTGCTGCTGGCGGCGCTCGTCGTGCTCGCCGCGGGATGTCGCGGTGACGACGGGGACGGCGACGGTGCGGTCGACGCGCCCGGCGTCACCGACGATGCCTGCCCGGAGGCGGTGAACGAGGACAACGGCTGCATCTACCTGGGCCAGATCTCCGACCTGACGGCCGGACCGTTCGCGCCGCTCGGCGTACCGATCACCGATGCGCAGAAGGCGTTCTGGCAGGCGGTCAACGAGGACGGTGGCATCGGCGGCTACGACATCGACGTCAGCGAGTACGTGCGCGACAACCTCTACAACCCCGAGACGCACAAGCAGGTCTACACCGAGATCGAGCCCGAGGTGCTCGCGCTCAGCCAGACCCTCGGCTCGCCCACGACGCTGGCCATCCTCGGCGACCTGCAGAACCAGGACGTCATCGCGGCACCGGCGTCCTGGACCTCGCTGTGGGAGTTCGAGGAGAACATCCTCGAGTCCGGCACCAACTACTGCATGGAGGCCATGAACATCGTCGACTACATGGTCGAGGAGCAGCAGGTGAAGTCGGTGATGGCGATCGGCTTCCCCGGTGACTACGGCGGCGACGGCGCCGCAGGGACCGAGATCGCCGCCGAGGCGAACGGCCTCGACTTCACCGGCATCGAGACCGCGCCCGGGCAGGAGGCCCAGGCGAGCGCCATCAGCGCCGTCGTGGACCAGAACCCGGACCTGGTCGTCCTGGGCACCTCTCCCACGGAGACCGCGGTGATCGTCGGCGAGACGGTCGCCCGGGGCTACCAGGGGCAGTTCGTGGGTCTCGGCCCGGCCTGGAACCCCGCGCTGCTCGCGTCCGACGCGCTGCCGGCGCTGCAGGAGCACTACCTGGCCTCGGGCTACTGGGGCACGTGGGGCACCGACACCCCTGGCCACCAGGCGATGCGCGAGGCTCTCGGCGACGTCGAGCAGCCCAACGACGGCTACACGTCGGGCTGGGTGTGGTCCTACGCGATGAAGGCCGCACTGGAGGCCTGGCTCGACGGCGACTACGACAAGGACCGCGAGGGCCTGCTCGACGCTGTCAGCGAGCTCGAGACCGTCGACTACCAAGGGATGCTCCCCGAGGAGGCCGGCAACTTCGTCGGCGAGCCGAACGACACGGTGTTCCGGCAGAGCCTGCTCAGCGAGGTCGACCCGGCGGCTGACACCGGCATCACCGTGATCCAGGACTTCTTCGCCGGTCCGACTGCCGAGGAGTACGACTTCCAGGGGGCGTGTTACGAGGGCTGATCCGACTGGCCGGGGACGACCAGCCCGGAGTCGAACGCGTAGACCACGGCCGCGGCGCGGTCGCGGAGTCCGAGCTTGGTGAAGATCCGGCCGATGTGGCTCTTCACGGTGAGCTCGGAGATGTGCAGCGTGTGCGCGATCTCGGAGTTGGACAGGCCGCGGCCGATCGCACGGAGCACTTCGAGCTCGCGGCTGGTCACGCCCTCGTGGTCGGCGGGTGCGACGTCCGGCGGCGTACGACGGTAGGCGCTGAGCACGTGCTCGGTGACGGATGGGTCCAGCCACGAGTCACCGAGCGCGACCGTCCGCACCGCTCGGGTCAGGTCCTCGGCCGGCGAGTCCTTGAGGATGAACCCGGCCGCCCCGGCGCGCAGCGCCCCGGACAGCAGCTCGTCGTCGTCGAACGTCGTCAGCACCAGCACCGGCGGGGCATCGGGGCGCTCGCGCAGCCGGCGGGTCGCCTCGATGCCGTCGACCCGCTTCATCCGCAGGTCCATCACGACCACGTCCACCTCGTGCTCGGTGAGCGCGGCGGGCACCTCGTCGCCGTCCGCGCACTCGGCCACGATCTCGAACCCGCTGCGCTTGCGCAGGATCCGGCGCAGCCCCGACCGCACCAGCTCCTGGTCGTCGACCAGCAGCACGTTGACGGCGCCGGTGTCCTCCACGGTGCTCATCCCCACACCTTCTTCACCACGCAGTGCGCATCGTCGACCGGCACGCCCAGCTCGACCGCCCACGCCCGTGGGTCGGCCTGGTCCGGGCCGACCCGGAACGTGCCGCCGATCTGCTCGGCGCGCGAGGCCATGCCCGACGTACCGGACCCGTCGGTGGCAACCGCGCGTGCGGTCCGCCGGTTGCGCACGCTCAGCGAGGCGCGGGCCCGCCCGACGTCGACCCGCACCTGTGCGGTCTCGCCGGGCGCATGCTTCGCGACGTTGGTGAGCGACTCCTGGAGGATCCGGTACATGCCGAGGCCGATTGCCGGGCTGAGCCGGGCCAGGTCGCCGCGGCTGGTGTAGTCGACGGGCAGCCCGGCGTCCCGCACCTGGGCGACCAGGGCGTCGATGTCCTCGGCGCACGGCAGCGGGTGCGCGCCGGTCGGTTCGGTTGCCAGCACGCTGACCGTACGCCGGATCTCGGCCATCGCCTGGCGGCCGACCTGCTCGGCGTCGGCCAGCGCGGCCACGGCGTCGTCGACGTCGTTGTCCTCGACCAGCGCCTGCTTGGCCCCGGTCACGTGCAGCATGGTGACGCTCAGCGAGTGCGCGACCAGGTCGTGGATCTCCCGCGCTATCCGCTGCCGCTCGGCCAGGGTCGCTCGCTCCCGCTCCTGGGCGCGCTCCCGCCTCTCGGCCGCCAGCGCGCGCATCTGCCAGCGCAGCATGTAGCCGACGACGAAGCCGCCGATGATCTCGACGACGTAGATGTCGATGCTCGGATCGGAACCGTCGATGCGGTCCGTGCCGACGACCACGACGATGGTGGCCGCCAGGGCCAGGAGGCCGGCACGTGCCCCGTCGGTGGCGGTCACCGAGGCGACGAGGAAGATCGCCGCCGCCGGGGCCAGGTTCTCCGGACCCTGGGCCTCGAACGGGATCGCCATCAGCCAGCCCACGGCCGCCAGCACGAAGACGACGTCGATCCACCACGGCACCCACCGCTCGGCGAAGTACTGGGCCAGCTGCGGCACCACGGCCAGCACCAGAGCGAGCGTCGCCGGCTCCGGAGGTGTGTAGAGGCCACGCTGGCCGACCGCGACCGCGATGCAGAGGACCTGGCCGCCACCGCCGATGAAGGCGATCCACCAGGGGTATGCCAGGCCGTGCCGCGCCCCCTTCTCCTCGAACCGGTCGCGCATGTGCGCGCCCACAGCCAGGATCGCGGACATGCGCTCAGCGTAGGCGCAGCGCGGACCGTCGCCATCCGTCCGCGGTCGGTCGGGTGACTCCTACCAGGGTCGTAACCCAGGTGCGCTGGACAGCTCGCTCCGAATCGCGGCCGACCTGCCTCGCACCCCGTCGGTCGTGTCACACTGCCGTCCATGCCAGACGAGGACCAGCAGCCGAGCCTCGAGCCGCCGAAGCTGTTCGGGCGCAAGAAGAAGGCACGCCCGGACGTCGAGCCGGAGCGCGACGAGGAGCCCACCGCTGCCATCCCCGTGCCCGAGCCGGAGCCGACGCCCCCGCCTCAGCCGGAGCCGGTACCCGAGCCCACCCCGATCCCCGAGCCGGAGCCGGCGCCGATCCCCGCTCCGGAGCCGACCCCGGTCCCCGAGCCGACCCCTCCTCCGCTGCCCGACGACGTCCGCCCCGCGGCGGAGGAGCAGCCCGATGCCCGGACCGTGCTGACCGGCGCCCCGCTGTTCGTGGACGAGCTGCCCGCCGTCGACGAGGACCGGGACGAGGACGAGGAGGAGGCGACCGCGGCTCCGAGCCCGCGCGCCCGTACGCGTCGGGTGCCGAGCGGCCCGCTGCTGACCGGCTATCCCGCCTCGGCGGTGACCGGACTGATCGTCGGCGGGCTGATGGTGGGCCTCACGGTCGCCGCACTGCGCGGCTGCGAGGCGATCCGGGGTACGTCGACCTGCGGCGGACCCGGCCTGCTGCTCCTGGTCATCATCCTGGTGCTGCTGGTGATGATCGGCCAGGTGCTGCTCAAGGCGTTCCAGGTGCCCGACCCGGGCAGCACCAGCTTCCTCGCCGTCGGCCTGATGGCCGTCATTGCGCTGCTCTTCCTGATCGACGTCATCCTCGACTGGCAGATGACCATCGTGATCCCGCTCGTCGGCGTGGCGGCCTTCCTGCTCTCACACTGGGTCACCACCGCGTTCGTGGAGCCGGCCGACAGCTGAGTCAGCCGGCGTCGGTTCGGCGCCGACGAACGACCAACCGGCCGGCTCCGACGAGCATCAGTGACACGCCGAGACCGAGAATCCACCCGCCCGGGCCGCCGACGCTCGTCACGCCGGGCGCCGCCAGCAGGCATGGATAGGTAAGGCCGAGAGCAATCCCCATGAAGTCTCCCCCGAGAAAGTAAAAACCCAGAGGGAGGATAGTAAAGAAACCGCTCGAGCGGGAGGGGTCAACGCGAAGCGGCGACCAGCTCGGCGATCTGGATGGTGTTGAGCGCGGCGCCCTTGCGCAGGTTGTCTCCGGACACGAACAGCGCGAGGCCGCGGTTGTCAGCGACGCCCTCGTCCTGGCGCAGCCGGCCGACGTACGACGGATCCTGGCCCGCGGCCTGCAGCGGGGTCGGGATGTCCGAAAGCTCCACACCCGGGGCGGAGGCCAGCAGCTCGCGGGCTCGGGCCACCGGCAACGACCGCTCGAACTCGGCGTTGATCGCCAGCGAGTGACCGGTGAAGACCGGCACCCGCACGCAGATCCCAGAGACCAGAAGGTCGGGGAGGCCCAGGATCTTGCGGGACTCGTTGCGGAGCTTCTTCTCCTCGTCGGTCTCGTCGAGCCCGTCGTCGACGAGGCTGCCGGCCAGCGGCAGCACGTTGTAGGCGATCGTGCGTTCGTACTTCACCGGGTCGGGGAACGCGACCGCCGACCCGTCGTAAGCGAGCTCGCGCGCCTTCTCACCGGCGGCGGCGACCTGGGAGGCGAGCTCCTCGACGCCGGCAACACCGGAGCCGGACACCGCTTGGTACGTCGACGCGATCAGCCGGATCAGCCCGGCCTCGTCGTGCAGCGGCTTGAGCACCGGCATCGCAGCCATCGTCGTGCAGTTGGGGTTGGCGATGATGCCCTTGCGCGCCTCGTGGATCGCCTGCGGGTTGACCTCGGAGACGACGAGAGGCACGTCGGGATCCATCCGGAACGCCGAGCTGTTGTCGACGACGGTCACGCCGGCCTCGGCGAACTTCGGCGCCAGCGCCCGCGACGTGGTCGCGCCCGCGGAGAAGACCGCGATGTCGAGCCCGCTGGGGTCGGCGGAGGCGGCGTCCTCGACGGTGATCTCGCGGCCGCGGAACGGCAGCACCGACCCGGCCGAGCGCGGGGAGGCGAAGAAGCGCACCTCGTCGGCGGGAAAGTCGCGCTCCTCGAGGATCTGGCGCATCGCGACGCCGACCTGGCCGGTGGCGCCGACGACGCCGAGTCGGAGAGTCATCGGCCGGTGCCTCCGTAGACCACGGCCTCGACCTCGTCGGTGTCCAGGTCGAACGCCGAGTGGGTCGCCCGCACCGCCTCGTCGACCTGGGCCTCGTCGACGATCACCGAGATCCGGATCTCCGAGGTGGAGATCATCTCGATGTTGACGCCCGCAGAAGCGAGCGCGGCGAAGAACTTCGCGGTGATGCCGGGGTGCGAGCGCATCCCGGCACCGATCAGGGAGACCTTGCCGACCTGGTCGTCGTAGAGCAGCTTCTCGTAGCCGACCTCGTCCTGGATCCGGGCCAGCGCCCCCATCGCGGTCTGGCCGTCCTCGCGAGGCAGCGTGAACGAGATGTCGGTGAGGCCGGTGGCCGCGGCGGAGATGTTCTGCACCACCATGTCGATGTTGACCTCGCTGCTCGCGAGCGCCTCGAAGATCCGGGCGGCCTCACCGACCTTGTCGGGTACGCCGACCACGGTGACCTTGGCCTCGCTGCGGTCGTGGGCGACGCCGGAGATGATCGCCTGCTCCATGGGGTTCTCTCCTGTGTGTTCGGGGATGATCCAGGTGCCTTCCTTCTGGGAGAAGGACGAACGGACATGGATCGGCATGTCGTAGCGGCGGGCGTACTCGACGCACCGCAGGTGCAGGATCTTCGCGCCAGAGGCGGCCATCTCCAGCATCTCCTCGGTGGAGAGGCGGTCGAGCTTGCGGGCCGTCGGCACGATCCGGGGGTCGGCGGTGAAGACGCCGTCGACGTCGCTGTAGATCTCGCAGACCTCGGCGCCGAGGGCCGCCGCCAGCGCCACCGCGGTTGTGTCGGATGCCCCGCGGCCGAGCGTGGTGATGTCCTTGGTGTCCTGCGAGACGCCCTGGAACCCGGCCACGATCGCGATCGAGCCGTCCTTGATGGCGTCCTCGATCCGGCCCGGGGTGATGTCGATGATCTTGGCCCGGCCGTGCGCCGAGTCGGTGATCACGCCGGCCTGCGACCCGGTGAAAGACCGCGCCTTGTGACCGAGCTGCGCGATCGCCATCGCCACCAGCGCCATCGAGATCCGCTCGCCCGCGGTCAGAAGCATGTCGAGCTCGCGCGGCGGTGGCAGCGGGGTCACCTGCTCGGCGAGGTCCCGCAGCTCGTCGGTGGTGTCGCCCATCGCGGAGACGACCACGACCACGTCGTGCCCGGCCCTGCGGGTGTTGACGATCCGTTGCGCGACGCGCTTGATCCCGGTGGCGTCGGCGACCGACGAGCCGCCGTACTTCTGGACCACGATGCCCACCGGGCTCACTCCTGCACTCAATCCGTCAAGAAGGGGGGTTGGTGAAGAGTCGATTCTACCGACGCTGACAGGTCAGGCTGGGGGGACGTCCAGGATCTCCTCGGCGACCTCGATCTGCTCGATCTCTTCGTCGTTGTCGACGTCGAGCCGGTCGTGGGAGACCACCGACAGCAGGGCGTTGAGCGCCGCGCCGGCGAGGTTGCCCCACGAGGAGACGTAGGAGAACTGCCACCACCACAGCGCCTCGTCGATAGCGCCGGACCGGTAGTGGCGCAGGCCGTTCTCGAGGTCGCTGGCGATGCTGGTCAGGTCGTCGGAGAGCTGGCCCTCCACCACCTCGGGCACGTAGGGGTCGAACACGAAGCTGTAGGTGTCGACGTTGCCGAGCATCCCGGCCAGCCGCAGCCGGAGCCCGTCGAGGTCGGCCTCCGGGCCGACGTCGGGCTGGTACTCGCTGCTCGGGGTGAAGTCGCGCTGGGCACCCATCCGGGCACCGGCGAGCAGCACCTGGCTGATCTCCAGGAGCAGCAGCGAGATCGCCTGGCCACCGGTCGCCTCCCGGGCGATCGCGCGCAGCGCCAGCAGGAAGCTTTCCACCGAGTCGGCGATCTGCTGCGCGAACTCCGCGGTCTCGTCGTCGACCCGGGTCTCCACGATGTCGGTCATTCGGCCGCCAGCCTTCCTACGAACGCTCGTCCGAGGGTGACCTCGTCGGCGTACTCGAGGTCCCCTCCCACCGGTAGTCCACTCGCCAGACGGGTGAGCCGCAACCCCAAGGGCTTCAGCTGGCGGATGAGAAACGTCGCAGTCGCCTCGCCCTCGAGGTTGGGATCGGTCGCCAGGATGACCTCGGTCACCCGGTCGTCGGAGAGCCGGGTGAGCAGCTCGCGGATCCGGAGGTGCTCGGGGCCGATGCCGTCGATCGGCGAGATCGCACCGCCGAGCACGTGGTAGCGGCCCTTGAACTCACGGGTCCGCTCGATCGCGACGACGTCCTTGTATTCCTCCACCACGCAGATGACCGACGGGTCGCGGCGCGGGTCGCTGCAGATCCGGCACTCCTCGGCCTCGGAGACGTTGAAGCAGGTGCGGCAGAACTGCACCTTCGCCTTCACCTCGACCAGCACGTCGGCCAGCCGGCGTACGTCGGCGGGGTCGGCCTGGAGCAGGTGGAACGCGATCCGCTGCGCACCCTTGGGACCGACGCCCGGCAGCCGGCCGAGCTCGTCGATCAGGTCCTGGACCACACCTTCGTACACGCGGCGACCTCAGAACCCGAGGGGACTGGCGCCGCCGGGCGAGGCGCCGGGCAGCTCACCCAGCCCGCCGCCGGCCATCGGCCCGAGGGCCTCGGTCGCGAGCGCGTCGGCCTGCGCCTTGGCGTCGCGGTAGGCGGCCACGATCATGTCGCCGAGGTCGGAGAGGTCGTCGGCCTCGGCGCCGTCGAACTGCCCGGTCTTGATCTGCACACCCACCAGCTCACCGACGCCGCTCACGGTCACGGTGACGGCGCCACCGGCGACGGTGCCCTCGACGCGGGCCTCGGTGAGCCGGGCCTGCGCCTGCTGGAGCTGCTCCTGCATCTGCTGGGCCTGCTGCATGAGGGCGTTCATGTCGAAGCCGCCTTCTCCGAAGGGGTTCTGGGTCATGAGTGGGGGATCTCCTCGATCATCTCGGCTCCCAGCTCGCGCTGGAGCAGGTCGGCGCCGCCGGCCTCGTCGGAGTCGGCGTCCAGGTCGTCGGGGTGGGCGTTGGCGTCGGCATCGGCGAGCTCACGGTCGGGCTCGGGGGCGGCGTCGGCGGTCCGGGTTTCGCGCACCGCCTCGCGGGCGGCGCTGGCGGCCGGGTCGGCCGGTGGTGGCGCGGGTGCCGACTCGGGCTCCGGCGCCGCGGCCGGCGGGGTCGTCGCGGTGGCGTCAGCGGCCGGGTCGACGATGGTCTCGATCTTCCAGTCGGCGCCGACCACGTCGATCGCCGCCTGACGGACGATCTCGGCGCTGCCGCCGGCCTCGAACGACTCCCGCGCGCCGGTGTTGGCGAACCCGAGGGTCAGCGTGGTCGCGTCGACCGCGACCACCTGGGCGTTCTGGGTGAGGTGGATCCAGGTGACCCGGCGGCGCTGCTTGGTGGCGTCGACGATGTCGGGCCACAGCCGGCGTACGTCGACCAGGCTGAGCTGCGTCCCGGCAGCCGCTGCGGGCTCGGCCGGGGCCGCCGGTGCGGGCTCGGGCTCGGGGGCCGGCTCGGGCTCGGCCACCGCCACCGGCTCGGGCTCGGGCTCGGGCTCCGGCTCTGGTGCCGCCGCCCCCATCGGGGCCGGCACGGGCGCGGGAGCGGGTGGGGCCGGTGTCGGCTCGGGGCGTGCCTCGGCCGAGGGCGTACCGCTGATCGCGGCCCGCTTCTCGAGCCGGTCGAGCCGGGCCTGGACGCCCAAGGTCGTGTGGTCGGCACCGGGCAGCAGCACCCGCGCGACGATCAGCTCCAGCAGCAGCCGTGGGGCGGTGGCGCCGCGCATCTCGGTCAGCCCGGTGGCGACCAGGTCGGCCGCCCGGCTCAGCTCGGCCTTGCCGAACCGCGCCGCCTGGGCGACCAGCCGCTCGCCCTGGTCCTTGGAGACGTCGATCAGCCCGGTCGCGGGGGCGTCGGGCACCGCGGCCACGATCACCAGGTCGCGCAGCCGCCGGAGCAGGTCCTCGGTGAAGCGCCGCGGGTCCTGCCCGGTCTCGATCACCTTGTCGACCACTCCGAAGACCGCGGCACCGTCGCCGGCCGCGAACGCGTCGACCACCTCGTCGAGCAGGGTGTCGGGCGTGTAGCCCAGCAGCCCGCTGGCGAGGGCGTGGGTGACCCCCTCGGAGCCCGCCCCGCCGAGCAGCTGGTCGAGCACCGACAGGGTGTCGCGTGCCGAGCCCGCGCCGGCGCGGACCACGAGCGGCAGCGCGGCCGGCTCGATCGCCACGCCTTCCTTCTCGCACAGCTCGGACAGGTATGAAGACAGCAGCCGCGGCGCGATCAGCCGGAACGGGTAGTGGTGGGTGCGCGACCGGATGGTCGGGATCACCTTGTCGGGCTCGGTCGTGGCGAAGATGAACCGCAGGTGCGGCGGCGGCTCCTCGACCAGCTTGAGCAGGGCGTTGAAGCCCTGCGTGGTGACCATGTGGGCCTCGTCGATGATGTAGACCTTATAGCGGCTGCGCACCGGCGCGAAGAACGCCTTCTCGCGGAGGTCGCGGGCATCGTCAACGCCACCGTGCGAGGCCGCGTCGATCTCGATCACGTCGATCGAGCCCGGGCCGTTGCGGGCCAGGTCGCGGCAACTGTCGCACTCGCCGCAGGGATCGGCCACCGGCGCCTGGTCGCAGTTGAGCGCTCGGGCCAGGATCCGGGCCGAGGTGGTCTTGCCGCAGCCGCGCGGGCCGGAGAACAGATAGGCGTGGTTGACCCGGTTGCCCGCGAGCGCGGCGCGCAGTGGCTCGGTGACGTGTTCCTGGCCGATGACCTCGGCGAAGGTCTCCGGCCGGTAGCGCCGATAGAGGGCGAGGGGTGACTCCACTCCTGAACCCTAACGACCGCGTCCGACAACCGGGAGTGCGCCGTCACCGTGGGACGAAGAGGCCCCCCGTGCACCCAGCAGAGCCCACTTACCCTTGCTGCCTTCCGGCCCTGGGGGAGTTGGGTGAGATGCCGCCGCACGGGGGGTTGGCCAGAGTCTAAAGGAGGCGGCCACAGGCGATTTCATCCGCCCCGACCCCTCCCGGTAACCTCCTCCGCGGAGGATTCGCCTAGTGGCCTATGGCGCTCGCTTGGAAAGCGGGTTGGGTGCAAGCCCTCAGGGGTTCGAATCCCCTATCCTCCGCCACTTTCACCCCGCACTTGGGCACAGGACTTGAGGTCCTGCAGACCCGTGCGTTTGCGGGTTGGGTGCAGCACTCCGTCTCTCAGGGGGTTCGAATCTCCCTATCCTCCGCCACTTTCACCCCGCACTTGGGCACAGGACTTGAGGTCCTGCAGACCCGTGCGTTTGCGGGTTGGGTGCAGCACTCCGTCTCTCAGGGGGTTCGAATCCCCTATCCTCCGCCACTTTTCACCCCGCACTTGGGCACAGGACTTGAGGTCCTGCAGACCCGTGCGTTTGCGGGTTGGGTGCAGCACTCCGTCTCTCAGGGGGTTCGAATCCCCTATCCTCCGCCACTTAGCCCGTCCAGGGCGTTGAGAGCCCGGTCCACGTCGGCCGGGGTCGAGTACACGTGGAACGACGCCCGGAGCCGACCACCACGCACCGACGCTCGTACGTCGGCGGCGGCGAAGCGCTCCTCGGCTCCTGGGATGTCGGCGGAGACGATCGCGGAGTCGCCCGGCGCCATCCCGAGTCCGGCGCGGAACGCGTTCGCGAGCCCGACGTCGTGACGGTGGATCGCCTCGACCCCGATCGCCTCGACCAGCTCGAAGGTGGGCGCCGCGGCCACGTGGGTGAACCAGGTCGGCGCCTGGTCGTAGCGCCGGGCGTCGTCGAACTGCTGTGCCTGGAGGCCGTAGTACTTGCCATCGACCGCCGAGCTCCACCCCGCCTGCAACGGTCGGACCATCTCCTGCAGCTGCGGTGACAGATAGCCGAACGTGGCGCCGCGCGGTGTCATCAGCCACTTGTACGTGTCCGACACACAGGCGTCGGTCAGCCGCGCATCCACCGGGAGCCACCCCACCGCCTGGGTGGCGTCGATGATCACGAGCGCGCCGGCGGCCCGCGCGGCGGCGCTGACCGCAGCCAGGTCCGACACCTGCCCGGTCGCCGACTGGACGAGCCCGATCGCCACGACGTTAACGTCGTCGTCGATCCGGTCCACCAGCTGCGCCACGGGTGCCGACACCACGCGTACACCGCGGTCGGCCTGCGCTGCCCAGGGGAAGACGTTCGACGCGAACTCGATGTCCGACACCAGCACCGTCGACCCGTCTGGGATCGCGGCCGCGACCAGGGCCAGCGCCGCAGACACGGTCGAGCCCGAGAAGATGTCCCCGACGTCGATGCCCACCAGCCTGGCGAACGACGCGCGAGCGGTCTCCGTCGACCGCTGCCACTCCTCCCAGACCCCCCGGCCGGACCGCCACTCAGCCAAGGCGTCCTGAAGCGCGTCCCACGCCGCCCGCGGCGGGAGTCCGTAGGAGGCGGTGTTCAGCCACCCCGGCTCGGGGTCCCACATGCCCTGCGCGTCGGCGAGGTCCATGGAGTCCCCTTCCCAGGTCGCTGCCCACTCATCGATGTCTCGGACATCGAAGCATGGTCAGCGCTCTTCGCGCCTCCGGGCGAGCACCGGCCGCAGCAGCATCGCGACGACGAGCGCGCCGCCGCCGGCCAGCCCCCACCACACTGCGTCCTCGCGGGTGTCGGCGAGCACGTCGGCCTCGGGGCGGGGGGCCTGCGCCTTCAGGACGGTGTTGTTGGTCTCGCTGGTCTCCGGGGCGTCGTTGTCGTCGAACGTCAGTGGCCGCTGCAGGGCCTCCACGGGCTGGGCCACGCCGTGCCCGGTCTGCCGGGTGGTCACGTCGCCCCCGCCGGTGGCCGTGCGGAGGAGCCGGGCCACGGTGCGGTCAGCGGGCTCGTCGTACTTCGACATCAGCAGCGCCAGGACCCCGCTGATCTCGGCGGCGGCCCAGGATGTCGCGGCCTCCGGTGGCAACAGGCAGCTCTTCCCGTTGAGTGAGTAGGAGACGCCCTCGCTGGTCGGGGCGGCGACGTCGGTGGCGGAGTTGCCGACGATGAAGTCGAGCGCGTTGACGCCACCCGGCACCGACGAAGTGGCCGCGACCACGGAGTCGTAGCCCGCCGGGAAGACCACGCGGGCAGCGTCCTCGCCCTCGCCGTCCTCCGGCACTGTCGCGAAGTCGCCGAGCACCGGATCGTCCTCGCTGGTCGGCCGGTTGCCCGAAGCGGCGACCACCACGATCCCCTTCTTGGCCAGCCGGTCGACCGCGGCCTCGAGTGCGTCGCTGGGCTGCAACGCCAGCGAGACGTTGACGATCCGGACCGGTACCGGTCCGAAGTTCGGGTTGTCCGCGATCCGGTTCAGCCCGTCGATGACACCCGCGTCCGTCAGGCCGAGGAACTCCCCGTCGTCGGAGTCGGCCACGTCGTCGTAGACGCGCACGTCGTAGACGGATGCGGCAGGAGCGATCCCCACCTCGCCCCCGTCGGGACGCGGTTGCCCGGCGATCAGCCCGGCGACCGCGGTGCCGTGGAAGTAGACGGTGCGGGGCGAGTTGGAGAACTCCGGATCCGGGGGCAGCTCGCCCTGCTCGTTGACGGGCGCGATGTCGGCGATCCCGGAGTCGACCACCGCGACGCCGACCCCCTCACCCGGCCCCTTCCCCTCGCGCTTGAGCAGCTCGGTCGCATCCTCGATGCCGAGCTCCTTCAAGGGGACGCTCGGCGCCTTCACCTCGTCGACGTCCTCGGTGTCGTCCTGGATCTCGCTGCAGGCGCCCTCCTCGGCGTACGCCGGAGGGCCGATCGGGACCGTCAGCCCGGCACACGCGATCGCACCCGCGAGCAGCCCGGCTCCGCGCCAGGCTACTGACACGTCTGCTGACCTTCCTCGCTGGTCGGCGGGCAGAGCGCGGCGTCCTTGGACAGCTCCACCCCTTCGCCGAAGAGGTCGACCCAGGTGTCGGGCACCAGCACCCAGTCGTCGTCCTCGTAGCCGAGTTGCCCGGGGGTGTCCGGGCCCACGAGCGGGTAGGCCCGGCCGCGCTCGTCGACCAGGACCGGCTCCGCTCCGTCCGTGCTGGCCCCGAAACCGCCGGACATCACGTAGGCACCGTGCCCCGAGTCGACCGACGACTCCTCGGCGCCCGGGTCTTCCACGTCCTCCGCGGAAGCCTCGCCTGTGGGTGCCTGGGCGAGCAGGACCTGAGGCTGTGAATCGCGCTCCGCATGCAGCTGTGCGCACAGCTCGCCCTCGGCCGGGCTCAGCGTCGCCTCTGGCCAGTGTGCGTCGGGATCCTTGTAGGGGGGCGAGACGGAGGTCAGCCCGGCGTCGGACTCGACCTCGATCTCATCCGGCCGGAAGCTTCCGAACTCGGTGTTGATCAGCACCCGGAGCGCGAACTCGCTGAACGTCGCGACGCCGCCCTGGGTGATCACCGCAGGTCGCTCGTTGACGTCGCGGAAGTAGTCGCCGATCCGGGCCTTGCCGGGCAGCTGGTCGCTGCCGGCGAACTCGGGCCTGTCGCCGGCGCCCTCGAGGGCCAGCCCGTCGGCGTCCAGGGAGCCGCCGGCATCGAAGAGCAGCAGCCACTGCTCGGGCACCTCGACCGCGTCATCGCTCAGCGCGACCCCGAGGGCACTGTTGAGGGTGTCGTTGGCGGGCAGCGGGTAGCGGTAGGCCCGCGCCGGACGGGTCGGGGTCGCAGGCTCCTCGGCGATCAGGAAGAACTCGTCCTTGCGCTTGACCACGAAGCCGGCCTCGGGCGTCAGGCTCACCTGCGGGCTCTCGGTGACCTGGGTCTTGATCCCGAAGCCGGTCCCCGTGCAGCTGGTCCAGCCACTCTGGATCAGGTCCGACTCATCGGGCACGGTCGGCGGAGCGTCCAGGATCCCGATGGTCGGCCCGGTCTTGTGCTTCTGGATCTCGTCCAGCGGCACGCTCACGGGTTCGACGTCGGATCCGAGGATGAGCTGCGCCGACGTGACGTTGGTGATCGGCCGCAGTGCGGGCTCGGTGTCACCGGACTGACGGTCCACGACGACGTAGATCGAACCGTTGTCCTTGGCGATGATGAACGCCGGCTCCTCGAAGTCGATGCTCGTCTTCGGGTCGAAGACGCCGGCGATCGCGGCGCCGGCCATCAGGAGCACCGCCAGGGCGACGCCACCGACGATGGTGCGGCCGGGCCGCGCGGGTTCCACCTCGCGGCCACCGGGCGCGCCGGAGACGAACGCCGTGACCAAGCGACGGCGGCTGAACGAGTACGCCTCGACGAGGTCCTTCTTGGTTGCCATCGCGGGCTCAGCTCGTCAGCGAGCTGCTGGCACCGAAGACGCCCGTGGCCATCACCAGCAGGGGCAGGATCGAGAGCAGGGCGATGGTCTCCGCGACATCGCCCAGCCGGCCGCGGCGTACGGACGGGGTCGAGGGCAGCAGGGTGACCGCGAGCAGCACCGCACCCGTCGCGGCGAGCACGACGGCGGTGGTGGGCCGCCAGTCCTCGTGGAAGACCAGCAGCGAGACCGCCACCGAGGCCAGCCCGAGGATGCCGGACCCGAGGCCGACCATCACCTCGGCACCCGTGCGGTACTGCCGGGTGCGGAGCATCACGATCAGCGAGCAGACCACCGCCAGGATGGTGCCGTAGATGCCGAGACGCACGGCCAGCGGTGCGATCAGCACCAGCATCAGCCCGACGGTCGCGGAGATCGAGACCAGGATCTCGTGCGCCACCCGGGCGTCGGTCGCGACCCGGCGCGGGTTGATCTCATCGGGGTCGGCAGTGATGTCGGCCGGGGAGTAGAGCTGGTCCACCGACGTGCCGGTGACGCCCAGGGCCAGCCAGGGGAACACGCTGCCCGCCATCACGACCAGCGACAGCGCGACCGTCAGCACGGCGTCCTCGTCGAAGTCGGCTCCGGTGAGCAGCAGCCCGATGGTGAGGAAGACGGCGCCGACCACGATCGGCGGCAGCACCAGCGCGCGACCCTCGGCAAGACCGATCAGGCAGACCAGCCCGGCGGCCATCGCGGCGCCACCGGCGGCTGCCACCGGGTATCCGAAGAAGGCGCCCTCGTCGTGGGCGAACATCAGGCCGGCGACCGCGGCGTAGACAGCCCCGATCCAGGCCACCGCCACTGCCGCCTCGGGCTCGTGCTGCGCGTGCGAGAGCACGATCGCGCCGACCACCAGGGCCGCGGCGATGGTGGCCGCGGCGGTGGCGGCCAGGGTCGAGCCGGCCTGGATGTAGAGCGCGACTGCGCCGAGGGCCATCAGCAGGCCGGCGGCGCCCAGTGCGGTACGACGCGAGGACGCCGGCTCCCAGGGCTTGAGGTCGTGCTCGACGACGTCGGTCATCGCCTCGACGACGTCGTCATAGACCCGCGGCGACTCGTCGTCGATGCCCGCGGTCACGGTGATGACGCCGCCGTCCTCGACACCCTGCAGGGTCAGGCCGGAGTCGTTGGCCAGCGGCCGGCCCTCCGCGGTGACGACGCGGTAGCCGCCGTAGACGGTGGCGGCGTCGAGCAGCCCGACGCTGCGGGCCAGCTCGGGAATCAGCTCGGCCACCGGCACCGCGCCCGGCAGCACCAGGTCGACGCGCCGGGTCCCCGAAGTCACGGTGACGCGCACCAGACCCGACGTGCTGACGGGTGCCTGACTCATCGTGATTCCCCCGAGATGCCTCTACTGGATTGGCCGTCACAAACGGCTTGCATGCTACCCCTCCGCGCTCGCGGGCCCTCGGGCCGTGGAACGGACAAGGGGACCGACGCAGCTGCGTCGGTCCCCTCGGTGTCGCGGCGTGCGGATGCTCAGATCTCGAACTGAGCGGCGCCGCGCTTGTCGGCGGCCTGGTACTCGGCGTTCGACTGGTAGACCGTGTCCTTGCTCTCGTCGAGCAGGTCGCGCATCTCCTGGATTGCCCAGTCCCACTTGGCCTTCGCCGTGGTGTAGGACTGTTGCGCGTTACCGTGCCAGTCGCTCTTCAGCGGGGCGAGCTCGGACTCGAGCCGGTTCATCCGGTCGTCGATGTCCTTGACCGTCTGGAACATGTCCTGCGCGGCCTGTTCGAGTGCCGCGTGGTTGACGCGGATTCCGTCGAGGTTCATGAGTTTGTCTCCTTGTCCTGTGGTCCGGGTCAGCCGAGGCGGCCGCTGAGCTTGGTGTAGGACGCGTTCTGCGCGTCATCGGTGCTCATGTTGTCCTTCTCGGTCGTGGTGAGCGACGCGGCGAACTCGTCAAGAGCATCGACGATGACTTTCTGCTTCTCGTTCCAGGCGGTGTGCAGGGTGAAGAACGCGGCAGCGCCCTGGCCTCCCCACTTGCCCTGGACGCCGGCGATCTGGCCGCTCAGCTTGTCAGCGATCTTGTTGAAGTCCGCTCGGGCGTCCGTCACCAAACCGGATGCCCGGGAAAGTGTGCCTTCGCCTTGTCCGAACTCAGGGGCGTTCGACATGTGCCTGCTCCTTGTTTCCGGCGGCATGTCGCCGCGCAGGTGGATGGGTTGTTTTCTGTGGTGTTTCGGTGGTTCTTGGTCCGGCTCCGATGTCCGAGCTGGACAAGCAGGTTGTTACCCGGGGCCATGGCCCCTAAACATCAACTCGTCAATTCCCACAGGTGCCGGAAGAGTCCGACGGCGACCACCACCGCGCCCACAGCGAAGGCACCACAGACCGCTTCGGCGATCTCTGCACGTCGTGACCACCAGGCCGATCGCCAGCCGCGACCGAGGGCCACGGCCACCATCAGCACCAGGAATGCGAGGAACACAGCAGCGCCTGCGATGAAGCCTTCGGTACGCCGTCCGGCAGCGTCGAACACCACGACCATCAGCACCGCCCAGCACAGCAGGCCGGCCGTGCGAAGCAGCGCCCGAGCAGCCACGTGTCGATAGCTGCGGGCGGCGAGCAGCAGCGCCGCACCCGCGAAGCCGACCAGGCAGCGCGCGCCGATCCGGTCCATCGACAGCGTGGCCTCGGCCAGCAGCAGCGGCGCCGAGATGGCGACCACCGCGAGCACTGCGGCGGACGCGGCGGTGACCATCCGGGTGCCCCTCGCGGCGACCATGGCGATCGCGCGCCGAGGAACGAGAGTGCGGCCGCGCCGACCCTTCGGTCGCTCGCGCGCCGACCAGGCGGTCACGGCCAGCCGCTCGAGGTCGATCAGGAACTGGTCGGGCACCTCGACCGCGAGCATCGGGACGAAGCGGGCGGCGAGCATCGCGACCAGGAGGAGCAGGGCCCATACGACCTGTTGGTCCACGTCGACGACAGCGGCACCAGCGGTGACCAGGAAGACCGCCGTTCCGACCACCATCCAGACGCGAAGCGCCTCCTCGGAGTACTCGTCGAGGGCGCGTCCGACCGCCGCGGCGACGGCAGCGGCGAGGCCGGCGATGCCGATGATCGTGGGCAGCTTGGCGGGCTCCGGGTCCCAGGCGATCGCGAACGCCGCGGCACCGGCGAAGGCCGGGGCGGCGAGCACCCGGTGGGCGGCGAACCGGCCGACGGGCAGGCAGCCGAGCACTGCCGCGCCGATCAGCAGACCGATCGTCACCGTGCGGAGGTCGGAGTCGTCCTGGTGCGCGGCGAACCAGCCGGCGAGCAGGGCCGCGGTCACTGCCGTGCAGAACCAGAGCACCGACAGGGCACCCGGTCCCGCGGCCGACGAGACCGGCCCGCCGTCGGTACGCCGGCGGGCGCGGGCCTGCGGTGCAGCGGAGTGGGTGACCGCGACCAGGACCCCGCCGGACGGGATGCCGGCGTCGGCGAGCGTGACGTCGGGGGGCAGCGGGCTGCCGAGGCGGGTGAACAGCGCAGGGCTGACGCCGAGGCCCGACTGACGGGCGTACTCGACGGCGACGTCGGCGGCCGACGCAGCGATCGGCACCACGAGATCGAGCACCCCCGTGGGGCCGTGCACGCTGAGCGCAACGATGTCGGCGGTGCCGGTCGCACCAGCCGTCGATCCGTTCACGTCGCCTCCCCGAGGTAGGACCGCACACAGAGACTAGTCGGTCGCTGGTATGGGTAGGGCTGCCTATAGTCGGGGAACCGCAAAGGGCGGTTTCGGGAGCACTTTCGGTCGACGGTGAGGTCTGAGCACACGTGAGCACCAGCCAGGTGAGCACCACACTGCGTGGTGGTCGCGTCGACGAGCCGGAGATGCCTAGCGGTCAGCTGGTGCTTCAGCCGCCGCCGCAGATCCAGCCCAACGAGGGCGCGGCGGGCGTGGCGATGAACGCCATCCCGATGCTCGGCAGCCTCGGCTCCATCGTGCTGGTCGCCACCCTCGGCAGCACCGGCGGCGGCTCCGGCATCAGCAGCAGCACCCGCTTCATCGCGGCGGGCATGTTCCTGTTCGCCACGCTGGGCTTCATCTTCGTGCAGATCGACCGGCAGCGTAAGCAGCGCCAGCAGCAGGTGAGCGGGTCGCGCACGGAGTACCTCCGCTACCTCTCCACGGTGCGCAAGGTGGCCCGCGACGCCGCCGACCAGCAGCGCCGAGCCCTGACCTGGCACCACCCCGCGCCGACGTCGCTCCCCGCACTGGCGGAGGACCGGACGCGCGTGTGGGAGCACAGCCCGACCGACCCGCACTTCCTGCACGTGCGCTACGGCCTGTGCGCCCAGCCGCTGGCCCTCGAGCTGGTGCCGCCGGAGAGCGCACCCATCGACGACGTCGACCCCGCGGCGGCCTCCGCGCTGCACCGGCTGCTGGTCGTGCACCGGCTGCAGCCCGACCTGCCCGCTTCGATCGACCTGCGCGCCTTCGACCGGGTCGAGGTCTGCGGCGACGAGGAGCGGGCCCGGTCCCTGGCCCGATCGATGATCTGCTCGGCGGCCGCGTTCCAGTCACCGGAGAGCGTGATCATCGCCGTACTCGCGACCGACGAGACGCTCGCCCACTGGGACTGGGTCAAGTGGCTCCCGCACGTGCAGAGCCTCCAGCAGAGCGACGCGGTAGGCCCGATGCGGATGGTCACCACCTCGCTCGCCGACCTCGCCGCGCTGCTGCCGCCCGACCTCAGCGACCGGCCCCGGTTCGGCGCCGACGAGCGGCCGGCGACCCCGCACATCATCCTGGTCACCGACGGAGCCGAGCTGCCGCCCGGCAACCACGTGATCCCGCCCGACGGCCTGCACGGCGTCACCCTCGTCGACCTCCCCACCCGCTGGGGCGAGCTCGAGGACTCCAGCCGACTTCGGCTGCAGCTCGAGGACGGCCCGGCCGACGAGCAGGGCCGGGTGCCGATGCTCGCGCTGCGGGTGCGGGAGCAGTCGATCAAGGCCAAGGGTGACCAGTGCGACCAGGCGACGGCCGAGGCGTTCGCCCGCCGGCTCACCCCGCTGCACACCGTGTCGACCGGGACGGTCGAGCAGCCGAGCGGCGAGATCTCCGGGCCGACGGACTTCATGGACCTGCTCGGCCTCGGCGACGTACGCCGGTTCGAGCCGGGTGCAGCATGGCGCCCCCGCCCAGCACGCGACCGGCTCCGGGTGCCGATCGGCCTCGGCGAGGGCGGCGCGATGGTGCACCTCGACATCAAGGAGTCCGCCCAGCAGGGCATGGGCCCGCACGGCCTGGTCATCGGCGCCACCGGATCCGGCAAGTCGGAGTTCCTGCGCACGCTCGTCCTCGGGCTGACCATGACCCACTCCCCTGAGCAGCTCAACCTGGTGCTGGTCGACTTCAAGGGTGGTGCCACGTTCGCCGGCATGTCCGAGATGCCGCACGTGTCGGCGGTCATCACCAACCTGGCCCAGGAGCTGACGCTCGTCGACCGCATGCAGGACGCGCTGTCCGGTGAGATGGTGCGCCGGCAGGAGCTGCTGCGCGAGGCCGGCAACTTCGCCTCGATCCGCGACTACGAGAAGGCCCGGGCCGCCGGCGAGGACCTCGCGCCGATGCCGTCGCTGTTCATCGTCGTCGACGAGTTCTCCGAGATGCTCTCGGCCAAGCCGGAGTTCATCGACCTGTTCGTGGCGATCGGCCGGCTGGGCCGGTCGCTCGGTCTGCACCTGCTGCTCGCCTCGCAGCGGCTGGAGGAGGGCCGGCTCCGCGGTCTGGAGTCGCACCTGTCCTACCGGATCGGCCTGCGCACGTTCAGCGCCCAGGAGTCGCGCGCGGTGCTCGGCGTCCCGGACGCCTACGAGCTGCCGGCCGTCCCAGGCCTCGGCTACCTCAAGCCCGACCCGACCTCGATGACGCGGTTCAAGGCGGCGTACGTCTCCGGTCCGCCGTCCGGCCGGGTCCGGGTCCGCCGCGACGAGGGCGGCCACCTGCAGGGCATCCTGCCGTTCACGATCTCCGAGGTGCAGGCGCTCGCCGCACCCGACCTGGGGCACGAGCCCGACCCGGAGCCGGAGCCGGCGGAGTCGCAGGAGACGCTGCTGGACATCGCGGTCGACCGGATGGTCGGCGAAGGTCCCGCGGCCCACCAGGTGTGGCTGCCGCCGCTCGACGTACCGGACACCCTCGACCAGCTGATGGGCGACCTCACCGAGGACGCGTCGCTCGGCCTGGTCTCGCCGGGCTGGCGGTCCCTCGGCGGCCTCGTGGTCCCGCTCGGCACGGTCGACCGGCCGCGGGAGCAGCGACGCGACACCCTCACCGTCAACCTCAGCGGGGCCGCCGGGCACGTGGCCGTCGTCGGCGGGCCGCGCAGCGGCAAGAGCACGATGCTGCGCACCATCGTCACGAGCATGTCGCTGACGACCACCCCGCTGGAGTCTCAGTTCTTCGTTCTCGACTTCGGCGGCGGCACGTTCGCGCCGCTCACCGAGCTCCCGCACGTCGCCGGCGTCGGCACCCGCTCCGAGCCCGAGGTCGTACGCCGGATCCTGGCGGAGGTGTCCGGCATCGTCGACCGACGCGAGGCCTACTTCCGCAGCAACGGCATCGACTCGATCGAGACCTACCGGAGCCGGCGCGCGCAGGGCCGGGCCGACGACGGGTACGGCGACGTCTTCCTCGTCGTCGACGGCTGGAGCACCCTGCGCTCCGACTTCGACGACCTCGAGATGGAGGTCCAGCAGCTGGCGACGCGCGGCCTCACGTTCGGCCTGCACATCGTCACCGGCGCGGCGCGCTGGGCGGACTTCCGGGCCTCGATGCGCGACCTGCTCGGCACCCGCGTTGAGCTCCGGCTCGGCGACCCGATGGACTCCGAGATCGACCGCAAGGTCGCAGCGCTGGTGCCTTCCGGACGGCCGGGCCGCGGTCTGGTGCAGGGCAAGCTGCACTTCCTCGCGGCACTGCCGCGGATCGACGGCGAGCCCGCTGCCGACACCCTCGGCGACGGCGTCGAGGACCTCATCAAGCGGGTCTCGTCGGCCTGGACCGGGCCGGCCGGTCCCAAGCTGCGGCTGCTGCCCGACCGGATCGACCTGGACCGGATCCGCGAGATGGCCGGGATCTCCACCGACGCCGCCCCTGGCGAGACCGCGGACCGGCGACTCCTGCTCGGCATCAACGAGAAGGAGCTGGCGCCGGTCGGCATCAACTCCGACGCCGAGCCGCACCTGCTGATCTTCGGCGACGGTCAGTCCGGCAAGAGCGCTGTGCTGCGCACCTACGTCCACGAGGTGATGCGCACCCGGTCGGCCAAGGAAGCCCAGATCGTGGTGGTCGACTACCGTCGGTCGCTGCTGGGCGAGGTGCCCGAGGAATACCTCCTCAACTACCTCACCTCCGCCGCCCAGGCACAGCCCGCGCTGAAGGACCTGGCGGGCTACCTCGAGAGCCGGATCCCCGGGCCCGACGTGAGTCCGGACCAGCTCCGCAACCGGTCGTGGTGGACCGGCGCCGAGGTCTTCGTGGTCGTCGACGACTACGACCTGGTCGCCACCCAGCAGAACTCGCCGGTCGCCCTGCTGCAGCCGCTGCTCGCCCAGGCCCGCGACGTCGGCCTGCACGTCGTCATCGCCCGCCGCTCCGGCGGTGCGTCACGTGCGCTCTACGAGCCGGTGATCCAGTCGATGCGCGACCTGGCGATGCCCGGCCTGCTCCTCTCCGGCAGCCGCGACGAGGGGCCGCTGATCGGCAACGTGCGGCCGTCTATCTCCCAGGCCGGCCGCGGCCAGCTGATCACCCGAGACCGCGGCCGCGAGGTCGTCCAGATGGCCTGGACCGAGCTCACGCTCTGAGGTGCAGCGTTCCTCTCCTCACCCTTGGCCCGCCCGCAAATGCGCGGGCCCACCTCAGCCGTCCCACCAGCCCCAAGCCGGTGCCGATTGGTCACAAACTGCAGATTTCAGGGCCGACTTCTTGCCGTTTGTGACCAATCGACCGACCACCGGCGGCGTCCTCTCGATAGGCGCAATCCCCGGCCGGTGAGGGCGATGTCAAGGGCGCGAAGCGGCGAAGCGACCCCTTGATATCGGCATCGGAGGCCGCACAATCGCGCCGTCGGGAGGACGATGCCAGTCCCTCGGAGACATCAGGTGACGAACCATTAACCCGCCGTCAATCTGCCGGAGACGTTCCCGGCGCACGCTGTGCGCATGGACACCCACCCCGACTCCCGACCCGCCCCGGACGACGACCTCGAGCGTCGGCGGAGGCAGCGCGACATCCTGCGGCTGCGGCACGCGCACCTGCTGACCAACCTGATGTCGAGCCGCCACGACCTGCGCGGCGTGCACGCGCTGGCGGACTTCGTCGACGACTCGGTGCGCTGGACCGCCTAGCGCCGACCGGTCTTGAACATTCCGCGGGCGATCTCCCGGGCCGCGGTGCGCATGAAGTCCTTGAACGCGCTGGAGCCGACCACGTCGCTGATCACGCCGCCGTCGTCCTTCTTCTCGGTACGCCGACTCGGCGCCTTCTTGCTCGCCGGCTTGTCCTTCGCAGCCTCGGCGGCGGCGTCCTCCTCGGCCTGCTTGCGGGCGCCCTCCTCAAGCCGGGCGGCGAGCTTCTCGCGGGCCGACTCGCGGTCGATCGACTCGGCGTACTTGGCTCGTCGCGGGCTTGCATCGACGGTCGCCTGCATGGCCGCGGGGTCACTGGGCGCCATCAGGGACTCCGGCGCGCGGAGGCGGGTCCAGGCCACCGGGGTCGGGGCACCGCGCTCGTTCATCACGGTCACCACGGCCTCGCCGATCCCGAGGCTGGTGATCACCTCACCGAGATCGGGGTAGGCGCTCTCGGGGTAGGTGTTGACCGTGGCTTTGAGCGCCTTCGCGTCGTTCGGGGTGTGCGCGCGGAGCTGGTGCTGGACCCGCGAACCGAGCTGCGCCAGTACGTCGTCGGGTACGTCGGTCGGGCTCTGGGTCACGAAGAAGACGCCGACGCCCTTGGACCGGATCAGCCGCACGGTCTGCGCGATCTGCTCGAGGAACGCCTTCGAGGCGTCGCGGAACAGCAGATGCGCCTCGTCGAAGAAGAAGACCAGCTTGGGCTTGTCGATGTCGCCGACCTCGGGCAGGTCGTGGAACAGGTCGGCAAGCAGCCACATCAGGAACGTCGAGAACACCGCGGGACGGTCCTGCAGGTTGGGCAGCTCGACGAGGTTGATCAGACCGCGTTCGTCGGGAGCCAGCTGGAGCAGGTCCGCCGACTCGAACTCGGGCTCCCCGAAGAACGCCTCGGCGCCCTGGTCCTGGAACGTGATCAGCTCGCGCAGGATCACCCCGGCGGTGGCGGAGGAGAGCCCGCCCAGCTCCTTGAGGTCGGGCTTGCCCTCGTCGCTGTTGAGGTGACCGACCACCGCGCGCAGGTCGGCGAGGTCGAGCAGCGGGAGGCCGGCCTTGTCGGCGTAGTGGAACACCAGGCCCAGGCTGGACTCCTGGGTGTCGTTGAGCCCGAGCACCTTGCTGAGCAAGGTGGGCCCGAACGCCGACATGGTGACCCGGAGCGGGATGCCGGTGCCCTCGCCGCCGAGCGCGTAGTACTCGACCGGGAAGCCGGTGGCCTTCCACTCCTGGCCCACCGACGCGGTGCGCTCGGTGATCTTGTCGTTGGGCTCACCCGGGGTCGCCAGGCCGGACAGGTCGCCCTTGATGTCGGCGGCGAACACGGGTACGCCGTGGGCGCTCAGCTGCTCGGCCAGCAGCTGCAGTGTCTTGGTCTTGCCGGTGCCGGTCGCGCCGGCGACCAGGCCGTGCCGGTTGAGCATCCCGAGCGGGATCCGGATGTGGGTGTCGGACAGCGTGCTGGCATCCAGCATCAGGCCGCCGAGCTCGAGCGCGGGGCCTTCGAACTCGTAGCCTCCCGCGACCGCGCTGACGATGGGGTTCTCCGCGTCCGCGGCTGCCTCGCTCATGGGCGGAACTCTAGAGTGAGGAGCCTCGTGGGTAGTCGATTAGAGTCTCCGCGTGATCTTCAAGCGAGTAGGCGACGGTCGGCCGTACCCCGACCACGGCCTGACCTCGCGCGGCTGGGCGGACGTTCCGCCCCGCCAGGTCCGGCTCGACGAGCTGGTCACCACGAAGGACACCCTGCAGCTCTCCGCGGTGCTCGACGAGGACTCGACGTTCTTCGGTGACCTGTTCGCGCACGTGGTGTGGTGGCAGGGCGAGTACTACCTCGAGGACGGCCTGCACCGAGCGCTGCGCGCCGCCCTGCAGCAGCGCAATGTGCTGCACGCCCGCGTGCATGTGGTGGAGGCATCGTGAGCAGCGCCCAGGCCAAGATCCGGTCCGCGGTCACGATGATCGGCCTCGCCGTGGTGCTGCTCGTCGGGGTGGCCTGGGCCTGGTCGGCGGTGACCGAGCCGTTCCCGGAGCGTGACGACGCCGTCACCTGCACCTCGACCAAGGTCGGCGAGGGCGAGAAGGTCTACCCCGACCAGGTGGCGGTCAGCGTGCTCAACGCCGGCAGCCGCGAGGGGCTGGCCAACCGCACCATGTCGGACCTGGTCGAGGCCGGGCTCGCGAAGGGCGAGCTCGGCAACGCACCGGACGACGCCGAGGTGTCCGGCGTGGAGATCTGGGCGGAAGACCTGAAGAACCCCGCGGTGAAGCTGGTCGTCAGCTTCCTCGGGGAGGACGCCAAGCTCGTACGCCGCGACCCGCCGCTGCCCGGCGTGAACGTCGTCGTCGGCGCGGAGTTCCCCGGCGTGACCGAGGGCCGCGGGTCCGTCGCCGCCAAGGAGGAAGTGACGATCTGCAGTCCCCCTCCCGAGGAGCTGTAGACCTCTAGTCGTCCAACCACTGGGCGAGGCGGCCGCGCTCGCTGACCTGGCGCAGCCGCTGCTCGGTCCGCTCCCGCTGCTTCCGGGGCGTGACGACGAGCAGGTCGTCGCCCCGGCGCAGGACGGTACGCCGCTCGGGCACCAGGGTCTCGCCCTCGCGGATCACCATCGACACCGATGACCCTCGGGGCAGCCGCAGCTCACCGACCTCGACCCCGTGCAGCTTGGAGACGGGGCTGATCGTGATCTGCAGCAGGTCGGCCGCGATCCGCTCGAGCGGGGCGGCCTCGAGGTCGAGGTCCCGCGGCTCGGAACGGCGGGTCACCTTCAGGACCCGGGCCACCATCGGCAGCGTCGGTCCGGTCAGCAGCGTGTAGATCACGACCAGCACGAAGACGATGTCGAACAGCTTCTCTGCGTCGTCGACCCCCTCGGACAGCGGGATCGTCGCGAACACGATCGGCACGGCCCCGCGCAGCCCGGCCCACGAGAGGAACGCCAGCTCCCGCGGTGGCATTCGTTGCACCAGGGAGCTGGCGAGCACCGACAGCGGGCGCGCCAAGAGAGTGAGGAACAGGCCGGCGGCGACCGCCAGCCCGACGATCTCGAGCGTGATCCGATCCGGGGAGAGCAGCAGCCCGAGCATCACGAACAGCCCGATCTGGGCCAGCCAGGCGATCCCCTCGGAGAACGAGCGGGTGGCCTGCCGGTGCGGGAGCTCGGAGTTGCCGAGCACCAGCGCAGCGACATAGACCGCGGCGAATCCGGAGGCGTGCGCGACCGCGCCGCCGGCGTACGCGAGCATCGTCAGGCAGATCACGGCGAGCGGGTAGAGGCCCGAGGCCGGCAGCGCCGCGCGCCGCATCACCCAGGCGCCACCGAAGCCGACCCCGAGGCCGATCAGGGTGCCGGCAATCAGCTGGAAGCCGATGATCCCAGCGACAATGAACGGCCCGTCCTCGGCGAAGGTACCGGTCGCGACCAGGGTGACCAGTACGACGGTCGGGGCGTCGTTGAGGCCGGACTCGGCCTCGAGCGCTCCGGTGAGCCGCTTGGGCAGCGGGACCACTCGCAGCACCGAGAACACCGCTGCCGCGTCGGTCGCGGAGGTGACCGCGCCCAGCAGCACCGACAGCTCCCAGGAGAGACCGAGCACGAAGTGGGCCGCGAGCGCGACCACGGTCACCGAGATCGAGACGCCGATCGTGGCCAGCGCGACCCCGATCCGCATCGAGCCACGGATCTCGCTCCAGTTCGTCGTCAGACCGCCCTCGGCGAGGATCACGACCAGCGCCGCGAAGCCGAGGGCGTGCGCGAGCTCGGCGTTCTCGAACCCGATCCCGACGCCCTCCTCACCGAGGGCCACGCCCATCAGCAGGTAGAGCAGCAGGCTGGGCAGCCCGGAGCGCGAAGAGATCCGGACGGCGAGGATCGCGACGAGGGTGACGGCTGAGCCCACCAGCAGAAATTGATCCAGCTGATGGACGTCGAAGCTCATCTCACCTCGGCGGCAGGGGGCGGCGGGACCGCAGTCTATCGGTGCGGTCAGGCGCGGCTTACCTACGTCGTGGGGGTGTACCCGGGTCGCCCCTGGGCGTCCCACTCCTCCCAGAACGAGAGGAACTCCGCGCCGAGGAAGGGGTCGCCGCCGGTCATTGCGATGCCGCCGCGGCGTACGGTCCAGTCCCACGGTGCGAGCTGCTGCGCCCTGGCCAGGTGGGCGGATGCGGCGTCGGTGCCGCCGCTGCGCTGGAGGTGGGCGGCGACCCGGCGCTCGGCGAGCGCCTCCTGCTCCGCGTCGGTGCGCTCGTGCGGTTCGACGGCGGCGCTGTCGGGCAGCCGGCCGTCCCGGACCCACTGGCGCAGCAGGTCGTGGTGCTGCTCGCTGTCGATGTTGGTGAACTCGCGGAACTGATCGTCGCCCGGCGCGATCGTGGGCGGCTTCACGATCCGGTCGTCCTCGTCGACCCAGACCACGCTCGGCACGTTGGTGATGCCGTAGCGCTCGGCGGTGACGTGCGCCGGGTCCACCGCAACGGGGTACGACGGGGCGGCGGCGTCGATCCACGGCCGGGCGTCCTCGGGGTCGTCGTCCAGCGCCACCGAGAACAAGCGCAGGCCGGCGTCGGCGAGCTCGTCCTGCAGCCGCTGCCAGCCGCCGAGCTCGTGGCGGCACCCGCACCAGCTTGCCCAGGTGACGAGCACCCGCTTGTGGCCGGACAGGTCCTCGAACGCGACGGGGTTGCCGTCGACGTCGTTCAGCGGCAGCGGCGGCGCCTTGCCGTCCGCGGTCTCCCGGGCGTGGGTCTCGGCCGCGGGCGCGAGGGCGACCACCCCTGCCTCCTCGTCGCTGGCGGTGAGCAGGCCGAGTGCGGCGGCCCAGCCGGTCAGGTCGATGCGGGACGCGTCGTCGGGGGCGGTGATGTCCCGGCCGAGGAGCGGGACGCACACCTCGCCACGGCACAGGCCTGAGGGCTTCAGCTCCCACCCGGTGGCGGCGGCCAGGTCGTCGGCTGCGACGTACCCGTCCTGCTCGCCCAGGTCGTGCTCGCGACCATCGACGTCGATCAGGATCACGCGGACAGGATCGCACGAAACTGAAACTTGTTCTAGATTTCATCCATGGCCGAACGCAAGGGGAGCGCGCTCCCCGACGTGCTGCCCGCCTCCGACCTACCCGCGGACGCCGAGACGTACGACGTGGTGGTCGCGGGCTTCGGCATCGCCGGGGGGTGCGCCGCGCTGGAGGCCGCCCGCGCGGGTGCCCGGGTACTGCTGCTGGAGCGGGCGGCCGTGCACGGGGGCACGTCGAGCATGTCGGGCGGGCACTTCTACCTCGGCGGCGGCACGGCCGTGCAGAAGGCGACCGGCCACGACGACTCGGCCGAGGAGATGTACAAGTACCTCGTCGCGGTCTCCAAGGAGCCCGAGCACGACAAGATCCGGGCCTATTGCGAGGGCTCGGTCGAGCACTTCGACTGGCTCGAGTCGCTCGGCTTCGAATTCGAGCGGTCCTACTTCCCCGGCAAGGCGGTGATCCAGCCCGGCACCGAGGGGCTGATGTTCACCGGTAACGAGAAGGTGTGGCCCTACGTCGAGCAGGCGGTGCCGGCGCCGCGCGGCCACAAGGTGCCGGTGCCCGGCGACACCGAGGGCACCAAGATCGTGATGGACCTGCTGCGGGAGCGGGTCGACGAGGCCGGCGTCGAGGTCCGCTACGAGACCGGCGTGACCCACCTGGTCGTGGACGACTCCGGCTCGGTCGTGGGCGTCGGCTGGCGCTCCTTCGACCGGACCGGGGTGATCGCGGCGTCGTCGGTGATCGTCGCCGCCGGCGGCTTCGTGATGAACCCCGACATGGTGGCCGAGCACACCCCGGCCCTCGGGTCGAAGCTCTTCACGCTGGGCTCGACGTACGACGACGGCCTCGGCATCCGGCTCGGCGCATCGGGCGGCGCGGAGCTCAAGCACATGGACGAGCCGTTCATCACCGCGCCGTTCTATCCCCCGTCGGTCCTGGTCACCGGCCTGATCGTGAACTCCTCCGGCAAGCGGTTCGTCGCCGAGGACGGCTACCACGCCCGCACCTCGCACGCGGTGATGCAGCAGCCCGACTCCGCGGCGTACCTGATCGTGGACAGCGCGCACGTGGAGTACCCCAAGATGCCGCTGGTGCCGCTGCTCGACGGGTTCGAGACGGTTGCGGAGATGGCGGCCGAGCTGGGCGTCGAGGAGTCGACTCTGCAGGCGACGCTGGACCGCTACAACGAGCACGCCGCCGACGGGCACGACCCCGACTTCCACAAGAGCGCCGACTGGCTGGCCGTGCAGGACCAGGCGCCTTGGGCGGTGTTCGACCTGCGCCTCGGCAACGCGCTGTACGCCGGCTTCACGCTCGGCGGCATCCGGGTGACCGTCGACGGCGAGGCCCAGCGTCCGGACGGCTCCGTGATCCCCGGCCTGTACGCCGCCGGCGCGTGCGCCTCCAACCTCGCCCAGGACGGCGCCGGCTACTGCTCCGGCACGCAGCTGGGCGAGGGGTCGTACTTCGGACGCCGGGCCGGTCGACACGCGGCCGGTGGAAGACCCACCGCATAACTCTTTGCCACAGCGATCTGCTCGTCGTACAAACGCATCCCAACCGATCCGGTGCCGCCGGTGTTGAAGAGGGACAAGGAACGCCGACGAGAGGTACGGAGATGAAGGTGCCCGACGATCGCGACGCTGAGTTCAGCGAGTACGTCGCGGCGCGGCGCGGCAGGTTGCACCGCACGGCGTGGTTGCTCTGCGGTGATCGAGACCTGGCCGAGGACATCGTGCAGAACGCGCTGTCCCGGGTGTACGTCTCATGGGCACGGGTGCGAAAGGTCGAATTGATCGACGCGTACGTGCGGCGCGCAGTCGTCAACGCCCACCTCAACGAGGTCCGGCGACCCTGGCGACGCCGTGAGCGGTCCGGCCTGGAGCACGCGGAGGAGACCCCGGCGGTGACGGGTGCGGACCCCGCCGAGTCCGACGCGTTGTGGCCCGCGTTGCGCGCGCTTGCTCCACGCCAGCGACAGGTCGTGGTGCTCCGCCACTACTGGGGTCTCTCGGTCGAGGAGACCGCTGCCGATCTCGGCATCAGCCCCGGGACCGTCAAGAGCCAGACGTCGGTGGCGCTGGCTCGGCTCCGCGACCTGCTCACCCTCGTCTCTGACACAGGAGGATCGAAATGAACGACTCACTGTCCACCAGCCTGGAGCGGCGCCTTGAGGCGCTGGCCGACGGTTACGACAGCCCCCTGGTGGCGATCGCCGACGACCTCGACCGTGGGCGCCGGCGCGAGCGCCGGCGTCGGCGTTCGATCGGCATCGGCGTCGCTGCCGCCGCTGCCCTGCTGGTCGCGGCGCCGCTGATGGCTTCCGCTTGGGTCGACGGTTCGGCCCCCCCGAGTGCGACCGCGAACCGCCCTACAGGACCCAGCCTGGGTCTGGCGGACGAGGTCGACCTGCCGTTGGCCCCGAGCGACCCCGATTCCGGACCCCCCGGTGTGAGTTTGGAGTCGCTGATGGACCAGGACGTTGCCATCGCCATGCGAAGCGCGATCGCCGGCCACCTCGACTCGAGTGGCACCCACATCAGCGAGGCATCCATCGCCGATACTCGATCCATCAGCATCGGGTCCGACGATGGGGAGACCCTCACGGAGCTGTGGCTGTCCTTCGACTGGTCGGTGCCAGGGGAACCCGGTCGCGACATGGTGAATGTCAGGGTGTCCTCGACCCCGCTCGTGGACTGCGAGGGCTCCGACGTCGTCTGCCACGACACCGTGCTCGACGGGCTCGCGGTGGTCCGGGCCGAGGCGGGGCCGGGCGCCGGGACCGAGGAGATGACCTGGAGCCGCGAGCGCGAGGACGGCTACTTCGTCTCGGTCGCCACCAGCAACGACGTGGACATCAGCGACGCGCAGCTGGCGGCTGCGCTCTCCGACCCCGTCCTGGACCTCCCGGGGCACCCGTCGCCGCCGGAGTTCGACCTCCTGCCCGCCACCTATGTCCGCAACGTCGCCCGCGACTTCCTGGGCGACCGGCTCGGTGTCCACGAGTTCTGGACCGCCGAGACCGCGCCGTACTGGGCCGGCGGCCTCCGCGCACCGCTGATCGGGTCCGTCGACGTGATGCAGGAGCTCCAGGCCTACGACTTCCAGGAGGCGTGCGACGAGGCCAGCCGGATCCGCTGCACTCTGGGCACGATCGACGGACATCCCATCCGGGTCGAACAGTTCAACAAGGTCGACGACGCCGACGGCAACACCAAGGTGATGTACGCCGGACCGACGCGGCAGATCACGGTGTGGGTGAACGCCCAGGACCATCCCGGCTCCAGCCTCCCCGTGAAGGAGGCCATCCGCCTGGCGACCGACCCGCGCCTGCAAAGCTGAGACGGCCGGTAGGGCCGCTCCTCGCCGGGGCGGCCCTACCGGGCCGTAGCATCGCCCGCGTGACGACAGCCGAGCGCTGGCAGGTGGCCAGCCGCGCCAACGTGCCGCCGTTCCACGTGATGGACCTGCTGGCCGCGTCTGAGGCGCGGCAGCGGACCCACGGCGACCTGGTCAACCTGCTCGCCGGACAGCCGAGCACCGGCGCGCCGGAGCCGGTCAACGCCGAGGCGATCCGGCTGCTCAGCTCCGGCGACCCACTCGGGTACACGCCGGCCGCGGGCATCCTCGAGCTGCGCGAGGCGATCGCCGGCCACCACCGGCGCACCTACGGCATCGAGGTCGACGCGGACGAGGTGGTGGTGACCACCGGCTCCAGCGGCGGCTTCCTGCTCGCGTTCCTGGCGGCGTTCGAGAACGGCGACCGGGTGGCGATCGCGCGGCCGGGCTACCCCTGCTACCGCAACGTGCTGGCCGCCCTCGGCTGCGAGGTGGTCGAGATCCCGACCGGGTCGGAGACCCGGTTCCAGCCGACGGTCGAGCAGGTCGAGCAGCTGCACCGCGACCAACCGATCCGCGGCCTGGTCGTCGCCTCCCCCGCCAACCCGACCGGCACCATGCTGCTTCCCGACGAGCTCGCCGCGCTCGCCACCTGGTGCGAGCAGGACGCCGTCCAGCTGATCTCCGACGAGATCTACCACGGCATCGAGTACGCACCGATCGACGGCCACGCGCCGCTGGCCCGCAGCGCCTGGGAGACCAGCCGCGAGGCGGTCGTGTTCGCGAGCTTCTCCAAGTACTTCTCGATGACCGGCTGGCGGATCGGCTGGATGCTGGTGCCCGACCGGCTGCGTCGTGCGGTCGACGTCCTCACCGGCAACTTCACGATCTGCCCGCCGGTCCTCGCCCAGCGCGCCTGCCTGCAGGCGTTCGCCGACGCGACGTACGCCGAGCTCGACGGTCACGTCCGCCGGTACGCCGAGAACCGGAGGCTGCTGCTCGAGGAGCTCCCGCGGCTCGGCATCACCGAGCTCGCTCCGGCGGACGGCGCCTTCTACGCGTACGCCGACATCGGGCACCTCACCGACGACTCGATGGCCTTCGCCCACGACCTGCTGGCCCGCACCGGCGTCGCCGTCGCGTCCGGCATCGACTTCGACACCGAGGCCGGCCGCCGGTTCATCCGGTTCAGCTTCGCCGGCCCGCGCGCGGACATCGAGGAAGGCATCAGACGAATGCGAGGAGTTCTGTGACCCCCGACGTCGAGGTAGCGATCGCTGCGGCCGAGGCGGGCGCTGCGGTCATCCGGCGCACGTACGGCGCCCCGGTCACCCACCACGCGAAGTCGGCCACCGACTTCGCCACCGACACCGACCTCGAGGCGGAGCGCGCGATCAAGGCGACGGTGCGCGCGGCGTTCCCGGACGACGCGTTCCTCGGCGAGGAGGGCGGCCTCGACGGACCGCCCGACGCGACCCGCACCTGGCTGGTCGACCCGCTGTGCGGCACCCTCAACTTCGCCGCACAGACGCCGCTGGTCGCCGTGAACGTGGCCCTTCGGCACGGCGCCGAGGTGGTGGCCGCGGCCGTCGCCGACCCGTTCGCGAGCGAGATGTACTGGACCGACGGCACCACCGTCCGGCTGCAGTCCGGCGCGAGGTGACCACGAGCCGGCGCCATCGGCCGTGACCCGTCTGGTCGACATCGACTTCGACGGCGACCCGGGCTGGGCCGCGGCGGTGGCCGGCTCGCCCGACTTCACGCCCCGGTTCGGCATCCGCGGCGTCTCGACCAGCCTGGCCGCCACCTGGGTGGCGGGCGGCCGCCGGGCGGCGTACATCCAGCTGGGCGATGTCCGCAACAGCGTCCACTTCGCGGCGCCGATCGCGGTATGCCGCGCGGCCGGCTGCGTGGTCACCGGGCTGGCCGGCGAACCGATCGCGGACACCCCGAACGGCCTGGTCATCGCGGCCGACGGGCCGACGCACGAGGCGCTGCTCGCGGTCGTCCGCGGCGTCGGGTAGCCGCTCAGCGCTCCCAGGCGGTCGGGCCGTCGGTGCGCGGGGGCTTGGACGCCTCGCTGAACCCGAGGCCCTTGAGGTACGACGTCCGGATGAACCCGTTGCGCACCCGCTGCGGATGGTCGCCCACCTTCTGGGTCTTCACGATCCGGGCCGTGCGGTAGGAGATCTTGGCGACGGTGTCGGAACCGCTCCACGAGATGTAGCAGTGCTTGCCGTCCCAGCTCGGGGTCACCCAGTAGGGCTTCTTGCCGCCCTTGAGCAACCGGGTGTGCGTCCAGCTGCGGACGTTGACCAGGGTGGCGTAGTCCGACATCGTCCCGGCGACGCAGATCCGAGTGCCCTTCGGGTTCATCGCGATGCCGTGGTGCGCGGAGTCGAGCAGGTAGGCGACCTTCGGCAGGTTGGGGATCAGGTTCGGCAGCCGCATGACCCGGGTGATCTTGCCGGTGCGCCGGTCCATCTCGACGAAGCCGTGGAAGTAGGAGAGCTGGAAGTAGAGCTTCTTCTCGTCCGGCGAGAGCGTCATCGGGCGGACCGCGATGCTGGCCTGCTTCATCCCGCGCGCGTCCAGCGCCTTGCGCACGTTGTAGCGGCGCAGGATCTTGAACGTCTTGGCGTCCACGATCTGCAGCACTCGCTGCCCCTCGAGCGGATCGGGAAGTCCCGGCTCGTCGAGCGGGCTGTAGACCGTGCCGATGGAGGCGTGCAGGATCCGCTTGCCGCCGTCGATGTAGACGCTCTCGTGGGGCGAACCGCCGGAGCGGAACCTGCCGACCTGCTTGCCGTCGCGCATCCGCAGCACGTGCACGACGTTGCCGGTCGAGGCGCTGACGACGACCCGGCGCCCGTCCGGCGAGACCGCCATGTGGTCGGAGCGCACCCCGCGGATCGGGAACCGCCACTTGATCTTGCCGGTCGCGAGGCTGATCCCGACGACGTCGGCGAACGACGGCCGCGAGATCACCACCAGCTTGCCGTCGTTGGAGGAGTACATGTCGTCGACGTACTGGTCGTGCCCCTCGCCGATCAGGGTCCGGATCGCCAGGAAGTAGGCCAGCCGGTAGGGGTTGGCCGCGATTTCGGCCATCCGGGCCCGGTAGTCGGGGATCACGTTCACCCGGGACAGCCGCTTGAACGTCCGTGGCGCCAGCAGGTCGGCCGTGCCGTCCCAGTTGTTGCCGACGAAGACCACCCTGCGGGTGCCGGGATGTGGCTCGCCGGGCTCGTCGGCGCTCGCCGGTGAGCTGATGGCGCCGACGCCGGAGATGCCGAGGATGGCGCCGAGGACGCCGTAAAGAGCACGCTTGACCAGGATCCGCACCATCTCACTCCTTCGCGGGGTCAACGCGCGTGACAACGGGTGCGTTACGGGTGTTTCAGGCCACCCGGAGATGGGTAGGCGCTCGGCGACACCGCTGAACCCCAGGCAGCCGCAAGGAAGTGACGATGTACGGCGACTCCGACGTGATGCGCAGACGAGCGGACCAGCTGCGGGAGCAGGCCGTCGACCTGCGAGCGCTCGCCGACCAGCTGGTCGCCCAGACCGAAGGCATCGGCTGGACCGGCCGGGCGGCCGAGTCGATGCGGGAGCGGGTCCGCGATCGGGCCAGCCACCTGCGCGACGCCGCGGCCCAGCACGACACCGCCGCCGACTCGCTGGACCGCCACGTCCAGGAGGTCGACACGATCAAGGACACGATCACCGACACCGAGCGCAAAGCCATGACGCTGGTCGCCGACGCCCGCACCCGGGTCGCCCGCATCGACGCAGCCAACGAGGCCGAGCCCGACGTACGCCGCGAGCCCGATGCCGACGACCGGACCCTCGCCGACTTCAGCCCACCCCCCAGCGGTCACAAGGACTGGCTGGCCGTCTCCCTGCCCGGACTGTGACAGGAGCACCCTTGCCCACCATCGATCTGAGCACGCCGCCGCCCGCACCGGACGGCACGCTCGAAGCCCTGCCCCGCAGGGCCGCCCTGACCCTCCCGGAGCTTCGGATGGTGGCCGAAGCAGCCGGAGGCGCGCCGCTGCCGTTCGACGTTGCCGAGCCCGGTGGCGGGAGCGAGTCTGGCGCTCTCGAGGACCGGCTCGGGCAGAGCCGGGGCACCGTCGAGGACCAGGCCTACGTCGAGGTGCTCGACTCCCTGCACGACCCGAGCGCGTCCCTCCAGCGCCGCGGCCTGCTCGTCGACGGCGCCGTCGACGAGGGCCTGCTCGGCGCGGTCGGCCTGCTCGCCACCCCGCGCCTCGCGCTCGACGTCGACATCGTCGCCGACCACGTGCAGGGCAAGGCGTGGCACCGGCAGGCCGGCGAGGCGGTCGCCACCCTGTCCACGGTCGACGGGATCGTGTTCGAGCTGGCGTGGTTCCCCACGGCCTCGTGGACGACCGAGCTGAGCCGGGTCGCGGTGATCCCGGAGGACCTCTCGCTGCGCGAGTCGTCGGTCCCCGACAAGGCGGATCTCCCTTATGAGCTGGCCGACGCGGCCGCCGAGGCGCTGCGCAGCTCGCGCGACGACCTGGTCACCGTGCTGGCGGCCCGGCACGGCGGCGCGGTCTACGACGCCGAGGGCGCCCCGCTGACCGAGGTCGAGACCGGCCGGCTGCTGGCCGCGCTCGCCGCCGAGACCCGCGGCCGGCTGCGGGTGCTGGCCGCCGACGTGTCCGGCGAGGAGACCTCGGTGGTCGGCGTCGTCTCGTGGGTGCTGCTGGCCGACGGCTGGCGGGCGCTGACCCCGCACCGCGACGGCGGCAGCGCGCGGGTCGCCGTACGCAAGGTCGAGCCCGATGATCTTGCTGCCGACCTCGCCCCGGTGCTCGCGGAGGTGACCCGATGACCGAGCCCCAGGGCACCGACGACATCGTCACCGCTGCCGCCGCGGAGAACCGCGCCGCGCCCACCAGCGCCGTTGAAGCAGCCGACCTGGCCGATCGCTATGACCGGATGACCCGGCTGGCCGACCGGTTCGACGACGCCGGCGAGGACATGCGTGCCCGGGCCGCCCTCGGCGCCGACGTCCTCGCGGACCCGGCCTTCGCCGAGTCGGCGGAGCTGTCCAAGGCGACGTACGACCAGGCCGAGGACGACATCCAGGCCGCGACCACCGGCAAGAGCGGCCTGCTGAGCCGGTCCATCGAGCTCGACGCCGACGCGCTGGTGCTCCGGGCGACCGTGCTCACCTACCGCTGGATCGACGAGCTGCAGAGCGCCGCCTACAAGACGCTGGGCTCGATTGCCGGCCGGGCGATCGGCTACCTCGCGCCGCAGGTGGCGCTGGGCGGCGCGATCGTCTCTGCGGGGCTGATCGAGACCGACGCGCTCGACCGCGAGGGCGTCGCCGCCTACCTGAACGAGCTCGCCGACAGCAACCCCGAGCTGATGGAGCACGTCACCTCCGGCGGCGGTGGCCTGCTCGACGGGCTGCAGATGCGGGCCCTGCTCACCGCCGGCGTGCTCGCCGACGAGCGCGGCCGTTCGGCCGGGCACGGCGGGCTGCGCGCGGTTGGCGTACAACCGCTCGCCGCCGCGTTCGACGCCGCGCTCCGCGACGTCGCGGGCGGGCTGCAGGACGACGCTGAGGCGGCCGAGCCTGACGACGCGGAGGAAGGACAGGCTCCCGGCAGCGTCGCCGACCTGATGGAGCGGCTGACGAGCACTCGCCACGGCGTCGCGGTGCAGCGGGTCACGCCGGGCCGCTACATCGCCTACCTCCCCGGGCCCAACGGCAAGACCCCCGGCCGGCTGCGGCTGGTGGGTGGCGACCACGCGGCGTACGCCGAGCAGGTCATCCGCGCGATCGAGAAGGCCGTCGACGGCGACACCGGCGCGCACGTGATGCTCGTCGGAGCTGCGCAGGGCGGGGTCACCGCGGCCGAGGTCGCGGCGTCCGTGGACTCATCGACGTTCGTGGTCGACCAGGTGATCACCGCGGGCGCGCCGTCGGCGCACGTGCCGCTGATCCCCGACACCACGCGGGTGCTGTCGCTCGAGGACCGCGCCGACCCGGTGGCGCTGCTCGGCTCGCTGATCAACGCCGGCTCGACCAACCGGATCACCGTGGTGTTCGACAGTGACCGCGAGCAGGGCGTCAGCATCTACGTCGCCGGCGGCCGGGCCGCGGACAGCGCGGCCCACCCGGAGCTGCGTGCGGAGATCAGCCGGATCCAGGAGCTCGGCTACCTCGCCGGCTGAGCCTCGGCCGGCTCCCGGCCCCGGACGAAGGCCCAGGTCAGCAGCGCCCAGATGCCGGTGACCAGGACGATCTCGATCAGCACGTAGACCGGCCAGCCCGGCATCAGGTCGAGCAGCGATGCGCCCGGCGGCTTGCGGTTGAGGTAGCCGTAGTTGGTGCCGGTGGCCTCGTTGAACACCATCACCGCCCCCGCCCAGACCGCCGTGACCACGACCGCGAGCCGGTAGCCGCGCCAGGTCGGTCCGCTGCCGGACGCGGCCAGCCAGCCGGCGGCCCAGACGCTGAGGAAGTGCATGCCCCAGTACATGAAGAACCTCGGGTCCGGGAACTCCTGGCCCAGCGACGGCGTGACGATCGCCTGGACGGTGAGGGTCAGCCCCCAGTAGAAGGTGAGCGCGACCGCCCACCAGGTGCGGGTCCAGAGAGCGACGACGGCCACCATCCAGGTCAGGTCGCAGTACTGCAGCGGCAACGACGTGCCGAGGGTGAAGTCGGAGGGCAGCAGCTGCAAGGTCTGCAGCGGGATGCAGACGACGAGCATCAGCACCGCGAACCCGCGACGGAACCGCTCGTCGTCACCGTGCCGCCGGCCGAACACCACGAGCGCGACGAACACGACCACGAAGAACGCCATCAGGCCGAAGTGCTGGCCCGTGAAGCTCTGGAAGCGCATCGGCACCAGGTCGGCGAGCATGACTCGATGGTTGCGCAGACAGGGACTATCCGGCGAGGTCGTGCACGAAGTCACCCAGCTGGGTCAGGTTGCGGCACTCGACCATCGGCACGATCTCGCCGTACGTCGGAGCGGCCGAGTCTCCGGTGCCCCAGTGCCGGCGATGCTCGGGGTTGAGCCACCAGCTGTGCCGGGCCTCGCCCGCGAGCTGCTTCAGCGTGCGCTCGGCCAGGTCGCTGTAGTTGGAGCGCGCATCGCCGAGGATCAACAGCGCCGACTTGGGGCCGAGCGCGTCGGCGTACTCCTCGGCGAACTTGGTGAAGGCGCGGCCGTAGTTGGTGCGGCCCCACAGTGCGGCGTGGGCGGTGCTGGCCGCGAGGTCGCTCATCACGTCGACCACGTCGGCGCCCGGCCGGAAGTGGTGGGTGACCTCGTGGACGTGGTCGATGAACGTGAACGCCCGCACCTTCTGGAACTGGTCGCGCAGCGCGAACACCAGCAGCAGCGTGAACTGGGCGAAGTTCGCGACCGAGCCGCTGACGTCGCAGAGCACCACCAGCTCGGTGCGGTGCGGCCGCTTCGGGCGGTGGTGCGTGGTCATCGGGACGCCGCCGGTGGACATGGAGGCGCGGACGGTACGCCGGAAGTCCAGTGGCCCGCGCCGCTTGGCGTGGTGCTCCTTGGTGAGTCGGGTGGCGAGCCGCCGGGCCAAGGGGTAGATCTCGCGACGCATCTCCTCCAGGTCGGTCTTCCGCGCGGAGGTGAAGTCGAGCCGGTCGATCGTCGGGCGGATCGCCACGTTGGCGACATGGTCCGGCCCCTTCTCCTCCGCGATCCGGCGGCGGGCGTCGTCCTCGACCCTGCGGGTGAAGCTCCCCACCCGGCGACCCGCGACCCGCTGCGCCTCCTCCTCGCTACGTCCCTCGGCCAGCAGCCCCTGCACGATCTGGTCGACGAGCTCCGACGGCGCCACCCGCTGCAGTGCGGTGTACGCCGACCACGAGGACAGCCCGGGCCCGCGGCCGGGCATCGCGCCGAAGCGGGCCACCATCTCGGCTGCCAGGCGGCCCAGGGTCTGCGGGTCGTCCGAGCCGAGGGCCTCGAGCAGCTCGGCCCGGAAGTCCTGCAGCGCGCGGGCGTTGTCGCGCACGCCGGCCTCGTCGGCTGCCTCGTCCTCGGTGGCCGCAGCGGCACCGTCGCCGACCATCCGCGGGAAGTAGATGTCGAAGAGCGCCTCGAACGTCGGGCGCTGCGACTGCCGCTTGACCAGCGTCGCGGCGTACCCGTCGCGGATGACGCCCCGCTCGGACCAGTCCAGCGCCTGGAGCGCGGCGATCGCGTCGAGGTCCTCGGCCAGCGACACCGGCAGGCCCGCCGCCCGCAGCGCCTCCAGGAAGGCGATGTGGCGGTCGACCAGTCCGCTGCGAGCTGCAGTCATCGCAGTCGCAGCTCCTTGACCGCGCGCTCGTGGTCGGAGGCGTGCTTGAGGATCACCCCGAGCGTGTCGGCGATCGCCTTCTCGTCGAGGTCGCGGATCTCCAGGGCGATCAGGGTGCGCGCCCAGTCGACGGACTCCGCGATCGACGGCGGCTTCTTGAGCTCCAGCTCGCGCAGCCGGCCGACGGTGGCGACCAGCTGCTCGGTGACCCGGTCGTCGAGGCCGTCGACCTGGGAGGCGACGATCTCCCGCTCGCGCTCGGCGTCTGGGTAGTCGAGGTGCAGGTAGAGACAGCGCCGCTTGACCGCCTCGGACAGCTCGCGGCTGGCGTTGGAGGTGAGCACGACGTACGGGCGACGGGTGGCCACGACCGTGCCGAGCTCCGGGATGGTCACCTGGAAGTCGGACAGCACCTCGAGCAGCAGTCCCTCGACCTCGACGTCGGTCTTGTCCACCTCGTCGATGAGCAGCACCGTCGGCTCGTCGCGCCGGATCGCGGTCAGCAGTGGACGGGTGAGCAGGAACTCCTCGGTGAAGATGTCGTCGTGCGTCTCCGACCAGGCATGGTCCGAGGACGACGCCTGGATCCGCAGCAGTTGCTTCTTGTAGTTCCACTCGTAGAGCGCGCGTGCCTCGTCCAGACCTTCGTAGCACTGCAGCCGGACCAGCTCAGCACCCGTCGCCCGCGACACCGCCTTGGCCAGCTCCGTCTTTCCCACCCCGGCCGGGCCCTCGACGAGCAGCGGCTTCTCCAGCGCCCCCGCGAGGTACGCCGTCGTGGCAGTGGTCGGATCGGCGAGGTAGCCGACCTCGTGGAGACGTGCGCCGGCGTCGGCTGGAGCGCTGAACCAGGTCATGGGTTCATCCTGCCCGACCGGTGTGCCCCGTCACTTTCGGACCGGTCTCGCGTGACCCGAATCCCCAACGATCGTTGAGGAAACGTCTTGATCGCGGTCGAAAGGGGGACCCGTGCGACACGACGTCCCCCATGGGGTATTGCTGGGACTGAGCCTGACCAAGTCGGTGCTGATCGGCCTCGCGCTGGCGCTCGCGCTCGGCGTAGGCGCGACCCTGACCGACCGCGCCGACCAGAGCGCGGCGCCCAGCAGCGAGGTGTCCGACACAAGGGTCACGCGCCTGATGGACCGATACGCGTGCTCCGAGACCGGCTTCGCATCGGACATCGTCCCCAACAGTGCGCTAGTCCACCTGGACGGCAAGGTGAAGCGGGTGTCGTTCGACAAGGGCTGGGCGGTTTTCACCGGCGACGAGCCCGGCACCTTGATGGCGGTCTGCCGGCGCTAGTCGCTGGTGCCGTGGCGGCCCGCGCCGCCGGCGAAGCGAGCCGCGCCCTCGAGCGCGTCGGCCTGCAGCGACCGCATCCCGTGCTCCAGCTCCACCCGGAGCGCGTCCTGCTCCTCGAGGCCGTGCTGGTCCAGCGCGGAGAGCCGGTCATTGCGCATGCAGGCCTGGGGCAGCTCGGCCAGCTGCTCGGCGAGCTCCTCGGCGCGAGCCCTGGTGGTGCCCGGCTCGACGACGCGGTCGGCGAGCCCGATCCGCACCGCCTCGTCGGCGGCCACCGAACGGCCGGTGAGGATCATGTCGAGCGCCCGGCCCTCCCCGATCAGCCGCGGTAGCCGCACCGTGCCGCCGTCGATCAGCGGGACGCCCCAGCGCCGGCAGTAGACGCCGAACGTCGCGTCCGCGGCGACCACTCGCAGGTCGCACCAGATCGCCAGCTCCAGACCCCCGGCGACCGCATGCCCCTCCACGGCGGCGATCACCGGCTTGCGGAGCCGCATCCGGCTGGGCCCCATCGGCCCGTCGCCGTCGGGCGTCACCTGGTTGCCGCGCTCGGTGCCGATCGCCTTCAGGTCGGCCCCCGCGCAGAACGTGCCCCCGTCGCCGTACAGCACCGCGACGCTCTGGGAGTCGTCACCATCGAACTCACGGAACGCGTCGGCGAGCGCCGCCGCGGTGGGGCCGTCGACCGCGTTGCGCGCCTCCGGCCGGTCGATGACGACGGTGGTGATCGGGCCGGTTCGGTCGATGCGCACGCTCATAGCCCGAAAACTAGCGCCGGTCACGCACCGAGGTGCGCGACCGGGCAGAAGGCTGGCGGTGGCGGAGGGATTTGAACCCTCGGTGGGCTTGCACCCACAAACGCTTTCGAGGCGTTCTCCTTAGGCCGCTCGGACACGCCACCGCCGGGAAGGTTACCGGAGCGGGTGAGGGCCGGAGAAATCGTGCGGGGCCGGTGTCGGCAGGCGCGCCTAGGCTCCCACCATGACGCTGACCCCAGGCATGATCACCACCGATACCGCCGACCCGGAGCCGCTCGCCACCTGGTGGGCAGAGCAGACCGGCGCCTCGATCGTGCAGAACCACGACGGCTACTTCCTCGTCGTCGCCGGTGGCACGCTGCCGCTGCTGCTGGCCTTCCAGAAGGTGCCGGACCCGACGCCGGGCAAGAACCTCGTCCACGTCGACTTCACCGCCGTGGATCTCGGCGCCGAGGTCGACCGGCTGGTCGCCGCGGGAGCAACCCTGGTCGGGCGCCGCGGTGACGACAACTTCCACTGGGTGACCCTCGCGGACCCGCAGGGCAACCAGTTCTGCGTGGCGCCACAGACCGAGGCAGCGGAGTCCTACGACACGGCGTGAGTGGCGCGCCAGTCGGCGCGCCGCCCCATCATGCCGAGCAAGCGATCCAGCGCTGGTGCGTCCTCGGGCACCTCGATGACGGTGCCGAACGCGTCGCCGCGCTGGTCCGCGGTTTCGGGCGTCGAGAACGCGCTGGCGAACTCGGTGCAGATCGCGAGCGCGGTCGGGTCCGCGGCGTACCGCTGACCGGTGGCCACGGCCAGGTCCCAGCCGTGCACGACCAGCTCGTTGAGCGCGACCACGGCCGCCTCGGTGCCGGGCAGCTCCACGGGTCCGGCCATGGTCATGCCCTCATACGCGGCCGGGTTGCGCCAGGACTCGGCCAGCACCTCCAGGTCGCGGGCGATCAGCAGCCGCCAGCCGGTCTCGAGCTGGGACGCGTCACCGGAGCCACCCTGCTCTGATCCTGGCGGTGCCTGCTTGTGGGCGGCGCCGGTGAAGGCGAGGGTCAACCCGCCGATGTGCTGCACCAGGTCACCCACGGTGTAGTCGCGACAGGGGGTCGGATCGGCTACTTGGTCTTCACGGGTGCCCAGCACCAGACGGCGCGTGATAGCCGTGGTGGGGCCGAAGTCGATGAGCTCCATGCAGGTGTAGACCCGCTCGGTGTCCTCAATTCATCGGTGTGGCTCCGCCCGGCACCGGTGCACGTAGCGTCGGGTCCGGTTCGGGGCGTCGCTCCAGACGTCGTACGTCGGGCGCGGTGAGGGCCAGCGCGACGCTGCCCAGGATCACCGCGGCGATCACACCCAGCCAGGCACGCAGGCCCACGGCGGTGGCGACCGGCCCGGTCAGCGCGAGTCCGATCGGGCGGGCGATGAACGACCCGATCTGGTCGAAGGAGTAGACCCGGGCCAGCTTGTCGGGGGCGACGTTCTGCTGGATCGAGAGGTCCCAGCCGACGCTGAAGATCTCCAGGCCGAAGCCGTGCAGGAACGCACCCAGCAGCACCACGGTGAGCGAGTCGGACCACGCCATCGCGGCGGGGAACGCGGCGGTGAGTCCCAGCAGCCAGGTGCCCACCAGCAGCGGCCGTTGCGGCCGCCAGCGCAGGGTGACCAGGCCACCGACGACGAAGCCGACCATCATCACCGACAGCGACCAGCCCCAGGCCGCGCGCCCGAGCTCGTCGCCTACGACGATCGGTCCGAGCACGCCCTGGGCACCGCCGTAGAACAGGTGGTAGAGCAGGGCCTGCAGAATCAGCAGCCAGAGCCAGGTGTGCCGGAGCACCTCGCGGAAACCGGCCCCGACGTCCGCGAACATGCCGTCGCTCTCGGGGGCGGGCAGCGCCGGCACCCGGATGCCGGAGAACGCCACCGCTGCGACCGCGAAGGTGGCGGCGTCGACGGCGAGCGCCCAGCCGCTGCCGGCGGCGACCACCACCAACCCGGCCAGCCCGGCGCCGCACATCCACGCGACGTTCTGACCGAGGCGGCGCCAGCTGATCGCCTGCTGCAGCAGTTTCGGCGGCACCGTCTGCTGGGTGATCGCCGAGGAGCTCGGGAGTCCCAGCGCTCCCAGGGCGCCGATCAGCATGCCGGTGACCGCCAGGAACGGCAGGCTCGACCAGCCGCCGATCAGGGCCAGCGCCGCCACTCCCTGCACCACCGCGGCGGCGGCCGAACAGCTCTGCATCATCAGCCTGCGGGAGACCCGGTCGCCGAGCACACCACCGAACAGCACCGCGCCGACGTCGGCGAGCGCGTAGAGGCCGACGACCAGGCCCAGGTCGGTGGCGTCGCCGCCCAGGTCCAGCACCGCGAAGGCGAGCGCCACCGGGGCGATGCCGTTGCCGAGGTAGTTGACCGTGTGCCCGACGAGCAGGGCGCGGTACGCCGGGTGGCGAAGCACGTGGTCGGTCGTCGGGTCCTTCTTCATGTCACGAATATTACTTCGCTAGCGAACTATTCGTCAACGAACTACTTCTTCGCTAGGCTGATCTGGTGCCGAAGGACCGGACCGACCTGCATGTGGAGCGGTGGCGGGACCACTGGATCGACATCAGCTTCGACGACGAGGTGGAGGCGATGGTGACGCGCATCGGCGAGCTCGACCTCTTCTTCACGCGGGCCAAGAAGGCCGCACTGACCGACGTAGGACTGCAGGACTTCGAGTACGACACCCTGCACCGGCTGATGATCCGGGACACCCCGGGCCGCGCCTCCCCCGGCGACCTGGCCCGCGATCTGAGTGTCTCCGGAGCCGGCATCACCGGGAGGCTCGACGGGCTCGAGGGCCGCGGCTTCCTCAAGCGCACCCCCGCCGCGGACGATCGCCGCCGGGTCGACATCGAGGTGACCAAGGAGGGCGCGGCGATCTGGCGCCGGGCGATGGCGCTGCGCGGGACCGCCGAGGAAGAGCTCGCCGCCGCGCTCTCCCCCAAGGAGCTCGCCACCCTCAACCGCTTGTTGAAGAAGCTGACCCTGTACGTCGAGGAACGCGCGAAGGAGTGAAGCGGAGAGTTCCCGAGTGCCGCTAGGCCCGCTCGAAGATGAGGTCGAAGTCCCTGCGCCAGGTTGATCCCTGGTCATCCGACGCCTCCCAGCGCCCCACGATCCGGTCGGGTCCGACCTCGGCGACGAACCGCTGGAACATGTCGGGATCCTCGCGACTCAGGTTCCAATGGAAGCCATCGAAGGTCATGGCGAAGACCCGGCAGACTCCTCGTTCGTCGTGGTAGAGCGCCGTGTAGGCGTCGGCAGCATCGCTGCGACCGAGCACCAGGACCATCTCACTCGTCGCCTGCCCGACATCGCCCTCCATCGTCCAGCGGAAGTCCACGAACGCGTCGCCAAGCCACTGGACCTTTGCCGAACCTGGCACCTCGAGGTCGGCCGGCTCCAGGAACCAGGCATTCCGCATCGTTGTCCGCCACGTGCCGACCAGGACGTCCAGCTGCTCCATAGCCTCGTTGCGCATCGCATCCTCCTTGGTGTTGATGCTGGGTCGACTGGCACCGGGCATCGAATTCATCGATCTGCTGGAGGTTCACGTTCGTCGATGGAACGCGACCTTGCCGCCCGGGATCGTGGTTGTTGTGTACGTCGGGTCGTGGGCTCGGGTGTGGTGTCGGGGGCAGAGCAGCCGACCGTTCTTCAGATCGGTGTCGCCGCCCTGGTGCCAGGGCTGGTCGTGGTGGGCGTGACACATTCCCGGTGGCCAGTCGCAGCCCTCGGCGGTGCAGCCGCCCTGCTCGATCGCCAGCGCGATCCGTTGGGGTTCGGTGTGGAACCGGGTCCTCCGGCCCAGGTCCAGTACTTGCGACTTCGACCCGAGGACGGCGGGGATGATCCCGGCGGTGCAGGCGAGCTTGCGGGCCAGGCCGGGGCTGATCCGGTGGCCGGTGTCCAGCTGGGCGGCCCTCAGCCCACCCATCAGGGTCTCCAGGGTCATGGTGACCACCACGGTCGCCGAGGTGCCGCCCGCGTGCGGGGCGTGCGCGGCGGGGTAGCCCATGATCAGCTCGCAGAACGCCTCCCCCATCCGGCGCGCCGAGAGACGCCCGGGTGCGGGTGCCCGGCCGTCCACGCTGGCGCGGTGCTTGGGCGCGGCGATCGCGAGCAGGAGCTGGCGCAGCTGCGCGGCCACGTGGGCGGGGATGGTGAACCTCCCGTGGGCCTTGCCGTGGCCGTCCTCGTGCATCCGGAACACCGCCGCCGCCTCGGCCTCCCGCTCCTCGCGCTCCAGCACCTTGACTTCGTGAGCCTCCCCGACCTCCGGAGCCACCACGTCCAGGATCCGCCTCCCCAGGATCCGGAGCGCCTTCGCGTCGTGCAGTTCGGCGTAGCCGATCAAGGTCGCGAGAGCGTCGTCCCTGATGGCCGCGTCGACGTGGTCGGGTAGCGCCTGGATCGCGGTGATGATCACCTGCGCCTGGTCGACCAGCAGCCGCCCTTCGGCCAGCGCGACCCGGACCGGCTCGAACACCTCGGTGCCCAAAGCTGCGGCGAGTCTGGTCTTCCGGTGCGCAGCGGCGCGGGTCTGCTTCGTGGCGTGGGCCCACCAGTTCGCGGTCGAGGTGGCACCGGACTCGGCTTCGACCTCGACGGTCTGGCCGTGGCCGGCGACCCGGAGCTGGAGCTCCGCGACCTGGGCTTCCAGCCGGGTGAGCTCGACCATCGTTTCGCGGGTCTCGGCGGGGCTCATCGACCAGCCCGGGGCGTCCCGGACCGTCTTGAGTTCGTCGGTGATCCGGGACAGCACCGAGCGGATCGGGTGGCCCCGATCGGTGGTGTCCGCGGTGTTGGTCATGGGTCTATTTCAGCACCCGGGGCGGACATTCTCGGATGCCTCCAACCGGGTTGTGGAATACCTTTCCGGACCCGTCACCTGTGGACGACTTGTGGGCTTTTCGCCCATGGTTGAGCGGGATTCTCGGCTAGTGGTTTCGGGACCCGGGGTCAAGAGCGCGAAGCGGCGAAGCGAACTCTTGACCCCGGGAGTCGGTCTGCTACGCGCGCGGGCCCTCCGGTGCGGAGTACGCGGGCGCGTTCCCGTCTACGTTGCGGGGTCTCGACGACGCTCGCTAGCGCTCCTCGCACCTCGACCACCGTCAGGGCGCGCGGTGGTTGCGGAAGAAGTCGTCGAGGAGCGCGGTGGACGCGGCGGCAAGGACGCCGGGGACCACCTCGGGGCGGTGGTTGAGGCGGCGGTCGCGGACGACGTCCCAGAGGCTGCCGACCGCGCCGGCCTTCTCGTCGTACGCGCCGAAGACGATGCGGTCGACCCGGGCCAGCACCGCGGCGCCGGCGCACATCGTGCATGGCTCGAGCGTCACTACCAGGGTGCAGCCGGTGAGCCGCCACTCGCCGCGGGCCTCGGCGGCGGCGCGCAGGGCGACGATCTCGGCGTGGCCGGTGGGGTCGGCGGCGGCCTCGCGGACGTTGCGGCCGCGGGCGATCACCTCGCCGGCGGGGTCCAGCACCACCGCGCCGATCGGTACGTCGTCCGTCGACATCGCGGCACGCGCCTCGTCGAGGGCGGCGAGCATCGGCTCCCGCCAGGTCCGGTCGTCCAAGGTCAGGCGGAGGTCAGGCCGACGGCGTCGTCGAACTGGGCGCCGAAGCCGAGTCGACGGGCCACCTCGGACAGCGTCTCGTCGGGGTAGAGGTCCAGGTCGTCGAGCAGCACGCCCATGTCCATGGCGTTCATGCCGAGGTCCGCGAGCAGGTCGAGGTCGCCCGCGGGCACCTGCTCGTCGTCGTCCTCCCACGGTGGCAACCCGATGAACTCGATCGCGGAGCCGGCCAGCTCCCACTCCTCGGCGGCCGTCACGTCGGAGAGCAGCACCCGGGTCTGTGCGCCCGCCACCCGCGCGATCAGGAAGAAGTCCTCGTCGATCGCGACCATGCCGACGGCGCCGTGGTCGCCGGGGAAGCGGCGTAGTGCGTGCGAGAGCTTCTCGACATCGGCGAGTACGTCGTGCGCGAGCTCCTGGACCTGCCAGACGCCCTCCTCGCGGTAGGCCGCCAGGGCGAAGTCGACTCCGTCTGGCTGATCGGCCATGCCGCACCTCCGTCCTCCGCGGTCGCGTTCGGACGCGTCCAGAGTGGCACGCGGGGCAGGGACGGGCCAAGCCCATTCGCCGTGGCGCGACACGGGGATAGGGTCACGCGCATGCGCACCCATGTCGTGGACCACCCGCTCGTCGCCCACAAGCTCACCGTGCTGCGGGACGAACGCACCGACTCCCCGACCTTCCGCAGCCTCGCCGACGAGCTGGTCACCTTGCTGGCCTACGAGGCCACCCGCGACGTGCGCGTCGAGGCGCACGAGATCGTCACCCCGGTGTCGCCGACCACCGGCGTCAAGCTGGCGCGACCGAAGCCGCTGGTGGTGCCGATCCTGCGCGCCGGCCTGGGGATGCTCGACGGAATGATGCGGCTGCTGCCCACCGCGGAGGTCGGGTTCCTCGGCATGGTGCGCAACGAGGAGACGCTGGAGGCATCGACGTACGCCGAGCGGCTGCCGGACGACCTCTCCAACCGCCAGTGCTACGTGCTCGACCCGATGCTCGCGACCGGCGGCACCCTCGCCGCCGCGATCAAGTTCCTCACCGACCGCGGCGCCGACGACATCACGGCCGTCTGCCTGCTCGCGGCGCCGGAGGGATGCGAGCGGCTCGAGCGCGAGGTCGAGGGACTCGACGTTCCGGTCACCGTGGTCACCGCGGCGATGGACGAGAAGCTCAACGACAAGGGCTACATCGTGCCCGGCCTGGGCGACGCCGGTGACCGGCTCTACGGCGTCGTCGGCGGCTGACGTCAGCGGGCGTACTTCTGCGCGTGCCCCTTCACCATCAGGGAGTTGAGCGTCGAGAAGCGCAGACTGATCAGGCTCAGGCTCGGCCCCATCAGGTCGAGAAGAGCCGGGCTCGGGGCGAGCAGCCCCTCTGGGCTGGTGTAGTGGTGGTGGCCGCCGAGCAGGTGGCCGATCTCGTGGGCCATCGTCTTGCCGGGGCCGTCCTTCACACCGCCCGGGACCTCGCCGACAGCGAACGCCCGGCTCGGGAAGCGGACCCCGCCGATGCAGTCCGCGAGCCCGGCGACGTCGTCACCCAGCGCGCCGGCGGCGGTGATGTCCTTGCTGGTCATCGTGTAGACGACGTCGGTGCCGCGTGGTCGCTTGCCGGCGTAGTGGCGCTTCGCCTGCCGGGTGAGGCCGGTGGCGTCGGAGCCTTGGAAGCGCACCTTCTCGTACGACGGCGCGACCCGGATGCCGAGCGGACCGTAGGCCTTGCGCATCGCCCTGACGGCGCGCTGGGCCTTCGCCTTCCCGACGCCGTCGAGCAGGATCCGCACATCGAGCCGGACCCGCTTGTTGGTGATCGCGATCGCGTGCGGCACCAGCTCGGTGCAGGACAGGAGGTGGTCGGAGTCGATCGGCGCGAGCACGTCCGGCAGCACGATCGGATCCGCCTGCGACGACGCCGCCGCACCCAGCGCCAGCAGGGTGGCGAGGGGTACGGCGACGAGTAGGTGGAGCCGGCGCAGCATGTCTAGTCCAACGACCCCCGTCGGAGGGCGTTACGTCGACGTCTCAGACCGCGAGCAGGCAGAGGTAGGCCATGCCGAGGATCCCTCGGTAGCCGTCGAAGTACGCCGCCCGCTGCCGCGCGGCCCGGGTGCGAACGTCCTCGGCGTTGGGATGCTCCGGGCCGTGGTCGGCCAGCCAATGCGCGTAGCGCGCGGCGTATCCGGACTCGAACACATCCCACTCGTCGACGCTCGCCTCGTGCACCTGGACCGGCATGAAGCCGGCGGCAGCTGCCATCTCGAGCAGCTCGGACAACCTCACGAACTCGTCGTCGCGACCGCCGAGGGGCGCGACGGCCGCCGCCGTCGGCGGTTGCGACCAGATCCCCTCGCCGTAGACGACCCGGCCACCCCGCGGGACCAGCGCTCGCAGGGCCGCCAGCGCGGCGGCGTAGTCCAACGGCTGCGCGTCCTCGACCGGCGGTCCCCACACCTGGCTCGAGCCGATGCACAGGACGGCGTCCGCCGGACCTGCGAGCTCGCGAGCATCAGCGCTGAGCAGCTCCACGCGCGTCGCTAGGCCGCGTCGCTGCGCCTGAGAGCGTCCGTGCTCGATCGCGACCGCGTCCAGGTCCGCGCCCCGTCCGCGGGAAGCCGGCGCCGCCGCCAGCACCCGGAGCAGGAGCTCCGCCCAGCCACACCCCACGTCGTACACCGTCGCCGGCTCGGTCTCGGCGAGGAACGCGACCAACCGGTCGGCGCGCGCCTCTGAGAGCGGCGTCATCCAGGTCAGGTCCTGGTGGAACGGCGAGAAGTCGGGCATGGAATCGGTCGTCGTGGGGGTCAGAGCGCCTTCACCGCGTTGAGCAGCTTGCTCATCGAGTCCTTCGCGTCACCGAACAGCAGCGACGTCTTCTCGTCGAAGAGCAGCTCGTTCTCGATGCCGGCGAAGCCCGGCCGCATGGACCGCTTCATGAAGATGATCTGCCGCGCCTCGTCGGCGTTCAGGATCGGCATGCCGTAGATCGGCGCCCCGGGCGTGGTCTTGGCCGCCGGGTTCACCACGTCGTTCGCACCCACGATGAGCACCACGTCGGCGTCCTTGAAGTCGCCGTTGATGTCGTCCATCTCGTGCAGCTGCTCGTAGGGCACCTGCGCCTCGGCCAGCAGCACGTTCATGTGGCCGGGCATCCGGCCGGCGACCGGGTGGATGGCGTAGTCGACCTCGCCGCCACGCTCGTTGAGTACGTCGACCAGCTCGCGCAGTGCGTGCTGCGCCTGAGCGACGGCGAGCCCGTAGCCGGGCACGATGATCACCCGGTCCGCGTAGTTGAGCATGATCGCGGCGTCCTCGGGAGTGGCCGAGCGGACCGGGCGGTCCGAGACCTCGCCGCCGCCGAGTGTCGAGCCGCCCTTCAGCGCACCGAAGAGGATGTTGGCGACCGAGCGTCCCATCGCCCGGGCCATCAGCAGGGTGAGGAAGGTACCGCTGGCGCCCACCAGGGTGCCGGCCACCAGCAGCACGGTGTTCTGCAGCACGTAGCCACCCGCGGCCACGGTCAGACCGGTGAACGCGTTGAGCAGCGAGATCACGATCGGTACGTCGGCGCCGCCGACCGGCAGCACCAGGAGCACGCCGATCGCGAGGCCGATCAGGGCCAGCACGATGCCGGCCCACATCACCGGCTCGGCGACCGTGACGCCGGAGAGAACCAGCGCAGCGACCAGGGCGCCGCCGAACACGAACGGCAGGCCGGGGAAGATCACCGGCCGCGAGGTCAGGATCTCCTGGAGCTTCCCGAAGGTGATGATCGAGCCGGCGAACGACACCGAGCCGACCAGGATCGTGAACGCGGTCGCGATCAGGTAGACGGCCCGGATGTCGGTGTCGACGAAGTGCTCGAGCTCGAGCAGCGCAACGAGGGCCGCAGCCCCGCCACCGACGCCGTTGAACAGCGCGACCATCTGCGGCATCTGGGTCATCTGGACCTTCTGCGCGCCGATCGCACCGCCCGCCGTACCGATCGCGACCGCGACCAGGATCAGCGCGATGTTCTCCATGTCGTCGACGTAGAAGAACGGCAGCGCGCAGGCCACCACTGCACCGGCGGCGCCGATCAGGTTGCCGCCGCGCGCGGTCTTGGGACCGGAGAGGCCCTTGAGCGCGAGGATGAAGCAGACCGCGCAGAGCAGGTAGATGAACTGAGCCCAGGTCGGCATCAGCTGCTCGCCTCCCCGGAGGTGTCAGGGGCAGGCTTTTTCTTCTTCTGCACGAACATCTGCAGCATCCGGTCGGTGACCATGAAGCCACCGACCATGTTGACCGCCGCGAGCACCACCGCGATCAGGGCCACCGTCAGCGCGATGCCGCCATCGGCCTCGCCGGCGACCAGGATCGCGCCGAGCAGGATGATCCCGTGGATCGCGTTCGCGCCCGACATCAGCGGGGTGTGCAGTGTCGCGGAGACCTTGGAGATCACCTCGATGCCGACGAACACGCTCAGCACGAAGAACGTGAGCCAGATGATGTCGTTGCTCACTGGTCCTCCTCCTGGTCGTAGGGCTGATCCGCGTCGGCGGCCACCGGCTCCGGATCCGGGTCCGGTGGCGGCTCCGGGGCCGGGCCCTCGATCGCCTCGCGGGTCGGCTCGTGCCGGATGGTGCCGTCGTGGGTGACGCACGCGCCGACCACGATCTCGTCGTCGAAGTCGGGCGCGAACATCGCGGCGCCGCCTTCCTCCCCTCCGCTGTCCTGTGCCTTCACGGTCATCAGGGTGACGATGTTGACGATGTTCTGGGCATAGAGCTTGGAGGACGGGCCCGGCATCTGCGCGGGGACGTTCAGGCCGCCCCAGACCTGGGCGTTGCCGATCCGGACGACCTCGCCGGCCTCGGCGCCCTCGACGTTGCCGCCGCTCTCGGCGGCCAGGTCGACCACGACCGAGCCGGGCTTCATCTGCTCGACCATGGCGCGGGTAACCAGCAGCGGCGCCTGCCGGCCGGGGACCGCGGCGGTGGTGATCAGCGCGTCGGCGTCGGCGATGAACGGCGTCAGCAGCTCCATCTGCCGGGCGGCGCGGTCCTCGGTCATCTCGCGCGCGTAGCCACCTGAGCCCTCGAGGGTCTCCAGCTCGAGCTCGATCGCCTTGGCGCCCATCGACCGGATCTCCTCGGCGGCGGCCGCGCGCACGTCGTACGCACGCACCACGGCGCCGAGCCGCTTCGCGGTGGCGATCGCCTGCAGGCCGGCGACACCGGCGCCGAGGACGACCACCTCTGCGGGGTGGACCGTGCCGGCTGCGGTCATGTTCAGGGGGAAGAAGCGCCGCAGCATGCCGGCCGCGACGATCGCGCAGCGGTAGCCGGACACCAACGCCTGCGAGGACAGCGCGTCCATCGACTGCGCCCGCGAGATCCGCGGCACCAGCTCCATCGAAAAGCTGGTGATGCCCGCGTCACGAAGGGTGACCACGAGGTCCTGCTCCTGGTTGACCGGCAGGAACGAGAAGGTGGCGGTCCCGCGCCGCAGTCGGCGTACGGCGTCCGGGGCCAGTGGCCGCACCGACACCACGACGTCGGCCTCGCCCAGCGCACCCGCATCGACCGTGGCGCCCGCCTCGGCGAACTCGTCGTCGGAGATCTGCGCGCCGTGACCGGCCTCGGGCTCGACCAGGACCTCGACCCCGAGCCCGGTCAGCTTCCCGACCAGCTCCGGGACCAGCGCTACCCGGGTCTCACCCTCACGGGTCTCCCTTGCTACTGCGATCTTCACCCGAGGCAACCTAGGCCACCGGGACCCGTTGCTCCCAGGGGGCTCAGCGATTGGTCTGTGACTTTTCCCTCCGGCCTGACAGTGAGAAGTTGCCAGTCGTCAGCCCAGGTGCTGGAACCCTTCGCGCCAGGTGGGGTACGTCGGCTGCCAGTCCAGCTCGCGTTTGGCCTTCGCGTTCGACGAGCCGCGCATCGCGGTCATCATCATCACGCCGTGGCGGCCGATCATCGGCCGGGCCAGCCAGGCGGGGACCCGGCGCGGGCCCTTCGCTCCGATCACTTCGGCCAGCGCGGGCAGCCACTCGGCGACGGGCGCGGGGCCGTCGTCGACGATGTTGTAGACACCGGCCGACCCGTGGTCGACGGCCAGGGCGGTGGCCCGGGCGGCATCGTGGATGTGGATGAAGGACCAGACGCCCTGGCCGGCTCCCACGATCGGGAGCTTGCGGCCACGCACCAGGTCGAGCATGTCGCCGTCGCGGCCGAGGCCGGTGCCCGGGCCGTAGAAGCCGCCGTACCGCAGCGCGATCCCGGTCAGCCCGTCGGTCTCTGTCACCACCCGCTCCAGGTAGCCCATCGCCGCGAGTGTCTTGCGGGCCTCCGGCTTGGGGTCCGGGTCGAGGCCCTCTGCCTCGGTCGCCAGCCCCTTGCCGCCCCGCGGGTTGTTCCAGCCGCTGAAGCTCTGCGCGATGAACCGCTTCGCCCCGACGTCGAGGGCCGCCTGCAGCAGGTGGTCGGTGCCCTCGGTCCGCAGCCGGTTGGTCTCGGCGAACTCCTCGTCGAACTTCTTCAGGTTCGACAGGTTCTTGAGTGCTGTGAGCTGGTGGATCACGACGTCCGGCTCGGTCGTCGTCACCGCCTTCCGCACCGACTCCGCGTCGAGCCCGTCGAGCAGCACCGGCTCCGCGCCGGCGTTGGCCAGGGTCGCGAAGGATCCGGGGGTCCGGGTGGTTCCGATGACGTGGTGCCCGGCCTCGATCAGCATCGGGGTCAGCGCCCTGCCCAGGGCTCCGGTGGCACCGGCTAGCAAAACTCTCATGATCTCCGTCCTTTCAGTCGCCCCCTCCGACGAGACGGCCTCCGTATCTGTGACAACAGCGGCGTGGTTCGATGGAGGTGTGGAGGATCTGGCCCTCACCCACGACTCCCTGCGGCCGCTGATGTTCTCCGTCGCCTACCGCATGCTCGGCAGCGTCGCGGAGGCAGAGGACGTGGTGCAGGACGCGTTCCTGCGCATGCACGACTCGCTGCGCAAGGGGACGAACGTCGAGTCGCCGGACGCGTTCGCCACCACGGTCACGAGCCGGCTCGCCATCGATGCGCTGCGCTCGGCCCGGCACCGCCGCGAGCGGTACGTCGGCACCTGGCTGCCGGAGCCGCTGCTGCAGTCGACTGCCGCCGACCCGGCCGAACGTGTCGAGATGCAGGAGACCGTCTCGACGGCGTTCCTCGTGTTGCTGGAACGGCTCAGCCCGCTGGAGCGTGCGGTCTTCCTGCTTCGTGAGGCGTTCGGCTACGACTACGCCGACATCGCCGAGGTCGTGGGCAAGAGCGAGGCCAACTGCCGCCAGGTGCTCGCTCGGGCCCGCAAGCGCATCGAGGCGGAGCGACCCCGGTTCGAGCCCTCGACCGAGCGGCACCAGCAGCTGACCGAGGAGTTCCTCTCGGCCGTCACCGACGGCGACCTGGCCGGGCTGGAGCGACTGCTGGCCGACGACGTCGTGTTCTACGCCGACGGCGGCGGCAAGGCACCGGCGATCCAGCGCCCCCTGCACGGCGCCACCCAGGTCGCCAGGTTCCTGCTCGGGCTGGTGCGTCGTGGCCTGCCGATGGGTGTCCGGCTGGAGCCGGTCATCGCCAACGCGCAGCCCGCCGTCCGGCTCGCCGACCGCGATAGCGCGGTCCTCGGGGTGCTCGCCCTCGAGATCGCCGACGGGCGGGTCGTCGCGTTCCGCAACCAGATCAACCCGGACAAGCTCGGGCACCTCGGTCCGGTCGGCGACATGCTCGCGATGCTCGCTGCCGAGGGATCGAGCTAGCCGGTCGGGAACTCCTCGACCACCTCGTAGCGCGGCTTGCCCTGGGGACCCTCGCCGAGGAACGAAGCGACCAGGGCGATCCGGTCCACGGTGAAGGACGGGCCGGCGTAGGAGTCCAGCAGGCGCACCCAGTTGGTGGTGTCGGTCGGCCGGTTGATCCGGGCGAGGGTGACGTGCGGGCGGAACCGCTGCCCGTCGACCTCCAGCCCGGCCCGGGTGGCCGCCGCGCGGGCACCGGTCGCCGCCCGGGACAGCTCGGTGCGGGCCGCGTCGGTGAGGTCGAGGCCGGCGTAGAGCAGCCTGGAGCGGGCGGCGTTCGGGAACGCGCCGCCGCCGGTGACCCGCGTCTCGAAGGAGGTACGCCGAGCCGCGGCGCGACCGAGCCGCTCCACCAGGTCGTCGAGCTTGCGGTCCGGCACGGCCGACAGGAACGCCAGCGTCACGTGGTAGTGCTCGGCGAGCGTCCAGCGGAACGCCGCGGCATCGCGCCGCGGTCGCAGGAACTCGTCGAGGTCCTCGATCACGCCGTCAGGCGGCACCACCGCCACGAACATCCGCTGCCCGGGCGGGTCCTTGCGAGGCATCAGACGTGCGGGCCGATCAGTGTCCCGACGAGGTAGGTGACCAGCATCGCGAACAGGCCACCGGCAACGTTGCGCAGCACCGCGCGCCCGGCCGGCCCGTAGCCGAGTCGCGCGCTGGTGAACCCGGTCACGGCGAGTGCGACCGCCACCGCCGCGACCGTCACCCAGATCCGGGCCGACTCGGCCACCAGGGTGATCGTGAGCAGCGGCAGCAAGGCGCCGACGGTGAACGCCACCATCGACGCGAGCGCTGCGTTCCAGGGGCTGGTGAGGTCGTCGGGGTCGATGCCGAGCTCGACCTCGGCGTGCGCGCCCAGGGCGTCATGGGCGGTGAGCTGCTCGGCCACCTGCAGTGCAAGGCCCTCCTCGAGGCCCCGGTCGACGTACAGCCCGGCGAGCTCGGCGAGCTCGTCCTCGGGGTCCTCCCGCAGCTCGCGGCGCTCTTTGTCGAGCAGCGCGAGCTCGGAGTCGCGTTGGGTGCTCACCGAGACGTACTCGCCGGCCGCCATGCTCATCGCGCCGGCCACCAGGGCCGCCACCCCGGCGATCACGATCGCTCCCCGGTCGGTCGTCGCGCCGGCCACGCCGACGACGACGCCCGCGGTCGACACGATCCCGTCGTTCGCACCCAGGACACCGGCCCTCAGCCAGCTCAGCCGGTCGTTGATCCCACCCTCGTGCGGCTCGTCCTCGTGCGGGCCGACGTCGAGATCGGCGCCGGAGACATCGGAGGTCATGGCTCGATGGTCCTCACGCGCGTCGCGGCTTGCAAGCAAGCCCAGGCTTCCCTCCGACGACCCGTCACAGGCCGACGTCGCGGCCGATGAGCTCCTTCATGATCTCGTTGGAGCCGGCCCAGATCTTGGTGACCCGTGCGTCCCGCCAGGCGCGGGCGACGCGGTACTCGTTCATGTAGCCGTAGCCACCGTGCAGCTGCACGCAGTGGTCGAGGATGTCGTTCTGCACCTGCGAGGTCCACCACTTGGCCTTGGCCGCGTCGATCGGGGTGAGCTCGCCCTTGGTGTGGGCGACCACGCACTGGTCGATGAACGCCTGGGTCACCTCGACCCGGGTGACCAGGTCGGCGATCAGGAACTTGTTGTGCTGGAACTGGCCGATCGACTGACCGAACGCCTTGCGCTCCTTGCAGTACTCGATCGTCTCGGTCAGGATCTGGCCCGCGTGGGCCAGGTTGGTGATCGAGCAGCCGAGCCGTTCCTGCGGCAGGAACGTCATCATGTGGATGAAGCCGCTGTCGAGCTCGCCGATGATGTCGTCGTCGGAGACCCGGACGTTCTCGAAGAACAGCTCGGCGGTGTCCGACTCGGGCTGGCCGACCTTGTCGAGCTTGCGGCCGCGCGAGTAGCCCTCCAGCGAGGTGTCGACGCCGAAGAGAGTGATGCCGCGCGCCTTCTTCTCCGGCGAGGTGCGCGCCGCGACGATCACCAGGTCGGCGGAGTAGCCGTTGGTGATGAACGTCTTGGAGCCGTTGATCACCCAGCTGTCGCCGTCCTTGACCGCAGTGGTCTTGAGTCCGGCCAGGTCGGAGCCGCCGGACGGCTCGGTCATCCCGATCGCGGTGAGCATCTCCCCGGAGCAGAAGCCGGGCAGCCAGCGCTTCCGCTGCTCCTCGGTGGTCAGGTGCACCAGGTACGGCGCCACGATGTCGGCGTGGATGCCGACGCACGACGGCAGCGTCATGTTGACCTTGGCGAGCTCCTCGGTGAGCACCGCGTTGAAGCGGTAGTCCTTCGCGTCCGAGCCGCCGTACTGCTCGGGGATCTCGAGGCCGAGGAAGCCCTGCTTGCCCGCCTCGATCCAGAACTCGCGGGGCAGCGCCTTCTCCTCGGCGTGCTGCTCGAGATCCGGCACCACCTCGCGCTCCAGGAACTCCTTGACCGAGCTGCGGAACGCCTCGTGGTCCTCGTCGTAGATCTCGCGCTTCATGGGCGGAATCCTACCGTCGGGTAACCGGCCGTTCGGCGGGTCAGCCCGTGAACTCCACCACCTCGGAGGCGGGCGGCGCCTCGACCTCGACGTCCTCGTCGAACCCCGACAGGTCGAGCTCGCCGGTGTCCCGACCACCGGTCAGCGTCAGGCGCAGCACGTGGTGCGGCTCGGCCACCTCGACCCAGGCCCGGAGCCGGCCGGTCGGCGTCGGCGTGGACACCCGCACGGTCTCGGTGCCGTCGACGTCGGCCAACCCGTCCTTGCTGGTCAGCTCCTCGTCGATCTCCTTGGTGAACGGCGCCAGCCGGCTCTCGAAGTCGCAGTACGACGCCAGGTCACCGGTCGACACCCACTGGCCGGCGTACTGCTCCGCGTCGTCGCCCCAGAACTCCGCCGAGCCGCGCAGGTAGTCGCGGCCGCCGGCGACGATGAAATCGGCCGGCTCGGTCCAGCCGGGGATCTGCAGGCGGCCCTGGCAGTCGTTGTCGCGGCGCAACGAGAGGTCCATCAGCGTGCTGCCCGACTCGTCGCGGATCTCGCCGCGCAGGTGGAACGCGTCCAGCGCGAGCGTCGTCTCGAAGCCGTCGGCCATGATCGCCGGCGCCGAGTGGTACTGCGTGTAGGCCTCCGCGGTGTCCGGGACCTCCGGATCCTCGTCGTCGCCGCACCCGCCCACGAGGGGGAGCAGCACGAGAAGGAGCGCAGGAACCGCCACGCGCTTGGTCATCTCGTCCCCCATCAGACAGTCGGGGGAGATCGAACCACACGCGGTGCGGTATCCGGCTCAGACCGCGGAATGGTCCAGGGTCCGGTCCGGCTCCCCGGCGTCGCCGCCCTCGCGGAAGCCGTAGCGCTCCCACCAGCGGCGCAGCGGGCCGGGAGCCCACCAGTTCCAGCGACCGAGCAGCTTCATGGTCGCCGGCACCAGCAGGGCGCGGACCACCGTGGCGTCGATGAGCAGTGCCACCAGCATCCCGATGCCGAGCATCTTCATGAACACGATGCCGCTCATGCTGAACGCCCCGATCACCACCGCCAGCAGCAGCGCGGCGCTGGTGATGATCCGGCCGGTCTTCTGGACGCCGGTCGCGACCGCGAGGTCGTTGTCGTGGGTCTTGTCCCACTCCTCGCGCACCCGCGAGAGCAGGAACACCTCGTAGTCCATGGACAGCCCGAACAGGATCGCGAGCATCAGGATCGGGTTGGTCGCGTCGAGGTAGCCCTGCGACACGAACCCCAGCTGCTCGGAGAGGTGCCCGTCGCTGAAGATCCACGTGATCACGCCGAACGACGCCGTGATCGAGAACAGGTTCATCAGGATCGCCTTGAACGGCAGCACCACCGAGCCGAACGCCACGAACAGCAGCACCAGCATCACGAGCACCACGATCAGGCCCATCCACGGCAGGTGGTCCGCGACCGAGTCGACCAGGTCGACGGTGTCGGCGGCAAGGCCACCGACCAGCGCCGTACCGCTGTCGGGGTCGACGTCACGCAGGTCGCGGACGATGTCCTGCGACTCCTCCGTCTGGCTGTTGCCCTCCCAGACCGCGCGCAGCAGGGTGATGTCACCCTCCGCTGCCACCGGCTGCACCGCGACGATCCCGTCTACCGCCTCCACCTCCGTGGTGTACGACGCCACGTCGGCCTCCGACGCGCCCCGGAGCAGCAGGTTGGCGCTCGACTGCTCGGCGCCGAAGTCGGTGGCGAGCTTGTCGGCGGCGACGTGCGCGGGCGCGTCCTCGGGGAGCACGCGGTGGTCGACGCTGCCCCACTTCACGCCGAGGAAAGGCGACGCGATCGCCAGCAGCCCGACGACGACGACCACGATCACCACGACCGGGCGACGCATCACGGCACGCGCCAGCCGGGCCCACCAGCCGTGCTGGTCTCCCACGGGCACCGGGCGGTGCCGGCGCCAGGGCAGGCGGCCGGCGTCGACCTTGCGGCCGAGCAGGCGGAGCACGGCCGGGAGCACGGTGAGCGCGGCGAGCATCGCGACCAGCACGGCCGCGATGCCGCCGTACCCCATGCTGCGCAGGAACGCCTGCGGGAAGATCAGCAGGCTGGACAGAGCGGCCGCGACAGTCAGGCCGGAGAAGAGGACGGTGCGGCCGGCGGTGGTCATGGTCCGCTGGATGGCCTTGGCCGAGGCATCGGGATCGTCGTCGGGCAGCAGCGCCAGCTCCTCGCGGAACCGGCTGATCACGAACAGCGCGTAGTCGATCGCCAGACCGATGCCGAGCAGCGAGATCACGTTGACCGAGAAGATCGACACCTCGGTGAAGTTGGTGAGCAGCCGCACGATGGCCAGCGCACCGACCATCGACAGCAGGCCGATCAGCGCGGGCATGGACGCCGCCACCACGCTGCCGAAGATCAGCAGGGCGAGCAGGATCACGACGGGCATCGAGATGAGCTCGGCCCGCTCGAGGTCCTCGGAGGTGATCTCGCTGACGTCGTTGTAGACCGCGAGCGGACCGGCGAGGTCGGTCTGGATGCCCTCGGCGTCCAGGCCCGGCTCGACCTCGTCGAAGTTGTTCATCACGTCGTCCTGCGTCTCGCCCTCCAGCGAGATCAGGACCTGCGCGGAGTGCCCGTCGGGGCTGACCAGACCCTGCTCGGCAGGGGCGTCGTAGTAGGGCACGACGGCGGTGACCGCGTCGCCGGGGAGGTCGGCGACGACGGCCTCCACCGCGGCCCGGAACTCCGGGGAGTCGGCGGTGAGCTCGTCATCGGAGTAGATCGCAGCCACGTCGACGGAGCGGTTGCCGAACGCGTCCTGCTCGGCCTCGCGCTCGACGGCCGCCTCGGAGTCCGGGTCGTCGAAGCCGCCGGTGGACAGCGAGTCGAACACTCCGAAGCCGTAGGCAGCGGCGGCCAGGGTCAGCACCACACCAGCGAGCAGAACGACGAGGGCCCTCCGGGCCACGAACCCACCCCAGCGCTCCAACATGACGACTCCTCGGTAAAGGGCTACGGTTTCCGTGAACGCCGTAAACCGTAAATGGTGTAAACTTTGGTGTCAACTGTTCACGAGGAGGTTAGCGTGGGTCACGCGATGCGGGCACCGACGCGCAGGGAACGTCAGCGAGAACAGACCTACGTCGACATCGTCGATGCCGCCCGGGAGCTACTGGCCGAGGGCGCCGAGCTGTCGCTGCGTGCGGTCGCCGGCCGGATGGGTCTGACCGCGCCGGCGCTCTACCGCTACGTCGCCAGCTACCAGGAGCTGGTCGACCTGGTCGCGTTCGAGATCGACAAGGCCGCGACCGAGCGGATGGCCGAGGCCGCCGAGGCGATCCCGGCCGACGACCCCGCGGGCCGGCTGGTGGTCTCCGCGGCGACGTTCCGGAGCTGGGCGCACGAGCAGCCGCGCGAGTTCACCCTGGTCTTCGCCAACCCGATCGCCGACACCGCGTGCGTGCGCCGCGAGATGCTCACCGCCGCGACGTCCGGCCACTACTTCCACGACCTGCTGCTGCAGATGTGGGACCAGAACCCGTTCCCACACCCCGAGCTGTCCGAGCTCGACCCGAAGGTCGCGGAGGCGCTGGAGGACCCGCTGATCCCGATCGACATCGAGAAGGTTCCCGACGGCCACCGCGGGATGCTCTGGGTGTTCATCCGGGCATGGGCGGCGCTCTACGGCGTGGTCACGCTCGAGGTGTTCGGGCACATGGACCCGCGGATCATCGAGAGCGGTGCGATGTTCACCACGATGATGCGCGACTGGCTGCCCCAGCTGGGGCTGGCCGACGACGCCGAGCGCCTCGAGGCGCTGGTCGCGTCACACCTGCACTAGCTCGGCCACCCACTCCGGCACCAGTACGCCGGCCGGGCCGTGCCGGGCCTCGTCGAACATCGCGGTCCCGGCGCTCGGCACCAGGTTGAGCTCGAGGGTGCGGGCGCCGCACCCCGCGGCGTACTGCACAAAACCGGCGGCCGGGTAGACCGCACCCGACGTACCGACCGAGACGAACAGGTCGGCCCTCGCGAGCTCGTCCTGGATCAGCTCCATCTGGTAGGGGATCTCGCCGAACCAGACCACGTCGGGCCGCAGCTCGGTCACTCCGCAGTGCGGGCAGGGCGGGAAGTCGACCAGGTCGTCCGTCCAGGGCGTACGCCGACCGCAGCCGCGGCACAGCGCCGAGAGCAGCTCGCCGTGCATGTGCAGCACCCGCGTCGACCCGGCCCGCTCGTGCAGGTCGTCGATGTTCTGGGTGACCACGAGCACGTCGTCGCCCAGCGCCCGCTCGAGCTCGGCCAGCGCGTGGTGCGCGGGGTTGGGCGTGACTCCTGCCAGTGCGGCCCGCCGGGCGTCGTAGAAGCGGTGCACCAGGGTCGGCTCGCGGTCGAAGCCCTCCGGGGTCGCCACGTCCTCGACGCGGTGCCCCTCCCACAGGCCGTCGGCGTCCCGGAACGTCGGGATCCCGCTCTCGGCGGAGATCCCGGCACCGGTGAGGACGACGACCCGCGGCATGGTCAGCCGCGGGTCACTCTGCGACGTCGATGGTCCACTCGGCCGTGTTGTCCTCGACCTTGGTCACCTCGAGCGTGATGGCTACTTCCTCGCCGGCGATGGTCGCGGTGCAGTCCAGCGTCTCGCCCTTCTCGGCCTTCAGGTCATCGGAGCACTCGACCTTCTCCACGCTGTCGCCGAAGTCGGGATCCGAAGCCAGCTGTTCCTTGGTCGTGGACTCGACATCGGATTCCGAGACGGAGCCCGCTCCGCACGCGACGAGCAAGGGCGCCGCGGCAGCGAGCATCAGCAGGTACTTCTTCATCGGGACTCCTCGGTCTCGGTTGATCGGGCCATGCCTACCAGGGAATCCGCAAGCGCGGCGCGAAACCCGCTAGTAGCACCAGGGAAAGCGCGGCACGCTCTGCGGCGCTGTTGGTTGGTAGTGGCAGCGTCGGAGGGCCACGCGGGTCCCAGAGGTCGTGCTGTGACTCACCGCACACATCGAACCTGTCAGGAAATGGTCCGCCGTCCCGCTCAATCCACGACCGCTTGTGAAACCGAGAGGAGCAGAACATGCGCAACCACCGCCCGAAGCACCGCATCGTGGTCCTCGGCGCAGGCTACGCCGGGAGCTACGTGGCAGGGATCCTGGCCCGCCGAGTGTCTTCGAAGGACGCCGAGATTACCGTCGTCAACGCCGAGTCCGACTTCGTCCAACGGCTGCAACTGCACCGGATCGCGGCCGGGCATGAAATCGCCGCGCCGCAACTCACCGAGGTCTTCGCTGGTACGCCGATCCAGCTGCGTGTGGCCAGGGTGACCGCGATCGAGCCTGAGCACCGAATCATCTCCGTGGCTGACGGCGACGGTGGCGGCGAGATCGAATACGACACCCTGCTGTACGCACTCGGCAGTCGGGTTGCCGACCACGGCGTCCCCGGAGTGGCCGAGCACGCGTACGACGTTGCTGGGCGGCCGTCGGCGCTGCGGCTGCGCGAGCGCCTGGACACGCTCGAGCAGCAGGCCGACGTCGGGACAGTGCTGGTCGTCGGTGACGGGTTCACCGGGATCGAGAGCGCCACGGAGATTGCTGAATCCCGGCCCGGACTGTCGGTGACGCTGCTCGGCCGCGGCGAGTTGGGCAGCCAGCTCTCCGACGGAGCGCGCCGCCACCTACGGCAGTCATGCGACCGCCTCGGAATCACCGTGCTGGAGCACATGAGCGTCGAGGCAGTCGACGCGAACGGCGTGCGGTGTGCGGACGGCTCCATGATTGCGTCGGACGCCACCGTGTGGACGGGAGGATTCGCCGTGCATCCGATCGCGGCCGCCAGCGGCCTGGAGATCAGCCCGACAGGACGAATCGTGGTGGACCGCACCATGCGGTCGGTCTCCCACCCCAATGTCTATGCCGCTGGTGACAGCGTCCACGCCATGGGGGACAACGGTCACCCGCTGCCGATGTCCTGCGGGTCGGCCGGGTTCACGGGTCGGCAGGCCGTCGAGGCAATCGTGGCCCGCCTGACCGGGCGCGAGGTGCCCACCACGGACCTGCCCTTCAAACTCGTCCACGTCAGCTTGGGGCGGCGGGATGCCATCCTTCAGACTTACGACGTCGATGCGCAACCGAAGCCGAAGTACACGGGTGGCCGGTGGGCCGCGCGCACCAAGGCGGCCATCGTCAAGGGCTCGCTCTGGGGCTCCGCGCACCCGACGTACGGCATGCCGAAGCGGAGGCGACGTCTGGCCGCTGCACCAAGAAGGACGGTGGCGACCACCGATGTGGCTGCCTAGATTCGCCGCATGAGCAGCACGCCCGTGGACCGCTTTGACGCGGACCGCTTCGAGGCCAGCCGAAACCGGCTGGCCTCGCTGGCGTACCGCATGTTGGGGTCGGCCGTCGACGCGGAGGATGCCGTACAGGACACTTTCCTGCGCTGGCAGGCGGCTGACCGCGGGCGGATCGACGTGCCGGAAGCGTGGCTGACCAAGGTGCTCACTCATCTGTGCCTCGACCGGCTCCGGTCCGCGCATGCGCGCCACGAACGAAGCGCCGGTCCCTGGCTGCCTGAGCCGCTCCTGGAGGGCGACCCGTTGCTCGGGCCGGCCGAAACCTTCGAGCAGCGCGAGTCCGTATCGCTGGCCGTGTTGCTGCTCATGGAGCGGCTCTCGCCCGTCGAGCGGGCTGTGTATCTCCTCTACGAAGCGTTTTCCTATCGCCACGGCGAGATCGCCGAGATCCTCGACATCACCGAGTCAACGAGCCAGCAGCACCTGCACCGGGCTCGTCGCCGCGTCACCGCGACGCGACGCCGCGGCCGCAACGAGGTCGACCCGGCGTCGGCCCGCAGGATCGTTGAGAAGTTCCTCGAGGCTGCTGTCTCGGGACGGATTGATCGGTTGGTGCCGCTGCTCACCGACGACGCGACCGCGATCTCCGATGGCGCCGGCCTGACCGCAACGCTGCTTCACTACGACACTCCCGAGCGGATCGCGGCCATCGCGCGCGCCGGCTTCCAGCCGACACCTGCGAAGCGGCGACTGGCCGGCGGCACGCCCGCGATCCACTACGCGCTCGTCAACGGCGCGCCTGCCATCCTCGTCGCGGTTGGCGACCACGTGGTCGGCGCGGTGACCTTCGACCTCGCCGACGGCAAGATAGCGACCGTACGTGGCATCGCTGCGCCCGCGCGACTCATCCGGCTCACCGGATCGTGGCGGCATCATGCCGACACGCCGCTGATCGCCGAGTGGTGACTCCGACGCGGGCGACGTCGTGCCGCGCTCTGGCTCTTCGTGCCAATCGACGCCGGCGGCCAACCCACCCTCGATCGCGATTCTTTCCACGGATCTGCCACGCATGGGGTCCGATAGGGCTCTGACCTGCGGGAACAGGCTGATTCAGTAGTACCAGGGGAACGGCGACCAGTCGGGGTCCCGCTTCTCGAGGAACTGGTCGCGGCCCTCCTGGGCCTCGTCGGTCATGTAGGCGAGCCGGGTGGTCTCGCCCGCGAAGAGCTGCTGGCCGACCAGTCCGTCGTCGATCAGGTTGAACGAGTACTTCAGCATCCGCTGCGCGGTCGGCGACTTGCTGTTGATGAGGCGGCCCCACTCCAGCGCGGTCGCCTCCAGCTCGGCATGCGGGACCGCGCGGTTGACCGCGCCCATCCGGACCCCGTCGTCGGCGGAGTACTCCTGGCCGAGGAAGAAGATCTCGCGCGCGAACTTCTGACCCACCTGGCGCGCGAGGTAGGCCGACCCGAAGCCGCCGTCGAACGACCCGACGTCGGCGTCGGTCTGCTTGAACCTCGCCTCCTCGGCGCTGGCCAGGGTCAGGTCGCAGACCACGTGCAGGCTGTGCCCGCCGCCGGCGGTCCACCCGGGCACCACGCAGACCACGATCTTGGGCATGAACCGGATCAGCCGCTGGCACTCGAGGATGTGCAGCCGGCCGAGCTTGGCCTTGTCGACCGTCTCCGCGGTCTCACCCTCGGCGTACTGGTAGCCGGTGCGGCCCCGGATCCGCTGGTCGCCGCCGGTGCAGAACGCCCACTTGCCGTTGGCGGCGCTCGGCCCGTTGCCGGTGAGCAGCACGCAACCGACATCGGACGACGTACGCGCGTGCTCGAGGGTCCGGAGCAGCTCGTCGACCGTGTGTGGGCGGAACGCGTTGAGCACGTCGGGCCGGTCGAACGCGATCCGCACGGTGCCGTGCGCCTTGGCCCGGTGATAGGTCAGGTCGGTCAGGTCATCGAACCCTTGGACGGCCTCCCAGGCGTCCGCGTCGAACGTCTGGGACACACCTTCGATCACGCTCATGAAGGGGAACGCTAGCCGCATACAGACGACACTCGTCGAAACTCTCGACCCGGCCCGCTCACATCTGTAACTTGCCCCAGGGGTATTTCTCTCGGGAGGAGCCGCGATGCCGCTCATCACCGCCATGGGGATCGACGAGGTGGTGGATCGCATGAAGGTGCACGACTGCGTGCTGCGCGGCGATGATGACCCACGCCGCCACTTCCACGGCACCTACCTGCGCACCACGGTCGCGGTGCGCGCCGGACTGACGGCCGGGCGGTTCCTCGACCCGGAATGGGTCGAGAGGTGGGCGGTGGAGTTCGCGCGCTACTACCTCGACGCGCTGGGTCCGGATCCGTCGGAGGTGTGGCGGTCAGCGTTCCGCGACGGTTCGCTCAGCCCTCGGCAGCGGGTGCTGCTCGGGATGCACACGCACATCAGCCACGACCTCCCGCTCGCGCTGCTCGACGTCATGGAGAACGACGAGTTCGACGACCTGCGGACCCGCAAGCGGCGGCACCGGGACCATGACGCCATCGACCGGGTGCTCGCCCAGCGGGTGACACCCGAGCTGCGGCACGTCGGCATCCGGGCTGCACCGGCGACCGGGGTGACCACCCGACGGCTGCGCGCCGCTCGCGCCGATGTCTGGAGCAACGTCGCCGCCCTGGTGGAGGCCCGGCGTACGTCGCCGGCCACGTTCGCCGCTCGACGTAGCGACCTCGCCCGCATCACCCTGGACGTGTCCGACGTCATCGCCTCTCCCGCCTGGCCCTGGATGCTGACCGTGGCCCGGGTCGGCGTCCGCCTCACCACGACAGGAGTCCGCGCATGAGCACACCCCCGTCCCCACTCGCCGTACCCCCCGGCGAGGGCCAGCGGGTCCAGCTGTTCGGTGTCCGGTTCCGCTACAAGGTCGACCACGCAGCGTCCGGCGGCAACCTGGCCATCCTCGAGGTGGTGATCCCGCCGCACACCCTGGTGAAGCCGCACACGCACACCCGCGAGGACGAGTACACGATCGTCCGCGAGGGCACGGTCGGCGTCCGGATCGGCGACGAGACCCTGGAGGGTGCGCCCGGCGCCTACCTGGTCAAGCCGCGTGACATCCCGCACGCGATGTGGAACGCCGGCCACGAGCCCGCCACGGTCGTGGAGATCCTGTCCCCTGCCGGCGCCGAGAAGTACTTCGAGGAGCTGGCCCCGGTGCTTGAGCGGCACGAGCCGCCGGAGACCTACTACGCGCTTGCCGGCAAGTACGGCCTGACGATCAACGACGAGTGGATCGAGGAGCTCGAGCGCACGCACAACGTGAAGCTCTGACGCGGCGGAATCCTCAGCGGCGCGACGGTGTTGGGAGAGGTATGGCACTGCAAGGGGAGTACGAACCCAGCAAGCAGCAATGGGTCCGCGAACAGGTCGAGAAGTACGAGGCAACCGGCGGCCGTGAGGCCAACGTGCTGCGCGGTCACGAGGAGTGGCCGATCGTGGTGATCACCTCGGTGGGCGCGAAGTCCGGCAAGCTGCGCAAGAACCCGGTGATGCGGGTCGAGCACGACGGTGTGTACGCCGCGATCGCGTCGTACGGCGGATCGCCCGAGCACCCGGTCTGGTACCACAACTTCGTGGCACACCCGGAGGTCGAGCTGCAGGACGGTCCGGAGCCGCACCTCTACCGGGCCCGGATCGCCGAGGGCGAGGAGCGCTCGATCTGGTGGAAGCGATCGGTCGAGCAGTACGCGCCGTACGCGGAGTACCAGGAGCGCACCGATCGAGAGATCCCGGTCTTCCTGCTCGAGCGGGTTTCCTAGGCCAGACCAGCGACGACGATGACGTTGTCGCGGTAGCCCCCGGCGTCCGCGTCGTACGGACCGCCGCAGGTGATCAGCACCAGCCGCAGCGGCCCCTTGCGGGCGAACGCATCGGGGTCGCTCAGCAGCGAGGTCCGAGGAACGAAGCGGGTGTCGTCGACGGCGAACTCGTGCGACAGGGTCCGCGAGACCAGCCGGACCCGCTGTCCGGGGCGCATCGTGAGCAGCTGGGCGAACGGTCCGATGCCCTCGTCGAACGAGTCGACGTGGGCCGCGATCACCAGCGCGCCGAACAGGTCCCCCAGCTTCGGGCCGCCGTCCCACCAGCCCGCCGTACCGACGTCGGGCGGGAGCTCGAGAGCTCCGTCTCGTTGGGTACCGACCGGCACGACCGACATCCGGGTGCCGTCGGGCAGGACCAGTGCGACCGGTGGTTCCGGCGCAACTTGCGATGGCGCGGGCACGCCGCGCCGACCCGGTGCGGGATCAGCTCGGCGTTCGCCCGGCGGCCAGCCAGGTCCATCGGGTTCGGCGGCAACGGCCCGGTCGGGCGCCGCGGCCGAGTCGGAGGAACCGGCGCAGCCACCGGTGGCGGCGGCGAGGCCGACCGCGATCAGCGCGGCCGGCACCGCCACCCACCGGCGTCGCCGGTCAGCACCGGACGTGGCGTCTCCTGGCTCGGGCGAGAAGCGCGACGCCCAGGACAAGAACGAGGAGTGGCAGCAGCCAGACCTCTCTCCCGCGCTCCTCTCCAGGAGCAACCAAGCCCGCCTCCCCCGCGCCGACCGACGACGGCGGTAGTCCCGAGCTCTCTGCCAGCGGTATGACCTGGACCACCGCTGTCATGCTGCCGTCCTCGGGCACCCCGATCGCGAACACCCGGGTCAGCGCCGCCGGCGTCACCTCCAGGTCGAGCGGACCGAGCAACGGTTCGTCCCCACCGGTCGGCACGACGTCGACCTTGTAGGTGTCGGCCGGTACGTCAGCCGTGACGAACTCGCCGTTGGCGACGTTGGCGAACAGCACCTCGCCGCTCGCCCGGATGTCGGCGGGCGGCACGACCGCGGTGTGCGCGACGGTGAGCCGGCCCTGTCCTGCATCGACCGGCTCGACCTCGTTGGCGAAGACGGTGACCGCCGGGTCGGCCCCCGGGTCGGCCGGGAGGTGGACGACGACGTCCTCGCTGGCGTTCTTGACGTCGATGGGTGCTTCGACGCTCCATGCGTCACCCTCGAACGCGACCATGTGCTGCCCGGGCTCCAGGTCGATCGGGCCGAACACCCCCGTGGACTCGAGCCCCGAGGTCACGACCTCGCCGTCGACGGACACATCGGCGGGTCCGCCGGGCACGCCCTGAACCAGGTAGACCTCGCTCGGGGCCTTCGCGGACGGCGTATCGACACCCCCGGCAGGGCCGGCCAACGGGAGGGCCAGCAACGAGCAGGAGAGAGCGGCGACTGTCGCCGACCGGCGTCCGAGAAGGGGGGATGGGGCCATGACCTTGCCTCGGTTCTGACAGCCCCATGAAGGATGCGCCAGCGTATCATCGGGAACGGTGCTCAGACTGGCGTCGGTTGTTCGCATGGATGGGGCGAGCGGACCGGAGGGAAGGCACGTGAGTGACGCTCCGCGGGCGCGAACCAGTCTCGGCCTTGGAGGGCTTCGCCCCGCATCGGGCCGCCCACCCGGGACGGATGCGCCGCCTCTACGCGCTGGTGGTCGTCCTGGTCATGACCGGGGCGATCGGCTGGCAGCTGTGGAGCGATCCCGACTCTGCTGGGGGCCCGCAGGGAGACGGCGGACAGGCCGTGCGCAGTGCCCAGCTCGACAGCCCCACGACCCACCAGCGCACCGTGACCACGATCGTCGGGCCGGACACGATCCGAGTGGTGGAGCACCTGACCTTCACCGCTCCCACCGACGCCGTGGCGCTGGCAAATCCCGAGCACGCCGGCGCCACGGCCCAGTTCGTCCCGGTCATCGAAGACCTGTGGGTGAACGGCGGAGGGGATCAACGCCAGACCCTCGCCCCGCCGGCCTCGGGCGACACGGTGCACATCCAGCTGCCGGATGACGCCACCGAGATCACCGTCGGCTACGTCGCCACCGGCGTGGTCGTGCGGACCCCGAGCCCAGTGCCGGGCCGGGCGTTGGGCCTGATGACCCCGCTGCGACCCGAAGGCACGGTCGGCCTGCGCGCCGTCGAGGTGCGCGGGGTGTGGGTGGACAACCTCGGCTGCGTGGACGAAGCCGGAGAGATCAGCGCGTGCGGCCGAGGCACCGCCCTGGGCTGGTCGACCTCCGCCGAGGACGCGCAGCTGGTCGACGTCTTCGCCCAGCTCACCCTGCCGAACGACTGACTCTGCTGGGCTATCCCTCGGCGATCGAGACGGCGAGCCCGGCGAGGTGGCCGAGTCGAGCGATCTCGGAGTCGACGAAGTCCGGACCGCCGCGGCGGCCGACCATGATGATCTCGTTGCCGTCCAGGCGCGCCGCGGCATAGAGGGTGACCTCGTCGTCGCCCTCGATCCGGGTCGGGCCCTCGATCTCGATGAAGGTCAGCTCCGTCGGTGCCGCGGTGGTGCCGTGCACCACTCCCTTGGCCCGGTGCACCCGGGCGCCCCAGTCGACCCGGAAAACCTTCGGCAGCATGTCGACGAGCCGCTCGACCGCCTCGTGCGGCTTGGCGGTGATCTCCTCCACCGCCTCGAGGTCGAGGACCAGGTTGCCGCCGGCGGCGTATCGACTGATCCAGACGACCTCGACCCCATCGAGCGCGTTGCACGCGGAGACGATCGAGTCGGGCATCGACTCCGTCTCCAGGAGTACGTCGTCGAGCGCGGTGCCGTCGTGGCGCTTCTCGATGATCTCGATCGCCTCGATGTCACCCCCCGCATCACCGATCGCCGAGGCCAGACGACCCAGCGAACCGGGAATGTCGGGCAGCTCCACGCGCAGCAGGAAGGGCATAACTCGACCCTAGCCCCGACGTGTTGCGGGCACGTGTCCGGTGGTCCGCGCCTTGGCCAGCCGTTGCCGGAGCCCGGTCGCGCGCTGGGCCCGGGTCGCCACCGCGGCCCGCACCGCAGCCTCGGACCCCACCACCCGGAGCCGCTCCTGGGCCCGGGTGACCGCCGTGTAGAACAGCTCGCGGGTGAGCAGCCGGGAGTCGGCCTCGGGCAGCAGCACGGTCACCCGCCGGGCCTGACTGCCCTGGCTCTTGTGGATGGTCATCGCGTGCATCGTCTCCACGGCCTCCAGCCGCCCGGGGGCGTAGTCGCGCAGCCCCTCCGACCCAGAGATCCAGGCCCGGAGCCGGCCGTCGGGGGCCCGCACCACAGCACCGGTCTCGCCGTTGTAGATCTGCAGGGTGTAGTCGTTGCTGGTCACCAGAAGTGGGCGGCCGACGTACCAATCGGGCTGGAAGGGGAGCTCGAGCTCGTCGGTGATCCACTGCTCGACCTGCCGGTTCCAGTGGCGTACGCCGTGCGGTCCCTCGCGGTGGGCGCACAGCAGCCGGTGGTCATCGAGCGCGGTCACTGCGGTCGCGTGGTCGCCGAGCTCCGCGGCCGCGCGCACGGCCAGGGCCGAACCGAGGGCGTCGGCGCGCAACGCGGTGCCGGCATCGTCGGTCTCAACGAACTCGACCTCGCCCGAGCCGTCGCGCAGCGCGTCGAGCACCGCGTCGGTGTCGCCCACCCGGAGCGCCTCCGCGAGCTTCTTGATGTGCTCGGTGGAGCGGAAGTTCTCGGTGAGCGCCACGACCGGGGAGTCATCCCCCTCATAGCCGCCCACGAGGTCGGAGAGCACCGCCCCGGCGCCGACCGAGGTCAGCTGGCGGGGGTCGCCGACCAGGACCAGCCGGGCCTGCAGCCGGACCGCCTCGAGCAGCCGGCCCATCATGGTGAGCTCGACCATCGAGCACTCGTCGACGACGACCACGTCGTACTTGAGCCGGTTGCCGCGGTCGTGCACGAACCGGGTCGCGTTGTCGGGCCGCCAGCCGAGCAGTCGGTGCAGGGTCATCGCGTCCGGGCGGCCGACCCGGGCACGGTCATCCTCGGGCAGGGAGGCCAGCTCGGCGAGCACCGCCTCCTGCAGCCGGGTCGCGGCCTTGCCGGTGGGGGCGGCGAGAGCGACCGCCAGCCGCCTCTCGTGCGCCGAGGCCTGGTCGGCGAGCAGCACCAGCAGCCGCGCCACCGCGGTCGTCTTGCCGGTGCCGGGGCCGCCGGTGAGCACCGTGGTCCAGCGCCGCGCCGCACCCACGGCGGCCGCCTCCTGCTCGGCGCTGAAGTGTCGACCGCGCACCCGAGCGAGCGCTGCCTCGAGGGCCGTCTCGTCGAGATCAGGGGGCGCCTGGTCCTCGCGCGCCACCAGGTCGGCGCACACCTGGGCCTCGAGCCGGTGGTAGCGGTCGAGGTAGAGCAGGTCGTGCTCCGCGCGCACCACGCCCGCCTCGGCGAGCGGCGACTCGCGCACCGCCGCCCACCACTCGGTCGGGTCGGGCCACGGGAGGTCGGGAGCGAGCGCAGGCACGGTGGTGAGGTCGACACAGACCGAGCCGTGCCGCACGGCGCGCACCGCCAGGGCGACGGCCAGCAACACCCGCTCGTCGTCCTCCCCGCCGAGGTCGCCGACCCGCTGGGCGACGTGGACGTCGGCGGCCTCCAGCAACCCGGCCGTGTTGTACGTCGCCAGCAGCCCGGTGGCCTGGCGGGTCAGCCGCCGGTCGTGCTCACCGACGGGCTCGAACAGCTCGGTCATGCCGTCACCGGCCCGTCGAGCAGGTCGGACAGTGCCTCGACCAGGGCCACCGGCGGCCGCCAGGAGAACACCCCGCACGGCTCGCCCTCGATGAGCGGCGTCTCCGGGCCGCACATCCCGCGAAGGTAGAGGTAGAGCACGCCGCCGAGGTGCTCCTCGGGGCGGTAGCCGGGCTGACGCCAGCGGAGGAACCGGTGCAGCACCGCGGCGTACAGCAGTGCCTGCAGGGGGTAGTCGGAGTGCTGCATCGCACCGGCCAGCGCCTCGGGGCGGTAGGCGTGTGCGGTGAGCGGGACGTCGCGGGGACCGAGCCAGTTGGTCTTGTAGTCGACGATCAGGTAGCGCGGCCCGGGGAGCCGCAACACGACGTCCACGGAGCCGGTGAGGTAGCCGCGCAAGCTCTGCTCGCCGAGCGCGGGGTGGTCGAGCGCGTCGGCGTAGCCACGGACCGGATCGCCCTCGGGGAGGTGGCGGCGCAGCAGCGGCGCCAGGTCGGCGAGCGTGGTGGAGTCGCCGTTGCGCGACAGGTCACCACCGGAGAGCGGCAGCTCGAAGTCGAGCTCGCGGAGCCGGTCGCGCAGCGGGATCTCGCGCAGCGTGGTGCCGTCGGCGAGCGGCCCGAGTGGCGAGTCGCAGACCGCGACCAGGGCGTCGGCGAGCTCGTCGCGGTCGAGGTCGACCGGCCACCACCCGAGCTGATCGTCGAGGTGCCGGAGCAGCTCCGCACGCAGGTCGGCGGCGTCGGGGTCGGTGTGCTCGAGCACGGCATGGACCAGGGAGCCGAACGTCGCGCCCACCGGCAGGTCGGCCATCGGCGAGGCGGGTGCGTCGTCCGGCGCCGGCTCGGTGACCTCCGGCGTCACGGGTCCCTCGAACTCCTCGTCGTCCTTGGCCCGGACCTCGGGCTCGCTCGCCACACCCGCGATCGGGGCGGCCTCGGCGGCGTGGCTCAGCGCGGAGTAGGAGGTACGCCGCCAGGTGGCGTCGACCTCGCGGCCGAAGCTGCGCACGTCGAGCGGCGGCACCGGCTCGCGTGGCGGGTCGTCGCCCACCGGGGCGAGCAGGGCGGCCTCGGGTGAGGGGCCGCCGCGGTCGCGCCAGCGGGCGAACAGCTCGACGACCTCGTCGTCGGTCGGCACCGGTGGCGCGTCCGGGACGCTGCTGCTGTCGGGGTCGCGCATCAGCATCCGGTGCAGCGGCGACGCGACGGCGTTCTTGGTCGGCGCCCACCAGCAGACGACCTGGGACTGTGCGCGCGTGATGGCGACGTAGAGAAGTCGCAGCCACTCACCGGCCTCCTCGTCGGCCCAGCGGCGGCAGTGGTCAAGCCAGTCGGACCCACCTCCGCCGACGTTGAGGCAGCGCCGCCCCTCGTCGTCGTGGAACAGCGGTCGGGTCGGCTTCGGGACGTGGCGGTCGGCGATCGCGGGGAGGTAGACGACGGGGTACTCCAGCCCCTTGCTGGCGTGGATGGTCACCAGCTGGACAGCGGCGGCATCGGAGTCGAGCCGTCGGGTCCGCTCGGTGCCCCGCCGGGCGCGGCCCTCGGTCACCTGCTCGCGGAGCCAGCTCAGCAGCGCCACCACGCCGAGGCGGTCGCGCTGGGTCACCTCGTGCAGCGCCTCGCCGATGTGGCGCAGGTCGGTGAGGCGGCGTTCGCCGCCCACCTCGGCGAGGACCCGGCTGGGCAGACCGCCCGCGGTCGCCGCCTCGAGCACCGCGGCGATCCCGCGGCGGCCGAACACCTCGGCCCAGGACCGCAGCCGGTCGGCCACCTCGTCGGTGAGGTCGTCACCCCGCCGGTCGAGGTCCGCGGCCGAATGCCCGAAGAAGCAGGTCAACGCGGCAGCGCGAACCCGGGCGCTGCGGTGTGGTTGCTCGAGCGCCTCGAGCAGGGACATCCACTCGACGGCGGCCGGGGTGGCGAACACGCTGCCGCCCCCGGCGATCACCGCCGGCACCCCCACGCCGGCGAGCGCCGAGCGGGCTGCCGCCAGGTCGGCGTGCTTGTAGCAGATCACCGCCACGTCGGCCGGCGCGATCGGCCGTCCCTCGAATGCCGCACCCGAGGCGAGCAGCGCCCTGATGTCGAGAGCCAGGTCGTCGGCGATGTGCGGCCGTACCTGTCCGACCGTCAGCGCGGCGTTGCCGCGCCGTCCGAACTGCTCGCGGCGCACCACGCGAACCCGCAGCGCGGCCACCTTGGGCGCCCCGGACATCCGCCGCTCGCCGTGGTGGGCCTCGACGTCGTGCACGACGATCTGCTCGTCGCCGAGCGCGGCGCCCGCCATCAGCTCCTGGAACGCCGAGAGAAGCGGCGCGTCGCTGCGCCAGTTGACCGCGAGCGTCTGCTTGGTCGTAGCGCTCTTCGCGGCTTCGAGGTACGTCGTGACATCGCCGCCGCGGAACGCGTAGATCGCCTGCTTCGGGTCGCCGATGAGCACCATCGTGGCGTGTCCGGTGAACGCGCGGTCGAGCACCTGCCACTGCACCGGGTCGGTGTCCTGGAACTCGTCGACCAGCACGATCTGCCAGCGCTGCCGCATCCGGGCCCGTGCGGGGGCCTCCTCGTCGGTGAGCGCGTCAGCGAGCTGCTCGAGCAGGTCGTCGTAGGAGAGGATGCCGAGCCGGCGCTTGCGGCGGTCCATCTCCTTGCGCACCGCATCGGCGAACGCGACCTTGCGTCCCGCGGGAGTGGAGCGGTCCTCGGCGGCCGGCTCGAGGTGGGCCTGGGGATCGCCGACCGCGTCGCGGGCGATCGCCATCGCCTCCTGGTGGCTGAAGACCGGGTCGTCCTCGCCGAAGGCGAACGCGCGGAGGTAGAGGTCGTCGACCACCTCGCCGATCAGGTCGTCGAGGTCCTCGACCAGGCGGGCCCGGGAGTCGGTGTCTCCGGCGACACCGAGCGAGCCGAGGACCATCGAGCAGAACTGGTGGGTGGTCGCGATCGTCGCCGCGTCGAACCCCGCCAACGCCTCGAGCACCCGCTGGTGCCGCCTCCGGCGCTCCGCGTCCTCGCAGTCGAGCAGCAGCCGGATCAGGTCGGAGTCGCGCACCTCACCGGCGAGCGTGGGGTCGTCGCCGAGCGCGTGCTCGGCCTCCACGAGCTGGGCCCGGACCCGCTCGCGCAGCTCCTGGCTGGCCGCCCGGCCGAAGGTCACCACCAGCATCTGCTCCAGCCGGGCCTCACCCTCGGCGACGAAGCGGGTCACCAGGGCGCCGATGGTCCAGGTCTTGCCGGTGCCGGCGCTGGCCTCGAGCAGCGTGGTGCCCGTGGGCAGCGGGCCGCAGACGTCGAACGCGTCCATCGCTGGGGCCTTCACAGGGGGCCTACCCGCTCGGCGCCGGTCAGCAGCGGCTCCCAGATCCGCCAGGCGTACGCCGGCAACCCGTCGTCCAGCAGCACCTCGACCGGAGCGGCATCGCCGTAGATCCGCTGGTGGTAGGCATCGGCGTCCTCGCCGAGGATGCCGTAGTCGTTGTGCGGATCGGTCACCCAGGCCCGGCGGGCGACGCCGATCGGATCGCGGTCCTCGCCCTGCAGCTCGCGGGCGTGCGCCTCGGCCCAGGCCGCGGCCGTGGCGAGCGGCACTGGCAGCGGCCGGTCGAGCCCCTCGTCGCGCAGCGCGACCAGGTCGCGCAACCAGTCGACCGCACGATGGTCGAGCGGACCGCCGAGTGCGCGCCTCGGGCCGGCACGCTCCCGGCCGACGGCGTGCGAGGTCCAGCTCTCGTCGGGGAGCGAGGCGGACAGCGCGAGCAGGTCGAGCCAGGCGAGCAGCCGCTGCCGTGGCTTGAGCCGGGAGTACCCCAGGCTGACCACCTTGGAGCCGTGGACTCGGGAAATGGTGCCGGTGAGCCGACGTCCGCCGCCGAGGTCGACATCGACGTCGATGGACCGCGGCACCCCCATACGCAGATCAGCAGTGCGCGTGATGAGCTTCTGGCACTCCTCGGTCACGCCGGCCAGCGCGCTCCGGCCGAGGCCACCGGGCGGCAGGGTCCCGCGCAGCTGCTCGGCCGTCATCACGGCGACCGGGTCCTGCCCGGCCAGCACCTCGCGCAGCAGCCGGTCGCCAACCTGCCACACCTCGAGCGCGTCGAGCCCGACCGGGATCGCGTCGCTCAGCTCGTCAGGCTCGAACGGCGTGCTCACGTCGAGCCGGCCGCGGAGGAACGCCCGCACCGGATGGGTGAGGAACGCCTTCAGGTCGGCCAGCGACACGTCCTCCTGCGGCCGGGACGGGAGCGGCCCCTCGAGCAACGGAGGGGGTGGGGTCCGCGGACCGGCAGCGGCGACCGCGCCTGCCAGCGCGGCCCGGTCGAAGCTGAACGGCCGCGCGCCCACGAGGCGGCCCGGCTCGAGGTTGCGCACGTCGTAGGGCTGCAGCGGGTGTCGCACCAGCACCCGGTCGCGGACCGCGGTGGCGGTGGTGCGGTCGGTGGCGTCGAGGATCTCTCCAAGGGGTACGGCGGGTGGTCGCTCCGCACCGGTGTGCTCGTTGGCACCGGTGTAGGTGATCACCACGGCGTCGACCGCGGCTAGCAACGCGTCGAGCAGCAGCTGCCGGTCCTCGCTGCGCGCGTCGCGCTCGCCGGTCAGCGGTCGCCGAGCCAGGGCGTCGTCGCCGTCGACCGAGGTGGTGCGCGGGAACACTCCGTCGTCGAGGCCGACCAGGCAGACCACCCGATGCGGGACCGAGCGCATCGGCACCATCGTGCAGACCGTGAGCGTGCCGGTGCGGAAGTTGGCGCGGGTCGGCCGGCCGCCCAGCCGGGACTGGAGCAGGGCCCGGACGTCGGCGAGCCGGAGGGGTACGTCGGGGTCGCTCGCCGAGGACACGCCGGCCCGGGCGAGCTCACGCTCGAACTGCGTCAGCTGCCAGCCGTCGTCGGTCGGGACCTCGGTCAGCGACCGCACTCCTTCGCCCAGCGCGGCCACCCACTCCTGGACGGTGCCGGCCGCGGTCATGGCTGCCAGACAGTCGGCGAGCCGGGCGGCGTACTCGGCCAGGCGACCGACCAGGTCGATGTCGGAGCTCGCGACGTCGTCGACGGGGAGGCCGCGGCCGAGGTGGTGGTGGTCGTCGCCGCTCATGGCCACGCCGAGCAGGATCCGGTCCAGCCCGGACCGCCAGGTGTTGTGGTCGAAACGGGCCATCGCGAACGGCGCGCGCGAGGGGCCGTCGATGCCCCAGCGGATGCCGGCCTGCGCCACCCAGCGGGTCACCCGCGCGAGGTCGTCGTCGGAGAACCCGAACCTCAGCCGGCAGGCCTCCTGGGACGCCAGGTCGAGGACGTCGGACGCGGTCACCCGGCCGCCGGCGAGCTCGACCAGGGTGGCCGCCACACCGAGCAGCGGGTTGGTGCTGGAGAGCGCGCGGTCGGCGAGCCGGACCCGCAGCCGGTGGGCGGGGTGGCCGCCGCCCTCGGCGTCCTCGACGACGTCGGCGAGGCCGAAGCCCGCGGAGATCAGCGGCGCGAACGTCTCGATGTCGGGGCACATCACGAGGATGTCGCGCGGCTCGAGGGTCGGGTCGTCGTCGAGGAGCCCGACCAGCACCTCGCGCAGCACGTCGACCTGGCGGCCGGCGCTGTGGCACGCGTGCACCTGCAGGCTCCGGTCGTCGTCGCGGAGCCGTCGGCCGGCGCGCTCCTCGACGGTGGGGGCGTGGTTGGCGCGCAGGTCGTGCTGCAGCCAGCCGAGCAGGGAGTCGGGCTCGCCGACGTCGTAGGCGGTCGTGGACGGCACATCGGCAAGCAGGCGGCGCAGCTCGCGGGTGTCGCGACCCAGCGAGGCAAGGAGCGGGTGGCCGACCCGGTCGGCCGAGTCGTCCTCGTCGCGCGGCACCACTCCGCCGAGGTCGGCGAGCGAGTCCCACAGGGACGGCGACGGCTGCGGCAACCACAGGTGCACGTCACGGTGCTCGCCGAGGGCGTGGAGCAGGGCGATCTCGGTGATCGGCAACCGCGTGTGCCCGAACAGCGACAGCCGGTCGGGGAGGGCGAGACCGTCGCCGCCGGAGCGGAGCCGCTCCAGGACACGCCCGTGCCGGACGTCGGGCGGATCCTGGTCCACGCGCTGCAGCAACCGGCGCCACAGCTCGGCCTGCCAGCTCAGGTCGGCGTCGAGGGGGTGACCCGCACCGTCGGTGTCGCGGCCCTCGCGCCAGTCGGCGACCAGGGTCGGCCGCTGCACGGCGTAGGAGACGAAGAGGCCGGCGAGTCGCCGGGCCACGGAGTAGCGGCGGTTGCGCCGGAGCTCGGCCTCGTCGCCGTAGAGGCCGTGGCCGAGGTGTGCGGCCAGCGTGGCGCACCAGGTCTCGTCGAGGCTGTCGTCGATGGTGGCCAGCAGCGGCCAGACCAGATGGTCGGGGTCCCACAGGTCGTCGCGGTCGCGCTCGAGCAGCATCGAGACCAGTGAGTGCGGGCTGAGGAACCGGACGCCGGCACACACTCCGTCGCCACCGCGCGACCCGACGCCCAGCCGGTGGCTGAGCCGCTGGGTCAGCCACCGCTCCACGCCCTTCGCGGGCACCACCACGACCTCCTCGGCGAACGGGTCGTCGAGCGGCGTCGCCACCAGCTCGCCGAGCGCGTCGGCGAGCCGGTCGGTGCGCGGGGCGCGATGGAGATGGAGGGGCATCGATGGCGAGGCTAGTGCCCGGAGTTTGAAGTCGTTATGCGGTTGGCGTGTTCAGGGTGTGTGCATCGCAAGGCGGCGGAGCGCTGGCATGCTGGGCGCACGTCGAGCGACGCCAACGCAGCGAGGTGCGTGCCATGGGCGCGCGAAGCGCGCAAGGACTTCTGACTCCGGGCGCTTGGCGCTGGCGGACAACCTCAGCCGAGTACGTCGAAGCCGCGGCTCCCGCCGGGCTCCGCCTCGGTCACGCGTACGTCGTCCACCTGCGCCCGCTCCGGACCGCTGCGGCACCAGTCGACCAGCGCGTCGACGTCGGCGGCGGCTCCCTCGAAGTGCCCCGCCACCGATCCGTCCGGCTCGTTCGACACCCAGCCGGCGACCCCGAGCCGGGCCGCCTGCTCCTGGGTGCGGGCCCGGAAGAACACGCCCTGCACCCGGCCGGTGATCACCACGTCGACTGCCCTGCGGTCCATGACCCCATGCTGCCTGGCCCGGCTACTCGGCGGAGGCTGGCCGGAACCAGCTCGGCAGCTCCCGCACGAGTTCCGGGTCGCCGTACGCCTGGATCGAGCCGTCGGCGGACGCGTCGCTCCAGCTCCGTCGGCCGCGGGCCAGCAGGAGCAGCACCGGCTGCCCCATCCGGACGTGGAGGTAGCGGGACTGGTCGAGCAGGGGGTCGGTGCGACAGCCATAGGGGTCCGCCTCCCGCTCGAGCACGAGCCAGTAGCGCCGGTCGACCGGAGACCGCACGGTCATCTCCACGATCACCTGCCGGGCGGGGAGCACGCCCTTGTCGACTCGCTGCGCCAGCCAGGCCAGCACCACGTCGGGTTCGCGCTCGAGCATCGCGGGATCCTCGGGGAGCCACGACTCGGACCAGTCGCGCAAGGCCCGCATCGTCGGCATCAGTGCCTCCCCCGACACCGTGAGGCAATAGGCGTGGTCGTCCGTCCGCGCGACGAGTCCCAGGTCCTCGAGTCGCCGCAGCCGAGTCGCGAGGACCGAGCGCGAGATCCGGCCGGGCAGGTTGCTGGCCAGCGTGTTGAAGCCCTGCGGACCGGACACCCCGAGCTCCCGCACGATCAGCAGGCTCCAGCGCTCGGCAAGGTGCTCGATCGCCTTCGTGAACGAGCAGTACGTCGTGCCGAGGCCACTCGGACCCATGCCGAGGATGGTGCCACCCACTCCCCGGTGTGCCCAGGTTCGAACTTCGAACTCCCCTCCCGGGCGGCCACCCGGCACCGTGGCCGGCATGGCAGCCTCCACTCCTTCGCAAGCAGTCCTGGACATCCACGACGAGCTGCTCGGCGGCTCCGGCATCCGTCGCCGCTACGTCGACGTGCGATCCGGCCGCAGGGTGCATGCCCTCGAGTCCGGCGACGGGCCCCCAGTGCTCCTGCTGCACGGCAGCTCGACGTCATCGCTCTCACACCTCCCGCTGCATCAGCGGTTGACGACGGTACGGGCGATCTCCGTGGACCGCCCGGGGTGCGGGCTCAGCGAGGCGATCCCAGTGTCGGTCGCCCGGTTCCGCGACGACGCGGTGCGCTTCGTCGACGAGGTGGCGGACGGCCTGGGTCTCACGGACTTCGTCGTCGGCGGCAACTCCATGGGTGGGATCTGGGCGCTGTGGTACGCCCTCGCCCATCCCGAACGGGTCCGCGGAGTGGCACTGCTCGGCTCGGTACCCGCCCTTCCTGGAACGCGGGTCCCGGCTCCGTTGCAGGTGGCGACCACACCGCTGCTCGGAGACGTGCTGGCGCGGGTGGTGAAGCCGACCCCGAACCGGGTCGTGCGGCTGCTCTCCTCCGTCGGCGAGGGGGAGACCATCACCCGGCATCCGGACATCATCAGGTCGGTCGTGGTGGCCGGGAACGATCCGATGGCATCGACGACGAACCTCGCCGAACTGCGGGCGGTGATCTCGGTCCGCGGCTACCGGCGGGCGAACAGCCTGTCCGAGGCCGACCTGCGGCGACTGGGCGCACCGACGTTGCTGATCTGGGGCGACCACGATCCGGTCGGATCGGTCGAGGTCGCGCAGAACGTCAGCCGGCTGATCCACGATGCGCGCCTCGAGCTGCTGTCGGGTGGGCACGTCCCCTGGTTCGGGCACCCGGACGCCGTCTCCGCGATGCTGTCGGAGTTCACGTTGGCGAACAGTCCGGCGTGAGGGGTCGGGTCAGTCGTCGCGGTGCCAGTGCGCCGCTTCGTCGGCCTCGGCGATCTCTTCCTCGAGCTCGGTGACCGCGTCCGGCTTGCCGTGGAACCGGCGGTAGCTGTAGACGATCAGCGCGAGGGCGATCAGCGCAGAGGCGATCTGGGTGATCGCGGTGGCCAGTCCGCCGGGGAGCCACCAACGCTCGTCGATCGGCCACCACTCGGGTGCCGGCGGGCTCCAGATCCAGAGCACGCCCGCCGCGACCAGCAGGGCGACGCCGGTCACAGACATCACGATCCGGGGCCAGGTCTCGACACTCTCCGCGGCGCCTTTCAGGGCGCGGTACTTGATCGGGGCCAGGCGGCGCTCCGCCCATTCGTACTCCTGGGACAGGACCGCGAGCCCGCCGAACAGCATCAGCAGACCGGGCCCGGGCAGCACCAGCGCGGCGATGCCAGCGACCACCAGCAGCCAGCCGACGATCTCGATGACGACTCGCTTGGCCGCCCCCTTCATCGGGCCCCTTCCATGGAAGGAGCCTCCCAGACCGGGACAAGCCGCAAACCCGGGAAGCCCCTGAGTCAGTCCCCGAACTGCTCGAGGTAGGCCCGGCCCTCGTCGCTCAGCCGGCCGTGCTCCTCGGCGATCCTGCCCCAGCGCACCGACATCTTCAGGAACCGCAACGGGTTGTAGACGTCCTCCTCACGCGAGAACAGCCCGTCGCCGGCGTAGGTCATGATCGTCAGGTTGGACTCCTCGTGGTGGGAGCCGTCACCCGGGTCCGGCATCAGGTTGCGCACCTCGCAGATCAGCCGCGACCTCGGCTCGTCGACGACCTGCCAGGCCAGCGGGAAGCCGGTCATCTCGCTGCCGGGGTACGACGTCATGGTGCGCACTGACCACTCCCGGATCTGGTCGCGGCCGCGGAACGTGCCGAACGCGTGCTCGACGTACTCCGCGTCCTCGGTGAAGTGGTCGGCGAAGGCATCCCATACGCCGCTGGTGGCGTACTCCTGCACGCGGGCGTGCATGGCGGCGTACGCCTCGGTGATCTCCGCGGCGCTGAACGTGCCGGTCTGGTCGCTGGTCACCGGTGGGTCAGCGGCAGAGCAGTGGTAGCGGACAGTCCGGTCCGTCGTCGCCGCCGTCGTCGGCTGCGGCGAGCGCCCGGTCGACGGTGCCCGCGAACACGAAGCTGATCAGCCGGGACATGCTCGCGGTGATGTGGTAGACGTCGAAGAACGTGTTGGTCCCGTGCACCTTGGCGTAGCAGGTGCTGCGCGTGCACATCTTGTTGATGTCGACGTACGACGGCTTGACCAGCGACCGCATGTGCCCCTTCACCCAGGCCTTGGTGCCCTTCTCGCCGTGGATCGCCCGGTAGCGCGGCAGGTTGCACGCGTAGGGGTCGTTGCCCTTGCGGCAGTTGGGGGCGTGCTCCGGGACGGTGAGTGCCTGTCCGACAACGTCGACACCGATCTTCATCCGGCCGAGGACGCGGAACACCCGCGGGCCGCTCTTCTCGAAGATCTGCGCCATCTGGCCGTGGTAGGACCCGAACTTCTGCTTCCTGATGGCGTAGAGGTAGCGCTGCCAGAACGTCGCGAGCACGACCCGGACGTCGCGCTTCTCGCTCTTCAGCTTCTTGACGAAGTCGAACGCCATCGCGTTGCCCTTGAGGCAGTCGGGCGCCTTGCGCCGCTCGGCCTTGGTCATCGGGGTGATCATGACCGGGCAGCTGCCCTGCATGAACGCCACCAGGTTGACCCCCTGGCCCCGCACCTGCTCGCGGAGCGCCGGCACCAGCTGCCAGGCGTGCGAGTCGCCCCACAGGACGATCGTCGGCCGGGTCTTGACGTACTTGGTGAGGTTGCACTTCACCGGGTGCAGCGGGATCAGGTCCTTGCGACTGGCGCAGTGCACCGGCAGGTGCGGGAAGTCGTTGTTCGGCGGGGTCGCCTTGGAGAAGGGGGTCACCGGGTCGGGGTCCGGGTCCGTGGAGCCCGTTGCGTGCGCCGGCGAAACCACCAGGAGGGCGGCCGTCACCAGGGTCGCGAGCAGCAGGCCGAGAAGTCGTCGGTTGGTCATGGTGCACGCATGCTCTCATCCCCCAAAGGGGCTTCGCAGGGGACCGCCGCAACTCGCTCGGCCGGATGGGTGAGGTCTAGGAGTCTTCCTCGGTGACGGCGTCGACCGTCTCCTCGAAGTAGCGGCCCAGCCGGCGCGACAGCGTCGCGCTGAGGTGGTTGTCGTCGAAGAAGTTGACCACGCCGTCGCGCTCGGCGTAGCACGTCTTCTCCGAGCACAGCTCCTTGGTGGCGTCGATCAACCGGGCACCCTCCGCGAGGCCCTCCATCTCGGTCTCGAGCCACTCCCGGGTGTCCTGCTCGTTCTGCAGAGCGTTCGTCCGCGGAGCGTCGCAGGACGCCAGCCTCGGGGATGCCAGGCACTGCGGCGCGTTCCGCAGCACCGACGCCGTCTGCCCGATCACGTCCGTCGGGATCTCCAGCTCGCCGAGGCGGGTGAAGAGCTTGGGGCCGGTCGCCTGGAAGTACCTGGCCATCCGGGAGATGTGGCTCCGGTTCGCCTCGCTGTTCACCCGGTCGAGGAGGTCGAGGCCGCCCTCGAGGTAGAACTCCCAGGTGGCGCCGAGCACCACGCGGAGCGGCTGGTGCAGCCGGCGCAGCTCCTGGATCTCGTTGAGCGCGATCCGGTTGCTGCCCTTGCATGCCTCGTCGGCGCTGGCCGGTGCGTAGAACGGTGGGCAGGCGCCCATCACCACGGCCACCAGGTTGACGTCGCGATCCTTGACGGCCTTCTCGAGCGCGGGGATGAACATCCACGCGTGGGAGTCGCCCCACAGCAGGATCGTGGGCCGGTCCTCCTCGAACGGAACCAGGTCGCACGCGACCGGCTTGCTCGGGATGATCTCGTCGCCCTGCAGGCACTCCGCCGGCATCTCGGGCACGTCCTTGAGCTGCTTCGCGACAGCCTGCCACTTGGGTGACTCCAGCTCGTCCTTGGCGACCAGGTAGGACCCGCCGGCCAGGGTCACCACGATGGACATCGTCGTGACGCCGGTGAGCACGACCCGAGGCCCGCCGTACAGCTTGGGGGCGTTGCGATGTCCCGACCGCTTGTAGAAGATGCCCTCGATGAAGTGGTAGCTGAGGATCGCGATGCCCAGTGCGGCCATGACCAGGGCGATCCGCACCCAGAGCGGCGGGGTGATCAGGTTGAGCGACTCGCCCATCACCAGCAGCGGCCAGTGCCAGAGGTACCAGCCGTAGGACACCAGGCCGAGCCAGACGAAGAGCGGGAACGACAGGAAGTGGGTCATCAGCGTCTTGCCGCCGGTGCCCGCCCAGATCATCAGCGCCGCGCCGGCGCAGGGAATCAGCGCCCAGTAGCTGGGGTAGCCGTCCGTCGGCATCGGGTCGATCAGCACGTAGGCGCACAGCGCACCACCGACCAACCCGACGGCGTGGCGGGCCAGCTTCGGCAGGCTGACCTTGGCGACGACGAGGGCCAGCAGCACGCCGATCAGGAACTCGAACGCCCGGGTCAGCGGGAGGTAGTACGCCGCCTCGGGCGACGGCCCGGCGAGCGTCATCGCGCCCCAGAGCGAGGCCAGACCGAGCGCCAGCGCCGAGAAGAGCAGGGTGCGGCCGACGTGGATCCGCAGCAGCTTGCTCAGGCCGTAGGCCAGCAGCACGCCGAGGGGAAGCGCGATGTAGAACTGCTCCTCGACCGACAGCGACCAGGTGTGCAGCAGCACGCTGGTGCCGGGGTCGTGGCCGAAGTAGTCGACGTCGGCGATCTGCCAGAAGAAGAAGTTCGAGACGAACGCCGCGGCGGCGGCCGCCGAACGAGCGGTTTCCTGCTGGGCGCCCGTCGGCGCCATCACGAAGTAACTGAGGATCAGGACCCCGATGAGCATGGTGGCCTTGGCCGGGATCAGGCGGCGGGCGCGGCGGGCGTAGAACGCGCTCCAGCGGATCCGTCCGCTGCGTTCGAACTCGCCCATGAGCAGGCCGCAGATCACGAAGCCGGACACCACGAAGAACAGGTCCAGACCGATGAAGGCGCCCTCGAAGCCGGGCACCTGGGCGTGGTAGCCCATGACCATGATCGCGGCGGTGCCGCGGATCCCGTCGATGTCAGGGCGGTAGTTCGTGCGGGGTGGCTTCGGCCGCTCGGCCTCGACGGCCGTCTCGCGCGCATCCGCTGGGCGCGGAGCAGTCGCCAGACTCACACGTACTCCTCAGGGTCCCATGTCTTTACCCGCCCGGCCCGGCCAGGCTCTGGATCAGTATGCGACGTCGCTCCCGGGCGCGCTCGCAGATTGGCCGGATTGCGGTATGCCGCCATCCGGCCGCACTAGCGTAGTCGGAATGACCACGGGCGGACGTATCGGCGGCCGCCGCCGGACGCACCCGTTCGGGTCCCGCATCCTGGGCTCCCCTGACCAGCCGGCCCGCATCCTGAGGATCCGAGTCCAGCTGTTGCTCACGGCGTTGTTGATCTCGACCAACGTGATCAGCGCGGTCGTGGTGGTCATCATCTCGGTGTTCGTCGTGCCGGCGCCCGCGCCCAGCTCGAGCATGCTGGTCGCGCTCGCGATCGCGGTTCCCGTGTACGTCGGTGCCGCCGTGGTCGTCGGCGCCACGATCGGGACCACGATGAGCCTCCGGGCGCTGCGCTGGGTCAACGAGGAGAGGGAGCCGACCGACGCCGAACGGCGTACCGCGCTGAGAGTTCCGGTCCGGCTCACCCTCCTGCAGGCCGCGATGTGGCTGGCGGCCACCGTGCTGTTCACGCTGCTGGCCGTGATCATCCAGCCCGAACGAGCGCTCAGCACCGGACTGACCGTCGGCATCGCCGGGATCGTGGGCTGCGGGATCGCCTACCTGCTCACCGAGTTCACCTTCCGGCCGATCTCGGCACGAGCGCTCGCGAGCGAGCCCCTCACCGACCGTCCGCGCGGCGTCGGGGTCGGCGACCGGATGGTCATCTTCTGGTTCGTCGGGACCGGGGCACCGACCGTCGGGCTGCTCGTCGGTGCCCTGATGGCGCTGATCCAGGAGGACACCTCGCGGACCCGCCTCGCGCTGATCAGCCTGGTGGTGGCCGGGGTGGTGCTGACGTCCGGGCTGTTCATCACCGTGCTGAACGCGCGCTCCGTGGTCGCCCCGGTCGTGTCGGTGCGCGACGCCCTGCTCGCGGTGGAGGGTGGCGACCTCGAGCGTGAGGTGGTGGTCTACGACGGCACCGAGCTCGGCCAGTTGCAGTCGGGGTTCAACCAGATGGTGCACGGGCTGCGCGAGCGCGAGCACATCCGGGACCTGTTCGGGCGGCACGTCGGCCGCGAGGTGGCCGAGGCCGCGGCCGAGCTCGGCGAGGTGGAGCTCGGCGGGGAGTCGCTGGTGGTCTCGGTGCTGTTCGTCGACCTGGTCGGGTCGACGACGTTCGCCACCGAGAACTCGCCCGCCGAGGTCGTGGCGATGCTGAACCGTTTCTTCGGCGTGGTCGTCGACGAGGTCGACCAGCGGCACGGCCTGGTGAACAAGTTCATCGGCGACGCCGTCCTGGCCGTCTTCGGCGCACCCGTCGCCCTCGACGACCACGCGGGGGCGGCCCTGGCCGCCGCCCGGGCGATGGCGCGTCGCCTGGGAGAGGAGGTGCCGGAGATCGGCGCCGGCATCGGGGTGGCCACCGGCGAGGTGGTCGCCGGCAACGTGGGCCACCAGCGCCGGTTCGAGTACACGGTCGTCGGTGACGCGGTGAACACAGCGGCCCGGCTGACCGAGCTGGCCAAGGAGGTCGACGGCAGGCTGGTCGCCACCTGGGCCTCGGTGGAGGCCGCCGGCGACGAGGAGGCGGCCTCCTGGCAGGAGGCCGGCAGCACCACCCTGCGAGGCCGTGCCGAGGAGACCCCTCTGGCGACGCCAGGATTGGCTGCGCTCAGGGCGGGTACCGCTGAATCGGGGCGGGAACAACGCATCGATAGGTCGGAGCGGGGGAGAAGACAGTGACAGTCCCCGACCGAGCCGAGGCCGAATCCATCGGGTTTGAGCAAAGCCCCGACATGCAGGTGGTCACCCACGGCCCCGAGCTCCGCGTCCTGGCGGCCAATGCCGGCGTACGTCGCCTCCTCCGGGATCGCGACCCGGCCGGCGAGACGATGTCCGACGCGCTGAGCCAGGTCCTCGGAGAGCCGGTGATCGAGCTCTTCAAGGAGGTGTTCCGCACCGGCCAGACCCACCACCTCGACGGGTGGCGGCTGCGGGCGGGCCGGCCGGACGAGTGGATCCATGCCGACCTCATCATCGCGCCGTGGCTCGACGAGGCAGGCCAGGTCGCGGGCTGCATCGGCCGGGGCACCGACGTCGCCGCTCTCTCGCCGACGCGTGAGGCGGCCGAGACGCGGTACTCGGCGACGCTCGAGCTGATGACGGACCTGCAGGACGCGCTGCTCCCGGCCGACCTCCCGGTGGCTCCCGCCCTGGACGTCTCGGCCACCTACCTGCTTGCGGCCGACGATGCCCGCGCGGGCGGCGACTGGTTCGACGCGATCGTGCGCCCCGACGGGACGGTAGCCCTGGTCGTCGGCGACACGGTCGGCCAGGGGATCAAGGCCTCGGCAGTGATGGGCCAGCTCCGCGCCGTACTCCACGAGCGGCTGCTGGCCGACGACTCGATCCCGGAGGCGCTGCGGTCGCTGGACCGCTATGCCCGCGTGCATCCCGAGTCCCACGCGGCGACGGTCTGCGTCGTGGTGGTCGACCCGGCGACCGGTGCCGTCGAGTACTGCACCGCCGGGCACCCGGCGCCCCTGGTCGTCGCGGCGGACGGCTCGAGTCGGTACCTCGAGGTGAGCGGATCCGGCCCGCTCACGACCGAGTCGGACTACCCAACAAGCCACGACACCCTCGGAACCGACGACGTCGTCCTGCTCTTCACCGACGGCCTGACCGAGCGACCGGGGGTGTCTCCGGCGCAGAGCGATGCCGACGTCGCCAGGGCCGCGACCATGGCGGCGGTCAGCGGCACGCAGCGCGCCGCGCTCGCCGAGCGACGGTCGACCCGGGTGTGCGAGCGGACCCTGGAGGAGCTGATCCGGACCGCTGGCTACAACGACGACATCACGCTGCTCGCCGCCCACCGGACCCCGACGTTCGGCCCGTTCCGTACCTCCCTCGACCGCAGCCCGGACGCGGTCCGGGAGGCGCGCGAGGACCTGGACGAGTGGCTGGGGTCGCTCCAGGTCGCCGTGCTCGACGAGTTCGCCGTCCTGCACGCAGCAGGTGAGCTCGTCACCAACGCGATCGAGCACGCCTACCGGGAGGGCGAGATGCCAGGGGTCGCGGTCGAGCTCGAGGCCACGCTCGAGCCGAGCGGCGTTCTCGATCTCTCGGTCACCGACCACGGCCGGTGGAACGACCAGCCACCGCACCCGGATCGCGGGCGCGGGCTGGGCATGGTCAGCGGCCTGGTCGACCTCCTGACCATCGACCGCACGGACGCCGGCTCGACGGCACGGTTCCGCAAGCGGCTCACCCGCTCCGCCCAGCTGCTCACCGGCACCGCCCGGGGGGCCGACCCCGAGTCCGCGGCGGAGCAGGTCCCCTTCGGCACCGAGGTCGAGGGCGACCTGATGAAGGTGCGGGGACCGGTCGACCTGAAGTCGGCCGACAACTTCCGGGCCTCACTGCGGCGGTTCAGCCGGGGCGGCACCGCCGAGCTCACCGTCGACCTCGCCGGGGTCACCCACCTGGGCAGCGCTGGGGTGCAGGTCCTGCACGAGATCCACGCGATGGACGGCGCCTCGCTGCACCTGCGGGCACCTGCAGGCTCCGTCGCCCAGCACGTGCTGGAGCTGGTGCGGCTGCCGTACGACGAGGAGGCGAAGCCGCTCAGCGGAGGGTGAGCTCGGCCCACACCAGCTTGCGGCGACCCTCCGACCGCTCGATCCCCCACGACGCGGCGATCGACGCCACCATCAGCAACCCCCGGCCGTGCTCGTTGGTGGTGCTGTGCGGTTGCGGCTCCGGTGTCCCCATGCCTCCGTCGCGCACCTCGATCCGCAGCGTCTGCGACGACGAGGTCAGGCGCACGCGGTAGTCGGAGGCGGCGTGGGTGATCGCGTTGGCGGCGAGCTCACTGACCACCAGCTGCGCGTCGTCCAGGAGCGGCTGCAGGTTCCACTCGGTGAGGATCTTGCGCACGAAGCGCCGCGCCGACCGGACGCTTGCGAGGTCCTGGGGCAGGTCGAGCACCGCGTCGGCGTGCTCGGGCGGCGGACTGGAGACCGACGCCAACAGCGTGACGAGGTAGTCGATGTCGGAGTCCTTGAGGACGTAGCCCTCGGCGTTGGCGTCCCACCACGCCCGGTCCTCGGGCTCCGCGGCGGAGAAGATCACCACCTTGATGCCGGGATGCTGGTCGCGGACCTGGCTCAGCACGTCACGCCCGGCGATGTCCGGCAGCCCGAGGTCGAGGACCACGAGGTCCGGCGCGAGCTCGTCGACCAGCGTGATCGCGGCGACTCCGGTGGCGGCCTCGCCGACGACCTCGAACCCCCCGCTGAACCGCAGCGCGGTCCGGACCAGGCGACGTGTCTCGGGGGCATCGTCGACGAGCAGCACTCGCACCGGTAAGTCGGCCTCCATCGGCTACCCCCCGTCGGCGTCGGTCTCGATGGGCTCGGCTGACGGCAAGGTGATCACGAACGAGCCGTCCCCGGAACGGTACGACGCATCGCCGCCCTGCGCCTTTGCCAACTCCCTCACGATGAAGAGGCCGAGCCCGGTGCCGCCCTGGCTGCTGGTCGCGAAGCGCTGGAAGAGCTTGGCCAGCATCTCCTCCGGGATCCCCGGTCCGGCGTCGCGCACGACGATGTCCACCATCGGGCCGTCGGCCTCGGCGGTGATCTCCACCGGCGCCGCGCCGTAGCGCAGGGCGTTGGTGACCAGGTTCTCGACCATCTGGGCGAGCCGGTCCTCGTCCGCCCGGACGCGCAGCGGCTCGACCCGTCCGAGGAGCACGTGCCCCGGGTCGGCCGCCCGCGACGCGGTGCGCACGATCCCGGCGAGCTCTTCGGCGATGTCGAGCTCCACGATGTTGAGGTCCAGCGCGGTGCCCTGGATGCGGGACGCGGTGAGCAGGTCGGCGAGCAGTCGCGCCAAGCGGCTCGCGCTGCTCGTCATGCCGTCGAGCAGCTCGGTGCGCTCGTTGTCCCCCAGCTCGTCCCAGTGGGCGCGCAGCAGCTGCGCCGTACCTCCGAGCACGCCGACGGGCGAGCGGAGCTCGTGCGCGGTCATCGCGAGGAAGTGGGACTGGTCGTCGGCGGCCTGCAGCAGCCGGGAGTTGGCCTCCTCGAGCCGCGCGCTGGCCTCACGGGGCTCGGTGTGGTCCCTGGTGACCTTCCCGAAGCCGACCAGCTCGCCGTCCCTGTCCCTGACCGCCGTGATCGTCACGTGCGCCCAGAACCGCGTCCCGTCCTTGCGGACCCGCCACCCCTCTTCCTCGTAGCGGCCCTCGCGCAGTGCGATCTCGAGCTCGTGCTCCGGATGCCGCTGCACCTGCATCTCCGGCGGGTAGAAGATCCGGAAGTGCTGACCGACGATCTCCTCGGCGCTCCAGCCCTTGCTCCGCTGGGCCCCGGGGTTCCAGCTGACGACGTGCCCCTCGGTGTCGAGCATGAAGATCGCGTAGTCCTCCACCGCTTCGATCAACAGTCGCAGCACCTCCTGGGTCTCGCGCTGGCCGCTGACGTCCTGGACCTGGAGGAACAGGTAGAGCGCCCGTCCGGAGGCGTCCCGGACCGGCGAGACCATGGCCCGCACCCGGTGCTCCGAGGCGCCGTCCATGGTGTGCTCCAGCCGAACCAGGTCTTCTCCCCCATCGACCACGCGGCGCAGCGCCGCCCGCACCCGGTCGGCGTCCGGGCCGGCGAGCTCGGCGTACGACGCGCCCACCAGCTCGGGTACCCGCCGACCGACGAGCCGGGCCAGGCGCCGGTTGCCTCGGACCACCCGCCCGGAGAGCGTCATGGTGGCCATCCCGATGGCCGCCTCCTCGAAGACCTCCTGGAAGCGCTCCAGGTGTTCGTGGAGCACGCTCTCCTCCGGGTCAGCGGATGCCTCGTCGGGCTGCGCGGCCGGGCTCTCGTCGGTCGGAGGTTCGGCACCCAGCACCGCGAGGAGATCCGCGCTCAGGCTCTCGAGGGAGGTGGACTTCTCCATGAACGCCGCCGCCCCCAGGGCCCGGCAGCGATCCGACAGCCCGTTCTCGGCGAAGCCGCTGTACATCACGACCCGGGTGTTCGGCGAGACGGCTCGCACCCGCGGCAGTGCCTCGAGGCCGTCCATGCCGGGCATGGAGACGTCGAGCAGCAGCAGGTCCGGCTGGAGTCGCTCGACCAGATCGATCGCATCCTGGCCCGATGCCCCTTCGCCAACGACGTCGAGCTGCCCAGACAGCGTGAGCCGGGTGCGCACCATCGTGCGCACCTCCACCGCATCGTCGACCACGACGATCGTCGGGACGCCCGTCATGACGGGAACCTACCGCCTTCCGTCGCCAACGCCCGCCCTTTCCTCCGCGGTCGCAGCCGCGCGCGCAGGTACCCGCGCACCCACGCAACGATGCGGTGGCAGGGCGCCCCTCCCAGTAGAATCGCCCCGACGGTCGAGAAGCAGGCCTGCAGAGCGCTCCGCCACGCGGTGTCGCCGACACCAGGACTGATGTGATCCGTGCCTGACAGCATCCCGCGGAGCGCCGAGCTGGCCGCGCGCGAGAACGAGATCGCGGACGAGCTCCAGGCCAGCCTGTTGCCGGCAGCCACGTTCGACCTGGACTGTCTCGAGGTAGCGACCTGCTACCGCGCGGGTGAGGCGGGCACCCAGGTGGGCGGTGACTGGTACGACGTCATCGGGCTGACCGAGGGCCGCACGGCGCTCGTGGTCGGCGACGTGATGGGGCGCGGCGTGCGGGCGGCCGCCGTGATGGGCCAGCTGCGGACCGCCGTACGCGCCTATGCACGGATCGGGCTGCCGCCGGTCGAGCTGCTGGGCTCGCTCGACCACCTGGTGTGCGACATGTTCGCCGAACAGGTGGCGACCTGCATCTACGCCGTCTTCGACCCCACCGACCGCTCCCTGCAGTTCGTCAACGCGGGGCATCCGCCGCCGCTGGTGATCCATCCCGACGGCTCGTGCACGCGCGTGACGGTCGCGACGCACCCACCGCTCGGCGTCGGACGGCCGTTCGCCGAGGTGCACCCGGTCGTGCTGGAGCCCGGTGCCGGCATCGTGCTCTACACCGACGGGCTCGTCGAGTCTCGGAGGGAGACGATCGAAGCCGGCATCGAGTCCCTCCGACAGGCCGTCGAGCGGGTCGACGTACCGCTGCGGGAACTGCCCGAGGCGCTCGTGCGGGTCCAGCTGCCACACGGCACGGACGACGACGTGGCGATCCTGGTGGCCCGAATCGGCCGATAGGGGTCAGGTCACCCGGTGTGGCAACCCACAGATGTGGAGCACCTGCTGCGCGATCGTGCCCTTCACGGCCACCAGCTCGATCACGGCTCCCCGCTCGTCGGCGGTCCGGGAGGCCACGGCCAGGACCCCGACCCCCATGCTCGGCAGGAAGTCGACGTCGCTGAGATCGACGACCAGGTCATCGGTGAATCCGTTCGAATGCTTGTCCAGCGCCTCGCGCAATGCGATGGCCGAGAGCTCGTCGACCTCGCCGCTCACATAGAGCGTCCCGGTGTCGGGATCAACCGAGAAGGTGAGAGGCCGCTCTTCCACGTCCGAAGCCTACTTCGTCCTGACCCGGAGAGCCCCTAGTAGCCAGGGTCAACATCCAGCCGTCCGCACCAGCGCGGCGTTCCCTCGACAGACTCGGGCACCAGCGAGGATGCTGACGGCGTGATCCGCCGTCGACTGCTCCCCTTGCTGGTGCTCGTCCTGGCCTTCGGGCTGTCCACGGTGCCTGCGCCGGCGTCGACCGGCGCCGGCCCTGCGGAACCTGTCGGCGCGACCGCCGACGTCACGACGTTGAAGGTCCGTTGGGCCGGTGCCAAGGTCCGGCAGGGCAAGCGGTACGCCGTCACCGGCAAGGTGGGCGGCGGCGCGCGGCCGGTCCTCGTGCAGCGACGGATCCCCGGCGGCTGGTTCACGCTGGGCCGCGACAAGGCCGGTTCGGACGGAAGGTTCAGGATCAACGTGAACACCCGCTGGGTGATTAAGCACAAGTTGGTCCGGGCGTATGCGCCGGCCACCGCGACCCACGACGCGGCCAGCATCCTTCGCAAGGGCGGGGTGAACGTCACCATCGGCTATCGGCCCCGGGGTGGCAAGGCGTGGAAGCCGATCAATGGCAACGGCTTCAAGGGGCAGCGCTGGACGCCGTGCGGGCTGCAGCCCGGCGTGATCACCTACCGGGTCAACCCGAAGGGTCTGCCGAGCGGCGGGCTGCGCGAGATCAAGAAGGCGTTCGGCAAGGTCACCGCCGGCACCGGGTTCGGGTTCCGCTACCTCGGCAAGACCAAGCACGTGCCCCTGAAGAAGGGGTCCAATCAGATCAGCCCCGGCGCCGACATCACGATCGCCTACAGCACCCCGCGCAAGGTGCCCGCGCTGCGCGGTCCGGTCGTCGCCACCACGCCGGTCGCCGCCACCTTCGCCTTCTCGCCGATCTACCGGATCTTCGAGGCCGGGGTGGTGATCGACAAGACCTACCGCGCCCGGCCGGGGTTCGGCCCGGGCAAGCCGACCCGCGGCCTCACCCTGATCCACGAGCTCGGGCACGCCGTGGGCCTCGACCACGTGCGCGACCGGCGTCAGGTGATGTACCCCGCGCCCACCCGCTACGCAGCCGCCTACGCCAAGGGCGACTTGCGCGGCCTGAAGAAGGTCGGCGTCGCCAGCGGCTGCTTCCCGGGCGAGGCGCTCGGCCGGCAGCCCGCCGCACCGCGTCAGGTGCGGGTCACGATCCACCGCGTCGGCGGCGCAGCTCCTCGTTGATCGCCGGCACGATCTCGTGCATGTCGCCGATCACCGCGTAGTGCGCCTTGGTCACCATCGGTGCCTCGGCGTCGGTGTTGATAGCCACGATCGTCTTCGCGCTCGCGCAGCCGGCCCAGTGCTGGATCGCCCCGGAGATGCCGCAGGCGACGTACAGCTCCGGTGAGATCCGGCTCCCCGTCTGACCGATCTGCTCGTGGTGCGGGCGCCAGCCGGCGCCGGTCACCACGCGCGAGACACCGACGGTGCCGCCGAGCAGGTCGGCGAGCTCGCTGACGCCGTCGAAGCCGCTCGGGCCGCCCGCCCCGCGCCCGGCGCCGACGACGACCCGGGCCGACTTGAGGGCACCGGAGAGGTCCGGCGGCGGGGCCTCGCGCGAGACCACCCTGGCCACCAGGTCGGCCTCGGCGACCTCGGGCTTGAACTCCGTGACGGTCGGCGTCGTGGGCTGCTCCGCGGCAGCGGCCTCAACCGCGTGCCCGGCCACGGTGAACACCGCCGGGCGCTGGTCCAGGCGCATCTCCTCGAGCACCGACCCGCCGACCACCTGGCGGGTGACCACGAACGGCGAGAGCCCGCCGAACGAGATCGCGTTGGCCGCCATGGGTACGCCGAGGCGCGCGGCCACGTGCGCCGCCACCTCGTTGCCGCGCGGCGTCCCGGACGCCATCACGACCACGGAGCCGGCCGCGGCCCGCGCCTCCTGCAGCGCCGCCGCCCACACGGCGCCGCCGTAGGCGGAGACCGCGTCGCCGACGGCGTGGTGGATCGCGCGGACGCCGTACGTGCCGAGCTGGTCGGTCAGACCGTCGGGCAGCTCGCCGGCGACGAACGCGTCGATCGGCACGCCGCCTCCGGCAGCGGACAGCTGGCGCGCGAACGTGATCGCCTCGCGGGACATCTCGGTGGCACCGGAGGCGTCGGTCTCGACATAGACGATGATCATCGCGACACCACTCCGATCCGCTCGAACAGGTCGACCACGGCTGGGGCCGCCGCGGCTCCTTCGCCTAGCACCTGGACGTCGCTGCTCACCGGCGGCGGGAGGGTGAACCGCACCCGGCTGGCGCCGGTCGGCTCGGCGGTCGGCTCGCGCTCGTCGATCACGACCTTCTTGGCCTTCATCCGGCCGGGCACGCTCGGGTAGCGCGGCTCGACGCCGCCCTCCAGGATCGTCACCACCGCCGGCAGCGGGACCCGGAACGTCTCGTGCCCGTCGGGCCCTTCGCCACGCGCGACGGCGGCGCCGTCCTCGACCTCGACCGTCGCGACGCCGTTGACGACCGGTCGGCCCAGCTCGTAGGCGAGCCGGATGCCCACCTGGAAGTCACCGCTGTCGGCGGCGTCGTTGCCGAGCAGCACCAGGTCGTGGTCGGCAGCCACCGCGGCCAGGTCCTTGGCCACGTCCGCCGGGCCGAGCAGGTTCGGGTCGGCGACCACGTGGGTCGCCGCCGTGCAGCCGATCGCCAGCGCGTTGCGGAGCTGCTCGACCGCCTCGGCGGTCCCCACGGTCGCCACCGTGGCCGTGCCGCCGGTGTCGGTCGCGATGCGTACGGCGAGCTCGACCGCGCACGCCTCGTGGTCGCTGATCGTGAACCCGACCTGCCGGGCGTCGACGGCCTGGCCGTCGGCGGTCAGCGCCACCTCGCCCGAGACGTCGGGCACCCGCTTCACACACACCAGGACGTTCGTCATGAGCGGATCCGCTCGTTGTCGGGGTCGAACAGCGACGTCGCGTCGACCGAGGCGATGGTCACCGGGTAGAGCTCCTCCATGTAGGAGACCGCGAGCTGGTTGCCGATGGTCGCCTGGTCCGGCGGCAGGTAGGCGAGCAGCACGTGCTTGCCCAGCGAAGGCGCCGAGCCGGCCGTGGTGACGTAGGGGTGCAGGCCATGACCGTCGGTCAGCACCTCACCGTCGCGGGTCAGGATCGGCTCGCCGCCGAGCATGTAGCGCTTCATCCCGCTCGCCGACGTGTGGTCGTCGATGGTCAGCGTGCACAGCACAGTGGCCGGCTCCTCCTCGCGCTGCTTGAGGTAGGCCTCCCGCCCGACGAAGTCGGCCGCCTTCACCTTGGGTCGCTGCATGCCCGCCTCGACGATGGTGCGCTCGGCGTCGAGCTCGAACCCGAACGCGCGGTAGCCCTTCTCGATCCGGCCGGTGGTGCCGTAGACGCCGATGCCGACCGGTACGGCGCCGTGCTCGCGACCAGCCTCCAGCAGGAACGACCACAGCCGGGCGCCCTGCTCGATCGGCACGTAGAGCTCCCAGCCGAGCTCGCCGACGTACGAGATGCGAGAGGCGAGGACGCTCAGCGAGTCGACCTCGATCTCGCGGCAGGTGCCGAACCCGAAGGCCTCGTGGCTGACGTCGTCGGCGGTGATCGAGGAGAGGATGTCGCGGGCGCGCGGGCCCCACACCCCGATCGTCGTGTACGCCGAGGTCAGGTCGACGACAGCCGCCGAGCCGTTCTCGTGGGCGAGGTCGGCGAACCGCTTCAGGTCGACCATCCCGTGCGCGCCGCCGGTGACCACCCGGAAGTGGTCGTGGCCCAGCCGCATCACGGTGAGGTCGGAGACGAAGCCGCCCTTGGCGTCGAGCATCGGGGTGTAGACGACCTTGCCGTTGGCCACGTCGCACTGCGCGACGCACGAGCGCTGCACGGTGTCGAGCGCGCCGGGACCGACCACGTCGAAGACCGCGAACGCCGACAGGTCGACGACTCCTGCCGCTTCGCGCATCCGCAGGTGCTCGGCGTTGATGATCGGCGACCACCAGCGTGCGTCCCACTCGTGCTCGCGCGGCATCACCCGGTCGCCGTACTCCTCCAGGAGGGGGGCGTTCGACTCGTACCACATCGGCCGCTCCCACCCGGCGGCCTCGAAGAACACCGCGCCCAGCTCCTGCTGCGCGGCGTGCATCGGGGCCAGCCGCTGCGGGCGGTCGGAGAGGTACTGCTCCGAGGGGTGCACGATCCCGTAGGTCTTGTTGAACGCCTCGTCCGTGCGCGCCCGGATGTGCGCCTTGGTGCGCTGGTGCGGGTAGAACCGCGCGATGTCGGAGTGCGAGATGTCGATCTCGCTGTGCCCGTGGGTCATCCACTCGGCCACCGCCCGGCCGACGCCCGGCCCCTCCTTGATCCAGACGGCCGCGGCCGACCAGAGTCCGCGCACCTCGGGAGTCTCACCGAGGATCGGCGAGCCGTCGGGGGTGAGCGAGAGCAGGCCGTTGATCGCGTAGCGGATCTCGGCGCCCTCCGCACCCAGCAGGTCGGGCATCAGCTCGAAGGCCTGCTCCAGCTGCGGGTCGAAGTCGTCCTCGGTGAAGGGCAGCTCGGTCGGCGACAGCTTGGAGGCCTCGATCGACGGGATCTCGTCGGCGTCCATCAGGATCGCGCGGTGGGCGTAGGAGCCGACCTCCATGTCGGCGCCGTGCTGCCGCTCGTAGCAGAACGTGTCCATGTCGCGGACGATCGGGATGGAGATCTCGCCCTCCAGCCCGGTGAGCTGGGGGCACGGCCCGACCGAGATCATCTGGTGCACCGCGGGCGTCAGCGGGATGTGCGCGCCGGCCATCCGCGCGATCCGCGGGCTCCACACGCCGCAGGCGACCACGACGGTCTCGGTCTCGATGTCGCCACCCGACGTACGCACCCGGGCGATCCGGCCGTCCTCGACGTCCATCCCCTCGACCTCGACGTTGGGTACGACGGTGAGCGCGCCTAGCTCCATCGCCCGCTCGCGCATGATCGTGCCGGCCCGCAGCGAGTCGACGACGCCGACCGACGGCGTCCAGAACGCGCCGACGATCTGTTCGGTCTCGATGAACGGGACCTTCTCCTTCACCTGCGCAGCGCTGACCAGCTCGGCCTCGATGCCCCAGGCCTTGGCGCTGGACATCCGGCGCCGCAGCTCCTCCATCCGCTCCTCGGTGCGGGCCACCTCGAAGCCGCCGGGCTCGAGCAGGACGCCCATCTCCCGGTACTGCGCCACGGAGTCGAGCGTCAGGTCGGTGATCTCCCGCGAGTGGTCGACCGGGAAGATGAAGTTGGAGGCGTGGCCCGTCGACCCACCGGGGTTCGGCAGCGGCCCCTTGTCGATCTGGACGATGTCGCGCCAGCCCAGCCGGGCCAGGTGGAAGACGATGCTGTTGCCGACGATGCCGGCGCCGATGACGACGACGCGTGCGGTGGCGGGGACGTTGGCCATATGGCCCTCCGAAGCAATTCAGCGTGTTGCGTATAGTGCAACCGAATTCGTAATACAGAACAGACTCAAGGATCGCTCCGCCCCCGGCAGGTGTCAATCCCTGCCGGGGGCCGAGCTGCGTGCGGTGTGGCTAGGCCGGCGGATCCTCCAGCCAGGCGACGACCTTCTCCTCGTTCTCGTCGACCCACTTCGCGGCGGCGTCCTCGGGCGTCATGCCGTCCTGGGCGATGTACGTCGAGACCGTGTTCTGGTCCTCGTTCGTCCACTGGAAGTTCTTGATCAGGTCCACGGCCGGCGAGTCCGAATCCGCGAACTCCGTCGAGATCAGCTTGTTCAGCGCGTACGGCGGGTAGTCGCAGTCGACCTTCGCCGCATCGGCGTCGCAGCCCTCCTCGTAAGGCGGCAGGTTGATCCGCTGGAGGTCCATCTCGTTGAAGAACCACTGCGGCTCGTAGAAGTAGGCCAGCAGCGGTGTCTTGTTCTCCTCGGCCGACTTGAAGCCCTGGATCAGCGCCGCCTCGCTACCACCGACGACCACCTTGTAGTCGAGGTCGAGGTTCTGCACCAGCGCCTCGTCGTTGGTGACGTACGACGGGTCGCCGTCGAGCAGCTGGCCCTTGCCGTCGGACTCCGAGGTCTCGAACATGTCGGCGTACTTGTTCAGGTTCTCCCAGTCAGTGATGTCCGGGTACTCCTCGACCATCCACGGCGGGACGTACCAGCCGATGATGCCGTCGTTGCCGGTGAGCCCGGCGTCCTGGACCGTTCCCTGCTCGTCGATGTACTTCGCGATCAGGTCGGGGTGACCCCAGTTCTCGACGATGGTGTCGATGGAGCCGTCGGCCATTCCCTGCCAGCCGACCTCCTCCTTCACCTCCGGGTAGTCGACCTTGCAGCCGAACTGCTCCTCGGCCACGTGTCCGATCACGTAGGCGTTCGAGACGTAGCCCGTCCAGGGGTTGATCGCGATGGTCAGCTCACCACAGTCGCTGTCGCCCCCTTCGGCTTCCTCGATGTCGCCGTCGCCGCAAGCTGTCAGGCCGAGGCCCACGATCGCGGCGATGGCGACGTACGCGGTTCTGCGTCGTCCTCGTGCCATGCTTCTTCCTTTCCTCGCTCCGCGTTCATCACGGAGAGTCTGTTTCTTCCCTTTTGCGCATACCTCACCGCCCGTACCGGGCGGCGGCATACCGCGCTATCCGGTCGAGCATGACCCCGAGCGCGGCGATGGCGATGCCGGCCGCGAGTCCCTTTCCGAACAGCTGGTCCTGGGAGAACCCGGAGACCACGATGTAGCCGAGGCTTCCGCCGCCGACCATGCCGCCGATGACCACCATCGAGAGCACGTAGAGAAGTCCTTGGTTGGTGGCCAGCACCAGCGACTCGCGAGCCATCGGCAGCTGGACCTTCGAGATCATCTGCCAGGAGGTGCTGCCGCTGGCGCGCGCCGCCTCGACGGTGGTGGGCGAGACGCCCCGGATCCCGTCGGCCACCAGCTTGGTGGCGATCGGCATGGCGTACGCGACCGCCGCGACGATGGCGGTGAACCGGCTGGCGGTGAAGAGGGCCAGCGCCGGGACCAGGTAGACGAACGGCGGGATGGTCTGGAAGGCGTCGAGGAACGGCCTGATCGCCAGGTCGGCCCTTCGGTTGCGGCCCATCGCCACGCCGAGGAAGACCGCGATCGCCATCACCAGGGCGGTCGCGATCAGCGTCATCGCGAGGGTGATCATGGTGTCGTTCCAGAGGCCGGTCCAGAAGATGATCGCCTCGCAGACCAGCGCGATCACGGTCGGGCGCCACCCACCGAGGACGTAGGCGACGGCGAGCAGCACGAGTGCCATCACCCACCAGGGCGACTCGCCCATCAGGTCCTGGAGCGGGTTGATGACCCACTCGGTGATGTTGTCCTTCAGCCAGAGGGTGTAGGTGTCCGCCCAGCCCACGAACCAGTCGGTGAAGTCATTGATGTAGCCGGTCAGCTCGATGCCGCTGATGTACTTGATGACCGGGGTCTCGCTGACGTCCGGGAACTCCGCGAAGTTCAGCTTGAACCGGGACAGCCAGATGAAGAAGCCCACGGGCACGAGCAACAGCCCCATGAGCAGCCAGCGGCCGGCCTTGGTCAGCCGGGGCAGGCGCTGGCCCTTGCCGGCGTCCTCGGTCGCCCACCGTGGCAGCCGCTCCAGCATCACCCCGGTGAGCATCACGCCTGGACCGCTCACCGAGGCCACGTCCGTGCGACCGGCGGACCTCTCGCTGGCAGCTGTGGTGGTGCGGTCGAGCATGATCGCCATCGCCACGATGGCCAGGCCGGCCACCGATGCGGCGCCGACGTTCTGGATCTGTAGGGCGGACACGACCGGCTTGCCGAGGCCGGGTCCGTTCACGAGAGCCGCGATCGTCGCCATCGACAGGGCGGCCATCATGCACTGGTTGATGCCGACGACGATGGTCCGCCGCGCCATCGGCAGCTGCACCTGACGCAGCATCTGGCCGCGGGTCAGTCCCATCGACCGGGCCGCCTCGACCGTGGTCGGGGACACCGTGCGGATGCCGTGCTCGGTGATCCGGACCAGGGGCGGGAGGGCGTAGATGAGCGTCAGGATGATCGCCGTGGCCGGGCCGATGCCGAAGAACAGCGCCATCGGGGCGAGGTAGCAGAACGGCGGGAAGGTCTGCATCACGTCGAGGATCGGCGTGACCACGGTGGAGACGGACTTCTTGCGCGCCATCCAGATGCCGATCGGGATGCCGATCAGCATGCAGAAGCCCACGGAGACCCCGGTGACGATCAGGGTGTCCATGGCGAACTCCCACAGCCCGAACACTCCGAAGAGCAGCATGCAGACGGTGACCAGGATCGTGTACCGCAGGCCCGCAAAGACGTAGGTCACCCAGGCGGCGATGGCCACGACACCGATCCAGCCGATCTCAGGGACCGGTCGCGGGAAGATCCCGGTGCTGATCAGCCCTTGGAGCTTCTCGAAGGCCCAGTTCAGGAAGTCGCCGATCGTGCCCAGGACGCCGCCGAAGAACCAGTTGTCCTGACCCTCGAGCTGCACCCAGTCGCGGGCCTCGTTGAACTTGCGGTGCAGGTCGGTGGTGTCCTGTAAGCCCAGGGCCTTGGTGTTCTTGCCCTGGAGGGCGAAGAAGCCGATCAACCAGAAGGCCAGGATGCCCAGGAGCTTGTATCCGGTGTAGCGCTTCTTGCCCAGCTCGACGTACGGCTGCTCCTCCTTCGGCGCCACCTTCTCCGGCGGACCGGGCTGGCCGGAGGGAGGGATCGTGGTCGTGGTCATGTGGCGTCCTCCTCCGCGACCACGACCCTGAGGATGTCCTCGTCGTCGACGACCCCGACGATCGTGTCGCCGTCGGCCACTCGGCACGGGCCATGGTTGTCGAGCACGATGCGGGCGGCGTCGCGCACGATCTGGCTGGACTGGAGCACCGGCCCCTCCATCTGGGCGGCGCCCTCGGCATCGCGCATCACCCACTTCAGGGTCAGCACGTGTGACCGGGGTACGTCGCTGACGAAGTCGCGTACGTAGTCGTCGGCGGGTGCGGCGACGACCTCGTCGGGCGTGCCGACCTGGACGATCTCGCCGTCGCGCATGATCAGGATCCGGTCGCCGAGCTTGAGCGCCTCCGCGAGGTCGTGGGTGATGAAGACCATGGTCTTGCCGACCTCCTGGTGGAGCCGGATGACCTCGTTCTGCATGTCGCGGCGGATCAGTGGGTCCAGGGCGGAGAACGGCTCGTCGAACATCATGATGTCCGGATCCGCGGCCAGGGCCCGGGCCAGCCCGACGCGCTGTTGCATGCCGCCCGACAGCTGGTCGGGGAAGTTGTTCTCGTAGCCCTGGAGCCCGACCAGGTCGACCATCTCCTGCGCGCGGTTGCGTCGGTCGCCCTTGCCCTCGCCGCGGACCTCGAGGCCGAACCCGACGTTGTCGATGACCTTCCGGTGCGGCAGTAGGCCGAAGTGCTGGAAGACCATCGAGACCTTCTGCCGTCGGGTGTCGAGCAGCGCCTTGTCCGACATCGCGGTGATGTCCTCGCCGTACAGCTGCACCGTCCCGGCGGTGGGCTCGATCAGCCGGGTGAGCAGGCGAACCAGGGTCGACTTGCCCGAGCCGGACAGGCCCATCACCACGAACACCTCACCCGGCGCGACATCGAAGCCGACGTCGCGGATGCCGACGACGTGCCCGGTCTTCTCCTGGAGCTCCTTGCGCGAGAGCTGGGCCTCGTCGGTCTGCATGATCTTGTCGGCCCTGGGCCCGAAGATCTTCCAGAGGCCTTGGACATGCACCGCCGGCGTCTCGGTGCTCGGGTCAGTCTTCACAGGCTCTTCGGTCGTGGTCATCCCGATTCCTTGCTGTTGCGGCTGTCGCCGGGTGGGTAGAGCGGATCGCCGGCGCGGTAGCGATAGAAGGGCACGCTGGCGGCGGGGAGGGGAGTGTTGCCGGCAATCAGGTCGGCCGCCTTCTCGGCGACCATCATCACCGGCGCGTAGATGTTGCCGTTGGTGACGAAGGGGAAGACCGAGGCGTCGACGACGCGGAGTCCCTCGACGCCGTGGACCTTCATCGTGTCGGGATCGACGACCGCCATCTCGTCGACACCCATCTTCGCCGTGCACGACGGGTGCAGCGCGGTCTCGGCGTCGGCGCGGACCCAGTCGAGGATCTGCTCGTCGGTCTCGACGGCGTCGCCCGGCGAGAGCTCGCCGTCGTTGTACGGCGCGAACGCGGGCTGGTTGAGGATGTCGCGGGCCACCCGCACGGCCTCCACCCACTCGCGCCGGTCGTTGGCGGTGGTCAGGTAGTTGAACCGCATCGACGGGTGCTGCTTCGGGTCGCGCGACTTGATCCGCACGTAGCCGCGGGTGTCGGCGTACATCGGGCCGATGTGCACCTGGTAGCCGTGCCCCCCAGGAGGTAGTTGAGCGGGTGCCGAGCCGTCATAGCGAATGGCGACGGGGAGGAAGTGGAACATCAGGTTGGGGTAGTCGACGTCGTCGTTGCTGCGAGCGAAGCCACCGCCCTCGAAGTGGTTGGTGGCGCCCAGCCCGCGGCGGTGGAACAGCCACTGGTAGCCGATGCCCGGGCGCCGGTGCCACTTCAGTCCTGGCGCGATCGAGACCGGCTGCTTGGAGGCGTACTGGATGTAGACCTCGAGGTGGTCCTGCAGGTTCTCGCCCACGCCGGGGAGGTGGTGCACGACCGGGATGCCGTGCTGGCCGAGCAGCGCCTCGTCGCCGACGCCCGAGAGCTGCATCAGCTGCGGGGTGTTGATGGCGCCGCCGCAGAGGATGACCTCACCGGCGTCGGCGGTACGGCGGAGGCGGCCCCCGCGCAGGTAGTCGACGCCGACCGCCCGGTTGCCGTCGAACCGCACGCCGGTGACCATCGCGAGGGTCTCCACCGCCAGGTTCTTCCGGTTCTGCACCGGGTGCAGGTAGGCGCGGGCAGCGGACAGCCGGCGGCCGCGATAGACGTTGCGGTCGAAGCGCGCGAAGCCCTCCTGGCGATAACCGTTGACGTCGTCGGTGAGCGGGTAGCCGGCCTGCTGCGCCGCCTCGAAGAACGCGCCGAACAGGGGATTGGTGGCTGGCCCCCGCTCGAGCTTGAGGGGGCCGTCGCCGCCGCGCCACTGGTCGGCACCGGCGAGGCAGTTCTCCATCCGCTTGAAGTAGGGCAGGCAGTGGAGGTAGTCCCACTCCTTCATCCCCGGCTCGGCGGCCCAGCGCTCGTAGTCCATCGGGTTGCCGCGCTGGAAGATCATCCCGTTGATGCTGCTCGACCCGCCGAGCACCTTGCCCCGGGCGTGGAAGACCTTGCGGCCGCCCAGCTCCGGCTCGGGGTCGGTCTCGTAGCGCCAGTCGTAGAGCCGGCTGCCGATCGGGAACGGCAGCGCCGCCGGCATGTGGATGAAGGGGTCGATCCGCCAGTCGGAGTGGCCGGCCTCGAGGACCAGGACGGTGGTGCCGGGATCGGCGGACAGCCGGTTGGCGATGGCGCATCCGGCCGAGCCTCCGCCCACGATCACGTAGTCGTATCTCTTCGCCGCGCCCATCTCGCCGCCCCTATCCCCGGAACCAGCGTTGCTCGGCGGGCCGGATGTTGTGCCACACGTGTTTGGTCTCGCGGTACTCCTCGAGACCGGCGGCACCTAGCTCGCGGCCGATGCCGGACTGCTTGTAGCCGCCCCACTCGGCCTGCGGCACGTAGGGGTGGTAGTCGTTGATCCACACCGTGCCCATCCGCAGCCGGCCCGCCACCCGCTGCGCCTTGCCCGCGTCCTGGGTCCAGACCGCACCCGCCAGGCCGTAGATGCTGTCGTTGGCGATCGTGACCGCCTCGTCCTCGGAACCGAACGTCTCGACGGTCAGCACCGGGCCGAACGACTCGTCCTGGGTGACCGACATGTCCGAGGTGCACCGGTCGAGGACGGTGGGCAGGTAGTAGAACCCGTCGGCGAGCGCCGGGTCGTCGGGTCGCTTGCCGCCGCAGCGGAGTACGGCGCCCTCGGCGATCCCGGCCGCGACGTACTTCTCCACCTTGTCGCGGTGGGCGGCGCTGGTGAGCGGGCCGGTCTCGGCCTTCTCGTCGAACGGCCCGCCGATCCGGATCCGCTCCGCCCGCTCGACGAGCGCGTCGACGAGCTGGTCGTGGACCGACTCCTCGACCAGCAGCCGAGCCCCCGCCGAGCAGACCTGCCCGGAGTGCAGGAACACCGCGGTGAGGGCGTAGTCGAGGGCGACCTCGAGGTCGGCGTCCGCAAAGACGACGTTGGGGTTCTTGCCGCCGAGCTCCAGCGCGACCTTCTTCACGGTGTCGGACGCGGCGGCCATGATCCGCTTGCCGGTCTCGAGACCGCCGGTGAACGAGACCAGGTCGATCCGCGGATCGGTGGAGAGCAGGGCGCCGGCCTCGGCACCGCTGCCGAGCACCAGGTTGCCGGCGCCGCCCGGCAGTCCGGCCTCCTCGAGCAGCCGCATCAGGTGGATCGCGGAGTGCGGGGTGAGCTCGCTCGGCTTCAGCACGAACGTGTTGCCCGCGGCCAGGCACGGGGCGACCTTCCAGGACACCTGGAGGAGCGGGTAGTTCCAGGGGGTGATCAGGCCGCAGACGCCGACCGGCTCGTGCACGACCCGGCTGACGACGTCGGGGTTGCCGGTGTCGACCACGCGCCCGGCGTCCTCGGCGGCGACCCTGCCGAAGTGCCGGAACACCGAGACCACGTCGGCGACGTCATACTCCCCCTCGACGAGCCGCTTGCCGGTGTCGAGCGACTCCATCCGGGCGATGTCTGCGGTGTCCCGCTCGAGCAGGTCGGCGACCCTCAGCAGGAGCGCTCCGCGCTCGTGCGACGCGGTGGTCGGCCAGGCGCCCTCGTGGAAGGCCCGGTGCGCCGCCGCGACCGCACGTTCGGTGTCCTCCGGTCCGCCCTCGTCGACCTCGGCGACCAGCTTGCCGTCGGCCGGGCAGCGGATCTCGCGACGCCTTTGCCAGCCTGCGCGTCGACCCATTCGCCGTCGACGTAGAGATCAGCCATCGGCGCATCTCATCTCCCAGTCCTGGTGTTGCGTATTCGCAACAAATTGCCTGACGCGCAACCCGATTGTGATCTGAGAATGCTGCGGCGGGCCGCCCACGTCAAGGATGGCCGGATTCCGTTATCGAGCCGTGACTCCGCTCACGGCCCGTCCGGATAGCGCTGTGCATGCTCGACCGCCCGCCGCACCCGGCTCGGCAGGGTCGCATCGAAGGACTCCTTGCGCAGCTCCATCATCAGCGAGACGCACATCCCGATCAGCACCAGCATGAACGGCGCCGCCACCAGGATCACCAGCGTCTGCAGGGCTTCCAGTCCCCCGTCACCTGCCCAGAGCAGCACCGCCGCCACCGCACCGGTCGCGACGCCCCAGAAGACGATGAGGTGCCGCTTGGGCTCCTCGGTGCCGTGCTGGCTGAGCATGCCCATCACGATCGACGCGGCGTCGGCCCCGGTGACGAAGAAGATCGCGATCAGGAGCACCGCCAGGGCCACCGTGATGCCGGCCCCCGGGAACTCCCGCAGCGTTTCGAAGAGCGAGGCTTCGAGCGCGATTTCCCCGTCTGTCTTGGGCGGTGACCAGCCCTCGTTGAGCTGCAGGTCGATCGCCGAGCCACCGAGGATCGCGAACCACACGAAGGACACCACGCTCGGCACCAGGATCACGTAGATCACGAACTGGCGGATCGTCCGCCCCTTCGAGATGCGGGCGATGAACATGCCGACGAACGGCGTCCAGGAGATCCACCAGGCCCAGTAGAAGATCGTCCATCCGCTGAGCCAGGTGCTGGCCTCCGCGTCGTAGACCCCGGTGTTGAAGGACATCGAGGGCAGCTGGGTGAGGTAGTCGCCCATCGTCGTGGTGAACGTGCCCAGGATGAACACCGTCGGCCGACCACGAACAGGAAGAACACCAGGAGCGCCGCGGCCACGGCGTTCGCATTGGAGAGGTACTTGATGCCGCGTTCGACGCCGGAGACCGCCGACAGCACGAAGCAGGCGGTCAGCACCGCGATCACGACCACGGCGAGCGTCTTGTCGCCGCCGCCCTCACCGAAGACGTCGTCGATGCCGCCGGTGATCTGGAGCGCGCCCAGGCCCAGGGAGGTGGCCGAGCCGAACAGCGTCGCGAAGATCGCGATCACGTCGATGGCCTTGCCGGGGCCCTCGGCCGCCCGGCGTCCGAGCAGTGGCCGGAAGGTCGCGGAGATGGTGTTGCCGAAGCCCTTGCGGTAGGCGAAGTAGCCGATCGCCAGACCGATCACGGCGTACATCGCCCACGGGTGGAAGCCCCAGTGGAAGTAGGTGTACTGCATCGCCTTCTCGGCCGTCTCGGCGGTGCCGGCGTCCCCCTCGTTCAATGGGGAGCGTTGAGGTGGGTGAGCGGCTCGGCGACGCCGTAGAACATCAGGCCGATGCCCATGCCGGTGGCGAACATCATCGAGACCCAGGAGAACGTCGAGAACTCCGGCTCGCTGTCGTCGGGTCCCAGCCTGATGTTGCCGTAGCGGGAGATGGCCAGGTACGCCGAGAACAGCACGAAGCCGGCGCTGGTCAGCACGAACAGCCAGCCGAAGTTGCTGGTCACCCAGCCGAGCGCCTCGGTGGTCTCCTCCGCCATCCGCACCGGCCAGATCACGCCGATCAGCACGAAGCCGGCGGCCAACGCCGCCGCGACGCCGAACACCACCTTGTCGATGGGCACGTTCTCGCTGGGGGGAGACGACTCCGGCTCTGCCAGAGGTTCCTTGATGTCGGTCATCCGGATGCTCCATTCTGGGGAGGGCCGCCCGATGTGGCCGGGCCGGTGACTCGTTGCGTATGACGCGGCAGCTTCGCTTCACGCACAACACACACAGGGACCGATGTTGTGTGATCGCCTGCACTCAGTCAAGTGGGCAGCTGACCGCGAGGCACGAGCGGGCGGCGTTGCCCACGCAGGTCGAGCAAGCCCCGCGACCGAGCCTGCGAGATCGCGACGGGCGGGTCGAGGCCAGGCGCGCCCCCGGTCATCTGTGGCCCCACCCAAGCCGGTGCGAGACCTCGGCAGCGGCCTCGACCAGCGGTGGGATGATCTCGTCGATCCGCTCCTCCGTGAGCCGGAAGGTCGGGCCGGAAACGCTCATCGAGGCGATCACGTCACCATGGGCGTTGTGGATGGGGGCGGCGATCGCCGCGAGCCCGACCTCGAGCTCGTCGACGGCCACGGCGTACCCCTGCTCGCGGATCTGGGCCAGCTCCTTGCGGAGCTTGTCGCGGGTCGTGATGGTGGTGTCGGTGTAGGCCTGCAGCCGGCCGAGCATCTCGCCCTGCCGGTCGTCGTCGAGGTCGAGCAGCAGCACCTTGCCGTTGGCGGTGGCGTGCAGCGGGATGTGCTGGCCGACCCAGTTGTGCGACTGCAGCGCCGAGGAGCCGGCGACCTGATCCAGGTAGAGCGCCGCCCGGTCCGCGAGTACCGCGACATTGACGGTCTCCCCCGTGTCCGCCGCGAGCTTGCGCGAGATCGGCCGGGCCTCCTGCACCACGTCGAGCCGGGCCGTGGTCGCGCCGGCCAGCCGCAGCAGCCCGATGCCGAGGCGGTACTTTCCCCGGCCGTCCAGCTGCTCGACGAGCCCGTGTGCCTCCAGCGTCGCGACCAGCCGGAACGCCGTCGACTTGTGCACCTCGAGGGCGGCGGCGAGGTCGGTGACCCCGGCCTCGCCGGACCTGGCCAGCGTCTCCAGGATGGTCAGTGCGCGGTCGACCGACTGCACACTCGACGCATTCTGGTTGCCCATGACGCAACAGTAGAGCGCATGGAGAGACGATCTGGATAGTGCGTCAGCGGAAGACGACGGTGCGATGGCCGTTCAGGAGCACCCGCGACTCGGCGTGCCAGCGTACGGCGCGAGACAGCACCTGGGCTTCGACGTCGCGGCCGGCGGTGACCAGCTGGTCCTGGTTGTAGGCGTGGTCGACGCGGACGACGTCCTGCTCGATGATCGGCCCCTCGTCGAGGTCGGCGGTGACGTAGTGAGCGGTGGCACCCACCAGCTTCACGCCGCGGTCGAAGGCCTGGTGATAGGGCTTCGCGCCCTTGAAGCTCGGCAAGAAGGAGTGGTGGATGTTGATGGCGCGGCCCGACAGCTCGGTGCACAGGTCGTTGGAGAGCACCTGCATGTAGCGAGCCAGCACCACCAGGTGGATGCCGTGCTTCTCGACCAGCTCGCGGAGCTGGTCCTCGGCCTGGGGCTTGGTCTCCGGGGTCACCGGGATGTGCACGAAGTCGAGTCCGTGCGCACGCACCAGCGGCTCGGCGTCGAGATGGTTGGAGACCACCGCCGGGATCTCGATCTGCAGTGAGCCGGTGCTGTAGCGGAAGAGCAGGTCGTTGAGGCAGTGCAGGTGCTTGGAGACCATGATCAGGGTGCGGTACGGCGCCCGCCTCTCCCAGAGCTCGAAGGTCATCCCGAACTGCTGGGCGACGTCGGCGAAGGTCCGTCGGAGCTCCTCGGCGCTGACCATCGCGTCGCCGGTGCCGGGCACCACGAAGTCGATGCGCATGAAGAACCGTCCGGTGAGCTGGTCACCGAACTGCTGGCTCTCGATGATGTTGCCGCCGTGCCCGACCAGGAAGCCGGAGACGGCGTGTACGACGCCCGGCCGGTCGGGGCAGGTGAGGACCAGGACGTAGTCGCCGGACGGCGCGGTGGCGCGCGGCGGTTCCTGGGTGTTCGGGAAGTTCATCAGTCGCCCAGCTCCGCGCGGCGGCGGACGACGTACTCCTCGAGCTCCTGGCGGATGCCGTCGTCGAGCGGCGGCGGCTCGTAGGCTCTCCAGCTTCTCCTGGTAGATCTTCCCAGCGCGGGCCTGGGTGTCGGAGCCGCCGTTGCGCATCCAGCGCTCGTAGTTCTCCGACGAGGACAGCATCGGCCGGTAGAAGCAGGTGCGGAACCGCTCCATGGTGTGCATCGCGCCGAGGAAGTGGCCGCCGTGCCCGACCTCCTCGTGGGCACCGAACGCCATCGACTCCTCGTCGATCTCCAGCGGGGTGAACTCGGCCTGCAGCATCTGCAGGATCTCCACGTCGACGATGAACTTCTCGTAGCCCGCGACCAGCCCGCCCTCGAGCCAGCCGGCCGAGTGCATCACCCAGTTGGCGCCGGCGAGGAACGTCGGCAGCATCGTCATCAGCGCCTCGTAGCCGGCCTGTGCGTCCGGGACCTGCGAGGAGGTGAGCCCGCCACCGGTGCGGAACGGCAGCCCGAAGCGCCGGGCGATCTGGCCGGTGCACAGCAGCCCGATCCCGGACTCGGGGGTGCCGAACGTCGGCGAGCCCGACTGCATGTCGATGTTGGAGAGGAACGACCCGAAGATCACCGGCGTGCCCGGCCGGATCAGCTGCGCGAGCGCGATCCCCGACAGCGCCTCGGTGATCTGCTGCACCAGTGCGGCAGGGATCGTCACCGGCGACATCGCACCCATCAGGATGAACGGCGTCAGCACCACGGGCTGTCCGGCGGAGCAGTACTCGAACTGCGCCTCGAGCATCCGGTCGTCCCAGCGCAGCGGCGAGTTGCAGTTGATCAGCGAGATCGAGGCCGGCGTCTCCTCGATCTTCTCCCGGCCGCCGAACAGGATCGAGCCCATCGCGATCGTGTCCGCGGCGTTGACGCCGGAGACCACGTTGCCCATGTAGATCTTGTCGGTCAGCGTCTGCAGCGCGTAGGTCATGTCGAGGTGCCGGCTGTCGAGCGGGGTGTCGTTGGGCTCGCAGATGATGCCGCCCGCCGAGTCGAGCACCGAGAACGACTGGGCGAGCTTGGTGAAGTTGCGGAAGTCGTCCATCGTCGCGTCACGGCGTACGTCGCCCTGGCGCACGAACGGCGGCCCGTAGACCGCGCCGAACGCCATCGCGTCGCCGCCGATGTGGATCGAGTGCTCCGGGTTGCGGGCCTGTACGTCGAACTCGGCAGGCGCCTTGGCCACCTGCTCGAGCACGAAGTCGGGGTCGAGGAAGACGGTGTTGTCCTCGACCTTCTGCCCGGCCTGCGCGAACAGGTCCAGCGCGCGCTGGTCCATGAACTCCACGCCGATCTCGGTCATCAGCCGCCGCCAACCCTTGTCCAGGGTCGCCATCGCTTCCTCGGACAGGATTTCGTAGCGGGGCATCCGGTTGTGGAACATCGCGCCTCCTTGACGTCACCTCGTCGGCATCTTAGCCTCATGTTGTGGGACAACGGTTCCACATCATGGAACACTCAAGTTTGATCGAGCTGATTGAGAGAGCACCGTGGCAGGCGCGAACACCGGCACCCAGGCGATCGACCGCGCCGCGCTGCTGGTCGCCACAGTCGTCCGCGCCGACGAGCCGCTCTCCTTCGGCGAGCTGCAGGACGAGTGCGGGCTGCCGAAGTCGACGACCTCGAGGCTGCTCACGGCGCTGGAGCGCACCGAGCTGCTCGAGCGCAACGACGCCGGCACCTACGTCGCCGGCCCGCTGTTCTGGTTGTACGCGACCCGCCACGACCCGTGGGACGAGCTGGTCCGGCTGGCCCGGCCGACGCTCGAGCGGGTCGGCGCCGACATCGGCGAGACCGTCAACCTGTCGGTGGCCCGCGGCGACCGCGTCGTGCAGGTCGCGCAGGTGGACTCGACGTACCTCCTCGGCACCCGCGACTGGACCGAGGTCGACGTCCCCGCGCACTGCTCGGCGCTCGGCAAGGTGCTGCTCGCCTACGGCGTGCTCGACCTGCCGATCGGCGAGCTGGAGGAGTTCACGCCCGTCACGGTCACTGACCGCAGCGACCTGCGCCGCCAGCTCGAGCAGGACCGGCGACGCGGGTTCTCGAGCACCATCGACGAGCTCGAGATCGGGCTCACCGGTGTGGCCGCGCCGGTACGCGGAAGCGGTGGCGAAGTCGTCGCGGCACTGGGGATCTCGGGTCCCAGTCCGCGCCTGGTGGACCGTCGCGACGAGGTCGGCCGACTGTTGAACGACCGAGCGGAGCAGCTCTCCCGGCTGCTGCGCCGGCGAACGAGAAATGAGGGCGTGGCATGACACCCGAGGAGATCCTGCAGGGGCTCTACGACGAGACGCTGGTCGGCAACGCCCCCCGTGTTCTCGAGCTCACCAACGAGGCGCTGGGCATGGGCATGGAGCCCCAGTCCCTGCTGTTCGACGCGCTGATCCCGTCGCTGGAGGAGGTGGGCGCGCGGTTCGAGCGCGGCGACTTCTTCGTGCCGGAGATGCTGATCGCGGGACGGGCGATGGCCGGCGCGATGGAGGTGCTGCGACCGCTGCTCGCCGAGACCGGCGTGGAGACCGTCGGCAAGTTCCTGATGGGCACGGTCAAGGGCGACGTCCACGACATCGGCAAGAACCTCGTCAACATCATGCTCGAGGGTGCCGGGTTCGAGGTCATCGACCTCGGCGTACAGGTGGCGCCGGAGAAGTTCGTCGAGGCGATCACGGAGCACCAGCCCGACATCGTCGGGTTCTCGGCGTTCCTCACCACCACGATGCCGATGTTCAAGGCCAACATGAACGCGCTGCAGAAGGCCGGTCTCCGCGACTCGGTGATCGTGATGGTCGGCGGTGCGCCGGTGACCCAGGAGTACGCCGACGCGGTCGGCGCCGACGGCTATGCCGCGGACGCCTCCGCGTGCGTCAAGCGGGCCAAGGACCTGCTCAACAAGCGCCGGGCGATGGTGCCGGCATGAGGCACACGGTCATCCGGTCGGCCAGCCGCGAGGTCACGATCGGGCGGGACAAGCCGTTCTGCGTCATCGGCGAGCGGATCAACCCGACCGGCCGGCGGATCTTCCAGGACCAGCTCAAGGCCGGCGACATGTCCGCGATCGAGCGGGACGTGAAGGCCCAGGTCGAGGGCGGCGCCAACGTGCTCGACGTCAACATGGGGGTGCCGCTCGTCGACGAGGCAGAGCTGCTGGCCAAGGCGATCACCATGATGCAGAGCCTCACCGACCTGCCGATCTGCATCGACTCCTCGGTCGTCGAGGCGCTGGAGGCCGGGCTCTCCGTCTACCAGGGGCGGGCACTGGTCAACTCGATCACCGCCGAGGACGAGCGGATGGAGCAGATCCTCCCGCTGGTCAAGAAGTACGACGCCGCCGTGATCGCGCTGCCCAACGACGAGGACGAGATCCCGATGGAGCCTGACAAGCGGCTCGAGCTGGTGAAGAAGATCGTCAACGTCGCGACCACGGAGTACGGCATCGCGATGGAGGACATCGTGATCGACCCGCTGGCGATGCCGATCGGCGCCGACACCACCAACTGCGTTGCCACCGTCGAGACGATGCGACGGATCCGCGACGAGTTCGACCTGAACATGACCTGCGGCGCGTCCAACGTCTCCTTCGGGATGCCGTCCCGCCACGCGCTGGGCGCCTCCTTCCTGCCGATGGCGATGACCGCCGGACTGACCAGCGCGATCATGGACGCCCGCACCCCACAGATCGTCGAGTCCGTGCGCGCCACCGACCTGCTGCTGGGCAACGACGAGTGGGGGATGGCGTGGATCGCCGCCCACAGGGCGAAGCAAGCCACATGAGCACCCCGTGACCTCTGACTTCCCGGAACTGGCTCGGGAGGGACTGCTCGCGCCTGCAGGTGGCGCCGAGCAGACCCACGACGGCACCGGCCGGGTCGACCTCGCGTTCACCGTCGAGGCGAAGGACGCGCCGTCCACCACCCGATCGGTCCGGGTGCCGCCCGGCGTCACCGTCTTCGACTCGGCGTCGTGGAACGGCATCGCCATCGACTCCACGTGCGGCGGCCACGGCACCTGCCACAAGTGCAAGGTGCGGGTCTCGCCGGCCGGCCCGATCAGCCGGCACGACGAGCGCACGTTCTCGCCGGCTCAGCTGGGGGCGGGCTGGCGGCTCGCCTGCCTGGCCCAGGCCACGAGCAACCTCGCGGTCGACGTACCCCCGCTGACGACCCGGCCCAAGGCGGCCACCGTGGGCGTCGGGCGGCAGGTGATCCTCCGGCCGGCGGTGCAGAAGCGGTACGTCGAGCTCGAGGAGCCGACCCTGGCCGACCAGCGCACCGACCTGGTCCGGCTGCTCGACGCGATCGACGACCTCGAGCCGACCTGCGACCTCGCCGTACTCCGCCGGCTGCCGAAGGTGCTGCGCGAGGCGGACTTCAAGGTGACCGCCGTGGTCGTCGACGAGGACCTGATCGACGTCGAGCCCGGCGACACCACGACGGTGCGGTACGCCGTGGCGTTCGACCTCGGCACCACGACGGTCGTGGCCACGCTCCTCGACGTCGACACCGGGACGCCCGTGGCGGTGGCGTCCATGCTCAACAAGCAGCAGCCCTACGGCGGCGACGTGATCACCCGGATCAGCGCCACCATGATCGACCCCGACACCCTCGGCCGGCTGCAGGAAGCGGCCGCGGCCACCCTGCAGGAGCTCACCGATCAGGTGTGCAAGGAGGCCGACGTCGACCCGGCTCACGTCTACGAGGTGGCCCTCGCGGGCAACGCCACGATGACGGCGCTCGCGCTCGGCATCGACCCCGAACCGCTCGGGGTGGCGCCCTTCGTGATGACGACCGCGACGCCGCCGACGGTGCTGGCGTCCGAGCTGGGGCTCGCCGTACACCCCCGGGCGCGGGCCGCGATCTTCCCCTCACTCGGCGCGTACGTCGGCGGCGACATCGTCGCCGGGATGCTGGCCACCGGCATGGACCGCGACAAGCGCACCCGGCTCTTCGTCGACGTCGGCACCAACTGCGAGATCGTCCTGTCCGACGGCGACACCGTGCTCGCGACGGCGGCGCCGGCGGGGCCGGCGTTCGAGGGCGGTGCGATCCGGTGCGGCATGCGCGCCGCCGACGGCGCGATCGAGGTGGTCAAGCTGGGCGACCCCGACAACCCCGTGGAGCTGGGCGTGATCGGCGACGTCGAGCCGCGCGGGCTGTGCGGATCGGGTCTGGTCGACGTGGTCGCCGAGCTCGTGCGTCTGGGGCTGCTCGACCCCTCCGGCCGCTTCGTGCCCGACCACGTCGCAGCCGAGAAGGTGCCCGAGCTCTCCGACCGGCTGACCCGGATCGGCGAGGAGCGGGTGTTCGTGCTGCACTCGCCGCACCCGGAGGCCGATCCCGCCGAGAGCGTCTACCTCTCGCAGCGCGACGTCCGGGAGCTGCAGTTCGCGAAGGCCGCGATCTCCACCGGCTGGACGCTGCTGCTCGAGCAGCTGGGCCTCCAGCACGACGACGTACAACAGGTGCTGCTGGCCGGCTCGTTCGGCTCCTACCTCTCACCCGCCGCCGCGGTCCGGATCGGGCTGGTGCCGAAGCTGCCGGTGCTGCGCATCGTCTCCGCCGGCAACGTCGCCGGCGAGGGGGCCAAGATGGCCCTGCTGTCGGTGCGCGAGCGCGCCGGCGCCAGGGCGCTGCTCGAGGAGGTGGAATATGTCGAGCTCAGCGACCGCCCGGACTTCAACGACCGGTTCGTCGAGCAACTCGCCTTCAACGCTGGTTGAGAGCCGGGTCGCGCTGATCGCCTGCGGCGCACTTTCACAGCCGGCTGCCGACCTGGTCGCCGCGCACGGCTGGCCGGTCGACGTACACCCGTTGCCACCGCTGCTGCACAACCAGCCGCACCTGATCGCCGACGAGGTCCGCGCCCTGGCCACCAGCCTGCTGGTCGCCGGCACCCGGGTCGCCATCGGCTACGCCGACTGCGGCACCTACGGTGCCCTCGACGAGGTCTGCCGCGACCTCGGTCTCGAGCGGCTGCCCGGGCTGCACTGCTACGACGTGTTCGCGGGCCCCGACCGGCTGGCGCAGTTCTTCGAGGAGCAGCCCGGCACCTATGTGCTGACCGACTTCCTGGTGCGGTCGTTCCGCCGGACCGTGGTGCGGGAGCTCGGCCTGGACCGCTACCCAGAGCTGCGCGACGACTACTTCGGGTCATACACCCGCGTCGTCTGGCTGGCCCAGCAGCCCGACCCGGACCTGCGCCGGCACGCCGACGAGGCCGCGGCCACCATCGGGCTGCCGCTGACCGTCGTCGAGACCGGGCACGACGGCCTCGAGCGTGCGCTCGAAGAGCTGGTGCGCTAGCTGAAGATGCTGTAGCCGCCTGGTCCGACCAAGAAGCCCACGACGATCAGGACGATGCCCCAGAGCATCTGGCCCTTGAAGAGCTGGAAGATTCCGGCGATGACGAGCACGACTGCGATGAGCCACAAGATGAACAGCATGCGCTCCAGTGCCCCGACCGGCCGGGGCACACACTCAGAGCCCTCCTTAGTTTTCGAGTCGGCGCAACCAGTCCTTGCGCCAGGCCTCGGTCTCCGCCACCTGGTTGAACGTGTAGACGTGCAGCCCGTCGACCCTGGCCTCGGGCTCGCCGACCGAGGGCGCGCACTTGGTCAGGAAGCTCTCGCCCGTGAACCCGCCCGGCGCCACCAGGCGGGTCATCAGGCCCTTCTGCTTGGAGAGGAACCGGGTCGAGTCGCCGACCCCGATCTTGGTGGCCATCCCGAGCAGCTTGGTCCGGTCGACGGGCCCCGGCAGGCCGAGCAACAGCGGCAGGTTGATGCGGCGCAGCCGCATCCGGTGCACCCAGTCCTTGACCACCCCGGGGTCGAACGTCAGGTTGCTGACGACGTACGTCGCGTGCTTGCGCTTGTCCCACATCGACTGGATCGTCAGGTCGTCGTTGATGGTGGGGTGGCTCTCGGGGTAGCCGGCCACACCGACGTCCTTGAACGGGCTGCCCATCGCGGTCAGGTCCTCGAGCATGCTCAGCGCGTCGGGATAGTCGCCGACGGCCTGCGCGTCGCCGCCGGGGACGAACACGTTGGTCACCCCGGTCGCGGTCAGCCGCTCGACCAGCTCGGTCAGCTCCGCCCGGCCGCTCACCATCCGGGCGGCCAGGTGCGGCACCACGTCGTACCCGTGCGAGGTGAGGCTCTCGGCCAGCTCCACGGTGCGCTCCAGGCCCATCGACGGCGAGGCCGTGATGGTGATCGGGATGTCCGTGGGCACCGACTCGAGCACCTTGGCCTCGACGGTCGCCGTAGGCAGCACCTCGTAGCGGGCGTGACTGAGGAGGCGCCGTATCGCCTCGCGGTCCTTGTTGCGCATCGTGCTACCTAGTTTCGTGATACGCGCCGTCGCGGCTCAGCCTACCCGGGCCCGGGCCGGAAGGAAATGGCCCGATGAGTCCGGGTGGCCGCGGCAGTCTGTTCGTCCATGGAACCCCTCATGGACGGGCTCGGGTTCACCGAGTCACCGCGCTGGCACGACGGGCGCCTGTGGTTCTCGGACTGGGCCGCCGGTCGCGTGTACTCGCTGGCCGCAGACGGAACACCGACAGTCGAGGCGGAGGTCGCCTCGTTCCCCCTGTGCATCGACTTCCTCCCGGACGGTCGCCTGCTGCTGGTGTCGTCGGCAGACCGGCTCGTGCTTCGCCGGGAGCCCGACGGATCGTTGGTCGAGCACGCGGACCTCGGACCGGTCTCGACGAAGCCGTGGAACGACATCGCCGTCGACGACCGGGGCAACGCGTACGTCAACAGCATCGGCTTCGACTTCCCCGGCGGCGACTTCGCGCCAGGGATCGTCGTCCTCGTCACGCCGGAGGGCGAGGTCAGCACGGTCGCGGACGGGCTCGCCTTCCCCAACGGGATGGCCGTCACGCAGGACGGTAAGTCGCTGATCGTCGCCGAGTCATACGCGGAGCAGCTGACGGCGTACGACATCGGGCCGGCGGGGACGCTCTCCGGCAGGCGGGTCTGGGCGTCGACCCCCGGGGACCACCCGGACGGCATCTGCGTCGACGACACCGGTGCGGTCTGGTACGCCGACGTGGCCAACCGCCACTGCGTCCGGGTCCGCGAGGGCGGCGAGGTGCTCCAGACGGTCGGGACCGATCGCGGCGCGTTCGCGTGCGCGCTCAGCACCGGCCCCGACCCGCGGCTGTACGTCGTCGGGCAGGACTACGGCGGGCCGGACACCGGTGAAGCCACCGGGCAGGTGGTGGCGTTCCCGGCTCCGGCAGGCGGCACTGCCTGATGCCCTAGAGCTTGTCGGTGCCCCAGGTCTCGCCGAGCACCGCCCGGTGCGTCGGCACCGCCTGCTCGTGGACCTGCTTCCCCTTCGGGGTGAGGCAGACGAACACGCCGCGGCGGTCGTCGGCGCACATGTTGCGCTTGACCAGCCCGTCGCGCTCCAGTCGGGCCACCGCCCGGGACAGCGCGCTCTGGCTGAGGTGGATGTCGCCGGAGAGGTCGTTCATCCGGTAGCTGTCGCACTGGGCGTCGACGAGGCGGTCGAGGGTCTCGAACTCGCTCAGCCCGATGCGGTGTTGCTCCTGCAGCGCCTTCTCGAGGGCGCCGGTGACGACCGCGTGGCGGTCGAGGAGTGAGCGCCACTCGTCCACCAGACCCGCTCGACCCATGCCCGCAGAATAGCCGCCGATCGTTATGAATGCAAACACATTAATTGCGCTTGCATTCAATGCACGTGCATGGAATCGTACTGCGGGTGACTTCACCAACTACTCACGTTTCTCCCTCCACCACGAGCTCCACGAACTGGAGCCCCCGCATCTGGGCGATGCTGATCACCCTCTGCATCGTGCTCTTCCTCGACGGCCTCGACGTCTCGATGATCGGTGTGGCCCTGCCCTCGATCGGCGCCGAGCTCGACCTGACCACGTCCTCGCTGCAGTGGCTGGTCAGTGGCTACGTCCTCGGGTACGGCGGCCTGCTGCTGCTCGGCGGGCGCACCGCCGACCTGTTCGGCCGCCGCAAGGTCTTCCTGATCGCCCTGGCGGTCTTCGCCATTGCCTCGTTGGCCGGCGGCCTGGTCAGCAGCGGACCGCTGTTGATCCTGACCCGGTTCATCAAGGGCCTGGCCGCGGCGTTCACCGCCCCGACCGGACTCTCGATCATCACCACGAACTTCCCCGAGGGCCCCAGCCGCAACAAGGCGCTGTCGATCTACACCGTGTTCGGTGCCGGCGGCTACTCCTCGGGCCTGCTCTTCGGTGGCCTGATGACCGGCGTCGGGTGGCGTTGGACGTTCCTGCTGCCGGTGCCGATCGCCCTGGCTGCCCTCGCCGCCGCCTACGTGCTGCTGCCCAAGGACAAGCCCGCCGAGGAAGGCGGGCACGACCTGGCGGGCGCGGCCCTCTCCACCGGCGCGATGCTGCTGCTCGTCTACACCGTCGTCACCGCGCCGGACGTCGGCTGGGCCTCGGCCCGGACCATCGGCTCCTTCGTCCTGGTGGTCGCGCTGGTCGCCGGGTTCGTCTTCGCGGAGAGCCGCGTCAAGCACCCGCTGATCCGGCTCGGCATCCTGCGCAAGCCGACGCTGGTCCGCGCCAGCCTGGCCATCGTGGCCGTGGCCGGCTCCTACTTCAGCTGGCAGTTCATCGTGACCCTCTACCTGCAGGACACGCTGGGCTGGTCGCCGCTGGAGCTGGCACTGGCACTGCTGCCGGTCGGCCTGATGGTCGCGGCGTCGTCGGTGTTCTCCGACAAGCTGGTCAACCGGTTCGGCACCACCCGGATCATCGGGGTCACGATGGCGGTGATGGCGGTCGGATACCTGATGTTCCTCCGGCTCGACACCTCGCCGTCGTACGTCACGATGCTGCTGCCGGCGCTGCTGCTGATCGGAGTCGGCTGGATCGGGTTCCCCGCCATCAACATCCAGGCGACGGCCGGCGTCGACGACGAGGAGCAGGGCCTGGCGGCCGGCGTACTGCAGACCTCGATGCAGGTCGGCGCCGCGATCGTGCTGGCCGTCACCACCGCGGTGATCACGTCCGGCACAGAGGGCGCCGCAACGCCGGAGGAAGTGCTCGACGGCTTCCGGCCCGGGCTGATGTTCGCAGCGGCGGTGTCGATCGCCGGCGCGCTGGTCGCGCTCCTCGCCCTGGTCCCGCGCCGCCGGCGGGACGACGACGAGCCCGAGCTCGAGCTGGAGCCGGAGCTGGTCCCCTCCGGCGGCTGACGACCGGACCGCACTGCCCGATGCCCCTCGACCACACAGGTCGAGGGGCATCGCGCTGCCGGGGTGCACAATGCCTCATGGCAGCGCGACGTTCGCGGGTGCTCGGGGTGGTTCTCGTCGTGCTCGCCGCCGCCGCCCTCGTGGCTGTCCTGTGGAACGGCCGCGACGACTCGTCCGCCGAGCCATCGAGTGGCGACGCCGACAGTCCCACCCAGTGCGTGCCGATGGGGGGCGAGGTCACCACGGTCAAGGAACTCGACCAGTTCGCCCGCACGGTCCGGGGATCTCCCGCGTTCGCTGGTGGAGATGTCGGGGCGAGCACCCGCCTCCAGGATGGCCGACAGCTCTTCGTCTTCGGCGACACGCTGCGTGGTGAGGACTTCCAGGGCGACCCGTTCGTCCGCAACTCCATGCTGGTCGTCTCGGACCGGTGTGCCCAGGTGGTGTTGCCAGAGGATCGCGGCGCCATCATCCCCAACCGCTCCGACGGCGTGGGCTACTGGCCGATGTCGGTCGTCCGGATCGAGTTCCAGACGTTCGACCTGGTCGGCATCTCCGCACAGCGCGTTCGCTCCACCGACGACGAGAGTGCGGGTGTGTTCGCGTTCGAGATCCTGGGCCCGTCCCTGGCCACCTTCGTGGTTCCCCGCGGACAGACACCCCAGCTGGTCGACCGAGTGGACATCGGTCGCGACGTCGTGGACCCGTCCCGCCCGATGTGGGGCGCGGCCACGGCGTACGAGGCCCCGTGGGTCTACGTCTATGGCACTGCGCGCCCACGCGACGCGACCTTGGGTGGCTTCTCGCTCCGGGTCGCGCGGGTCCGACCGGACGACGTACTGGACACCCAGGCCTGGCGGTACTGGGACGGCCGCTCGTGGCAGCCGGACCCTGCACCTGCCGAGGTGCTGATCCCCGCGCAGGGAGGGGTGTCCCAGACGCTCAGCGTCTTCCACCAGGGCAAGCACTGGTACGCCGTCAGCAAGCGCGACGAGGTGCTCGGCACTGACCTGACCCTCTGGCGGGCACCGTCGCCCACCGGCCCGTTCGAGGTCCTCGAGGTCGCCGCAGAGATTCCGTCCGATGCCGCCACCGGCACCCTTCGCTACCTGCCGCTGGCTCATCCCGAGCTGCTTCCCCAGCCCGGCACAGTCGTCGTCAGCTACAGCCAGAACAACACCGACTTCGAGGCCGTCGAGGACGACCCGCGGATCTACCGTCCCCGCTTCCTGAGGGTGTCGCTGCAGCCGAAATGACGCTGACCCGTCACTAAGTTAGTGACGGGTCAGCGTGCGGGCGGTCAGTCGAGGTCGAAGCGGTCCAGCTCCATGACCTTGACCCAGGCCGCGACGAAGTCGTTGACGAACTTCTCCTTCGCGTCGTCGGCGGCATAGACCTCGGCCAGCGACCGGAGCACGGAGTTCGAGCCGAAGACCAGGTCGACGTCGGTTGCTGTCCACTTGGCATCGCCGGTGGCGAGGTCGCGGATGTCGTAGACGTTCTCCGTCGCCTCCGAGGCCTTCCACTCGGTGCCGGCCGAGAGCAGGTTGACGAAGAAGTCGTTCGTCAGCGCCTCGGTGCGGTCGGTCAGGATGCCGTGCTGCGCACCACCGACGTTGGCGCCGAGCGCGCGCATGCCGCCCACCAGCACCGTCATCTCCGGCGCGGTGAGGTTCAGCATGTAGGCGCGGTCGAGCAGCAGCGTCTCCGGCTGCTGCTTCTCCCCGGCCCGCAGGTAGTTGCGGAAGCCGTCGGCCCGCGGCTCGAGCATCGCGAACGAGTCGACGTCGGTCTGCTCCTGGGTGGCGTCGGTGCGGCCGGGCCGGAAGGGCACGGTGATCGCGACACCGGCGTTCTTCGCGGCCTGCTCGACCGCAGCGCAGCCACCGAGCACGATCAGGTCGGCCAGCGAGATCTTCTTGCCACCCTGGGCGTTGAAGTCCTGCTGGACCCGCTCGAGTACGTCGAGCGAGGCGACCGCGTCCGCGTTGACCGCCCAACCGCGCTGCGGCTCGAGACGGATCCGGGCGCCGTTCGCGCCACCGCGCATGTCGGTGCCGCGGAAGGTCGCCGCGGAGGCCCAGGCCGTGCCGGCCAGCTGCGACACAGACAGACCCGAGTCGAGCAGCTGCTGCTTCAACGCCGCGATGTCTCCGTCGTCGACCAGCTCGTGGTCGACGGCCGGCACCGGGTCCTGCCACAGCTGCGGCTCGGCGACCCACGGGCCGAGGTAGCGGTCGATCGGACCCATGTCGCGGTGCAGGAGCTTGTACCAGGCCTTGGCGAACGCGAGCTGGAACTCCTCGGGGTTCTCCAGGAAGCGGCGGCCGATCTTCTCGTAGACCGGGTCGAACCGCAGCGACAGGTCCGTGGTCAGCATCGTCGGCAGCTTGTTCGGCTCGCCATGGGCGCCGGGGATGATCGCCTCGGCGTCCTTGGCCACCCACTGCTTCGCGCCGGCGGGGCTCTCGGTGAGCTCCCACTCGTGCCCGAACAGGATCTCCAGGAAGCTGCTGTCCCACGTGGTCGGAGTGTTCGTCCAGGTGACCTCGAGGCCGCTGGTGATCTGGTCGACACCCTTGCCGGAGCCGTACTGGCTGTGCCAGCCCAGCCCCTGCGACATGACCGGGCACCCCTCGGGCTCGGGTCCGACCAGGTCGGCGTCGCCCGCGCCGTGGGTCTTGCCGAACGTGTGACCGCCGGCGATCAGCGCGAACGTCTCCTCGTCGTTCATCGCCATCCGGCTGAACGTCTCGCGGATGTCGCGAGCCGCGGCGACCGGGTCGGGGTTGCCGTTGGGGCCCTCCGGGTTGACGTAGATCAGGCCCATCTGGACGGCGCCGAACGGACCGGACAGCTCGCGGTCTCCGCTGTAGCGCTCGTCTCCCAGCCAGGTGTCCTCCGGACCCCAGATGATCTCCTCCGGCTCCCAGACGTCCTCACGCCCGAACCCGAAGCCGAACGTCTCGAGGCCCATGTCCTCCAGCGCCACGTTGCCGGCCAGCACCAGCAGGTCGGCCCAGGAGATCTTCCGGCCGTACTTCTGCTTCACCGGCCACAGCAGTCGACGGGCCTTGTCGAGGTTGGCGTTGTCGGGCCAGCTGTTCAGCGGGGCGAACCGCTGGTGGCCCTCGCCGGCGCCGCCGCGGCCGTCCTCGATCCGGTAGGTGCCGGCCGCGTGCCAGCTCATCCGGATGAACAGTCCGCCGTAGTGGCCGAAGTCCGCCGGCCACCAGTCCTGCGAGGTCCGCATCACCTCGACGATGTCGGCCTTCAGCGCGTCCACGTCGAGCTTCTTGAACTCCTCGGCGTAGTCGAAGTCCGGGTCCATCGGGCTCGTCGGGCCCGACGCGTGCTTGTGCAGCACCGACAGGTCCAGCTGGTTCGGCCACCAGTCCTGGTTGGTGCGGGGCCGGCCCTCCTTGGGCTCGGGGGAGTCGATTACCGGGTTTTCGCTCTCGCTCATCTGCAAACCTCTCGGTGTAGCTGTGTGGTCAGGACTGGGTGGTGGAGCAGGAGGGGCACACGCCCCAATAGACGACCTCGGCCTCATCGATCGTGAAGCCGCTGTCGTTCGACGCCTCCAGGCAGGGCGCCTCGCCGACGGCGCAGTCGACGTCGGCGATGTCGCCGCACGACCGGCAGACGACATGGTGATGGTTGTCGCCGACCCGCGACTCGTAGCGCGCCACCGAGCCGGACGGCTGGATGCGGCGCACCAGGCCCGCCGTGGTGAGAGCCCGCAGCACGTCGTAGACGGCCTGGTGGGACACGCCCGGGAGTGAGCGGCGTACCGCACCGATCAGGGTGTCCGTGTCGGCGTGCGCGTGAGCGTGTACGGCGTCCAGCACGGCCAGCCGGGGACGAGTGACGCGCAGGTCGGCACCGCGAAGCATCTGCTCCAGGTCCGAGGTCGCCGTCACGCCTCGGAGTCTTGCGACCTTTTTTGAATGAGTCAAGATTTCAGCTGGGCCACGTTGCAGGATGACCCCGTGGCCCTCGTCGACACAGCAGGCGTCCCGAACGGCGGGGTGTCCTTCTGGTACTCCCAGATCGGGCTGCCCGAGCCCGGGCCGCCGCTCCCCGGCGACCTCGAGTGCGACGTGTGCATCGTCGGCGGTGGGCTCACCGGGCTGTGGGCTGCCTACTACCTGGCGAAGGCCGACCCGGCGCTGCGGATCGTGGTCCTCGAGGCGGAGTTCGTCGGCTTCGGCGCCTCGGGCCGCAACGGCGGCTGGCTCTCCGCGGAGATGCCGGGTAACCGAAAGACCTACGCCCGCGGGCCGTACGGCGCCGGCGGCGTCGACCGGCTCGCCGCCGCGTTGCGCGGCACCGTCGACGAGGTGATCACGATCTGCCACGACGAGGGCATCGAGGCGGACATCGTCCGGAACGGCGTCATGTTCGTCGCGCGCTCCCCCGCGCAGCTCTCCCGGTTGCGGGAGCACCCGCCCGCTGCGCCCGTTCGGGTGCTGACCGGGGCCGAGGTGGCCGAGCGGATCGGCGTCGCCGGCGCCCTCGGCGGCTACCTCGATCCCGACTGCGCGCGGGTGCAGCCCGCGCGCCTCGTGCGCGGTCTCGCCGCCGTCGTACGCCGGCTGGGCGTCACCGTCCACGAGCAGACCAGGGTGACCGCGATCGAGCCGGGCCGCGCCGTCACCCCGCACGGCGCCGTGCGCGCGCCGTACGTGCTGCGCTGCCTGGAGGGATTCACGGCCGGGCTGGCGGGACAACGCCGCGCAATGCTGCCGATGAACTCGGCGATCGTGGTGACCGAACCGTTGAGCACCGCGCAGTGGGATCGGATCGGCTGGCGCGGCAGCGAGCTGCTCGGGGACCTGGCGCACGCCTACTGCTACGCGCAGCGCACGGCTGACGGGCGGATCGCCCTCGGCGGGCGGGGCATCCCCTATCGGTTCGGCTCGCGCACCGACGTCGATGGGCGGACGCAGGCGTGGACGATCGAGTCGCTGCGGGCGACGTTGGCCGACATGTTCCCGCCGATCGCCGACGTCCCGCTGGCGCAGGCCTGGTGCGGCGTGCTCGGCGTACCCCGCGACTGGTGCGCCAGCGTCGGTCTCGACCGAGACACCGGAGTCGGCTGGGCCGGCGGCTACGTCGGCAACGGGCTGAGCGCCACCAACCTCGCCGGCCGCACCCTGCGCGACCTGCTCCTCGACCGCGACACGGAGCTGCGCCGGCTCGCCTGGACGGACCGCCGGGGACGTCGCTGGGAGCCCGAGCCGCTCAGGTGGCTCGGCGTCCGGGCGATGTACGGCCTGTACCGGACCGCCGACCGACGTGAGTCGACGAGGCGGCTCGAGCGGACCAGCCGCATCGGTCGCCTCGCCGACTTCGTCTCCGGCCGGTGAGTCTCAGGCCGCCGGCTTGTAAAGCAGGTAGATGACGCCGGTCGAGAGGGTCTTGCTCTCCGCCAGCTCGAGCCCGTGGGTCTCGAGCTCGCCCTCGAAGAGCTTCTGCCCCTTCCCGACGACGACCGGGTGCAGCAGCAGCATCAGCTCGTCGAGCAGGCCGTTCTCCAACAGCCACCGCACAGTGATCGCGCTACCGGTCATGAACAGCTGGCCGTCGACGGAGTCCTTCATCCGCTGCACCGACTCGACGTCGCCGGCCACGACCGAGGTGTTGTTCCAGGTCGGGTCCTGCAGCGACGACGAGATCACGAACTTGGGGATGTTGTTGAAGTAGTCGGCGAACTCGCTGGTGTCGTTCGGCCAGTACTCCACGCCGCCGTCGTAGTTGTTCCGGCCCATCAGGAAGGCCTTGTTGACCTCCAGGCCGGCGCCGATGATCTCGCCCATCTCGTCGTTGAAGTACGACATGTGCCAGGTCTCCGGCGCCTCGACGACGCCGTCCAGGGAGATGAAGAAGGTTGCTTGGATCGTGCCCATGATGCTGGTCCTCTCGGGGTTCGATGATGTGGTTCTCAGCCACAGGTCGAACGGCACGGCCCTAGATCGACACGTCCTGTGAAGATCTTGCGCAGCTGACGTGGAGAATCTGTGCAACAACTCCGACTCTGGCCCGGCGACGCCCACAGACGACGAGACTGACGCGGTGAGGCACCTCCGCGGACCCATCATCTTCTACGTCGGCCTTGCCGTCCTGCCCCTGACGCTCGTGCTCCTCTTCTGGACCGGCTCGGACTCGAGCGGAGACAAGGCCGATTGGTCCTCCTCTGAGCCCGGTGGCGCCCGCTACTTCAATCTGCCCGACGGCGAGGCGCAGATCGCCGTCAGCGGGTACGACGCGCGCGACATCGTGGTGCGCTGGCGGGATGCCGATGGGATGTCGTGGACCGACCCGGAGGTCGTCTTCGACGCCGGCGACATGGTCCGGACATTCATGCGGGTCCGGGTCGGTGGTCCGACCCTTGCGCTGTTCGCGACCTTCACTCCACCCGACACCAGCTACTCCGACGACATCCCCTACGAGGAGCTGATCAAGGACGACGTCACCGTGTTCGTCGTCTGTCGCGACGGATCCTGCTCGGCCAGCAAGTGAGTACCCCGGCCTGACCTCCGACCCGCCGCAGGTCACCCCGGACGGGGAGCACGTGCTCCTCGACGCGCGGCCCGATGGCTATGTGGCCTGGCACGGAGAAGGGATCGTCGAGCAGCAGCCGTCCGGCCTGCCCGAGGGCACGTACGGCGAGGGGCAGCCCGTCCTCGCGCCGGACGGGTCATTGCGCGCCGTCCACGGAGAGTCCGGCACCGGCAGCTGTGACTTCACGATGCTCACGGCCGATCCGGGTCGGACGGACTTCACCGATGCGGCGCGCTACCGCGCCGCCCGTGACAGCCGAGACCTCTGCTCCACCACCCTGGAGACCTTCTCCGCCGACTACCTCGTCGTGAGCCGCAGCAAGTACGACGCCTGGTTCCTGGTTCGCAAGAGCGGCACCTGGCGCCGCGTCACCGAGGACCCCAGCGGTCAGGTTCGCTATCCGCGCCCTCCGACCGGAAGCTGCCCGGCCGCTACGAGCGCAGTGGGTTCTGGCACTGGCGGGAAGTCATCGCCACCTCGCCCGACGGCCGCAGCCTGGTCGTGCAGGTGCACTTCCCGGGTGCGGAGACCTGGACCGAGCCGCGGGTGGTTGCCCGGGCCCCGAAGGGCGTCGAGTGCAACGCGATCGAGCCGATGCCGACGTACACCCGGGGCGAGGAGGATCCGTTCTACATCAACCTCCGGTGCCGGTCGCGGCAGCGAGCGGGCGACCCGTGGGGGTACTCCTACCCGACCGCAGTCACCGACGACGGAAGGACCTGGCACAGCTTCCTGGCATCTGACACGGGAGTTCGGGTCGACCGCGACCTGGTGTTCACGGGGAAACCCGACGCCATCGGTGGTCGCCCGATACCGGGCTGCGGCGCGTGGGCCTGCCGACGCCGCCGGGCACTGTGCTCACACACTCGCGGACGGACATCCGCACAGAGCCGCCTGGTCGACGCTCCGGGGGGCTGCGCCCTCGAGGTGCGGCTCGCCGGACCGAATGACACGAACTGGTCGGCACCGGTGCCGAGCACCGCGGACCCGCTCCCCGCGAAGGTGTGCTCCCTCACGCTCTCCGACGTCTCGAGCGAGAACAAGAACATCTACCACTACTTCGGACGCACCCCGCAGATCACCGGATGGTGCGTCTCGCGTGGCGCGACGATCGTCCGGTGCTCGAGAACGGCCCCTCCTAGCGCCGGCCCGGGCGCGCGAGCAGCTGCTTCGCCAGCGTGTCCGTCAGCCAGTCGGTGTACTGCTCCTCGCTCCATCCGTAGCCCCGCAGGGTGAGGTACGGCGAGGACGAGGAGAGCATCATCAGCAGGTCGGTCCCGGTCGCCTCGTCGAGTCCCTCGCGTAGTCCGAACTTCTCTGCCAGCAGGGCCACGATCCGGCTCAACCCCTCGCGGCGCAGGCTCTCGCTGTGCGCCACCACCGCTGCTGCGTCGGGTTCGTGCCCGGCGGACTCGGCGACCTCCTTGATCGCGGCCGAGCGCGCAAGGATCGCTGTGTTGCCGGCCACGAAATGTGCGAGTGCCACCCTCCCGGATCGGGCGCCCAAGAGGTCGGCGTAGAAGCCCTGCTCCTCCGGGGGCACCCGATCCGGCCCCAGGACGGCATGGTCGAAGCAGGCCTGCAACAGCTCGCCCTTGGTGTGGAACGTGAAGTAGACCGTCTGCACCGCCACCCCGGCGCGCGTGGCAATGTCGTTCATCCGCGCCCCCACGTACCCCGCCTCGGTGAACACCTCGGTGGCGGCGCGGATCATCCGTTCGCGGGTCGCGGCCGCCTGCTCGCGGCGCGTGCGTTTGGGGGTATTGACACGGCTCATGGCGAGGTCAACACTAGCCGTAGTCATTCACTAGTGACTGTCACTAGTGAACGGCGTGGCGCAAGGAGGCTCGCATGGCAACCACCGTGGGCGTGACCCAGGCCGATCCGTGGGAGATGGCCCTGATCCATCGGCTGATTCGAAGAGGGTTCGACCAGTCGCAGTCGCTGGTGCTGGCGGTTCCCGCCGCCGCGTCGGAACGCGTGGCCAAGGTCGCGGAGTTCGTGGGCTTCCACCTGGACGGCCTACACGCCCATCACTCGACCGAGGACGAGCTGATCTGGCCGGCCCTCCACTCCCGCGCCGGGCTCTCGGATGCCCTGATCGATCGGATGGAGGAGCAGCACGCCGGCCTCCACGCCGCACTCGAAACCACCCGTGCCCTGCTGGAGGACTGGCAGGCGGCGCCCACGCCCGAGAACGCGGAGGCGCTGGCTGGTGCGCTCCGCACCACCGACGAGCTGCTCGCCGAGCACCTGGCCGAGGAGGAGCGCGACGTCCTGCCCCTGATCGCTGCCCACGTCACCCAGGCCGAGTGGGACAACGTCGGGAAGGTCGCCTTCAGCAAGTTCGCGCCCCGGCAACGGTTGATCGCCATGGGTCAGCTGCTCGAGACCGCCGAACCCAGTGAAGCCGCGCGGATGATGGCGGACCTGCCGTTCCCGATCCGCCTCATGTGGAGGTTCGTCGGCCACAGGAAGTACGAGCGCTTCATCCAGAGCGTGCGCGGCAACGCTTCATGATGCGGTCTCAGGCCGGGCCGCCGACGAGGTCCGCGCTCATGCCCCACAGACGCCGTGCGACTGACTTGTCACCAGCGCGTTGCGACAGTCGCTTCTCCTTGCCATTGGCGAAGTAGCGGCCCGTCACCCCCGCGATCTCGGGAGCGGATGCCAGCCAGATCGACGTCGCGGCACCTCGGTCCGGGCTCCTCATGAAGGGCCGCAGGATCGGGACGACAAGCCGCTGGGTGCGGCCGGGGTCCTCGGCTCCGAAGCCGGTGCTCACCACGCCCGGATGCAGCACGTTGGCGGTGACGCCGCTGCCCTGCAGCCGCCCCGCGAGCTCGTGGGTGAACAGGACGTTGGCCAGCTTGGACTGGTCGTAGGCCCGGGAGCCGGAGTAGGACCGCTCACTCTGGAGGTCGTCGAAGTCGATCCGCCCCTGGGCGTGGGCATGGGACGAGACCGTCACCACGCGGGCGTCCCCGCTCTGCTTCAGCCGATCCAGCAGCAGGGCGGTGAGCAGGAACGGCGCGAGGTGGTTGACCGCAAAGGTCCACTCGAGCCCGTCCGTGGTGATCCGCCGGGTGTGCCAGTAGCCACCCACGTTGTTGACCAGTACGTCGATCTGCGGCAGGCGCTCCAGCGACTCGGCGGCCAGGCGGCGTACCTCGATCTGGGACGACAGGTCGGCGACGAAGACGGAGACCTGCGCCTCGGTCCCCGCGCGGTTCCACGACGTAGAAGATCCCGAACGCCGACAGGGCGGCCATGACCAGGATGCCGACACCTGCGACCAGGCCGGCCTGCTGGATGGACCGGTCTGCGGCGGTCACCGCGCGTGTCGTCGGTGGGGCGTTACCCGAGTGGCCCTCGGTGGCGGTGTCGCTCATGAAGTGTCCTCGCGTCGGATTGTGTCGTACTTAGTACGAGACGCTACAGTACAAAGTACGAAAGCGCCACAGGAAACGAATGGAGGGCAGATGACCGCGGAACCCGACGGCCCTCGCGAGGGCCGCCCCCGGCTCAGCCGGGAGCGCGTGCTGAGCGGCGCGATGGAGGTCGCCGATGCCGGCGGCATCGACGCGCTGACGATCCGGTCCCTCGCCAAGAGCCTCGGCGTGAAGCCGATGTCGGTCTACTACTACGTCGCCAACAAGGACGAGATCCTCGACGGCATCGTCGACCTCGTGTTCAGCGAGATCGAGCTGCCGGCCGCCGACGGTGACTGGCGCACGGAGATGCGTCGCCGTGCGCATTCGGCACGCCAGGTGCTCCGGGCGCACCCGTGGGCGATCGGTCTGATGGAGTCCCGGACCAGCCCCGGCCCAGCCACGCTGCATCACCACGACGCGGTGCTCGGGACGCTGCTGGGTGCGGGCTTCTCGCACGAGCTGACCGCCCACGCCTACGCCATGCTCGACAGCTACATCTACGGCTTCGCCCTCCAGGAGGTCGGCCTGCCGTTCGACGGAGCGGACACGGTGGCCGACGTCGCGGAGCCGATCATGGAGCGGTTCTCCACCGGTGAGTACCCCCACATGGTGCAGATGGCGACCGACTACTACTTCCGCCCCGGCTACGACTTCGGCGACGAGTTCGAGTGGGGCCTCGACCTGATCCTCGATGGGCTGACGAAGTCCGCATAGGGTGCCGTCGCGTGAGTCCGTACACCCTGCGGCCGGCCCGGACCGAGGACATCGCCGACCTGCGGCGCATCGAGGTGGCGGCGGGCGAGCACTTCCGAGCGCTGGGGATGGACCTGGTCGCCGACGACGACCCGCCCAGCGCAGCTGAGCTCACCCGTTACATCGACTCCGATCGCGCCTGGGTCGTGGTCGCGGAGGACCAGCCGGTCGGCTACCTGACCTACGATCCCGTCGACGGCCCGTGGCACATCGAGCAGGTCTCGGTCGAGCCGCGGCACGCCGGCCACGGCCTGGGCAGGCGGCTCATCGATCAGGTTGCCGAGCTCGCGGCCGCGGCCGGGGTTCGCGCCCTCACCCTCACGACCTACCGCGACGTGCCGTGGAACGCGCCGTACTACGAGCGGCTCGGGTTCGGCATACTTCCCGAGCCGCAGTGGACGCCCGGACTCCGCGCGCTCCGCAAGCGGGAGGCCGCACACGGCCTGGACGCGTGGCCTCGAGTCTGCATGCGGCGGGAACTGCCAATCACCCGCTTCGGATGAGGCCGCCGCGGGCCGGCCCCTGCACGGTGGGGTGACATCCGAAAGGCGTCACCCCCGGAGGAGCAGGCGCAATGCAGCAGGAAGTGGCCGGCTCGGTGAACCTGACTGCGGCGCGCCGGCCGGCTCGGGTCAATGTCGCCGCCGCGGTCGCCTTCATCCTGGGCGGCTCCCTCTTTGCTCTCGGCGCGGCCTTCGCCCAGCTCGACATCGGGAGTCGCGCGACGGTCAACATCACCTACCTGGTCGGAGGCGTCTTCTTCAGCCTCGGCGGCTACCTGTCGATCCTTCTTGTCAGCAGGATCGTTGACCGGCTCGGCTGGCTGAGTGCGGTCGTCCTGTTCGCCGGGACGCTGCTGTTCGCGGTCAGCCTGATCGCAGCATTCGCCGAAGGACTGACCCCGCGGCAGTCCGACGGATGGATCTGGCTGCCCGACATCCTCGGGTGCGTGTGCTTCCTCGTGTCGGGACACCTCGCGTTGCTCGACGTGGGTGACGGGCGGATCAGGGTGCGGGCCCGCCAGCTGGGCTGGTGGACCGTGGCGGTCAACCAGTTCGGTTCCGTCCTGTTCTTCCTCGCGGGGCTCGCGGCCTTCACCCGTCCGGCGACGTCCAGCGAGATCGACGCCGGGCTCGTCAACTGGGGCACGTGCGCAGGTGCGGTGTGCTTCGTGCTCGGCGGGGTCCTGCAGGCAATCGACAGCCCTCAACCAACAAAAGAACGGTAGGCGCAACATGACGAAGCTCAGTGAGACCGAGGCGGTAGCGCTCTTCGGCAACCGGTTCCTGACCGAGGCGGCGCCTTCGAAGTCCTTCCCGGAGCACGGCATGCGTCCGGTCGATGCCATGCGCCTGGTCGACGAGGACCTCGCCCTCGAAGGCGACCCACAGCGCAACCTGGCGACGTTCGTGACGACCTGGATGGAGCCGGAGGCGCAGCGGATCATCGCCGAGAACCTCCACCGCAACTTCATCGACCACGCGGAGTACCCGATCTCCGCCGAGATCGAGCAGCGCTGCGTCCGGATGCTCGCCGACCTGTTCAACGCGCCGGCCGGAGAGGCGACCGGCTGCCGGACCCAGGGCTCGTCCGAGGCGATCATGCTCGGCGCCCTGTCCTTGAAGTGGAAGTGGAAGGAACGTCAGCAGGCAGCGAACCGCTCGACCGAGCGGCCGAACCTGGTGTTCGGAGGCGATGTCCACGTGGTGTGGGAGAAGTTCTGCCGCTACTTCGACGTCGAACCGCGGATCGTCCCGCTCGAGGAGAACAAGTACACGATCGGCCCCGACGACGTGGAGCCGCACCTCGACGAGAACACGATCGGCGTCGCGGCCGTCCTCGGCACGACGTTCACCGGACACATGGACGACATCGTCGGCATCAACAAGCTGCTTCTCGACGTCAAGAAGCGACGCGACCTCGACATCCCTCTCCACGTCGACGGCGCCAGCGGCGGGTTCGTCTGGCCGTTCCTCTACCCGGACTCCAAGTGGGACTTCCGGCTCGAGCAGGTCCGGTCGATCAACGTGTCCGGCCACAAGTACGGGCTCGTCTACCCGGGGATCGGCTGGCTGGTGTTCCGAGAGCCGTCCGACCTCGCCCAAGACCTCGTCTTCTACGAGAACTACCTCGGCAAGACCGACGCGACGTTCACGCTGAACTTCTCCACCGGCGCGGCGATGGTGCTGGCGCAGTACTACCAGTTCGTCCGGCTGGGTCGCGATGGCTACACGTACGTCATGAACCAGATGCAGCAGAATGCGCATGCCCTCGCGGCGAACCTGCGCGACAGCGGCCGGTTCGAGGTGATCGGCGAGAACCTGGAGCAGCTGCCGCTGGTGGCGTTCCGGTTGTCAGGCGAACACACGGCCTACGACGAGTCCGACATCGCGTGGCAGCTCTCGGCGGAGCGCGGCTGGATGGTTCCGGCCTACACCCTCCCGCCGAATGCCGAGAAGGTGAAGATCATGCGCGCGCTGGTCAAGGAGACCATGAGTCGCGAACAGGTAGAGCGGCTGACCCGCGACCTTGCCGACGCCTGCGCGACGCTCGACCAGAAGGGCGCGACCACGCACGTCGAACGCGAGCAGATCAAGATGGGGACCGGCTACTGACCGACCTGGCAAAACTCTGGCGCGCCCGTAGGGATTCGAACCCCAAACCTTCTGATCCGTAGTCAGATGCTCTATCCGTTGAGCTACGGGCGCCCGTCGCCCGGGCTCGCCGAGCGACCGGTTGAGGATAGCCGAGCGGGTCAGGCGATGCCGAATCGCTAGCGGCCGGCCCGACGCCGTACCGGAGTGTGATCCAGGCCACGCAGCGTTGATCGATCCAATACCCACCATCGCGAACGCCGCACTACCCTCAGCGCATTCCGAGGTCGGAGCCTGAGTGTTTCGGCCTCGTTGTCTTACCAGTCGCCGACAACGACGCCGTGCGAACCACCGCGAATGCGCGAGAGGGAACACCACACGCATGACCGCCGATACGCAGGCACCCACCACCCACCCCACGACGAACCAGGGCATCGTCGACTTCGTCGACGAGATGGCAGCGCTCACCCAGCCCGACCGGATCCACTGGTGCACCGGCTCCGACGAGGAGTGGACCGAGCTCACCCAGGCCCTGGTCGCCACCGGCACGTTCACCCGGCTGAACCCCGCGATCAAGCCCAACTCCTTCTACGCCGCGTCCGACCCGATCGACGTCGCACGGGTCGAGGACCGCACCTACATCTGCTCGGTCGACGAGCGCGACGCGGGCCCGACCAACAACTGGATGGACCCGAACGAGATGAAGGCGCTGATGCGCGGTCTCTACGACGGGTGCATGCGGGGCCGGACCATGTACGTCATCCCGTTCGTGATGGGCCACCTCGAGGCGGAGAAGCCGATGTTCGGCGTGGAGCTCACCGACTCGGCGTACGTCACCGTGTCGATGCGGGTGATGGCCCGGATGGGCACCTCCGTGCTGAAGCGGATGGAGGAGCTGAACGCCGCCGGAGAAGATCTGCACTGGGTGCCGGCCCTGCACTCCGTCGGCATGCCGCTCGAGGAGGGCCAGGCCGACGTCGCGTGGCCGTGCAGCGACACGAAGTACATCGTGCAGTTCCCCGAGGAGCGGGCGATCTGGTCCTTCGGCTCCGGGTACGGCGGCAACGCGCTACTCGGCAAGAAGTGCTACGCCCTGCGCATCGCCAGCGTGATGGCCCGCGACGAGGGCTGGCTCGCCGAGCACATGCTGATCCTCAAGCTGACCTCGCCCGACAACGTCGTGAAGTACGTCGCCGCGGCGTTCCCCAGCGCCTGCGGCAAGACCAACCTCGCGATGCTGCAGCCCACCATCCCCGGATGGAAGGTGGAGACGCTCGGCGACGACATCGCGTGGATGCGGGTCGGCGACGACGGCCGGCTGTGGGCGGTCAACCCGGAGTACGGCTTCTTCGGAGTCGCGCCCGGCACCAACGAGCACACCAACCCCAACGCGATGCGCACCATCAACAAGGGCAACTCGGTCTTCACGAACGTCGCGCTCACCGAGGACGGCGACATCTGGTGGGAGGGGCTGGAGAACCCACCGGCCAAGGCCACCAGCTGGAAGGGCGAGCCGTGGACAGCTGACAAGGAAGGTGCTGACGGCGTGCTTTCCAGCCACGCCAACAGCCGCTACTGCACGCCGATCACGCAGTGCGACATCCTCGCGCCGGAGTACGACGACCCGCGCGGCGTACCGATCGACGCGATCCTGTTCGGCGGCCGCCGCAAGACCACGGTGCCGCTGGTGTTCGAGGCCCGCGACTGGACCCACGGCACGTTCCTCGGCGCGACGCTCTCCTCGGAGACCACCGCCGCCGCCGTCGGCGCCGTCGGGGTCGTGCGCCGCGACCCGATGGCGATGCTGCCTTTCATCGGCTACAACGCCGGCGACTACTTCAACCACTGGATCACCGTCGGCAAGGACAACGACGCCGCCAAGCTGCCGCGGATCTTCTACGTCAACTGGTTCCGCCGCGACGGTGCTGATGGGCAGGGCGACTTCCTGTGGCCCGGGTTCGGCGAGAACAGCCGGGTCCTCAAGTGGGTCGTCGAACGTATCGACGGTCAGGCCGCGGCCGTGGAGACCCCTATCGGCCACGTGCCGACACCCGACGCGCTCGACACCGAGGGCCTGGACATGACCGAGGACGCGCTGGCTGAGGCTCTGCGCGTCGACGTCGAGGAGTGGAAGGCCGAGATCCCGCAGATCCAGGAGTGGTTCGACAAGTTCGGCGACGACCTGCCGGCGGTTCTGTGGACCGAGCTCGACGGGCTGAAGGCCCGCCTGGGCTCCTGACCCACCCGCGCCGCCCGAGGGCTCGCTCCGCGTCACGGAGCGAGCCCTCGCGCGCGGTGTGGAATCATCGAGTGGTGCTCGGGCAAGGAGGGACAGGGAGGCACGAGTGACCACGCACCAGCCGGACCGCCGCGACCTGTTCGAAGCGCAGGCGGCCCCGCTGTACGACGAGATCGTCGCCGACGGCGGGATCAAGGCCGACGACCCGCGGATCGCCGAGGAGTCCCCACAGCGCCCCGGCTTCGACCTCCTGGTCGAGCTCGGGCTGGTGCAGTTCAACCAGCCGGAAGAGACGTGGATACCCGAGGACCCCACCAGCGTGCAGTCCCGGGTGGTCACCCCGCTCAGCCAGGAGGGTGTCCAGCTCCTCGAGGAGTCCTCGAAGTGGGCCAAGTCCTTCGGTCCGCTCACCCATGCCTGGCGCCGGGCGTCGTTCACCCAGTCCCGCGGCCCGTTCACCTACCTCCACGGCGGCGAGGCCATCGACGCCCAGCTGGCAACGCTGGTCGCTGAGGCCGAGGAGGAGATGCTCACCGCCCAGCCGCAGGGCAGCCGCAGCGGCGCCACCCTGGCCAGGGCCGCACAGCGCGACATCCAGATGCTCGAGCGCGGCACCAAGATGCGCACGCTCTACCAGCACAGCGCCCGGCGCAGCTCGATCACGCACAAGTACGTCGCGGCGGTCACCGCCCGCGGCGCCGAGGTGCGCACCCTGGACGAGTTCTTCAACCGGATGATCGTGATCGACCGGCGGGTCGCGGTGATCCCGAACGGCGACCAGCTCAGCGTCGCCGTGGTGATCCGCGAGCCCGCGATGGTCGCCTACCTGGTCGACGTGTTCGAGCGAGCGTGGGAACGCGGCCGGCTGTTCACCAACCGCGAGCGCACGATGATGGCCGAGATCGCCGCCGAGCAGCGGGCGATGACGATCCGGATGCTGATCGAGGGTCACTCCGACCCGGTCAGCGCGAAGCGACTCGGCGTCAGCCCGCGCACCTACGCCGGCTACGTGGCCGACCTGAAGGTGGAGTACGAAGCCGAGACCCGCTTCCAGCTCGGCTACATGATGGGCCGCCGAGGCGTCTCCGGCACCGAGAACACCGACGACTGAGTCCGCGTCGTACGGGTGAAAAGGGATCGAGGGCGATGCCCGGCCTGGACCCGGACACCGCCCTCGATCAAGTTGAGACCAGCCCGGGGGGACGGTGCGGGACGGCCCACCTAAGCACTGGTGAACCGCGGTCTCAACGTCTTGGGCTGCGCCTACCGGCCGCCGTGCGGGACGCCCCGGGTGTCCCAGCTCGAATCGGCGCTAGCAGCCGGCGCAGAGATTGCGACCAGACCCACGCTGACGACGGTGGCCGCCAGCGTGATGCTTGCCTTGCGCAATACGTTCTTCATCATCTGTCCCCTTGCTCCCAGGCGAAGGGTCCACGGAATGACCCTCGAGCCTTGAGTCTCGCGCGTGCAGAGTGATGCGACGAGGGCTTTGTTGGCTCACAAATCTGCAATGCAGAATAGTGCAGTCCAGAGCAGAGCGATTACTCCATGGGGTATGCGCTCGCCCCAGCCGGAACTGGGGCGAGCGGGCGGCGGAGGCGGCGGGATTTGAACCCGCGAGAGGTGTGACCCTCAACCCGCTTAGCAGGCGGGCGCCATAAACCGGACTAGGCGACGCCTCCACGCCGTCCTCACGGACGGCTCGGACAGGCTACAAGGCGCGGCGGCGACGGACCGAATCGGTCTCTGCGGTCACCGCGAGCGTCGTCCCCCGGCACGCAGCCGGGCGCGTACGTCGCGCGCGAAGTCGTCCGGATCGGCGGCCAGCGCCTGCACCGGGATCGTCGTAGAACCCCCATTGCGTAGGCGGATCACGACGCACGGGAAGCCACGGGGAGCCGACGTGACCGCGTCCTCGACGTCGGTCCAGCGCGCCTGCTTCACGCCGGCGCCGCGCACCATCGCGACCCGGTAGCCGGCCTCGTCGAGGTGCACGACGGTGACCCGGGAGCGGAGCACCCAGGCCATCACGAACAGCCCGACGAGCGCCAGGACCAGCAGAACGACGAGGACGTCTCCGGGCAGGTCGCTCGTGGCGACCACGGCCGTGGCGACGAAGACGACCACGGCCAGGAGCACCAGGTAGAGGCCCACGAACCGGGCAATCAGGAGCGGGGCGAGCCGATAGTCGGACGCGGGGGGTGACGGCATAGGACTGATTGAACAAGACACGAATTTGGTGCGCCAATCGCTCTTGTCCGATCGGGTGGGCGGAGGTCACACTCAGATCCCAGCCCCCCGGGAGGTTCCCCATGACCATGGTGAGAACGGGCATGACCACAGCACTGCGGGCGCTTGAGCAGGCGATCGAGGCGCCGCGCAAGGACGGGACTGCGAGCGAGAGCGTCTCCGTCGGCAACTGGCGGTGGACGGTTCGGCAGCGGATGGCCGCCGTACGCGACGTCCTCTCAGGAGAAGTGGGCCATCCCGAGGACGGCTGGCTTGCCGCCCGCGGCGGCCGCGCCTTCAGAGAGCGCAACACCCTGCTCGGCCGGATCAGTGCGCTCGGACCCCAAGTGCTCGAGAACCCCGACGTCGAGCGGGTCCGGAGCGAGCTGCGCCGGCTGGTCTCCGACATCTCTCGGCACATGCAGCGGCGCAACGACCTGATGTACGACGACGTAGAGATCGAGCTCGGCGGGTCGGAGTAGCTCACTCGGCAGAGGGGGCGGGATTCGAACCCGCGGCTGACATCTCTGCCAGCGACCGCTTTCAAGGCGGTTCCGATCGGCCACTCCGGCACCCCTCCGTGCGCGCGAACGCACAGGGAGAGTCTAGGGACGACTCAGGACGGAACGATCTCGACCAGCACGTCGCCGTCCTGCACGACGTCGCCGCTGCTGACCTTGACCGCCCGGACGACACCGGCGACCTCGGTGAACACAGGGATCTCCATCTTCATCGACTCCAGCAGCACGAGGGCGTCGCCCTCGCTCACCACCGCACCGGCGTCGACCTCGACGCGCAGCACGTTGGCCACCATCTCGGCCACGATTTCGGTCACCTGGTCACGCGCCATCCCCCGAACCTAGCCGGTGCCCATCCGGACCCGATCAGAGGAGGGCCTCGGTACGACGCGGCTCGGGGCGCAGCGCGGGGGCGGCACCGGCGACCCGGCGGCCACCCGCGCGGGTACCGGTGATGAAGAGGTCGAGCCGGGTCACCAGGTAGCCGAGGAACAGCCCGACCACCAGACCGTAGGCGACCGAGAGCGCGCTCTCCTCGAACGAGATCGCCGGGTTGGCGAGCCCGTTGGCCACGGCAGCGGTGCCGGCGGCCCCGAACGCGCACACCCACCAGCCCTGCCGGCGCCGGGCGCGCATGTGGCATCCATAGGCGAGCGCGGGGATGCCGAGGATGGTTTCGATCGGTCGCGGGAACGCCCCGAGGTTGTCGCGGCTCCAACGCACCGCGTCCAGCAGGCCCTCGACCAGCTCCGGGGGGCCATAGCGCCGGATCAGCTCGGCGTACAGCACGGACACCGCGACCAGGCCGCCGCCCACGACGACGATCACGATGCCCCGGCGACCCAGGCCGTGCAGACCGGCGCCGAGCCGGTAGACCACGAGGAACGCGCCCGCGAGCGAGAGGCCGAACGTGACGTACTCGAACCGGGTCACCGTGATGGTGGGCTCGAACCCGACGGTCGCGAGCGCCCCGATCGCGGAGAGCAGCACGGCGATCACGCACTCGCGTATGGCGTGCACGTAGCGCGGTGCGGGCACCGTGGCCATCACCGCGAACACCGCAGTGACCACGCAGGTCATCACCGCGGCTCCGGTGCGCAGGTAGTCCTCGTCGAGCGCCAGCACCACGCCCCCGACGGCGAGCGCCAGCCCGCCGAAGACCAGGGGCCGGCCTCCGGTGCGTGCCGCCAGTGCCCAGGTGTAGCTGGCCGCGACGGTCACGGAGCCGGCACCACCGAGCCACTCGGGACCGACCGGGACCAGGGCCGCGACCAACGCGGCGAGCCCGGCCGCGACGACGAGCGCCCACAGCACGACCGGGATCCGGGAGGCCGCGGAGCGCCTCCGGGCGTTGCGTGTGGGCACGGCGGAAGAGGCTACAGACGTCGGTTGGCCAGGGAGGGGTTGGTCCGCCGGGCCTCGTCGAGCGCGTTCCGCTCGAGGGTCGCCCTGATCAGGACCGGCTCCACGGCTGCCTCCACCAGCACGTCGCCGAGCGGATCCACGACCATCGAGTGGCCGGTGTAGCGCGGGCCCGGCTGCGCCGCGGCGGCGACGAAGACCGTGTTCTCGATGGCTCTGGCCAGAAGCAACGTGCGCCAGTGGTCGACCTTGCGCGGCCCTGCGACCCACGCCGCCGGGACCACGAGCACCTCGGCGCCGCGATCGACCAGGGCCCGCGCATACTCCGGGAAGCGCAGGTCGTAACAGGTCATCAGGCCGACCCGCCAGCCCGCGATGTCGACGACGAGCGGGTCGATCGGGCCGGCGGTGAGCCGGTCGCTCTCCCGGTAGCCGAACGAGTCGTAGAGGTGCACCTTGCGGTAGTGGGCCGTGGCGGCGCCCCGCACCAGCAGCGTGTTGTAGGGCCGCGCCGGATCGGGCCCGGTCTCGAACATGCCGGCGACGACCGTGGTGCCGCGCTCGCCGGCCACCCGCGCCACGGCGTCGTCGAAGTCGCCGCCGAGCGGCTCGGCGTACCCGCTCACGTCGGAACCGGCCTCGCCGAAGTCGCGCGCGAAGGCCTCCGGGAGAACCACCAGGTCGGCGTCGTCGGGCACCAGCTCCGCGAGGTTGGCGCGGTTGACCTGCGGGTCGAGCCCCGATGCCTCCTGCACCAGTGCGACCCGCAGGGCGGGCGTGGTCGTCGTCACGCGTCCAGACTGCCACCAGATGGTCCCGCCGGACGCGCCGGTCGCCCGGTGCGAGACTCGAAGCATGGAGATCGACCCGGGGCTGAGCAGCTTCTGCGCGGTGATCCTGGCCGGTGGCCGGGCCGCGCGTCTCGGTGGTGCCGACAAGGCGTCGATGGAGGTCGACGGCCGGACCCTGCTGGCCCGCGCCCTGGACGCGGTGATCGATGCCGCCGAGGTGGTCGTGGTCGGTGAGTCCGTGCCCACGGATCGACCGGTGACGTTCACCCTCGAGAATCCCCGGTACGGCGGCCCGGCGGCCGCCCTGCTGACCGGCCGCGACGCCCTGCTCCGCACCGCGCCCCGGCTGGCGGTGCTGGCCGTGGACATGCCGCACCTGCGCGCCGACACGTTCCGGCGGCTCCTAGAGGCCGGGGCCGGCAGCGACGGCGCCGTGCTCACCGATCCGGGCGGTCGCCGACAGCTCGCGCTGGTGCTCGACCAGGTGCGCCTGGACGCGGTAAGACCCGGCTTGGAGGAGCAGCACGACCTGCCGTTGCACCGGTTGCTCGCGCCGATGGACCTGGTCGAGGTGCCGTCGACGGGGGCCGAGCACCGCGATGTCGACACCTGGGCGGACCTGCGTGACCTGCGGTCTCCCGCGCCCTAGTTGCGAAAGAGGGGTTGCGATCCGGGCCGGTTCCTGTCCACATTGGTCCGGTGAACCTTCACGACTGGATCGATGAGCTGGCCGACGTGCTCGATGTCGAGGCCGAGGTCGACGAGGGTCTGGTCAACGATCTGGTGACGTGTGCCGGTGACAACGTCGAGCCCAAGGCCGGTGCAGTGACGGCCTTCCTCCTGGGCGTGGCCGCCGGCGAGCAGGGGGCGGACCCAGAGGCGGTCGAGAAGCTGGCGGTCCGGGCGCAGTCGCTCGCAGAGGGCTGGGACCGACCCGCGAACGCCCCGGACCCCGACGACGTCTTCGACGACGTACCCGACGACAGCTCCGTCGACCACAGCCGCGACGTCTACGCCGGCTAGGACAAACTGACGGCATGCGTGCCGTGATCGCCGCCGAGCCCGGTGGCCCTGAGGTCCTGTCCGTGGTCGAGGTGCCCGACGTCTCGCCGGCTGCCGGTGAGGTGCTCCTCGATGTCGCCGCCACCGCCGTCAACCGAGCGGACCTGCTGCAGCGGAAGGGCGTCTACCCGCCGCCCCCGGGCGCGTCTGACGTCATGGGGCTCGAGTGCAGCGGCACGGTGGCCGAGATCGGGGCCGACGTGTCCGGCTGGGCCGTCGGTGACGAGGTGTGTGCGCTGCTGGCCGGTGGTGGCTACGCGTCGCAGGTCGTCGTACCGGCCGGGCAGCTGATGCCGGTGCCCGCGGGTGTCGACCTGGTGACCGCGGCGGCGCTGCCCGAGGTGGCCTGCACGGTGTGGTCCAACGTGTTCATGATGGCCGGGCTGAGGCCCGACGAGACGTTCCTGGTGCACGGTGGCGCCGGCGGCATCGGCACGTTCGCGATCCAGCTGGTCGCTCAGCTCGGCGCGCGGGTCTTCACCACCGGGGGCACTCCGGAGAAGCTCGCCGCCTGCGCGGAGCTCGGCGCCGACGTCCTGATCAACTACCGCGACCAGGACTTCGTCGAGGTCGTCCGCCAGGAGACCGACGGCGCGGGCGTCGACGTGATCCTCGACAACATGGGCGCGAAGTACCTCGGCCGCAACGTGTCGGCGCTGGCCACCGAGGGCCGGCTGATGGTCATCGGTATGCAGGGCGGCACCAAGGGCGAGCTCGACCTCGGTGAGCTGTTCCGCAAGCGCGGCGCCGTGATGGCGGCCCTGCTGCGCAGCCGGCCGGTCGAGGAGAAGGCGGCGATCTGCGCGTCGGTGGTCGAGCACGTGTGGCCGCTGGTCGCCGAGGGGCTGGTCCGCCCGATCGTGCACGGCTCCATGCCGCTGGAGGAGATCGCCGAGGCGCATCGGTTGATGGAGGACGGCGGCCACACCGGAAAGATCCTGCTCACGGTGTGACGGATAGTGTCGGGCCCATGAGCGAACAAGCCGGACAGCCCGAGGAGCAGGAGCAGCGGGTCGTGGTGATCGGCCCCGACGGGCAGCCGATGGGCTCTGTCCCTGCATCTGCCCTGGAGGTCAACGAGCCGGGCTCCGACGGCGACGACGACGAGCGCTCGATCACCGAGCTGGTGGAGCAGCCGGCCAAGGTGATGCGGATCGGCAGCATGATCCGGCAGCTGCTCGAGGAGGTGAAGGCCGCCCCGCTCGACGAGGCCAGCCGCAACCGGCTCAAGGAGATCCACCAGGCCTCGATCAAGGAGCTCGAGGCCGGCCTCGCGCCCGAGCTGGTCGAGGAGCTCGAGCGACTCTCACTGCCCTTCACCGAGGACACCACGCCCTCGGACAGCGAGCTGCGGATCGCGCAGGCGCAGCTGGTCGGCTGGCTGGAGGGCCTGTTCCACGGCATCCAGACCGCGATCTACGCCCAGCAGATGGCGGCGCGCGCGCAGTTCGAGCAGATCCGGAAGGCGCTGCCGCCGGGGATGATGCCGCAACAGGCCCAGCAGGGGCAGCAGTCCGCTGAGGACGACGACCGGCCGGGTCAGAGCTCGGGCGGGATGTACCTCTAGGCCGAACGGCGGCCGAGCCGACCTACGACGACCAGGCCGAGCAGCCCGATCAGCACCAGCGCCAGCCCAGGCGCGGCGCTCCGGGTGAAGTCGGCTGGGTCGGCGTCGGCGACCCGCTCGAACGTCGCCTCGGGCTGCTCCGGCGGCACCGGGGGCTGTCCCTCGCCGAACAGCTCCTCGACCTGGGTGACCTGGTCGGCCACCGCGACGCCGGTGCCGCTGCAGCCGCCGGCGGACAGGGCGTCGGTGCCGGCCCGGACGAAGAACAGGTAGCGCTCGCCGGTCTGCAGCGGGCCCAGCCCGGGCCGCTTGCGTGAGTTGCGGTGCGTCGTGACGGGTAGCGCGGGGACCTCGATCGGGCCCTTGTAGACCAGCTCGACCTGGACGGTGTTGGTGTAGACCGCGACCCCGGGGCCGGTGTTGGCGCGCCGGACCGAGGTGACCAGCCCGGTGAAGACCGCGTCCGCGACCTCGGCGGCGTCGGCGGCGTTGACCTTCACGCAGTCGTCGGGGGCGGTGGGCGGGGTGGTGGCGGAGGCGCCGGACGGCGTACCCACGAGCACCACGCTGGCCGCGAGCAGGCAGGCGGCAAGCAGGCGGCGTACGGCGGACTTCACGTGCCCATCTCAACAGATCGGGCAAGCGGCCGACCAGCCAGGCTCATCCGAACTGGATCTCGAACAGCTCGGCGAGCACCGCGGCCACGCCGTCGTCGTCGTTGGCGGGCGCCCGGTGGGTGGCGGCCGCCTGGACGATGGGGTCGGCGTTGGCCATGGCGTACGACGTGCCGGCCCACTCGAGCATCGGCAGGTCGTTGGGCATGTCGCCGAAGGCCACCACGTCGGCCGCGGCGACGCCGAGCTCGTCGGCCACCTGCACCAGGCGCGACGCCTTGGTGATGCCGGGCGCGCTGATCTCCATCAGCTCGGGCACCGACCAGGTGGCCACCGCCCGGTCGCCCACAGCGGCGATCACGCGTTCGCGAAACGCGTCCGGGTCCAGGCCGGGACGGCGGACCAGGACCTTCACGGCCGTCTCGTCCCAGAGCTCCTCGAGCGGCCCGACCGGGCTCCCCTCGGGCACCTCGCGGGGCTCGATGTAGGTCGGGTCGCGGCGGATGCCGGAGACACACTCGATCGCGAACGCCGCACCGGGGACCGCCGCCGAGATCGCCTCGCAGAGGGCGATGCCGGCTGCGGCGTCGATGCCGCTCACGTGTCGGGCGCGGCCGGCCGCCACGTCGTAGAGGATCGCGCCGTTGCTCACGATCGCCATGCCGTGCCGGCCGACCAACGGCCACAGGTCGTCCATCCAGCGCATCGGGCGCGCGGTCACGAACACCACGGGCACGCCGCGCCGGTCCAGGGCGGCGAGCAGCTCACGGCTCGCGGCGGAGACGGTGCCGTCGGAGCGGAGCAGGGTGCCGTCGAGGTCGGTGGCGACCAGTCGCGGCGTCATCCGAAGTAGCGTTCGAGCTCGACCGCTGCGCCGTCCTCGTAGACCGACGCAGTCACGTCGTCGGCCGCGTCGATCACCTCCTGGATCGACTGCCCCATCGCCACGCCGCGGCCCGCCCACTGGAGCATCTCGATGTCGTTGCGGCCGTCGCCGATCGCGAGTACGTCGTCTTCGGTGAGCCCGAGCTGCTCGACGACATGGGCGAGGCCGGAGGCCTTGGAGACCCCGACCGGGGAGAGGTCGAGCCACGCCGTCCATCCGACGACGTAGTTGGTGCCGTGCAGGCCGAGCTCCCCGGCCAGCGCGACGAAGTCCTCGGCGCTCTGCTCGGGGTCGCGGATGATCACCCGGCTGACCGGTCGCGCGACCATCTCGTCGATGTCGGTGATGATCATGTCGCCGGAGAGCTCGCCGTCGGGGAACGGCGAGTTGAGCCGGTAGCCGACTCCACGCTCCTCGATCGCCACGAGCACGCTGGGATGCCGGTCCAGGATCGCCCGGACCGCCGGCCCGGCGTCGAAGGTCTCCTCGTGGACCACCTCGACGGGTGGGTAGCGGAAGACCACGGCGCCGTTGCTGGCCACGACCCACACCCGCTCCTCGCCCTGGCCGCGGAGGTCGAGCAGGTCGGCGATCCCGGTCATGCCGTGTGGTGAGCGACCCGAGGCCAGGACGACGTGCGCGCCGGCGTCGAGAGCCCGGTGGACCGCGTCGTGGGTGCGCTGCTCGACCTGCTCGTACGTCGTCCCGGCGCCCTCCACCCACTTCAGCAAGGTGCCGTCGATGTCGAGGGCGACCACCTTGGGCCGCCAGCCGTTCCCGTCCACTACGTGAGTGGCTTCAGGACGTCTCGGCCGCCGAGGTGCGGCCGCAGGGCTTGCGGGACGACGACCGAGCCGTCGGCCTGCTGATGGGTCTCCAGGATCGCCACGATGGTCCGGGTCATCGCGCAGAGCGTGCCGTTGAGCGTGGCGACGGGCCCGACCTCCTGGCCGAAGCGGCCGCGGGTGTCGAGCCGACGGGTCTGGAAGTCGGTGCAGTTGGAGGTCGAGGTGAGCTCGCGGTACTTGCCCTGGGTGGGGATCCAGGCCTCGCAGTCGAACTTGCGCTGCGCGGAGAGGCCGAGGTCGCCGGCGGCCACGTCGATGACGCGGTAGGCGAGCTCGAGCTTGTCGAGAAACTCCTTCTCCCACTCGAGGAGGCGCCGGTGCTCGGCGAAGGAGTCGTCCATGGTGGTGTAGACGAACATCTCGACCTTGTCGAACCAGTGCACCCGGATGATGCCCTTGGTGTCCTTGCCGTGCGAGCCGGCCTCCTTGCGGAAGCACGGGCTGAACGACGCGTAGCGGAGCGGGAGCGAGCCCGCGTCGAGGATCTCGTCGGAGTGGTAGGCCGCCATCGGCACCTCCGAGGTGCCGACGAGGTAGAGGTCCTCTCCCTCGATCCGGTAGACGTCGTCGGCGGCCTGGCCGAGGAATCCGGTGCCGTCCATCGCCCGCGGCTTGACCAGGCTGGGCGCGATCACCGGCGTGAAGCCGGCCGCCCGCGCCTGCTCCATGGCCAGGTTGACCAGGGCGAGCTCGAGCTCGGCGCCGACGCCGGTGAGGAAGTAGAAGCGCGACCCGGACACCTTCGCGCCACGCTCCAGGTCGATGGCGCCGAGCATCCGGCCGAGCTCGATGTGGTCGCGCGGCTCGAAGTCGAATTCCCGCGGCGTACCGACCGTCTCGAGCACCACGAAGTCGTCCTCACCACCCGCGGGCGCCTCCTCGGCGGCCAGGTTGGGGATCGACCACACCGCGTCGTGCCACTCCTGCTCGGCGACGGTCTGCGCGGCCTCGGCCTCCTTCACCCCGGCAGAGAGCGTCTTCGTCTGCGCGAGCAGCGCCTGCTTCTCGTCGCCCTGCGCCTGCGGGATCAGCTTGCCCAGCTTCTTCTGCTCGGCCCGCTTGGCCTCGTAGGCGCCGATCGCCTCGCGCCGCGCGGCGTCCGCGGCGAGCGCACGGTCCACGGACTCATCGGACAGCCCGCGCTTGGCCTGGGCGGCACGCACTCGGTCCGGTTCGTCTCGGAGGATCCGCGGGTCGATCATGCCGCAAGGCTAGCTGTGCTGATGGACGGTCCTCACCCCAGTTGCGCTGGGGCCTTCGTCATACTTGCCCCGGCACCGACACCGAGGGGAACGCCTTGCTCGACCGCTCTCGCACGACCCAGCTGAGCCTGGCCGGCGTGTGCTTCGGCCTGTTCGCTCTCCTGGCCGTGGCGTTCAAGCAGAAGTGGGCTCTGGCCGTCGATCTCGACGACGCGTCGCGGGAGTGGCGCGACTGGGCGGTCGACACGTCGTGGATGCACGACCCGCTGCGCTGGGTGGAGCTGGCGTTCGGCACCGTCGGGATGACCGTGCTCACCACGGTGCTGGCGGTGGCCATGTTCGCGAAGGGCTACAGACGCGCGGCCGGCTTCGTCGTCGGCGTGATGATCGCGACCTCGGTCACTACGACGCTGCTGAAGCTGTGGTTCGACCGCGACCGCCCGGTGTGGCAGTCCGTCGAGCACGTGCTGGAGACCAACTCCTTCCCGTCCGGGCACGCCTCGTCGATCACCGCCTTCGCCGGCATCGTGATCGTGCTGGTGCAGATGCTGGTCCGCCGCGCGAACCTGCGCCGGCTCGTCTACGTCGGCATGGTCATCGTCGTACTCCTGGTGGCCGCCGATCGGGTCCTCCTCGGTCGCCACTACGTCACCGACGTCACCGCCGGCGTACTGCTCGGCGCGGGGTTCGTGTTCCTCGGGCTGGCGGTCTACAGCCCGCTGCCTCGCAGCCACGCCGAGAAGGTCGAACCGCTGCCCCAGGCCGTGCCGTCGGACCGGCGGCTGGCAGTGATCCTCAACCCGGTGAAGGTCGAGGACGTCGGTCAGTTCCAGGCGATCGTCAACGCGATGGCGCTCGAGGCGGGCTGGTCGACGCCGAGCTGGCACACGACGACGGTGGAGGACTCCGGCACCGGCCAGGCCTACGAGGCCGCCGTCGCCGGCGCCGACCTGGTCATCGTGTGCGGCGGCGACGGGACGGTGCGCGAGGTGTGCGCCGAGCTCGCGGGAACCGGCGTACCCGTCGGCATCGTGCCCGCCGGCACCGGCAACCTGCTGGCCCGCAACCTCGACATCCCGCTCTACGTGCGGGCCGCGATCGACGTGGCGCTCACCGGCCAGGACCGGGCCATCGACATGGTCTCGGTCAAGGGTGACGGGCTCGAGGACACCCACTTCATGGTGATGGCCGGCATGGGCCTCGACGCCGCGATCATGGAGGGCGTCAACGAGGACATCAAGGCGAAGGTCGGTTGGCTCGCCTACGTCTGGTCGGCGCTGAAGTCGCTGATGTTCCCGGTCACCAAGGTCGAGATCTCCGTCGACGACGGCGAGCCCACCACCCACCGGGCCCGGACCATCGTGGTGGGCAACGTCGGCTACCTCCAGGCGGGGATGCCGTTGCTCCCGGACGCCACCATCGACGACGGCCTGCTCGACGTGGTGATCCTCTACCCCCGCCGCTTCCTGTCCTGGCTGCCGATGGTCTACCGGGTGCTGGCCAAGCGGCCGCAGACCGACGACACGATCAACCGGATGACCGGCCGCACGGTGTCGATCCGCGCGGCCTCCGAGACCCCCCGCCAGCTCGACGGTGACTCCGTCGGACCCGGCCGCGAGCTGCACATGGAGTGCATCCACGGCCGGCTCCTGGTCCGCGTCCCCCGCTGACCGGGAACAACCTCGGCCCGGGCTTGTGTTGGGCGACCTGTGACTTCCGCCGACTGCATCGCCCCTGACCCGGTCGCCACCGAGCACCCCTGCCAGCAGGTCGAGGCCCGCACCCGTTCGGTGTGGTACGCCGTGGCGGCGCTCGGGCTCGGAGGATTCGTCGTCGTCACCGCCGAGTTCCTGCCGGCCAGCGTGCTGTCCCTCATCGCCGCCGGCCACTTCTCGGCGTTCACCTACGTGCGGCCCGCCGCCGACCTGGTGCCCGGCCTGGGCTCGGCCGGCCTGGCCAGCTGCTGTTGGTGTTCGGCGCCGCGGCCTTCGTCGGCAACCTCGTCGCCGGGCCGCGCCGACGCCCGGCCCGTACGGCGCTGCTGCTGGCGCCGGTCCGATCGGTACGGCGACCATCGGCTTCGCGCTCCTGTCGGACCACTTCGGCGACGCCGTCGGCCACCTGGGTGCTGAAGATCGACCCCAGCGCCGCGATCCCGGTCGCGATGCCCACCTGGCGCAGTGTCGAGTTGATGCCCGACGCCATGCCGGAGCGGTCCACCGAGACCACGCCTACCGCGGTCGAGGCGAGCGGCGGGTTGATCATGCCGATGCCGACGCCGCTGACCAGAAGCCCCGGGATCAGGTGGGTCCACGACGACCCGGTCTCGATGCCCCGGACCAGGAGCAGTCCGACCCCGAGGACCAGGAAGCCCGGTCCGATCAGCCACTTGACCGGGACGACGGAGGTGAGCCGCCCCGCGATCGCGGCCGCGACGAACGCGGCGCCGGAGAGGAACAGGAACCGTACGCCGGTCGCGACGGCGGAGTAGCCGAGGACGTTCTGCACGTAGATCACGAGGTAGGTCAGCAACCGCGAGTTCGGCGCGGCACTCGCGCCGCTGCGGCTGGAGCCGCGGCACTTCGGGGTGCTCATCACGCTGCGCGCGACCGGCCCGGTGCCGCAGTCCGAAGTGGCCCGCGCGCTGGGCGTGAGCGGCGCCAGCGTCGTCCAGATGGTCGACGACCTCGAGCACCGTGGGCTGGTCGAGCGAAGGCGCCTCGCCACCGACCGACGCACGCAGGTGCTGCACACCCTGCCCGAGGCCGAGCGCGTGCTGGCGCAGGCGACCGAGATCGCCGGCCCACTCGTCGGCAACCGGCTCGCCCCGCTCAACAAGAAGCAGACCGACCGTCTCGTCGCGCTGCTGGTCCGCCTCGTGACGGCCGAGTGAGGGCCTGGGCGTGTCTCCCTGTCCGGGGCCGTCGCGAGCGTCGCGATGGGCGTGCGATGGCAAGGCGCCGGAGCGCTGGCAGGCTGGGCGCCTTTCGAGCGACGGCAACGCCGCCAGCGTGCGTCCAGCGCGGCGCGCAGCAGGCCGGGGATGGGGAGACACGCCCTAAGATTCGCGGGTGACCGCAGGACGAATCGCCTACCAGGGGGAGCCCGGAGCCAACTCCCACCAGGTGTGCAACCAGCACTACCCCGACCACGAGGCGATCCCGTGCGCCTCGTTCGAGGACGTGTTCGCAGTCGTCGAGGGCGGCGAGGCCGACCTCGCGATGATCCCGATCGACAACTCGATCGCCGGCCGGGTGGCCGACATCCACCACTTCCTGCCCGACTCCGACCTGCACATCGTCGCCGAGCACTTCCTCCGCATCCGGTTCCACCTGATGGCGGTGCGGGGCGCGACGCTCGACACCATCACCACGGCCCACAGCCACGTCCACGCGCTCGGCCAGTGCCGCAAGATCATCCGCGAGCACGGCCTGCGGCCGATCATCTCCGGTGACACCGCGGGCGCCGCGCGCGAGGTCTTCGAGGCCGACGACCCGACCCAGGCCGCGATCTCACCACCGCTGGCAGCCGAGATCTACGGGCTCGAGGTACTCGCGGAGGACGTCGAGGACGAGGACCACAACACCACCCGCTTCGTGGTGCTGTCCCGCGACTTCGTCCAGGCGCCCGCCGACAACGGGCCGGTCGTCACGTCGTTCATCTTCAACGTTCGCAACCTCCCGGCCGCGCTCTACAAGGCGCTCGGCGGCTTCGCGACCAACGGCGTCAACATGACCAAGCTGGAGAGCTACATGGTCGGCGGCACGTTCACCGGCGCGACCCAGTTCCTCGCGGAGGTCGACGGTCACCCCGACGACATCGGGCTCAAGCGCGCGCTCGAGGAGCTGGCCTTCTTCTCCACCGACGTGAAGATGCTCGGGGTCTACCCCGCCGACCCCGCCCGGTCGTGACGGAGGGGGAAGAGCGCCGCGACGCTGTCGATGTTCCAGATCACGACCGGGAACGACCGGGCCAACGTGATCCGGCGGACCACCGACGCCAGACCGCGAGACCCAGGAGTCCAAGGAGGAGCTGGCGCTGGAGATGGAGGAGGCCACGGACGAGTCCACCGAGGCCATCCCAGCGTCGCTGGACGAGCTCGAGGGACAGATGGCCGCGCTGGAGGCGCGCTGGATCAGCGAACCTGACCGGCACGGACCTTTTCGTAGTTGACCGCATTCCGGCGATGACACACCGCCGCCGCGGTGCCACCGTGGTCCCATGGCACCCGCGGAGCTCCTGCACGACGCGGTCGAGCGCACGGTCCTCGCCGAGCACGTCGGCAAGTCGGGTGCTGTCCTCGAGCGAATGAGGCTCGGCGACGGACGGAGGGTGGTGGTCAAGCGGGTCACGCCCGCGACCGACCTGACGCTCGAAATCTTCCACCAGCAGTTCGCGCAGGAGTTCCTGCTCTGGCGCTCCGGGGCTCTCGACCGACTCCCGGAGAGCGTCGGGCACGTCCTCATCGACGGCTGGACCGAGGGGGAGGACACGACGGTCATCGTCATGCGGGACCTCGGCGACACCGTCCTGAGCTGGGACGACCGTCTCGACGCGCGCGCTTGCCGTTGGATGCTGGACAGGGTCGCCGCCCTGCACCGCGCCTACCTCGGCGACCCGCCGGCCGCGGTCGCGCCCCTGACACCGTCGCTCGAGCTCTTCGCACCGCCACGCATCGCCGGCCCCGCCAGCGAGGGAGACACGCTGCTGGAGGCCGCGCTCCGCGGCTGGAGCTACTTCGCCGATCCCGCGCTGGTGCCACCCGCGGTGTCGGAGGCCGTGTTCGCCCTGCACCTGGATGCGGAACCACTGGCCGACGCCCTGGGCTCCGGTCCGGTGACGTTGGCGCACGGCGACCTCGCGACGGTCAACATGGCGTTCGAGGGGGACCGGCTGATCCTGCTCGACTGGGCGATGCCGACGGCCGCTCCCGGCGCCCTCGACGTCGCACGCTTCCTGGTGGGCTGCGCGCACGTGGTCGACGTGGACCCGGACGAGTGCATCAGGATCTACCGTCGCGCTGCCGGTCCGGCGTACGACGAAGGCTCGATGCAGCTCGCACTGCTCTCAGCGCTGTGCTGGCTGGGTTGGAACAAGGCCCTGGACATCGTGGAGAGCCACGATGCGGCGGTGCGCGACCGAGAGCGCGCGAGCCTCGACTGGTGGGTCAAGAAGGCACGTACGGCTCTCGAGAGTGGAGCATTGTGATGGACCTGGAAACCCTGTACCGCCGTACGGTCGAAAGCTGGACCGATCGGATCCTCACGGTCGGCCCCGAGCAGTGGGCGGCGGCCACTCCGTGCCTCGAGTGGGACGTGCGCGCGCTGGTCAACCACGTGGTCGGCGAGGACCTGTGGACCGAGCCGCTGGTTCGCGGGGCGACGATCGAGGAGGTCGGCGACCGCCTCGACGGCGACCTGCTCGGCGCTGACCCGCGTGAGACCGCGCTCGAGGCCGCGGAGCGAGCGAGCCGCGCAGTCGCCGAGGCGTTGAAGAAGCGCGCGAAAGTGCATCTCTCCTACGGCGACGAGGACCTGGAGGAGTACGTCTCCCAGCTGGCTGCGGATCACCTGATCCATGGGTGGGACCTCGCCGTGGCCACCGGCGGCGACCCCGCCCTCGACCCGGACCTCGTCACAGAGGTCGCTGCGTGGTTCGCGGAGCGCGAGGACGTGTACCGCTCGGCGGGAGCCATCGGTGCGCGTGCTGCAGCCGCTGACGACGCCCAGTCGCAGCTGCTCGCGGGCTTCGGCCGCGACCCTCGATGGGCAGGTCGGACCGGCTGATCCGACGGAGGATGGCCGTCACACGGTCAGAGTGGGACGAGGGGCGGCTCGATGCATGCAGAAAGTACGCCGAAGCCGCCGCCAGCATGGACCAGCTCGCGGTCAGCGAAGCCGAGTGCCGTGACGTCCTGGCCGCGACCATGGACGGCGTGCTCTGGCAGCGGCTCGTCGCCGAGAGCGGGTGGCCCCAAAGAGCGCTTTACCGCCTGGCTCGGCCGTCTCTGGACATCCCAGCGCGTCGCGGACTCCTAGTACCAGCCGAGCTCGCGGAGTTTCGCCTCCCCGAGCCCGACCGCATGCCCGACCTCGTGGCCCAGCACCTTCAGCACCTTCGCCGGCACATCCTCCGGCCGGCTGCAGACCGCCAGGATCGGGATCCGGTAGAGGGTGATCGTCGGCGGCAGGGTGCCGGGGATCCGGCCGCCACGCGAGGTCCAGGGATTGCCCCGGAAGACGCCGAGCAGGAGCTGCCCGCGCTTCCGGTCGGCCACCGGCTGCTCGTCCTCGACCAGGACCGCGATCTCGCGCATCATCGGCACCAGGAACTCCGGGAGGGAGTCGAGCGCGTCCACGACCATCGCCTCGAACTCGTCTGCCGAGACGGACTCCGGACCCATGGCCTCTCCCTGACCTAGCTGCGTGTCAGTTGTAGCCCCTCGAGCAAAGCCACGGTCTGTTCGACGCTGGGTAGCCGGTCGATCTCCTCCGCCGTACGGCGTGCCCGGTCGATGATCGTGCGGTCGTGCAGCACGTCGTTCACCGTCTGGCAGATCGCGTCGGGGGTGACCGTCGCGGCGTCCAGGGTCCGGGCCAGGCCGAGCTGCTCGGCACGCCGGGCGTTGTGAGGCTGGTCGGCACCGAGCGGCAGCAGCACCGAGGGAAGGCCGTGGGCCAGGGTCGCCATCAGGCCTCCGGACCCGCCGTGCGAGATGACCAGGTCCGTGTGGCAGAGCACCTCCGCCTGAGGCACGAACTGCTCGACCCGCACGTGGTCCGGCTGAGGCCCGAAGTCGGCCGGATCGAAGTCCCGTCCGACCGTCACCAGGACGTCGGCATCGACATCCGCCAAGCCGAGCAGCAAGCGCTCGAACAGGTCGCCCGACTCCGTGTTGAACACGGTCCCGAGCGTCGCGTAGGCCCGCATCCGACTCGATTGCCGCGTCACGGGCACGCGGTCGCCGGCGCGGTAGTGGAACGTCTTCTCCGGCAGTGGCAGCGGCGACTCCGGGCTGCGGAAGGACGGGGCGAACGGCGACAGCACCAGGTCGCGGGTGAGCATGCCGAGCTCGGGATCCGGCGGTAGGCCGTGCTCGGCGCGCAGCGTGGCGAGCGGTGCCGACACCAGGTCCGGGCGGATCAGCGTCCCCGCGGCCAGTACCAGAACGGTCGCGGTCGGGATGCCCAGCACCTCGGCTGCGATCGCGGACCCGAGATCGGCCTCGTCGCGGACGACGACGTCCGGGCGCCAGTCCCGAATGTGTTGCTGTACGGCGGTGGCGTGCCGCCGGGCGCCCTTGTCGGCGAAGTTCTCGGCGAACTCGACCTCCGCGGCACGAGCGTCCGTAGGTGCGAGGGGCGTGAGATCTCTGGGACTGGCGGTCTTCGGTCGCGATCGGACCGGGCTGGTCGCGAAGGCCTTGAAGCCGGCGGCCTCGACCTGGCCGACCAGGCCCCCCGACCCGGCGACGGCCACCTCATGCCCAGTCGCGGCGGCGGCTCGAGCCACCGGCTCCAGCGGGTGGAAGTGTCCGAGACCGCCGATGTACGTGAAGAGGATGCGCATCGCCGGGCCACCCTACGTGGATGGCGCAGATCAGCCATCCGGATTCTGCATCGCGCAGAACATCGCGCCCTGCGCGTCGCTGACCACCGCGAGCCGGCCGACGTCGGGCACTTCCCACGGCTCGGCGAGCACCTTGCCGCCCAGCTCGACGACCCGGGCGACGGTGGCGTCGGTGGACTCGACGTTGAAGTAGACGTTCCAGTGCGGGGGCTGGCCAGGGATGCTCGGCGGAAGGGCGGCGCCGACGGGCTTCCCGCCGGCGACCAGGCAGGCGTAGTCGCCGCCGTTCATCTGCATGGTCTCCCAGCCCACCCCCAGCACCGTGGAGTAGAAGCTGGTCGCCGTCTCCAGGTCGGGGGTCACCAGCTCGTTCCACATCGGCGCCCCCGGCTCGTTGACGTCGTCGGTGGCGAGGTAGACCGCCCAGTACGCCGGGTGCCCCGCGAGCTCGGGCATCTGCCCCCCGACGCCGGCGACCACGCCGTCCCCCTTGCGGACCATCGAGTAGTAGCCGCCCTCGTCGAGCGGCTGGTCGTCGTACTCCCAGCCGAACACGTCGGCGTAGAACGACTTGGCCGCGTCCTGGTCGGGCGTGGTCAGGTCGACGAAGCTGGGGGTGCCCTGGGCGTAGGACTCGATCCTCGGCATGCCGGACAGCCGACACCCGCCGCCCGGTACCGGCAATGCCGCTTGGCAGACTGCGCGGGTGGACCTCGGCGTCGTCGCTCTCACGTTCGGCGCGATCTTTCTGGTCGAGCTGCCCGACAAGACGTTCCTGGCCACGCTCGTGCTGGCCACGAAGTACCGGCCGATCCTGGTGTGGATCGGCGTCGGGCTGGCGTTCACGGTGCAGACCACGGTCGCCGTACTGCTCGGGCACGCGGCATCCCTGTTGCCGGAAGAGGTCGTGCGGACCGTTGCGATCGTGATGTTCCTGGCCGGCGCCGTGATCCTGTTCAGGGAGGGTCGGAGCCATCAGGTCGCGAGTGGCGAGGAGTACGCCGAGAACGCGCGTCCGGTGCACGGGCTGCGCGCCGTCGGGGCGTCGTTCCTGGTGCTGTTCGCCGCCGAGTGGGGCGACCTGTCCCAGCTGCTCACGCTGTCGTTGGTGGCGAGGTACGAAGAACCGTTCAGCGTGTTCGTCGGCGCCCTCGGTGCGCTGCTCACGGTGAGCGCGCTGGCGGTGCTGGTCGGTCGCAGCCTGCTGCGGTGGATCCCGATCCACGTGCTGCACTACCTCGGCGCGGGGGTGTGCCTGGTGCTGGCGACGCTCACCACCATCGAGCTGGTCGGGTAGTCCATTTAGAGTGCCCACATGACTGCCACGCACGGCGCCGACAGCGAGGTCGGGCGGCTTCGCACTGTGATGCTGCACCGGCCGGGCAACGAGCTGAAGCGCCTGACCCCGCGCAACAACGACAAGCTGCTCTTCGACGGCATCCCGTGGGTGGCCCGGGCGCAGGACGAGCACGACGCGTTCGCCGAGGCGCTCCGCGCCCGCGACGTCGAGGTGCTCTACCTCACCGACCTGCTCACCGAGTCGCTCGGCGACGAGGCGGCCCGCGCCAGCGCGATCGAGACGGCGCTCGCCGACCTCGACATCGGCGGCACGATGCGCGGCTACCTGGCCGGGCTCCTCGGCGATGCGCCCCCTGACGAGCTGACCACCCACCTGACCACGGGCATCCGCAACGACGAGGTGCGCGGTGGCTTCGGGCTGGTCACCTCCCTGCTGCCGCACGACGCGTTCCTGATCGACCCGCTGCCCAACCTGCTGTTCACCCGCGACTCCTCGGTGTGGGTGCGCGACCGGGTCGCGATCACGTCACTGGCGATGCCGGCGCGCAAGCGCGAGACCCAGCTGACCGAGCTGATCTACCACTTCCACCCGCGGTTCGCCGCGACCCCGCGGATCCACGGTCACCACTACGAGCACGTCGAGGGCGGCGACGTGATGCTCCTCGCGCCGGGTGTCATCGCGGTCGGTGTCGGCGAGCGGACCACGCCGGCCGGAGCCGAGCGACTGGCGATGCAGGTGTTCGAGGCCGAGCTCGCGCACACCGTGCTGGCCGTGCCGATCGCCCAGGAGCGGGCCACCATGCACCTCGACACGGTCTGCACGATGGTCGACGCCGACAAGGTCGTGATGTACCCCAACGTCGCCGACACCCTCCGGGCGTACGCCGTGACGCCGGACGGGCAGGCCGACGACGGGTCGCTGCTGCTGCGGGTCGCGGACGCCGAGCCGTTCCTGGTGGCGGCCGCAAAGGCGCTGGAGATCGACACCCTTCACCACATCGACACCGGCCTCGACCCGGTCACCGCCGAGCGCGAGCAGTGGGACGACGGCAACAACACCCTCGCGCTGGCGCCACGGGTCGCGGTCGCCTACGAGCGCAACGACGAGACCAACTCGCGGCTGGAGGACGCCGGCATCGAGGTGGTCCGGATCGCGGGGTCCGAGCTGGGCTCGGGTCGCGGCGGTCCACGCTGTATGAGCTGCCCGGTCGCACGCGACCCGCTGCCCTAGGATCGGGGGCGGGGAGGCACACCGAAAGGGTGAGCATGACTTCGTTCTTCGACACGTTCACACCGAAGGAAGTGGCGCGGATCAGCGCCGCCGGACGGCACTCGACGCTTCCTGAGGGCTGGTCCCCGATCTGGGAGCAGACTCCCGCCGACAAGGCATACATCCTGCTCAACGGCACCGTCTCGGTGCGCCACGACGGTCAGGAGATCGCCCAGATCGGACCGGGTGAGATCTTCGGGGAGGCGGCCATCGTCCGCCACACCCTGCGCACGGCATCCATCGTGGCGCTGACCCCGCTGGAGGTCATCCACTTCACCTCCGAGGCGATCCGCGAGCTGATCGAGGAGCTGCCGGCGTTCGAGTCGGCCCTCGACGAGGTCGCCAAGTCGCGCCTGGGGTGACCGAGCACGCCGACCTCGCGGGCGCCCTCGACGACGTCGAGGGCTACCTGCTGGGCGAAGAGCCGACGCTCACCCGCCTCGAGGTCGCCGAACGCTCCGGGGTGTCGATCGAGGTCGCCGAGGAGCTCTGGCGGCTGCTCGGCTTCCCGCGGCACGAGGACGACGAGCGCGCGTTCACGCCCGCGGACGTCGACGCGCTGAAGCTGACCCACGACCTGATGGAGCTGGGCATCCTCAGCCCCGACCGGATGAGCGCGCTGACGCGCACCTGGGGCCGGTCGTTCGCGCGGCTCGCCGAGTGGCAGGTGGGGCTGCTGGCCACCGTGATGGCCGAGTCCGGGGACGATCCGGCCGAGGGCCTGGCTCGGCTGGCCGACGAGGTGCTGCCGCGGGTCGACGAGCTCCAGAGCTGGGTCTGGCGCCGGCACCTGGCCGGCGCGGCGAACCGGATGCTCGCCGTCGGAGCGGCCGGTGAGACCGCCGAGATGGCCGTCGTCTTCGTCGACATCGTCGGCTACACGTCCCGCAGCAGGACCCTCTCCGAGAGCGAGCTCGTGCAGTGGCTGGAGGCGTTCGAGAGCGACGCCGCACAGCTGGCGGTCGAGCACGGCAGCAGGATCATCAAGAACATCGGCGACGAGGTGCTGATGGTCGCCGACGACGCCGCCGCGGCCGCCGAAATCGCCCTCGAGCTCACCCGGCGCGGCAGCGACGACGATGACCGGTTCCCACAGGTGCGGGCAGGGCTTGCCTATGGCGACGTGGTCAACCGGCTGGGCGACGTGTTCGGGCCCGTGGTCAACATCGCCTCCCGGCTCACGTCGGTCGCCCGTCCTGGCACGGTGCTGGTCGACGAGGGCGCCTACCGGGCACTCTCCGGAGAGACGCACGACGAGGACGTCGACGAGACCAGCTCTGCGGCGTACTCCTTCCGGCGGGTCCGGAGGCTGTCGGTGAAGGGCTACTCGCGGCTCCGCGCCTGGGCGGTGCGACCGGTCAGCGAATCGTGACCTGACGGTTGGCCAGCCCCGAGCGCGCGGCGCGCTGCTCGGTGGTCAGGTCGGACTCGTCGGCCAGCGCCTCGGCGAGGTTCGCGGCGAACCGTGCCGCCGGCTCCTCCAGCACCTCGGCACCGGTGCCAATCTCCAGGTCCCACACCGGCGCGAGCAGCCCGTGCGCGCGGAACATCCCGACCAGCCGGGAGTCGGGGACCAACGTGTCGTTGCCCGCGGCGTGCAGCCGGGCGAGCGCGTCGAGCAGCCGGTCCTCCGGCTCGGGCATCACCCAGCGGAGGTGCTCCTTGCTGCCGACGTTCGTCCAGTACGCCGCCTCTACCGACGCGAGCCGCGAGGTCGGCGACACCGAGGAGTTGGCCTGCTCGACCAGCGCGTCGGCGGCGTCCTTGTCGTCCTCGTCGGAGACCCAGTACTCGAACCCCTCGTGCACGGTGATGTCGAGCTCGTCGTCGGTGATCAGGTCCTGCAGGCGCGGCCCGGGACCTGGTGGGTCGGTAAGCCCGACGACCTCGCCGGGCTCGGCGTCGAGCGCGCGGGTGAGTACGGCGGCCAGGTCGCGTGACGGGTCGCCGAAGTGGTGCTGCACCTGGAGCCCCAGCCAGATCTCGCCGTTGTCGCGCACCATCGCGGGCGCGGCCATCGGCAGCAGCGTGCACAGCTGGACGGTGCGGTCGGTGTCCTTGACCGTGAGCGGCGCGGTGGCCGCGGGCACCAGCTCGCGCAGGGCGATGACATCGCACTCCGACGGCAGCCCCTCGAACGGCCGGCCGACGTAGACATCACCCGCCCCGCCAGGAGCGCCGTGACACGCCTTGTACCGCTTCCCCGATCCACAGGGGCACGGCTGACGCGGACCGACCTCGCCTTCGGTAGCGGCGACGTCGCGGGCTTTGGTGCGGGAGCGCTTGGCCATGGTGCGGAACGATAGTCCGCCGTGCTCAGCACCTTAAGTTGGGCCATGAGAGGTGCCTGGCGCGGCGGACTATCGGTGCGTGAGCTGCGCTTCCTTCCCGGTGCGTGCGAAGTACCCGTCTAACGACTCCGGCAGCACGTACCAGGACGGCTGGTCGAGCGTCCAGGCACGAGACTCCGGTGGCAGGAACTTCGCCCGGGCGCGGGTGCGACGCATTCGTGCGGCGACGGTTGACCGACTGTCACCACGAACCACTTTGAAGTACTCCAGGCCGTGGTCACGGAACCGGTCCTCCCTCGATACGTCGGAGCGATGCTGCTCGATGGCCCGGTGGTGCTCCCCGTCGTACTCTCCGACGGTGCCCGAGACCGGGTCGAAGAGATCGGGTACGCCGATCAGGTTGCCGTCGTGGTCGAAGACGGGCCGGTTGGCCAGCACCCTCGTCAGCTCCGCGACCAGTTCCCAGGTGAGGTGCATCCGGACTTCCGGCGGCGACCGTAGATCGTCGCGGGCGAGGTCGGCCACCTTCCTCGCCAACGGAACCCCCGTCCAGGCCCTGCGACGAAGGAGGTGGATCGAGAAGAGTCGCGTCGAAATGAGTCGCCCAGCCGCTGCCATACACACGGCCTCGACACTCGCCCACAGCTCGTTGCGACGTACGACTTCGTCGAAGAGCGCGCGCTGCACAGTGGCCACAGGCAGACCCGCGACGTACTGCCACTCGCTGGGCGCGAGCTGAGCCTTGCTCAGCGTGCTCCCCGGCAAGGACTGCAGGCTGCTGCGTGCGATGAGGGGGACGGGAAGGTCATCCTGACCGCTTGGTGCGAGGCCGTCGAAGAAGGCCGCACCGTGCCACCGCAGGGCGGCCCATCCCGTTACGGCATCGCCGTTCCTCAAGCGACATGCCGCGTCCAGGATCCGCTGCTCGACGCGGTGGGGCCGGTCGGCGCGGGCGTACCATCCCGGCGCCAGCCACTCCCACCTAGCCGACCGGGCCTGCACGCGGGTGGGTCCGTTCTCTCCGGTCGGGTCCAGATGCTCAGGAAACGTCAGGCCGGGCGGACGTTCGCATACCGGATTCCATCGCTGCTCCACCATGCGCAGCCGCGTTCCCGTGCCGGCGTCGGCCTTACCCGGAGCCAGCCCACGCTGGGGATAACGTGCCTCGGGTGGGGCGCTGTGGAGGCTTCACGGGCGGGATAGTCCGCCGCGTTGAGCACCCTTCAGGGAGGCAAATGGGGTGCCGAGCGCGGCGGACTATCCGTTCAGGCGGCCCGGTAACGCTATGGGTGGGTCGGAGCGTCTACAGGGTGTGGCGACCTCATACGTCCTGGAGAGCACGGCGACCGAGCGGATGACTCCTGCCGAGGCCTTCGATGAGTTCGTGCGAGCCACCGGCACCCGGCTGCTGCGTACGGCGGTGCTGCTGTGCGGCGACCCGCACCTGGCCGAGGACCTGACGCAGACGACGTACGCCAAGGTCTTCGTCAACTGGCGCAAGGTCACCCGAGCGGACAATCCGGTCGCCTACACGCGGGCGATGCTGGTGCGGACCTACCTGTCGCACCGCAGGCGCCGGTCCGCCTCGGAGATCCCGATCGACACGCCACCCGAAACGGCCCAGAGCCCGGACGACGCGACGTTGCGGCTCGACCTGCTCGCCGCGCTGGCGCTGCTCTCGCCGGCCGACCGCACCGTGCTGGTGCTGCGCTACTGGGAGGACCTCAGCGTCGCCCAGACCGCCGATCTCCTCGGCATCAAAGAGACCACCTGTCGAGCCCGCGCCTCCCGAGCGCTGACCCGGCTCCGCACCCACATCCCGGACCTGGAGGCCTGACATGAAGCTGCACGAGCAGATGAGCGACGCCGTCGCCGACGTCCACCCGGACACCGAGCGCCTGACCGGAGCCGCTCGCGCCATCGGCGGACGGACCCGCCGCCGGCGCCGGATCGGGGCGATCGGCGCGGTCGCGGCCGCCGGCGTTCTCGCGGCCGGGATCGCGGTCGCCGCATCCAACGGAGGCCCGGCACCGAGCCCACCGGTTGCCACCGACCCGAGTAACGGTCCCGGTCCGTCGACCGGTACGGAGATCCAGACCGTGCCGATCGACGGGCGGGCCGCTGCCGCGGCGCTGCGTGCCGCTGTGCTCGACGTCGTCGACGGCGAGACGACGGCGTACGCCGGGCAGGGCGGCCACGGCACCCCCATCAACGAGACGTACGCCGAGTTCGAGCTCACCCCTGCCACCGGCGGTGGTGGCCGGGGCGTCGTCGGCGTCAACGTCCAGCCCGCCACGATTCTCGACGGCCACCACGGTTGCACCCAGTGGATGCTCGACTGCACCACCCGGAAGCTGCCCGGTGGCGCCCTGCTGAGGACCTACCGCGATCAGCCGGTGCCGACCGCCGAGGGCGATGGGCAGCGGGTGGTGGCGGAGTTCATCTCGGTCCCCCACGACCTCCGGGTCGTGGCCTCCTCGACCAACGGCTTCGACCTGCCGGCGAACGAGTGGGACGTCACCCGCCCGGACCCCGTGCTGAGCATCGACCAGCTCTCCGACGTCGTCACCGAGGACTGGTGGGGGTTCGACCTGCCGGCCAGGTTCGCCGAGGAGGGAGCGGAGCTCGCTCCCTACGAGGAGCTCCAGGTGTCGCTCTACGCGACCCCGACGGAGCCGCCCGACGAGCAGTAGACGGTCGGGGTCCGGGCCGCCGCACGCCGGGCGATCGCCGCGGTCGTCGTCCCGGCCGCAAGGAACGCCACCGCCAGCAGGATCCACCCGGGAGTGCCGTGGCTGATGGCGGTCACGGTCACGACGGCGGGGGCGAGCATCGCTGCGACGGCGTACCCGGTCTGCGACACGCCCTGGTAGGCGCCGGCACTGCGCGGATCGGCGAGCTCGAAGGCCAGGCCCCATCCACCGGCCTCGGAGAACACCTCACCGGCCGCCAGTGCCAGCGCCCCGAGGACCAGCAGTAAGACGGCGGGCCCGGCACCGCCGTACGCCGCGGCGGCCAGCAGCCCGCAACCCACGGCGAGCAGCACCCCGGCCCGGCGGACGGCCCGGCCGGCGACCAGGATGTCGTGGGTCCCTCGCGAGGCGGGCACCTGGAACACCGCGACGAAGATCGTGTTCACGATCATCAGCAGCGAGATCACCACCGTTGGCGCCGCGGTGTGGCCGGCCACCCACAGCGGGACGCCGACGGTCTGGATGCCGAAGTTCATCGCGAGCACCGCGTTCATGCATACCGCGCCCAGGTAGGTGCGGTCGGTCAGCGGCGACCGCCCGCGTGCCTCGTCGGAGCCGGCGACGGGCACCGGCCGGAGCCGATCCGTCAGCTCGGGCACCCGTCGGTCCAGGCGGAACAGCGGCACCGTGGAGCACAGCACCAGGACGCCGGCGGCGGCCATCGTTGCTCGGTACGCCGCGCCGGTGTCGATCACGAGCGCGACGGCGGCGACCACCGTTCCGAGCCCGATCCCCACGTTGGTCACGACTCGTAGCCCGGCCCGCGTGGCGACCCGCTCCGGTCCGGTGAACCACCGGGCGATCAGGGCCTGCCGCGACGAGCCGCCCGCGGACCTCAGCCCGACCGCGAAGCAGGCGACCAGCACGAACCAGGCCGCCCCTTCGGCGAACACGTAGGCGATCAGCGCGGCTCCCTGCCCGACCATCGCCCAGCGCTGGATCAGGTCGGCGGGCACCCGGTCGCTGGCCCACCCGGCGACGTACGACGCCACCACGCCGCAGCCGCCGGCGATCGTCAGCCCGAGGCCGACGGTCGTGGCGGAGAGGCCGAGGGTCCGGGTGAAGTAGAGCGCGCTCACGGCGTAGAACAGCCCGGTCGACAGCGCCATGGCCATGGTCGCCACGGTGAGGGCACGGGCGACCGGCTCGCGGGGAAAGATCGTGGTGAGCACGCAGAAGTTCTCTCACCTCCGGTCGGCCGACTCCACTGATGTAGCGTTTTGCTTCATGATCGAGTACGAGCTCCAGGGCAACGACCTCGGCGAGGTCCGGTTCGCGATCTCGCCGCTGAACGAGCTCACCCTGTCGCTCCGCACCATCCGCGACCCCGGGCGCTACCCGCTCCACCTACCGTGGCTGCGGCTCACCGAGGACGTCCGCGGCGACCTCGACAACGACCTGCTGCTGGCCCTCACCGACACCCGCCTCTTCACCCCCGACTTCCTCAGCCCCCGTCCGCTCACCCCGCTGGCGCGGCTGGAGGACGAGCTCGCCGTGGTCCGCGAGGTGCCCGCGCGGGTGATCCGCGAGGACATCGCCGAGGTGCACCCGGAGGGCGTGCCCGCGCCGCTGCGTGGCCGCCCCGACCGGCTCGTACGCCGGATCGTCCGGGCGCTGAGCGACTACTGGGACGCGTGCTTCGCACCGTGGTGGCCGCGGATGCGCACGGTCCTGCAGGCCGACATCGTGCACCGCGGCCACGTCATCGGCCGCGACGGCCTGGCCGCGATGTTCGGGGGACTCTCACACCGGGTCACCCTGGTCGGCAACGTCGTGCGGATCCAGCTGTCCAACCCCGTGTCCTACCGACGCTCCACCGCGGACGTCGGGCTGACCCTGGTGCCCACCCTCTTCAACCGCAACGCCAGCACGCCCATCTCACCCGACGAGCCCCCGGTGGTGATGTACGGCGCCCGCGGCATCGGTGCGCTGTGGGAAGCCGAGGCCCCGGCGACCGGCGGCGCGCTGGTCGGGCTGATCGGACAGGCGCGGGCCCGGCTGCTCACGTTGCTCGGCGAGCCGGCGTCGTCCACCGAGCTGGCCGTGCGCCTGGGTGTCACCCCGACCGCGGTCAACCAGCACCTGCGGGCGATGCGCGCCGCGGGCCTGCTGACCACCGCACGGCACGGCCGGTCGGTGCTCTACCTCCGCTCCGACCTCGGCGACCGGCTGATCGCGACCGCCGCCTGAGCGTCGGGCTCAGGCCTGCTCGTCGAGCAGCCCGAGGATGTACTTCGGCCGATCGGTGATCACTGCCTGCACGCCGAGGTCGAGGCAGAGCTGCAGGTCCTCGAGGGTGTTCACGGTCCACACGTGGATGTCGTGGCCGGTCCGGGCGATCCGCGCGCCCAGCTTGGGATGATCGCGCAGCTCGACGATGCCGGGGCCGACGATCCAGTCCTTGCCGATCGCTCGACGCAGCATCGGCCAGACCTGTGCTTTGTCGACCAGCTGCACCAGCGGTACGTCGGGCGCGAGCCGCTCGACGCGCTGCAGTGCGGTGAAGGAGAAGCTCATCACCCGCACCGGCCCGCCCGTGCGGTCCCAGCCGAAGTCGCGGAGCATCTCGACCAGGCGCTTCTCCACCAACCCGGCGTAGCGGGTGGGGTGCTTGGTCTCGATCGCGACCTCGACCCGTCGGTCGTAGTCGGCGACCATCTCGAGCAACCGCCGCAACGTCAGGACCCGGTCGAGCGACTCGTCACGGTCGGGGGCCTCGTCGTCGAGGTCGGCCCACGGGTTCTTCCAGGACGCGACGTCCAGCTCGCTGAGCTCGGCGAGCTCCATCGTCGAGACGATCCGGCGCTGGCTCGCCGTACGCCGCAGGTCGCGGTCGTGCACACAGACGAGGTGGCCGTCGGCCGTCAGCCGGACGTCGCACTCCAGGCCCTCGGCCCCCGCGTCGAGGGCCGCGACGTAGGCACCCAGGGTGTGCTCGGCGTTGTCGTGGCTGGCACCGCGATGCGCGACCACCTGGGGCCTCATGCCCTCATTGTGGCTGCTGAGAACCCTTCGATGCGACCTCGCGGCGGCGCGTCCTTCCCCAGGGCTTCATCACGGCAAGGACGGTGGCCAGGCTGAGCGCGGTGAGCGACACGGCCGGCGGGTAGAACAGCTGGGAGACGACGGTGTCGTCGGGGTTGCCGCCGGCGGCCAGCGCCTCGCCGTACGCCCCGACATCGGCCATGCCGGGCTGCAGCGCGATCAGGATCAGCGAGCACAGCACCAGGTTCAGGACCAGCTTGACCAACACCCACCGGTAGCGCACCAGGCCCCACTTGGTGGCCATCCCCAGCAGCAGGCCGGTCACCAGGCAGGTCAGGCCCGCGGTGAGCATCGGCCAGACGACGAACTTGCTGAGCGCTTGGTAGGCAACGCCGCGGGTGCCGGGGTCATCGCCGAACCAGCCGGCCAGCACGAGGACGGCGACGATCACGTCGATCCCGATCCAGGCGCCGGCAGACACGATGTGCACGACCAGCACGGTCTGACGGGTACGCCGGCCGAGTGGCCAGCGAGCAGCCGGCGCCGTGCGCTTGGAGGTCTCCGAGGTAGTGGACATGGCTCCAGTCTCGGTCGGGTCGATGCCCGCATCGTCCGACGACAAGCGACACCCGGCGTACGTCAGATGTCGTACGCCGGGTGTCGGGATTGTCGGGCCCGCGGTCACTCCGGGTCCGCGATCACGTAGCGGGCTCCGAGTGCACGGGCCGCCACGACCGCTGCGGCAGCGGCCAGGATGACGTCCTTCAGGACGTACTGCGCCTCCAGCGTCGGCAGGCCGCCGGGGAACATGTCACCGGCGAACAGCACGACCGGCGTCATGATCCCGACCAGCCAGCCGGCCATCGCGACCAGGCCGAGCCGGAGCCCGATACCGGTCAGCAGGCTGAGCCCGATGAAGGTCTCCAGCATCGCCGTACCGACCGATGCCGCGGTGCCGTTCACGATGCCGAAGGTGAGGACGTCGGTGGTGCGCTGCACCAGGTCCTCCGCGGGCGAGGCGCCCGGGAAGTACTTCAGCGCACCGAAGCCGAGGATCACCAGGCCGAGGCTGATCCGCAGCCAGTCGATGCTGTGCGCGGTGAGCGTGGCGGCGACCTTGGCGACCACCGGGGCCGGGCGCTCCATGAGGGAAATGGTGGACATGAGCTTCTCCTTCTGACCGGGGCCCGGGGGTCGAGCCCGACGACCTCGACGCTCCCGTGATCGCGGGCCGATCGCGTCCGGCAGACGACGTCACCTCCGCTGCGCGCCCCTGCTGAGGGCGCCGGCCTTCCTACGCCGGGGTGCGTACACCGGGCTACGTCGCGCGGACGACGACCGCCCATGGCCGCCGCGAGATGCTCGGGGGGTGACCGCACGAGACACCCTGCTCCCCGGCGTACTTGTCGCCTTCGGGCTCGTGGCCGCGCCCTTCATAGACACGATCAGCGATGTCGACCGCGACCTCGACGCCCTGGGCCTGACCCTCCTCGTCGCCGTCGGTGCCGCGACCGTGCTGTGCCGGCGCTGGCCTCTCCCGACCCTGGCCCTGGTCGCCGCCGGCACCTCCGGCTACCTCGCGCTCTCCTATCCCTACGGGCCGGTGATGTTCTCCCTGGCGGTCGCGGTGTACGCCGTCGCGCGCGCCGTGCCGTTGCTGCCCGCGGCGCTGGCGGCGCTCGGCACGCTCACCCTGCTGTCGGCGCACCTGCTGACCAACCCCGCCGCGGTGTCCGGTCCCGCCGGGCTGGTGCCGGCGGTGGCCTGGGTCGCGGTCCCGTTCACGCTCGGCCTGGCGCGCCGCCTGGTGGCCGAGGCCGGGGCCCGGGAGCGTGCCGCGTCGGACCGCCGGCTGCTGGATGCCGAACGTCTCCGGCTCGCCCAGGAGGTGCACGACGTGGTCGGCCACGGCCTGGCCGCGATCCAGATGCAGGCCGACATCGCGCTGCACCTGCGCCGCACCCGGCCCGCGCAGGCGGGCGAGGCGCTCGAGGCGATCAGCCGGGCCAGCGCGGAGGCGCTTGCCGAGCTGCGCACCACCCTCGCCGCGATCGCTCCCAGCGAGCACGGCTCTGCCGAGTCCCGCGCACCGACGCCCGGGCTGGCGCGTCTCGACGACCTGGTCGCCCGGGTGACCGACGCCGGCGTGACCGTGGATGCCGCCGTGACCGGGGCGCGGCGAGCGCTGCCGCCCTCGGTGGACCTCGCGGCCTACCGCGTGCTGCAGGAGTCGCTGACCAACGTCGTCAAGCACTCGGCGCACCCGCACGCGGTCGTCGAGGTGGGATACCGGCCGGGCGCCGTACGACTCCGGGTGGCCAACCAGGACCTGGCCTGCGGCCCCGACGAGGAGTACGCCGACGGGTTCGGCATCGCGGGGATGCGCCGCCGCGTCGCACACTTGGGCGGGCGGCTGACCGCCGGTCCCGCGCCCGACGGCTCGCACTTCGAGGTGCGCGCCACGATCCCGACGGAGGTATGACGTGGAGCGCGAGATCCCAGAGATCACCGTGCTCGTGGTCGACGACCAGGAGCTGGTGCGGCTCGGGCTGACCGCATTGCTCGACAACGAGGATGGGTTCCGGGTGGCCGGGCAGGCCGCCGACGGGCTCGCCGCAGTCGAGGAGGCGGCCCGCACCCGGCCCGACGTGGTGCTGATGGACATCCGGATGCCCGGCATCGATGGTCTCGAGGCGACCAGCCGGATCGCGGCGCGCCCCGAACTCGCGGACACCCGGGTGATCGTGCTGACGACGTTCGAGCGCGACGAGTTCGTCTTCGAGGCGCTGCGCCGCGGGGCGAGCGGCTTCCTGCTGAAGGACACCCCGCCGCCGCGACTGCTGGAGGCCATCCGGACCGTCGACGGCGGTGGCGCGCTGCTGGCTCCGTCGGTCACCCGCACCCTGATCCGCGAGTTCACCGAGGTCTCCCGGCGCAGCGTCGCGCCCCACCCGCACCTCGACCTGCTCACCGAGCGCGAGCGCGAAGTCGTGGCCCTGGTCGCGCAGGGGATGACCAACCACGAGATCGCCGAGGAGCTGGTGCTGAGTCCTGCCACCTCGCGCACCCACGTCAGCCGGGCGATGACCAAGCTCGAGGCCCGCGACCGGGCCCAGCTCGTCGTGTTCGCCTACCAGTCCGGACTGGTGTGACGATGGGTCAACCTACGAGAGGGAGAGAGATGCGCAAGGTTGTGCTCTACCAGCTGATGTCGCTCGACGGAGTCGCGGAAGAGCCGGGCAACTGGATGTTCGGCGCCGACGACTCCTTGTACGCCAACCTCGCCACCGTCATCGGCCGCCAGGACGACGTGCTGCTGGGCCGCGGCACCTACGACTACTGGTCCGGCTACTGGCCGAGCGCCGAGGACCAGCCGTTCGCCTCGTTCATCAACGGCACCACCAAGCACGTGTTCACCTCCACGACGCCGGACGTCGAGTGGCCCAACTCGACGTACGTCGACACCCCGGCCGAGGACTACGTCGCCGAGCTGAAGCAGGGCGACGGCGGCGACATCGGCATCCACGGCAGCATCCGGCTCGCGCAGTCGCTGATCGCAGCGGGGCTCGTCGACGAGCTGCGTCTCGTCGTCTCCCCCGCTCTCGCCGACGGCGGCCGACAGGGGCTGAGCAGCATCGCCGGCACCCAGCGTTGGGAGCTCCTGGACAGCGCCACCACGTCGGACGGCCAGCTGCTCCTCGGCTACCGGCGGTCGTAGACCTTGTTCGCGATCCGCCAGCCGTCGTCGCTGCGGATCAGGAGGAACACGTCGGTGAACGTGTCCGCGCCGTGCCACAGGGTCAGCGTCGCGCTGCCCACGGTGCCCTCCACGTGTACGGAGTCGATGCGCCGGCGGCGCTCGGCCTCGTCATCGGCGGGGTTGCCGGCGAACAGGCCGCAGTAGTCGTCCAGCGACCAGGAGACGAAGCTGCGGTCGCGGACGCCTTCGACGCGCGCGGTCGGCAGGAACGCGGCGCGGAAGTGGGCCGGGTCGCCGGTGGCATGGCCGCAGATGTAGGACCGGAGGGGCTCGAGCACCTCGTCCGGTGCAGCCGCGTCGTCGGTCGGCGCGGTGAGCGCGAAGACGTCGGCGTCCTCCGTCACGGCCCCGGAGTCGACGGGAGTGTTGACCCCGGCGGCCAGCGAGCGCGCGGCTGGCGTCTCCGCCGCGAGCAGGGCCAGGTCCTTGGCCAGCGCCGCGGCGGTGAACTGTGCCGGCCCGGTCGCGTCGCGTTTGCCCTCGACGAGCCGCCCCAACGCGCCGCGCTCGAGTACGTCGAGGGCGGTATCCGATGAGACGCCGAGGTCCACGGCGTACTGACGGGCGTCGCGGAGCGCGAGGATCCCTCCGCCGAGTGCGCTGTTGGACACCAGCTTGAGGGCGGCGGCTTCGTGCACCCCACCGGCCGGGATCACCTCGCCGAGCGCGGCCAGCAGGGCGTCCGCGGCGGGCGGCGTAGGTGCCGAGGCGCCGACCAGGATCCGGAGGGCGCCCGAGAGGACGGCCGGCACCGAGCCCATCACCGGGGCATGGACGTAGTCGGCACCCGTCGCGTGCACGGTCTTCTCCAGCGCGGTCGCCTCGTCGGGCGACATCGTGGTCGTGTTCACCACCACCGTGTCCGGCGCGAGCGCGGAGCCGCACCTCTCGATCACCTGCGCGCAGGCCGGTCCGTCGAAGAGGGCCAGCACCACCACGGCCTGCCGCCGTACGGCGGCACTCGGCTCGGTGCCGCCGGACCGGGTCCAGCCGGTCACGGTCCAGCCCTGCTCGGTGAGGCGGTGTGCGATCGCGGCGCCCATCCGGCCCAGGCCGAGGACGGCGACCGAGGATGAGGTCGTCATGGCACCAGCGTCGGTGGCTGGATGGCCTGCGACAAGCGCAGGTTCGGCATGGGTGCCATGCGCGAAGCGCATACTGGGCCCATGACCCTCGCGGCCTGGCAGACCTACCTCGAGGTCTGCCGGCTCGGCTCGCTGTCCGCCGCGGCCGTCGAGCTCGGCTACACCCAGTCGGCGGTCTCGCGCCAGATCGCCGTCCTCGAACGCACCGCCGGAACCCGCCTCCTCGAACGCCGGCCGCGCGGAGTGGTGCCGACGGCGGCCGGCGAGGCGTTCCGGCACCATGCGCGGATCGTCGTCAACGAGGCGGCTCGAGCCCTGCAGTCGGCCCGGGAGGCGCCCGACCACCCGGCCCTGCCGCTGGCGATCGGAGCCACGCCGGCGATCGCGGCCAGCATCGTGCCAGTGGCGCTGGCCCGGCTCGAGAACGACGCGGGCCCGATGTCCTGGACGCTGCTGCCCGCACTCACGCCCGACCTGCAGTCGATGGTCGCGGGTGGCGAGGTGGACCTGGCCGTCGTGACCGACGCGCCGCCCGGGCTCAGCGACGACCCCCGGCTCGAACGCCGATCGCTCGGCACGGACGAGATGTACGTGATGGTCCCCATGGGGCATCCGGCGGCTTCGGAGGATCGGGTCGGGATCGAGGTGTTCGCCGACGAGCCGTGGGTCGAGGACAACGAGGGCTCGGCCGCGCTGCTGCGCAGGAGCGCGGGCCGGGCCGGCTTCGACGCGCGGATCGAACGCACCGCCGCCGACCTGATGGGCAAGATGGCCCTGGTCGCGGCAGGGCACGCGGTCGCGCTGGTCCCCGGCGTACTCGCTCCTTCGTTGCGGCGCGACGTGGTCGCCGTCGCCCTCGTCGACCCACCCCGCCGCGGCATCTTCGCTCTCACCAGGGCCGCGGCGGAGCCCCATCCCGCGGTCGGTCCGTTGGTGGACGGGCTCGCTCAGGTGTTGGCGGAGCTCAGCGGCTCCTGAGGAACCTGCCGAAGTGTGGGACCGTGAACGCCACGCTCCCGCGCTCTCCGGAGAACACCAGTCCCTTCTTGATCAGCCCGTCGCGCGCGGGTGAGAGGGACTGCGGCCGGCGGTCGAGGTGCTGGGCTATCTCGGCCGTGGCGACGGAGCCGTCCCCGAGCTCGGCCATCGCGCTCATGTAGTCGCGCTCGGCCGGGGTGGCCCGATCGAAGCGGGCGCCGAAGAAGCCGACCGCGAGCTCGGCCTCCGCGTCGGGCGCCGCCTCGGCCACGTCGGCCTTGGTGATCGGGGAGCCGACGGCGGCGTCCCAGGTGACCTTGCCGTAGGCCTGCACGAAGTAGGGGTAGCCGTCGGTGAGCGCATAGAGCTCCTCGATCGCCTGGTCGTCGAAGGTGACGTCCTCGGTGGCCGCCGGCACCCGCCAGGCGCGTTCGGCCATCTCGCGGGGCAGCCGGTCGACGGAGACGTAGCGGAACAGCCGCTCGGCGTACGACTTCGAGGCCGCGAGGGCCACCGGAAGGTGCGGGAGGCCGGCGCCGACCACGAGCAATGGCGCGCCCTGCTGGCTGATCTCGTGGCACGCGCCGCAGAGCGCGGCGAGCTCGTCGACCGCGATGTCCTGCATCTCGTCGACGAACAGCGCGACGCCGACGCCGAGGTCGCCGGCCAACGAGGCGACGTCGCTGAACAGCTCGACCAGGTCGAGCTCGAGGTCACCGGAGTCGGCACGACCGCGGACCGCCACCGCGTCGACCGGCGGCGACCAGCGAAGCCCCTTGCGGTCGGCCAGCTGGGTGCGCAGCGCGAACGACTTGAGTACGCCGGCGACCCGGTCGACCCGGTCGGGGTCGCGATGCCGGTGCGACACCTCGCGCACCGCGGCGTGCACCGCCTGGGCCACCGGGATCCGGACGCTCCGGTCCGGCCGGGCCTCGACCTTGCCGGTCCCCCACGCCCGGGTCACCGCCTGACCGCGCAACGCGTTGAGCAGCACGGTCTTGCCGACCCCGCGCAGCCCGGAGAGCACCATGCTCCGCTCCGGCCGGCCCGCCGCCACCCGCTCCAAGGTGACCGCGAACTGCTCGAGCTCCCGGTTCCGTCCGGCCAGCTCCGGTGGCCGCTGCCCGGCCCCGGGCGCGTAGGGGTTGCGGATCGGGTCCATGCCGGGACCGTATCCACTTGTCTAGCGGATTCCTTAGATTGACGCGCGCGTTGCGATAGTCCGCCGTCCTGAGCACCCCAAAAGCACCCCGAAGGGGTGCCGAGCGCGGCGGACTATCCCGCCTTGGCGGTGGTCAGGCCGGCGGCCAGCGCGGAGATCAACATCGGGACCTCCGCGGCTCGGATCCGGAACGAGCCGGCGCAGGCGTTGTCGCGCCAGAGCGAGAGGACCACCATGTCCGCCTCGGGGTGCCAGGTCACCCGGAGCGCGCGGTCGCCCCCGCGGGCGTCGACCAGGACCGACCCCGTCGTAGGCAGCGGATGCGCCTGGGGCACCCGGCCATTCTGCGCCGCAAACCCCCCGACGTACAGAGTCGGTTGCGCGGGGGGACCTCTGGAGCGCGCCTCTAGACTCGACGGCGTGCCGGAGCTGCCCGAGGTGGAGGCGCTGGCCCTCGACCTGAAGGGCCGGCTGGATGGGCGCGCGATCGCCAAGGTGCACGTCGCCGCGTTCAGCGCGCTGAAGACCTACGATCCGCCGCTCACCGCCCTCGAGGGCAGCTTCGTCGACGACGTCACCCGGCACGGCAAGTTCCTCGACATCCACGTCTCCGGGCTGCACCTCGTCTTCCACCTGGCGCGCGCCGGCTGGGTGCGCTGGCGCGACGAGGTGCCGAACCTTCCGCCGCGGCCCAGCACCAAGTCGACGCTCGCCGTCCGGGTGGTCCTCGACGACCAGTCCGGGCTCGACGTCACCGAGGCGGGCACCAAGAAGTCCCTCGCCATGTACGTCGTGCGCGCACCGAACGACATCCCCGGCATCGCCAGGCTGGGCCCCGATCCGCTCACCGAGGAGTTCACCGTCGACACCCTGCGCGGCATCCTCGAGAGCGAGGGACGCAAGCAGATCAAGGGCGTGCTGCGCCATCAGGGCACCATCGCCGGGATCGGCAACGCCTACAGCGACGAGCTCCTGCACGCCGCGCGCATGTCGCCGTTCAAGCCGGCCAACAGCCTCGACGACGCCGAGGTGGAGACCCTCTATGCCGCGATCCGCGACGTGCTCGGCGATGCCGTCACGCGCTCCCGCGGGCTGCACGCGAGCGAGCTGAAGGGCGAGAAGAAGTCGAACCTCGCCGTGCACGGCCGGACCGGCGAGAAGTGCCCGGTCTGCGGCGACGTGGTCCGCGAGGTGTCCTTCGCCGACTCGAGCCTGCAGTACTGCGCGACCTGTCAGACCGGCGGGAAGCCGCTCGCGGATCGCCGGATGAGCAAGCTGCTGAAGTAGGTATGAGAGGACTCGGATGAATCTCCCCACCGTCGCCATCGGCGGCGTGCCCGACCCCCTGCCCGAGGACCTGGCGGTCCTCGACGTGCGCGAGCCCGTCGAGTGGGCGTACGGCCACATCGACGGCGCCGTGCACGTGCCGCTGATGGAGCTGCCGCAACGGCTCGACGAGGTCGGCGACCAGCAGACGCTGGTGGTCTGCAAGGTCGGCGCCCGCTCGGCGCAGGCGGTCGGCTACCTCCGGCAGCAGGGCTACGACGCGGTCAACCTCGACGGCGGCCTGCTGGAGTGGGAGGCGGCCGGTCGCGCCCTGGTGAGCGAGACCGGCCGACCGCCCGTCGTCGTCTAGCTACTCCGTCGGGAAGGTGAAGTCCGTCGGGAAGGTGAAGTCCGTCGGGAACGTGAAGTCCGTCGGGAAGGTGAAGTCCGTCGGCAGATCTGTCGGGAAGTCCGTCGGGAAGTCCGTCGGCAGGTCCGTCGGGATGTCGGTGGGGATGTCGGACGGGATCTCCGGAGTGGTGAGCTCGGCGCAGGCCTCGAAGGTGTACTCGAAGAACGCCGTGATCTTCTCCTGGTCCTCGCTCGAGATGCCCAGCGCGTCGGCGAGCTCTTCTTCGCTCTCGACGTCCTCGAGTGCCTCGATGTCGTCGGCGTCGACCTCGCTGATCGCCTCGAGATAGATCTCGAAGCCCTCCCTCGCGTCCTCCGGGATGTCTTCGGGGGTGCCGATCTCCGACAGCTTGTCGGCGACCTCGTGGGCCTGGTCCACCTGCTCCTCGGGCGACGCCTCATCATCGACGTCTTCGTCGAAGGCGTTGAGCCCCTCGCAGAACTCCTCGACGCTGGCGCTCTTGGGAGCGTCGTCGGCGTCACCGCCACCGCCGTCGTCGTCACCGGTGAGCAGCACGACAGCGGCGACAGCGCCGCCCGCCAGCACCAGGACCGCGACCACGATCAGCGCGATCACCTTGCCGCTGATGCCGCCTCCGCCGCCCGGCGGTGGACCACCGGGATAGCCGGGCCCTCCGGGGCCGCCGGGGTACTGCGGGCCACCCGGGTACTGCGGGCCGCCCGGCCCAGGACCCTGCGGAGGACCACCGGGGTACTGCGGCGGACCGCCATACTGCGGCGGGCCCTGCGGAGGCCCCTGGTTCGGCGGCGGGGGTGGGTAGTTCGACATGGGGAGCCTCTCTAGAAGATTTCTGCGACTACTGTGCCGGAGCCGGTCGCTCGATGCGAGCGACCGGCTCCGGTCTTTCTGGGTCAGGCGATCGGCCCGCTCACTCCTCGGGCGCGCCACACTCCTTGCCGGCGTACTCGGTGAACTCGTTGACCTTCTTCTCGTCGTCCTTGCTCACCTCGGCGATGTCCTTCTCGGGGTCCTCGAGGAACTTCTCGACGTCGTCCTCGTCGAGGTCGCCGAGCTCTTCGACGAAGATCTCGAAGCCTTCGCGAGCGTCGTCGGAGATGCCGTCGGGCGTGCCGACCTCCTCGAGCTTGTCGGCGAACTCCTTGTAGGCGTCGGTCACGTCGCCGGCCTGGTCCTTCGCCTCGGCCTCGGGGTCGATGTCAGCGAAGATCTCCTCGGAGCTGTTGAACGCGTCGCAGAAGTCCTCCTTGCTGGCGTCGGTCGGGGCGCCGCCACAGGCGGTCAGGGAGAAGGCCAGCAGCACCGCGGCGCTTCCGGCGCCGACGACTCGCTTGACGGGGGTCATGCGGTGTTCCTTTCAGAGGTGGTGTTGCTCAGATCGCGACGAGGTGCGTCGGTCACTCGGCCGGCGCTTCGGCGCACGCCTCGGCCGCGTAGGTCAGGAACGCGACGACCTTCTTGAAGTCGTCCTCCGACGCGCCGATGGCGTCGCGGAACTCCTCTTCGCTCTCGGCGTTGTTGATGTTGTCGACGTCGTCCTCTTCGATCTCAGCCACGGCGTCGACGAGGATCTCGAAGCCCTCGCGCGAGTCGTCATCGATGTCCTCGGGGGTGCCGACCTCGATCAGCTTCTCGGCCTGGTCGTGGGCCTCGTCCACCTTCTCCGAGTCCGAGGAGTCCTCGTCAGTGGAGTTGGTGGCGTTGTACGCCTCACAGAAGTCCTTGGCGCTCGCGTCGTCGGGAGCGTCGGAGGCGCTGTCGCCACCACATGCGGAGAGGCTGAGCGCTAGGAGCACCGTGACGCTGGCAGCGCCGACGTAACGCTTGATGGGGCTCATTTCGGGGGGGTTCCTTTCGGGGAGGTGCGGGTGGCGGCGACGATCATGCCCACCCGCCGGACATTCATTCACGTCGGTTGACGGTCCGCAAACACCATCGGTTCCGGGATGGTGAACAGTTCGGGAAGGCGGCGCAGATAATTCGGGCGCGGCATCGCTCGTACGCCGAGGCTGGCGAGGTGCGGGGTGACCCATTGCACATCGATCAGCCGCCTGCCGGCGTGTTCGTCGCCCAGCGCCTCGACCAGTCCTACCAGCGCGACCTTGGACGCGTCGGTGACGTGGTGGAACATCGACTCGCCGGCGAACAGGCCGCCGATCGCCACGCCGTACAGGCCTCCTGCGAGCTGTCCGTCCTGCCACGCCTCCACCGAGTGCGCCCAGCCGAGGTCGTACAGACGTTGGTACGCCGCCTTGATCCGGGCGTCGATCCAGGCCCCCGGGCGGCGGGGGTCGGCGCAGGCCTCGACGACCTCGGCGAAGCGGGTGTCGACCCGGATCTCGAAGTGCCGCCGCGACCGACGCAGCGATCGGGAGACGACCAGGTTGTCTAGACCCAGGACGCCGCGGGACACCGGCGACCACCACGCCATCGGGCTCCGCCGGCCGCCCACCGGCATCGGGAACAAGCCGCGGCGGTAGGCCTCCAGCAGGGTGCCGGGCTCGAGGTCGGCGCCGACCCCGACCAGGTCGTCGTCAGGGTCGTACGACGTGGGGTCCCCGAACGCCCAGCGCGACGGCGGCGGTTCCGTGGGCACTCCCAGACGGTAGCCAAGTCTTCACTACGATTGAGGTATGGGCGTGAAGCAACAGGTGACCAAGCAGGTGGGCAGGCAGCTCGCCCCCCGGGTCACCAGGCTCGCGCCCGGAGTGACCGCCGGGTTCGTTCGTGAGGCGCTGGATCGCGCGATCCACGGCGTCGGGCCGCTCCCGCCGGCCGCCCGCGCCGCGGACAAGCAGCTGGCCGAGCAGAAGGGCGACGTCGACCGCGCGGTGCGCGAGGTGATCGAGAACCACGTGCGGTACGCCGGGGCGCAGGGGTTCGTGACCAACCTCGGCGGCATGCTGACCGCGGCCCTGACCATCCCCGCCAACATCACCGGGCTGGCGCTGATCCAGTGCCGGATGATCGCCGGGATCGCCCACCTGCGCGGCTACGACCTCGAGGACCCCCGGGTGCGCAACGCGATCCTGGTCACCATCCTCGGCGGTGACGCGGTCAACGCGCTGGTCAAGCGGCGCAAGATCCCGGCGCCTCCGATGGCCCTGGCCACGGCTCCCCAGCACGACCCCAACCTCGACCTGACCATCTCCGTGGAGGTCGCCACCGACCTGATCTCGCGGGTCGCGGGCAAGCGCCTGGCCACCACCGTCGGGCGCCGGATCCCGGTGGTCGGCGGCCTGGTCGGCATGGGTGCCGACGGCTACGTGACCTGGCGGATCGGCCGCTACGCGGACCGCGAGCTGTTGCCGCGCGCCGCGCGGTAGGCCCGCAGCATCCGCCGGCCGAGCCGGCCTCCCTGCAGCCGGCGGACGAGCTTCTCCCGGAACCGGTACGTCGGCCGCAGGTGCGCGCGCTCGAGGGCGGCCCGGGTGTCGGCCAGCTCGGCACCGAGGCGCTCCTCGGTACGCCGCATCCGGGCGTTCTCCAGCAGCAGCGCGGTGATCGCGTCGACGGCGGCGCCGGCCACCTGCTTCTCCGACGGCTGGTCGGGGTCGGACCAGCCCGCGGGCGGTGAGCCGTGCAGCTCGGCGAGGTCGCCGACGACGTCGTACCCCCTGGCGTTGACGTCGTCGACCCACGACTGCTGGATCTCCTGCACCCACGGATAGGCGTCCGGCGGCAGGGCCAGGCGCGGCGAGCCGCGGCGCCGGGACAGGGTCTGGTGGGCGAGCAGCTCGCGCACCATGGGCCGGTAGTCGGCGGGCGCGAGGTCGCGGTTGGCGTTGCGGTTGATCCGGCGGATCAACGCCGTCTCCGGCGCGCCGAGCGACGGGTTCGCGCGATCCGGCTCGAGGTCGAGGTCGAGGCCGTCGAGCCCGAAGACCTGGCTGAACCGCTTCCAGAGCAGCTCGGGCGCACCACCCGCGGGCGGCACGGTGACCAGGTGGATCCGCTCCGGGGGGAGGTCGTGTCCCCAGCGGTCCAGGATGTCCGGGATCTCCTGCACACCCCAGAACCAGGTGGCGATCCGGCTCTCCCGCTCGGGGTCGCGGATCTGGTCGAGGAAGGCCTGGTAGGCGATGCCGCTGCGGTGCTTGACGTTCTCCTGCCACTCCGCCGGGATCTGGCGGACCAGGTCGCGCACCGACAGCACGACGTGGATCTCGGTGCCGTCGTCGTGGCCCAGCGAGGTCAGCGCCCGGCCGATCTGCGAGCGCGAGGCGGTGGCCAGGATCTCGTGGCTGATGATCGAGGTGTGCCGGTGCTCGCACACCTCCTCGGCCAGCCGGTCCCAGGCCCCGATCGCCTCGGCCTCGAGGCCTCCCCAGGGCATCCGCATCAGGTCGAGGGCGGCGAGGAAGTGGGCGTCGAACCGGTCTGCGGGGTAGCGGATGCCGGCATGCGCCAGCACCTTGCGGTTGCGGAACAGCACGTCCTGGAGGTACGACGTGCCGGTCTTCGGCGTGCCGACATGGAGCAGCACTCGACTGCTCATTCCGACACCTCCTCGGCTCGCCGGTCCGCATGGTCCAACAGCAGGCGCACCGCCAGCGACAGCACCCCGGCGTCGTCGGGGGTGGTTCCCCCGGCTGGCGCCTCGGGGACCAGCGCGTCCGGGTCGCCGTGAACAGCGTAGCCAGCGCGAAGCAGTGCATCCCGCATCCGCGCGGCCCGGCCCTGCACCCACTCGAGGTGTGCCGCCGGGATGCCGAGCGGGCCACCCGGGCCATCGGCCAGCCACGGCCCCAGCGTCTCCCGCAGCAGCCGGGCCCGCTCGTCGGGAAGCACCAGCAGCCCGAGCGGGGCGGACACCCGGCGGGCCAGGTCGACGGCGTCGGCGGAGTACGCCGGCGGGGTGGGTAGCGCACGGCGTACACCCACGAGGCGGGGGAGGCGCTCCGGGCCGATCACGACCTCGACCCGCTGCCGGCCGACGCGCTGCGCCCAGGTGCGGGCATGGGTGACCAGGTCGGCACGCGGCGGCATCCGGTCGTGGGCGGCGAAGCCGCCGAGCCACTCCCGCCAGCCCGCACCGCCCTCGGCGAACGAGCGCGCGGTCCAGGCGTCGGCGAGCATGCTGCCGACGTCGGTGCCCAGCACCAGGATCGTCGGCCGCCGACCACCCGGCGGACGGCCGCGGCGACGCAGCTCCGCGCGAATCGGGTCGGCGAGCCAGGGGTCACCGACGAGGCGGTAGGCGCGGCGCCACGGCCGCGGCCGGCCCGGCGACATCGCGGACGGAAGGTTCGCAGCGACCAGGTCCTCGGCGATCAGCCCGGTGGCGACCCGCACCAGCTCGGCTGCCGGGAGGGTGCCGGGGTCGACCGGGCGCGGACCGAACCGGGACTCCTCGGCCGCTCCCACCAGCTGGAGGTCGGCGCGCCCCCGCCCGGGGGCGCTGGCGGTCAGTACCCGCTCGACGAGAGCGGGACCGGGTCGGCCGTCGGCGTTCAGCCGGCGCAGCAGCTCGAGCTGCTGGGCGCCGGGGAGGTAGCGGCCGCGCGGTCGGCCGTCCCGTCGAAGTCGCTCCAGGGGGTGGTCGCACCCTCACGCAGGGCCGCGATCCAGCCCCACGCGCGGCGCTCCCCCGCCTCGATCTCAGTGGGCACTAGTCGCGCCGGGTGGCGCGCTTGATCCGGGCGACCAACGCGTCGTCGGGGTCGGGGCGGCGGGCCGCCTCGCGGGTCATCGCGGTCAGCGCATCGATCGCCGCGGCGAGCTGCTTCTTGGGGCCCACGCGGTCGGGGTCGATCCACTCGTCCTCGGGCACCGCTGGCGCGGGGTAGAGGTCGTCGAGCTCGCCGATGACGTCGACGCCGGATCCTTTGAGCCAGTCGACCCAGCGGTCCGCCTCGGCGCTCGCCCACGGGTGCAGGCGAGGCGGCAGCAGCAGCGGCGGCGAGCGGCGCTGCACCAGGCGGTCCTGGGCGAGCATGCCGCGGATCAGCTCGTCGAAGCTCGCCTCCCGGCGGGTGACCCGGTCCATCCGGCGGTTGAGCTGGCGGATCAGCTGGGTCTCGGCGACGCCGAGCGACTCGTTGTGACGGGTGCTGTCCTCCGGCGCCCAGGCGGGGTCGATGCCGAACGCCTGACAGAACCTCAGCCACAGCGCGTCACCGCGTTCGTGCGGGACGGTGACGACGTGGACCTGGGCCGGCGGCAGCCCCGCGCTCCAGGTGCCCAGCACCGCGGGCAGGTCGAAGGCCCGGGCGAACCACGGGCGCCTGTTCTCGACCCGGTCGAGGTAGCGGCCGTAGGTCCACTTGCGGCCCTGCTTGATGCTCTCCTGCCACGCGGCGGGCAGCTGCCGCCCGAGGTCGCGGGCGGAGTAGACGATGTGCAGCTCGGCCCCGGCGAGGTCCTGCTTCGCCTTCGCGACCCTGGCGGGGGTCGCCGGCGCGAGGATCTCGTGGCTGATCACCACGGTGCCGTTCAGCCGCTTGACCTTGCGGACCAGGGCGTCCCAGCTGCCGCGTGCGTGCCCCGACTTGCCGCCCCAGTCCTGGTCGAGCAGGTCGAGCGCGGCACGGAACTGGAAGAGCCCGGGGCTGATCAGCGGCGACTTCGTGGGGAAGTGGACGCCGTGGTCGGTGAGCGACTTGGCGTTGAGTGCGAGGCGGTCCTGCAGGTACGTCGTGCCCGTCTTCGGGGCTCCGATGTGTAAGTAGACGCGGCGGCTCACGCCGGTGATTCTGCCAGGGCGCGTACGACGGCCGACGGGCTCGGTCGACCGAGCTGCCCGGCCATCCACACGCTGGTCGCCACGACCTGGGTCAGGTCGACGCCGTGCTCGATGCCGAGACCGGTCAGCATCCACACCAGGTCCTCGGTCGCGAGGTTGCCGGTGGCGCTCTTTGCGTAGGGACAACCGCCGAGGCCGCCGGCGCTCGCGTCGAACGTCGTGATGCCGGCCTGCAGCGCCGAGTAGGTGTTGGCCAGGGCCTGGCCGTAGGTGTCGTGGAAGTGCATCGCGAGGTGGTCGCGGTCCATGCCCGCAGCCACGAACGCCTCGACCAGGTCGGTGACGTGGCCGGCGGTGCCGACACCGATGGTGTCGCCGAGGCTGAGCTGGCTGGCGCCGAGGTCGAACAGCCGCTTCCCGACACCGACCACCTGGTCGATCGGCACCTCGCCCTCCCACGGGTCCCCGAAGCACATCGACACATAGGCGCGCACGTCGAGGCCGGCGTCGCGGGCCCGGCGCACCGTCGGCTCGAACATCGCGAACTGGTCCTCGAGGCCGCGGTTGAGGTTGCGCTGTGCGAACGTCTCGGTGGCGGAGCCGAAGATGGCGATGTGCTTCAGGCCCAGCTCGAGGGCGCGGTCGAGGCCGCGCTCGTTGGGCACCAGCACCGGGAGCTCGCGTCCGTCATCGCCGAGCAGCTCCATCAGCTCGGCGGCGTCCGCGAGCTGGGGCACCCACTTCGGGTGCACGAAGCTGGTGGCTTCGACGACCGGCAGGCCGGCGGCGAGGAGGCGGCGTACGAACTCGGCCTTGACGTCGGTGGGCACCAGCGCGGACTCGTTCTGCAGGCCGTCGCGCGGACCGACCTCGTAGATCGTGACCTGCTGCGGGAGCGTCATGCCTCGTTCTCCTCCACGACGAACAGTGTCGCCCCGAGTGCCACCTGGTCACCGGTCGCGGCCTCGACGCCGGCGACGGTGCCGGCGAACGGCGCCTTGAGGGCCAGCTCCATCTTCATCGCCTCGAGCACGCCGAGCACGTCGCCCTCGGCCACGGCCTGCCCGGGCTCGACGCGGACGTCGATGACGGTGCCGGGCATCGGGGCGGTGATGGTGCCGTCGCTCGCGGCGACCGCTCCGGCCAGCAGGTCCGCGCGGGTGAGCACGTGGCGCTGGCCCTGGTAGGACACCTCGACGACGTGTGGCTGGACGTTGACCAGGGCCCGCACCAGGTGGCCGTCGACGACCGCCTCGAGCACGTGGTTCTCGGCACTGACCTGGCGGAACGGGACGCCGTCCACGGTGTTGGCGGCGCGGTCGACCACGACCAGCCGATCGAGCTCGACCAAGGTGGGCGCGGGCGATCCGCTCAGCCGGAAGCCATCGGCCTGGAACGGGTGGCCGGAGTCCGAAGCCGCGATCATCGCGGAGATCCAGGCGGCCAGCCGGCGCGGCAGCTCGTCGTCGGGCCTGGTCAGCTCCGCGCGATCGAGCCACGCGGTGTCGATCGTGGCGTCCCGGAACTCGTCGCTCGCGACCAGCACCCGGAGGAACCCGGCGTTGGTCGTGAGGCCGAGGACCCCGGTCTCGTCGAGCGCATCGATCAGCGCGCGGCGGGCCGACTCCCGGTCCGGCCCGTGCGCGATCACCTTGCCCAGCATCGGGTCGTACGCCGTGCTGACCACCTGCCCCGGCTCCAGGGCGTGATCCACGCGCACCGAGGTCGGCCAGCGCACCAGGCTCGCCGTGCCGGCCTGCGGCAGGAACCCACCGAAGGAGTCCTCGGCGTAGACCCTGGCCTCGATGGCGTGGCCGGTGAGCGTGACGTCCTCCTGGTCGATCGGCAGCTCGTCACCGGCAGCCACCATCAGCTGCAGCTCGACCAGGTCGAGACCGGTCACCAGCTCGGTCACCGGGTGCTCGACCTGGAGGCGGGTGTTCATCTCCAGGAAGTAGGCCTCGCCCGTGTCGGTGTCGAGCAGGAACTCGACGGTGCCTGCGTTGACGTAGCCGACCTGCCGGGCCAGCGCCACCGCCGCCCAGGTGACCTGGCTGCGCACCTCGGCGGAGATCGTCGGAGCCGGCGCCTCCTCGATCACCTTCTGGTGCCGGCGCTGGGTCGAGCAGTCGCGCTCGAAGAGATGGATGACGTTGCCGTGGGCGTCGGCCAGCACCTGGACCTCGATGTGCCGGCCGCGCTCGACGTACTTCTCGACCAGGATGGTGTCGTCGCCGAAGGCGGCGAGAGCCTCCCGCTTGGCCGCCGCGACCGCCTCGCCGAACTCGTCGGCGGTGCGCACGATGCGCATCCCCTTGCCCCCGCCGCCGGCGGAGGCCTTGACGAGCACCGGATAGTCGGCGGCGCGGATCGGGCCGGCGTCGGCCATCGCCCGGGCGTCAGTGGCAGCAGGCCAGCTGGGCACGACGGGGACGCCGGCGGCGACGGCGATCTCACGGGCGGCGTCCTTGCGACCCATCTGCTCCATGACCGCCGCGGACGGCCCGACCAGCTTGATCCCCGCCGCCTCGACCTCGGCGGCGAAGGCGGCGCGCTCGGAGAGGAAGCCGTAGCCAGGGTGGATCGCGTCGGCACCGGACTCGCGGGCCGCGGCGACCACCGACTCGATGTCGAGGTAGCTCGAGACCCGCACCGCCTCGTCGGCCGCGTGCACGTGCGGGGCCTGGGCGTCCAGGTCGGTGAACACCGCGATCGTGTGGATGCCGAGCCGACGGCAGGTGCGCATCACCCGCAGTGCGATCTCGCCACGGTTGGCGACCAGGACAGAGGACAACATCGCGGTCACATCCGGAAGATGCCGTAGGAGGGCTCGGGGATCGGGGCGTTGGCGGCCGCGGCCAGCCCCATCCCGAGGACCCGACGGGTGTCGGCCGGGTCGATCACGCCGTCGTCCCAGAGCCGGGCCGTCGAGTAGTACGGCGAGCCCTGCGCTTCGTACTGGTCGCGGATGCCGGCCTTGAACTCCTCGGTGTCGTCACGGTCGGGCCCGCGCACCTCGGAGAGCACCGACGCCGCCTGCTCGCCGCCCATCACGGAGATCCGCGCGTTCGGCCACATCCACAGGAACCGCGGGTCGTAGGCGCGCCCGCACATGCCGTAGTTGCCCGCACCGAACGAGCCGCCGATGACGACCGTGAACTTCGGGACCACGCTGCAGGCGACCGCGGTGACCAGCTTGGCGCCGTCGCGGGCGATGCCGCGGTTCTCGTACTCCTTGCCGACCATGAAGCCGGTGATGTTCTGCAGGAACACCAGCGGCACGCCGCGCTGGTTGCACAGCTCGATGAAGTGCGCGCCCTTGAGCGCCGACTCGCTGAACAGGATCCCGTTGTTGGCGACGATGCCGACCGGGTAGCCCCAGATCCGGGCGAAGCCGGTCACCAGGGTCTCGCCGTACAACCGCTTGAACTCGTGGAACCTGCTGCCGTCGACGACCCGGCTGATCACCTCGCGGACGTCGTACGGCGTGCGGGTGTCGCCGGGCACCACGTCGTAGAGAGTGTCGGGTGCCTCCTGCGGCTCCTCGGTCTCGCGTCGCTCGAGGGATGGCGGCGTGGGCCGCTCGAAGGTGTCGACGATGCTCCGCACGATCGCCAGCGCGTGCGCGTCGTCCTCGGCGAGGTGGTCGACCACGCCGGAGATCCGGGCGTGCACGTCGCCGCCGCCGAGCTCCTCGGCGGTGACGACCTCACCGGTGGCGGCCTTCACCAGCGGCGGTCCGCCGAGGAAGATCGTGCCCTGCTCCTTGACGATCACGGTCTCGTCGGACATCGCGGGCACGTAGGCGCCGCCGGCGGTGCAGGACCCCATCACGCTGGCGACCTGCGGGATGCCGCGGCCCGAGAGGTTGGCCTGGTTGAAGAAGATCCGGCCGAAGTGCTCGCGGTCCGGGAACACCTCGTCCTGCATCGGCAGGAAGGCGCCGCCGGAGTCGACGAGGTAGACGCAAGGCAGCCGGTTGTCGGCCGCGACCGCCTGCGCGCGCAGGTGCTTCTTCACGGTGATCGGGTAGTAGGTGCCGCCCTTGACCGTGGCGTCGTTGGCCACCACTACGCACTCGCGGCCGCTGATCCGGCCGATGCCGGTGACGATCCCGGCGGACGGGACCGCGTCGTCGTACATCCCGGTCGCGGCGAGCGGGCTGAGCTCGAGGAACGGGCTGCCCGGGTCGAGCAGGCGGTCCACCCGGTCGCGCACCAGCAGCTTGCCGCGGTCGGTGTGCTTGGTGCGGGCGGCCTCGCTGCCGCCGAGCCGGGCCGTGGCGAGACGCTCGCGCAGGTCGGCGACGAGCTCTCTCAGATCCTGGGTCACCGCTCTAGGTTAGCGATCGTTAACCGCGCTGGCCAACAACCAGTCGAGCGCAAGAAGGTACGACGCCCGGATCTCGTCGGCCGGCACCGGCCCGCTCGCGGGAGCGAAGGCGGCGAAACCGACCGTCGTCACGATCAGCACCCGCACGGTCTCCTCCCCGTCGGCGGGTTCGACACCGGCCCGGGCGAGGGCGTCGAGGGTGACCTCGCCGAGTCGCACCGCATGCTCGCCGCGCGCGCCCTGGCGTGCCAGGAAGTGCGGCATCAGGTCGCTGTGCGCGAGCAGCACGTCGAACGACGCGGTCATGATCGCCCGGACCGCGGCCAGCGGGTCGCGATGCACGGACACCTCGTCGGGCACGGACACCTCGCCCAGCACGTCGTCGAGCACCAGGTCGATGAGCTCGGTCTTGCCCCCGACGTGGCTGTAGAGCGCGTTGGGGGCGACTCCGAGCCGGGTCGCCACGCCGCGCATGGTGAGCCCCGCATAGCCGGCGTCCGCCAGGACTGCGCGGGCCGCGTCGACCACGGCCGCCCGGTCGAGTCCGGCGCGCTGGCCGGGTCCGCGGGTCGTGGGCATGGACAAACTGTACACCGTCCAGTTATACTGGACATTGTCCAATTGACTTCGTCCCGAGGAGTTCCCCATGGCCCAGATCGCGCTCTTCCACTCCGTCCTCGGCGTCCGCGCCGGCGTCCTCGACGCAGCCGACCGGCTCCGGGCCGCCGGGCACGACGTACGCGTCGTCGACCAGTACGACGGGCGGGTCTTCGACGACTACGAGGAGGCCGGCGCGTACGCCGAGTCGGTCGGCTACCCCGCGCTGATGCAGCAGGCCGCGGAGGCGGTGGCCGACCTCCCGGACGGCTTCGTGGCCATGGGGTTCTCGAACGGCGGCGGCATGTCCGAGTTCGTCGCTACCCAGCGCCGCGGTGTCCGGCGTGGTCATGCTGTCCGGCACGCTGCCGCTCGCGATGCTCGGCGTCGAGGAGTGGCCGGCCGGCGTACCCGCCCAGATCCACTACTCCACCGACGACCCGAAGCGCTTCCCCGGGTGGATGGAGGACGTGGTCGCCTCGATCCGGGCCGCTGGCGCGCCGCTCGACCTGCACGACGACTACCCCAACGCCGGCCACCTGTTCACGGACGGCTCGCTGCCCGACGAGTACGACCAGGAGTCCGCCGAGCTGTTGTGGAAGCGCGTGCTGAGCTTCGTTAACGACCGCTAACCTGAGGGGCATGGCCAGTGCCGGTACCACCAGCCCGACCCGGCGCGAGCAGATCCTGGCCACCGCTGCCGAGCTGTTTGCGGCTCGCGGGTTCCACGGGGTGTCGGTGGCCGACCTCGGGGCGGCGTGCGGGATCTCCGGTCCGGCGCTCTACAAGCACTTCGTGTCCAAGGACGCCGTACTCGCCGAGATGCTGGTGTCGATCAGCGAGCGGTTGCTCTCGGTGGGCCGGGAGCGAGTGGCCGCAGCTGACGGCGACTCGGGCGCGGCGCTCCGGGCGCTGGTCGACTGGCACGTCGACTTCGCGCTCCGGCACCGGGCGCTGATCGTCGTACAGGACCGCGACTGGGAGTCACTGCCGGTCGAGGCGCGCGAGCAGGTGCGCACCCTGCAGCGTGCCTACGTCGACCTCTGGGCCGCCGAGCTCCGACGGCTGGTGCCCGACGTGTCGCTCGGCGCGGCCCGGGCCCGCGCGCACGCCGTCTTCGGCCTGATCAACTCCACCCCGCACAGCGGCCGACTGCCCGACGAGGAGATGCGCCGGATGCTGACCGACATGGCGCTCGGCGCCTGGGGCGTGCCGACGTGACCGGGCTGGCCACGAGGAAGGTGAGCACCATCGTCTCGGCGGGCAAGCGGATAGACGCTAGGAACGCGCGCTGCGGTTCGCTGCCGGGACGCTGCCGTCGTCCGGCGCGGCATGAGAGTGCACCGGCTGGTTGAATCGGCGGCACGCTTTCCAACTGACGCATCGGGGTGTCATGGCCGGGCTGCACATCTGCCTGATGGGCACGATCGAGGTCAGCCGTGACGGAGCCGCGGTCGAGCTGCCGGGACGCCGGGTGCGCGCCCTTCTGGCCATGCTGGCGCTGTCCGCCGACCAGTTCGTCAGCACCGAGCGCCTGGCCGAGGGACTGTGGGACGACGTGCCGCCGCAGCGGGTGCGCGGCAGCCTGCAGACCTACGTCGGCCGCCTGCGCCAGGCGATCGGGGCCGACCGCGTGGTCACCCGGCCGTCCGGCTACGCGTTGAGGGTCGACCGCGAGGAGGTGGACCTGCTCCAGTTCTACGACCGGGTGGAGGCGGCGGCCCGGTGTGTCGACCCGCTCGAGGAGCGGGAAGCGCTGGCCGCTGCGCTGGCCGCCTGGCGCGCCGAGCCCTTCGGGGAAGCGCCCTCGATGTGGCTGGCCCGCTACGAGTCGCCGCTCTGGGTCGAGCGCCACCTACAAGCCGTGGAGCGGCGGGTCGACCTCGACCTGCTCGCCGGCGACCACGCCCGGTGTGTCACAGAGCTGCAGGAGCTCGCGGAGCGGAACCCGCTCCGCGAGTCGATCTGGCTGCGCTGGCTACTTGCTCTGCAGGGATGCGGACGCACGGCAGAGGGGCTCACGCACTACGAGACGTTGCGCAACCGACTGGTCGAGGAGCTCGGCACCGTTCCGCAGGCCGGCCTCCAGGCGCTGCATCGCGAGCTGCTCGAGACCCCAGCCCGGCCGGAGCCGTCCTCTCCGGCGTTGGTGGTCCCTTCGATGCTGCCGCCCGCGGTCAGCGGCTTCACCGGGCGCACAGCACAGCTCGCCGAGCTCGACACCCTGACGACGTCCACGCCGAGCCCCTCCGTCGTGGCGGTGCACGGTCCAGCCGGCACCGGGAAGACCAGCCTCGCGCTGCACTGGGCGCACGGGAACCGGCGGGCGTTCCCCGACGGCCAGCTCTTCGTCGACCTCGCGGGGTTCGGGCCGGACGCGCCGCTTGGCGCCGCGGAAGCGCTGGGCGTGCTGTTGGGTGGGCTGGGCGTCCGGCGTCGCCAGCTGCCCTCTGGGGAGACGGAACGGGCCGCGCTCTGGCGATCCCTCCTTGCCGAGAGGCGGGTGCTCGTGGTGCTGGACAACGCCCGCGAGAGCCCCCAGGTGCGTCCTCTGCTGCCGGGCGGCCCGAGCCTGGTGCTCGTGACCAGTCGCTCCCAGCTGCGCAGCCTCGCTGCCCGTGACGGAGCCGGCCGCGTCGTGGTCGAGCCGATGCCGGCGGACGAGTCGACCGACCTGCTCGCCCACCGCCTTCGCGTCACCGCTCCGAACGACCCAGCGCTGACCCGGCTGGCGGAGCTGTGCGACCACCTGCCGCTCGCGCTCGCACTGGCGGCCGAGCAGATCGGCCGGGGGAAGACGCGGTCCCTCGCCGAGCAGATCGAGCGGCTGCACGACCGGCGGCATCGGCTCCGGTCGTTCACCGCGTGGGACGACGACCCGTCGACCAGCCTCCGGGCGGTGCTCGACTGGTCCTACCGCACTCTCGACGAGGAGGCGGCGCGAGTGCTGCGGCTGTCAGGGCTGGGGCCGGAGTCCCGGATCAGCACGGAGACCGTGGGCGCGCTGGCGCGGATCGACCCCGCGCTTGCCGAGCGTGCGCTCGACCGCCTCGCCGACTGCCACCTGCTCAGCGCCCGGCGCGACGGCTGGTGGAGATGCACGACCTGGTGCGCGACTACGCCGAGGACCTGACCCTCCAGGAGGACCCGGAGGAGGATCGCGAGGCCGCGGTCCGACGCCTGCGGTCGTGGTACACCCATACCGCGCGCAACGCGGCGGCAATGGTCGGCGCCGTCCACCAGATGATCGAGCTCGACGACCCGGAGCCAGGAGTGCGGCCGAACCGGTTCATCGACTCCCGACAGGCGTTCCTCTGGTTCCTCGCGCACCGTCGCGGGCTGACCACGATGATCACGCGCGCGGCGGAGGCGGGGGACCACGAGTTCGTCTACACGACCGTTCCGCTGCTGTCGGCCCTGCTGGGCACCGGCGGGGGTCTACGCGAGGAGCTCCACCTGCACACGGTGGCCGAGGCCAGCGCCCGCGCCGCGGGGGACGACCTGGCCGAGGCGATCTGCGCTACGCATCTGGGGATGACGTACGGACGCTCCCAGCAGTTCAAGCCGGCGCAGGAGTGGTTCACCCGCGCCCGCGACCTGTTCGCCCGTGCGGGTCATCGGGCGGGTGAGCTGCACGTGATGATGACGCTCGGGATCGTCCTGATGCACCTCGGGGACCTCGACCGGTCGATCGGGCTGCTCGAGGACGCCTTGACCGGCGCCCGCCGCCACGGGCTCGACGGTCGCGAAGCGGCGGTCAGCAACAACCTGGCACTGGCCTACGCGCGCCGGGGTCGGTACGACGAAGCGGTCCCGGTGGCCGAGCGTGCGGTGGCTGCGCACCGGCGTCTCGGCAACCACCTGAACCACGCGATGGCGCTGGACTCCCTCGGGGTGGTGCACCTCCTCCGCGGTGCCTACGCCGAGGCGCGCGCCGTACTGCTGGAGGGGCTGGAGCTGCATCGGGACGTCGGTGAGAGCGTCAGCCATGCGGCCACGCTGAAGGATCTCGGGCGCGCGGAGGACGGCCTCGGCGAGCACGACCTGGCGCGCCGCCTCTGGACCGGACGCCCTGGAGATGATGGACCGGGTCGACGGCGCCGACAGTGCGGACATCTCCCGGGCGGAGCTGCGCTCCCTGCTCGGTGAAGGTAACACCTAGACGCCGTGCGTCGGCGGCAGGTTCCACGGGTCGTAGGCACCGCCGGGCTCGCCGATCCCACGGTCCTCGACGTCATCGGCGTGCTTCTCCAGTGCGTCCTTGGCGGAGGAGTCCGACTGTCCGATGTCCTCGACGGCGAGCTCCAGCGTCTTCGCGCTGTTCTTGATCTCGTAGGCCAGGTTGCCCAGGAGCTCCCACAGCAGCCACCTGAGCTCAGCCGTCGCTCTGGGAGGGGCCCCTCGCGCCCACGCCGACCGAGTCGTCGCGGAGGAACACGGTCGGTGTCCGCCACTTCGTCGACCAGTCCTTCGGGCGGCATACAGCTCGTCGGCGATGTTCGGCATGCAGGTGCCGGTGATCTCCTTGACCAGGATCGGGTCGATCTTGATCTCCTCGGGCTTCCCGAGGTCGCTGTCGTCGTCGACGTCCAGCAGCGGCGGGCGACTCAGGTCGTAGGACCCCCTGTCGCTACGGATCTGACCGAGGTTCGTGATGATGTTGCCGTCGATCCCCTCCTCCTCCTCGGTGATCTTGGCGTCGAGACTCTTCAGGTCCCTGCCGAACGCCGTCTTCACCGAGTCGTAGGTGGGTGCTGGTTTTTCGGTCGACTTGTCGGCCTCCTTGAGTGCCTCGTCCAGGATCTTCAGCCCGAGGTCGACGGCGGGCGAACCGACGCCGTCTGTCGGCGAAGAGGGTCACCCCCGCGACGACGTATCCGGAGACCTTGAGCACCACCTTCCAGTCGAGCTCTGCTTCCTTCGCTGCGGCCTTGAATGCGTCCGTCGACTCCTTGATGAGCTCGACCACGCTCTCGCGGGCGCCGGTCCACATCTTCTCCTGAGCCGCCAGATGGCCGCCGAGGACGAGCGCAATCGCGTGCTGGCCGCTGATGGCCGTGCCGAGTTGGAGCCAGGAAGTCGGTCTTGAACGCCGAGATCATGCCGCCCGCCATGGCGTCGGAGTTCTCCTGGATCACGACGAGATCCCCGACGATCCCGCCGTCCCCCGTGACAGCGTCGCCAGAGTCTCGGCACTCCCGTGGAGAGCCTGTTACCGGCCTGCCGCATGGCCTCGACCAAGGTGGCGATGTCGTCGCCCTTCGGGATGTCTCGCCACCGTTTCAGCTTTTCGTCGATCCACGAGCGGAGGTCGTCGAACGCCGTCTTGAACTCCTCGTCCCGGTCGACGCCGAAGAAGTCGGCGACGAGGTTGTCCGTCTCCCAGTCGCCACCCCCCTCGCCGTTCTCGTCGGGCCGGGTGACGTAGGCGTCACCGCCGTTCGCGGAGTCCTGCGTGTAGCGATCGCCCTCGATCTCCCAGACCCCCAGCTCGGGGGACGTCATGTAGGCGTCGATGGCCGCCCGTTTCAGCGGCCCGACCAGGTCGTCGAAGTACCCCGAGCTCATGGGCGGCGCCCCCGGACCGTGACGACGCGGTAGAACCAGGCCCGGAAGGCCGGGTCCCGCATCAGATTCCGGTAGTGCTGCAGCTCGACGTCGCTCGCCCCCGCCTCCCGCAGCAAGGGGGCCGCCTGCTCGTTGAGGTTGGCGTGGAGCAGGCACCCGGCGGTCCCGCCCGCGGTGGTCCGGGACCACTCCATCGAGTCGACGTCGACGAGGCCGGCTGCAACCATCCGGTCGTCCACCGACTCCGCCCAGCCGAGGTCGATCCCCTGGACGGGGGCCAGCACCTCGTGCGAGAGGCGTTGCATCCGGTCGAACAGCCGCGCGGCGGCCGGGCTCGGTGCGGCCACGACGTCCAACGGGCGCCCGGAGATGTCACCGAGCACCAACCAGCCGCCCGGCGCCAGCGCATCGACCAGGCTCTTGAACACCACCTCCCGGTCCGGCAGGTGCACGAGGAGCAGCCGGGCGTGGATCAGGTCGAACGGGCCGTCCACCGGAAGTCCCTCGGTGACGTCGTGGGCGACGACCTCCACGCCGGGCTGCTCGACCAGGTGGTCGATGTCCTTGTCCACCGCCACCACCGTGCCCTGCGGACCTGTGCGCTCCGCGAGCCACCGGGTGATCGATCCGCCGCCGGCACCCAGGTCGAGGCAACGCTGGCCCGGCCGGATGTCGATCTCGTCGAGGAACGCCGTCGTCGTGGGGTCCAGCACCGACTCCAGCAAGGTCATGTGCTGTCCGCCCAGATCACTGGACGTGTCGAAGATGTAGGTGTCGCCCATGGGGGATCCTTCCAGGTCTCGGTCGTTGCGACCCCCACGTTGGCGACCACCGCTGCCGGATCGCTGTCAGCCGACTGCCGCGCCGTAGGATCACGGAATGCGTGGGCGGCAGCGGTGGGTGCTCGTCCTCGCCGCCGTAGTCGGCATCGCCGGCGGCGTGACCACCGCGATCCTGGCGCCGGGCTCGTCGGACCCCGGCTCCGGCCCGGCGGAGGTCAACGACCCGCTCCGGCTCGGCATCCCGCAGGTCTCCCTCCCCTCGTGCACCGACGAGGCGGTCCTGGTGCTGGGTGTGGGTGACAGCGCCGCCGCGCTGACGCCGACGGTCAGCGACGCCGGCGACGGCGCCCGCTACCTGCGCACCGACGAGTCGTGCGAGACGCTGTGGGGCGACCGCGACGAGGTGCCGCAGTACGTCGTCTACCGCGGCCCCTACGACTCCGAGGTCGAACCGTGCCGCCAGTCCCTCGACGGCGACGGCGACGTCACCAACCTGAGCGCCGACAACGAGCAGTTCGTCATGTGCGCGTGCGTGCTGCCCACGGCCGAGCTCGTCGGCATCGTGCCTCCCGGCCAGGTCGCCGACCGGCGAGGAACCGGCCCCGGTCCGCTGGGTGCAGATGCTGCAGCGACTCATGGACATCGACGTCACCGGCGTCTACGACGACGCCACGGTGAATCGGGTCCAGCGGTTCCAGGAAGCCAACTCGATCCTGCCGGCCGACGGGAAGGTGGGCGAGCGGACGTGGGGTGCTCTCCGCGACCAGCGGTGCGGGAGCTTCGATATCTGACGACCCTCACAGGTTCTCACGTCCTTCGTTGGAACGCCATCTTGCTCGTGGCGAGCTCGCGGATGGTTCTTGAGTTCATCGGCGCTCAGGTACAGCACGCCGCTGCTCCGGTTGCCCCGATCAGTGCCGTCCACCTTCCCGGTCATGGGTCCGCTCCAGTACCCAGAACCGACACTTGTCCCGTTCTGTCGAGCGCACCTGCGCTGCTTGTTTCATCTACCGTTGAGCGGGAATCCGTCTCGTACCAGGTTTCGACGACGCTCGCTGGCGCTCGCTGCTCGACCACCGCGGTCAGAACAGGTGGTCGATCGACGCGTCGGGATCGTCGAGGAGGTCGAGGACCCGGGCGGCCCGGACCGCCGCATCGACCGCGACGTCGAGGTCGGCATCCCCCGCGTCGGGGGGTGGGCCGGGGCGGCGCGGTCGTGCAGCCGGGCGAGCAGCTCGTCGCGGGGCATGCCGCGCAGGTGCAGGAGCACCAGTGGGTCGCGCTCGACGAGCAAGGTGGCCTGGGTGAGCAGCGCGAGGGCGTGCGGGCACGGGTCCAGCCAGGGGTCGCAGGTGCATGACGCCTCCAGCTCGATGCCGTAGGGCAGCAGCTCGACGCCCATCTCCTCCGCGTGCTCCACCAGGGGATGCGGGAGCTCACCGGCGAGCAGCGCCGGTGCCCGGCCGGCCTCGGCCGCGATCACCTCGACCAGCGCCTCCATCCCTGCGTCGTCGAGCACCGGCAGGGACACCCGGGCGGTCCAGAGTCCGTGGTCGTCCTCGACCGACGCGACCAGCGAGCCCACGTCGACGGTGATCCCGCCGACCGCTCCGGCCCGGGCCAGCACCCGGGCGGTGCGCTGCTCCTTCTCGCCGTAGGCCGACTCCTCGACCGCACGGACCCAGGCCCGGCCCCACCAGGTCGTCGCCCGGCGGCCGCCGCGCCGGGCGCCGATGCGCGGGTGCACGACGGCGGGGGTCACGAGCGCTCTCGCTCCCGCCGCAGGGTGACCAGGTCGCGCAGCTCCTCGTTGCTGAGCTCGGTGAGCGCGGCGTCGCCCCGTCCGAGCACGGACTCCGCCAGCGCCCGCTTGCGGGTCAGCAGCTCGGCGACCCGCTCCTCGATGGTGCCCCTGGTCACCAGGCGATGCACCTGCACCGGCTTGGTCTGGCCGATCCGGTGCGCGCGGTCGGTGGCCTGCTCCTCGACCGCGGGGTTCCACCACCGGTCGACGTGGATGACATGGTCGGCGCGGGTGAGGTTGAGCCCGGTGCCGCCGGCCTTGAGCGACAGCAGGAACACCGGGACGTCGCCGGCCTGGAACCGGGCCACCATCGCCTCCCGCTCGCGCACCGGCGTGCCGCCGTGCAGGAACTGGTAGGCGACGCCCTGCTTGCCGAGGTGCGCCTCGAGCAGCCGGGCCATCGCGACGTACTGCGTGAACACGAGTACGGCGCCCTCCTCGGCGAGCACCGTGCCGATCAGCTCGTCGAGCAGCTCGAGCTTCTCGGAGCGGCCGGCCAGCCGCACCGCCCCGGACTGCTTCAGGAACTGCGCCGGGTGGTTGCAGATCTGCTTGAGGCCGGTGAGCAGGGCCAGCACCAGGCCGCGGCGGGCGTCCTCGTCGGAGCGTTCGATCCGCTCCATCGTGTCGCGCACGAAGGCTTCGTAGAGCGTGACCTGCTCGGTGGTCAGCCCGAGCGGGTGGTCGGTCTCGGTCTTCGCGGGGAGCTCCGGTGCGATACCGGGATCGGACTTGCGGCGGCGCAGCAGGAACGGTCCGATCAGGTCGGCGAACTGACGGGCCTTGGTGGGCTCATGGCCGGACTCGATCGGCGCCGCCCACACCTTGCGGAACGCGTTGCGGCTGCCGAGCAGCCCGGCGTCGCCCAGTCGAGGATCGCCCAGAGCTCGGTGAGGTTGTTCTCGACGGGTGTGCCGGTGAGCGCCACCCGCGCCCGCCCCGGGATCCCGCGGAGCGCCTTGGCGGTGGAGGACCGGGCGTTCTTCACGTGCTGGGCCTCGTCGGCGACCACGATGTCCCACTGGACCTCGGCCAGGACCGCGTGGTCGACCCGCATCGTGCCGTACGTCGTCAGCACGAAGCCCTCGACGTCGTCGAGGTCGCGCTGGTTGCCGTGGTGGCGACGTACCGGGACGCCCGGCGCGAACCGGCCGATCTCGGCCTCCCAGTTGCCCAGCAGGCTGGCCGGGCAGACGACCAGGGTCGGCCCGCCGCCGCGGTGCAGGTGGAGCGCGATCAGGGTGACGGTCTTGCCCAGGCCCATGTCGTCGGCGAGGCACGCGCCGAGCCCCAGCGAGGTCAGGTCGGCCAGCCAGGTCAGCCCGTGTCGTTGGTAGTCGCGCAGGGTCGCGACCAGCCCGGGAGGCTGCGGGATCGGCTCCCTGGTCGGTGCGGCCAGCACCATCTCGCGCATCCGCAGCAACGAGGCACCGACGTGGACCTCGTGATCGACGTCGGCCACCTGGACGGTGCCGGTGAGGGCCGAGGCCAGCGCCTCGGCCGGCCGCACCGTGCGCACCAGCCGCTTGCGCGCCTTGCGGGCCAGCGCCGGGTCGACCACGGTCCAGCTGCCGCGCAGCTTGAGGATCGGCTTCGCGGAGGCGGCCAGCCGGTCCATCTCCCCCTCGGTGAGCGGGTCACCGTGCAGCGCCAGCTGCCAGTTGAAGCTGAACAACGAGTCGGCGCCGAACAGCCCTTCGTGCAACGGCTCCTCACGAGGCCCGGCCGGCTCTCGCCGGTCGAGGACTGCCGATGCGGTCAGGTCGCGGCCCAGGCTCCGCGGCCACAGCACCTCGACCCCGCGCTCCGACAACGCCCCGACGCCGTGCTCGAGCAGGCTGACCAGCTCGTCGGTGTCGAGGGTGATCTCGTCGGGCACCCGCAGCCCAGCAGCCGGTCGAGGACCGGCCAGACGTCGGCGGCCGCACGCAGCGCGATGCTCGCGTGGGTGCGGGCCCTCGACCCGAACCCGTGGTCGGTGCTGGTGAAGAGGTCGACGGCGTCGCAGACGTGCAGCGGGTCGCGCTCGTCGTGGACCTGCAGCACGAGGCGTACGGCGCCCGCGACCAGCTCCTCCTCGTCGGCCTCGACCCGCAGCGAGATCCGCACCAGCTGCGGCAGGTCCTCGTCGCGCACCCCTCGATGGCGGGACAGCTGCTGCTGCAGCCGCGCCGAGAAGTCCACCGACCCGTCACTGACTTTGTGACGGGTCACGGGTGCGGAGCGGGGCATCGTGTCGGCGACGGCGTCGAGGACCAGCCGGACCAGGACCTCGGCCGCCACCGGGTCGTCGTCGCCCCTCGCCGCCGCGAGCCGCTGCACGCGGTCGGTGTCGTCGGCGTCCAGCGGCGCCACCCGCCAGCCCGGCCCGGGCCACCGTCGGGGCGGAGCTTGCCGCCCGCCACCAGGCGAAGGCCGAGCAGCGCGGCGCCCGACAGCAGCCCGACCGAGGGGTGCAGGTCGTCGCGCGGATGTGCCTTGGTCAGCACCGGAAGCGCCGCGCGGATCGGCAGCGCGACGGTGCGGCGCTCGTCGCTGAACTCCACCACGCTCTCGCGCGGAGGATCGGCGGCCCGGAAGGTCGCCGGACCGGTGACGGGCACGAAGCTCAAGCGCAGACCTCGGGGCCGGAGGGGCGGGACTCAGAACCTACGCGCGGCGCCGACACGACGTTCCCGGCGCGTCCTACCGCGGCGGCGGGTGTCACGAGGCGGCGGCGAGCACCACCGGGAGGACGGCGGTCGCGCCGGCTCGCGCAGCGCCGGGGAGGCCAGGGTGAAGGTCCACCCGGGACCACGAGGTCGTCGACCAGGAGCACCCTGCGTGGGGGAGCTCGGCCTCGGCGCGCAGCGCGAACCTCCGGGTGACCGCCGGGACCCGCTACGCGGCGATGGCGGCACCCCAACCGGGCGGACGGCGGGGTCGGCGATGGCGGGCCGTCCAGCCGTGGCAGGTGCAGGAGGCGGGAGAGCCCCTCGGCGAGGTCGGCGGTCAGCGTCGGCCGGGTCGCCGACTCGACGTCCACGATCCTGTCGACGGCCGGCCTGCCAGTCGCCGAGCACCTCGACGACGCCCGCGCGCCAGCGGAGCCGGCACCGGGCCGTCGCGGGTGCCCCCGCGGAACAGCTCGCGCAGCGCGGAGCCGTGGCCGAGGTCGGCCAGCCGCGCAACCGCCCGCCCCTCCTCCGCACCGTCGGCGATCTTGCCCTTCAGGTCCAGGCCGAGGGCGCTCAAGCCGGTCGGCCACAGCTTGCGCGGCTCGACCGTCACGCCCGGTCGGGCCACCCGGCTGCGAGCCTCGCGACGGCCGCATCTCGAGGTGCTGGGCGAGGATGTGGCCGCGCAGTTGTCGCAGCGTCCACAGTCGGCTGCCCCCGGATCGTCGAGCTGCTCGCGCAGGTAACGCATCCGGCAGCCGTCGGTGTCGAGGTAGTCCAGCATCGCCTGCTGCTCGGCCTCACGGGCCGCGGCCACCCGCGCGTATCGCTCGGCGTCGTAGGCCCAGTCGCGCCCGGTCGCCTCCCAGCCACCCTGACCCGGCGGACCGCGCCGTCGACGTCGAGCACCTTGAGCATGGTCTCGAGCCGGGTGCGGCCGAGCTCGACCTGGGTCTCCAGGCCGGCGTGCGAGACGGCCGCTCGTCGCCAGCGCGGCCAAGGTCTCCCGCACCAGCCTCGGGCGGGAACGCCGACGCGAGGCGAAGTACGCCCAGATGTCGCGGTCCTCGATCGCCGGGCAGCAGGACCACCTGGGCCGTCGGCCGCCGCGGCCGGCGCGGCCGACCTGCTGGTAGTAGGCGACCGGGGACGCCGGGGCACCGACATGGACCACGAAGCCGAGGTCGGCTGTCGAAGCCCATGCCCAGCGCGCTGAGTCGCCACCAGAGCCTTGACCCGGCCGCGAGGAGATCCTCCTCGGCGCCTAGCCGTTCGGTGGCCTCGGTCTGGCCGGAGTAGGCGGCGACGGCATGCCCGCGGGCGCGCAGGTAGTCGGCGACCTCCTGGGTCGCGGCGACGGTGAGGGTGTAGACGATGCCGGAGCCGGGCTGCTCGGCGAGGTGGTCGGCCAGCCAGGCCAGGCGTTGCTCGGCGGTCTTGCAGGCGCACGCACGCCGAGCTGCAGCGACTCGCGGTCGAGCGAGCCGCGCAGCACCAGCGTCGTCGCTGCCCAGCTGCTCGGCGACGTCGCTGGTCACCCGCGCGTTGGCGGTCGCGGTGGTCGCGAGCACCGGGATGCCGTCGGGCAGCTCGGCGAGCAGGGTCCGGATCCGCCGGTAGTCGGGACGGAAGTCGTGGCCCCAGTCGGAGATGCAGTGCGCCTCGTCGACCACGAGCAGCCCGCAGGTCGCGGCCAGCCGGGGCAGCACCTCGTCGCGGAAACCGGGGTTGTTGAGCCGCTCCGGGCTCACCAGCAGCACGTCGACCTCGCCGGCCGCGATCGCCTCGTGGGTCGTCTTCCCACTCCTCGAGGTTGGTGGAGTTGATCGTCACCGCGCGGATGCCGGCCCGCTCGGCGGCGGCGATCTGGTTGCGCATCAGGGCCAGCAGCGGCGACACGATGACGGTCGGTCCGGCCCCTCGCCGCAGCAGCGGGTGGCGACGAAGTAGACCGCCGACTTGCCCCAGCCGGTGCGCTGCACCACGAGGGCCCGGCGCCTGGTCGACCACCAGCGCCTCGATCGCGGTCCACTGGTCCTCGCCAGCACCGCGTCGTCGCTGCCGACCAGCGCGCGCAGGTGGGTCCTCGGCCTGGTCGCGGACGTCGGGCGTCATGCCGGCCTGTGTACAGCGGCCGCTGACGGAGGCGGCCTCCACCGGTCAGCGGCCGGCCCCTCTGCGTACGCCGGCGACGGCGGTCATCGCCTCGCGAGCTCGCCCACCAGCCTCCTCGCGCCCGCTGGCGCAGCCCGTCAGGCGCGTCCGAGCGGGCCGGGCGACGCCGGAGTAGGCGTCGCGCGCCAGGCGCTCGGGCTGGCGCAGCAGGGTCTCACCGGGGCCGAGCGTGGGTCCCCAGCTCCTGGTGGTCGCCGACGTGCAGCCCAGGACGACCATGCGGCCGGAACCGGTGCTCGGCTCGCGGGCGATCTCGATCCGTGGCCGCGGGTCTCCACGGAAGCCTCCGCGCGGCCGGCCCTCCTCGGCGGACTCGCTCCGACCCCCGTCTCACGTCGGCGTGGTCGCACGACGGTGATCTCCTCTCGGTCGTGGGTCACCGTCGGCGGTTCGACCTTCCACTGCTCGGGCAGCCGGCCGGAGAATCAATCCCCGTACCCGCTCGCGCTGCTCTTGTGTAATCATGTAATCATCATTACACGGCACGCAGGTGAGCCGATGACGGACCCGGCGAGGGGGTCACCCAGCCCCCGGTGGGCCGTCGGCCCCGAGGCCTGGAGCGGCTGACCGCGCGTTCTACCGAGGGGGGAAGGACCCGTGCTCGAGCCGGTTCGGCGGGCATGGACACCGCCACCCGGCGCTACGTCGCGATGTGGCTGGCCGAGGTGAGCGGCGGCCCGGCGGTGTACCGGGCGGCGCGGTGGTACCCCCAGCGGAGGGGATCGGCACGGCATCACCGAGCCGCACGGCCGTGGATCAGCCGCTGAGACGCCGTCCACGACGGCGGCCGACGCCGGCGTTCCGGGCGATCGCCGGCTCGTCGTTGGGGCACCCGCTCGCCTGGCCAACTCCCGGCCGGGCGCCGACCACCCGGGGCCGCGCCGGTGCCCCTGGGGCTGGGGCGTCGCGCCGCCGTACCAGGGCGCTGCGGCGCTACCAGATCCGGACGCGGTCCTCCGGCGCGAGCCACAGCCCGTCGCCCTCGGTCGTCTCGAACACCTCGTGGAACTCGTCGAGGTTGCGCACGATGTTGGCGCGGAACTCGGCCGGGCTGTGGGGGTCGATGGTGAGGTACTGCTGTGCCAGCTCGATACGCCGCTTGGTGCGCCAGACGTAGGCCCAGTTCAGGAACAGCTTCCGCCGGTCCTCGACCGAGGCGTGGCCTCCTGGCTGATGAGGTACGCCTTGTGGCCGATGGTGAGGCCGCCGAGGTCGCCGATGTTCTCGCCGACCGTGAGCGCGCCGTTGACCGTCTCGCCGGGCAGGTCGCGCGGCTCGAACGCGTCGTACTGCTCGATCAGCGCCTTGCTCTTCACCTCGAAGGCGGCCTTGTCGTCGGCGTCCACCAGTCGTTGAGGTTGCCGGCGCCGTCGTACTGCGCGCCCTGGTCGTCGAAGCCGTGGCCGATCTCGTGGCCGATCACGGCACCGATGCCGCCGTAGTTCTCGGCCGCGTCGGCGTCGGGGCTGAAGAATGGCTTCTGCAGGATGCCCGCGGGGAAGCAGATCTCGTTGGTGCCGGGGTTGTAGTAGGCGTTGACGGTCTGCGGCAGCATGAACCACTCGTCGCGGTCGACGGGGGAGCCGATCTTCGCGAGCTGGCGGTCGGTCTCGAACGCCGGGGCCGCGGCGGCGTTGCCCATCAGGTCGTCTTGTGGACGACCAGTGCGGAGTAGTCGCGGAACTCCTCGGGGTAGCCGATCTTGGGCCGGAACGTGTCGAGCTTCTCGAACGCCCGCTGCTTGGTCTCCTCGGTCATCCAGTCGAGGTCGGTGATGGACCCGCGGTAGGCCTCGAGCAGGTTGGCGACCAGCTCGTCCATCAGCTCCTTGCTGCGGGCGGGAAGTGCCGGGCGACGTATCCTCGCCGACCGCCTCACCGATCGCGCCCTCGACGAACCCGACCGCGCGCTTCCAGCGGGCCCGCAGCTCGGGGGTGCCGTTGAGGGTGCGGCCGTAGAAGTCGAAGTTGGTCTCGACGAAGTCGTCGGTGAGGTACGGCGCCGCGGAGCGCAGCACCCGGCTGAGCATCCAGGTCCGCCAGTCCTCGATCGGCGTCTCGTCGAGCACCTCCGAGAGGTGGGAGAGGTACGACGGCTGCCGGACGCACACCTCGGCGATGGTCTCCTCGGTGCCGCCCAGGTTGCGCACGTAGGCGTCCCAGTCGAAGGCCGGGCAGAGCTCCTCGAGCTCGCCGGCGGTCAGCAGGTTGTAGGTCTTCTGGACGTCGCGGGTCTCGGCGCGCTCCCAGTGGCCCGCGGCGAGCCGGGTGTCGATCTCCAGGACGGTCGCCGCCGCGGCCGCCGGGTCGTCGTGGCCGCCGAGCTCGAACAGCCGCTCCAGGTAGTCGACGTACGTGTCGCGGATCTCGGCGAACTTGTCGTCGCGGTAGTAGGACTCGTCGGGCAGCCCGAGCCCGCCCTGGAGGAGGTGGAAGAGGTAGCGGTCGGACTTGCGCGTCGGTGTCGACGTAGGAGCCGAACAGGCCGTAGCCGCCGACCCGCTCGAACTCACCGAGGAACGCCGCCAGGTCGCGGACGTCGCGCAGCCCGGCGACCGCGTCGACCAGCGGCCGCAGCGGGCGGGCGCCGAGCGCGTTGATCCGCTCGGTGTCCATGAACGAGGCGAAGAGGTCGCCGATCTTGCGCGCGTCCTCGTCGACCGATCGTCCCGTCGGCGCACTCCTCGATGATCCCGCGGACCTGCGCCTCGGCGGTGTCGGCGAGCTGCACGAACGGTCCCCAGCTCGACCGGTCGCGGGGATCTCCTCGGTCTCCAGCCAGCGTCCGTTGACGTGGCCGAAGAGGTCGTCCTGCGGCCGGATGTCGGGGTTCATGCCCTCGCGGGCGTCGTCGAGCATGCTCACGCCGCCACCCTAATGGGGGGTCGATATTCGGGCGAGGTTGGGCCACTCGGCGCTGGTGGCGGGATGCGGCACAACTTCGCCACGAAGCCCGTCCTCGTCGGCGCGGTCACCCTGCGGCCGTTCACCGGGGTCGAAGGCCTCTCCGTCGAGCACGGGTACCACGTCGCTTGCGTCCCGCTCGCCGGCCACCCGTACGTCGTCGCCGAACCGGATCGCGTCGAGCTCGCGGCCGCTGGCGCACGCCCACATGCGAGCGCTGAGGTCCGGCGCGGCGGCGGTGAAGGCGGCCGCGGCCTGCTCCGCCTCCGGGCTGAGGCCGCTCACGCCCAGGTTGACCAGCGCCGCGAGCACCGCGCCGGCGCCCCAGAGGTCCTCGACCCCAGGCCGCAGCGACCCGTCGGGCCAGCGCTCTCCGGCGGCGACCACGGCCAGGCAGGAGCCGGCCTCGATCCGCGGGGCCAGCCACCGGGCCACCGCCGTGCGGTTGCGCGGGCGCGCCGACCACGTCATCCCGGAGTCGGCGAGATCGAAGCTGATCGACGAGCCGTTGGGCGAGGGCAGCACCAGCCGCTTCAGCCCGGTGCCGCCAGCACGCTGGCGGGCGAGAGGGTGACGCTCGAGGGCTCGGAGCGGCCGCGGGCGAGCGTGGCGTCGCGCTCGGCGGCGTACTCCTCGGCGGTTGCGTCGCGCCAGCGGTAGGGATAGACCGTGACGCCGCGCTGAGCGGCCACCGACAGGGTGGTCGTGAAGGACAGCACGTCGACGACCACCGCCAGGTCGGCGCCGACGGCGATCGCGGCGGCGCCGGTCGGGCCCCAGTCGAAGCGCACGTCGTAGGCCGCCTGGCCATGAGCGAAGGTCTTGTCAGTCACGGACCCGGACCACCGACTTGCCCAGGGTCGGCGCTCGTCCATGTCGACCAGGGCCTGGCCGAACTCCTCGAAGTCGTAGACCCGCCCGATCGGCGGGTTGACCGCGCCGCTCTCCATCATCGGCAGCAGCGCCTCCCACTGCTCCTGCATGTAGCCGGGCCGCACCATCGCGTACGCGCCCCAGCCGACGCCGCGCACGTCGACGTTGTTGAGCAGCAACCGGTTGACCTTGACCTCGGGGATGCCCTGACCGGAGGCGAAGCCCACGACGAGCAGCCGGCCCTGCGGTGAGCGAGCGCAGCGAGTCGGTGAAGACCGCCGCCCACGACGTCCATCACCACGTCGACCCCGCGGCCCTCGGTCAGCGCGTTGACCGCGTCCTTGAACCCGTCGAGCAGCACGACTTCGTCGGCGCCGGCCGCGCGGGCGACCTCGCCCTTCTCGTCGGTGCTGACCACGGCGATGGTGCGCGCGCCGAGGCCCCGGGCGACCTGGATCGTCGCGGTGCCGACGCCGCCGGCCGCACCGTGCACCAGGACCGTCTCGCCCGGCTGGAGCCCGCCGCGCTCGGCGAGCGCGAAGTGGGCAGTGAGGTAGTTCATCGGGATCGCCGCGCCCGCGTCGAACGAGACGGAGTCAGGAAGCCGGAAGGTGAACATCGCCGGGACGGCGACCAGCTCCGCGCCCCGCCGTGCGGCAGCCCGCGGCCACCCGGTCACCAGCCGCGAACCCGTCGCCGCCGACGACGTTCCCGGCGAAGTCGACGCCGAGGGTGAACGGCGGCTCGGGCTTGAGCTGGTACTCACCCTTGCTGAGCAGCAGGTCGGGGAAGGAGACGCCGACCCGGTGCACCTCCACCAGTACGTCGTCGGGGCCGGGCGTCGGCTCGTCGACGTCACGGATCTCGACGGCGGACGGTCCGGTGGGCGTGACGACCTGGGCTGCGCGCATGGGCGGCACGCTACCCATCCGGTGCCTAGCGCGGACGCCGATCTGTCCGAGCTCGAAGTGCATCGGGTCGGTGTAGCCCCAGTCGCCGCCCCAGGCGAAGCCCCACTTCTTGAAGATCGCGACGACCTCGCGGTCGATCTCGCCGACCGTGCCGCGTTGGTTGCCGGGGACGTTGAGGTCGAGCGCGAGCCCGAACGAGTGGTTGGACAGCGTCGTCGACCCGGCGATGAAGCGCGGGTAGTAGCAGCCGGCGTACTCGCCGGGTGGATCTCGTCCGACCATCCGCGCTCACGACCTCCTCGAGCGCGGCCCGCAGCTGGGGGAAGATCGCGCGTGTGCAGGTGACCGGCCCCAGGATCGGCACCGGCTCGGTGGCGATGTTGCGTGCACCCAGGCCGGGTCGGGCGCGATCCGGCCCCCTCCGATGACGGTGTAGTTGAACGTGCCGACCGCTCGGCGAGAGCCGCCGGAGGAACGCCGTCTGCACGACATTGGGGTCGAGGCCGAGCCGCGAAGCGATGTCGAGGTCCTGCGACCGACGCGGGCCAGCCGTTGGATCGGCTTGCGGAGTGCCGGGGCGTGCGCTCCGGTCGAGATCAGCAGCCCGTTGCCGGACATCCCGAGGTCGTCGACCCAGGCCTTGTTGAGGACCATGTCGATCGTGGTGGCCTGCGGCGCGTAGCCCCCGACGTGCACCACGGGCCCTCGTCGCCGTTGCCGAGCGGATGTAACCTCGTCCTTGTCCTGGAGCCGCTTCGCCAGCTTCCGGGATCGCGAGCTCGCCGCCGGCGACCCGGTCCCACACGTCCTGGGGAGAGGCGCTCCGGGCGTGAACCGGCGGTACTTCGCAGGGTCCACCCGGCCACGTTGTAGCGCCTGTTCTCGAGGGTGACCTGGCCGATGCCGAGCTGGTCACCTCGGGACGCCCTCCAGCGACCGACCCGGCGGCCATGTCGTCGCTGACCTCACCCTCCGAGAAGATCAGCATGTCCGACCGATAGAGCCGGTCGGCAGCGGACCGGGCGGCTCGACGGCGTTCTCGGGTCCACCGGTGCCGCGGCGGCCGCTCGGTCCGTCGCGGTGGTCGAGGGGGGTCAGGCCCCGCTGGGAGCGGTGTCGGGCTCCTCCAGCTGCCAGGCGGACAGCGAGCGCGACCACAGCGGCGCTCCGCCGCCAACAGCACGCCTACCCGCCCAGCGTCCTTCACCCCATCCCGTCTGGGTAATTTGCCGCGGCAACCTCGGGGTCTCGGCGACCGAATCGTTGCGAGCACCACTCCGGCCTCGGGGTCCGCTGCCTCCTCCTGCTCCTCGAGCACCCCGTTGCGGATGGTCAGCCACGACACGATGCCGCCGAGCACGAGCAGCACCGCGCACACCAGCATCGCCGAGTCGTACGCCGCGTCGAGGGCCACCGGGTCGGCGTACTCCTGGCCGGCTAGGCCGACCGCCGCCGGCAGCGCCGCGACCGCGAGCAGCGAGCCGGTGCGCGCCACGGCGTTGTTGACGCCGCTGGCGATGCCGGCCTGCGCGTCGGGCGCCGCAGCGAGCACGGTCGCGGTCAGCGGCGCCACCATCAGCGCCAGGCCGAGACCGAAACCGTCAGCCCCGGCAGCACGTCGCCCAGTACGTCACTCGGCGTCGACCCCCAGCAGCAGCGCGCAGCCGGCCCCATCACGATCGGCCCCGCCGTCATCGGGATCCGTGGCCCGATCCGCACCCCGAGCTGTCCGCCCCGCGAGGCGAGGAGCAGCAGGCATATCGTGACCGGCAGGCTCGCGACCCCGGCCTCGAGCGCGCTGTACCCGAGCACCGTCTGCAGCTGCAGCACCAGGAAGAAGAGCACCGCCCCGAGGGCCGCGTAGACCAGCAGCGTCATCGAGTTCGCCGCGCTGAACACCCGGTCGCTGAAGAGCACGAGCGGCATCATCGGCTCCCGGTCCCGGGACTCGACGACGAGGAAGCCGACGCGCGGCCAGCGCCACGAGCCCGGCGAACAGCGCCAGTTCGCCCCACTGGATGAGGGCGTAGGTGACCCCGCCGAGGGCGACGTCGCCAGCCCGCCGAGCACGTCGAAGCGCGGCGGGCGTCGGACCGCGACTCCCGGGACGTGGCGGAGCGCGATCCAGATGGTGATGACCGCCAGCGGCAGGTTGACCAGGAAGATCCAGCGCCACGAGGCGAAGTCGATGAGCGCGCCACCGATGAACGGGCCGACGGCGGCGGCGATCCCGCCGAGGCCGGACCAGGCTCCGATCGCCGGCGCCCGGTCGTCGCGACGAACGCGCCCTGGATCATCGCCAGGCTGCCGGGCGTCAGCAGCCCGCCGCCGATGCCCTGCAGCAGCCGGGCGACGACCAGGGTCTCGGCGTTGGGCGCGATCCCGCACAGCAGCGACGCGATCGCGAACCACACCGTGCCGATCACGAACAGCCGGCGGCGGCCGAACCGGTCGCCGAGCGAGCCGCCGAGCAGGATCAGCGAGGCGAGCGTCAGCAGGTACCCGTTGTTGATCCACTGCAGCTCGGCCAAGGACGCGTCGAGGTCCTCGCCGATGGTGCAGCGCGACGTTGACGACGGTTCCGTCGAGGAGCGTGATGCCCGATCCCAGGCCGGCGGCCGCCACCACCCACCGACCGGTCGGCGTCCCCATCCGGACTGCCGCTGCCGCCGACTCACTCACACCTGTCAGCGTAGGGCCTGACCATGACGTCACGAGCTGCGACTCCGCGACCACGTCGACCGGCTCGCCGAGGAGCACCCGCCGATCGACCTCGCCACCGTGGACTTCACGGTCCGCGACCCGGCGCGCCGCCGCCCGGTTCGGCCACGTCCTTGACTACATGGCCCGGGTCGAGCTCGAGGTCGACCGCAACGTGCTCGAGCTGAACACGATGCTCCCGGACCCGCCCGAGATCGACCGCCACTTCTACGCCGACGTCTGGCACCCGCAGGAGATCCGGCACGGCCAGATCCTCGACGAGCTCCAGCCGAGCTCGGCCGTCCCCGGCGACACCGACCTCGACACGGTCGGCATCAAGCTCCAGATCCTCGGCGCGCTCGGCCACCACCAGGCTTCCAGGACGTCTGCCGGATGCTCTACTACCTGACCGGCATGGCCACCGAGCGCTCGGCGGTACTGGCCTACAACCTGCTGCACTCGGGCGTCCCCGAGATGGGCGAGCGCGCGGCCGCCGAGACGATCATCGCGCCGATCAAGCGGCAGGAGCCCGGCCACTACGCGTTCTACCAGCTGTCCGCCCGCCTGCACTGGTCGCGGCTGGCCCGCTGGCAGCGCTGGCTCGTACGCCGGATGCGCACCATCTCGTTCGCACCGGTCGGCGCCAACACCCCGCAGCAGGTGGCCCAGTTCGGCGAGCTGATGGAGACGCTGCGGATCACCCCGTCGGTGGACGACTTCGCGGGCGGGTCTCGATGGTGGAGCGGGAGCTGCTCTGGGCGGGCAGCCAGGGGCTGCGGTGCCGTCGTACGTCGTCCGGGCGTTCCAGGATGCCGTGGACGAGGCTCGGTACCCGAACGTCGCTTGACCCAATTGGTCAGGTCACCTTACTATCTCGGCATGCACACCCTGTCGGAGCTGCTCGCCACCCCGACGTGGCACGGGCCATCAAAGCCCTGGGGATCGACGACCCCGCGGGTGCGCTGCTGAAGCCGGTCGGCTACCCCTTCGGCTCCCCCGCCACCGCCGCGCTCTACCGGCTCCGCGGGCCGGCCGGTCCTTGTTCGTCAAGGTCCTCCAGCACGTTCGGCACTGGCCGGGCGTGCATTTCATGCCGCCCCACATCGTCCATGACTTCGTCGAGCAGCTTCCGTGGCGGGTCAGAGCTCGCGCTCTGGGAACCAGGGGTGCGTGTCACCCTGCCCGACGGCCTCCGGGCCCCGACCCGCACGCCCTGGTCGAGATGCCGGACGAGCGCGCCGCAGTCTGGATGGAGGACGTTGCCGAGGACCCGGCGCCGTGGGACCTGGATCGCTACCGGCATGCCGCTGTCCTTCTGGGCCGCTGGAACGCCCGCTCGACCGACCCGGAACTGCTTGCCCAGTGCGCGCACACCACGCCCAACTACGCGTTGCGCATGTACGCCGAGAACGCGGTCGAATACCGGGGCCTGATGCCGCTCGCCGACGACGGGCTCTGGTCGCACCCGTGGCTGGTCGAGCATGCCGATCTGCGCGCCCAGCTGCAGGCCCTCGCCGGGGAGATCCCGTCGATGCTCGACCGGATGGACTCGTTCGTCCTGTGCAACCCCCACGGCGATGCCAGCCCGCAGAACCTGCTCGTGCCGCCGGACGACCCCCACTCCTTCGTGGTCATCGACATCTCGTTCTGTGCCCCGCACGCGCTCGGCTTCGACCTCGGCCAGCTGTTGGTCGGGCTGACGCACGCCGGCTTGATGCCGGCAGGCGCATCCCCGAGATCGCGGCGGCCATCGTGCCTGCGTCATCGAGGGCCTGCACGCGGAGGGCATCCACGACCAGGACGCCGCTGCCAGGGACGCGTTCCTCACGGGCGTGATGCTGCGCAGCGGTTTCGACGGCTTCCTGCTCGAGCTGCTCGAGGATTCGGCCGCCGACCAGCGCCCTGCATTCGACGAGCGGATCGGCTGGCCCGCGCGCTGGTCGAACTCTACCGGTCCCGCTAGCGCAGCACCCGCTCGGCGATCCAGGCGATGTCGTCGGCGGTGTCGGCGGGAGTGGCCGAGGGCTGCATCACGTGGCTGAGCACCAGCCGGACCACGGCGTCGATCGCGGCCTCGAGGTGCTTGCGGTCCAGGTGGACGTCGTAGGGCTCGATCCGGTCGCTGATCACCACCTTGGCGACGCCGAGCAGCGACTCCGCGTGGGTCGTCAGCACGGCAGCAGCTCGGTGTCGGCACCGTGGGTGGCGGAGACCACCGCGTGCAGTAGCTGGTTGTCCTGCGCGTGCTCCAGCACCCGTTGCGACGCGGCCCGGATCGCCGCCACCAGGTCGGTGGGGTTGCGGTCGAAGGCCACGCTCACGATCGCCAGGAACCGGTCCAGCTCGCGCAGGATCATCGCCTCCGCGAGATGCGGCTTGGAGCCGATCTCGTTGTAGACGGTCTGCCGGCTCACTCCCACCACGTCGGCGAACTTGGCCATCGTGACCTGTGACCAGCCGACCTCGGAGGTCAGCACGACGGCCGCCGCGACGACCCGGTCGCGCATGCTCAGGGCCTGGTCGTCCACAGCGTTCAGCCTACGAGGGCGAGCGCGAGCGCCGGGCAGGCCTGTACCGCGGTCGTGCACCTGCGCGTGGTCGGACTCCGGCGGAGAGTTCTCCTCGAGCACGTGCATCACATCGTCGTCATCGAGCTCGAAGTACTCGCTGCGCCATCGCCTCGCACATGCCGAGCCCGTCGCACTTGCCGCGATCGACATCGATCTTCATGGTCAGGCCTCGACCTTCTCGACGGGGACGAAGTCGGCGGCCTCGCGGACGCCGCAGTCGGGGCAGCACCAGTCGCGCGGGATGTCGTTCCACGCGGTGCCGGCGGCGAAGCCCTCGAACTCGTTGCCGGCCTCGACCTCGTAGGTGTAGCCGCAGCCCGGGCACTTCGCCGCCATCACTTCGTCGACCACTTCGGATCGACACGTCGCAAACGAACCTCCTCCGCTTCGCTCCCCCGTGCCACGGGTCGACGATTCGCGCGTACCGCGCGAGGTACTTCTCGCGCTTGCGCGGGCTGATGTTCGCCCGGCTGATGTCGCCGTCGAAGTGGGCGAGCACCCGCTCGTCCATGATCCGCCGGTAGATGGGCGGGACCAGGGACAGCACGATCATCCCGGCGTACCCGGTCGGCAGCACCGGCGACTCCTCGAAGTCGCGCAGGGTCTGGTAGCGCCGGGTCGGGTTGGCGTGGTGGTCGCTGTGCCGCTGCAGGTGGTAGAGCAGCACGTTGGTCGCGATGTTGTTGGAGTTCCAGGAGTGCGAGGGGTCGACCCGCTCGTAGCGCTCCTTGCCGGGCTTGCCGACCTTCTGCCGGAGCATGCCGTAGTGCTCCATGAAGTTGACGACCTCCAGCAGCGAGAAGCCCACGATCGCCTGGATCACCAGGAACGGCACGATCCCGACGCCGAGCCAGGCGATCAGCGCGCCGAACAGGACCGCCGACATCAGCCAGGCGTTGAGCACGTCGTTGCCGATCCGGAACGGGTGCTGCTTGCGGCGGGAGTACCGCTTCTTCTCCAGGCGCCACGCGCTCTTCAGCGAGCCCCCGACGGTGCGCGGCCAGAACTGGTAGAAGTTCTCGCCCAGCCGCGAGGACGCGGGGTCCTCCGGGGTGGCGACGCGCACGTGGTGGCCGCGGTTGTGCTCGATGTAGAAGTGGCCGTAGAAGCTCTGCGCCAGCGCGATCTTGGACAGCCAGCGCTCGTTCTCCTCGCGCTTGTGGCCGAGCTCGTGGGCGGTGTTGATGCCGATGCCGCCGATGCAGCCGATCGAGATGGCCAGCCCGATCTTGTCGACGGTGGTCAGGTCACCGCCGATGCCGAGCGGGTCGCCGCGCGCGATGAGGTACATCGCGCCGACGAAGCCGGCGTACTGGATCGGCAGGAAGAGGTAGGTGATCCAGCGGTAGTACTTGTCCTTCTCCAGGGCCTCGATCGCGTCGTCCGGCGGGTTGGAGCGGTCCAGGCCGGCGATCAGGTCGATCGCGGGCACGATCACCAGGATCACCACCGGGCCGATCCAGAACCAGGCGCCGAGCCCGGTCCACAGCCACAGCCCGTAGCCCGCGAAGGCCAGGGACGGCACCACCAGCCCGATCAGCCAGAGGTAGCGCTTGTTGTCGCGCCACCTCTCGGTGGATCCCTCGGGAACGGTGCTGTTGGCGATGGTGTCCATCTCAACCCCTTGTCGGGTTTACAGAACCGTACCGTTTGTAAACCACCATTGACAAGGGGTTAGTTTTGTAAAGCCGGCCCGCGGCCGGCCAGGTCCACCAGCCGCCACGATCTCGTCGGCCCCGAGTGCGCGGCGCGTTCCCGGATGCCGGCCAGGTCGACGCCGCGGTCGCGGTACGGCGCCGCGCCCTTCAGCACCTGGGCCAGGTCGGCCACCGTCGACGCGAGCGCGAGCGAGTGGGAAGGCGTCGCCCCGGGTCGGCCGCGACCAGCTCGGTGCTCGCCAGGTGCCCGCGCCCGTCGCGCACGCCGGCCCACTTCACGGTGGCCTCGCCGATCGGCGTCCCGGGCGACGCCGTCGGCGAGCCGCACCTCGTACAGCGCGGTCGCGTGGTGGCCGGCGCCAGCTCGCCCGCGTCGACGGAGAGGTCCTCGAAGTCGTCGTCGGCGATCTCGCGGTGTCGTAGCCGACCAGGCGGTACGACGTGACCAGCTCCGGGTCGAACGCAACCTGGGTCCGGGCCTCGGCGGCGACCGGCGTGAGCGTGGTGGTCAGGTCGGTGCCGAAGAGCTGCTCGGCCTCGGCGTAGGTGTCGACGTAGGAGTAGAAGCCGTCCCCGAGGTCGGCGAGCTGCTCCATCAGGTGGTCGTTGTAGTTGCCCATGCCGTAGCCGACGGTCACCAGGTGGATGCCCTCGCGGCCCTCCTCGGCGATCTTCTGGGACATCGACCCCGGCCGGTGTCGCCGACGTTGGCGACCCCGTCGGACGCGAGGACCACGAGGTTGACCGCGTCCTCGTCGAAGCCCTCCCGGGCCTGCTCGTAGCCCAGCCGCAGCCCGGCCTCGAGGTTGGTGCTGCCGCCTGGCTTGAGCTCCGCGATCGCGTCCAGGATCTTCCGGTGTCACGTACCGGTGTCGGCTCGAGAATCGGCCGGGCCTGGTCCTCGAACGACACCACGGAGACCGTGTCGTCGCCGGCCAGTCGGTCGGCGAGCAGGGCCAGCGACGACTGCACCAGCCCGAGCCGGTTGCGGATGTCCATGCTGCCGGACCGGTCGACGACCAGGGTGACGTTGACCCGCGGCCGCTCGGTGGGCTCGACCTCGCGGGCCGCGACCGCGACGCGGACCAGCTGGGTGCCGTCTCGGGCGGGCGCCGGCCGGACTCGCGAGCACGCCCAGGTCGTCGTCGGTGGGCGCGGGGTCGTCGTACTCCATGGCGTTGACCCATTCCTCGACCCGGACCGACTCGGGTGGCGGGCGGAAGCCCTGCTAGAGCAGGCTGTGCGCGACGCCGTACGACCCGGTGTCGACGTCGAGCGCGAACGTCGACAGCGCGTCCTGCCGCGGGTCGACGAAGCCGCTGGTGCCCGCGTCGACGAACGTGTTGTCGTCGGTGGGTCCGGGGATCTGCGCCGGCGGGGCGCCCCCCTCGTCGGCGAACCCGGCACCGGTCTCGGCATCGCCATCTCGTACTCGACCGCGTCTCGTAGTCGTCGTAGTAGGAGCGGGCGTCGATGCCGCGGGTGCCGTCCGGGCCCGGCTCGTCGTCGGGGTCGGAGCACCCGTTGAGTACGAGCGCGCCGGCGACGGCGAGGGCGGTGAGGGTCGGGACGATAAGAGAGGTCCTCATTCCTCTCGGACGCGACCCCGCAGACGTCCGGTTCCGACCGCGGGTCAGATCAGCGTTCGCCCCGGACCGCCGCGGCGACGGCTTGGGCACGTCGGGGTCGAACACGCACGGGATGATGTAGCTGGGGTTGAGCTCGTCGTCGTGGACGACCTGGGCGATCGCCCCGGCGGCCGCAGCAGCATGTCGACGGTGATCTCCGTGGCGCGCGCGTCGAGCAGGCCCCGGAAGACGCCGGGGAAGGCCAGCACGTTGTTGATCTGGTTGGGGTAGTCGCTGCGGCCGCTGGCCACCACCGCGGCGTGCTGGCCGGCGACGGCGGGGTCGACCTCGGGCTCCGGGTTGGCCAGCGCGAACACGATCGCGTCGTCGGCCATGTCGGCGATCCATCGCCGGGTCGAGGATGCCGGGCGCGCTGACGCCGATGAAGACGTCCGCCCCGCGCAGCGCGTCCTGCAGGTCGCCGGTGACGCCCCGCGGGTTGGTGGCCTCCGCGAGCTCGCTGCTGGGCCGGCGAGGGCCGTCCAGGTCGGGCGCGAGGCAGCCCGCCCGGTCGCAGACCACGACGTCGGTGACCCCGGCGGCGAGCAGCAGGGTGACGATCGCCGTGCCGGCCGCGCCGGCGCCGGCCACCACGACCCGGCGTCGGCGAGCTCCTTGCCCACCACCCGCAGCGCGTTGGTCAGCGCGGCCAGCACCACGATCGCGGTGCCGTGCTGGTCGTCGTGGAAGACCGGGATGTCGAGGCGCTCGCGCAGCCGCTGCTCGACCTCGAAGCACCGCGGCGCCGCGATGTCCTCGAGGTTGATGCCGCCGAAGCCGGGCGCGATCAGCTCGACCGCGCGGACGATCTCGTCGACGTCCTGGGTGGCAAGGCAGATCGGCCAGGCGTCGATGCCGGCGAACCGCTTGAACAGCGCCGCCTTGCCCTCCATCACCGGCAGCGCGGCCACCGGCCCGATGTTGCCGAGGCCGAGCACCGCCGAGCCGTCGGTGACCACCGCGACCGTGTTGCCCTTGATGGTCAGCCGCCAGGCGTCGTCGGGTTGCTCGGCGATCGCCGTGCTGACCCGGCCCACGCCCGGCGTGTAGGCCATCGACAGGTCGTCGCGGGTGCTGCAGCGGCACCTTCGAGGTCACCTCGATCTTGCCGCCGAGGTGCAGCAGGAAGGTGCGGTCGCTGACCTTGCGGACCTCGACGCCCTCGACCGCGTCGACGGCCGCCGCGACCTCCTCGGCGTGGTCGGCGTCGGCGGCCGAGCAGGTGACGTCGACGCACCAGCCGCTCGTGGCTTGACTCCGCGACGTCGATCGCGGTCACGATGCCGCCGGCCTCGGCGATCGCGGTCGCGACCGCACCGACCAACGCGTGGTCCGGCGCGGTGTGCAGTCGCATGGTGATCGAGTACGACGATGTGGTGGCTTGGTGCTTGGGCACGGGGTCAGCCTCGTGGGCGCCGGGGGTTACGAGCAAGTAGTGGGCGCTCTTTTTTGGTTTTTTTTTTTTTTTTTTTTTTTTTTTTTTTTTTTTTTTTTTTTTTTTTTTTTTTTTTTTTTTTTTTTTTTTTTTTTTTTTTTTTTTTTTTTTTTTTTTTTTTTTTTTTTTTTTTTTTTTTTTTTTTTTTTTTTTTTTTTTTTTTTTTTTTTTTTTTTTTTTTTTTTTTTTTTTTTTTTTTTTTTTTTTTTTTTTTTTTTTTTTTTTTTTTTTTTTTTTTTTTTTTTTTTTTTTTTTTTTTTTTTTTTTTTTTTTTTTTTTTTTTTTTTTTTTTTTTTTTTTTTTTTTTTTTTTTTTTTTTTTTTTTTTTTTTTTTTTTTTTTTTTTTCCCCCCCCCCCCCCCCCCCCCCCCCCCCCCCCCCCCCCCCCCCCCCCCCCCCCCCCCCCCCCCCCCCCCCCCCCCCCCCCCCCCCCCCCCCCCCCCCCCCCCCCCCCCCCCCCCCCCCCCCCCCCTTTTTTTTTTTTTTTTTTTATAAAAAACCCTTTATTTTTTCAGTCAGCGAGCGCCTTCTCGATGTCGTCGGTAGCTTCTCCGGAGGGTCGTGGTCGCGTAGCGCGCGTCACCTGGCCGTCGCGATCGACCAGGAACTTGGTGAAGTTCCACTTGATCCCGCTGCCGAGGATGCCCGCCTTTCTGCTGGCACAGCCAGTGGAACAGCGGATGAGCGTCGGCGCCGTTCACGTCGACCTTGGTGACATCGGGAACGGACGCCGTAGTTGAGCTCGCAGAACGCCGATCTCCGCCTCGTCGCCGGGCTCCTGGTGGCCGAACTGGTCGCAGGGGAAGCCGAGCACGTGAACCCCGGTCGGCGTACTGCCGTGGAGGGCCTCCAGGCCCTGTATTGCGGGGTGAACCCGCACTCCGAGGCGGTGTTGACGACCAGGACGACCTGGCCGGCGTACGTCGTGAGGTCGACGTCCTGGCCGTCGATCGCAGTTGCCGAGAATGCCGAGAGCGAGGTCATGGGGTCCGAGTCTGGCATCCTGGCGCGAATGGGTCAGGTCAGGTCCGAAGCCTGGGTGCCGGTCGAGCCGGCGCTGGCGTTCGCCGTGTCGCAGACGACCGGGGAGGTGCGCCTGCGCGTGGGACCCGTTCATCCGGCACCAGCACCTGATCGGCGCGGACCGGCCGGCCAAGGGGGTCCGCACGTTCACCAAGGCCCGGCTCGGGCCGACGATGGTGAGCGAGTACGTCTCCTACCGGCCGCCGACGTCGGTCGGCATGACGATGGTCTCGGGGCCGTGGTTCTTCGGCTCCTTCGGCGGCGGCTGGCGGTTCGTGCCCGAGGAGCGCGACGGGGTCGCCGGGACCAGGGCGACGTGGAAGTACACCTATTCGGTGCGACCCGGGGTGGCTGCGGTTCGCTGCGGAGCCCATCGGGCAGTGGCTCCCAGGCCGGGAGATCCGGCAGCGGATCGCGGCGTTCGCGAGGGCCTGTTCGGACCCGGAGGTGCTGGCGGCGGTCAGGGACGGGCGGTGACGTGGGCGGGCGGTGACCTAGCGTCGGTTCTAACCGACCAAACCGACCGTAAGTCACCGCCCCCCAGCAGCACCCGACCCAGAGGTCCCGGCGGCGGTCGGGGCAACCGGTGGCCCGCGCCGGCTGCTGGTAGCCCACCGGGTTGGCGTGCCCGTCGAGCTCGACCCGCACCGTCTGGTCGCCGAGGTCGAGCTCGATCGCGTCGTCCTCGATCCCGCTGACCTCACCGCACACCACGTAGCTGCCGTCCTTCAGCTTCTCGATGCTCGCCACCGGCTTGCAGCGCTCCACGTCCGCTGTCGCCATGAGGCTCAGCTGCGCGCCCGACGGGCGGCTGCGCCAGTAGAGCAGCGCCATCCCGAGCAGCATCACGTCGCCCAGCAGCGTGATCACCCAGAGCAGCGACCCTGTCTGCTGCCCGTCTGCCTCGTACGTCTGACGGCTGGCCCGGGAGCACCCGGACCCCGATCCGGTCGTCCGCCCCGGCCCGGTCGTAGGTGTCGGCATCGACCTGCGCCACCCACTCCCGTTGCTCGGGGTCGAGCTCCCGGTTGAGGCGGAACTCCACGTAGTACTTGTCCGAGTCGGGCGGCACCCTCCGCGTCTCGACCACGGTCGCCTCGGTCTGGACGCCGTCGCGGTCCAGCCGCCAGCCGTACCACGTGCTGTGCGCGATCGGCAGGTTGATCACCAGGGCGGCGAACACCACCAGGCCCAGTGCGGTACGCCGGCTGGTCAGCCGCCGGGTCAGTCCTTGAGCCACGGCTGCCCCAGGACTCGCCGTACGCGAACTCGGCCAACGGCTTGCGCCACCGCTCCCGCTGCTCGCGCTCGCGGTCCTTCTCGGGACATCGTCGGGGTTGCCGCGCACGCCGACCGCGATGCCGCTCATCACCCGGAAGTAGTCGGGTACGCCGAGCTCGGCCGCGACCGCCTCCCGGTCGAACCCGCCGAACTGGTGGGCGTGCAGCCCCATCGCCCGGGCCTGCAGGCTCAGCTGCGCGGCCGCCTGGCCGAGGTCGTGGCAGGCGTAGAACGCACCCTTCAGGTCGTTGCCGCTGGGATCCGCGGCAACCTGGGCGGCGGTCACGAACACCACCGAGGCCCGTGGCACCCACCGGGCGTTGCCGGGCCGCAGGTGCGGCACCAGGACCCGATGGGCGGCACTGCCCCGCTCGGCGACGACGAACGCCCAGGGCTGGGTGTTCCCGTAGCTCGGCGCCCACTGCGCCGCGTGCAGGAGCGTCTCGATCTCTTCCGCGCTCAGCCGGTGCTCGGGGTCGAAGATGCTCGGGCTCCACCGCGAGCGCATCGGCTCGGCGAGCGCCTCGGCGCTCGGCATGGGGGCATGCGACACACGGTCAGTATGGCGAGCGCGCGACCTCCGCCACCCGCGACGCGGTCAGGATCCGCCATCGACCGCACGGGCAGGACTGGTAGGTCACCAGTCCCTCGCTGGTCGGATGGCTGGAACGGGTGTGCCAGACGTGCCCGGACTCGTGGTGGTGGGTCGCGCTCATGGCTCCATCGTGCTGTAATGGCTTTGTGCAACTCAACCCTTACGGCCAGGACGCGATCGAGCTTGCGGTCGACCTGACGAACCGGCGTCCCGTGACGGCCGCCGAGCTCGTGTCCCGGTGCGAAGGAGCCGGCGTGGTCTTCGAGCGGGGCACGCCCGCGCCGGACCTCGCCGAGGTGCTCGACTTCCTGGACCAGTGGTGCGAGGTCGTCGACGCCACCGAGCCCGAGCGCCGGGCCGCGCTGCTCAACGTGCTGCTCGCCGAGTCCACCGCACACCCGCGGCTCACCGCACACACCGGCACGTGGCACATCCACTACCGCGACGAGGCGATCACCTTCGCCCGCAAGCTGCGGGCCCTGATCAGCAGCGGCACGGCGCTGCACCTCGCCGGCCGCGGCATGCACCGGCTCGGCCGGTGCGCGGCCGACGGCTGCGACCGGGTCTATGCCGACACCTCGCGCAACGGGCGTCAGCGCTACTGCTCCCCCGCGTGCGCCAACCGGGACGCCGTACGCCGGCATCGGGCGGCCCGGCGAGCGGCCTAGGAGAGCGAGGCCGCCAGCTTCCCCAGGAGCCGCGCCAGCTGCGCCGCTCGCGCTCGCTGAGGCCGCCGATCATCCGCGCCTCGTTCGCCATGTGCACCTTCGATCATCCGGTCCACGAACCGCACGCCCGCGCGGGTCAGCCGGACCAGCTGCCCGCGGCCGTCCTCGTCGGCGGCCGCGCGGGCGACGTATCCCTTGTCGACGAGCCGGTCCACGCGCTTCGTCACCGCGCCGGGGGTGACCAGCATGGCCGCGGTGAGGTCGCGGTGCCGCAGGGTGAAGGGCCGTCCCGCACGGCGCAGCGCGGTGAGCACGTCGAAGTCGCCGTTGCCCAGGCCCTCGGCGGCGAACGGCGGCCGCAGCTCTGCTTCCATGGCGTTCGCCAGCCAGGAAACCCGGCCGAGCACAAGCAGCGGCGAGGCGTCCAGATCCGGTCGCTCCACCGCCCATTGCGCCACGATCTCCGCCACGTGGTCTTGTCCAGTTGTGACTTGCACAGTGGTTTCCCGGGAAACTATACTTGTTTCCATGGAAACATCATGCCAGATGTACGTCGACCCGGTGTGCCCTTCGCGTGGATCGCGTCGCGGTGGATCCGCGAGACCGCCTCGCTGCGGCCGGGCATCGAGGTGGAGCTGCGGCTGATGAGCATCGCGGTGCTCGAACGAGGACCGCGAGCTGGAGGAGTGGTACCGCGAGTTCAACGACAACTCCTGGGGACCGGTCCAGGTCGCCGCCGCCGTCGCCGCGCTCGGCCGCTACGACGAGTTCTACGAGGCGTTCGGCAAGGGCGCACCTGGACCGGCGCGACGACTGGGACGCCGTCGTCGTGGAGGTTCTCGAGGAGCTCGGGCTGCCGGCAGAGCTGGCCACCTCGGCGCCCGAGGACCCCGCGAACGAGAAGGCGCTGCGAGAGACCAACGCCCACCTCAACGAGATCACCGGCCTCGAGGCCGGCACCCCGACGCTCGTGCTGAACGGCGTCGCGACGTTCGGGCCCGGTGCTCCGCGCGGTGCCGCGCGGCGAGCACGCGCTGGCGCTCTACGACGCGATGTCTCTGCTGTCCACGGTCCCGGCGCTCACCGAGATCAAGCGCGGCGACGACCGCCCGCTGTCGCGGGTCTAGAAGCCGATCCGCCCGACCCGGCCCCCGCCGCCGGCCGCCCAGCACGACCGGCCCTTGGTGCAGTCCAGCGTGTGGTAGCCGGTGTCGCTGAACAGCGTGCCAGGACCGGCCGCCGTCCCAGCTGAGGTGGCTGCCCCCGGTCTCGCCGGACTCCCCGGTGCTGACGACGATCCGGTCGTGGCGGCCTCCGATCCAGGCGGCGTCCTCGGCGAGCACCTCGAGGTCGCCGCCGTTGCGCCAGCTGAGCCCGTTGCGGGTGTGCGCCGATGCGTCCTCCGCGACGTCGGGGGCCGCGAAGTCGCCACCGACAGCGAGCCCGCGGCGCGGGGTCTTGAAGGCGAGCCCGAAGACGCCGGCGGACTCGCCGCTCGGGATCGTGGAGTCGGTGGCCTCCCAGGTGTACCCGCGGTCCGTCGAGTGGAAGATCCGGGCCGCCGCCCCGCCGGAGCCGAACCACGCGTGCTCGCCCCGGATCACCAGGCAGTCGCCGCTGGCCGCGAAGTTGGCCTCCCCGGTGGCGTCGGGCATGCCGTCGGTGGGCAGCACCTCCCACGAGCGGCCACCGTTGTGGGTGCTGATGATCCGGAACTTGCCGTCGACCGGGTCGCTGACCGCGAGACCGCGGCGGCCGCCTGGGAGAAGTCCATGCAGTTGTAGAACGCCGCCTCGTCCTCGTTGCGGAACGTCTCGGTCCAGGTCTGGCCACCATCGGTGGTGCGGTAGATCCGGGACGCCTCCCCGGCTCCGATCGCCAGCACCAGCGCGACGTTCGGCACTGCGGGCCTCGACGTCGCGGAACAGCAGGCCCTCGCTGTCGGGCGGGCTGACGTCGTTCCAGGTGTCGCCGCCGTCCGTGGTGCGCCAGACCGTGCCCGGGCCGCCCTCGGTGACGCTGCCCCCGCTGATCCACGCCGTACTACGGTCGACCGCGTCGAGCCCGCGGAAGCTCTGACCGGCGTCGACCACCTGCTCCCGCCAGTCCTGGGCGGGGTTGGACTCCGCCTGCGCGGGCGAGCCGACAACAGGTACAGCGAGCGCCAGTGCGAGCGCCCCGAGAAGGATTCGCATCCTGGCACCTTGCCGCCACCACCGGCCCATGTCCAGAGTCGTGCAGGTGAGAGGGTTGCCTAGTGACCTATATGGGTGAGGGGATCGCGGCGCAGCCGGTGCACAGCGCACGGTTGGAGCTCGAGCCACTGCGTCCGGATCACGCCGACGAGATGGCGCCGCTGCTCGACGACGCCGCTCTGCACGAGTTCATCGGCGGAGCGCCGGCCACCCTCGACGAGCTGCGCGAGCGCTACACCCGGCAGGCCGTCGGTCACTCACCGGACGGTTCCCAGCGCTGGCTGAACTGGGTCGCCCGGGCCCGGGACGGTGGCGCGGCAGTCGGGACGACGCAGGCCACCGTCAGCGCGACGGACGGGGTGGCCACCGCCGAGGTCGCCTGGGTGGTCGTGCGGTCGCAGCAGGGCAAGGGCTACGCGGTGGAGTCCGCGCGAGCAATGGTGCAGTGGCTGAAGGAGCAGGGCGTCGAGGTCGTGTTCGCGCACGTGCACCCCGAGCACCAGGCCTCGATGGCCGTCGCCCGCGCGATCGGGCTCACCCCGACCGACGAGTTCGTCGACGGCGAGGTGCGCTGGGAGGGCTAGCCCTTCGGCGTGTAGGTCAGCACCACGACGCCGTTGCCGACCTCGGTCACCTCGGCCAGGTCCAGGTGGGTGGTCGTGAGACCGGGCAGGAGCCCTCCCCGGCCCCGGCGATGAACGGGAACACCCACAGGTGCAGCTCGTCCAGCTGCCCGCCCTCGAGCAGGGCCCGTGAGACCGGGCCGGTGCCGTACTTCAGCAGGGTGCCGTCGCCGCCCTCCTTGAGCCTGGCGACTGCCTCGGCGACGTCGCCCTGGAGGACCTCGGAGTTCCACCTGGCGTCCGTCAGCGTGCGCGACGCGACGTACTTCGGCATCGCGTTGAGCCGGTCGGCGATGTCCCCGTCGCGGTCGGGCCACGACTCGGCGAAGACCTCGTAGGTGCTTCCTTCCCAGCACGAGCGCGTCCGCAGGCTCCAACAGCTTCGCGGCGTGCGCCGCATGCTCGTCTCTCCTGGAACTGCATCTGGGCCGCCCAGAAGCTGTCGCCCGCGACCATCCCGTCGAGTGATACGTACGTTGATTCGACCAGCTTTCTCATGGCGGCGAACCTAAGGACGGGCGTGGCGGCCTGTCTTGTACTGAAGCGCAGGCCCGAGCTCGAGGAACTGATCACCTTGCCCCAGCTCGGCCGGCGTATATCCGATGAGCGCTCGCAGCGTGCGGGTCAGGTGCGGCTGGTCGTAGTAGTCGAGGTCCGAGACCACGTCCTGGATCGCCGCGCCCGCACGCAACCGCCGGACGGCGTCGTGGGCCCGCGCGATCACCCACAGCTTGCGGCGCGACAGCCCGACCGCCCGGCGGAACCGGCTCTGTGCGGTCCGCTCCGGTGCGTCGCTGCCGTTCAGGACCTCCTCGACCAGGGGGTCGAAGACCAGGAGCCCGGCGCGCTCCAGGCGGTCGACGAAGACGTCGAGGTTCTCCGGCGTCGGCATCTCCCACTCCTGTCCGGCGAGCACGATCCGGCCGTCCGGGAGCGTCGGGAGAACGGCGTCCTGGAGGTTCGCGAGCTGCGTCGGCGGAAAGGCGGGCAGGTAGGCCCCGAGCCGGAACTCGCCGCCGAAGTACTCCGCCCCCGACGGGCAGTGCAGGTTGGTCGCCTGCGTCTCCACTCCGCGCAGGTGCACGGTGGTGATGCCGTCGGCGCGGTAGAACGCGATGCCTGGGCTGAACTTGGCAACCGAGCTGAACGACGTGGCGTGCTCGCACTCCGGCGGTCCAGATCCGCTCCAGCCGGCCGGCCCGGCCGCTGAGCACGGTGTCCGTCAGGGTCACGTGAGCTGCTCGATCACTTTGGCCACGCGGCGGTCGCGAGTCTCGTCGGTCTTGGCGCCCTCGACCGAGAGAGCGTGCGCCTTCTGCTTGCTGTAGGACAGCGCCGCCCAGCGCTCGACGACATCGGGGTGGGCCTGCAGCGCGTCGGCCAGCACCGGAGGTACGTCGACCGTGCGCGGCGCGTCGTCGACGTCGAGCCGCACCTCCACCTCGTCGCCCGCACCTCGCCCGGTTGCGGCCCGGGTCTCGGAGTTGAACGAGATCATGAACCGGCCGCCCATCGGGGAGACCGTGTTGCGGTAGCGGTAGCCGCCGTCGACGGTCACGACCACTGGTACCCGCCGGCCGCGGCCGAAGGACAGCACGACGTCCTCGGGCACGACGATGCCGACGTTGTTGCCGCCGCCGGCGGCCAGCGTGGTGCGAAAGGTCTGGGTCTTGGTGGCGGTGATGGTGGTCATGGTGGCTCCTCTATCGGATGCGGTGCCAGACAGACCCGTCAACGGTCACGGACTCATCGGTGCCGGATGCACATCGCGGTGTTACCTGATCGAGACCGGACCACTGCTGATCGTGCCGAATCGGCGCCTCCGCCGGCCCGCCACCCCTCCTAGCCTGCTTGCGACCGGCCACGACAGGAGCCCCCATGAGATCCCCTCGCATCATCACCATCACCGCTCTTTCCGCCCTCACCGCCCTCGCCGCCCTCCTTGCCGGCAGCTCGCAGGCGGCCGCACATCCCCGCTGCCAGGACGTCGAAGCGACGATCTACGACAAGGTCGTCGACGTGGGCTGCCCACCCCCCACCCAGGTATGTGTGGCCGGCACCGTCCGCGGCAAGCACGGCTTCAACGGAACGACCGTGTTCGTGCTCGGGTCACGTGGCGAAGCCCCGCCCACGGCACCCGACCAGCGCCCGGTCACCGGGACCATCACCTACACCTTCGGGAACGGGTCGACCCTCACGGCGTCGGAGACGAGCATCGGCAACGTCAACCCCGAGACCGGCACCGGCCACGCCGGCGGCACCCAGGAGTTCACCGGTGGCACCGGCCGCTACGCAGGCGCGACCGGCTTCGCCTACCTCGCCCAGCACTTCGAGGGCGACCACTTCGTCACTGAGATCCAGGGTGAGGTCTGCCGCGCCACGAGCTAGTACCGACTCGTCGGTCGGCGCGGAACGTCAGGTGGCCAAGGGATACAAGACATCCGTCCCACGGTGGGTGGGAAACCGTGGGTGCTGGATCGGGTGTCACATCACGGGTACCGCCACGATCGCGAATGAGTTGGAGCCCGTGCGGGGTCCGCCACAACCAGGTGCCGGGCTCGATGATCGTGTAGCGGAAGCCGCGATGCGTCTTGACCCGATGGTGTCGTCGGCACAACGGGGCGAGGTTGCAGTCGCACGTCGCTCCGCCGTCGTCGTAGGGCACCCCATGGTCCTTGTCGCAGCGTCGCGCCGGCCGCGTGCACCAGGGGAACACGCAGGTCTGGTGGGTGAGCTCAACGCGTGCCAGCATCCGGGCGGGCGCGTCGTGCTGGTCGACGCGCTCGTGCTCGTTGAGGTCGATCAACGGGTGCACGTGGAGGTCCACGTCGCGGCGGCCGCACCAGTCCTGAACCGCGTCGGCGAGCAGCATCGTGTCGAGGCGACCGTCGCGCCCGAAGAAGGACCGGTTGTCGAACGCGTCGGTGCACAGGTGCAGCAGGAGGTCGGTACGCCGTCTCCGGGCTGGAGCCGGCGTCCCGTCAAGCAAGGCCTGGGCTCGGGCGGGGTCCGCCAGGATGCCCAGCGCGCGGGCCCGGCGTACGTCGCGGGACTCGGGCGGGAGACCGTCGGCCTCGTCCTGCTCGGCGAGCTTGGCCGCGACCACGGCAACGGCGTCGTCGAACGCCGACAGGTCCGCCCAGTCGGCGCGCGCCGACATGTCCGCAACGCCCGTGTGGTTGATCGAGGCCTCATCGACGGTGACGTGCCGGGCGTCCAGCCCCTCCAACCGGTCGAGCTCGACCTGGTCGGCGTGCAGGGTCAGCAGGGCCTCGTCGAGGATCCGGTCCAGGGTGACCACTCCTGCGGTCGCCGAGAACGGAGCGACATGCTCGTCGACGTAGTCGCAGACGTCGTCAGGATGGCCGGCGACCAGGTCGGCGACCCTGCGTGCGCGGAACGCCTCGATCGAGCCGGCCTGCACCATCGCCCAGTGCCGTGGCAGCCGGTGCCGCAGGATCAGCCCGTCGCGAGTCAGTCGCTCCGCCGAGCCCGTCGACCGACCCAGCGCGGTGCCGAGGGCCGCCGCCGCGTCCCACGCGATCCCGGGGATGCCACGCCACATGTCGGGCTCGTCCTGCTCGTGCCCGAGCGCGTCGAGGGCCGCCGGGTCGACGCGGCCGGAAGTGATGACTGCCTCAGGGTGCGCGTCGGCCCAGGCCACCGCGAGCTCGAGAAGCTCGAGATCCGCCGCCCGGCGGAGGCGGTCAACTTCTCGCACCCGCGCGATGAGCGCGCTAGGCGTGAGCAAGGATCCCGAGTCCATGCTCCCATTCTACTCGAACATATGTTCGAGTCAAGTGGGCAGCACTCGACGCAGGAACTCCCGGGTCCGCGGCTCCACGGGGTCACCGAGCACCTGCTCCGGCGGCCCGGACTCGACGATCCGGCCGCCATCCAGAAAGCACACACGCGAGGCGATCTCGCGGGCGAACCCCATCTCATGGGTGGCGAGCACCATCGTGGTGCCGGCGGCGGCCAGGTCGCGCACGATCGCGAGCACGTCGCCCACCAGCTCCGGGTCGAGCGCTGCGGTGATCTCGTCGAGCAGCAGGAGCCGCGGCTGCGTGCACAGCGCGCGCACGAGGGCGGCCCGCTGCTGCTGGCCACCGGACAGCCGGTCCGGGTGGCTGCGCACGTGCTCGGCGAGACCGAACCGGCCGAGCAGCTCGGTCGCCCGCGCGGTCGCGTCTGCCCGGGACAGGCCGTGCACCTTGCGCGGCGCGAGCGTGCAGTTGGCGAGCACGGTGCGGTGCGGGAACAGGTTGTAGGACTGGAACACCATCCCGATCCCCCGGCGCACCTCTCGCGGGTCGACCAGCGGGTCGGAGACCTCCCGTCCCTCGAACTCGATCACCCCGTCGTCCACGGGCTCCAGCAGGTCCAGGCAGCGGAGCAGGGTCGACTTCCCCGACCCGGACGACCCGATCAGGCACACGACGTCGCCGGGATGGACGGTCAGGGACACGTCGTCGATCACCACGCGCTCGCCGTAGGTCTTGCGGAGGTGCCGCACCTCCATCAGCGGTGGGGTGGTCATAGGACCCCCGCGCGCTCGCGGCGCATGACCCAGCGCGCCAGCCAGTCACAGAGCCGCGCGAGCGGCAGCGTGATCGCGACGAAGAAGAGCGCGACCACGATGTACGGCGTGAAGTTGTAGTTGTACGCCGCGTAGTCGCGCGCCGTGAACAGCGCGTCGAAGAGCGACACCGACGCGACCAGGGCGGTGTCCTTCTGCAGCGAGACGAAGTCGTTGAGGAGCGGGGGTATGACGCGCCGCGTGGCTTGCGGCACCACGACGTACCGCATCGTCTGGCCGCGCGAGAGCGCGAGCGCCTCGGCACTGGTCACCTGCGAGGGGTGCACCGACTCGATGCCGGACCGGAACACCTCCGCGACGTAGGCGGAGTAGGAGACCACCAGCGCCACCGTCGCCCAGAAGAAGATCGAGCTGGTGACCCCCGCCAGCTTGAGGCCCGGGACGCCGAACACGAACAGGAAGACCAGCAGGATGGTCGGGATGCCGCGGACCACGTCGGTGTAGACCACGGCGAGGCCGCGCAACGGTGTCAACCACGGGGACCGTGCCTGTCGCACCAGGGCGATCGCCAGACCGAAGAAGAGGATCAGAGGCTCGGCGATCAGGAACATCCGCACGTTGAGCCAGAAGCCGTCGACGATGGCGGACAGCGACTCACGCGCGTGGTCGAGGTCGAGGAACGACTCCTGCACCCGCTGCCACCCGGGCGACAGGAGTACACCGGCCACGAGGCCGCCGATCACCAGGACCGTGGCCAGCGTGGAGACCAGCACCCGCCGGCGGTTCAGCCCGCGGCGTACCCGTTGTCGCTGCAGCTCGCGCGGGCTCGCCGTCCAGTCGTTCACTGCAGCTCTGGGACGCTCACCACGTCGGAGAGCCACTGCTGCTCGATGTCGGCGAGCGTTCCGTCATCCTTGAGCGTCTCCAGCGCAAGGTTGACGCAGGGCAGCAGCTCGCTCCCCTGCTCGAACAGGATCCCGAACTCCTCCTGCGCACCGGTCTCCGGCTGGAACTGCCCGATCAGCTTGCTGCCCGGGATCTCCACCGCGCTGATGTAGAACGCGGTGGGCAGGTCGGCCAGGATCGCGTCCACCTGGCCGTTCTGCATCGCCTGCTTGGCGACGTTGGTGTCCTCGAAGACCAGCGGCTCCTGCTCGGGCTGGATGATGTCGCGGATCGCGGTCAGCGAGGTGGTCCCGGTCTGCGCGCCGAGCTTGTAGCCCTTGAGGTCCTCGAGGCTGGCCGCCGTCGCGGCGGGGCTGTCCTCGAGCGTGATCACGGCCTGCGCGGCGGAGTAGTAGCCCTCGGAGAAGTCCACGACCTCGTCCCGGTTCGGCGTGATCGAGGTCTGGTTGATGTCGAAGTCGAAGTCCACGCCGCCCGGCTTGAACAGGCTGTTGAACCCGACCTTGATCCACTTCACCTGGTCGGGGGAGAAGCCGAGCTCTTCGGCGACGGCGTACGCGACCGCCGACTCGTAGCCCTTGCCGTTGGTCGGGTCGTTGTCGACGAACCACGGCTCGAACGCCGGCGAGTCGGTACCGATCGTGAGCACGCCCTCGCTCTTCAGCGGGAGCTCGTCGGTCGCGCACTCGTCCTCGTCGGCGACGTCGCCGGTCCTGTCCTCGGCCTCGTCCTCCGGGGAGCAGGCCGCGAACGTCACGGTGAGGATGGCGGCCGAGACGAGCGGAACCAGGCGGGTAGGACGCAGGCGCATGACCGGATCGTAGTGCGCGAGGGGGGAGTTGAACCCCCACGTCCTTTCGGACACACGGACCTGAACCGTGCGCGTCTGCCTATTCCGCCACTCGCGCTAGTGAGCCGGGTCAGGCTATCCCAGCCCGGAGTTCATCCCCAAACCGGTGACGCCGACCCCCCGACGGTGCGAGAACGGCGCTCGGCGCACCGATACGATCGCAACGATCCCGGCTCGGACCGGGGGCGTTCGCGTGCACGGAATCCGGACCAGGGAGGTGGGACGTGGGCAGTTTGCAGCGCTTCGAGCAGCGGCTCGAGCAGCTGATCTCCGGCGTCTTCGCCCGCACGTTCCGCAGTGCCGTGCAGCCCGTCGAGATCGCCGCTGCTCTGCAGCGCGAGTGCGACAACAACGCGCAGATCCTGTCCCGCGACCGGCGGCTGGTGCCCAACGACTTCCACGTCGAGCTGTCGCAGGTCGACCTCGACCGGCTGGCGCCCTACGACACCACGCTGGCCCGCGAGCTCACCGAGCAGCTCCAGGACCACGCCGACGCCCAGAGCTACGTGTTCCCCGGGCCGGTGACGATCGGGTTCGAGTCGGCCGACGACCTGACCACCGGCAGGTTCCGGATCCGCAGCCAGGCGCAGGCGTCGGTGAGCGCGCAGAGCACGCACACGCAGGTACGCCGGGCGCGCGCCCTCCTCGAGGTCAACGGCACCCGGCACCCGTTGCAGCCGCCCGGCCTGGTGGTGGGGCGCGGGAGCGAGGCCAGCCTGCGGATCAACGACCCCGGGATCAGCCGGACCCACGCCGAGTTCACGGTGATGGCGCAGGGCGAGTCCGACCCGCTGATCGAGGTGCACGACATGGGGTCCACCAACGGCATCCAGGTGGACGGCAACAAGGTGCCGCGCGCGACCCTGCACAATGGCTCCCGCGTCCAGGTCGGCCACACCACGCTGGTCGTCCGGATCGTCGAGGAGGGTGGCGGTGTCTGAGCTCACGCTCTTCCTGATCCGGGTCGCCTATCTCGCGATCCTGTGGATCTTCGTGCTTTCCGCGATCTCGGTGATCCGCTCCGACATGTTCGGCGCCCGGGTCCCCGAGGCCGCGCGCGGCGTCGGCGGCAAGGCACCCAAGCAGAAGGCGCCGCCGAAGCGGCGCGGGTCCCCCACCCAGGTCGTCGTCACCCAGGGCAGTAACTCCGGCGCCACCGCCAGCCTGGCGCAGGCGCCGATCCTGATCGGCCGCGGCAACGACGCGGCGATCAAGCTCGACGACGACTACGTCTCGACCCGGCACGCCCGGATCGCCGCGTCCGGCGACCAGTGGTTCGTCGAGGACCTCGGCTCCACCAACGGCACCTACATCGGCACCGTCCGGATCACCCAGCCCACCACCATCACGCTCGGCACGCAGGTCCGGATCGGCAAGACCATCCTCGAGCTGAGGAAGTAGCTGCGAAACGACATGGCCGAGCTTCTACTTTCTTACTCCGCGATCTCCGACGTGGGCAGGGTCCGCAAGGACAACCAGGACTCCGGGTACGCCGGCCCCTGGCTGCTCACCGTCTGCGACGGCGTCGGTGGAGCGGCCCGCGGCGACATCGCCTCGTCGACCGCGGTGGCTGAGCTGCGCCTGCTCGACGAGCCGCCGCCGGACGGCGCCGACCAGCTCGGCCGGGTCACCGCCGCGCTGCACGACGCGCACCGGGCGATCGGCGGCCTGGTCGACGAGGACCCCGCGCTCAACGGCACCAGCACCACCGCGACGGTCGCGCTCTTCGACGGCTCGCGGGTGGCGATCGGGCACGTCGGCGACAGCCGGGCCTACCTGTTCCGCGAGGGCGAGATCTCCCAGCTCACGATCGACCACACGTTCGTGCAGAGCCTGATCGACGAGGGCCGGATCACCGAGGAGGAGGCGCGGGTCCACCCGCACCGCAACCTGATCCTCAAGGCCCTCGACGGCATCCACGACGCCGAGCCCGACCTCTTCATGCTCGAGCTGGTCGCCGGCGACCGGCTCTTCCTCTGCAGCGACGGCGCCTGCGGGGTGCTGCCCGACGGCCGGATCGCCGACATCCTCTCGATGGGCACCCCCGACTACGCCGCCGTCGAGCTGGTGCGGGCCAGCCTCGAGGCCGGCTCCTCCGACAACGTCACCTGCGTGGTGGCCGACGTGATCACCGCCGAGCAGGCGGCCGAGGACGAGCAGTTCGCCGCGCTCGAGCCGCTGCTGGTCGGCGCGGCCGCCGAGCTCAAGCGCCGCGCCCCGCGCGGCAGCGGCCTGTTCCGCGGTCACCGGTCCGGCGACACCGGCGAGCTGGAGCCGATCGAGGCCGAGATCCCCGACAACCTCCCGTTCGCGATCAAGGCCGACCCGATCGACCCGGAGGAGGCGAGGTACGCCCCGCAGCCACCACGCAGGTTCGTGTGGCCGAAGCGGCTGCTCGTGGTCGCCGTCGTGATCGGCCTGGTCTGGATCGCGGTCGCCGCCGCGTGGTCGTGGTCGCAGCGGCAGTACTACGTGGGTGAGGAGAACGGCGTCGTGGTGATCTTCCGCGGCATCGACGCCGACGTACCCGGCCTGAACCTCTCGGAGCCCTACGAGACCTCCGACGTGGTCGTCGACCAGCTGCCCGAGGGCGATGCCAACCGGGTGCGCGAGGGCTTCGGCGTCCGCGACCTCGACGCCGCCGAGCAGGCGGTCCGCAAGCTCGCCTCGATGCAGGATCCCGGGGAGGCCGACCAACCCTGATGGCCAACTCCGCACTGATGGGGTTCGTGCACCGGCGACGCCGGGGCGCCGAGCTCTTCCTGCTCGTCCTGGCGCTCGCCGTCGGCGTCGGGGCCTACGCCGCCGTGGGTCTCGGCGTGGAGGGGCACGTCCCACCCGACATCGTCGGGTACGGCGCCTGGCTGGCCGCGCTGATGGTTGCCGCGCACGTGGTGGTGCGGCTGGTGGCGCCGTACGCCGACCCGGTGCTGCTGCCCGTCGTGGCCGCGCTGAACGGCCTCGGGCTCGCTGTCATCCACCGCCTCGACCTCGAGGACGGCGGCACCTTCGCCCGCCAGCAGCTGACCTGGATGACGCTCGGGGTGCTGCTCTTCGTCGGCACCCTGGTGCTGCTCCGAGACCACCGGCTGCTCACCCGGTTCACCTACACGTTCGGGCTGGCCGCGATCCTGCTCCTGCTGCTGCCGATGGTGCCGGGGCTCGGCGAGACCATCAACGGCTCCAAGATCTGGATCCAGGTCGGTCCGTTCGGCTTCCAGCCCGGCGAGCTCGCCAAGGTCCTGCTGGTGATCGCGTTCGCCGGCTACCTCGTGCTGCACCGCGACGCCCTCGCCCTCGCGGGGCGGCGGGTGCTGTTCATCGACCTCCCCCGCGGCCGCGACCTCGGCCCGATCCTGGCGATGTGGCTGCTCAGCCTCGGCATCCTGGTCTTCCAGCGCGACCTCGGCTCCAGCCTCCTCTTCTTCGGGCTCTTCCTGGTGATGCTCTACGTCGCTACCGAGCGGCCCGGCTGGCTGGTGGTCGGCGGCGCGCTGTTCTTCGGCGGCGCACTGTTCGCGTGGCGCACCTTCGGCCACGTCCAGGACCGCGTCGACATCTGGCTGCACCCGTTCGACTACTACCTCAAGCAGTCCGGGCCGATCTCCGACCAGATCGTCGAGACCATGTTCGGGATGGCCTGGGGCGGCCTGATCGGCCGCGGCTTCGGTGACGGCGACCCCGGCCGGATCTCCTACGCCGAGTCCGACTTCATCGTGGGCGCCATCGGCGAGGAGCTCGGGCTGACCGGCGTGATCGCGATCCTCCTTCTCTACGGCCTCATCGTCGAGCGGGCGCTGCGGGTCGCGCTGATCGCCCGCGACGGGTTCGGCAAGCTGATGGCCACGGGTCTCGCCGGGGTGCTCGCGCTCCAGGTGTTCGTCGTGGTCGGTGGCGTGACCCGGCTGATCCCGCTGACCGGTCTGACCACTCCGTTCCTCTCCTACGGTGGCTCGTCGCTGATCGCCAACTGGGTGATCGTCGCGCTGTTGCTGCGGATCTCCGACCAGGCCCGCCGTCCGGTGCCCAACCTCGCCGAGACCGACGACGACGCCGACCAGCAGCAGACCCAGATCGTCAAGGCGGTGATCGGATGAACAAGCCCATTCGCACGGTCTCGATCTTCTGCATGCTGCTGTTCCTCGCACTGATGGTGAACGTCACCTACCTGCAGTTCTGGAAGGCCGACTCGCTCAACGAGGACCCCCGCAACCGGCGGGTGATCGAGGCCGCCTACGCGCGCGACCGCGGCGCGATCCTGGTCGGCCGCGACGAGATCGCGGAGAGTGTGCCGGTCGACGACGAGTTCGAGTACCAGCGGGAGTACCCCGAGCCGCTGAAGTACGCCCATGTCACCGGCTACTTCTCGTTCTACAGCCAGACCGGCCTCGAGCAGACCCAGAACCAGGTGCTCGCCGGCGACGACCCCCGGCTGTTCGTCACCAAGCTCGTCGACCTGATCAGCAACGAGTCCAACCAGGGCGGCAGCGTGCAGGTCACGCTGAACGCCGAGGCCCAGGAGGCGGCCTACGACGGGTTGAGCAGCCTGCCCGGCGACGTGGAGGGCTCCGTGGTCGCGATCGAGCCCAGCAGCGGCAAGATCCTCGCGATGGTGTCGCTGCCGACCTTCGACCCCAACAAGCTCGCCACCCACGACCTCGCCGCGTCGCAGGAGACCTACGACCGGCTCAACAACACCGAGAGCGAACCGCTGCTCAACCGCGGGATCCAGAAGACACTGCCGCCCGGCTCGACGTTCAAGCTGGTGACCGCCGCAGCCGCGATCGAGAGCGGGCAGTACGACAAGGACTCGCAGGTGCCGGGCGGTGCGACGTACCAGCTGCCGCTGACCAGTGGCGAGAGCGGAGTCATCGACAACGAGGGCCGCGACTGCGGCAGCGGCAAGATCCCGTTCCAGCAGGCGATGGCCAACTCGTGCAACACCACGTTCGCCGCATTGGCCAACGAGGTCGGCGCCGACGCGATGCTCGAGCAGGCCGAGGCGTTCGGGTTCAACCAGCACTACCTCGACGACCTGCGGCCACAGGCCGAGTCCAACTTCCCCGCCGACATGGACGAGGCCGAGACCGGCCAGTCCGGCATCGGTCAGTTCGAGGTGCGCTCCACGCCGCTGCAGATGGCGATGGTCGCCGCCGGGATCGCCAACGACGGCACCGTGATGAAGCCCTACGTCGTCGACGAGGTGCAGTCGGCGGAGTACGACACGCTGGAGCAGACCGAGGACGAGGAGTACAGCGACGCGATCTCCTCCTCCACCGCCGACGACCTCACCGACCTCCTGGTCGGCACCGTCGACAACGGCACCGCCAGCCCGGCGGCCATCCCCGGCATCGACGTGGCCGGCAAGACCGGCACCGCGCAGAGCGGTATCGACAACGTGCCGCCGTACGCCTGGTTCGTGTCGTTCGCGCCGGCCGACAACCCGGAGGTGGCGGTCGCGGTGATGATCGAGAAGGCAGACATCCCCCGCGGCGAGGTCGCCGGTGGGCTGCTCGGCGGACCGATCGCCAAGGCGGTCATGGAGGCGGTGATCAAGTGACGTCCTCAGGCATGGGTGGAGGTTTCGCCGACGACGCCCGGCGCTACCGGCTCGACTCCCGGATCGCCACCGGCGGGATGGGCGAGGTGTGGCGGGCCACCGACACGGTGCTCAACCGCGAGGTCGCGGTGAAGGTGCTCAAGCACGAGTACGCCGACGACCCGACGTTCCGCACGCGGTTCGAGACCGAGGCCCGGCACGCGGCGGCTCTGCACCACCCGGGTGTCGCGGGGGTCTACGACTTCGGCGAGGCCACCGCGGCCGACGGTTCGGGCCACCCGCGGCCCTACCTGGTGATGGAGCTGGTCGAGGGCCAGCCGCTGTCGGCGCTGATCGCCGGCGGCCGCGACCTCGACCGGGGCGCCGTACGCGACCTGCTGGCGCAGGCCGGTGACGCGCTGGCGGCCGCTCACGTCGCGGGGATCGTGCACCGCGACGTGAAGCCCGCCAACCTGATGGTCACCCCCGACGGCCGGATCAAGATCACCGACTTCGGCATCGCCCGGGCGTCCGACGGCGTCAGCATCACCCAGACCGGCACCGTGATGGGCACCGCCCAGTACCTCTCTCCCGAGCAGGCCCGCGGCGAGACCGCGACGGCAGCCTCCGACGTCTACGCCCTGGGCGTGGTGGGCTTCGAGTGCCTGGCCGGGCGGCGCCCGTTCGAGGCCGACTCGCAGGTCGCCACCGCCCTGGCTCACATCCAGCAGCCGGTGCCCGACCTGCCCGCCGACGTGCCCGCCGACCTCGCGGCGGTCATCCGCAAGGCGCTGTCGAAGGACGCCGCCGACCGCTACCCCGACGGCGCGGCCTTCGCGGCGGCACTGCGGGCCCCGGCGGGCGGCGCGGTTCCGCCGGTCGTTCCCCCGGTGGAGCCCGGCACCGACGCCACCCAGGTCATCCCGGCGACGACGGGTCAGCCGGTGGCCCCGCCGTACCCCCCGCCGACGGACCGGCGGAAGGGGAACAGCAAGGCCAAGTGGCTGATCCCGCTGATCGTGCTGCTGCTGGTCGCGGCGATCGCGGTCGCGGCGATCGCCCTGACCTCGGGCGACGACGACAACGATCCGCCGCCGTCGGACAAGGACACCACGGAGCCGTCGCAGTCCGAGCAACCGACCAGCGACGAACCGACCGAGACCCCGACCGAGACCCCGACCGAGACTCCGACGGAGACCCCGACGGAGACCACCACGCCACCCACCACCCCGACCGAACCCACCACCCCGACCGAACCCTCGATCTCCACTGAGCCGACGACGGAGCCCCCGACCTCGCCGACGACGGGACCACCGACCACGCCAGAAAGACCGCCGACCACCCCTGAAAGTGAGGGCAACTGATGGACTCGCAGCCGACGCTGGTCGGCGGTCGCTACGAGCTCGGAGAGCTGCTCGGCCGCGGCGGCATGGCCGAGGTGCGCAAGGGCACCGACACCCGCCTCGGGCGGATCGTCGCCATCAAGCGCCTGCGCACCGACCTCGCCAGCGACGCCACCTTCCAGGCCCGGTTCCGGCGCGAGGCGCAGTCCTCGGCGTCGCTCAACCACCCGGCGATCGTCGCCGTCTACGACACCGGCGAGGAGCAGGCACCCGACGGCGCCGCCGGGCACAGCGTCGCCCAGCCCTACATCGTGATGGAGTACGTCGCCGGCCGGACCCTGCGCGACATCCTCCGCGAGGGGCGCAAGATCCTGCCCGAGCGGGCGCTGGAGATCACCAGCGGCGTGCTGTCCGCCCTCGACTACAGCCATCGAGCGGGGATCATCCACCGCGACATCAAGCCCGGCAACGTGATGCTCACCCCGAGCGGCGACGTGAAGGTGATGGACTTCGGCATCGCCCGGGCGATCAGCGACGCGTCGTCCACGATGACCCAGACCGCCGCCGTGGTCGGCACCGCGCAGTACCTCTCCCCCGAGCAGGCCCGCGGCGAGACCGTCGACTCGCGCTCCGACGTCTACTCCGCCGGCTGCCTGCTCTACGAGCTGCTGACCGGCCGACCGCCCTTCGTGGGCGACAGCCCGGTGGCGGTTGCCTACCAGCACGTGCGCGAGCCGGCGATGCCGCCGTCCGACCACGACACCGAGCTCCCGCCCGAGGTCGACGCGATCGTGATGAAGGCGCTGGCCAAGCGTCTCGAGGACCGCTACCAGTCCGCCGCCGCGATGCGCAACGACATCGAGCGCTACCTCGCCGGCCGGCCGGTGGAGGCGACCGTCCCGCCCCCGCCGCCGGTGGACCACCCCACCACGGTGGTCGCGCCGACGGCCGCGGAGACTCCGCAGGTCCTCCCGGAGGACGAGGACGAACGCAGCAACCGGTGGGTGCTGTGGGTGGTGCTCGGTGCGCTGGTGATCGGCCTGATCGCCGCGGCGTACTTCCTCTGGCCGAAGCTGTTCGAGGAGGCACCGACCCAGGAGCAGGTGCCCAGCGTGATCAACCAGACCGAGGACGAGGCCCGCACCGCCATCGGCGACGCCGGCCTGTCCGTCGGCGACATCGAGCGCGAGGCGAGCGACACCGTGCGGGCCGGCCGGGTGATCGAGCAGAGCCCCGACGCCGACGACTACGTCGACCCCGGGACCGAGGTCGACCTGGTGATCAGCCTCGGCAAGCCGGAGAAGGCGGTGCCGTCGGTGGTCAACTCCCTGCGCAAGGAGGCGCTGAGCATCCTGCGCGGCGACGGCTTCGAGGTCGAGCAGGTCGAGCGCGAGTCCGACGAGCCCAAGAACCAGGTCATCGAGCAGAACCCGACGGCCGGCACCATGATCCAGGAGGGCGCGGTCGTCACGATCTACTACTCCGACGGCCCCGAGAAGGTCCCGAACGTCGTGGGCATGACTCAGCAGGACGCCGTCAAGGCGATCGAGTCGGCCGGGTTCAAGGCCGACGTGTTCGAGTCCGACGACACCACCGAGCCCGCGGGGACGGTCTTCCGGCAGAGCCCGGAGGCCAACCAGACCCCGCCGGCCGGGACCACGATCACGATCTTCGTGTCCACGTTCGTCGAGCCGACCGAGCCCACCACACCGACGGAGCCGACCATCCCGACATTCCCAACGACGCCGGTGATCCCGCCGCCTCCCTAGCGGAGCGGCTCGGCGTAGCTGAGGTCCAGCAGGCCGGTGTACGCCGGCGCCTCGACCTGGTCCTCCAGCTCGAGGTCCCAGCCGACCTGGAGCGCCGGGTCGGCCGCGTCGGAGCGGTAGGCGCCGACCCGCGGGTCGGCGTCCAGCGCGGCCTCGATCGCGTCGGCGTCGCCCACCGCCTGGATCTCGTAAGGCTCCGGGTAGGGCACGCCTTGGAGCTGGACGGCGTTGCCCTCGCACTTGATGCCGGTCGTGGTGATCACCCGCTGGCCCTCGATCGTGACGGCGGTGGCCCCGCCCGCCCACATCGCGTTGACGACGGCCTGGATGTCCTGCTGGTGCACGACCAGGAGGTTCGGGTTCACCTCGTCCTCGACGGCCTGCTCGATCAGTTCCTCGGGGGCGTCGGAAAGGGTGACCGTGAGGCCCTCTCCCTCGCGCGGCTCCAGGCCAGCGGGATCGCGGAGCTCGTCGATCTGTTGCTGGAGGCGACGGACGTCCGCGTCGTCGACCTGGCCGGTGAGGCTGTCGACCTGCTGCTTGAGGTCCGCGACCCGGTTCTCGAGCTCGTCGTAGTCATCGGCCTCGGCGTCGACCAGGGCGGCGAGGTCGGTGTAGCGACCCGGCCGCAGGTCGGTGCCCTCGCTGTTGTCGGCACTGACCGCGAAGAGCGCACCGCTCACCAGCACCACCAGGGGTGGGCCGATGCGCCAGAGGCCGCGCTTGGGCCGCGGGCCGCCCTCCGGTGTTTCGGTCACGCCGACTAAGGTAGCCCGCGACCGCGGCGGGACGTCGTGGGAGCGAGAACGTGACGAGGAGCAACACCGTGTCCAAGCTCAAGCCCAAGGAGCAGTTCATCGACCCCGAGCGGGGTCCGTTGGTGACGCCCCGGTTCGTGGTCGCGATCGTGCTCATGCTCGCCGGCATCGCCTGGATCGCCTACTACTACATCGGAGTCCGGGCCCCCGACGGCTTCGACAAGGACACCCTCGAGCCGTACCCCGCGACCGGTCCGCAGTTCATGCAGGACCTCGGCAACTGGAACTACCTGATCGGCTTCGGAGCGTTCTTCCTCGGCCTGATCATCTCCGCGCACCCCTCCACCCCGCTGGGCCGCGGCCGCGGCGTCGTGGTCGGGATGCTCGCGTGCTTCCTGATCGGGCTGATCTGGATCTGCACGTTCTACGTCATCAGCGACGACCCCTCGAACGTGCCGATCTTCAACGACCTGGACCAGAAGAACCTGTTCGTCGGGATCACGTTCATGGCGGTCGGGTTCACGTTCGCGACCCGCTGGGAGTAGCGGAGAGAATTACACCGCGGTAGTTCTCCACAGCCCAGTCCACAACTGTGGATTGCGCCGCGGTCAGGCGAGCGCGGCGGTACGCGCCACGATCGAGACGAGCACCAGGGCTGTGAGCACCGAGAGACCGGCCACCTGGAACGTCGTACGCCGGGCGCGCGGCGCATAGACCAGCACCGCCCCGACCAGGAAGCCACCCACGAAGCCGCCCAGGTGCCCCTGCCAGGAGACGCCCGGGAAGAGGAACGTGATCGCGACGTTCAGGCCCAGCCAGACCATCAGGCCGCGCACGTCGCCGCCGACCTTGTAGGCCACCACCATCAGCGCGCCGAGCAGCCCGAAGATCGCCCCGGACGCTCCCAGCGTCGCCGAGTCCTCGGCGGCCAGCCAGTAGACCAGCGCCGCACCGGAGAGCAGCGAGATGAAGTAGAGCGCCAGGAACCGGGTCCGGCCCAGGACCGCCTCGAGCTGGGGGCCGAGGAACCACAGCGCCACCATGTTGAAGCCGATGTGCCAGACCTCGACGTGCGCGAACCCGCTGGTCACCAGCTGCCAGTAGGAGCCGTCACTGACCCCCGGGAACCAGATGCCGTCGCCGCCGGTGAACCTGGCACTTTCGCAGACCCGCTCGGTGCCGAGGTTGTAGTAGGCACCGGGTGAGGCGTCCGAGCCGCACCTGCCGACCGGCAGCAGCGCCAGCCGGTCGATCAGCTGGCTCTCCTTCCACCCGGTCGCCACGATGGAGAGCCAGACGGCGATGTTGATCCCGAGCAGCACCATCGAGCTGAGCCCGGGGTTGGCGGTGCGCGTGCCGCCGTACGGCGTCCGGGCGGTGCGGGTGGTCTTCGCGCCCTCGGCGACACAGGACGGGCAGTGGAATCCCACCGCCGCGTCGCGCATGCAGTCCGGGCAGATCGGCCGCTCGCAGCGCTGGCACCGGATGTACGTCTCGCGGCCGGGATGCCGGTAGCAGGTTGGCACCCCGGTGGCGGGTTCGGGCGTCTCGCTCAGCTCAGGTGCCCGTGATCTCGACCGACTCGATGACCACCTCGTCGACGGGGCGGTCGCCCGCGCCGGTCGCGGTGGTGCCGATCGCGTCCACGACGTCGCGGCCGGACTGGTCGGCCACCTCACCGAAGATCGTGTGCTTGGTGTTCAGCCACGAGGTCGCGCCCAAGGTGATGAAGAACTGCGAGCCGTTGGTGCCGGGCCCCGCGTTGGCCATCGCCAGCAGGTAGGGCTTGTCGAAGACCAGCTCGGGGTGGATCTCGTCCTTGAACGTGTAGCCGGGCCCGCCGGTCCCGGTGCCGAGCGGGCAGCCGCCCTGGATCATGAAGCCCTCGATCACCCGGTGGAAGCCGAGTCCGTCGTAGAACGGGCCGGTCCGGCCGTTGCCCGCGTCGTAGTCCTTCTCACCGGTGGCCAGGCCGACGAAGTTGGCCACGGTCTCGGGCGCGTGGTTCGGGAACAGGTTGACGGTGATGTCTCCCCTGTTGGTCTTCAAGATGGCCTGTGGGTCCGCCATGGCTGCCTCTCACGTTCGGTTCTGGTCAGCCACGATCCTTGCACGGCGGCCCACGGCGTCTTGCGGTGGCACGGGACGGGGTGGCCGGGTTTGGTCCGACATGGTTGGGTACCTGAGAGGACACGGACGTGCTTCGAAAGGAAGGCTCCTGATGGGCATCGGGAAGAAGAAGACACTGCTGGACCAGGCCGGAGAGTACGTCGACGCCGCCCGGCCGCACGTCGAAGCAGCGATCGACAGCGCGCGGGACTTCGCCAAGGACACCGCGATTCCCGCCCTCAACGACGCCAAGGAGAAGGCCGGCCCGGTCATCGCCGACGCCCGTGCCAAGGCGGGTCCGGTGATCGCGGACGCCCGGGAGAAGGCCGCCCCCATCATCGCCAGCGGCGCGGCACTCGCAGCCGAGAAGGCCGCCGCGGCCAAGGACGCGGCCGACGCCAAGGTGAGCGAGCTCAAGCCGCAGCCCAAGAAGAAGAGCAAGCTCAAGCGGTTCCTGCTGTTCGGCGCGATCGCCGGTGGCGTGGCCGCCGTGGCCAAGAAGCTCCAGGCCAACGCGAGCAACGACAACTGGCAGTCGTCCTACACCCCCAGCCCTCCGCCCACCGAGGCACCGACGCCGCCGACCCCGGCCGCGCCGCAGTCCGGTGGCGACCCGCTGACCGACCCGCTTCCCGAGGACCCGGGCGGCGCGTCGCCGGACGAGGCGCTCGCCGACTCCACCGAGGCTCCGCACCCGGCCACGACGCCGGACGACCCGGCCGAGGTCGTCGACCTCGAAGAGGGCAAGAAGAAGTAGCCGCCCCCTACTGCTCGGCCTGCTCAGGGGTGGAGTAGGCCGCGATCCAGCGGTCGATCTCCTCCCACCAGCCGAACAGCCACTCGATCCTGCCCTCGCGGTCGGCCGGGATGTCCTCGCGCGCCACCTGCCACCAGCGCATCACCAGCCGCTTGTCCATCGGCAGCTCACGCCATACGTCGCCCACGGTGAGCATGTGGTCGGTCCCGGTGTGCGCGACCAGGACGACATCGGCATCGGGCGCGGCGTCCAGTGCCGCGATGAAGCCGCCGGGGCGTGGGGCCAGCACGTTGGTCATCGCCTCGGCCCGCTCGGCCATCCGCTCCATGCCGAGCTTGCGCAGCCGGTCGATCGCGCGCTGCCGGCGACGCGGCGTGAAGTTGCCGCCCTCGGGGAAGATCACGAACGCGTCGTTCTCGTCCAGGCCGCGGGCAAGGTCGGCGATCTGGCTCTCGAGGTTCTGGCCGGCGCCCGGGTTGGGGGTGATGAACCGCGCCGGGATCCGGTGCAGGAGCACGTCGATCATCGGGTCCCAGGCCAGCGTGTTCTTCAGGACCACCCGCGGCTCCCGGGCGTACCAGTGCATCAGCGCGTGGATCAGCGTGAACGAGTCACCGGGTCCCGCGTGCCGGCAGGCGACCAGGATCGGCACCCCGGGATGCGCGTCCGGTGACGGGCCGTCGGTCTCGATGGTGAGCCGGAGCACCCGCTTGGCCTCCCGGAAGAACACCCACATCGTGTTCTGCACCAGGTCGTAGTGGATGCCCTCCCAATAGGGCCGCCGGATCCGCCAGCCGAACCCGCTCGCGAACCAGAACCCCCATAGAATAAGGAGAAGCAGCGCCTCGGTGGTCAGGTAGAGGATGAGGATCCAGAGCACGCGCAGCGCCCGCCACCGGCCCGGCAGCACCGGCGAGAGCGCCGCCGCCGCGACCAGCCACAGCGGCAGCGTCACCCACACCACTCCGGCCAGCAGCACGACGAGCGGGGCCACCACCACTCGTCGTACGACGCGCATCAGAGGACAGTCTTCAGGTAGTCGACGCTGGCGTCGTACGTCTCGTCGATCCGGCGCTGCACGGAGCCGAAGTCGCGGGCGGCCCAGATCGTGTCGTCGCGGCCGGACGTGCCGCGGGCCGGCAGCACGTGGCACTCGACGTCGTCGGGCAGCTCGGCGAGCTCGCGGACGAACCGGTGCCGCCGGGCGATCTCGAAGGAGACCCGGGCGACCTCCCACGGCTTCCGGGGTGGCTTGAGGGGACGGTCGATCCGGCCGACCTGGAGCACGAACACGCGCGTCGCGCCGAGCTGGACGGCACGGGCCAGCGGGATCGAGTTGACGATGCCGCCGTCGAGGAAGTGCTCGGCGCCCACCTTCACCGGCGGCAGCAGGCCAGGCACCGCGGCACTCGCAAGTACGGCGTCCACCACCCGGCCGGAGTCGAACCAGTGCTCGGCGGCCCGCTCGATGCAGGCCGCGCACACCTGGAACCGCGCGGTCAGGTCCTCGAACCGGATGTCGCCGAGCTCCTCCTCGAGCCGTTCGCGCAGCGGCTGGGCGGAGTAGAGGTGGGTGCCGGTGGCGACCGCGCGGCGGACCGCGGGCAGCGTCTTCTCGGCGTACCCCGACCCGCGGGACTCCCCCACGCCGCGCCAGAGCTCGGTGAGCTGGTCGACGACGGTTGGGGTGGGGTCGCGGGCGACCAGGGCGCCGTTCACGGCGCCGATGCTGGTGCCCAGCACTAGCTCGGGTGTCACCTCGGCCTCGAACAGGGCGCGGAGCATGCCGACCTCTACCGCGCCGAGCACGCCCCCGCCGCCCAGGACGAAGGCGGTGGTCACGGCTCGGCCGTCACCAGCGAGTCCGGGTGTTCGGCGCGGACCCGGGCGACGACCTTGTGCTCCACCCAGAAGATCAGCAGCGGGATCAGGCCGGCGGCCAGCATCAGGATCGTGAAGCCGGGGCTCCAGCCGAAGTGGCGGGCCAGCAGGAACGCGACCACGACGTAGATCATGAACACCCAGCCGTGGACGACCCACATGATGCTGGCCGACTCCCCGAACTCCTGCAGGTCGCTGCCGTCGGTGGCGAGGTACTTCGCCGGCAGCGCGACCAGCGAGCAGAACGCCAGCAGCACGCCGACCACGAAGGCGAGGACGCGATAGATCGGGAAGAGCTTGGTCACGGCTCCGAAGGTACCGGGTCGTCGTCCGGAACCGACTCCTGCTCCTGGGCGGCGGTGACGTCGCGCACGTAGCGCCACCATACGAACGCGGCGAACCCGCCGAAGACCCACCACTCGATCGCGTAGAGCAGGTTGCGCACGGCGGTGAAGCGGCCCGCGTCGGGGAGCTGCTCCAGGTCGGCCGGCTCGAGGCCGGTGGTGCCCGGATTGGTCGCCGCGGCATCGGGGTCGACGACGGCGTAGGCGCCGTAGAGGTCCTGGTCGACGTGCTGGACCAGGTCGGCGGTGCGCACCTGCGGGAGTACGTCGTCGGCCGGGTCGGGATCGGTCTCACCCGAGCCCTCGGAGGGCTGCAGCCAGGCGATCAATTCGGCTGCGCCGACGGGCGGTGCTGGAGCGGCGTCGACGTCCGCGACCCAGCCGCGCACCACGGGCAGCGCGGGGTCGTCGGCATCGCCTTCGGTCAGCGGGGTGACCACCCAGAAGCCGTCGGTGCCGTCGTGCTCGCGCCCGGACACGTAAACCGTCGACTCCGGCAGCCAGGTGCCGCTCACCCGCACCGGCTGCCCGACCGAGTCGCCCGGGAACGGATCGTCGGGCCCCATCACGTCGGCGAGCGGCAGCGGCTCGAGCTGGGTCCGGTCGACCTGCTCCTCGGCCCGGCGCTCCTGCCACGCGTCGTACTGCCAGTAGCCGAGGAGGCCCGCCGAGCCCACGCAGAACAGCGCGAGCAGGTGTGCTCCGAGCAGCCGGGGACTCAGCAGCACGCGCACCTGCCCAGGGTACGGACCGACCGGCCGAGATAGTCCGCCGCGCCAGGCACCCCTCATGGGCCCCAATGGGGTGCTCAACGTGCCGGACTATCTGGTATTACCACTTGACCACGAGACCAACTGCCTCCTAGGGTGGCCGGCATGCCGCTGCAGCCAGTGAACCGCCGGTCGTTGCCCGACGAGGTGTTCGACCAGGTGCTCGCCGAGGTCGTCGACGGGGAGATCGGGGCCGGGGAGTCGCTGCCCAGCGAGCGCCGGCTCGCCGAGGTGCTGGGCGTCTCCCGGCCCGCCGTGCGCGAGGCGTTGCAGCGGATGGCCCAGACCCGCCTGGTGGAGGTGCGGCACGGCGGGGCGACCACGGTGCGCGACTTCAAGCGCTCGGCCGGGCTCGACCTGCTGCCCCAGCTCTTGGTCCGCCGCGGCCAGCTCGACGCCACCGTCGCCCGGTCGGTGCTCGAGGCCCGGCTCGCGATCGGTCCTGCCGTCGCCGCGCTCGCCGCCGCCCGGGGTGGTCCGCCCCTGGCCGCGATCCTCACCGAGACCGTCGACGCGCTCGCGGGCACCGACGACGACGTAGAGCGGCAGCTGCACGCCCTGGCGTTCTGGGACCTCGTGGTCGACGCCGCCGACTCCCTGGTCTTCCGGCTGATGTTCAACAGCATGCGCGCCGCCTACGAGCCCGCCCTGGAGGCACTGGCGCCGGCGATGGCCGAGGAGGTCGGCCAGTCCGAGGCCTACCGGCTGCTCACCGCCGCGATCGGCGCCGGCGACCCCGACACAGCCCGGGCCGCCGCCGACCGCGTGCTGCGCCCGGCCACCGAGAGCCTGATCGCCGCGCTGGCGGCGCTGTCCGCACAGGAGGACCAGAAATGACCAAGGCCACCCCCGAGATCGAGGCGCTCGCTGCCGAGCGGCTCGCCAAGGACGAGGCCCGGATCACCGGCGCGGCCGGGCCCGGACGTCGTACCGGCGTGACGCTGGGCGAGTCCTGGCGCGCGTTCTGGCGGCACCCCAGCCCGCCGATGATCTCCGCATTCCTGATCGGGGCGATCGTCGCGCGCGTAGTCGTCGGCGGCGGCAGCTGGTGGGAGCTGGTGATCCCGGCGGCGCTGGTCGCGCTGTTCCCGGTGATCGAGTGGCTGATCCACGTCGGCATCCTGCACTGGCGGCCGCGCAAGGTCGCGGGCCTCAAGGTCGACTCGCTGCTGGCCCGCAAGCACCGCGAGCACCACGCCGACCCGCGCGACATCCCGCTGGTGTTCATCCCGTGGCAGGTGCTGACCTACCTGCTGCCGGTCTACGTCGTGATCGCGTTCCTCGCCATGCCGACCCTGGCGAGCGCGTTCTCGTTGCTGGTGTCGGTCTTCGGCATCATGTTCGCCTACGAGTGGTGCCACTACCTGATCCACAGCGACTACAAGCCGAAGACCGCCTGGTACCGCGGCGTCTGGCGCAACCACCGACTCCACCACTACAAGAACGAGCACTACTGGTTCACCGTCACCAGCTCGGGTACGGCGGACCGCCTGTTCGGCACCTACCCCGACCCAGCCACGGTCAAGAGCTCCAAGACGGTCAAGGCCCTGCACGCGACCGAAACCTGGGGGGGGGGGGGGGGGGGGGGGGGGGGGGGTCGCGGGGAGGGGGGAGAGTGAGGGAGGGGAGGGGAGGTAGGAGGGTGGCTCGGCGGCACAGGGCGAGTACGGCGGCGGCGGCTCGAGCTCCGGGTCGTAGGCCGGCGGCGCGACCGAGGCGTCCGGATCCGGTGGGAGTAGCCTGCGCCGATGGTCCGCTTGCCTCGAATCAGCCTCGTCGCGCTGGCTCTCGTGCTGGTGCTGCCGGGCGCCGCGAGCGGTGATCCGAGCCCGGTGCCGCCCGCGGTCGTCGTACGCGCTCCGCAGGTGGTGGCGGAGAACGCGCCGAAGGTCGCGATCGTCGGGTCGGAGACGGACCTGGTCGGGACCGAGTTCACCGTCCGCCGAGAGTCCGGCCTCCCCGTGCTCAGCGGCACGCTCGAGGCGGTGCCGGGAGACCCCGCGCCGTGGCAGCACGCGGCCGGCGCCGACTTCTCAGGCGTGGCCGCCGGCACCTACCGGGTGGTCGTCGACGGGGTCGAGTCCGGACCGGTCGTCGTCCGGGACGACCCCTATCCCGCGATCCTCACCTCCCTGCTGGGGGTCTTCGACGCGAACGCCGACGGGCGCGAGAGGTCCTCGCTGCACAAGCCCAGCCATCTCCACGACGCCCGCTCCCCGATCCGGAACGGGCACGCCGAGGGCCGGACCATCGACGTCGCCGGCGGCTGGATGGACGCCGGCGACCAGCTGAAGTTCACGGTCACCATCGGCTACGCGACCACCCTGCTCCAGCTGGCCGCGCGCAACCAGCCGAGCCGGGCTGGACGCCTGCACGCGTTCGCGAACGTCGGCGTGCGGTGGCTGCTCAAGGCGCATCCCAGCGACCGGGTCTTCGTCGCTCAGGTCGGCGACACCGACGCCGACCACAACCGCGGGTTCCGCGACCCCACCAAGGACGACACGTCGAAGAACCCGCTGCTGTCCCGGCGCCCCTCGGAGGTCCTGACCCGCAGCACCCGCGGCGCCGACGTCGCGGCCAGTGCCGCCACCGCGCTCGCACTGGCCGCGCAACGCAGCTCCGGTCACATGAGGGTCCGGCTGGTGCGGTCCGCGAAGGAGTGGTTCGCCAAGGCCCAGCGGCTCGGCGGTCCCTGGAACAACTGCTGCTACTCCCAGGACACCGTCAAGGACGACCTCGCGGGCGCGGCCGTCGAGCTGTGGCGCGCGACCGGCAAGCCGGCGTACCGCAAGGCGGCGCTGGGCTGGCTGAAGGACGTGACCGGCAACGGCAAGCGCGGCTGGCGGGTCGCGATGGACGGCTACGAGATGGCCGGGCTGCCTGCGGCCGAGCTGTGCGGCGTCCTCGGCGCGCACGCGCCCGAGAACAAGCGGGTCCGCAACCAGGCCTGCCGGATCCTCCGGTCCGGTGGTGGCGACGCGATGTTCAACGCCGAGGGCAACGCGTTCGGCCGCGCCGGGCCGATCACCTGGGGCAGCGTCCGGCAGAACCAGAGCGGCAGCCTGGTCGCGCTGCTCGCCGGCCGCGCCGGACTCTCCGGTGCTCGCGGCACGTCGCTGCGCGCCCTCGGCTGGTTCCTCGGCGCCAACCCGTGGGGCGTCCGGTTCCAGGCGGGGTACGGCGTGGTGCACCCCTATCACTGGGCGCAGCGCCAGGGGCCGAACCGTCCCGACGGTGCGATCGTCGGTGGTCCCGCGCCCCGCGACGTCGTCGACGAGAACTTCCAGGGCCCGCCGATCACCCTCGGCCCCTACGACACCGACGAGTCGGTCTACCGCGACGTACGCAAGGACTACGTCACCAACGAGGTCGGGATCAACTACAGCGCTGCCTCGGTGCTGCTGATGGCGCTGCTCTCGCCGTCCTGAGTTTGCGGCCGGCGGTCGGTGGGAATGACGTCGAAATGCGTCCACCCGTCCCGCCGGCCGTGGTCATCGGCACCTTCGCCTGGCGGCTGATCCTCGCCTTCTGCGCCTTCTGGGGGTGGTGGCTCTACGGGCACGACCCGAAGGAGCTGATCTTCCTCACCCAGTCCGGCAACCTGCTGACCGCCATCGTCTTCATCCTCGTTGCGTTCTACGGACTCGTTGTCGGGCTGGCCTACCAGCGGGAGCCGGCGACCCACGTGTGGCGGGGCGCCACGGCCTTGCTGCTGCTGGTCGTGGCGTCGACCTACCTCGGTGTGATCGGCGGCGACACGGCTCAGGCCAAGGACGCGTTCACGCACGTCATCACCCCACTGCTGGTGCTCGTCGACTGGTGCTTCGTGGGCCGCAGCCAGAACAACACCCGCTGGTGGCAGCCGCTGACCTGGCTGGTCGTGCCGTCGGTCTGGCTGCTCTGGTACACCGCCACCGACGGCTTCCGGGAGCAGAACACCTTCGACGCGCCGATCTACGACTTCATGGACCCGCAGGACAGCTCCTACCCCGGGGTCTTCACCGGGCTGGTGCTGGCCACGATCGCCGGCGCGTACACGCTCTACGGCATCGCGAAGCTGAAGGGTGCGGTGTCACGTTCCGCCCAGCCCAGCCCTCCACCGTGGGGACAGCCGCCCGCGCCCGCTGGTACCCCCCGCCGCAGTACCCGCCGCCGCCCTACCCGCCCCCGGCCCCCGCCCCGCAACGGCCCTCCCGGACCTACTGAGCGACCCTCCGGCGGATCTGCTTCAGCATGAAGCGGGTGGCCAGCACGTGACCGCGGGTGCCGATCACCGCGGCTCGGTAGGCGCGGCCGTGCAGGCCGGGGAACTCGCCGTACGACCGCGCCCGCAGGATGGTGCCCCCGGCGAGGTCGTCGAGCTCGAACAGCAGCTGGTAGCGGGAGAACCGGTGCCGCCCGACCAGCCGGACCAGCCGGTCCGGCACCTCCTCGACGACGCGGAACCCCGACGGAGGGTCGGTGCCGAGCACCCGCGCGAGGAACCATGCCTCTTTCGCGCCGATCCCGTCGACGTACTCCCGGAGCACGGGGTAGACGACGTCGACCGGTGCGTCGATGCGCAGCTCGTGGTCGTCGATGTGCGAGAGCGCACTCACTTGGTGGAGCCTAGGGGACTCGAACCCCTAACCCCCTGCTTGCAAAGCAGGTGCGCTACCAATTGCGCCAAGGCCCCTGGTGCGGGGGAATGCGACAGGTCAGGCCTTGTCGACGTTGTCGGTGGCCTCGGCCCAGAGTGCCTGCTCGGCCTTGCTCTCATCCATCTTCTTCTTGGCGAAGGCGATGCCGGCGGCGGCCAGCGCGATCAGGATGATCTTCTTCATCGGGACTCCCAACGAGCGGTAGGGGCGGGGCTTGAGGTGTGGGCCTAACAGGACTTGAACCTGTGACCTCTTCCTTATCAGGGAAGCGCTCTAACCGTCTGAGCTATAGGCCCGGGGGGTGTGGCCACGACAGCACGGAGCGGGCGACCGAGGGGGAACATTACCCCAGCGCTGAGCGGCTGCCCAAAACGCTATCGAGCGCTCAGTGCGAGTCTTCGGCGAGGGTGACCTCGATGCCGCCGAGCAGTGCCGCAGCCATGTTGTAGAGGAACGCACCGAGGGTCGCGATCGCGGTCAGGAGTACGACGTCGACGGCCGCGACCAGCATCGTGAAGCCGAGCACGCGGGAGGTGCCGATGTAGTTCTCGACGTCGAGGTTCGCGGTGTCCGGGCCGCCGATGCTCTCCTGGATCGTGGAGTTGATCGAGTCCCAGACGCCGGCCGCGCCGAGCACCTGCCAGACCATCGCGACCGACACCACGGTCACCACGCCGAAGGCGATGGAGAGCAGGAACGCCGTCTTCATCACCGACCAGGGGTCGATCCGGGTGAGCCGGAGCCGGGCCCGGCGGGGGCCACGACCGCGCGCCGGTGCCTTGTCGGGAGCCGGTGCGGCACTCGGAGGCGGAGGAGGCGGCAGCACGTTGGCCCGGTGCTCGTCGACCGCCGAGCTCAGCTTCTGCTGGATCCGGTCGGTGACCGGCGGGCGAGCGGCCGTGTCGTCACCGGGCGGCGGCGCCTTCGCCGTCTTCGCCGTCTTTGGCGGCTTGGGTGGCTTGGGTGGCTTCGTCGGCTTCGGCGGCGCCGTGGGTTTCGTCGATGGGGCGGGGCGGTCTGCCGTCGGTCGACCCTTGGGCGGACTGCTGGGCGGACTGCTCGACGGCTGAGCGGAACGCTCCGTCATCAGCTGTCACTCTCCCCATCATCGGACGTTGCCTCGTCGGGCACGGACTCCACGATTGTGACATCCGGGCCGTTACCAGACGAATTCTCCGACTCGCCCTCTGGACCACCCGGCGTGTCGTCGCCTTCCTCGTCGAGGACCTCGTCGATCACCTTGGCCTCCACCGAGCGGGCCACGACGGCGACCGCATCGCCCTCCTTGGGGGTGACGAACTTGACCCCCATCGTGGAGCGTCCGGTCGGTCGGAAGTTGTCGTTGATCGGGCTGCGCACGACCTGCCCGCCCTGGGTGATCGAGAGCACCTCGTCGCCCTCCTCGACGATGAACGCGCCGACGATGCCGCCGCGGTCCTCGTTGGTGAGCGCCATCGCCTTGATGCCGAGGCCGCCTCGGCCCTGCGTGCGGTAGTCGTTGATCCGGGTGCGCTTCGCGAAGCCGGCGTCGGTGATCGTGAAGACGTACTGCTCCTTGACCTCCGACTCCTCGACCGAGCCCTCGGCCTCGGCTGCCTCCTCCGCCGCCACCTGCTCGGCCCGGATCACCGACATCGACAGCATCGAGTCGCCGCCCCGGAACTTCATCCCGGTGACGCCGGACGTCGCCCGGCCCATCGGCCGCAGCTGGGTGTCGTCGGCGCGGAACCGGATCGACTGGCCCTTGCGCGACACCAGCAGGATGTCGTCGTCGGAGTTGACCAGCTCGGCCCCTATCAGCTCGTCGTCGTCCTCGCGGAAGTTGATCGCGATCACGCCGGCCTGGCGCGGACTGTTGTAGTCGCCGAGCCGGGTCTTCTTGACCAGGCCGTTGCGGGTCGCCAGCACGAGGTAGGGCGCCTGCTCGTAGTCGCGGATCGCCAGCACCTGCGCGATCGACTCGTCCGGCTGGAAGCTGAGCAGCCCGGCCACGTGACCGCCCTTGGCGTCGCGCTGCGCCTCGGGGAGGTTGTAGGCCTTGGTGCGGTAGACCCGGCCGGCGGTGGTGAAGAACAGCAGCCAGTGGTGGTTGGACGTCGCGATGAAGTGCTCCACCACGTCGTCGCCGCGCAGGGTCGCGCCGCGCACACCCTTGCCGCCGCGCTTCTGGCTGCGGTACTGGTCGGCACGGGTCCGCTTGGCATAGCCGCCGCGGGTGATCGACACGACCAGGTCCTCGTCGGGGATCAGGTCTTCCATCGAGAGGTCGCCGTCGGCGGCGATGATCTGGGTACGTCGCTCGTTGCCGTGCTTGTCGACGATCTCGGTGAGCTCGTCCATCACGATCTGGCGCTGGCGCTCGGGCTTCTCGAGGATGTCCATCAGGTCGGCGATCTCGATCTCGAGCTCGGCGAGCCGGTCCATGATCTTCTGGCGCTCCAGGGCGGCCAGCCGACGCAGCTGCATGTCCAGGATGGCGGTGGCCTGGACGTCGTCGATCTCCAGCAGTTCCATCAGGCCGGTCTTGGCGTCCTCGACCTCGGGCGAGCGCCGGATCAGAGCGATCACCTCGTCGAGCATGTCGAGTGCCTTGACCAGGCCACGCTGGATGTGCGCGAACCGCTCCGCCTCCGCGAGCCGGTAGCGGGTGCGCCGCTGGATCACGTCGATCTGGTGGTCGACCCAGTTGCTGACGAACTGGTCGATGGTCAGCGTGCGAGGGACGCCGTCGACGAGCGCCAGCATGTTGGCGCTGAAGTTGGTCTGCAGCTCGGTGTGCTTGAGCAGGTTGTTGAGGACCACCCGGGCGACCGCGTCGCGCTTGAGCACGACGACCAGGCGCTGGCCGGTCCGGTCGGAGGTGTCGTCGCGGACGTCGGCGATGCCCTGCACCCGTCCGGAGTCGGCGAGCTCGGCGATCTTCAGCGCGAGGTTGTCGGGGTTGACCATGTAGGGCAACTCGGTGATCACCAGCTGGGTGCGGCCCTTGGCGTCCTCGTCGACCTCGATGACCGCGCGCTGGGTGATCGAGCCGCGGCCGGTGCGGTAGGCCTGCTCGATGCCCTGCCGACCGACGATCAGCGCGGCGTTGGGGAAGTCGGGACCCTTGATCCGCTCGAGCAGCGCGTCCAGCAGCTCCTCGCGGGTGGCGTCGGGGTGCTCCAGCGCCCACCGGGCGCCGTCGGCCACCTCGCGGAGGTTGTGCGGGGGAATGCTCGTCGCCATGCCGACCGCGATGCCGGCCGAGCCATTGACCAGAAGGTTGGGGTAGCGGGCCGGCAGGACCACCGGCTCCTGCGAGCGGCCGTCGTAGTTGGGCTGGAAGTCGACGGTGTCCTCGTCGATGTCGCGGACCATCTCCAGCGCGAGCGGGGCCATCCGGCACTCGGTGTAACGCATCGCGGCGGCGGAGTCGTTGCCCGGCGAGCCAAAGTTGCCCTGGCCCTGGATCAGCGGCGCCCGCATCACCCACGGCTGCGCGAGCCGGACCAGGGTGTCGTAGATCGCGGTGTCGCCGTGCGGGTGGTACTGACCCATCACGTCGCCGACCACGCGCGAGCACTTCGAGAAGCCGCGGTCGGGCCGGTAGCCACCGTCGAACATCGCGTAGAGCACCCGGCGGTGCACCGGCTTCAGTCCGTCGCGTACGTCGGGCAGCGCGCGACCCACGATGACCGCCATCGCGTAGTCGATGTAGGAGCGCTTCATCGACTCCTGGAGGTCGATCTCCTGGATCCGGTTGCCGCCGTCCCCGCCGCCGTCGCCGATCAGGTTGCCGGTCTGCTCAGTCACGTCTCTTCGTCTCTCTGGTTGCTTCTATCGCTATCTAGGATCAGGACTAGAGACCTAGATATCGAGGAATCGGACGTCCTTGGCGTTGCGCTGGATGAACGACCTCCGCTGCTCGACGTCCTCGCCCATCAGGATCGAGAAAATCTCGTCGGCCTGGGCGGCGTCCTCGAGGGTCACCTGCAGCAGCAGCCGCTGGTCGGGGTCCATCGTGGTCTCCCACAGCTCCTTGGCGTTCATCTCGCCGAGGCCCTTGTAGCGCTGCACGGGGTTCTCCTTGGGCAGCTTCTTGCCCTCCTCCTGGCCCGATCGCATCAGCGCGTCGCGCTCGGAGTCGGAGTAGACGAACTCGTGCTCGTGCGGCTTGTTCCAACGCAGCCGGTAGAGCGGCGGCTGGGCCATGTAGACCCGGCCGTGCTCGATCAGCGGCCGCATGAACCGGAACAGCAGAGTCAGCAGCAGCGTGTTGATGTGGTGGCCGTCGACGTCGGCATCGGCCATCAGCACCACCTTGTGGTAGCGCAGCTTGTCGAGGTCGAACTCCTCGTGGATGCCGGTGCCGAGCGCGGAGATGATCGCCTGCACCTCGGCGTTGCCGAGCACCTTGTCGATCCGGGCCTTCTCGACGTTCAGGATCTTGCCGCGGATCGGCAGGATCGCCTGGATCCGCGGGTCGCGGCCCTGCCGGGCCGAGCCGCCGGCCGAGTCGCCCTCGACGATGAAGACCTCGCACTCCTCGGGGTTGGTCGACTGGCAGTCCGAGAGCTTGCCGGGCAGCCCGCCGCCGCCGAGGAGACCCTTGCGCGAACGGGCCAGGTCGCGGGCCTTGCGGGCCGCGATCCGCGCCGACGCTGCGGCCTGCGCCTTGCGCACGATGTCCTTGCCCTCTGCGGGGTTCTGCTCCAGCCAGGCGCCGAGCTGGTCGTTGACGAGCCGCTGCACGAAGCCCTTGGCCTCGGTGTTGCCGAGCTTGGTCTTGGTCTGTCCCTCGAACTGCGGGTTGGCCAGCTTGATCGAGATGATCGCGGTCAGGCCCTCGCGGATGTCGTCGCCCGACACCCGGTCCTCCTGCTTCTTCATCAGGCCCCAGTCGAAGCCCGCGTTGTTGATCAGCGAGGTCAGCGCCGACCGGAAGCCTTCCTCGTGGGTGCCGCCCTCGTGGGTGTTGATCGTGTTGGCGAAGGTGTGCACCGACTCGGTGAACGAGGTGTTCCACTGCATCGCGAGCTCGAGGCTCATGGTGTTGTCGTCGGTGACCGTCTCGGCCTCGAAGTTGATGACCGTCGGGTTGGCCTTGTCCTTGCGCCGGTTGAGGTGCTCGACGTAGTCGACCAGGCCGCGGTCGTACTTGAAGATCTGCTCGGAACCGCCGCCCTGGCTCTTGCGGATGGCGTCACCGCCCGAGGCGTCGACCTCGTTGTCGACGGTGCCGTCGTGGACGGCCTCGACCATCTCCTCGGCCGACGGGCGCTCGTCGCGGATCACGATCTCCAGGCCCTTGTTGAGGAAGGCGTACTCGCGGATCCGGGTGGTGATCGTCTCCAGGGAGTAGGTCGTCTCCTCGAAGATGTCGGCGGAGGCGTAGTAGGTGATCGTGGTGCCGGTGCGCTCGTCGGGCTCCATCTCGCGCACCTGCTCGAGACCACCGTCGGGTACGCCGACGGTGAACGTCTGCCGCCACTCGTGGCCGCGGTTGCGGACCTCGGCGATCAGCCGGGTCGACAAGGCGTTGACCACCGAGATGCCGACACCGTGCAGGCCGCCGGACACCTTGTAGCCGGCGCCGCCGAACTTGCCGCCCGCGTGGAGCAAGGTCAGCGCCATCGTCAGCGCGGGCAGCTCCTGGCCCGCAGCGGTGTCGGTGGGGATGCCGCGGCCGTTGTCCTCGACCCGCACGCCACCATCGGCCAGCAGCGTGAGCACGATCCGGTCGCAGTAGCCGGCCAGGGCCTCGTCGACCGCGTTGTCGACGACCTCCCAGATCAGGTGGTGCAGGCCGCGCTCGCCGGTCGAGCCGATGTACATGCCCGGCCGCTTGCGGACGGCCTCGAGCCCCTCGAGGACCTGGATCGCCGAGGCGTCGTAGTTGCCGTTGTCGATGTCGTTCGCGGGGGTGGTGCCGGACTCTTCGGGAGTGGGACTCGTCTCGGACACACACACCTCTTAATCGCCGTGATCGTTGCTGGCCAGACACAAAAGTCGGTCGTTGCACCCGGGCGAACGACCGACCTCCATGATAGCGCCCAGAGGGCCCCAGAACACGCCGCCCTCCCCAGGAACCGGGGTGTCGACCGGTGAAATATGCCCCTGAGCGGCGCGGAACCCCGGTTACGAGCGCCGCGGAGGGGGTCCGCTGAGGGCCTGTACGTCGGATCGGCCGTTCAGCCGCCTCCGCTAGCCGTACGTGTCCCGCGGGCCGCGGCCGTCGCGGCTGGACCGGGGACCCTTCTTCCAGGACGGGCCGTGCGGGCCGAGGACGTCGATCACCGTGACGGTGCCGTGGCCCAGCTCCTCGTTGAGCCGGCGTACGAGCGTGGGGGCGAGCAGCCGCAGCTGGGTCGCCCACGCGGTCGAGGTCGCGCGCACCACCAGCTTGCCGTCGGTGAAGCTCTCGGGGGTGCAGTGGTCGCCGACCTCGTCGCCGACCAGCTCGGGCCAGCGGGCGAACACCCCGCGCATCCGGAGATCGAGCTCCCAGCCGCGGTCCTCGACCAGCCGCGAGACCTCGCCGGCGAGCGGCTGGGGGTCGCGGTCGTCGGGGTGGGCGCCGGAGACCCGGCCGCGGGACTGCTGGTCGCGGTTGCGTTGCCGCTTGCGCTGCTTGGGGGTGGCGCCGGCGGTCGCGCGGGTCAGCGCCTTGGCCAGGTCGAGCCCGTCGTCGGCGTGGGGTTCGGGCGCAGTAGGAGGCGTCTCGTCACTCGGGTCGCTCACGGGTCACCTCCCCGTCGGCCACGGTGTACGTCACGCCGGCGAGCGCGTCGGGTACGTCGGCCGCCACCGCCGCGGTGACCAGCACCTGCTCGGCCCCGGCTACCAGCTCGGCGAGCTGGCTGCGCCGGTCGGTGTCGAGCTCGGCGAAGACGTCGTCCAGGATCAGGATCGGGTCGTCGCCGTCGGCGCGCAAGAGGTCGTACGACGCCAGCCGCAGCGCCAGCGCGAACGACCACGACTCGCCGTGCGAGGCGTACCCCTTCACCGGCAGGTCCTGGCCGCTCCCGGCGAGCGTCAGCAGCAGGTCGTCACGGTGCGGACCCACCAGGGAGATGCCGCGGTCGAGCTCGTCGTTGCGGCGCCGCTCGACCTCGGCGAGCAGCGCGGCGGCGAGTGCCGTCCGGTCGGGGCCGGGGAGCTCGAACGACGGCCGGTACTCCATCCGGGCGTCCTCCCGCGACGCGCCGCGGGCGACGGTCTCGTAGGCCTTGCCGACGTACGGCCGCAGCTCGTCGACCAGGCCGAGCCGGGCGGCTAGCAGCTCGGCGCCGACCCGGGCGAGGTTCTCGTCCCAGACGCCCAGCGTCGAGAGCGCCGCCTCCTCGCTGCTCGAACCGCTGCGAGCGAAGCGGGCGGTCTTGAGCAGCGAGTTGCGCTGCCGGAGCACCCGGTCGTAGTCGGCACGTACACCCGCCAGGCGTGGGGTGCGCAGCACCAGCAGGTCGTCGAGGAACCGGCGCCGGTCCGACGGGTCGCCCTTGACCAGCGTGAGGTCCTCGGGCGAGAAGACGACCGTCCGGACCAGGCCGACCAGGTCGCGGACCCGGGGGAGCGGGGACCGGTTGACCCGGGCCCGGTTGGCGCGGCCGGGGTTGACCTCGACCTCGAGCACCGCCGTACGTCCGTCGCGCACGACGGCGGCCCGCACGACCGCCTGGTCGGCGCCGGCGCGCACCAGCGGCGCGTCGGTCGCGACCCGGTGCGAGGTCAGGCGGGAGAGGTAGTCGATGGCCTCCACCAGGTTGGTCTTGCCCTGCCCGTTGCGGCCGATGAACGCCGTGACCCCAGCGTCGAGGGCGATGTCCGCGGCGGCGTACGACCGGAAGTCGTGGAGGGTGAGATGGGAGACGTACAAGCGCTCAGCCGGGGTTCGCTTCGCCGCCAGGAGGGGGATCGGTCTGCATCGCATGACCGCCGAACTGGTTGCGCATCGCCGCGACCGCCTGCATCGCGGGGCTGTCGTCCTGGCGGGAGACGAACCGGGCGAACAGCGCGGCCGAGATCGCGGGCATGGGTACGGCGTGCTCGATCCCGGCCTCGACGGTCCACCGGCCCTCGCCGGAGTCCTCGGCGTAGCCGCGGATCCCCTCGAGGCTGGGCTTCTCGTCGAGCGCGGCGACGAGCAGGTCCAGGAGCCACGACCGGATGACGGTGCCCTCGCGCCACGAGCGGAACACCTCGGTGACGTTCTCGACCATCTCGGCCTTCTCGAGCAGCTCGAAGCCCTCGGCGTAGCTCTGCATCATGGCGTACTCGATGCCGTTGTGAACCATCTTCGAGAAGTGCCCGGCGCCGACCTTCCCGGCGTGCACGGCCCCGAACTCGCCCTCCGGCTTGAGCGCGTCGAACGCCGGCTGCACCTTCTCGATGTCGCCGGGCTCGCCGCCGTACATCAGGGCGTAGCCGTTCTCGAGGCCCCAGACCCCGCCGGAGACGCCGCAGTCGACGTAGCCGATGCCGGTGCCTTCGAGGCGTTCGACGGCGGCCAGGTCGTCGGTCCAGCGGGAGTTGCCCCCGTCGACGATGACGTCGCCCTCACCGAGCAGCCCGGCGAGCTCCTCGACGGTCTGGCGGGTGGGGTCGCCCGCGGGCACCATCACCCAGACCACCTTGGGGCTGGGCAGCTGCTCGACCAGCGCCGCGAGGCTGTCGGCGTCGGAGACCTCCGGGTTGCGGTCGTAGCCGACCACGGTGAGGCCGGCGTCGCGCATCCGGGTGCGCATGTTGCCGCCCATCTTGCCGAGGCCGACGAGTCCGATGTGCATGCGCGCTCCTCCGAGTTGCTGGTTGGATCAGGACAGCAGGCGCCTCGGCATCAGCAGGTAGCGGAAGCCGGAGTCGGCGCCGTCTTGGGACGAGCCGTCGGCCGAGCCGGTGAGCACCACCGGCTTGGACGCCTGGGTGAAGGCCAGCTCCACGACGGACTCGTCGATCGCGGTGAGTCCGTCGAGCAGGAACTGCGGGTTGAAGCCGGTGGTGAGGTCCTCGCCCTCGATGTTGGCCTCGATCGACTCCGACGCCTGGGCCTCGTCGCCGGAGCCGGCGTCGAGGGTGAGTACGCCGTCGCTGAAGGCGAGCTGGACCGCGGCGTTGCGCTCGGCGACCAGGGCGACCCGCTTGACCGACTCGATCAGCGCGGCCTTGTCGACCTTGGCGATGGTCAGCCGCTCCGAGGGGAACAGGCTGCGGACCTTCGGGAACTCGCCGTCGAGCAGGCGGGTGGTGGTGCGGCGTACGCCGCCGGGGCCAGTGCCCTCGAACCCGATCAGGCCCTCTCCGCTGCCGCTGGCGGACAGCGCGATCGTGACCTCGCTGCCGACGGTGAGCGACTTGGCCGTGTCACCGAGCACCCGGGCGGGCACCAAGGCGGCCACGGACTCGTCGGTGCTGCGCGGCTCCCAGCGCAGCTCACGCTGGGAGAGCCGGAACCGGTCGGTGGCGAGCAGCGTGATCGTGGAGCCGTCGATCTCGATCCGGACGCCGGTGAGCACCGGGAGCATGTCGTCGCGGCCGGCGGCGGTGACCGCCTGGGCGACCGCGTGGGCGAAGACGTCGCTCTGCACGGTGCCGGTGGCCGCCGGCAGCTCCGGGATCTTGGGGTAGTCCTCGACCGGCATGGTCTGCAGGCTGAACCGCGCAGAACCACAGGTCAGGCTCACCCGGGCGCCGTCCAGCATCATCTCGACCGGCTTGTCGGGCAGGCTCCGGCAGATGTCGGCGAGCAGTCGACCGCTGACCAGTGCGGTGCCCTCGTCGCTGACCTCGGCCGAGAGGGTTGCCCGTGCGGAGGTCTCGTAGTCGAACGTCGAGAGCACCAGCCCGTCGTCGCCGGCCTCGATCAGCAGGCCGGCGAGCACCGGGGCGCTGGGTCGGACGGGCAGGCTGCGGGCGGCCCAGGCAACGGCATCCGCGAGCACGTCGCGGTCGACACGAAACTTCACGGTGTAGGTCCTTCGATGATGCAGTCGGGTGGGGCAAGCCGAGGTCGGAGTGGGGAGGTGAATCCTGCCACGCCTGGCTGGGCTGGACGAGGGCAAGTGCCATGGATCGGCGGGGTCATCCCCAGGGAGGGGCCCGGATGGATGTTTACCGAGGATCGATCCATGTAGAGGTGAGTGGTAGTCGTAGCGTCGGTGGAAACTGTGGATGAGCATCGTTGCTGCAGGTCAGCACGGCGATTCCCGGTGCACAGGGGCTGTGGATGAGGCGTTGACGGACGGGCACCGCCTGTGGGCGGCCGGCACTCTCCGGGAGAGGGAGCCATGAACTCCACAGAATCCTCCCCGTGTAGTTCGGACCTTCTGGTGCGAGTTGTGCACAAGGCGGGTGCCTGGAGCGTCTAGCTCTGCCGGGCCTGGAGCTTGATCCGGTTGGTGAGCTCGCTGACCTGGTTGAAGACCGCCCGGCGCTCGGCCAGGAGCTGGTTGATCTTGCGGTCGGCGTACATCACCGTCGTGTGGTCGCGGTTGCCGAACTGAGCGCCGATCTTCGGCAGCGACAGGTCGGTGAGCTCCCGGCACAGGTACATCGCGATCTGGCGCGCCATCACGAGGTGCCGGCCGCGGCTAGGGCCGGTGAGCTCCTCGATGCTGAGCGCGAAGTACGCCGCGGTCTGGGCGATGATCAGCGGAGCGGTGATCTCCGGCTCGCCGCCCTCGGGGATCAGGTCCTTGAGCACGATCTCGGCCAGGGTCATGTCGACCTCCTGGCGGTTGAGGTTGGCGAAAGCCGTCACCCGGATCAGCGCACCCTCGAGCTCGCGGATGTTGGTCTGGATCTTGGACGCGATGAACTCGAGGACGTCCGGCGGCGCGGTCAGCCGGTCCATGGCTGCCTTCTTGCGCAGGATCGCGATCCGGGTCTCGAGGTCGGGCGGCTGGACGTCGGTGATCAGCCCCCACTCGAACCGGTTGCGCAGCCGGTCCTCGAGCGCCTCTAGACGCTTGGGCGCCCGGTCGGAGGTGAGCACGATCTGCTTGTTGGCGTTGTGAAGGGTGTTGAACGTGTGGAAGAACTCCTCCTGGGTCTGGGTCTTGCCCTCCAGGAACTGGATGTCGTCGATGAGGAGCACATCGACGTCGCGGTAGCGCCGCTTGAACCGGTCCTGCCGGTCGTCGCGGATCGCGTTGATGAACTCGTTGGTGAACTCCTCCGACGAGACGTAGCGGACCTTCACCCCGGTGTAGAGGTTGCGGACGTAGTGGCCGATGGCGTGCAGCAGGTGGGTCTTGCCGAGGCCCGAGTCGCCGTAGACGAGCAGGGGGTTGTAGGCCTTGCCCGGCGCCTCGGCCACGGCGACGGCCGCCGCGTGGGGGAACCGGTTGGACGACCCGATCACGAACGTCTCGAAGGCGTACTTCGGGTTGAGGCGGGTTTCGGGGGCGGGCGGCTTCGGGACGCCCTGGTCGAGGCCGGGGGCGAGCGGCGCCTGGTACCCGGGCTCCGGCAAAGGTGGCTTTATCGACAAGTCGCTATGGAAACTTATCGAGTTGTCGGTTTCCGGCGGCGGGGCGGGCGACTCGGGCGACTCCAGGGCGGCATTGACCGTGACGGCGAGCCGGATGTCGCGGGCGAACGCCTCGGTGAGTGCGTCCTCGAGCTGGCCGCGCAGCCGGCCCTCGAGCTGGGAGCGGGTGAACTCGTTCGGCACCGCGATGATCGCGGTGCTCTCGTGCAGCGTGACCGGTTCACTGTCGCGCAGCCAGGCCTGTTGATGGGGCTGCAGGTCCTGGACCACCTGCTGCCAGGCCCGGTCGAGGCCCCCTTGCTCCGCTTCAGGCCGCTGCTCCACCGCGTGCCCCACCTTCCGTCGTCCGTTGCCCCGGGATGGGGCGCTGACTTCTTGCTAGACCAGTGCTGGTTCCACAACTTTGTCCACAACTTGTGAACCCGGCTCCGAGTCTGTGGAAAGAGCCCTTCCGAGTCTCATCAGCGCACTGTCCGGTCCGGTGTTTTCGCAGGTCAGGGGCCCATTCGCCAGAAGTGTGGCGGGGGTCACAGGCCAGCTCGGACTGGGGACTTCCGGTGATGGCGGGGAACCTCGGTTGCGGCGAACCTAACCCCGGGAGGAGGGCTCCGGCAAGGAGTTCTCCACAGGTTGCAGAGAGTGGTTTGCGCCCCGGTCGCCGCGAGTTTGACCCTGTCTCGCGCGACCACGTACCGTTGGCCGGTCGCCCGGTGTCGACGGGTGCCGCATGTCCATGGGAATCGTGGTCCGTGGGTGGGCGGTGCCGGCCGAACAACGCGCAGGTACCGATTGCCCGGGTGACAGGCGCCGATTCCGTCGATCGAAGGAAATTTCGTGAGCAAGCGTACGTACCAGCCGAACAACCGCCGCCGGCACAAGGTGCACGGTTTCCGCCTGCGCATGCGCACCCGTGCGGGCCGGGCGGTCCTCTCCAACCGCCGCCGCAAGGGCCGCAAGAGCCTCGCCGTCTGAGGCGGGCTCCTCGGCCCGGCCGGTGCATCCCATCGGCACTCCAGTGGTTCCCGCGACCCAGCGCCTCACCGATCCGGAGGCGTTCCGACAGGCGAGCCGTCACGGACGGCGTTCCGCGTCGCGCACCGTGGTCACCCACCTGTGGATCCCCGGTGGCGACGAGCCGGCCCGCGTGGGTTTCGCGGTCAGCCGGGCCGTGGGCAACGCCGTGGTCCGCAACCGCGTGAAACGCCGCCTCCGTCACCTGGTCCGGGAGCACCTCGCGTCGCTCCCCGAGTCGGCCGTGCTGGTCGTTCGGGCCCTGCCGGCGGCCGCAGCTGCGCCGTCCAAGGAACTCGGCATCGACCTCACCCGTTGTCTGGAGCGGCAGCGATGAAGGCAGACCACTCATGAAGTACGTGTTGATCGGGCTACTGCGCGCCTACCGGGCATTAATCAGCCCTCTTTACGGTCAGGTCTGCCGCTACTACCCTTCCTGCTCGGCCTACGCACTGGACGCTGTGCGGGAGCACGGCAGCGTGCGCGGCAGCTGGCTCGCCGTACGCCGCCTGGCGCGCTGCCATCCGTGGGCGGCCGGCGGCGTCGACCACGTCCCGCCCAGAAAAGCCAAGGGCGTCTCGCACTCAACCCCCCACCTAGGAGCCTGACCCGTGGATTTCTTCAGCGCCATCGGCAGCTTCATCATGACGCCGCTCTACTACGCCATCTCGGCGATCATGCTGGCCTGGCACAAGCTGTTCACGGTCATCGGCATGGACCCTGCAGGGGGAGCGGCCTGGGCGCTGTCGATCATCGGACTGACGCTGGTCATCCGGATGCTGCTGATCCCGCTGTTCGTGAAGCAGATCAAGGCCTCCCGCAACATGCAGCTGATCCAGCCCAAGGTGAAGGAGCTGCAGAAGAAGTACGGCCACGACCGGCAGAAGCTGGCCGAGGAGACGATGAAGCTCTACAAGGATGCGGGCACCAACCCGTTCGCGTCCTGCCTGCCGATCCTGCTGCAGATGCCGATCTTCTTCGCGCTGTTCCGGCTGCTCGACCAGGCGGCGAAGAAGGGCAAGGCGCACGGCTTCCTGACCGAGGAACTGGCCAAGGACTTCGGTGCCGCCAAGATCTTCGGGAAGGTGCCGCTCTCGGAGTCGTTCTGGGGGGCCCGCGTCTGGGGCCCCGACGCCAACGCGACGGTGATGATCGTGGCGGCCTGCCTGGTGCTGGCGATGACGGCGACGACGTTCACGACGCAGCGTCAGCTGATGAGCAAGAACATGCCGGCCGACGCGCTGTCCGGTCCCTATGCCCAGCAGCAGAAGATCCTGCTCTACGTCCTCCCGGTGGCCTTCGGCCTCGGTGGTGTGGCGTTCCCGATCGGCGTGCTCCTCTACTGGACCACCTCCAACCTGTGGACGATGGGTCAGCAGTTCTACGTGATCCGGAACAACCCGGCGCCAGGGACGCCCGCCTTCAAGGCGAAGGAGGAGCGGGACAAGGCCAAGGCCCGTAAGCACGGCGTGGTGGACACCGAGACCGCCGAGGTCGAGGAGACCCCCGAGGCCGACCGCCGTCCGGCCCAGCGCCAGCAGCCGAAGAAGCAGACCCGGGCCCAGCGACGTCAGGGCCCCACCAAGCCAGGGACGCCGGCGAAGCCGGGCAGTCCACCGAAGTCAGGCAACCCACCGAAGTCAGGCAACCCGGCGAAGTCCGGGAACCCCGGCAAGTCCGGGAACCCGGCCAAGTCGGGCAATCCGGCGAAGTCCGGCAACCCCCAGAACCGCAACAAGCCACAGAAAAAGGGAGGCAGCAAGTGAGCCCCGAGCTGGACACAGACCTGGACGAGACGTCAGAGGAGGCCGTGGAGAGCGAGCCCCAGACCGATGACGCCGACGAGGCGGATGACGCCGACGACGCCGACGACTCGTCGGAGCTGATGAACCTGCTCGAGCGGGAGGGCGACATCGCTGCCGACTATCTCGAGGAGCTCCTGGACATCGCCGACCTCGATGGCGACCTGGACATGGACGTCGAGGGCGATCGCGCCGCGGTGTCCATCGTGGGCGCCGATCTGGCCCAGCTGGTGGGTCGGGACGGTGAGGTGCTCGAGGCACTGCAGGAGCTGACCCGGCTGGCCGTCTACCGGGACACCGGCGAGCGTTCCCGGCTGATGCTGGACATCTCGGGCCACCGGGCCGACAAGCGAGTCCGGCTCGAGAAGCTCGCGGACGAGAAAGTCGCCGAGGTGCGGGCCTCGGGGGAGCGGGTCGAGCTGGAGCCGATGACTGCCTTCGAGCGCAAGGTCGTCCACGATGCCGTGGCAGCAGCCGGCCTGACCTCGGAGTCCGAGGGTGTGGACCCCCGACGCTTCGTGGTGATCCTGCCGGAGTAGCCGACCATGGCGGATGTTTCACGTGAAACGCCCTCCACGCCCGATGCGGCGCGGAGGGCGTTTCCGTCTGGGCGCCTGGAGCTTGCGGAGCGGTACGCGACGATCCTGGCAACCGACGGGGTGGTCCGCGGGCTGATCGGGCCGCGCGAGGCGCCCCGGCTCTGGGAGCGACACCTGCTCAACTGTGCTGCTGTCGAGGCCCTGGTGCCCCGGGGGAGCACGGTGTGCGACGTGGGGTCAGGAGCCGGCCTACCGGGGTTGGTGCTGGCGATCGCTCGACCCGACCTCGATGTCGAGCTGGTCGAGCCGCTGCTCCGCCGTACCACCTTCCTGTCGGAGACCGTTGCCACTCTGGACCTGGAGAACGTCACCGTGACCCGGGCCCGCGCGGAGGGGGTGCACGGCGTGCGCCGGTTCGAGGTGGTGACCTCGCGAGCAGTGGCGCCGCTGGCCCGTTTGCTCGAGTGGTCGATGCCGCTGGTGGCCCCCGAGGGTGTCCTGCTGGCGATGAAAGGCTCCTCGGCGGCTGATGAGATCGAAGCGGCGGCGGAGACGCTGGCGGACCTCAAATGTGCAGGCCCAGAAATTGCCCAGGTCGGGGACCCGGACGGGCCCTCCACAACCCGGGTTGTGCGGGTACGGTGGGCCGAACCGACGCGAGTAGCTTGGCCCGAGCCGACGGGGTCACCGAAGCGGCATCGGACCACCTCGAAATCACGAGCAACGTCGAAGCGGAGGCGCCCGTCGTGACCGACCAGTTTCGTTCGCACGACGGTTTATCCACCGGTCCCGAGACACCCGCTGAGCCTGAATCTCCACAGCCATCCCCAGGTTATCCACAGGCTGATGAAGCGGCCTCCGATGATGTTTCACGTGAAACAGGCGACGACGTTTCACGTGAAACCATCGAGGAAGAGGCCGCGGATTCGTACTTCCAGGTGCGCACAGCGGCCGACCTTGCGGCGTTCGGCGACGAGTTCGACGACATGGCGACCCCTTTGGCCCGGGCCGCACAGCACAGCGTGCTGGCCAGGCAGAGCGCCCAGTACCGGACGCGGCTACCGCGACCGAAGGCCACCCGGGTGTTCGTGGTCGCGAACCAGAAGGGCGGGGTCGGTAAGACCACATCGACGGTGAACATCGGATCCGCGTTGGCCCAGCTCGGTCAGCGGGTGCTGGTCATCGACCTCGATCCCCAGGGCAACGCGTCGACGGCGCTGAGCGTCGAGCACCACCGCGGAGTGGTCTCCAGCTACGACGTCCTGGTCGACGGGATCCCGCTCGGGGACGTGGTGCAGACCTGCGAGGAGGACCCGGCGCTCTTCGTGGTGCCGGCCACCATCGACCTGGCAGGCGCCGAGATCGAGCTGGTGAGCGTGGTCGCCCGCGAGGGCCGGCTGAAGAAGGCGATCGCCGCGGACCCCCGGATAGGCACCGAGGCGGATGCGGGGGAGGACCGCTACGACTACGTGTTCATCGACTGCCCGCCGTCGCTCGGGTTGCTGACCCTCAACGCGCTGGTTGCCGGCGACGAGATGATGATCCCGATCCAGGCGGAGTACTACGCGCTGGAGGGACTCGGTCAGCTCCTGGAGACCGTCGAGCTGATCAAGGCCGACCTCAACCCCGGCCTCGCGGTGTCGACGATCCTGGTCACCATGTACGACGCCCGCACCCGCTTGGCCGCCGGAGTCGCGGACGAGGTGCGCTCGCACTTCGGCGACCAGGTGCTGCGCACCACGATCCCGCGGTCGGTCCGGGTGTCCGAGGCGCCGTCGTACGGACAGACCGTGCTGGCCTACGATCCGGGGTCGCCGGGGGCGCTGAGCTACCTGGAGGCAGCCCGGGAGATCGCGACCAAAGGAGTCACTGCATGAAAGCCACCCAGCGGCGCGGACTCGGCCGCGGGCTCGGCTCACTGATCCCCCCGGCACCGGAGCCGACTGAAGCAACGCCGGCGGCCGACGGGCAGCCCGCTGCCGACCAGCCGCCGGTAGCCGGTTCCGTCTTCGCCGAGCTGCCGGTCGAGCAGATCGTCCCCAACGCCGTGCAGCCGCGCCAGGTGTTCGGCGACGAGGAGATGTCCGAGCTGGTGACCTCGATCCGCGAGGTCGGGCTGCTGCAGCCGGTCGTCGTACGACGCACCGGCCCGAACTCCTACGAGCTGGTGATGGGGGAGCGCCGGTGGCGCGCCACCCAGGCCGCCGGCCTGGCGAAGATCCCGGCGATCATCCGCGAGACCGACGACAACGACATGCTGCGCGACGCGCTGCTGGAGAACCTGCACCGCTCGCAGCTCAACCCGCTCGAAGAGGCTGCGGCCTACCAGCAGCTGCTCGAGGACTTCAGCTGCACGCACGAGGAGCTGGCCGGCCGGATCGGGCGCTCCCGTCCGCAGATCAGCAACACGCTGCGGCTGCTGAAGCTCAGCCCCGCGGTGCAACGCCGCGTGGCCGCGGGGGTGCTCTCGGCGGGGCACGCCCGCTCCCTGTTGGCCGTCGAGGAACCGGAGCTCCAGGACCGGCTGGCCCAGCGGGTGGTGTCCGAAGGGATCAGCGTCCGCGGCCTCGAGGAGATGGTGGCCGTCGGCGAGACCGGCTCCGGCGCCGGCAGCTCCCGGGCATCTCGGCGCCGGCCCTCGGCGCCCGGTCTGACCGAGCTGGCGGACCGACTCTCCGACCGGTTCGAGACCCGGGTCAAGGTCGACCTCGGTCAGCGCAAGGGCAAGATCACCGTCGAGTTCGCCTCGCTCGACGACCTGCGCCGGATCGTCGACATCATGGACCCGCGGAACCGAAGCGATAGGCCGATCTAGCGCTTTGTCGACAAGGGGACTTGTCTCCCTGTTGCTTTAACGCTTGGCCGCCCGACGCTTGGCGCGCTCCCGCTTCTCCTCGGCGTCCAGCCGAGCCGCCTCCTCGAGGGTGGGCGCCGATCCGCCGTACTCCGCGGGCAGCCACCAGGATCCCGGCGGCTGCTCGTCGGCGGGGTAGGAGCGAATGGTCGTGTCGAGCATCGCCGACATCACCCGGCGCAGCTCCGCGGTCTCGGCGACCGAGTCCTCCCCGGTCGGGTGCAGCGCCTCGCCGACGGTGATCGCGATCGTCTTGCCGCGGGAGAAGTCCTTGGGGTGATCCTTGGTGATCATCCGGTGGGTGCCCCACAGGATGACCGGCACCAGCGGCACTCCGGCCGCGGACGCGATCCGAACCGCCCCGGTCTTGAACTCCTTGAGCACGAACGCCCGGGAGATGGTCGCCTCGGGGAAGATGCCGACGGCCTCTCCGTCGCGGAGGTACTCGACCGCCTTCTCGTACGACGCCAGCCCTTCGCCGCGGTCGACCTCGATGTGGTGCATCGAGCGCATCACCGGGCCGCCGACGGCGTTGTCGAAGATCTCCCGCTTGGCCATGAACCGGACCTTGCGACCGGACGGGTTGGCGGCCAGACCGCCGTAGATGAAGTCGACGTAGCCGATGTGGTTGACCGCCAGCATCACCCCGCCCTTGCGGGGAACGTTCTCGGTCCCGGTCATCACGAAGCGCTGGCCGAGGGCGCGGAACGCGGTCTTGGCGGTGAGGATGATCGGCGGGTAGGTCAGGTCGCGCATCGGGGCTCCTGGCGAAGAAGGGGCGAGGCGTCAGCGTCGGGTGGTGAGGAACTCGGCGATCCGGCCGATCGCCTCCTCGAGTATCTCCACGTCGGGCAACGTGACGAGCCGGAAGTGGTCGGGCTGCGGCCAGTTGAACCCGGTGCCGTGGGTGACGAGCAGCTTCTTCGCCCGGAGCAGCTCGATCACGAACGCCTCGTCGTTCTCGATCGGGTAGATCTCGGGATCGAGCTTGGGGAAGCAGTAGAGCGCGCCCTTCGGCCGCACCGAGCTGACGCCCGGGATCTCGTTGAGCAGCCGGTCGGCGAGCATGCTCTGCTCGTAGAAGCGTCCTCCGGGGACGATCAGCTCCTCGATGGACTGGTAGCCGCCGAGCGCGGTCTGGATGGCGTGCTGGGCCGGCACGTTGGCACACATCCGCATGTTGGCCACCAGGGTGAGGCCTTCGAGGAAGTCCAGCGCGAGCTCCTTGGGGCCGGAGATCATCACCCAGCCGGCGCGGTAGCCGCAGACCCGGTAGGACTTCGAGAGACCGCTGAAGGTCAGGCAGAGTACGTCGTGCCGGGCCGCCTTCGCCGCGTGGTGGTGCACGGCGCCGTCGAAGATGATCTTCTCGTAGATCTCGTCGGCGAAGACCACCAGCTGGTGGCGCCGCGCGATGTCGATGAGCCCCTCGACGATCTCCTTGCTGTAGACCGCGCCGGTGGGGTTGTTCGGGTTGATGATCACCAGCGCGTGGGTGTTCTCGGTGATCTTCGACTCGATGTCGTCGAGGTCGGGGTTCCAGTCGTTGGCCTCGTCGCACAGGTAGTGCACGGGAGTGCCGCCGGACAGGGTGACCGCGCCGGTCCACAGCGGGTAGTCGGGCGCCGGCACCAGAATCTCGTTGCCGTCGTCAACGAATGCCTGGAGCACCATCGAGATCAGCTCGGAGACGCCGTTGCCGATGAAGACGTCCTCGACCTCGACCTCCTGCAACCCCTGCTGCTGGTAGAACTGCGCGACCGCGGTGCGCGCGGAGTAGATGCCCTGGGAGTCGCTGTAGCCCTGAGACTCCGGCAGGTGGTGCATCACGTCGGCGAGGATCGCCTCCGGCGCCTCGAAGCCGAACGGCGCCGGGTTGCCAATGTTGAGCTTCAGGATCCGGTGTCCCTCGGCCTCGAGCCGCTGTGCTTCCTGCAGGATCGGACCGCGTACGTCGTAACGCACGTTGTGGAGCTTGCGACTCTGCCGGATCTCACGCACGGGCGTCATTCTCGCAGGCAGCCGCGCGCTCCTTCCGAGGCATCTCGCGCTGACGCACAATGGGGATATGTCGCGCAAGGTCGTCCGGCTCACGCTGGATCACTTGGACGCGCTCCCGGCGCCGTGCCGCACCTGCCTGTTCTGGGAGCTCGACCCGGTACGCCGCGCGCGCATCCACGACCGGGAGACGGCGGCCGGCGAGAAGGACGCCTGGGTGTCGGCGGTGCTGCGCGACTGGGGCTCCTGCGGCCGGGTCGTCCTGGTCGAGGACCAGCCGGTCGGCTACCTGATCTACGCGCCGGCGGCGTTCGTGCCCGGCGCCGCGGCGTTCCCGACCGCGCCGGTGTCACCCGACGCGGTGCTCCTGACCACGGCGTACGTCGTGCCCGAGCACGCCGGCGGCGGGCTGGGGCGGATGCTGGTGCAGGGCATGGCGCGGGACCTGATCCGCCGGGGCGGGATCCGCGCGGTGGAGGCGTTCGGCGACAGCCGCGATACCGGCGGGTGCGTGGTGTCCGCGGACTTCCTCGGCGGTGTGGGGTTCAAGACCCATCGTCCGCATCCGGTGCACCCGCGGATGCGGATGGAGCTCCGCTCGGCGCTCACCTGGCGCGACGAGCTGGAGGCCGCGGTGGAGCGGCTGATCGGCGCGGTGCGGCCGGCTCCGAAATCACCGAACCCGGCGCGGCACACGCCACGTCGGGTCCAGTAGTCGCTAGAGGGCGCTCAGCTCAGAGCAGGCCCTCGAGCTCCTTGAGGATCGCGGCCTTCGGCCGGGCGCCGACGATGCTGCGAACGACCTCGCCGCCCTGGTAGACGTTGATCGTCGGGATGCCGGTGACCCGGTAGGAGGCCGGGGTGACGGGGTTCTCGTCGACGTTCATCTTGCGGAACTCCATCTTGTCGCCGTTGGACGACGCGATCTCCTCGAGGATCGGGGAGACCTGGCGGCACGGGCCGCACCACTCCGCCCAGAAGTCCACGAGGACCGGCTTCTCGGACTTGAGGACCTCGGCCTCGAACTCGGCGTCGGTCACGGCTGCCATGGTGCCCACTGAATGTCCCCTTCTGCTGTCTGTTCTGTCACCCCATTCAACACCCGACCACCGACCGGCATTCCCACGCCGTGCCGGGAGCGGTCAGGCGCTCGCGGTGAGCTGGCCGCGCATGGTCTGGCGCGCCCAGGTGACGAACCGATTGATCGACCAGCCGCGCTCGATGACGAGGTTCTGGAAGGTCCCGAGGGAGGTGAGCCCCCACATGATGTCTGCGAACGTCCCGACCCGCATCCGCGGCGGGAGCTCCCCCTCCTTCTTGAGCCACCGCCCCAGCCGCACCAGCTCGTCGTAGCGCTCCGCCTCGCGCGGCCGGAGGGTCTCGTCGACCTCGGCGTGGTGCCGCCGGGCCACGACGAGCGCCTCGTGGATGCGCCAGACCTTGGAGGCGACCTCGGCATCCACGGCGATCATGGCGTCGACGCCGTCCAGCGCCGTCGGCGCGCTCCAGACGGGATAGCGGTCGAGCGCCGGGACGACGTCGGTCTCGTAGATGCGCGCGTGCAGCGCCATCAGCAGCTCGGCCTTCGACGCGAAGTGCAGGTAGATCGCCTGGCGGGAGACGCCGGCCCGCTTCGCGACCGCTTCGAGGCCGGCACCGTGGTAGCCCTGCTCCTCGAACAGCTCTCGCGCGGCGGTGAGGATCGCGCTCCGGGTGTCTAGGCGGCCACTTGACATGCTGTAAAGCATACCCTAGTTTACAGGCTGTCAAGTGGTAACAATGGAGGTCGGAATGACTCGCTATCTGATGGTCACCTGGGACGGCGCGGGCAACCTCGTGCCGACGCTCGGCATTGCCCGGACGCTGGTCGCGGCCGGGCACGACGTACGAATGATCGGGCACGCGTCGATCCAGGAACGCTGCGGCGACCAGGGCACCCGCTTCACCCCGTTCACGCCGGCCGCCGACTGGGACCCGCTGCAGGTCCCGGGCAACTTCGAAGAAGAGATGGCCATGATCCGGGAGCGGCTCTGCTTCAATCCGGCCATCGCCAGCGACGTCCTGGCGGAGCTCGATCGCGAGCGGGCCGACGTGCTGATCGTGGACTGCATGCTGTTCACCGCGCTGAGCGCGGCCGAGTCGTCCGGCATCCCGACCGCGACGCTCGTGCACACGCCCTACTCGGTGTTCCGGGAGGGGCCGCTCGTCGACATGTTCGCCGTCGGCCTCGAACCCCTCAACCAGCACCGCGCCGGCCTCGGCCTGGCACCGGCGGCCCGGCTCGTCGACCTGCACGACAACAATGAGGTCGCGATCGTCGCGTCGCCCAAGGAGTTCGAGCCCGAGTCACCGGATGCGCCGAACGTCTACCGGATGGGGCCGGTGCTCGATGCGCCCGCGCTGCAGCGGACCGACGAGGTCGCCGATGCCGGGGAAGGATCCGCGCCGCTGGTCCTGGTCAGTCTCAGCACGGCCGAGCAGGACCAGGTCGGCCTGCTCCAGTCGATCGCCGATGCCGTGACCGGGTTGCCGGTCCGCGCGATCGTCACGACGGGTCCGGCCGTCGAACCCAGCGCGATCTCGGCCGGCGCCAACACCCAGGTCGTGCAGTACCTCCCACACAGCGAGCTCCTGCCTTCGGCCTCTCTGGTGATCACCCACGCCGGGCTCGGCACCGTGATGGCGTCGCTGGGTCACGGCGTTCCGCTGGTGTGCGTCCCCATGGGGCGCGACCAGTTCTTCAACGCCGAACGCGTTGCGGCGCTGGGCGCCGGCCTGATGCTCCCGCCGGGAGCGGACGCCGCGGCGATCGCGGGTGCGGCGCAGACGGTGCTGAACGACGACCGCTTCCGAGACGCGGCAAGGCAGATGGCTGCCACCATCGCGACGTACGGCGGCGCCGCCGGCGCGGTGATGGAGCTCGAGGCGCTTACGCGCCGGTTGTCTGCACGACCTCTGTGATGACCTCGGCCTCGGTGTCGGCCATGGAGCCGGCGGACGAGCCGTGGTGGTCGAGCAGCGCAAGGTAGCGCTCGGCGTCGAGCGCGGCGGCGCAGCCGGTGCCGGCCGCGGTCACTGCCTGCCGGTAGTGGTGGTCGACCAGGTCGCCGGCCGCGAAGACACCGGTGAGGTTGGTGTGGGTCGACGGGTGCTTGACCAGCACGTAGCCGTTGTCGTCGAGGTCGACCTGGCCGGGCAGCAGCTCGGAGCGCGGGTCATGACCGATCGCGATGAACAGCCCGGTCGCCGCGAGCTCGCGGGTCCCACCGTTGACGGTGTCGCGCAGAGTGATGCTCTCGAGGGACTCGGCGCCGTTGATCGCGGCCACCTCGGAGTTCCAGACGATCTCGAGCTTGGGGTCGGCGAACGCACGCTCCTGCATGATCTTGGAGGCGCGCAGCTCGTCGCGGCGGTGGATCAGCGACACCTTGGAGCCGAACCGGGTGAGGAACGTCGCCTCCTCGATCGCCGAGTCGCCACCGCCCACCACGGCGATGTGCTGGTCGCGGAAGAAGAAGCCGTCGCAGGTGGCACACCAGGAGACGCCGCGGCCGGAGAGCTCCATCTCGTTGGGCAGCCCGAGCTTGCGGTAGCCGGAACCCATGGACAGGATCACCGCTCGCGCGGTGAAGGTGTCGGTGGCCGTCTTGACGACCTTGATGTCGCCGGTGAGGTCGACCTCGATCACGTCGTCGGCCACCAGCTCGGCGCCGAACCGCTCGGCCTGGGCGCGCATCTCGTCCATCAGCGCGGGACCCATGATCCCGTCGCGGAACCCGGGGAAGTTCTCCACCTCGGTGGTGTTCATCAGCGCGCCACCGGCGGTGACGGAGCCCTCGAACATCAGGGGCTTCAGGCTGGCCCGCGCGGCGTACACCGCTGCGGTGTAGCCGGCCGGTCCTGAGCCGATGATGATCACGTTGCGGGTCTCGGACATGCACTCTCCTTAATCGGTATGAGTGGAACCGATCGTAGGCGCTAAGGATTCCCTACGGCAGCGGGATGGTGGTGGACCGCACCAGGTCGCCGCTGCCGCACTGGAGCAGGTCGACCACCTGGGTGTTGCCCTTCGGCGGCCGATAGGCGAGTACGGCGGGCATGCCGTTGTAGCGCACCGCCATCAGCTTGCCGACGCCGTAGTCGGCGGGCCCGCAGGAGAAGTCCATCTCCGGGGCGGCCAGGTCGCGGCCGCGCATCATGCCGGACGACGCGTCGGTGCGCACGCCCGGCTGGTCCTGGAGGCTGCGTACCTGCGCGGCGAACGAGCCCGCGGTCATCTTCTTCGGCTCGCCCAGCGCCCGCACCTGGTCCTCGGTCAGCGGCGGTGCCTCCGAGGGCGCCGCCTGGTCCTGGGGCGCGGCCTCGGATCGCTGATCCGCGCCGACGCCGCCACCCTCGTCGTCAGCGTTCACGGCGCTGTTGGTGTCGGCGTCGTCGCCGCTCTGGTTGTCGACCAGCTGACCGACGCCGACCCCCGCGACGACCACGGCGGCGGCCGCTGCGAGCAGGGTGACCACTCGTCGGCGCCGACGGGCCGCGAGGTCGACCACGGGGGCGGGCACCTCGTCTGGCCCGAGGACGTGCTCTCCCGCCATCCCCTCGAGGACCCGGTCGAGGCGGGCGGCGACCTCCGGGGGCATCGGCTCCTGGACGCGCGCGTCAGCGAGCAGGCGGGCCACGCGGGCCTCCTGCTCTGGCGTCAGGTCGCGCTCGTCGGACATCGGTACTTCCCAGCTGTCGGTTTCGGGGTAGGGCGGGATCAGCCCTCGACGGGAGGCGCTCGGGAGGGCTGCGTGGATGAGACGGGCGGTGGCGCCGGGGGGTTCCGTGCCTCCGGGGGCTCCTTCCCGGCGTCGTCACCCATCAGGTCCGCCAGCAGTACGGCGAGCCGGGCACGGCCCCGCGAGCAGCGCGACTTCACCGTGCCGACCGCGCACTTGAGCATCAGAGCCGCCTCGGCGACGGGATAGCCCTCCATGTCGACCAGCACCAGCGCCGCGCGCTGCTCCTCGGGCAGGGTGGACAGCGCGTCCAGCACCTGCCGCTGGCGCTCACCGCGCACGGTGACGTCGGCGGGGTCCTCGGTGGCGTCGGTGGCCGACATCGTGGAGCCGCGGTCGCCGTACTCCTCCAGGTCGTCGGGGAGCGGCTCGGCGCGGCGTACCTTCGCGGCCCGGATCCGGTCCAGGCAGGCGTTGACCACGACCCGGTGCAGCCAGGTGGTCACCGCTGCCTCGCCGCGGAACGACCCGGCCCGGCGGTACGCCGCCACCATGCCGTCCTGCAGGCCGTCGGCGGCATCCTCGGGGTTGCTCATCGTGCGCAGCGCGACCGCCCAGAGCCGGTCCCGGTGCCGGGCGAAGAGCTCGCCGAACGCCTCATGGTCGCCGCCGACGTGCGCGGCCAGCAGCTCGGCGTCGGACCGGATATCGGGCCGGTGGACCTCACTCACCGCGCACCACCACCTCAGCGACCGAGCCCCGGAACCTGCCTTCCGCGGGCGGTAGCGAAGTCAACCAGACGACGAGGTAACGCCCGGCCACCGGACGGTCCAGGGTCACCGAGAGCTCCGTGTCGTCGGCGGTCTCCGAGGCGGCCGGGGCCAGGTCGGCGATGGCCGTGGGCGCTTCGTCGGTGAGGTAGAGGCTGACGCCGGTGGGCGCGCCGCCGAACGTGAGGTCGACCGCGGAGACGTCGTGCGTGTCGCCGAGATCGACGACCAGCCCGACCCCGGTCTTGAGGCCACCGGGCCCGAACTGCTCGTTGTACGCCGAGGTCTGCCAGGAGGTCGCCGGGTCACCGTCGACGGCCAGCGGCGCGTCCTCGGGGTTCTCCTCCGGGGGCTGGCCCTGCGGGTCGAAGTCGGCGGCGGTGAGGCCCGTCAGCGGCTCAGCCGCCGCAGACGGGCGCAGCGTGCGGGGCGACGAGGTCGGCTCGTCGTCCTCGGGCTCCTGGCCCAGCACGGTCTTGCCCCGCCCGAGGTTGAACGCCACCACGACCGCGACGAGGAGCAGCAGCCCGGCGGCGACGCCGATGGCGAGCCGGAACCAGCTGCGCCCGGGCACCTCCTCGTCCTTGATCGCCTTCATGCCCGACCCGGTGCCGCGGCCGGTGCTGGACTCCCACGGCCAGTACTCCGGGCCGTACGCCGGCATCCCACCCGGTGGCTTCCCGGAGTCCGGGACCCGCGAGCGGCGGGCCGGCGTGCCGTCCTCGGGCTCGGGCGCGAACAACGGGCGCTCCGGCGGCTCCTCGAACGGCGGCGGAGGTGGCGCCGGGGTGCTCCGGGCCTTGAACCACTCGACCTCGTCCTCGTCGTCGTCGAAGATCGGCATCCCCGCCTCGGTGGGCAGGTCCTCCGGGGCCACCGGGGTCGCGGGCACGCCCTCGGCGGGGGTGTCCACGGTGTCCTCGCCCGCGGGTTCGGGATCCGGCTCCGGTTCGGGCACGGGTTCGGGTTCGGCCTCCGGCGGGACCTGGGGGATCAGGTCGGAGGTGTCGCGCGCGGGGATCTCCGGCACCTGGGGCAGTACGACGAGCTCGTCGGGCCGGAGCTTGGGCAGGCTCGCGACCATCGCCGCCTGCATGCCGGCGGGGTCGCCGACGAACTCGGCGAGGAAGGCCGCGATCCCGCGGGCGGTGCTGAAGTCGGACGCCGACCCGTTGGCTCCCTGGAGGTGCAGCACCTCGTCGCAGAGCGTGTCCAGCGGGCTGGGCACCCCGGCGCGCACCCGTCGCGGCCGGAGCACCCGGCCGTGGTGCGTGGGCGCCGGAGTCACCGCCGATCCCGAGGCTCCGGCCCACTTCGTGGTGAGCGAGCAGTAGAGGAGCCCGGCGAGGTCGGTGACGTCGATCTGCTCCCGGTCGGGCGGCAGCCCGTGCAGCGCCGCCTCGACGCAGAACCCGATGATCCGGACCTCGCCGGTCTTGTCGATCAGGACGTTCTCCGGGTTGAGCCGGCCGTGGGCGACGCCGGCGTCGTGGGCGCGGGCGATCGAGTCGGACACCTCGGCGACCAGCCAGGCCGACCGCCGCGGGCCGAGCGGCCCGGAGCCGGCCACCAGGATGTCGAGAGAGATGCCGGAGCCCCACTCGTTGACGACGTAGCAGATCCCGTCGCGGGTCTCGGCGTCGAGCACCCGCAGGATCCGGCGGTCGAGGACGGTGGCCGAACGCCGTGCGGCCTCCAGCAGTCCCGGCGCGCGGTCGTCCTCCGCGTCGATCACGTGCAGCGCGACGTGTCGCTCGAGCACCCGGTCGTGGGCACGCCAGAACCGACCCCCCTCGCTCTCGGTGAGCAGGTCGATCAGTCGATAGCGACCGGCGAGGACCTCACCGGGCCGGATCGATTGCGGCACCTGTTCCTCTCTGTCCTGAGTCGGTCACCAGTGCGTCTGCCTCATCGTAGTGGCGTCGACGCGCCTGTTCAGGTCCTGCGCGACCGCGACAGCCGACGGGTCACGGTGTCGAGCACGGCCGTCACCTCGCGCAGCCGCATCGCCTTGGCGAGCAGCACGAAAACGACGGCGTCGACCGTCGTGATCACCCCCGCGAACACGGCGGCCAGTACCCAGTGCGGGTGGTCGGTGATCGCGTGCAGCGCGGCGGCTACGGCGATGGCCGCCGCGGTCGCCACCGCGACCGGCAGCGCCAACCGCGCCAGGAACCGGAGCAGCTGTGGGGTGTCGAGCCCGCCGAGCCGGCCGCGGAGGACGGCGTACGACAGCAGCGAGCCGACGGCGTACGCCGCGGTGTAGGCGAGCACCAGCGCCGGGGAGGTGTCCTCGGCGTCGGTGCGGGCGACCACCACCACGGCGACGGCGATGTTGGTGGTCGCCACCGCGCACTGGATCAGGAAGACGGTGCGGTTCTGCTCGAGCGCGTAGAAGCCCCGCAGCACCAGGTAGTGGACGGTGAAGAAGAACAGCCCGGCACCGAACAGCGACAGGGTCGGGACGTAGCGCTCGTAGAGATCGGCGCCGGCGCCGTGGCCCCAGATGACGTTGGACACGTCGGTGGCGATCACCGGCAACAGCGCCGCGAACGGGACGATCACCACCAGGGCGGCGCGCAGCGTCGAGGCCAGCGACCGGGCGAGGCCGCTGCGGTCGCTCTCCGCTGCCTGCGCGGACATCCGGGTCAGGATCGCGGTCGCCAGCGACACGGTGATGATCGCGTGCGGGACCATCACGATCAGGAACGCGTTGGAGTAGATCGTGATACCGGTGCCGTCTCCGCCGCCGGCGGTTCCGCCCGAGGCCAGCCGCACCACGACGACGTACGCGATCTGGTTGACGATGACGAACAGCACGGTCCAGATGCCCAGCCGCAGGGTGTGGCCGAGGCCGGCATTGCGGAAGTCGAAGCGCGGTCGGTAGCGGAACCCCGCGGCGCGGAGGTAGGGGATCAGGATCAGGAACTGCGCGACGATGCCGGCCGTCGAGCCGAGGCCGAGCAGCAGCTCCTGCTCGCTCGTGAAGCCGCCGACCTGCTCCGGCGCGGTGGCCGGGCCGAACGCGATCAGGTAGACCACCAGCACGCCCACGGCGATCACGTTGTTGGCGATCGGCGCCCACATCATCGGACCGAACCGCCTGCGGGCGTTGAGGATCTGCCCGACCAGCACGAACATCCCGTAGAAGAAGACCTGCGGCAGGCAGTAGCGGGCGAAGTCGATCGCCGACTGGCGCTGCTCGGCGAGCTCGGGTTCGGCGTACTGCTGCTGCAGCATCAGCGACATCACCAGGGGGGCCGCGATCACCAGCAGCACCGTGACGATCGCGAGGAACATCCCGGCCAGGGTGATCACCCGGTTGGTGTAGGCCTCACCGCCGTCGGGGTCGTTGCGCATCGCCCGCACCAGCTGCGGCACGAGCACGGCGTTGAATACGCCGCCCGCGAGCAGGATGTAGAGCATGTTCGGGATCGTGTTGGCGATCGTGAAGATGTCCGCATGCAGGGAGACGCCGAGCGCCGCGACCAGGAGGGTCGAGCGCACGAAGCCGCTGAGGCGGGACACCACCGTCCCCGCGGCCATCACCGCGGTGGACGCGAGGATGCGGTCGTCGCCTGCCGTGGTCACGTCGTCGTCTCGACCGGGTCGGCGGCTTCGGTGGACTCGGCAGGTTCGTTCTTGCCGCCCCGGATCCGGCGGACCAGGCGCAGCAGGATCGTCCCGAACAGCAGCAGCACGCCGGCGCCCATGATCACCCAGATCACGTTGCTCACCTGGGCGGAGCGGATCGGCAGCCGGTCCGACGACCCGAGCGGGGTGCCCTCGGCGTCGGTGAGCAGCAGGGTGACGTTGTGCACCGCGGCCTGGGACGTGCGCGCCTGCAGCAGCACCGAGGTGCGGCTCTTGGGTGCCAGGTCCACGGTCTCGGGAGGTGTGACCCTGATCCCGCTGTCCGAGCGCGCCACGATGGAGACGGTCACCGGCTGGTCGAGCCGGTTGGTGACGGTGGCGACGAAGTCGCCGGTCGCGCTCGACAGGGTGACGCCCGGGGGTGCGCCGATCTCCACGGCCTGCAGCCGGTCCTGCACCCAGACCCGCGATCGGTTCAGGCCGGCGCGGCTCGAGAGCTGCGCCTGGCGGGCGGCGTACGACACCCCGGTGAGCGCCTCCTCGGCGAGCTCGGCGGCCACCTCGTCATTGCGGGTCAGCAGGTTCTGCAGGGTCTCGCCGTCGCCGATCAGGCCGTCGGCCGCCTCGAACGTCTCCAGGTCGAGCTCGAGCATGTCCTGGCGCGAGGGGTAGACCAGGTCCTCGACGCCGACCGTGCGGCCGGTGCGCGCCGTGGCATCGGTCAGGGTGGTGAGGTCGACCCAGTCGACGTCGAGGCCGGCGAAGAACTCCTCGGCGCCCAGCGAGGTGAGCCCGGCGGGCATCACGACCACGAGTGGGTCGCGGCGGCCGGGCTCGAGCACCCTGAGCGCCGCCTCGCTGAGGATCCGCTGTCGCAGCGCCACGCTGGCGACCCGATCACCAGGTGCCGGCCCGCCGGCCGAGGCACCGGTGGAGGCGATCACCAGCTTGCGGTCGTCGAGGGAGGCGACCCCGGGCGCGTCACCGAGGAAGGCGCGGTCGGACAGCAGCACTGGTGCCTCGGGGGCGGTGGCCGCGATCGCCCCTGCGTCCAGGTAGCCGCTCGGCGAGCCGACCACCGGCGAGCCGGTGAGGCCCCACTCGTCCAGCGTGGTGCTGACCTGCGTGCCGGCCAGCTCGATCAGCGCGGGGTCGTGGTCGGCGGCCCCGGCGAGGTCCAGGTCGCCGTAGGGAAGGGTGAGCAGCTCCTGCGCCTGCAGCACCGACTCGAGCTCGTTCAGCCAGGTGGCCGCGGTCTCCATCTCCGGGGTGACCAGCTCGGAGTTCTCCTCTCCTTCTTCCCCGTCATCCCCCTCCTCGTCCTCGGTCGGTGAGGGCGACGGGGACTCGCCGGGCTCGATGACCTCGTCGGTCGGTTCCAGGGAGCGGGGCGGGTTGCCGTTCTCGAGACGGCGTACGGCGTCCGGCAGCGCCGGGTCGACCAGATAGCTGAGCTGCCCGGGACCGGCGGCGGCGCCGAACTCCACTGACTCCCGGAGTCGGCCCTCGGCGCTCAGCGAGCGCTGCCAGGCGTCCGGGTCGGAGAGCGAGCCGTCCGGCTCGCGACCGAGGAACCGGCGCAGCGGGACGACGAGGGCCGTGCCCACAGCGCCCTTCGTCTGCGGGGGCACCAGCGGCAGGAAAGTGCGCGCGCGGCCGTCGGCGAAGGTGTCCCGCGGCAGCGAGGCGCTGGCCCCGATCGCGTGCACGCCGAACCAGTACACCCCCGGCGCGCCGCCGATGTAGGCGTCGAGCACGGAGCGCGGCACGGTGATCGAGAACGTCGAGGACGACCCGGGCTGCAGCTCCTCGACGTTGGCCTCGACCTCGAGGATCCGGTCGCCGACGACCTCGTCGGCCGGCAGTGCGGCGGCTTCCGTCAGGGCCGCGCGGGACCGGATCGGGGTGCTGGAGACGAACGGGTAGAGGTCGATCGTGGACCAGGCCTCGTCGTCGCGGTTGGTCACGCTGCCACGGATCTGGACCGGGCCCTGCTCGGGAATCTCACCCGGCGTGAGGCTGTCGATCGTGATAATCAGCGGCGTCCCGGGCGGCCCGGGTTCGCTGGCGTGGGCCGGTGTCGCGGTCCACGCGGGGGTGCCGACTACCAGGATCACGAGTCCGGCGACCGCCACGAGAGCGCGCGTCAGCGTCGGGCGTCGGACCACGGAGGCGAGCCTAACCGTCGGCCGGGTTCGCATCCGACCGCCCCGACGGCGGTGACCCCGAGGGCCTCCGGCCTAGACTGCTCGGTCGTGCCCGAGTCCCCGCCGCCCCCGCTGCAGATGGCCGAGGTCCAGCGTGCGGTGAGCGCCGAGCTGGACCGGATCGCACCCGTCATCGACGAACTGGGCCGACTCTTCGAGGCGGCCGGGCATGAGCTGGCCCTGGTTGGCGGGCCGGTGCGCGACGCGATGCTCGGTCGGCAGCACAACGACCTCGACTTCGCGACGTCCGCGCGGCCCGAGGAGACCGAGAAGATCCTCAAGAAGTGGGGCGACGCCTACTGGGACATGGGCCGCGACTTCGGCACCATCGGCTGCCGCAAGGGCGAGTGGGTGGTCGAGGTCACGACGTACCGCTCCGAGGCCTACGACCCCACCTCGCGCAAACCGGTCGTCGACTTCGGCGACTCGCTCGCCGGAGATCTGGGCCGCCGCGACTTCACCGTCAACGCGATGGCGGTCCGGGTGCCGAGCCGCGACTTCGTGGACCCGTACGGCGGCGTGGTCGACCTGGCGCACCGGCTGATCAAGACGCCGGGCCGGCCGGAGGACTCGTTCTCCGACGACCCGCTGCGGATGATGCGGGCCGCGCGGTTCGCGGCGCAGCTGGGCTTCACCGTCGACGATGCGGTGATCGGCGCGATGCGCGACATGGCACAGCGGATCGAGATCATCTCCGCGGAGCGGGTGCGCGACGAGCTGGTCAAGCTGGTCTGCGCGCCGTACCCACGACTCGGGCTGGCGCTGCTCGTCGACACCACGCTGGCCGACCTCGTGCTGCCCGAGCTGCCGGCGCTGGCGCTCGAGCGCGACGAGCACCACCGGCACAAGGACGTCTACGACCACACGCTGCAGGTGCTCGAGCAGGCGATCGACCTGGAGCCGCGGCTGCCGGACGGCGGGCCCGACTTTGTGGCCAGGTTCGCGGCACTGATGCACGACGTGGGCAAGCCGAAGACCCGGCGCTTCGTCGACGACGGCACGGTCACCTTCCACCACCACGACGTGGTCGGCGCCAAGCTCACCCGGCGCCGGATGAAGGCGCTGCGCTTCTCCAACGACGACACCGACGCGGTCAGCAAGCTGGTCGAGCTGCACCTGCGGTTCCACGGCTACGGCTCGGGAGAGTGGACCGACTCCGCCGTACGCCGTTATGTGCGCGACGCCGGCGACCAGCTCGAGCGGCTGCACGTGCTCACCCGCGCCGACTGCACGACCCGCAACCGGCGCAAGGCCGAGCGGCTGCGGCGTACCTACGACGACCTCGAGGCGCGGATCGACCGGCTGTCGCAGGAGGAGGAGCTCGCCTCGATCCGGCCAGACCTCGACGGCAACCAGATCATGGAGATCCTCGGCATCGGTCCGGGCCGCGACGTGGGCGAGGCCTACAAGTTCCTGCTCGAGCTGCGGATGGACAACGGGCCGATGGCGGAGGCCGACGCGCGGACCGCCCTCGAGGACTGGTGGGCCAACCGGTGACCCGGCTCGCCGAGCGCTGCCCCGGAGTGGGGCACGTCGCGCTCGGCACTGGGTCGACTCCCGTCCGGCTGCTCGACCTCGACCTGGGCGTCGAGACCTGGCTCAAGGACGAGTCGGTCTTCGGCGACGGCGACTGGGGTGGCAACAAGGTCCGCAAGCTCGAGTGGATCATCCCGGAGGCGCAGCGCCGTGGCGTCTCCACGCTGTTCACGGTCGGCGGCATCGGCACGCATTGGGGGCTCGCCTGTGCGCTGTACGCCGGCCGGCACGGGCTCGACACGGTGCTCGGGCTGGTCGACCAGCCGGTCGACGACCACGTCCGCGAACAGCTGGCCCGGCTCGAGGGGTCAGGGGCGAGGCTCTACCGGTACTCCTCGACGCTGCGGCTGAAGCTCGCGGCGCCGTACCTCCTGGCACGGCACCGGCCGTGGTATCTCCCCGCCGGCGGCTCCAACGCCTTCGGCACGCTCGCCTACGTCGACGTCGCCCTGGAGATCGCCGACCAGGTCGCGTCCGGGGATCTGCCGGAGCCTGGAACGATCGTGGTGCCGGTCGGCTCGGGCGGCACGGTCACGGGCCTGATGCTGGGGCTGCGGATGGCGGGGCTCGACACCGCGGTGCTCGGGGTCGTGGTCAACGACATGCTCCGGCTCGACGCGCCGGCGATGGCGCGGCTCGCCACGAAGACCAGCAAGCTGCTGACCGAGCGCGGGATTACCGACGTCCCCGTGCTTGCGGAGGGCGACTTCGACCTGCGCCCCGACTGGCTGGGCGCGAGGTACGGCGACCCGACGCCGGCCTCGGTGGCCGAGGTGGGCCGCGCGGAGGCGGAGGGGCTGGAGCTCGAGCCCGTCTACACCGGCAAGTCGCTGGCCGCGGTGCGCGAGCTCGGCGCGACTCTGCCCGGCCCGGTGCTCTGGCTGAACACGCACGGCCCGCGCTGAGGGGTTGCCGTGCCGACGAGCGGGTAGACGGCTCGGCATGAAGTCGGCAAGCGTTCCCGTCGTACTCGTGCTGCTCGCTGCCTTGGCCGGCTGTGGCGAGGAGGACGACCCAGAGTCCGGGTTCACCAGCGACCGGGTAGCCCCGCCCGTCGGGGAGGGCGCGGGAGTCGCGGGCAGCGAGACCGACCCCGACCCGGAGGAGTCCGTGCTGGAGCTCGAGCTCGACTCGGGTGCCACCGTCGTGCTCTGGGTCGATCCCGACGACTACCGCAAGGTCTACGAGCAGCACTCGCACAAGCTCAGCTCCGACGCCTGGACCGAGCCGGAGCTCCTGTACGAGGCGGGGGACGGCTGTCAGGGAATCCAAGGCGACACCAACGGGGAGACGGTGGCTGCGACCCTGGAGTGCTACGAGAGCGACCTCTTCATCCAGCAGGCCCCGGACCAGGGCCAGGCGGTGGTGACCCAGGACCTCGACGACTGGCAGGTGCACGACGGCGGCGAGCTGTACGGCGATCCGGTGGTCTCCGACGACGGGGACGAAGTGACGTGGGAGGAGAACGATCTGCACTGGAGCGCGGCCGACGGCTTCGAGTGATCAACGGGACGTGGCGCCGGTCACGTAAGCGAGACACTGCGTCGCATATATCAGTAGGTTCCCCGGCATGACGACCGACCAGCAACCGGCCCAGCTCGAGGCGAGCATCGAGATCGACGCAGCTCCCGCCCAGGTATGGGCGCTGATCAGCGACCCGCGCCGGATCGCGGCGTTCAGCCCGCAGGTCGTCAAGACCTTCGTGCGTGGCGGTGACCCCGTCACCAAGGGCACCAAGTTCCTGAACATCAACCACCGCGGGCCAGTCGTCTGGCCGACGCAGGCGATGGTGGTGCGCTGCGAGCCGCACTCCGAGTTCGCGTTCAGGATCAAGGAGAACTACACGATCTGGGCGTTCACGCTCGAGCCCACGGCCGACGGCGGCACCCGGGTCACCCAGCGCCGCGAGACGCCGAAGGGCATCTCGACCCTCTCGACCCGGGCGACCGCCATCGCGCTGGGCGGCGTACCCAAGTTCACCGGTGAGCTCCAGGAGGGCATGTTCCAGACCCTCGAGCGGATCAAGGCCGAGGCGGAAAAGCGCTGACCCGTCACCAAGTTAGTGACGGGTCAGCGAAGGTTGAGCTGGCGGACTACTCCTCGCCGCGGATGAAGGCCTCCACGCGGTCGCGGCCCTCGTCGTCGGGGAGCTGCACCGGCGGGGACTTCATCAGGTATGACGACGCGCTGATGATCGGGCCGCCGATGCCGCGGTCCTTAGCGATCTTGGCAGCGCGGATCGCGTCGATGATGATGCCCGCGGAGTTGGGGGAGTCCCAGACCTCGAGCTTGTACTCCATGTTCAGGGGTACGTCGCCGAACGCGCGAGCCTCGAGCCGGACGTAGGCCCACTTGCGGTCGTCGAGCCACGCGACGTAGTCGGACGGGCCGATGTGCACGTTGCGGGCACCCATGTCGTGGCCGACGTTGGAGGTGACGGCCTGGGTCTTGGAGATCTTCTTGGACTCCAGGCGCTCGCGCTCGAGCATGTTCTTGAAGTCCATGTTGCCGCCGACGTTGAGCTGGTAGGTGCGATCGAGCACCACGCCGCGGTCCTCGAACAGCTTGGCCATCACCCGGTGGGTGATGGTCGCGCCGACCTGGCTCTTGATGTCGTCGCCGACGATCGGGACACCGGCGTCCTCGAACTTCTTGGCCCACACCGGGTCGGAGGCGATGAACACCGGCAGCGCGTTGACGAACGCCACGCCGGCGTCGATCGCGCACTGCGCGTAGAACTTGTCGGCCTGCTCGGAGCCCACCGGCAGGTAGGAGACGAGTACGTCGGCACGCGTGTCCTTCAGCGTCTGCACGACGTCGACGGGCTCGGCGTCGGCCTCGTCGATGGTCTCGCGGTAGTACTTGCCGAGTCCGTCGAGGGTCGGGCCGCGCTGCACGGTCACGCCCAGCGGCGGCACGTCGCAGATCTTGATGGTGTTGTTCTCCGACGCCGCGGTGGCCTCGGACAGGTCGAAGCCGACCTTCTTCGCGTCGACGTCGAACGCCGCGACGAACTCCACGTCGGAGACGTGGTAGGGGCCGAACTCCACGTGCATCAGCCCGGGCACGTTGCCGGCTGGGTCTGCGTTTCGGTAGTACTCAACGCCCTGGATCAGGGAGGTGGCGCAGTTGCCAACCCCCACGATTGCTACTCGAACCGAACCCATCGGCCGTCCCTTCATGGTGGTGTTCTCTGACGTCATGCTGGTCACTGCTGTGGTTGCTCGGTGGGTGCGTTGCGCTCGGCGTTGATCAGGTCCGAGAGCCACTGCACCTCTCGCTCGGCCGACTCGACACCGTGCCGCTGGAGCTCGGCCGAGTAACGGTCGACCTCCTTCTCGGTCATCGAGAGCTGAGACTGGACGCGGTCCAGACGCTCCTGGAGCCGGGTCCGCCGGCCCTCGAGCACCCGCAGCCGGATCTCCATGTCGGTGCGGCCGAAGAACGCGAACCGGATGTCGAAGTTGTCGTCCTCCCACGCGGTGGGACCGACCTCCGTCATCAGCCGCTCGAACTCGGCCGTGCCCATCTCGGTGACCTGGTAGACGATCTTCGGTCGACGCGAGACGGGAGTGAGCGTCGTCGTCGCCTCCTCGATGAGGTTGCCACGCAACATCTTCTTCAGCGCCGGGTAGAGCGAGCCGTAGGACAGCACGCGGCCCCAGCCGAGCATCAGGTTCAGTCGCTTCCGCAGCTCGTAGCCGTGCATCGGACCCTCGTGCAGCAGCCCGAGCACTGCCAACTCGATGGTCTCTCCACGACGTGCCATGCGACCTATCGTAGCGATATATCCCGCAGTTGTGAAAACTCGGTATCTCGGAACGCTACCAAGGGTGGGTCACGGATCTCGCTCAGGGGCCGCGTCGAATCGGTGCGGCGACCGCCAGTTGCGTACTCTGGGGAAATTCGCGTGTGGGAGCGGTCGTGTAACCGCATGCCCCGTCGCCGTTGTTCCCTAGTCCCGGAGTGTTGAGGTTTGGCAGGCAAGCGCAGGGCAGATGGACCGTCGTCCACCCGACCCTCGAACGACACCGACGACACGGAGCAGCCGAAGTCCAACAAGGCCCGGGCGCTGAAGGTCCTCAAGTGGGCCGGCATCACGTTCCTCGTGCTGGCCCTGATCGCGGTCGGCGGATTCATCATCCTCTACCGCTCGATCGACATCCCCGACCCCAACAAGGACTTCCAGACCGAGGCGTCGCACATCTACTACGCCGACGGCAAGACCGAGCTCGGCAAGTTCGCCACCCAGAACCGCGACATCGTCGGCTACGACGAGATGGCCCAGGACGTGAAGGACGCCGTCGTCGCGGCGGAGAACCAGACCTTCTGGACCGACAAGGGCATCGACCCCAAGGGCATCCTGCGCGCGGCGTTCAGCAATGCGTCGGGCAACTCGACGCAGGGCGCCTCCACGATCACCCAGCAGTACGTGAAGATCCTCTACCTGACGCAGGAGCAGTCCTACAAGCGCAAGGTCAAGGAAGCGATCCTGTCGCTGAAGATCCAGCGCCAGCAGAGCAAGGAAGAGATCCTCACCGGCTACCTCAACACGATCTACTTCGGCCGCGGTGCCTACGGCGTCGAGGCCGCCGCCCAGGCCTACTTCGACGTCTCCGCGAAGAAGCTCAACCTCCGCCAGTCCGCGGTGCTGGCCAGCGTGCTGAACAACCCGACCAACTTCGACCCGGCCAACGGCCGCGACTCGAAGAAGGCGCTCAAGGAGCGCTACGACTACGCCCTCCGCAACATGGCCGACCTCGGCAACATCACCGAGGAAGAGGCGGAGAAGGCGCAGAAGCGGCTGCCGCCGTTCCCGAAGATCAAGACGGAGGACACCTACGGCGGCCAGAAGGGCCACATGCTGGAGATGATCCGGAGCGAGCTGCACCGGCTCGGGTTCAAGGACGAGGAGATCGACGGCGGCGGCCTGCAGGTGACCACGACGTTCACCAAGAAGGCGATGGACGCTGCCGAGGACGGTGTCCTTGCCGGCAAGCCCGAGGGCTTCGGCGACAAGCAGCTGCACATCGGTGCGGCCTCGGTCGAGCCCGGCACCGGCGCGGTGCGCGGCTTCTACGCCGGCCAGGACTATCTCGACTCCCAGCTCAACTGGGCGCTCGCCGGCGGCCAGGCCGGCTCGACCTTCAAGCCGTTCGCGCTGGCGACCGGGCTGAAGCAGGGCTACTCGCTGAAGTCCACGTTCGAGGGCAACTCCCCGATCGAGGTCGGGGACGCCGAGGTCGAGAACCAGGGCGACACCGACTACGGATCGGCGGTGAGCCTGCTCAAGGCCACCGAGGACTCCGTCAACACCGCCTTCATCGACCTCACCCTGGCCCTGGACAACGGCCCCGAGGAGATCATCAAGACCGCCAACGACATGGGCGTTCCGCCGGAGGAGGGCAAGGCCCCGATGCGCGGCTTCCCCAGCCACACCCCGGGCCTGGAGCCGCAGACCGGCGTCGCGCTGGGGTCGCAGACCGTCAGCCCGATCAACATGGCCAACGGCTACGCGACGATCGCCAACGGCGGCGTCGCGGCCGAGCCCTTCATCATCGACAAGGTCGTCGACGCCGACGGCGAGGAGCAGTACGTCCACAAGGTCGAGACACATCAGGCGATCGGTGAGGACGTCGCGGCCGACGTGTCCTACGCCATGCAGCAGGTCGTCGAGACCGGCTCCGGCACCGCCGCGCTCGGGCTGGGCCGGGCGGCCGCGGGCAAGACGGGCACTGCGACCAAGACCGGCGGCGCGGTGTCGTCGTCGTGGTTCGCGGGCTTCACCCCGCAGATGGCGACCGCGGTGATGTACGTCCGCGGCGTGGGCAACGGTCAGCTCGACGGCTGGCTGCCGTCGTACTTCGGCGGCGACTATCCGGCCGAGACGTGGACCGAGATCATGACGCGGGAGATGGAGGGTCTCGAGGAGGAGCCGTTGGCGGAGCCGGCCAACCTCGAGGAGCGCGACCCGCCCTCGGAGGACCACGCGCCGTACACCCCGCCGCCTCCGCCGAAGACCACCAAGGAGCCGAAGACCAGCGAGCCGCCGACGACGGAGCCGCCGACGACGGAACCGCCCACCTCGGAGCCGCCCACCTCGGAGCCGCCGACCTCTGACCCGACCGACGACTGCGACTTCCTCGGGAACTGTCCGACCGACCCGACCGACCCGACCGATCCGGGCGACGGCGGCAACGGCAACGGTGGTGGTGGCGGCCACGGCCGGGAGCTCGCGACCCGGGAGTCCGTGGGGGTCAGGCGAGGGTGAGCACCGTCCGGTGACGCACGAGGGCCACGTCCACCCCACGCAGGACGACGGCGTAGTGGCCGCGCTCAGCGAGGGCGTGGGCGGGCCGGTCGGCGAGCACGCGGGACCGGCCCGGTGGTGGACGCCGGTGCGGGTGATCCTGGTGATGGTCGCGGTCACCTGCGCGCTCGGCCTGCTGCAGAAGGCGCCGTGCGTCTCCGGCGAGCCGTCCGGCCAGAACTACCGCTACACGCACATGTGCTACTCCGACCTGCCGCCGCTCTACACGCTGCGCGGCCTGGTCGAGCACGAGTGGCCGTTCTCCGACGACGAGGAGGTGCGGGCCCGCTACGAGGTGATGGAGTACCCCGTCGGCATCGCCTACTGGGCCTGGGGTGCGTCGTGGCTCACCCATGTGATGAACGGGTCGCCGGACCTCGAGCCGCGCTACCGGCAACAGGTCTCCGAGGTGGCCGGCCGCGACGACGTACGCCGCGAGGTGGAGCTCTTCACCTGGGTCAACGGCGTCGGGTTCGCCGTGATCGCGCTCATCGCCGCCTGGCTGCTCAGCCAGGTGAACCCGCGGCGACCCTGGGACGCCGCGATCTTCGCGCTCTCACCAATGCTGGCGCTGACCGGACTGATCAACTGGGACCTGCTCGCCGTCGGGTTCGTGGCCGGCGCGCTGTACGCGTGGTCGAGAGATCGGCCGGTGCTGACCGGCATCCTGATCGGCCTGGGCACCGCCACCAAGCTCTACCCGCTGTTCCTGCTCGGCGGGATCCTGATCATCTGCCTGCGCCGTCGTCGGTACGCCGACCTGGCGCTCGTCACCGTGTGGGCGGCCGCCGCCTGGCTGGTGGCCAACGCGCCGGCGTACCTCACCGGCAAGGAGCAGTGGAAGGTCTTCTGGTCGTTCAACGCCGACCGCGGTCCGGACCTCGGCTCGATCTGGAGCGTGATCGCCCAGGCCGGCGACGTGGCGATCAGCCACGAGACCGTGAACCTCTGGTCGTGGGTGGTGTTCGGCGCCTGGTGCCTCGGGGTGCTGGTGCTCGGACTGCGCGCCCCGGAGACGCCCCGGCTCGCCCAGCTCGGGTTCCTGATCGTGCTCGGCTTCCTGCTGGTCAACAAGGTCTACTCGCCGCAGTACGTCCTGTGGCTGCTGCCGCTCGCGGCGCTGGCCCGCCCGCGCTGGCGCGACCAGATCGTCTGGCAGTCGGGTGAGCTGCTCTACTTCGCGATGATCTGGTGGTACCTCGGCGGCTTCCTCACACCGAGCAGCGGCGCGGACGCCGGGTTCTACTGGATGGCGATCGTGCTCCGGATGCTCGCGCAGCTCTACCTCGCCGCCCTGGTCGTGCGCGACATCCTGCGGCCCGAGCGAGATCCGGTCCGGCAGTCTCAGCCGATCACGATGCGGTCGAACGTCGTCGCGGTGTAGCGCACCCGCACGTCGATCTCGTCGCCGACCTCCGGCACCCGGGCACCGCTCGGGAGGAAGAGCATCGAGGCCTGCATGTGCGGGGGTTCGGCGAACAGCCGCTGCTTGCCGTCGATCGAGAACGGCGAGCGCACGAAGCCGACCGCGTCCAGGCCGCCACGGGCCACGGTGGCGGCCCGGGCCTTCAGCGACGAGTCGCCCATCGGCGACTCCAGGCCGATGCCGTGTGCGGTGCCGCCGCTCACGACCAGCACGTGGCCGCTCTTCGGGGCGGTCCGGCCGCGGTAGCCGAACGCGTCGCCGCGCGCGACCTCGTGCACGTCGAGCACGGTGGCGGTGACCTTCAGCGCCTCCCGGTCGCCCAGCCACAGCCCGGTACCGATGCGGGGCCGGAACGTGAAGTCGGCGTACGACGTCGACAGCCGGTCGAGCTCACCGTCGGTGAGGTGGCTGACCCAGATGGTCGTGCCCCCTGGTCGAGCATCTGCGTCGAGGTCCATGCCGACGACGTCGTTGAGCAGCCGGGAGACCTCCGCGATGTGGGCGCCCTGCGCGAGCGGCAGGTGCAGCGCGATGCCCTCGAGCCGGGCCTTGTCGAGCTGCCGGCGGAGCGGGTCTCCCCACAGCTCGCGGGCGGCGAAGCCGTGCCGCAGCATGCTGGTCATCCGCTCGAGGACCACCCGGGCGTTGGGCTGGCGGGTGAGCAATGCGTCGAGGTCGTCGGACCTGCCGACGGTGTGGATCACCCGGTCGGCGAGGGCGGGGTCGAGGTCGTCGACGAACGGCCGCCACGGCGTGAGCACCAGCAGGTCGCCGTCGAACCGGCTGGCGACCTCCGGCAGCTCCTCGTAGGTGCCGACCGCGAGGGTGTCCGCGCCCAGCCACTCGGCCTTGCGGGCCAGTCTGCCGAGGGTGAAGCCGTAGCCGTTGCCCTTGGCGACCGGCACCAGACCGGGGTGCCGGTCGGCGAACGCACGCAGGTGTGTGCGCCAACGCTCGCCGTCGACGGTGAGGGTGAGGCTCATGTCAGCTGGCCCTGGAAGATCGACGGAGCATATAGGTGTCGAAGGCCTTGTAGAGCACCCGGTTGATCGGCAGGTCCCACTCGCCGGCGTACTCGACGGCCTCCCCGCCGGTGCCGACCTTGAACTGGATCAGCCCGACGTGAGAGTCGTCCGGGTCGAGCGTGTCGGTGATGCCGCGCAGGTCGTAGACGTCGGCGCCGGCGGCGATCGCGTCGCGGATCATCGCCCACTGGACCGCATTGGACCCGCGCACGTCGCGCTTCTCGGTGGACGAGGCGCCGTAGGAGTACCACGCGTGGGTGCCCACCCGGATCGCGATCGTGGCCGCGACCAGGTCGCCCTCGTGCCGCGCGAACCAGAGCCGGATCCGGTCGGGGCTCTCGGAGCCCAGCGCCTCGCACATGGTCGTGAAGTAGGCCAGCGGCCGCGGCGTGAAGTGGTCGCGCTCGGCGGTGTGCACGTAAAGGTCGTGGAACAGCTTGAGGTCCTCGGCGGTGGAGCTCGCCGTCACCTCGACGCCCTGCTTGTCGGCCTTCTTGATGTTGCGCCGCCAGAGCTGGTTCATGCCCTTGAGTACGTCGTCCTCTGTGCGGCCGGCGAGCGGGATCTGGAAGACGTACTGCGGCTGCCCGGCAGCGAACCCGCCCTCGGTCACCAGCCGGCGCCAGCCCAGTTCGTCGAGCTGGGCGACCACGCGGGCGCCGGTGCCGTCGCGGCTCTCCGGCGGCAGGTCGTCGAGCGTGCGTACGGCGGGGTCGGCGATGCCGGCCTTCACCTGCGCCGCGGTCCAGGTGCGGGTGACCACCGGCGGGCCCATCCGCACCCCGAACGCGCCCTCCTTCTTCAGGTGCGCGGTCATCGGCGCCAGCCACTCGTCGAGCGTGTCGCTGGTCCAGTCGATGAGCGGCCCCTCGGGGAGGTAGGCGAGGTAGCGCTTGACCTTGGGCAGCTGGCGGTAGAGCACCAGCGCCGCGCCGACCAGCTCGTCGCCGTGGTGCCAGCCGAGCGACTCGCGCCGCCACTCGCTCTTCACCCGGCCCCAGGCCGGCGTCTGCAGGAAGCTTGCGGAGCGGCGGGACGCAACGAACGTGAGGTGGTCGTCCTCGGAGATCGGGCGAACGCTGATCCTGTTGCGTCGGGGCATGATCCCCGAGGCTATAGGCGCTCCTTGAGCCAAGCGAAGTCGGCGGAGTGCTCCTCGGCCCCGCCCGGCGTCTCGACCACGACGGGTGCTCCGGCGTCGCGAACGACGGCGGCCAGCAGGTCGGGGTCGATCTGGCCGGCGCCGAGGTTGGCGTGCCGGTCGGCGCCGGTGTCGAACTCGTCGCGGCTGTCGTTGCAGTGGACCAGGTCGATCCGGCCGGTGATCTTGCGGACGTCCTCGACGATCGTCTCGAGGGAGTTGCCGCCCGCGTGCGCGTGGCAGGTGTCGAGGCAGAAGCCGACGTTGTCGAAGCCCTCGGCGGCCGAGATGGCTTCCCACACCCGGCCGATCCGGTCGAGGTAGCGGGTCATCGCGTTGTCGCCGCCGGCGGTGTTCTCGATCAGCAGCGGCAGCTTGAGGTCGGTGGCCTCGACCGCCTTGCGCCAGTTGTCGAAGCCCTTCTCCGGATCGTCGTCCTTGTTGAGGTGGCCGCCGTGCACGATCAGCCCCTTGGCGCCGATCGACGCCGCCGCGTCGACGTGTTGCTGCAGCAGCTTGCGGCTCGGGATCCGGATCCGGTTGTTGGTCGTGGCGACGTTGACGAGGTAGGGCGCATGCACGTAGAGGTCGATGCCGGCCGCCTCGGCGTCGGCCTTGAGGCCCTCCGGCCCGCCGGCGTAGGCCCACTCGGGTCCCTTGTATCCCTGAGGGTCACCCAGGAAGAACTGCACGTGCGCGGCCTTGCGGGCCGTCGCCTCGGCGATCGGGTCGGTCTGGTCGACGTGTGCTCCGAGGGCGATGCTCATGGGTCCACTGTAGGAGCGACCACCGTCACCAGGGCACGGGCCCGAACCGGTCGAAGAAGATGGCCGGCACGCGCTCGGTGGTGCACGCCTCGACGATCGCGTCCGTGCCCTCCGCGACGGTCTGGCGCCCGTTGCGGGCGTTGAGGTCGGTGGCGGTGTAGCCGGGGTCGACGGCGACGACGCTCAGGTCCGGTAGCGACTTCGCGTACATCGTCGTCACCATGTTCAGCGCGGCCTTGGAGGACGGGTAGGCCAGCCCGTGCATCGTCGACTCGATCCGGTCCGGGTCGAGGGTGACTCCGAAGGAGCCCATGCCGCTCGAGACCATCACCAGCCGTGGGCTCGCCGACTCGCGCAGCAGCGGAAGGAAGGTGTTGGTCACCCGGACCGGCCCCAGCAGGTTGACCCCGAAGACCTCGATGAAGTCGGCGGGAGTGGTGTCCACCGGCGGCACGAAGCGGCCACTGATCCCGGCGTTGTTGACGAGTACGTCGAGGCCGGTGCCCGACCCCGCCACCACGTCGTACGCCGCCCGCACCGAGTCGTCGCTGGTGACGTCGAGCGCGACGACGTGCAGGTCGGCATCGGGGTGGTCCGCTCGGATCTTGGCGGCGACGTCCTCGCCGGCCGTGGTGTCGCGGGCCCCGAGCCACACGGTGAGGCCCAGCTCGGCCAGGCGGCGGGAGGCCTCGGCGCCGAGACCGCGGGTGGCGCCGGTGATCAGGACGGTTCGTTTGGTGTCGGTAGTCATGTCTCCACCGTGGGGCGGTCGCGCGGCCCCTGCCAGGACGGGTCGATCGTGGGACCGGCGGTCCTACCCGGGCGCACTGGGCCCGCGGCATGCTGGAGGGATGACCATCAACCGGCCCGAGCTCGCGGCGGTGCTGCGCCGCGCGAGGGAGCGGTTGCGCCCGGACCATGTCGGGATGCCCGCCGGGCAGAACCGGCGTACACCCGGGCTGCGCCGCGAGGAGGTGGCGATGCTGGCCGGCATCAGCGTCGACTACGTCGTCCGCCTCGAGCAGGGCCGGGGTCCGGTCCCGTCGGCGCAGGTGCTGGGCGCGCTGGCCCGGGCGCTGCGGCTCGACGACGACGCGCGCGACGAGCTGTTCCACCTCGGCGGCAGCACCCCACCGGGTCCGGGGCGGGTGCAGATGCACGTGCGGCCGAGCGTGCTGCGGCTTATCGACCGGGTCGCCGACCTTCCGGCGATCGTGATCAGCGCCAAGGGCGACGTTCTCGCCTGGAACGCGATGTCCTCGGCGCTGCACGGTGACTGGACGGCGCTGCCGCCCCACCGGCGCAACCTGAACCGGCTGCTGTTCCTCCCGGATCCGACCGATCCGCCCCGCACCCCGGTCGGAGCGGCCGCCCCGGAGGACCGGGCGGCCACCGCGTCGCACATCGTGTCGGGCCTACGGACCGCGGCCGCCCGCTACCCCGACGACCCCGACCTGGCGGCGCTGCTGCGCGACCTGCGCAGCGGCTCGGCGGAGTTCGCCGAGCTGTGGGAGACCGGGCAGGCCGGCGTCTGGCGCAGCCACCGCAAGCGGATCGACCACCCGACGCTCGGGCCGCTGGTCCTCGACTGCGACACCCTGCACGTCCCGGATGCTGACCAGGCGGTGATCGTCTACTCGGCCGAGCCGGGCACGCCCGAGGCGGAGGCACTGGCGCTCCTGCGGGTGCTGGGCACCCAGTCGATGGAACCCAGCGAGGCCTGAATCCGTCCAGTCCAGGGCGTGGGATTCGCCTGATTGGGTGCCGGACACCGGTCCGCGTCTCTACGATCCCCGCAGACCACAGCGCTGGGGGTAACAGGCATGAGCACGATCAGGATCGAGACCGGCGGGCAGACGTCGACGTTCGAACAGCAGGTGGTTCGCGTAGGCCGCGAGCCCGGCTCGGAGGTCATGGTCGACGCGCCCACCGTCTCCCGCAACCACGCGGAGTTCCGGCCCGCCGGCGACGGCTGGGAGGTCGTCGACCTGGGCAGCACCCACGGCACCTGGGTCAACGGGCAGAAGGTCGACCGGATGCCGCTGGCGAGCGGCACCACGATCGTGCGGTTCGGGCTGACCGACGGTGGGGCCTCCGTGCAGGTCACCCTGGAGGGCGCGGCGCCCGCTGCGGCGCCCGACCGTCCCGAGGCGGGCGCCACCGCCGCCGTACCCCCCGCGGCGCTGGCCGCGACCGTGCTGCCCTCGACGCCGGGTGCCCCCGGTCTGCCCGGCGGTGGGCCGGGCCTGCTGGTGCGCACCAACAGGGACGACCTGCGGTTCGGCACGCACGCACCGGTCCGGATCGGTCGTGAGCCGGGCCTCGAGGTCGTCGTCGACGACTCCGGCGTCTCTCGCCAGCACGCGCTGGTGGAGCCGCGACCCGACGGCTGGTGGTTCATCGACCGGTCCAACAGCGGGTCGTACGTCGACGGCGAGCGGGTCACCCAGCTGAAGCTGGAGGACCCCTCGACCACCGTGCTGCTCGGCCACCCCACGGCGGGCTACGAGATCGAGCTGGTCCCGGTGCTCGCCGCCGGCGTCGCCTCGGCGCAGATCGCGCGGAAGAAGCGGAACAAGACGCTCGCGATCGTGGGCGCCGCGCTGGCCGTTCTGCTGGTGGTCGGTGGCGGTGTCACCGCCGCCGTGGTCCTGAGCGGCGACGACGACGAGCCGTCGTCCTCCGCCGGCAACGGCAACGAGGGCAGCGACGCCGATCTCACGCCGGCCGAGCTGGATCGCGCCAAGCAGGCCAGCGTGCTTGTCCTCTCCCTCGACGAGGCCGGCCAGGTACTGGGCAACGGGTCGGGCTCGATCATCAGCGAGGACGGCCTCATCCTGACCAACGCGCACGTCGCCAAGCCGAGTGCGCCGGGCCTCGGCAGCGAGGAAGAGGGCGACCCCGCGAGCTACCAGATCGCGCTGGTGGGTGGCGAGGACGACCGCCCGGCCGCGCCGGAGTACGTCGCCGAGACCATCGTCGCCGACGGGGTCCTCGACCTGGCGGTCATGCAGATCACCACCGACATCGACGGCAACCCGGTCGACCCGGAGGATCTCGACCTGCCTGAGCCGCTGCCGATCGCCGACAGCGACGAGCTGCGCACCGGCGACGAGATCACCGCGCTGGGCTTCCCGGGTGTCGCTCACGTCGCGACGACCGAGGACTTCGAGCGGCGTGCGCTGACCGTCACGCGCGGCGTGGTGTCGACGTTCCTCCAAGAGCTGCCCGTCGACGAGAACCGGGCCTGGATCGACAGCGACATCCGGATCGGATCGGGCAACTCGGGTGGCGCCTCGATCAACCAGGCCGGCGAGCTCGTCGGGGTCAACACCGCGGTCGTCACCGAGGCCACCGTCGCCGACTCCGGCGAGGGCGGCAGCTTCACCGGCGGGTCCGCGCGGATCCGGCCGGTCAACTTCGCCCAGGACCTGATCGAGATCGCGGAGGACGGCGGCGACCCCGAGTACGTCTCGCCGCTCCTCGAGGAGATGCCGGCACCCCCCACCGAGATGCCGGCCGCCGCGCAGGTGGTCTCCGCGGGCTGGACCGGCGACGGTCAGGGCGGCTGCACCGGCAGCAGCAGCGTCGACACGCCGCAGGAGTACGCCGTACCGAACGCCGGGCAGGTGATCTTCTCGGAGTTCGCCGTCACCGGCATCGAGGACGGCACCCCGGTGAACTTCGACTTCTACGCCCTCGACGGCCAGACCCTGCTGTCGTCGGGCGAGCAGGTCTGGGACTTCGGGTCGGCCGAGATCTGCATCTTCGTCCCGTTCGAGGTGCCGAAGGGTGCCAACGGGGCCAACGCGGTCTTCAGGGTCGGCGACCAGGTGCTCGCCGAGAACCCGGTGGTGTTCGTCAAGCCGTAGGGCCGAGCTCTCGATTTCGGGAGCCCGGGCGCCCGCTGCTAACCTGACCTGTCTTTGCGACCCCCGGATGGTCGCGACTACGCACAGCCCTCCTGCCGCGGAGAGACCGCGGCCGCCGAGTCCAGAGGAGGTGGAGACCGCTTTGCGTGCATACGAAGTCATGGTCATCCTCGACCCCAGCCTCGAAGAGCGCACGGTTGAGCCGTCGCTCGACAAGTACCTCAACGTCATCCGCAAGGATGGCGGTTCGGTCGACAGTCTCGAGGTGTGGGGCCGTCGCCGGCTCGCCTACGAGATCGACAAGAACGCCGAAGGCATCTACGCCGTGATCAACCTCCAGGCCGAGCCCGACACGGTCAAGGAGTTCGACCGGCAGCTCGGCCTCAACGAGGCGATCCTGCGCACGAAGGTGCTCCGCCCGACCGTCTGAGGTTGTGGATGAGCCCTTCCCCCTGTCGGCGGGTGCGGCTTGGATGAGCCCACCGACGTACACACGATCTAGGGAGACCTGACATGGCAGGCGAGACAGTCATCACCGTCGTCGGCAACCTCACCGACGACCCGGAGCTGCGGTTCACGCCGTCCGGGGCCGCGGTGGCCAACTTCACGGTTGCCTCCACTCCCCGCACGTTGAACAAGCAGACCAACGAGTGGGAAGACGGCGAGGCGATGTTCCTCCGCTGCTCTGTCTGGCGGCAGGCGGCCGAAAACGTGGCCGAGTCGCTGCAGAAGGGCGCGCGGGTCATCGTCCAGGGCCGGATGCGCGCTCGCACCTGGGAGACCCGCGAGGGTGAGAAGCGGACCTCGTTCGAGATCGATGTCGACGAGATCGGCCCCTCGCTGCGCTGGGCGACCGCCAAGGTCGCCAAGGCCGGTCGATCCAGCGGCGGCGGTGGCTACGGCGGGGGCGGCGGCCAGCAGCAGCCGGCCGGTGGCGACCCGTGGGCGACCTCGGGTGCTCCGCAGGGCGGTGGCGGGGGCGGCGCTCCCGCTCCGGCTCCGCAGGGCGGCGGCAGCGGCCAGGACCCCTGGGGCGCTCCGGGCGTGAGCTCGGACGAGCCCCCGTTCTAATCAAGACCAACCAACCCATACCCGACCATTCCGGCTCCGCGCCGGGCTCTTGAGAGGAGAGCACCACAATGGCCAAGGCAGTTATTCGCAAGCCGAAGAAGAAGGTCTGTCAGTTCTGCAAGGAGAAGGCGACCGGTGTCGACTACAAGGACACCGCGCTGCTCCGCAAGTTCATCTCCGACCGCGGCAAGATCCGCGCTCGTCGGGTGACCGGCAACTGCGTGCAGCACCAGCGTGACGTCGCCATCGCCGTGAAGAACGCGCGCGAAGTCGCCCTGCTGCCCTACACCTCGACCGGTCGATAAGCGCGAGGAGACGAAGAGATGAAGCTCATCCTGACCCAGGAGGTCGACGGCCTCGGCGCCGCCGGCGACGTGGTCGAGGTCAAGGACGGCTACGGCCGCAACTTCCTGATGCCGCGCGGCGTCGCGATCCGCTGGACCCGCGGTGCCGAGCGCCAGGCCGAGTCGATCAAGCTGGCCCGCTCCTCGCGGGCCGTGCGCGACCAGGACCACGCCGCAGAGATCAAGACCAAGCTCGAGTCCGAGCCGGTCGACGTGAGGGTCCGTGCCGGCTCCGGCGGTCGCCTGTTCGGCGCCGTCACCGTCACCGCGATCGCCGAGGCGCTGGCCGAGGCCTCGGGTGAGGCCGTCGACAAGCGGCTGATCATGGTGGCCCAGCCGATCAAGTCGCTGGGCTCCCACACGGTCTCGGTCAAGCTGCACGACGACGTGTCCGCCGACGTGGCGCTCAACGTCATCCCCGGCTGACCCAGAGCACTTCAGCGAACGGCCGGTCCCACTGGGGCCGGCCGTTCGTCGTTCTACCCCGCGGCTTCCTCCTCGATCGGGGCGCCGGCCCAGACCCGCCCGGAGTACTGGAACATCAGCCAGACCAGCACGACGTACACGATCTGGACGGCGAGGCCTGCGGGATCGGCGAGGTCGTCCATGCCGCCACCGAAGACCAGGATCGGCAGCACCGCCACCACGGTGATCGCGGTGGCCACGATCCGCAGCCACCCGGCGGCCCGGGGGTCGTCGTCGGCGACCGCTGCCTTGGCCAGCGAGATGCACAGCAGGGCCCCGAAGCCGAACTGCGGCAGGTCGACCGCCCAGGCCAGTGAGGGGTCGGCGTCCTCGAGCGCGTCGATGACCCCGGGGAACCACAGCGGGATCGACACCAGGCCGGCCAGCCAACCGAGGTAGACGATGCCGCTGCGCGAGGGTGTCTCGGCGGGGAGCCGGTGCACGCCGTACAGGACCAGCGCCCAGCCGACCGGGTCGGCGTACGCGTCGTAGCCGTTGAACCGTGCGTACAGCGCGATGAAGACGTAGCCCATCGCGACGGACTGCAGCGGCTTCACCGGCACAGGGTACGGCGCAGCGAACTCAGGTCCCGGTGACCAGCCACCGGTCGCCGCGGGCGCGCCAGACCAGGGCGACGAACCGAGCACCCATGAACACCCCGGTGAACACCACCCACACGGCGATCAGACCGCCGCCGGCCCACACGGCCGCCAGCACCAGCGGCGCGTAGGCGATCAGCACCGCGGTGCCGGCCCAGGCCAGGTAGGTGCCGTCGCCGGCGCCGATCAGCACGCCGTCGAGCACGAACACCACCCCCGCGATCGGCTGGCCGAGGGCGGCGACGATCAGCACGGGCACCAGCTGGTCGCGCACGTCGGCATCGCCGGTGAAGAGCGCGCCGAGCCACGGGCTGGCCGCGGCCAGCAGGACGCCGGTGCCGACGCCGCTGACCACGCCCCACCAGACCATCCGCCGGGTGACCTCCCGGGTGCTTGCGACGTCGCCGGCGCCGAGGTAGCGCCCGGTGATCGCCTGCGCCGCGATCGCGATCGCGTCGAGTGCGAACGCGAGGAAGCCCCAGATCGTCACCGCGAGCTGGTGCGCGGCGAGGTCGACCGCGCCCTCGTCGCCGGTGACACTGGCCGCGACGGCGTACGTCGTCACGAGCAGCGCCGCGCGCAGGGTGAGGGTGCGGATCACCAGGGCCACCGCGGCCCGGGCGGCCGAGCGGATGCCCGCGCGGTCCGGGCGCAGCGACGCCTCCACGCGCCGGGCGGCGCGGACCACGACGGCGAGCAGTGCAGCGGCGCTGGCGACCTGGGCCAGCACCGAGCCGATCGCCGAACCGGCGATGCCGAGGCCGTCGAAGCCGCCCACGCCGTACACGAGCAGCAGGTTGAGGACGATGTTGAGCGCGTTTCCCGCGACGGCGACCACGAGCGGGGTGCGGGTGTCCTGGAGGCCACGCAGCACGCCGGTGGTGGCGAGCATGACCAGCAACGGGGTGGTGCCGAGGAACGCGATCCGCAGGTACGTCGTGGCCTGCTCGCTCACCTCGTCGCCGGCACCGAACGCGGCCACCAGCGGATCGGTGAGCAGCACGCCCGCGACGGTCACGACGACGCCGATGATCACGGCCAGCCAGACGCCGTCGATGCCCTGGGCCAGGGCGCGGACCCGGTCGCCGGCTCCGAGGTAGCGCGCCACGCTCGCGGTCGTCCCGTAGGCGAGGAACACGCACAGCCCGACCGCCGTCTGCAGCACCACGGCCGCGATTCCGAGGCCGGCGAGCTCCGGGGTGCCGAGATGACCGACGATGGCGGCGTCGCTGAGCAGGAAGAGCGGCTCGGCGACCAGCGCCAGGAACGCCGGGATCGCGAGGCGCCAGATCTCCCGGTCGTGTCGCCTTCCGCTCACCGGGACAGCCAAGCAGAAACCCACGGGGGTACAGATCTGTGCAAAACCGCCCGCCACTTGTGGAAATGCGCTAGACCAGATGGGTTGTCGACAAGGCGACCCGGAGTTGCCAAGGTGGACTGCAAGTGAACGAGCCACTTGAGAACTAATTTGGCTCCACACCCAGGGGACAGTGTTTCCGCAGGTCAGCGGCTAAATCAGGGACGACTCCGCGAGTCCATCCACAGTCCTGTCCCCACGCTGTGCACAGTAATCAGCGTGTCGTCCACGCCCCCGGGCCGGTTATCCCCAGCACCTGTGGATGGGCTGCTTCCCCCGGGCCGTTTCGGCACGTACGTTCGCCCCCTCATCACCGGTGTCGGCGCCCCTGCCTAGCCTTCGAATACCTGTTCGACATCCGATTGCCTGGAGTGTCCGTTGAGCATCACCGAGTCCGCCTCGCGGGAGCCGTTCGACGCGCCCGCCGACGCGTGGGGTGACGGTCCGGCGTCCTACGAGCCCGGTTCCGCGCCGCGTGGGCCCGGTGACCGCACCCCGCCGCAGGACATGGCCGCCGAGCAGTCGGTGCTCGGCTCGATGCTGATCAGCAAGGACGCGATCGCCGACGTGTCCGAGGTCCTCCGCGGCATCGACTTCTACCGCCCGGCCCACGAGACCATCCACGACGCCGTCATCGACCTGTTCGGCCGTGGCGAGCCGGTCGACATGGTGACCGTCGCCGCTGAGCTGCAGCGCCGCGGCGAGCTACAGCGGATCGGCGGCGCCCCCTACCTGCACACGCTGGCCGCCAACGTGCCGATCGCGGCCAACGCCGGGTTCTACGCCGACATCGTCCGGGAGAAGGCGATCCTGCGCCGGCTCGTCGACGCCGGCACCAAGATCGTGCAGATCGGCTACGCCGGCGAGGGCCAGGTCGACGACATCGTCGACCGGGCGCAGGCGGAGGTCTACCAGATCACCGACCGCCGCACCGCCGAGGACTACGCCCCGCTCAGCGAGATCATGACCGGCGTCCTCGACGAGATCGAGGCGATCGGCAACCGCGAGGCCGGCCTCTACGGCGTCCCCACCGGCTTCGCCGACCTCGACGAGCTCACCAACGGCCTGCACGCCGGCCAGATGGTGATCGTCGCGGCTCGACCCGCTATGGGGAAATCGACGCTCGCTCTCGACCTGTGCCGCGCGGCCTCGATCCAGAACAACATGACCAGCGTGTTCTTCAGCCTGGAGATGACCCGCTCCGAGATCACCATGCGGTTGTTGGCGGCCGAGTCCAAGGTGCCGCTCAACCACATCCGCAACGGCAACATGAGCGACGACGACTGGTCCAAGATGGCCCGGCACATGGGCCGGATCTCCGGCAGCCCGATCTTCATCGACGACTCTCCCAACATGACGATGATGGAGATCCGGGCGAAGGCCCGCCGGCTCAAGCAGCGGCACGACCTTCGCCTGGTGGTCATCGACTACATGCAGCTGATGACGTCCGGCCGCAAGGTCGAGTCCCGGCAGCTCGAGGTCTCGGAGTTCTCCCGCCAGATCAAGCTGCTCGCCAAGGAGCTCGGCGTGCCGATCATCGCGCTCTCCCAGCTCAACCGTGGTCCCGAGCAGCGCGGGGACAAGCGACCGATGATGTCCGACCTGCGCGAGTCCGGCTCCCTCGAGCAGGACGCCGACATGGTCATCCTGCTGCACCGCGAAGACGTCTACGAGAAGGAGTCGACCCGCCCCGGCGAGGCCGACCTGATCGTCGCCAAGCACCGCAACGGCGCCACCCGCGACATCACCGTCGCGTTCCAGGGCCACTACTCCCGCTTCGTCGATATGGCGCACTAGCTGCCCCTGATGTCGAGAATGTGCCGCCGGCTCCGTCCTGGGTGCATGAGTGGCCACGAAAGGCCGCGCGACGAACGGGAGGATTGACCATGCAACCGCACGAGATCAGCGAGGTTCTGGACCGACCGATCAGCCGGGAGCTGTTGGCCCGCGACCTGACCCGCCTGGCCTACGTCGCCAAGGACGGCACACCTCGCAACGTCCCGGTCGGGTTCAGCTGGAACGGCTCGGGGGTGGTCATGTGCACCGCGAAGAACGCGCCGAAGCTCAAAGCCCTGCGCGACAACCCGATGGTTGCCCTGACGATCGACACCGAGGTCCACCCACCCAAGATGCTGCTCATCCGCGGCGGGGCCGAGCTGGACTTCGTCGATGGCATCCCGGACGAGTACCTCGAGGCGAGCGGCACCTACAAGATGACCCCCGAGCAACGGGTCGAGTGGGAGGCCGAGGTGCGTTCGCTCTACAGCGACGGCATGGTCCGCATCGTCGTGACTCCGACCTGGGCCAAGCTGATCGACTTCGAGACGACTCTGCCGAGCGCGGTCGAGGAGCTGATCAAGCAGCGGGCCGAGCGGCAGAGCGCATGAACGCCGCCAGAATCACCCCTACCGCACCAAGGAGAAGCTGATGGCCAAGTACCTCATCCTCAAGCACTACCGCGGTGGCCCCGCTCCCACGGTCGAGTTCCCGCCCATGGACCAGTGGACGCCGGAGGAGATCGACGCGCACGTTCAGTGGATGGCGGACTTCGCCACCAACCTGGAGGAATCCGGCGAGTTCGTGGGCCACGAGGCTCTTTCGCCGGAGGGCACCTTCGTCCGTTACGGCGGCGAGGGTCGACCGCCGGTCACCGACGGCCCGTTCGCCGAGACCAAGGACCTGATCGCCGGCTGGCTGATGATCGACGTGGAGTCCTACGACCGAGCCGTTGAGATAGCGGGCGAGTACTCCGCCGCACCGGGCCCCGGCGGCGAGCCGAACTACGAATGGCTGGAGGTTCGGCCGCTCTGGAGCGACTCCTCCACGGTCACCGAGTGAACGAGGCTCAGCTGCGGGAGCTCGTCCCCGCGGTGATCGGTGTCCTCGTCCGGCGCGGGGCCGACTTCGCCTCGGCGGAGGACGCCGTACAGGAGGCGCTGGTCGAGGCCGTGCGCGGGTGGCCGGACGACCCGCCGCGGGACCCGAAGGGCTGGCTGGTCACCGTGGCCTGGCGCAAGTTCCTCGACGCCACCCGCGCCGAGACCTCTCGACGGCGGCGCGAGGTACGCGTCGAGGACGAGCCCGCGCCCGGACGGGTCGAGGCGGCGGACGACACCCTCCAGCTCTACTTCCTCTGCGCGCACCCCTCCTTGACACCGGCATCGTCCGTCGCACTCACGCTGCGCGCGGTCGGCGGCCTGACCACCCGCCAGATCGCGCAGGCCTACCTCGTGCCGGAGGCGACCATGGCCCAGCGGATCAGCCGGGCCAAGCGGACGGTCTCGGACGTCCGGTTCAACCAGCCCGGCGACGTCGCCACGGTGCTGCGCGTTCTCTATCTGGTCTTCAACGAGGGCTACTCCGGTGACGTCGACCTCTCCGCCGAGGCGATCCGGCTCACCCGCCAGCTCGCGGCCAAAGTCAGCCATGAGGAGGTGGCCGGCCTGCTCGCGCTGATGCTGCTGCACCACGCGCGGCGCCCGGCCCGGACCGGCCCCGACGGCAGGCTCGTGCCGCTGGCCGAGCAGGACCGCAGCCTGTGGGACACCCGCCTGATCGCCGAGAGCGTCGACGTGCTCCAGGCGGCCCTCGCTCGCGACCGCCTGGGGGAGTTCCAGGCCCAGGCCGCCATCGCCGCGCTGCACGCCGACGCCCGGACCGTCGAGGAGACCGACTGGTTGCAGATCGTCGAGTGGTACGACGAGCTGGTGCGCCTCACCGACAACCCGGTGGCCCGCCTCAACCGCGCCGTCGCGGTCGGCGAGGCCGACGGCCCGCGCGCCGGCCTGGCCGCCCTGGCAGAGCTCGACCCCGACCTGCCGCGCTACACCGCCGTCGCGGCGTACCTCCACGAGTGTGACGGTGACTCGGTGACCGCGGCCCGGCTCTACGCCGAAGCCGCCAAGTCAGCGCCCAGCCTCCCCGAACACGACCACCTCACCCGACAGGCCGCCCGGCTCAACGCTCGCGGGCGGTGAGGACGTGGGTCTCCTCGGGGCTGACGGGGAGGTGCTTCTCGCTGTAGCCGCCCTCGGGGGAACGGCTGACCACACCGGTCTCGTAGCCGTGCATCAGGCGCTCGTTGTCCGCGTGCTGGAGCGAGAGGCACCAGCGCTTGGTGACGAAGAAGGCGATCATCGGCCCGGCGAAGACGAGGACCCGGAACGCGTAGGTGATCTGGTTGATCGACAGGTGCAGCCGGACCGCGATGATGTCGTTCCCGCCGGCCGCCCACGAGATGCCGTAGAAGGTGATCAGCGCGGCCATGAACGCGGTGCGGCTCGGCGCGTTGCGGGGCCGCTGGAGCAGGTGATGCTCCCGCTTGTCGCCGGTGATCCGGGCCTCCACGAAGGGCAACAGGAGGACGGCCGTCAGCAGCAACCCTGGCGCGACCATGATCGGGATGATGATGTTCCACGACAGCGTGTGGCCCCACAGGTGCGTCTCCCACGCAGGGATGATCCGCAGCAGCCCGTCGGGCCAGGCGAGGTACCAGTCGGGCTGCACGCCGGCGGTGATCTTGGTCGGGTCGTAGGGGCCGTACTTCCAGACCGGGTTGATCGACATCAGCGCGCCCATCAGCGCGATCACGCCGAACACGATGAGGAAGAACGCACCCGCCTTGGCCATGTAGACCGGCAGGAACGGGTAGCCCACGACGTTCTGCTCGGTGCGGCCGGGCCCGGGCCACTGCGTGTGCTTGTGGTAGACGATCAGGATCAGATGCAGCGCCACCAGCGCGACCAGCAGGCCGGGGATCAGCAGGACGTGCAGGATGAACAGCCTCGGTATCGCCGCGTCGCCCGGGAACTCGCCACCGAACAACAGGAATGACAGGTAGGTGCCGACGACGGGGGTGGCCTTCACGAACCCGTCGGCGGCGCGCAGGCCGGTGCCGGAGAGCAGGTCATCGGGCAGGGAGTAGCCGGCGAACCCCTCGATGGTGCCGAGCAGCAGCATCAGGCAGCCGATGATCCAGTTGACCTCACGAGGCTTGCGGAAGCTGCCGGTGAGCGCGTGCCGCAGCAGGTGGATCAGCATCGCCGCGATGAAGATGTGCGCCGCCCAGTGGTGCATCTGCCGGAGCAGCAGCCCGCCACGGACGTCGAACGAGATGTCGAGCGTGGACGCGAACGCTGCGGACATGGGTACGCCGCGCAGCTGGTCGTAGGAACCCTGGTAGGTCACCTCGGCCATGCTCGGGTCGAACCAGAGGGTCAGGAAGACACCGGTGACCAGCAGGACGGCGAAGCTCCACAGCGCGATCTCGCCCAGCAGGAACGACCAGTGGTCGGGGAAGACCTTGCGGAGCGAGAACGCGCTCCGGTTGAGCTTCCCGAGACCTAGCCGGTCGTCGGCCCACGAGGCGACCGCGCCGGCCCTGTTGCGTTCGGACACTCTTCCCCTCCTTCTCGGGCTCGTTGGTCTGTTGACGTTGCAGGGATGCGGTTTGTGACATGGGATGTCACAACGGCCGGCCGTCAGACGTCTTCATGGCTGATGACCCACCGACAGAACCACCGGCACGCCCGCGCCCCCCGGCTCGCGGACGCTGCCGCCTACGCCCGCTGCTTCGACCACTGGGGTGAGACGGCGTACGGCGAAGTCGTGCGCGTCTACCAGCTCGGCTACCTGCTGCCCGGTGCGCGGCGGCGAACCTGGCGGCCGGGGCTACCGATGCCGATGCTGCAGGTCGTCGTGGAGCCGGGGGAGTCGATCGACTTCGCCGATCCCGTGCGCGGGTTCCAAGGCCTGGGACACGAGCCGTCGCCCGAGCGAGTGCTCACTGTGTGGGCCGACGACCTGCTGAGCATCAGCCACGGCAGTGACTGGACGTTCGTCATCGAGGCCCAGGAGCCGTTCGACCGCTCGTGGCTCGACCTGCTGGCGCCACCGCGGGGTACGACGTACGGCTACTGGCACGCCGTCGTCGCCGCCTCGTTCGCCGGGCCGTCCCCACCCGGCCGGTTCCGCGTCGCGGACGTGGACGCTACGACGTACCTGACGCGCGTGCAGGTCTCCGACCAGCGTGATGGGAGTCGGTCGCTGTCGGCCGGGCTTCGTCGGACCACCCGGTGAGTCGCCCAGACCTACCGATGCCATGCTCGCCGCATGGACTCGATCGTCGTTGACGGGGATCGCTTCGGACTCGCCCGGGCGGTGGAGGCCGACGTACCTGCGCTGGTCGCACTTCTCGCGGACGACCCTCTCGGGGCCGGCCGCGAGTCGACCACGATCGCGCCCTACCTCGAGGCCTTCCGCGACATCGACGCCGACGACCATCAGCTGCTACTCGTCGTGCGCAACGAGATCGGCGACATCGTCGGGACGATGCAGCTCACGGTCATTCCCGGACTCGCGCGTGGTGGAGCCAGCCGGCTGCAGATCGAGGCCGTCCGACTCGCTCCCAGCACACGTGGCGGCGGCCTGGGGTCGGCGCTGTTCGAGTGGGCTCACGAGTACGGCAGGCAGCGCGGCGCCGGCCTGGTGCAGCTGACGTCGGACAAGACCCGCGAGGACGCCCACCGCTTCTATCGCAGGCTCGGGTACGAACCCAGCCACGAAGGGTTCAAGCGGCCGCTGTGAGTCGCCTCACCGGCACAGCGCCCGCTCCGCCGTCGTCGCGATGACGTCCGCTGCTCGGTCGACGGACATACCGCGGTCGGTGTGGAGCCGGTCGAAGGCCTCGAAGCTGGTCAGCATCCAGAGCAGGTCGGCTGCCTGCGCCTCCGTGACGTCGTCGCGGAGCGCGCCGTCCTCCTTCAGCTTCTTGGCCAGGTAGCGCATCCCTCCGCGCCGCTCCTTCTCCTGCTTGGCCACAGCGCCCGAGCCGGGATCGAGCCGCCCCATCGCGTGCAGCACGCGGTAGATCTCGATGTCCGCGGCGAGCATCCGCGACGCGGCCCGGATGCCCCCTCGGAGGTGCTCGCGGGCATCGGGAACCGCGACCGCAGCGGTCAGCGCCGGCAGCCCCGTGCGCGCCCACAGGTCCTCGGCGAAGGCATCGAAGAGTCCGGCCCGCGAGCCGAACACCACATAGATCGTGGACCGCGCGACGCCGGCCCGCTGCGCGATCTTGTCCAGGCTCAGCGGTTCGGTGGGCGCCTTTCGGAGCCGGTCCGCGACCGCATCCAGCACCCGTCGACGCGTCTGTTCGGCCGCGTCCGCCCGCAGTCGCTGCTCGTACTTCCTGCCTGCCACCCGGCCAGCCTCGCACATTTCACTTGACGACTCGACCGATGAAAGACACGATGTCTGGTGAAAGACAGACTGTCCGATGAAATAGGGAGGAGGGCGAGCGGGATGACGGAGAGACATGACGTGGTCGTGGTCGGCGCCGGCGCCGCCGGGTTGACCGCGGCGAGTGCGCTGGCCCGGGCCGGGGTCGAGATGCTGGTCGCCGCGTGGAGCAGCTCACAGGGGGCTTCGTCACACCTGGCCGCGGCCGTCGACGTACTGCTGGCCGGGCCGCCGTTCTCCGAAGCGGACGAGGTGACCGCGGCATGAACGCTGACGTTCCGGACGAGCACGAGGTGCGCGCCTACGTGTTCCACGCCCCGTTCGGCCCCCCGGTGATCACGTGGATGCGGCGGGCTAGCGTGGCGGACCGTGAGCGAGGACCAACGCGTGAGCCGCAACAGCCGCGAACCCGCAAAGACCGATCCGGCCGGTAGTAGTCGGTGGATCGGCTATCTCGACTGGACCCGCGAGGACATCATCGAAGGAGTGCTCGACCTCTCCGACGTGGAGCGGCGGAGGACGCGACTACCCAGCGGGTGGTCCCCGATCGAGCTCCTCAGTCATGTGCTGCACATGGAGCAGCGCTGGTTCATCTGGGGATTCCTGGGCGAAAGCGTTGCCTCGCCCTGGGGTGACTGGTCCGAGCCGGACCCGTGGCACAGCGAACGCAAGGGCGTCGACGCGCCTCGATGGGTGGTGCCGGCGGATGTCACGGTCGAGCACCTCGTCTCCGAGCTGCGTGCGATCGGCGCGCGGACGACCGAGATTCTCGGGTCGCACGGGTTGGACGAGGTAGCGGCCGGCGGCGGTCGGTTCACCGAGGATCCACCGACGCTGGAGTGGATCTGCTTCCACGTCCTGGCCGAATACGCACGACACGCGGGCCACCTGGACATCGCGGTCGAACTCGCGGAGGACTAACGTCGCCCGGCCAACGTCTCGACGCCCGGCCCGCTGAGCTCGTCGAGCGCCACCGCGCGGCCGCAGAGGACGAGCAGCACGGAGATCGCAGGGCCCTCGACGGCCGGTCCCTCTCCGAGGTCGAGGTCGGTGTCGGTGGCGTGGACCCTCAGCCCCTCGACCGGGTAGTCACCCGTGATCCCCAACGGGCGGCGGATGTCCTCGCCGTGCACGAACACCTCGACCAACCTGCTGGCCAGCGGTGCGGGCGGGGTCGCGGTCAGGGTGCTCGCCTCACGGAAGGCGGCGAGGGTGTCGGCGGGGTCCGCGCGTCGCTCGGCACGGACCCCGCGCTGGTTGTACCTGTCGAAGTCGAACCCGGCCGCGGCGAACCGACGCAGTAACCGCCGCCGACTCTCCTTCGCGGTCTCGAGCTGGTGGGCGAGCACGTCATGGACGTCCCAGCCCTCGCACAGGGAGGGCGTCGCCCACTGCTCCGGGGTCAGACCGCCCACGGAACTCATCGCCCGCTAGTCCTCGCGGTCGCGGACACCGAACCTCAGGTGTACCGCGGCCGAGGACCGAACGGCGTCGAGCGGCTCCAGCTGGACGTGGCCGTCGGCCAGGTTGTCGAAGAGCCGGGTGCCACCTCCGAACAACACCGGGACCACGTGGATGCCGACCTCGTCGACCAGCTGGGCGTTCAGGCACTGCTGGATGACGTCCGCGCCGCCCATGATCGCGACATCGAGGTCACCGGCCGCCTCTCGGGCCAGCTTGACCGCGCCGTCGATGCCCTCGGTGACGAACGTGTAGACGCCGTCGGCGGGACTGTCCTCCGGCTCGCTGTGGGTGACGACGTACAACGGCAGGCGCCGCGGGCCGGTCGGACCGTCGGCTCCCCACCACGGCAGGGAGTCGTCGTACGTCGTGCGTCCACACACCAGGGCCCCGAGCTCGGCCGTGGCCTTCTCCATGCGCTCCTGGTCCCCCTCGTCCTCTCCGAATGCCCACTCGTGCAGCTGTTCGCCGCCCTTGCCCAACGGCTCGTCCGGGGTCTGGCCGGCCGCTGTGACGTATCCGTCGAGAGACATGCTGATGTCGGCGATCACCTTGCCCATCTCAGTCGGCCAGCCTGCGGGCGAGCCCGGGGATGACGATCGCCGCGGCAGTGACGTGGAGCAGCACCAGGCCGGCCACGGTCGCTCCGCTGGCGTCCTGGAAGAAGGGCGGCACCAGTGAAAGGGCGGTCAGGGCCACCGTCACCCGGACGAACGTCGTGCGCGGGTGCCGGCTCCAGCGGCGCAGCGCGGCGGCGATGCCGATGCCCACGATCGAGAAGATCACGGTGACGAACGTGAATCCCGTCAGCGGGACGGACTCCCCGCCGTGCGGCAGCTCGAAGTCGACGCCGATCGCCATCAACAGGGCGCCCACGAGGGTTGCGCCCAGGGCGCCGGTCACGGCAACTGCCAGGCCGCTGAGAAGAAGGCCGCGCTGCGGCGCGGTGACGGTGACGGGAGATGAAGCCTGGGTGGTGGTCATGAAATTCCTTCCGTAGTTCTGCCGAGTAGTGTCTTGTGGACACTGTTTCCGTGAGATACTGTATCCACCACACACAGTTGTCAAGACCCAAGTTGTCGAGGAGCCCGATGGTCGAGTCGTCACAGGAGGCGAAGCCCAACCGCACCCTGGAGCTGCTGTGGGGCCTGCGTGCCGCGTCGACCCGCGGGCCCAAGGCGACCCTGAACATCGAGAGCATCGCCGCAGCGGCAGTGGCGGTCGCCGACACCGACGGCATCGACGCCGTCTCGATGCAGCGAGTCGCGGAGGACCTCTCCTTCACGAAGATGTCGCTCTACCGCCATGTCGCCGGCAAGGCCGACCTGATCGCGGTGATGATCGAGCACGCGGTCGGGACCCCGCCGGAGCTGCAGCGGGTGAAGGGCGGTTGGCGTCCCCGGCTCGAGCGCTGGGCGCGGGCTCTGTCGGCGAGCTGGGAGGACCATCCGTGGCTCCCCGGTGTCACCGTGGGCAGCCGCGTCATCGGCCCGAACGAGACCGGGTGGGTGGAGTCCGCTGTGGCGGCGCTCGGCGACACCCCGCTCTCCCCCACCGAGCGGATGGACGTGGTCACCCTGCTCAGCGGCCACCTCCGCAACACGCACGGGGTGGAATCGGCCGGCACCCAGCCGTGGCACGCCGGGCCCTGGGCCTACGACCGGACGCAGAACGAAATGCTGCGCGAACGCCGCGACCGCTTCCCCGCGCTCCACGAGATCGCCAGCCGCCGAACCAGGACCCCACGACAGACCCGCGACTTCGGGCTGCGCTGTCTGCTCGACGGCGTAGAGCAGGCGATCGACGCTCGCGCCTAGGATGACGCCCGTGGCGGAACGTGTCCGGTTCCCCAGCACGAACGGGCCGATGCTGGCGGGCCTGGTCGACCACCCGGAGGGCGAGACCCGCGGGTGGGGCGTCTTCGCGCACGGCTTCACGCTCGGCAAGGACAGCGCGGCCGCGAGCCGGATCTGCAAGCGGCTCGCCGCCGAGGGCATCGGGATGCTGCGCTTCGACAACCTCGGGCTCGGAGACTCCGAGGGCGACTGGGGCGACGGCTCGTTCACGGACCGGGTTGCCGACACCGTGCGCGCGGTGGAGTTCCAAGCCGGGTGCGGACGTGAGGTGCGGCTGCTGGTCGGACACTCCTTCGGCGGGGCGGCTGTCATCGCCGCGGCACACCACATCGGGTCTGTGCGCGCGGTCGTGAGCGTCGGAGCGCCGTACGACCCGAGCCACATCGAGCACCACTACGACGCCCTCGTCGAGCGGATCATGGCCGAGGGCGAGGCGCCGTTCCTGATCGGCGGCAAGGCACTCACCCTCAAGCGCCACTTCATCGAGGACGTGCGGGCCACGGACCTGCGCGAACGGATCCACACACTCCACCGGGCGCTGCTGGTGATGCACTCGCCCACCGACAACACGGTCGGCATCGCCAACGCCAGCGAGATCTTCCGCGCCGCCCGGCACCCGCGCAACTTCGTGTCCCTCGAGGGCACCGACCACCTGCTCACCGGCAAGAACCAAGCCAGTCGGGCGGCCAGGATCATCAGTGCCTGGGCGGACCCCTACCTCGCCGACGACGACTGAGCTGGGGCTCGCCCAAACGGCGCAGCCCTTCTAGCCTGGCGACAACCGCCCGGAAGGAGCGCCACCATGTCGGAGCTGCCCCAGGAACGCCGTCTGGTCACCGAGATCCCCGGCCCCCGCTCGCTCGAGCTGCAGGCCCGCAAGTCGGCGGCCGTGTCGAGCGCGGTCGGCACGGTCATGCCCGTCTACGCCGCGGCGGCCGGCGGCGGCGTGCTGGTCGACGTCGACGGCAACTCGCTGATCGACCTCGGCTCGGGCATCGCGGTCACCACGGTCGGCAACAGCAACCCGAGAGTGGTCGAGGCCGTGACCGCGCAGGTGCAGGCGTTCACGCACACCTGCTTCATGGTGACGCCGTACGACGGCTACGTGCGGGTCGCCGAAGCCCTGAACCGGCTCACCCCCGGCAGCCACGACAAGCGCACCGCGCTGTTCAACTCCGGCGCGGAGGCGGTCGAGAACGCCGTGAAGATCGCCCGCCACCACACCAAGCGCCAGGCGGTCGTCGCGTTCGACCACGCCTACCACGGGCGCACCAACCTGACGATGGCGCTGACCGCGAAGAACATGCCCTACAAGCACGGGTTCGGCCCGTTCGCGGCCGAGGTCTACCGGGCGCCGATGTCCTACCCGTTCCGCGACGCCGGCGTCGACGGCCCGGCCGCCGCGCGCCGCGCGATCGAGGTGATGGAGAAGCAGGTCGGCGCCGACAACCTGGCCGCCGTGCTGATCGAGCCGATCCAGGGCGAGGGTGGGTTCGTCGTACCGGCGCCGGGCTTCCTCCCGGCGATCGTCGAGTGGTGTGCAGCCAACGGGGTCGTCTTCGTGGCCGACGAGGTGCAGACCGGCTTCGCCCGGACCGGGGATCTGTTCGCGTGCGAGCACGAGGGCGTGGTGCCCGACCTGATCGTGACCGCCAAGGGCATCGCCGGCGGGCTGCCGCTCGCCGCGGTCACCGGCCGCGCCGAGATGATGGACGCTCCGCACACCGGCGGGCTCGGCGGCACGTACGGCGGCAACCCGCTCGCCTGCGCGGCCGCCCTCGCCGTGGTCGAGACGATCGAGGCCGACGGCCTGGTCGACCGGGCCCGCTCGATCGGCAAGACGATGCTCGACCGGCTCGGTGCCCTCCAGCAGCGCGACCCGCGCATCGGCGACGTGCGCGGCCGCGGCGCGATGGTGGCGGTCGAGCTCGTGCAGCCCGGCACCACCGAGCCCGACCCCGCCCTGACCCAGAGCCTCGCGGGGGCCGCGCACGCGCAGGGCCTGGTGGTGCTCACCTGCGGCACGTTCGGCAACGTGCTCCGCTTCCTGCCGCCGCTCAGCATCCCCGACCACCTGCTCGCCGAGGCGCTCGACGTCCTCGACGAGATCTTCGCGAAGGCCTGAGACCTACCCGGTCAGCGGTCCAGCTCGAGGACGCCGAGCGGCAGGTCGGCAAACCGGTGCAGGCCCGGCAGTGACTCCGTGGCGGTCCAGGCGGCGGCGACGTCGACCTCCCCGATCAGGTCGCCGCAGACGTGCCGGCCGCTGTTGCTTGCGATGATCCGGCCGTGCGCGTTGACCACGGCCAGGCGGCCGCGCGCCGTACGCAGCGACGGGAGCAGCCGCTGCTCCGCGGCATTGACGCGTACGTCGCAACCGGCGACACCGACGAACCGGTCGCGCACGGTCAGCGGCGTGGTGAAGGTCAGCGTGTAGTCCTCGGTGCAGAGGTAGTCGACGTACGGGCCGGTGACGTGGCGGTGCCCGGTGTCTCGCGCCACGACGTACCAGGGGAGGTGCTCGTAGTCGTAGAAGCCGCCGCCATTGGGATCGGTCTGCACGAGCAGCCGCTGCACCTTGCCGTCGTCGCGCGCGAACCACTCGAGCCACCACGGCGCGTCCTCGAAGAGCCCGACGGCGGCTACGAATCCGGCGCCCTGGACCAGCTCGCCGGATCGCTCGACCAGGTCGACGGTGAGCTGGTCGATGCCCGACAGCGTCGACCGGCGCGGTGGGTCGGCGAGCTCGAGCTGGCGCAGCGTCGCCTCGGCGATCGCGTCGACCACGTCGAAGGCCCGGCCGGTGAGGTCATCCAGCGCGTCGAGGGCGGCCGCCACGTCGGCGGATACCTGGGCGAGTGGTGTCACTGGAGCTCCTGACCGAGCCGGTAGTCGATGAGCCGGGCCGTCGAGTCGGCGACCCGCTGTTCGGCGATCTGGCGCGCGACCGGCACGTCGCGGGCCTCGATGGCGTCCACGACGGTGGTGCACGTGGCGACCATCTGGGCGTGGCTGTCGTCGTCGCCGAAGGCCAGCCACAGCAGGGTGCCGAACTCGGCCTGCAGCCCGACTTCCTCATGGTAGAGCCGGGTCGACTGGGCGGCGACGGTCACCTCGATGTGGAACTGCGCGTCGGCCCGGCGCCGGGCATCGGGCTCGCGCGCCTCGGCGAGGTGGGCGGCCATCCGGCGCAGCTGGGCGACGTCCTCGGCGCTGGCCCGCCGGGCGGCCAGCGCCGCCCCGGCTCCCGCGATCGCGGCGTAGACGTCGCCGAGGTCGCGGAGCTCGACCAGGCTGAAGGACTTCAAGCGGCGGTTGGCCAGGGTGGAGATGCCGTCGTGCGGGGCGCGCACGAAGCTGCCGCCACCACGGCCGCGCCGGGTCTCGATCAGACCCTCCTGGCGGAGCACGCTGAGCGCCTCCCGGATGGTCACGGTCGAGACCCCGAACTGGTGCGCCAGGTCGGCCTCACCCGGCAGCTGCTTCTCGTCCGGCAACAGACCGAGGGCGATCGCATCCGTGAGCCGGCGGGCGACCAGCTCCGAGCGGCTCGAGCTCTCCAGCGGGGCGAACACGGCGGCGGTCGCCCGCCCGTAGAACTGGATAGCCACCCAGAAAGTGTGCCTCGCCCCTTGCGCTTTGAAAACTGCTTTCATATGTTTTCTGGGGCTGACCGCTACGACGGAAGGGCTGACCATGGCGAGCGAGGAACGAGCCGTCCAGAACGTCATCGACGGCAAGCCCCGTGACACGGCCGGCGGCCGGCGTGCGGACCTGATCGAACCGGTGCGCGGCACGGTCTTCGGCAGCGCGCCGGTCTCGGATGCCGACGACGTCGCCAGTGCGTACGACGCAGCGTCGGCGGCGCGTCAGGGCTGGGGGCGGAGCACCCCGTCCCAGCGACAGCAGGCGATGCTGAAGATCGCCGACCTGATGACCGAGCACGCCGACGCCCTGGTCGATGCCGAGTCCCAGAACACCGGGAAGATCCGCTCGCTCACCAAGAGCGAGGAGCTCGACGTCGCGACCGACCAGGTCCGGTTCTTCGCCGGGGCCGCCCGGCTGCTCGAGGGACGCGCCGGCGGCGAGTACATGGAGGGGTTCACCTCCTACGTCCGTCGCGAGCCGATCGGTGTCGTCGGCCAGGTGACGCCCTGGAACTACCCGCTGATGATGGCGATCTGGAAGATCGCGCCCGCACTCGCGGCCGGCAACACCGTGGTCCTGAAACCGAGCGACACCACCCCGGTGAGCACCTCGCTGCTCGCCGAGATCGCCCAGGAGGCGCTGCCGCCGGGCGTGCTCAACGTCGTCTGCGGCGACCGGGACACGGGCCGGGCGCTGATCGAGCACCCCGCCCCCGGCCTGGTCAGCATCACCGGCTCCACCCGGGCCGGCATCGAGGTGGCCCGCTCCGCCGCGGCCGACGTGAAGCGCACCCACCTCGAGCTCGGGGGCAAGGCGCCGGCCGTGGTGTTCGCCGACGCCGACTTCGACGAGACGGTCGAGGGCATTGGGGTAGCCGGGTTCTTCAACGCCGGCCAGGACTGCACCGCCTCCTGCCGGGTGCTGGTCGAGGAGTCCGCGCACGACGCGTTCGTGGAGAAGCTGGTCGCCTGGGTGCGTGAGAAGGCGCGCCCCGGCCTGCCGGAGGACGACGACGCACTGTTCGGACCGCTGAACAACGCCAGCCAGCTGGCCCGCGTCCAGGACTTCATCGCGACCCTGCCCGAGCACGCTTCGGTGGCGCTCGGTGGAGGTCGCCCCGAGGGACTGCCGGACACCGGCTTCTTCCACGAGGCGACGGTGGTGACCGGCGTACGTCAGGACGACCGGATCATCCAGGAAGAGGTCTTCGGACCGGTCGTGACGGTGCAGTCCTTCAAGTCCGAGGAGGAGGCCGTGTCGATGGCGAACGGCGTCCCTTACGGCCTGGCCTCTTCCGTGTGGACCGCCGACTTCGCGCGCGCGACGCGGCTGACGGCCGACCTCGAGTTCGGCTGCGTGTGGGTCAACGCCCACATCCCGCTGGTCGCGGAGATGCCGCACGGTGGTTTCAAGATGTCCGGGCACGGCAAGGACCTGTCGGCGTACTCCCTGGAGGAGTACACGCGCGTCAAGCACGTGATGGCGGCGGTCGGCCGGTGACGGAGGTCGACTCCAGGGCCGAGGAGGCCACGCCCGAAGGGGACCACGACGCTCCCGCAATCTCGTTGCGGGGGCTGCGCAAGGTATTCGGCGACGTGACGGCGGTCGACGGGATCGACCTCGACATCGCCAACGGCGAGTTCTTCTCGATGCTGGGCCCGTCCGGCTCCGGCAAGACGACGGTGCTCCGGATGGTCGCCGGGTTCGAGAAGCCGACCGAGGGGTCGGTGCTGCTCGGCGGCGCGGACGTCACTCGCGTGCCGCCGTTCTCCCGCGACGTCAACACCGTGTTCCAGGACTACGCGCTGTTCCCGCACATGACGGTGCTCCAGAACGTGGAGTACGGGCTGCGGGTCAAGCGGGTCGGCAGGGCCGACCGCCGCAACCGGGCGCAGGTCGCCCTCGAGAGCGTGCAGCTCGGTGGCTTCGGCGACCGCCGGCCCGGCCAGCTGTCCGGCGGCCAGCGGCAGCGGGTCGCACTGGCCCGGGCCCTGGTCAACCGTCCGCGCGTGCTGCTGCTCGACGAGCCGCTGGGCGCGCTGGACCTCAAGCTGCGTCGCGAGATGCAGGTCGAGCTCAAGGAGCTGCAGCGCGACATCGGCATCACCTTCCTGTTCGTCACCCACGACCAGGAAGAGGCGCTCACGATGAGCGACCGGATCGCCGTTTTCAACGAGGGCCGGATCGAACAGGTCGCCCACCCTCGCGACCTCTACGAGCAGCCGACGACTCCCTTCGTCGCCGGCTTCGTCGGCACCTCGAACGTGATCGAAGGGGAAACAGCTGAACGGCTGCTCGGCGAGCCCGGCACCTACAACATCCGTCCGGAGAGGATCCATCTCCACCTCGACCCCGCGGCCATCCCGCCTTCCCACACGGTCACCACCACCGGTGTGGTTCGTGAGGTCGTCTACCTCGGCTCTGCGACCCAGAGCATCGTCGATCTCGACGACGGCGGCTCGCTGATCGTCGTCCGACAGAACCAGCAGGACCCAGCCGACGGCGACGTAGCGCGCCGCGAGGCACGCGTGCATCTGAGCTTGCTGCGCGAGCACGCGGTGCATGTCGTCGCCGACTGACTCCCTCCACCCCCTCACAGCAAGGAACTGCCATGAAGCACCGATGGACCAGGACCACCAGGATCATCGCGGCCTGTGCCGCGCTGACCCTCGCCGCCGCGTGCGGCACCTCCGACGACGACGGCGATGACGGCGGCGGCGGGGGGACCGGCGCCGGCGGCTTCACCGCCCCCGACCTGCCCCAGCTGGAGGAGCTCGGAGAGCCCGAGGGCGAGGTCAACATCCTGGCTTGGCCCGGTTACGCCGAGGACGGCTCGACCGACCCCGCCTACGACTGGGTGACACCGTTCGAGGAGGAGACCGGCTGCCAGGCCAACATCAAGTACTTCGCCACCTCCGACGAGGCGGTCAACCTGATGAAGACCGGGGAGTACGACGTGGTCTCCGCCTCGGGCGACGCGTCCCTGCGGATGATCGCCGCCGGCGACGTCGAGCCGGTCAACACCGACCTGATCCCCAACTACGCGGACATCTACCCGTTCCTCAAGGATCGCGACTGGAACTCCGTCGACGGTCAGCCGTACGGCGTGCCGCACGGCTACGGCGCGAACCTGCTGATGTATCGCACCGACGAGGTGACGCCGGCCCCCACCAGCTGGGAGGTCGTGTTCGAGGAGGACTCGCCGTACGCCGGCAAGATCACGGCGTACGACTCGCCGATCTACATCGCCGACGCCGCGCTCTACCTGATGAAGCACGAGCCCGACCTCGGCATCGAGCACCCCTACGCGCTCGACGACGACCAGCTCGCCGCGGCGGTCGACCTGCTCAAGGCCCAGCGCGAGCAGATCTCGGAGTACTGGTCGGACTACCTCAAGGAGGTGCAGGCGTTCGGCACCGGCGACTCGGTGGTCGGCACCACCTGGCAGGTGATCGCGAACGTCGCGCAGGGCGAGGGCACTCCCGTGGAGGCGGTCCTGCCGGAGGAGGGCGCCACCGGATGGTCCGACACCTGGATGGTCGGGACCGAGGCCCAGAACAAGAACTGCGCCTACCTGTGGATGAACCACATCGTCAGCCCGGAGGCAAACGCAGCGGTGTCCGAGTACTTCGGTGAGGCCCCGGCCAACCCGAAGGCGTGCGACATCGCCAGCAAGGGCCACTGCGAGACGTTCAACGCCGGTGACGAGGAGTTCGCCGAGCAGATCTGGTACTGGACCACCCCGATCGAGCAGTGCCTCGACGGTCGCGAGGACGTGACGTGCACGGACTACGGCGACTGGACCCAGGCCTGGACAGAGATCAAGGGCTGATCTCCTTCCAGCTCTTAGAACAAGATTGGGTCAGATGAGCACGACCGCCACCGAGGGCGCCCAGCACCGGGGGTCCGCCGTCCTGCACCGCCATCCGCGGCTGCGTCTGGGACTGCTGATCACTCCACCGATGTTGTGGCTGGGGCTCGCCTATCTGGGCGCCCTCGCGGCACTGTTCATCACCGCCTTCTGGGACCAGGACTCGTTCACGGGCGAGACCGTGCGCAACTGGAACCTCGACAACTTCCGGCTGCTCTTCGAGTCGGAGGTCTACCGCCGGATCACGCTGCGCACCATCGCGATCGCCGCCGGGGTGACCGTGGTCGACATCCTGATCGCGCTCCCGATCGCGCTCTACATGGCCAAGGTGGCCTCGCCGCGGATGCAGCGGGTACTCGTGGTCGCGGTGCTCACCCCGTTGTGGGCGAGCTATCTGGTGAAGGCCTACGCCTGGCGGATCATGCTGTCGGAGAACGGCATCGTGCACGACATCGGCAACGCGATCGGGATCGACACCCCGGGCTACGGCCTCACCGCCACGGTGATCACGCTGTCCTACATCTGGCTGCCGTTCATGATCCTGCCGATCTACGCCGGCCTGGAGCGGCTGCCGGACTCGATGCTGGAGGCCTCGGCCGACCTGGGCGCCCGGACCGGGCACTCGCTGCGCCGGGTGGTGCTGCCCACGATCTTCCCGGCGATCGTGGCGGGGTCGATCTTCACGTTCTCGCTGTCCCTCGGCGACTACATCACCGTGAAGATCGTCGGCGGCGCCAACCAGATGCTCGGCAACGTGGTCTACGACAACGTCGGTGCGGCCAACAACCTGCCGTTCGCCGCCGCGGTCGCGACGATCCCGGTCGTGATCATGCTCTTCTACCTCGCGGCGGCCCGTCGTACCGGCGCCCTCGACAACGTCTAGGAGCTGACGGATGACCTTCTCGCCGGCGTTCCGCCTGGTGCTGCGGATCTCGACGCTGCTCGTGCTGCTGCTGATCTACGCGCCGCTGATGCTGGTCGTGCTGAACTCCTTCAACGCGAGCCAGACCTTCGCGTGGCCGCCCACCGACCTCACGCTCGAGTGGTGGCGGCGGGCCGCGGACAGCACCGGCGTGCGTGACGCGCTGCTGCTCAGCGTGAAGGTGGCTCTGCTGGCGACTGCGGTCGCACTGCTGCTCGGCACGATGGCCGCGATGGCGCTGCAGCGCTTTCGCTTCTTCGGCCGCGACGCCGTCTCCCTGCTGATCATCCTGCCGATCGCGCTGCCGGGCATCGTCACCGGCATCGCGCTCAACAACGCGTTCCGGACCATGTTCGGCTGGGACCTCGGCTTCTTCACGATCGTCGTGGCGCACGCGACGTTCTGCATCGTCACCGTGTTCAACAACGTGATCGCCCGACTGCGCCGGATGGGGAGCAACCTCGAGGAGGCCTCCGCCGACCTCGGCGCGCCGACGTTCACGACGTTCCGGCTGGTGACCTTCCCGATGATGCGGTCCGCGCTGATCGCCGGTGCGCTGCTCGCCTTCGCGCTGTCGTTCGACGAGATCATCGTGACCACGTTCACCGCGGGGGCGAGGGACCAGACGCTGCCGATCTGGATCTTCAACAACCTGTTCCGGCCCAACCAGGGCCCGGTCGTCAACGTCGTCGCGGTGGTGCTGATCCTGGCCTCGGTGATCCCGATCTGGATCACCCAGCGCCTCGCCGGTGCTAGGGACGGGCTGGCCGGGCGCTAGCCGCCGCTTCGGCGTCGGCCATGATCAGCTCGGCGTTGATGTGCGCTCCCGCTTGCGCGCCGGCCGCCGCCGAGGCGCCGACCTGTGCCATCAGATCGGTGACGTTGCCCGCAGCCCAGATGCCGGGGATCCCGGTCTGTCCGGCCATCTCGACGGGGATGTGCTCCCCGATCCCGCTCGGGTGCGGCTCCGCCTTGAGGCCGAGATCCTCGAGCGCGCCGGTGCGGGCGACCATCCGGGTCGCGACCGCGACCGCGCCGGCTGGGACGACCGTGCCGTCGGTGAGCTCGAGGCCGGTGATCTCGTCGTTCTCCACGAGCACCCGGGTCACCGTGTCCTCGACCACGCGGACGCCGCGCGCGGCCAGCAACCGCCGCTGGTCGTCGTCGGGCTGCTCGTGGGTGTGTGTCACGTAGGTGACGTCGTCGCTCAGCTGCGAGAAGAGCATCGCCTGGTGCACCGAGTTGGGCCCGCTCCCGAGCACCGCGATGGCCCGGTCGCGCACCTCCCAGCCGTGGCAGTAGGGGCAGTGCACGACGTCGCGACCCCACCGCTCCGTCAACCCTGGTACGTCGGGCAGCTCGTCCACCAGCCCGGTGGCCACCAGCAGCCGGCGGGCCCGCACCGAGCCGCCGTCGGCGAGCGTGAGCCGGAAGCCGTCGTCCTCGCGAGCCGCGGCGACGACCTCGCCGGTGACGACCTGTCCGCCGTACCCCCTCACCTCGGCGCGTCCACGCTCGAGCAGCTCGGCCGGCGGGATCCCGTCGTGACCCAGCAGTCCGTGCACACCCTCGGCGGGTGCGTTGCGGGGCGAGCCGGCGTCGATCACCAGGACCGCGCGGCGGGAGCGGGCCAGCATCAGCGCGCCGTTCAGCCCGGCGGCGCCGCCGCCGAGCACCACCACGTCGTACTCGTCCTGCAGCTGTTCTGTGTCCATGCCTCGATGGTGCGCGCTGGCCGCCTATTTGGCAACCGGCGTTGCCACTTCGGCAACACCCTTCGACGCCGGGCGGATCGCGAAGGACAGCCCGGCGGCGACCAGGCACAGGATGGCCGCGGTCCAGAACGCTCCGCCGTAGCTGCCGGTGGAGTCGCGGATGGCGCCGGCGCCGAACGCGGCGATCGCCGCGCCGACCTGGTGGGCGGCGAAGATCCAGGCGAAGACGATCGCGCCGATGTCCGCCCCGAACCGGTCACGGCACAGCACCACCGTGGGCGGCACCGTCGCCACCCAGTCCAGGCCGTAGATGACGATGAAGAGCCAGATGCTCGGCTGCGGCACGGGGCCGAGCAGCGCCGGCAGCGTCATCAGCCCCACCCCGCGCAGGACGTAGTAGGCCAGCAGCAGCAGCCGCGGGTCCCAGCGGTCGGTGAGCCATCCCGAGAGGACGGTGCCGGCGACGTCGAAGATCCCGACGACGGCCAACAGCCCGGCGGCGGTCGTGGTCGGCATCCCGTGGTCGTGGGCCGCGGGCACGAAGTGGGTGGCGATCAGGCCGTTGGTGCTCATCCCGCAGATCGCGAACCCGCCGGCGAGCAGCCAGAACGTCGAGGACTTCGACGCCGTCGCCAGCACGCTGAGCGCCCGGCCGGCACTCGAGCCCGCGCGCACGTGCGGCGGCGGACCCGGATCGGCCTCGGTGGCGCCGTACGCCGAGAGCCCCATGTCGGCGGGGTGGTCCCGCAGCAGCAGGAGCACCAGCGGTACGACGGCGAACGCGGTCGCGGCGGTCACCAGGGAGGCCGTCCGCCAGCCGTGGGTGGTGGCCAGGTGCGCCACGATCGGCAGGAAGATCAGCTGCCCGGTGGCGGACCCGGCGGTGAGCACGCCGCTGACCAGGCCGCGCCGGGCGACGAACCACCTGCTCGTGATCGTGGCGACCAGCGCCATCGACATGGAGCCGGTGCCGACGCCCACGAGAACGCCCCAGAGCATCACCAGCTGCCAGGCCTCGTTCATGAACACGGTGAGGCCGCTGCCGGCGGCGACCAGCAGCAGGGCGTAGGCCACGACCCGGCGGACCCCGAACCGGTCCATCAGCGCGGCGGCGAACGGTGAGAACAGCCCGAACAGCACCAGGTTGACCGACACCGCGAAGCCGATGGTGCCGTGCGACCAGCCGAACTCCGCGTGCAGCGGGTCCATCAGCACGCCCGGCACGGAGCGGAACGCCGCCGCCCCCACCAGCGTCACGAACGTGACCGCCGCGACCACCCAGCCCCAGTGCAGACCGGACCCGGCCGGGGGACGGGCTGCGGCGGAGCCGGTGCTCAACGAGGAGTGGGTCACCGGCCCCATCGTTCCGGCCTGAACAGCGGCCGACGAGTGGCTGATTCGCCAACATGTGTCAGGATCGGGCCATGAGCAGATCCTTGCACCGGGTCGTGGTGCTGATGCTGGAGCCGGTGATCGGGTACGACGCCGTGATCCCGCCCCAGGTGTTCGGGCAGGCCGAGGGCCCCGACGGCGCACCGCTGTACGACGTCACGATGGCCAGCCTCGACGGCCGGCCGGTCACCGCGTCTCGCGGCTACGCGATCACCCCGCACGGCGACGCGTCGCTACTGGCGACCGCCGACACCGTCGTGGTGCCGGGCACCAAGATCCAGGGGCCGCGGTACGACGGCATCCTCCCCGACGACCTCGCCGCAGCGCTCGCGAGCATCCGGCCGGGCACCCGGCTGGTCTCGATCTGCACCGGGTCGTTCGTCCTCGCCTCGGCCGGCCTGCTCGACGGCCGACCCGCGACCACGCACTGGAAGTACACCGAGGAGTTCACCCGGCTCTACCCGGCCGTCGAGCTCGACGAGGCGGTGCTCTTCACCGACGACGGCGACGTGCTCACCTCGGCCGGACTGAGCGCAGGGGTCGACCTGTGCCTGCACCTGCTTCGCCTCGACCACGGCACGGAGATCGCCAACCAGGTCGCCCGGCACCTCGTCGTACCTCCCTGGCGGGACGGCGGCCAGGCCCAGTACATCGAGCGCCAGGTGCCCGATCGGCCCGAGCAGTCCACGGCCGCCGCTCGGGCCTGGGCGCTGGAACGACTGGAGGAGCCGATCCGGGTGTCCGAGCTGGCGCGGGCCGCCGGCATGTCCGTGCGCACGTTCACGCGGAGGTTCCGCGCCGAGACCGGGGAGTCGCCGACGGCCTGGCTGATCCAGCAGCGGGTGCGGCATGCCCAGCGGCTGCTGGAGTCGACGGACCTGCCCGTCGACGCGATCGCCGACCGGGCGGGGCTGGGCTCCGCGGCGTCGCTTCGCGCCCACCTGCGCACCCAGGCCGGGGTCTCGCCGACGGCGTACCGCCGCACGTTCCGGGTGGACGAGCCGGCCTGAGGGCTGAGGGCGGGTCGAGCTAGGCGATCAGCGCGACGCCGACGCCGACCAGCCAGATCGACCAGGCGACGTACGCGATCGGGGTGAGGGTGCGGGCAAGCCGCCAGCCGCTGCGCTCCGCCGGGCCGACGAACTCGAGCGAGCAGAGGGTGAGGACGGCACCGACGGCGATGCCCACGATGCCGAGCCAGGACGGGCCGACCGTCGACTGGGTGAGTCCGACACCTACGAGCACCGTCCACGTCCCGGTGAACAGGTAGCCGAGGTGCTCGCCGACGGCCACCCCGAGGTAGCGGTGGAACGCCTGGAAGACGACGTCGACGGCCTCGCGCCTGCCCTCGCTCGAGGCGGGGTCGGCATCGACGCGGGCGAGGTAGGGGACCAGGAACGGCCACCGCACCAGGCCGAGGAACTGGACCAGCGCGGCCAGGACGCCGATGGTCGCACCGACGACGAGCAAGGTGTCGTTCGCGCCACTCAGTGCCGCCGCCAGCAGTACGGCGACCGGGGCCAGCGCGACTGCGGTCAGCGTGAAGATCCACCAGGTCAGGACCAGCCGGCTCCCTCCCTCCCGGAACCGAGCCAGGACCTCGCTCGTGGGGCGGCGCAGGATGTCGGGGTAGTCGAAGCTCGAGGCCAGCGCCGCGAACGCCGCGTTGAACGCGACCGGGAGCGCCAGCAGGGAGGCACCGGCCACCGTTGCAGTGGTCACGCGTGGGTGCCGATCGGGGCCACCGTGACGGGCGTGCGGACGGCCGGAGCGGCACGCAGGAGGCTCCGCAGCACGAGACCGGTGACGATGGTGGCCACCAGCGCGCCGCTCGCGCCGAACATGTGGAAGCCGCGCTCGGCGTCGACGATCACGTTCGCGGTGATCAGCCAGCCGGCTCCCCACGAGAGGCTGACGACGCCGGTCCACACGGCAGCGGCGACTCGGCCGCGGCCCAGCTGCAGGCCCTGCGCCGCGCCGACGACCGCGCCGGCGACCAGGCCCATGGTCACCAGAGCCGGGGTCGTGGTGGACCCGCCGGTGATGGCGACGGCGGCCGCACCGCCGGCCGCCGAACCGAGGGCGGTGCCCACCGCCCAGCTCGGCCCGATGCCGTGGCTGCGCAGCGCGAGCCACTGGGCCAGACCGATGATGGCGCCGACCAGGAGGCCGCCGAGCCCCGCGCTGACCGGGTCGTCGGCGCCGCCGAAGGTCTGGATGGCCAGGAAGCCGCCGATGGGGAAGGCCAGGAAGGTGGGAAGCCAGCGAAGCAGGAACATGGGGAACTCCTTGTTTGGAAGCGTACGACGTACACTATGGAGATAGCGTACGATGTACACATGAGTACGTCAACCCCCCAGCGCCGACGGAAACCACGGGGCTCGATCACCGCCGACGGGATCCTGGACGCGGCCGAGGACCTCGCGACGGAGAGCGTCGACGCCATCACCGTCCGGGCGGTGACGGCCCGGCTCGAGGCCTCTCCGATGGCGTTCTACCGGCACTTCGCGACCAAGGACGCCCTGGTCGATGCGCTGCTCGATCGGGTGCTGGGCCGGTTCCGGCCGCCGCCCGTCACCGCCGACTGGGTCGCGGATCTCGAGGCGTTCGCGGTCAACCATCGCCGGCTGCTGAGCGACCACCCCTGGGCGATCAACGCGCTGTTCGCCAGCCCGAACCCCGGGCTGAACGCCGCGCGGATCGGGGAGGAGGCGCTCCGCATCCTGGATCGTGGCGGGATCCGGGGCGAGCGCGCCGTCGTGACGTTCAGCGCGTTGATCGCGTTCAACTACGGCTGGTCCGGCTTCGGGACCCAGCGCCAGCCCGCCGGCGAGGACGACGACGACCGCCCGGCCGTCGAGGCGCTGCTCCGATCACTCCCCACGGACACGTTTCCGCTCACCGTCTCCGTCGCCGCCGCGATGAGCGACTATGGAAGCGACGCGCACTACCGAACGGCGCTGGGTCAGCTGCTCGCAGGAGTCACCTCATGATCTACACAGTGCTCGGCACCGGAGCAGCGGGACGGACCATCGCCGCCGGACTCGCCGGGCATGGCCACCAGGTCACCGTCGGCACCCGGGACGTCGATGCCACCCGGGCCCGTCCCGAGTTCGCCGAGTGGGCGGGGGAGCATCCGGACGTGGAGGTGGCGACGTTCGCCGACGCCGTGGGTGGAGCGGATCTCGTCCTCAACGCCACCAACGGAGAGGCCGCTCTCGAGGTCCTGGCTCAGGCCGGTGCCGACCGGCTGGCCGGCAGGGTCCTGGTCGATGTCTCGAACCCGCTCGACTTCTCCCAGGGCTTCCCACCCACCCTCTTCGTCAAGGACACCGACTCGCTCGCCGAGCAGATCCAGCGGGCGTTTCCGGCGACCCGCGTCGTGAAGGCGCTGAACACCATGAACGCCGACATCATGGTCGACCCCGGTCTCCTGCCCGACCCCGGCAGCGTGTTCGTCTCGGGCGACGACGCCGACGCCAAGGCCGCCGCGACCCGGCTGCTGGCCGAGCTCGGACACACCGACGTGATCGACCTGGGCGACCTGTCCACCGCGCGCGGCGCCGAGATGCTGCTGCCGATCTGGGTCCGGCTGATGGGCGTGATGGGGACGGCGCGCTTCAACTTCAAGATCGTTCGCTGACGAGCACGTCGTCAGGATCTGCCGTGGCCCGTTGCTCGGCACGTTGACTTCGTCGGCGTTCCCAGGTCCTCCAGCCGAGCATCACCGCCACGACGCACACGCCGCCGGCGATGATGTCGATGACGTAGTGCTCGGCGTAGTAGACGAGCATGAACGACATGGCCACGGGATAGAGCACCATCAGCCAGCGCCATGGACTCCGCAGCCGGGTGATGAGGTAGGTCGCAACCAGGATCGACAGGCCGGCGTGCAAGGACGGCATCGCGGCGACCTGGTTGCCCACCGCCGAGAACTGCTGGTGGGCACCTCCGCCGCCGGACTTCCCGAAGTCGAACCAGCCGCGGCCGGTGATCCGGGAGATGTCCTCGGTGATGTAGCCGTCGCGCGACGCCATCCACGGCGGTGCCATCGGGTAGACGATGTAGATGACCAGCGCGGTGAACGTGAGGGTCAGGTAGCGGCGCATGTAGCGGATCCACTCGGGGCGGTCGCGCATCCAGAGGTAGGCCGCGATCGAGAGCGCCGCGAAGAAGTGGGAGTAGTAGACCGTCGTCAGCGCCACGTCGTACCACGCCGGCTCGCTCGCACGCTCGCACGGAACCCCGCACATGTGCGCCTGGAGCCACTCGGTCGGCAGGGTGCCGCCGAAGAGCCAGCGGTCGGCGTCGATCGGTGGGATCACGTGGACGGAGACGAAGCCGAGGTCGTCGGAGATGCCGCGGCTGTAGAGGTAGACCATCAGCAGCGCCATCGGCATCCACCAGTCGCGGAGGAACGCGAGATGGTCGAGCACCGGCTTCCGCACGTCCCACGCGATCGTGGCCAACCAGAGCCACGCGACCGCGGCCCAGGACTGCTTGGGCAGACCGATCACGGCGACGTACGTCGACAGCGCCGCGGCGTAGATCAGGAGCGAGACAACGCGCAGCGCAATCGGGGACGGCGAGGCGCTACGGCCCACGGTCTCGGTCACTGACACCTCCCCGCGCAGATTAGTTCAAGCGCGACCCGGACCGCCGCCCAATAAGTATGACGATCCGGGCCACATCCGCGTGACTCAGGCAGGTCCGTAGTCCAGGTGCACGACCCCGTTGTCGTAGACGTCGGTGCCCTTGAGGGCGAGCTTGGTCGGGTCGACGCCGTCCTTCCAGAACCGCTCGCCCTCTCCGAGGGCGATGGGGTAGACGAACAGATGCAGGTTGTCGACCAGACCGTCCTTGAGCAGCCCCCGGACCAGCTGGCCGCTGCCGGAGATGTAGATGACGCCGTCCCGCTCGTCCTTGAGCTTGCGGATCTGGTCGGCGTCGTAGGTGCCGATGCGGGTGGAGTTGTTCCACTCCTCCACCAGGTCCTGGGTGCCGACGACGAGCTTCTCGGTCTCGTTGAAGAACGGAGAGCCCGGGTCCTCCTCGGCGGTCCGGTCCCGCCAGGCCGGGGCGAACATCTCGTACGTCGTGCGGCCCAGCAGGATGGTGTTGGCTTGGTCGGTGATCGCGCCGAGGGTCTCGCCCATCTTCGGGTCGAAGCCGTAGTCGAAGGTCCAGGTCGGGCTCTCGAACACGCCGTCCAGGGAGATGAACTCGTGCACTGCGATGGTGGCCATGGGGCTGCCTTTCGGTGGGGTTGAAGGGGTTCCACCCCCTCCACGAACGCGTCCCCGCCCATACGACAGCGTGCCGAGAATTTCTTCCACGGGATTTACGCCGTGCTCTTGAGCATCCCTCCGCCGATGACGTAGTCGGCGCCGGTCACGTAGCTCGAGCGAGGCGAGCACAGGAACAGCACCAGGTCGGCGATCTCCTCCGGCTCCGCGACCCGGCCCAGCGAGATGTTCATCGACTCGGGGAGCATCCTGTCCATCACTTCGTCGGCGCTGATGCCGGCCTGCTCGCCGATGATGTGGGCGAAGCCGCCGGGATCGGTCCACAACGGCGTGCGCACCGGGCCGGGCAGGATCGAGTTGACCCGCACTCCCTGCGGCGCGAGCTCCTCGGAGACGGCCTTGCCGAAGTTGACCAGCGCCGCCTTGGCCGCGCTGTAGGGCGCGATCATCCCCTGCGGCAACCGCGCGTTGAGCGAGGCGATGTTGACCACGGCGCCGTCCCCGTTGGCCGCCAGCAGTGGTACCGCGGCCCGCACGGTGCGGACGACGCCGAAGAAGTTGATCTCGAACAGCCGCTGCCACTGCTCGTCGGTGAAGGCCAGGCTTGTCGCGGCCGGCTCGCTGGCGCCGACGTTGTTCACGAGCAGGTCGAGGGCGCCGTACGACCCCGCCACCGCGGCGACCAGGCGCCCGGGCCCGCGTGGGTCGGCGAGGTCCACGGCGAAGTGCTCCACGTCGTACTCGTTCATCAGCTCCTTCAGCTCCGGGGTCGCGCCGCGGGCTGCGACCGCGACCCGAGCGCCCTCCTTCGCGAGCGCGGTGGCGACCGCCAGGCCGATGCCCTTGCTGCCGCCGGTGACCAGTGCCGTCTTGTTCGTCAGGTTCAGCTCCATGGCTCCACCCTCGCTCGATCCGGGCCCGAGTTCTGGCGGCTATCGGACACCGCGGCGGTGCCCGCGTAGCCTCGCCCCGTGGCCATGGATGCGTCGCCGACCGAGGTGCGGATCGAGCACTCGGTCGCGGACCAGCGAGCGCTGGGTCGGGTCTTCACCGGCCTCTACGTGCTGCTCGCCGCCGCCGGCCTGGTGGCCGCGCTCGTGAAGCCGGAGCTGCTGCTGGCTGCAGTGTTCTTCGCCGCGTTCGTCGCCTGGTGGGCGTGGCAGATCCGGCGCGCCCAGTCCAGCGAGCCGTGGTTGGTCGTGCTGACGCCCGGCGAGCTGCGACACACCGCCGCCGGCGTCGACATCCGCGTCGCGCGGGCGGAGGCGGCCGAGGTGCGGGTGGAGTCGCGGATGGGTCCCCGGATGCAGGTCCAGGTGCTCAAGGTGCGGGGCGGCGACGGCCGCGACCTGATGACGGTCAGCCTTCCCGGCCGCAACGAGGCGGTCATGCTCGAGGCGGGGTTCGAGGAGTGGGGCTGGCCGGTCAGGTGACCGCGGCCAGCAGCTCGGTCAGCACCGCCGGGGTGTGCGGGTCGTCGACCAGCTCGGCCACCCAGGCGGCCGCGTCCGCCCTGGAGTCCGGGTCCGCCGCGGCCAGCCAGGTGTTCGCCGCGATCTCGGCGATGTGACCGAGCTGCGCGATCAGCATCGAGAAGTCCTCCCGCCGGGACACCCGCGCAGGACCGCCGGCCTCGGCGTACGCACCGGCGAGCGCCCTGGCCCGGCCCGGGTCGCCGCGGCCGAACTCGAAGAGCATGCACGCCAGCTCGTACGTCGGATCGGCCGGACCGCTGTTCTCCCAGTCGAGCACGCACCCACCACCCGCGGCGGTGCCCCTCAGGTTGTCGGCCCACAGGTCGCGGTGGCAGGTCCGCACCCGCCGGGGCGGCACCACCCACTCGTCGAGCGCCACCAGCTCGTCGCGCAGCGCGGTCATCGCGGCGGCGAACGGAGCCCCCGCCGAGCGCAGCCGCTCGACCGAGCGCGTCCCAGCGCTCGGCGCCGACCGGCTCGGTGTACCACGCGGCGACCGGGGCGGGCTCGGGCTGCGGGTCCGGCACCAGGTGGATCGCCGCGATCGTCGCGCCGACCAGGGCGGGGTCCAGTGAGGTGTCGGGACCCAGGACGTCGACCCATTCGTAGATCCGCACCCGGGCGCCGGTGACGTCGACGAACACCTCGCCCGTCAGCGGCGCGCAGAGGCCTCGGGGTCGGCACGCCGGCGGCGTACGCCGCCTCGTGGAACGCCGTGGCCGCGCGGACGTCGTCCTCGTCCTCACTTTCCGGCTCGAACGGCACCTTCACCGCGAACCGCGCGTCGTCGGTCTCCAGGCGCCAGACGGCGCCCAGCCTCCCGCGGGCCACCGGCTCCGCGGACAGCCGAGGCCCAGCGCCGAGGTCGAAGGCGGCGGCGATCTCTGCGGCGTTCACCGGATGTCCAGCCGAGCCAGTCGCTCGGGCGCGCCGATGACGTCGATGCCGGTGATCGTGTCGCCGTCGATCACGAAGCGGAGCGCGACGGTCGTCCGGTCTCCGACGGTCATCACCATCCCCATGGAGCCGTCGACGACGGCGACCTGGCTGACGCGGGCCCGGGCGGCCGACGCCACCGCGCCGCCCGCGACGGCCTCGCGGCCACGCAGCACCAGCCCGCGCCCGGTCGGCATCGCCTCCGCGTCGACGCGGAGGACGACGTCGGGGTCCAGCAGCTTGACCAGGCCGTGGAAGTCGCCGTCCCGGGTCGCGGCCAGGTAGGCATCGACCACCCGCCGCTGCCGGGACAGGTCGGGCTCGGGTGGCTCGAGACCACGCACCCGGCGGCGGGCCCGGCTGGCCAGCTGCCGGGTGGCCGCCGGTGACCTGTCCACGATCGTCGCGATCTCGTCGAACGGCACGTCGAACATGTCGTGCAGCACGAACGCCAGTCGCTCGGCGGGCGTCAGCGTCTCGAGCACTACAAGCAGCGCGAGCCCGACCGAGTCGGCGAGCAGCGCCGCCTCTTCCGGATCGTCGCGGACGACGTGCAGCTCCGGCCCGCGGGCCTCGTCGAGCGGCCGCTCCCCTCGGGTGCCGCGCTTGCGCAGCATGTTCAGGCTGATCCGGGCGACCACGGTGGTCAGCCAGGCGGGCAGGCTCTGCACCTCGTCGGTGTCGGAGCGGCTGAGCCGCAGCCAGGCCTCCTGGACCGCGTCGTCGGCCTCGTCCGCGGACCCCAGCATCCGGTAGGCGACGGCCCGCAGCCGCGGTCGGTTCTCCTCGAACCGCTCCGCCAGCCAGTCCTGCTCCGCCATCTGCCGTCCTCTCCTCGCAACCGGTGTCTACCAGCCTGACCCGTGGGGGAGCCCGGATGTGACTCACGAGAACGTCACAAACCCCTGGGCGCACGGGTCAACGGCTCGACATCAGATCGACGAACCGGAGGAACCCATGAACGCACCCATCCTGATCACCGGCGGCACCGGCACGCTGGGCGGCCACGTCGCCCCGCGGCTGCTGGCGGCGGGCGCCGAGCTGCGCATCCTGAGCCGCAGTCAGCGTGCGGCCGAGGAAGGCATCGAGTACGTCGTCGGCGACCTGGCCGCCGACCGGGGCATCGACGCCGCGGTGGCCGGCGTACGAACCGTGGTGCACCTTGCAGGCGGCGCCAAGGGCGACGAGGTGCTGGCCGGTCACCTGGTCCGCGCCGCGAAGGAGGCCGGTGTCGCGCACGTCGTCTTCATCTCGGTGACCGCGGCCGACCGGATCCCGCTCACCTACCTGCGGGCGAAGTTCGAGGCCGAGCAGGTGCTGGCCGACTCGGGCATCCCGCACACGGTGCTCCGTGCCGCGCAGTTCCACGACCTGGTGCTGAAGACCGCCCGGGCGATGGCCAAGCTGCCGGTGGTCCCCAAGCCCGGAGGGCTGCGGCTGCAGCCGGTGGACAGCGACGAGGTCGCGGCCCGGCTCGTCGAGCTGACCCTGGACCGGCCCGCGGGGCGGGTTCCCGATCTGGTCGGGCCAGAGGTGCACCCGATGGGCGACCTGGTCCGCGGCTACCTGCGCGCCGCCGGCAAGCACCGCCCGATGCTGCCGGTGCGCATCCCCGGCAAGGCCGGCCGCGCCTACCGCGCCGGCGACAACCTGGTGCTGGAGGGGGCGCAGGTCGGCAAGCGGACGTGGGTAGATTTTCTCGCCCACTGCTGATTCGGGATGCCCCTGAGGCGGGACGTCATACGTTCCGAGCGCTATAGGCCCCGGTTCGTATGACGTTGTGACGCCCGCTCATGCCGCTGATCGGCCGTGCGGATGTGCGGACCGTGCTCTACGTCCCGTGTCCTCGTACAGGAACGGAGTGAAGTCGGTTGGTGAAGCGGACGCCGAGGGCCACGCGATCGAGGCTGAGGACTTCCCTCCGTCCGTGTACGTGCGTCGGATGAGGTGGGCAGCTAGCCGCCCCCGAGCTCCTGGAACAGCGTCAGGTGCACCTCGCCGGGGGCGTCGAACCTGGCGTTGAGCGAGTTCCACGGCGTCCGGGTGGGTGGGGCGACGGGCACCGCCCCTCCGTCCACGGCGGTCTGGGAGGCAGCGGCGCAGTCGTCGACCTCGAGCGCGACCCGGAAGTGCCCGGCCACGCGGGACCCCACCTCCACCTGATCGATCATCTCGGCCTGGGCGGTGTTCGCGATCTCGAGGGTCGCCCGCCCGGCGTCGAGGATCGCCACCTCGGCTCCGCCGTCGCCGCTGTAGGCCTCCTGCTCCGCCATGCCCAGCACGTCGCGGAAGAACCGCAACGCTCCGTCGTAGTCCTCGGCGTGCACGACCAGCCGGAGCTGGCGCACGCCTCCCGTCTCAGTCATGCCGATCAGGCTAGGGCTGATTCGTCAGCGGAAGGCGGTCTCCCCGGTCACGGCCTGGCCGATCACCAGCTGGTGCACCTCGGAGGTGCCCTCGTAGGTCAGCACCGACTCGAGGTTGTTGGCGTGCCGCATCACGGGGTACTCCAGCGTCACTCCGGCCGCGCCGAGAATGGTGCGGCACTCACGGGCGATGGTGATCGCCTCGCGGGTGTTGTTGAGCTTGCCGAGGCTGACCTGGCGGTGGTCGAGGCTGCCGCGCTCCTTGAGCCGGCCGAGGTGCAGCGCGAGCAGCATCCCCTTGCCGAGCTCGAGGGTCATGTCGGCGAGCTTGGCCTGGGTGAGCTGGAACGCCGCGAGCCGACGGTCGAAGATCTCCCGCTCCTTCGCGTACGCGATCGCGGTCTCGAGGCAGTCGCGGGCCGCGCCGAGGCTGCCGAAGACGATGCCGAACCTGGCCTCGCTGAGACACGACAACGGCCCGGACAGCCCGGTCACCTCGGGGAGTACGGCGGAGCCGGGCAGCCGCACCCCGTCGAGCACCAGCTCTGAGGTGACCGATGCGCGCAGCGACATCTTCTTCTTGATCTCCGGCGCGGAGAAGCCGGCGGTGTCGGTGGGAACGACGAAGCCGCGGATGCCCTCCTCGGTGCGCGCCCACACCACGGCGACATCGGCGATCGAGCCGTTGGTGATCCACATCTTGGTGCCGTCGAGCACCCAGTCGTCCCCGTCGCGACGGGCCCGGGTACGCATGCCGGCGGGGTTGGAGCCGAAGTCCGGCTCGGTCAGCCCGAAGCAGCCGATCGCCTCACCGGCGGCCATCCGCGGCAGCCACTCCTGCTTCTGCCCCTCCGAGCCGTGCTTCCAGATCGCGAACATCGACAGCGACCCCTGCACCGACACCAGCGACCGGATGCCGGAGTCGCCGGCCTCGAGCTCCATGCAGGTCAGGCCGTACGCCGTGGCGCCGGCGCCCGCACACCCGTAACCCTCCAGGTGCATGCCGAGCAGGCCGAGCGCGCCGAGCTCCTTGGACAGCTCGCGGGCCGGCACGACGCCGGACTCGTACCACTCGGCGACCTCCGGGCGGACCCGCTCGTCGACGAACCTGCGCACGCTGTCGCGGGTGGCCCGCTCCTCGTTGTCGAGCAGGTCGTCGATCGCGAACAGACCCAACGGGCTCTGCGGTTGGCTCATGCCAGGATCCTCACATGCCCCACACCACGATGCGATACGACGTCGACGGGCGCATCGCCCGGATCACCCTGGACCGGCCCGATCGGGGCAACGGGATCACCCTGGACACCCCGCGCGAGCTGGCCGAGTGCGTCGAGCGCGCCAACCTAGACCCGGGCGTGCACGTGATCGGGCTGAGCGGCGCGGGCAGTGGGTTCTGCGGCGGCTACGACCTGGTGTCCTCGGCGGAAGGGCGGCCCGACCAGGGCGAGGCGGAGTCGGCGCCGGCGGGGTCGCCGCTCGACCTCGGCGTGATCGCGGCCAACCACGACCCCGGCGCCGTGTGGGATCCGGTGACCGACTACCAGATGATGTCCCGCAACCTGCGCGGCTTCATGTCGCTCTTCCACTCCGACAAGCCGGTGGTGGTCAAGGTGCACGGGTTCTGTGTGGCCGGTGGCACCGACATGGCGCTGTGCTCGGACCTGATCGTGGCCGCCGAGGACGTCAAGATCGGCTACCCGCCGGCCCGGGTGTGGGGCGTCCCGACCTCGATGCTGTGGGCGCACCGGATCGGCCTCGAGCGGGCCCGGCGGCTGCTGCTGACCGGTGACTCGATCGACGGGCGCACCGCCAAGGAGTGGGGCCTGGTCAGCGAGGCGGTGCCCGCCGAGGAGCTCGACGCCTGCTTCGAGGACTTGCTGGTCAGGATCGCCCGGGTGCCGATCAACCAGCTGGTGATGCACAAGCTGGCGATCAACCAGGCGCTGTTCGCCCAGGGCCTGCACGCCACCCAGGTGCTGAGCGTCGTACTCGACGGTGTCGCCCGGCACACGCCGGAGGGCTACGCGTTCCAGGCGCGGGCCGCTGAGGCGGGGTTCAAGCAGGCCGTGCGCGAACGCGACGAGCCGTTCGGCGACTTCGGCCTGATCGGTGGTTGAGGAGCGAGCGCCAGCGAGCCTCGAAACCACCACACGGGCTTGTGCCGAGCAGCGGGTTGGAGCAACGTGTGTCCATGGCTGACAAACCCGCCGCACGAACGGGCCGCCACGACCTCGAAGCGGCCGGGCCCGACGGGATCCGCAACGTCGTCCTGATCGGGCCCAGCTCCTCCGGCAAGACCACCTTCCTGGAGACGTTGCTCGTGACCGCGGGCGCCATCAGCCGGGCCGGCTCGGTCGACGAGGGCACCACGGTGTCCGACTTCGAGGAGTCCGAACGCGGCCATGGTCGCTCGATGGGCCTGGCCGTCACGCCCGTGCGACATCGCGGCACCAAGATCAACTTCATCGACACCCCGGGGTACGCCGACTTCGTCGGCGAGCTGCGCGCGGGGCTGCGCGCCGCCGACTGCGCGCTCTTCGTCGTCGCCGCCAACGAGGGCGTCGACCACACCACCGCCGGCCTGTGGCAGGAGTGCGCCCGGGTGGCGATGCCGCGCGCGGTGGTGGTGACCAAGCTCGACCACGCCCGGGCCGACTACCCGGGCGTTCTTGCGCAGGCCCAGGCCGCATTCGGCGACAAGGTGCTGCCGGTCTTCCTGCCGGTCAGCGAGGGCGGCTCGGTGGTCGGTCTGGCCGGCCTGATCGACGGGAGCCACACCGAGGACGGGGCCGCCGCGCACCGGTCCGCGCTGATCGAGGGGATCATCGAGGAGTCCGAGGACGAGACCCTGATGGACCGCTACCTCGGCGGCGAGGAGATCGGTGCCGACGTACTGGTCGATGACCTGGAGCGCGCGATGGAGCGCGGCTCCTTCCACCCGGTGGTCCCGGTCTGCGCGTCCACGGGTGTGGGATGCGCCGAGCTGCTCGACCTGGTCGTGAGCGGCTTCCCGGCGCCGTCGACACACCCCAGCCCCGAGGTGTTCACGCCCAGCGGCGCGGCCGCCGACCCGCTGTCGTGCGACCCGGGCGGCCCGCTGGTGGCCGAGGTCGTGAAGACGACCAGCGACCCGTACGTCGGCCGGGTCAGCCTGGTGCGCGTCTTCTCCGGCACCCTGGACGCCGACAGCCCGGTGCACGTGTCCGGACACTTCTCGTCGTTCTTCGGCGCCGGGTCGGGCCACGACGACCATGACGACGACGAGCGGGTCGGCTCGCTGGCCTACCCGTTCGGTCAGCAGCAGGCGCCCGCGCGGCGAGTCGTCGCGGGCGACATCGCCACCATCGGCCGGCTGACCCGGGCCGAGACCGGCGACACCCTCTCCGCGGTCGACGCGCCCCGGGTGCTCCGGCCCTGGACGCTGCCGCAGCCGCTGCACCCCGTCGCGATCGAGGCGACCACCAAGTCCGACGAGGACAAGCTCTCGACCGCCCTGGGCCGGCTCGCCGCCGAGGACCCGTCGGTGCGGATCGTCAACGACGCCGAGACCCGGCAGCTCGTCGTCTGGGCGATGGGCGAGGCGCACGCCGACGCCGCGCTCGAGCGGCTGCGCGACCGGTTCGGTGTGTCCGTGGAGACGGTCGACCTCGTCGTACCCCTGCGGGAGACGTTCGGTGCCAAGGCCGCCGGGCTCGGCCGGCACGTCAAGCAGTCCGGCGGCCATGGCCAGTACGCCGTCTGCGACATCGAGGTGGAGCCGCTGCCGCAGGGTGCGGGGTTCGAGTTCACCGAGCGGGTGGTCGGCGGCGCGGTGCCGAAGAACTTCATCCCCAGCGTCGAGAAGGGCGTGCGCGCGCAGATGGAGCGCGGCGTCCGCAACGGCTACCCGGTCGTCGACATCCGGGTCACGCTGACCGGCGGCAAGTCGCACAGCGTCGACTCCTCCGACATGGCCTTCCAGAGCGCCGGTGCGCTGGCGCTACGCGAGGCCGCAGCGGCGGCCGCGATCGTGATCCTCGAGCCCTACGACGAGATCGAGGTCGTGGTGCCCGACGAGATGGTCGGCACCGTGATGAGCGACCTGTCCTCGCGGCGCGGCCGGCCACTCGGCACCGACCAGCAGGGCGACCGCACGGTCGTCCGCGCGCACGTGCCGGCGAGCTCGCTGACCCGCTACGCCGTCGACCTGCGCTCCTCGACGCACGGCACCGGCAGCTTCACCAGGACCTTCGCCCACTACGAGCCGATGGCCGACGACGTGGCACGGGCGGTGCCGGCCCGGGCCTGACTCAGCAGGCGTCGGCGTACGTGCCGCGCTCGGTCTTCGGGGCGACCACCGATTTGGTGTTGGGGGTCTTCGTGCTCCAGTGCCGCATCCAGTCCATCTGCATCCGGCTGGGGTTCATCGTCTCGTCGGGCACGGCCTGCATCGTGAACCGCACGGTGAGCGGGACGCCGGAGAGTGCGGAATTGCGCCGCTCGGAATGGATGACGTGGGCATCGACGAACCACGAGATCCGCTTCGGCTTCACCTCGACCGCGTAGGTGTGCCACTCGTCCTTGCCGAGGTCCATCTTCCCGACGTGCCCACGGAAGATGTTGTCGGGCAGGGTGCCGATGTGGAACTGCACGGTCTTGCGGCCGATCCGGTAGTCGTTCAGCGTGATGTTCTGCGCGCCGCAGTGGTACGCCTTCGGGTCGGCCGGCACCAGCTCGGTGAGCACCCGGAAGTTCTCGCCGCCGGTGCCGTAGCGGCGTGAGCGAAGCCGCGTCTCCCACCGACCGGTGGTGGCGCCCTTGCGATCGAGCGTGGCGCTGACGCTGCCGGAGTCGGTGGTGTTGAGGGTGAGCATGCCGTTCTGGTGCTGTACGACGCCCGGGCCGTCGACCTTCCAGTACTTCGCCATCGAGCCGTGGAACTCCTCGCGGTAGACCAGGCTCTTCCACCAGCCGAACGTGTTGCCGGCGTGGATCGGGCCGGGGTCGTCACCTGCGTGGTCGGCGGTCGCGGTGGGCGGACTCAGCGTGATCGCCAGCGGTATCAGCACTGCGGCGGCGACGAGACGGCGTACTCGCGAGGCAGACACGGGGCTCGACGCTACGTCACATCTCTTCGTGGGTCACGGGATCGCCGCCGAACAGGCGGCCGTCGGGCCGGCCGAGCCCGGTGATCGCCGCCATCTCCTCGTCGGTGAGCTCGAACCCGAAAACGTCGAGGTTGGTGCGCTGCCGCTCCGCCGTCGCGGACTTCGGGATCGGCAGGGAACCCAGCTGGACCTGCCACCGCAGGATCACCTGTGCCGGCTCCACGCCCAGCCGCTCGGCGGCGCTCGCGATCGGCGGCTCGGTGAACGGCGCCTGGCGCTTGCCGAGCGGGCTCCACGACTCGGTGAGGATGCCGCGGTCGCTGTCGACGGCGCGCATCTCGGGCTGGGGGAAGTAGGGGTGCAGCTCGAGCTGGTTGACCGCCGGGGTGACGCCGGACTCGTCGATGATCCGCTGCAGGTTGGCCTCGGTGAAGTTGGAGACGCCGATGCTGGTCACCAGGCCGTCGCGCTGCAGGTCGACCAGCGCGTGCCACGCCTCGACGTACTTGTCCACGCTGGGGTTGGGCCAGTGGATGAGGTGCAGGTCGAGCCTGGCCAGGCCGAGCCGCTCGAGTGACTCGTGCGTGGAGCGGATCGCGTCGTCGTACCCGTGATGGCGGCCGGGCAGCTTGCTGCACACCTTGACCTGGTCGCGCGGAATGCCCGACCGGCGCAGCGCCTCCCCCACCTCGGGCTCGTTGTCGTAGTTGACCGCCGTGTCGAGCAGCCGGTAGCCGACCTCGAGCGCCGACACGATCGAGGCGATGCCGTCCTCGCCGCGCAGGGTGTAGGTGCCGAAGCCGACCGCGGGGAGCTCCTCACCGTCGTTCAGCTGGTGCGTCGGGATCTCGCTCATGCCTTCCAACGTAACGATCCGTCGTTGTACCATTTGGTACATGGACTTCGAGCACCGCGCTACTTCCAAGGCCACACCCGAGCAGGTGTGGGCAGTGATCTCCGACCTCGATGCCTGGCCGGAGGTGCTGCCCACGGTCAACCGGGTGGAGCGGGATGGCCCGGCCGCGCCGCACGGCGTCGGCACGGCGTACTACATGGAGCAGCCGATGCTGCGCAGGGCGCGTTGGGAGGTGACCGAGTGGAAGCCAGGGAAGGCTTTCACCTGGACGTCGTCCACGCCGGGCCTGTCCATGATCGCCACGCACGAGGTCTCCGCGACGCCGTCGGGTGGCACCGAGATCGTGCTCGGCATGCACTGGTCGGGCGTGCTCTCCGGCCTGCTCTGGCGGATCTACGGCCGGAAGGCCCGGAGCTACATCGAGACAGAGGCAGCCGCCTTCGCCGCGCGTGCCGAGGAGTGACCGCACGCGAGGATCTGCTCGTGCGCGCGGTGGCGTGGTTCTCCGAGAACGGCGTCGGCGAGACGAGCCTCCGCTCCCTGGGCACGGCGCTCGGGACCAGCCACCGGATGCTGATCTACCACTTCGGCTCCCGGGAGGGCCTGGTGACGGCGGTGGTGGAGCACGTCGAGCGTCGCGAGCGCGACCTGCTGGCCGAGCTGATCGCGGCGGGGGACGACCCCTACGACGCCGGGATGCGGTTCTGGACGCAGGTCGCCGACTCGGCGTCGACCTTCGCTCCGCTGTACTTCGAGCTCGCCGGCCACGCGATGCAGGGACGTCCGCACGCGACGGTGCTGCGTGACTGGCTTGCCGAGGGCTGGACCGACGCGCTCAGCGATCTGTACGTCGCCGCCGGCCACCCGCCCGACCGGGCCGGTGACCTGGTCCGGATGTCGCTCGCCATGGCCCGCGGCCTGCTCTTCGACGTGGCGATCACCGGCGACCGAGCCGCCGCGGACCGCGCGATGACGAAGTTCGTGGAGCTGTTGCCGCGAGCCGCTGTCGGCGGTTGAGGTGCGCGGAGCGTCACTCCGCTGTCGGCAGGGTCGGGTGGTCGGTGGGGTAGATACCGATCGCGAACCCGTACATGGTTTCGCCGGTCCTCGGCATCCGGTCGAACTCATCAACCAGCTCGGCCATCCGGTCCCAGAACTGAGAGGCCTGACCCTCCGAGATGCGCGCATGCCGGATGAAGCCCCAGAGCTTTCCCTGCTGGAACGCCGTCGCGGACTCGTGTGCAGCCACTTCGAAGTCGTTGAAGTCGACGGGCATCTCTTCGCCGGCGGGTGATGGCTCCGCTGCCACGTGGAACATGCGCGCGGTGCGCCCGTAGAAGCGCTCCTCGATCGCCCGCACCTTCCGCGTCCGCACCACCTGGAGCAGGCCGTTCCGGGTGAGCACATCGACGTGGTGCGCGACCGTGCTCTTGGGTCGCTCGAGCGCGGCCGCGAGCTCGGTGACGGTCGCAGCTCGCTCGTGGAGGAGTTGCAGGATCGTGGTGCGGAGCGGGTGACCGATGGCCTTCACCTGGGCCGGCCTGGTCAGCGCCATCCGGTCGGCCAGCTCGTAGTCCGGGGGGTTGTCGGCCATGGCGGAACAGACTAGCATCGCGGAATGTTCCAAAAGAGTCGATCATTAGACGGGGGAAGCTGAGATGGCCGAGGTGCTGCTCTACCACCACATCCAGGGCCTGACCGACGGAGTGCGGGCGTTTGCCGACGACCTGCGCCAGGCCGGGCACACCGTGCATACGCCGGACCTGTTCGACGGCCGCACGTTCGGCAGCATCGAGGACGGTTTCGGATTCGCGCGCGAGACGGGACTCGACACGATCCGCGAACGCGGCGCCGCCGCGGCCGACGAGCTCGGCCCCGGCCTCGTCTACGCCGGGTTCTCCTTCGGCGTGACGATCGCGCAGCGGCTCGCGCAGACCAGGCCCGATGCCCGCGGTGCCCTGCTCATCTACTCCTGCATCCCGGTCGCGGAGTTCGGGGAGGCGTGGCCGGCGGGGGTGCCGGTGCAGATCCACGGCAAGGAGGGAGACGAGTTCTTCGACGAGGACCTGCCGGCCGCACGCGAGCTGGCCGACTCCGCGGCGGCTGCCGAGCTCTTCGTCTATCCCGGTGACGAGCACCTCTTCGCCGACTCCTCGCTCGATGCGTACGACCCGGAAGCGGCCGCGCTGCTCATGGAGCGGGTGCGGGCCTTCCTCGCCGCCATCTGACCGACGTGGCCCAACTGGCTGCCGACCTCGCCGACCGGATCACCGCCCAGCTCGGGAGCATCGCCGACCCCGAGCTGGCGCCGGCGATGGCGGCGTACATGAAGGTGGCGGACAACGGGACGCTGCCGTTCCTCGGCATCCGCCGCCCGGACGTACGACGCACCGCGCGGTCACTCGCGAAGGGCCAGGACCCGGACACCGTGCTGGCCGCGGTCGTGACCCTGTGGGACACGGCCACCCATCGCGAGCAGCGGTACGCCGCGCAGGAGCTGGTCGGGCTGCGCTGGACCCACGGCCGCCTCGACCTGCTCGAGCTGCACCGCCACCACGTCGTCACCGGTGCCTGGTGGGACCACGTCGACGAGACGGCGCACCGGATCGCCGACCTGGTGGCGACCCACCCCGACCGACTCGGCACGGTGCTGCGCGAGTGGAGCACCGATGACGTGCTGTGGCTGCGACGGGTAGCGATCCTCGGCCAGCTCGGGCTGCGCGATGACGTGGACCTCGAGCTGCTCGCCGACGTCATCGAGCCCAACCGGGCGGACCCGGAGTTCTTCGTCCGCAAGGCGATCGGCTGGGCACTGCGTGACGTGGCCCGGTGGAACCCCGACTGGGTGCGCGCCTACGTCGCCGGCAACGAGCTCAGCCCGTTGTCACGGCGCGAGGCACTCAAGCATCTGTAGGTATGCGTACGGCGGCGCCCGAGACGCGCACGGTCGGGTCGGCGGGATCGATGTCGACGAACAGCTCGCTGCGCCGGCCCATGTCCTCGCCCTGGATGATCCGGATCCGGGTCGGCTTGCTGACGAAGCCGAGCTCGCGCAGGTAGCCACCGAGGGCTGCGGCCGCGGCCCCGGTCGCCGGGTCCTCCACGACCCCGCCGACCGGGAACGGGTTGCGGGCGTGGATCGTGAGCTCGTCCTCGACCCAGTACAGCTGCACGGTGGTCCAGCCGCGGTCCGTCATCAGCGCCAGGAGCGCGTCGTAGTCGTAGTCGAGGTCGGCCAGCCGCTCCCGGGTGCGGACCGCGAGCACCGGATGGTGCACCCCACCGAACGCGACGTGCGGTGGGTAGCGCTCGTCGAGGTCGGCAGCCGACCAGCCCAGGGCGGACAGCAGCACGGTCAAGTCGTCCTCGCCCAACGCTCGCGTACTGGTCGGCACGCTGCGCAGCGTGGCCACCGGCCCGCTTGGGCCATCGACGACGTCCACGTCGATCCGGCCGGCCGCGGTGTCGAGCGCGAGAGGGCCCGGTCCTTCCCGGTCGGCCCGGGCGACGGCCAGCGCGATCGTGGCGTGGCCGCAGAAGTCCACCTCGGCCTGCGGGCTGAAGTAGCGGGTCGCGAGCGGGCCGTCGCCCGGGAGCACGAACGCGGTCTCCGAGTAGCCGACCTCGGCCGCGATGCCCAGCATCTCCTCGGTCGACAGCCCGGTCGCGTCGAGCACGACGCCCGCCGGGTTGCCGCGTCGGGGATCTTCGGTGAAGGCGGCGTAGCGCAGAGTCTCGGCGGTCACAGCCACCATTTTGGCATCGTCGGCCCACCGGTCACGAGGTGGGGACGGCGTACCGCAGCAGCACGTTCTGCGAGCCGTCGAGCTGACGGGCCTCGACGAGCCCGAGCCGTTCCGAGCGCCCGGTGAACGCGGGCAGGCCGTCGCCGATCGAGGCGTTGCCGACCATCAGGTGCAGCTCGTCGACGAGCCCGTTGGCGAGCAGGTGGTTCCACAGCGTCACGCTGCCGAACATCAGGATGTCGCCGCCTTCGCCCGCTCGGAGCTCCCGCACCACGTCGTGCGCGTCGGCCCGCCTGACGATCCTGGTGGTGTCCGCCCAGGCTCCGGTGTCGTCGTCGCCCAGGCTGTCGGAGACGACGACCTTCTCCATGGCGCCGTTGAGCCGCGAGATCTCCCGCTCCACCGGCGGCTGCGACTCGTCGTCGGCCACCGGCGGCCAGTACTCCTTGAAGCCCGCGTACGTCGTCGCGCCCAGCAGGAGGGTGTCCGCCGTCCGCAGCCGCTCCGCGTTGTAGGCGCTGAACGACTCGTCCAGGGGCATCACCATGAAGTCGCCCTCGGGCCCGCAGACGTACCCGTCCAGCGACATCAGGGTGGTGACGATGACCTTGCGCATCTTGTTCTCCTCGGCTCGGGAGGCGGTGTGTTCCGCCTTCTACCCCTCATGAGTCAGGCGCAGCCACGAACTCATCGGTTGCCGGGAAACTCCTCAGGAATCCCGAACCTGCGATCCACGATCGGCGCCAGGAACGACGTGAGTTCGCAGACCCGGTCACCGCGAAGGGCGAGCACGGTGAGCCCGCCGAGGCGGTAGTCGCCGTCCGGCGTGCCCTGGTAGCAGGCGAACGCGAGCTGGCCGTTCGCGTCACTCGGCACCAGCCGCCACGGGGTCGCGAACATCCGCTCGGCAAGGAACCGGCGGATCGCCTCGCGGCCGTCGAACCACGCGGGCAGCGGTGGCATCGAGAGCCGCGCGTCCTCGACGAGGAGGTCGAGCAGTGCCTCCACGTCGGATCGCTCCCAGGCGGCGACGAACGCCGACACCAGCTCCTCGCGCCCGGTGTCGCCGAGCTCGCGCAGCGTCTGCTGCTGGCTGGTAGGACCGCGGCGCGCCTCGAGACCGGCGCGGGCCCGCTGCAGTGCGCTGTTGACGCCGGCGACCGAGGTGTCCAGGGCGGTCGCGACCTCGGCCGCGCTGAACGCCAATACGTCGCGCAGGATCAGTACGGCGCGCTGGGTGGCCGGCAGGTGCTGGAGAGCAGCGACGAACGCGAGCTCGACGCTCTCCCGTACGTCGTACCGCGCGGCCGGGTCGAGCGCGCCCAGCCCGTCGACCAGCGTGCCGGGGTAGAGCTCCAGCCAGGCCGTCTCGGCGATCGGCTCGCCGAGGTCGAGCGTCGTCTCGAGCGGGGGAGCGAGGTCGAGGGACAGCTGGCGCTTCGGTCGCCGCGACCCGACCCGCAGCGCCGCATGGGTCGCCACCTTGTAGAGCCACCCACGCAGGGAGCTGCGCCCCTCGAACGTCGCGAGCCCCTTCCAGGCGCCGAGCAGCGCGTCCTGCAGGGCGTCGTCCGCGTCGTGCGACGAGCCGAGGATCCGGTAGCAGTGGGCGTGCAGCTCACCCCGGTACGGCGCCACCAGCCGCCCGAACGCATCGTCGTCACCCGCCCGCGCCGCCTCGAGCAGCGCCGTGTCCGCCATGCCGGCGATCGTAGGGGTCAGTCCGCGGGGCGTGCCGTCACGCAGCACCGGTCGGGCGACGGCTCGAGGCAAGCGGTGGCCGGACAGCCGAGGCCGTCGGCGACTCCCTGGACGAACGACTCGTTCAGCCCGCACACCAGCGAGGTGTGCTTGCGGGCCAAGGAGTCGAAGGGGCAGTTGGCGAGCACGACCGCGTCATTCTCGACGCGCGGCTCGTACCCCTGCGTCGCGAGCACCTCGGCGAGCGAGGCCAGCGACCTCGGGTCGTCGGAGCCCGCAGCGCCGCCGACCTCGAGCCCCTCCTCGCGAGCGCACTCGTCCAGCGCCTGCTCCAGCGAGGATCCTTCGGCGGCGCGCGTCACGGCCGCGGCGAGGATGTCGCCCACCAGGTCGTAGCGCCGCTCGGGCAGCGACACCGCGAACTCGCGGTCGGCCCGGCGGTAGAGCTTGCTGGGCCGCCCGGCGCCGGGACCGGTCCGGCCGGAGAGCCGGCGGAACTCCACGTCGAGCAGTCCCTCGGCGACCAGGCGGTCGAGGTGGAAGCTGGCCCGGTGCAGGGGGAGGTCCACGCCCGCCGCGGCCTGCTCGCGGCTCACCGGGTCGGTCCGCGCCACGACGTACTCGTAGAGCGCCCGACGAGTGTCGTCGGCGAGGACGCCGATGCCGGCGGCCTGACTGCCCAGATCCACGATGGCTCCTTCTAAAGGAGAGATTCCTTGACATTAGACCGCATCGAGGTCTAAAACCAAAGGAACCACACTTTAGAGACGAGGCACCCACCTTGACCGCCATTCCTCTCCGGCCGCGGATCGCCCGCGCGGCGCCGGTCGTCGACCCCGCTGCCGCGGAGCTCGCGGCGACGGACCTGCTCCGCGCGCTCGGCATGGACCTCTCCAACGAGCACCTCGTCGAGACGCCGCGCCGGATGACCGACGCGCTGCTCGAGCTGACCACGCCGCGCGAGTTCGACCTGACGACGTTCCCCAACGACGAGGGGTACGACGAGCTGGTCGTCGTCGAGGACATCCCGGTCCAGTCCCTGTGCGAGCACCACATGCTGCCGTTCGTGGGCACCGCGCACATCGGCTACCTGCCCGGAGAGCGGATCCTGGGGCTCTCCAAGTTCGCCCGGATGGTGGAGTTCCACGCCCGGCGCCCGCAGACCCAGGAGCGGCTCACCCAGACCGTCGCCCGGCACCTGCAGGAGCAGCTCGCCCCGCGCGGGGTGGGCGTGGTCGTGGAGGCCGACCACACCTGCATGAGCCTGCGTGGCGCCCGGGCACCCGGCTCGCGCACGATCACGTCCACCCTGCTCGGACTGCTGCGCGACGACCCCCGCAGCCGGGCCGAGTTCCTCTCCCTCACCAGGACCAGGTCATGAACATCGTGGTGGTCGGCGGCGGCCTGGCCGGCGCGAACGCGGTCGAGGAGTTGCGCGCCCAGGGCTACGAGGACGACCTCACCCTGGTCGGTGCGGAGGCGCACCTTCCCTACGAGCGCCCGCCGCTCTCGAAGGGGCTGCTGCTCGGCTCCGCGGAACCCGACTCGGTGTTCGCCCACGACGCGGAGTGGTACGCCGAGCACCAGGTCGAGCTGGCCCTCGACAGCCGGGTCGAGGCCCTCGACCTCGACCGGGGCCGGGTCGTGCTGGCGGATCGGGAGCTGCGCTACGACCGGCTGCTGCTCGCCACCGGCGCGACCCCGCGCCGGCTGCCGCTGGCCGACGATGCCGGCGTCCCGGTGGCCTACCTGCGCACGCTCGAGGACTCGATCGCGCTCAAGGAGCGGCTGACCGGCCGGATCGTCATCGTCGGTGCAGGCTGGATCGGGCTCGAGGTCGCCGCGGCCGCGCGAGAGGCCGGGGCCGAGGTGACCGTGGTCGAGCAGGCCGCGCAGCCTCTGGAGGCGGTACTCGGCCCGGAGGTCGGGGCGATGTTCGCCGAGCTCCACCGCGAGCACGGCGTCGACCTGCGGCTCGGCACGTCCGTCGACGCCGAAACCCTGGCCGCGGCCGATCTGGTCGTCGTCGGGATCGGCGCCATTCCGGACGACGACCTGGCCCGGGCCGCCGGGTTGGACTGCGACAACGGCGTGCTCGTCGACGCCCGGCTGCGCGCGAGCGACCCGCACGTGTTCGCGGCCGGCGACGTCGCCCGCCACGACCACCCGCTGCTCGGCAGCATCCGGGTGGAGCACTGGGACGCGGCGATCCACCAGGGCCGGGCCGCCGCCCGCGCGATGCTGGGTGACGACACGGTGTACGACCGGATGCCCTACTTCTTCACCGACCAGTACGACCTCGGCATGGAGTACGTCGGGTCCACCGGCGCCGCGGGCTACGACGAGGTGGTGATCAGCGGCGACCGCGCGGAGCGCAAGATCACGGCGTTCTGGCTGCGCGCCGGCACCGTGGTGGCCGGGATGCACCTCAACGACTGGGACGCCATCGACACGATCCGGTCGGCGGTCAGTGGCGGGTCCAACGCTCCGTCTGCGTGAGCCAGAACAGATAGCTCAGCGCCGGCACCACGATCACCCCTGCGAGCCCGACCGCGACCAGCAGGCCGGTCAGCGTGGCGGGTGCCCCGGCGGCGTCTTCGATGCGAACCTCGTCGACCAGCAGCCACGGGTACTGCCCGACGCCCCAGCCGAGTACGACGCTCGCGACGGCGGCCACCGCCGTCAGCCGAGCCGGCGGGTAGCTCCGCTGCCAGAGCAGCCAGAGAGTGGCGACACCCGCGAGTGCCGACACCGCGATGAGCGGAGCGGCCCGGCCGGAAAGCCCGTCGAAGAGCGTCGGTGCATCCGCGTGCAGCGGGGCCAGGCCGCCGAGCACCACGGCCCCGGTCACCGCGCCGACCGCGAGAGTCTGGCGCCGGAGTCGCTCGGCGAGCTCCGGCTTCCCGGCCCGCCGAGCGTCCGCTACCAAGAAGGTGCCGGCAAGGAAGGAGCAGGTGCCGACCGCGATCGCGCCGCCGAGCATCGACGTGGGCGTCAGCCAGGAATCGAACAGGTCGCCATTGCCGGCGATGGGCACCCGTCCCGATGCGATCGCCCCGACCACGGCGCCGAGGAAGAACGGCGTGATCAGCGACGACCCCGCGAAGACCACGCCGAACAACCGGGCCTGGCCGAGCGTGGCGGCGTACTTCCGGAAGGCGAAGCTCGCGCCGCGCAGCACGATGCCGAGCAGGGCGAGCATCAGGGGTATGGCGAGCGTGGTCATGGCCGCGACGAACGACTCCGGGAAGCCCGTCCACCAGATCACCAGCACGTAGATCAGCCAGACGTGGTTGGCCTCCCACACCGGACCGATGCTGTGGTCGATCAGGGTCCGGACCTCCGCGCCGCGGACGTCGCCGCCGGCCGTCGCGTCGAAGAATCCGGACCCGAAGTCAGCGCCGCCGAACACCGCGTAGACCAACACGCCCGCGAACAGCGCGGCGGCAACGGCCAGCTCGAGGGTCACCGCGTCTCCGGTCCGTAGGGGCTGGGCAGGTCGTGCTCGCCGGCCCGCCACCGGCGCGCCATCGAGCGGAGCACCACGACGGCGCCCACGGTGAGGCCGGCGTACACCACGACGGTCCCGGTCAGGGACCACCAGATCCACGGACTGTCGCCCGCGGCTTCGGTGGTGCGCAGGACCTGCCAGACCACCCACGGCTGGCGCCCGACCTCCGTGGCGATCCAGCCCGACTCCAACGCCACGATGGCCAGCGGGCCGGCGATCACGGCGTAGCGCAGGAACCAGCGGTTGCCGAGCGGATCTCGACCACGCCGGCGGAGGAACCAGAACACCAGCACGGACAGCGCGAGCAGGGTCCCGATGCCCACCATGGTCTGGAACGCGAGATGGGTGAGGGTGACCGGCGGCCGCTCGTCCTCAGGGATGGTGTCGATCCCCGGTACTGGTTTGTCGAAGCTGTTGCGGGCGATGAGAGAGCCGATCTTCGGGATGTCGAGGTAGAAGCGCGGCTCGCCGTCGATCCACACCCCTCCGAGCCGCAGCGGGGCCGGCTGCTCGGTGGTCTCGGCGAGCTCGAACGCCGCCAGCTTGGCCGGCTGGGTCTCGGCCACTCGGAGGCCGAGGACGTGGCCGACCAGCGGCTGGGTGAGCGCGGCGACGGTCGCGAAGGCGAACGGCACCATGAACCCCAACCGGTGGTGCGGATCCCGACGCCCGCGCAGCATCCCGGCGGCGTACACGCCCGAGACGACGAAGCCCACCACGACGAAGGCGCCCACCCACATGTGCGCGAACATCAGCCACACACCGTCGTTGAACATCGCCGCCCAAGGGTCGACGTCGGTCACCTCGATCGAGCCGTCCGCTGTGTCGACCAGGCGGAAGCCGGTCGGGTTCTGCATCCAGGCGTTGACCGAGAGCACGCAGAACGACCCGATGACCCCCGCGATCATCATCGGGAGCAGCATCAGCAGATGCAGCCGGTCGGGCATCCGGCCCCATCCGTAGAGGTAGATCCCCAGGAAGATCGCCTCGACGAAGAACGAGAGCCCCTCGAAGGCGAACGGCAGGCCGAGCACGTCGCCGAAGGGGCCCATCAGCCCGGGCCACAGCAGGCCCATCTCGAAGCTGAGCACGGTCCCGGAGACCGCGCCGATGGCGAACAGGACGGCCGACACCTTGGACCAGCGCTTCGCCAGGTCCAGCGCCACCTGGTCGTCCCTGCGGAGCCCACGGCGATGGACCACGAAGATCATCGCCGGAAACGCGACACCGAAGCAGGCGAGCACGATGTGCCAACCGAGTGACAGCGCCATCTGGTTCCGCGCCGGGAGCAGTCCGTCAGGCTCGGTCGCCAGCGTCGTGAGGAGGTCTACCGAGACAGCCACCACTCCAGCGTACGCTTGTGCATCCGTTCACAAGCAGGTGACCATCCCGACCGGGAGCTCGGCGGCGCCGCCGCAGACGCCGAGCAGGGAATCCTCCAGGAAGCTCGCGGGCGCAGGAACGGGCTCCGGGTGCGGGGCTGTCTCCGCACTCAGGCTCCATGCGATCCCGCCCGCGAGCACTACGGTCGGGATCAGCCACCAGAGGTGGTGGATCCCCATCGGCGGATCGTTTCGTGCCGGACCCGGTGGGCGGATCCCCCAAATTGGGTAGATACACCCCAACTCCACGACGGCGCGGCTAGCGGAGCGGCGCTCCGTGGGACGGCGGCGGGGGCGGGCTGGGCTCATCTTCGAGCTCGGCGGCGATCGACACGGTGAGACCGCCGAGCAGGAAGCCGATCACGCCGGCGGCAAGGGTGCTGGTGTTCATCGGAACCTCCCGGCTCAGTGGTGCTCGTGGTGCTCGTCGTGGTGCTGCATGGTCAGCGCGTGGCCCTTGCCCTTGTCGATCAGGTAGCGGTTGACCGGGAAGGCCACGACGAAGGCGGCGCTGAGCGCGATGATCATGCCGATCCAGAAGATCGGCTCGACCAGGCCGGCCTCCATCGCGCCGGGGATCAGCCACATCACCAGGTTGTCGGTGACCTCCATGGTCGCGATCGACAGCGTGTCCGCGGCGAACACCAGGCTGAGCGCGGCGAAGAAGCCGAGCCCCGCCTGGATCAGCGGCACCGTGGACAGCAGGTACCCGAACAGGAAGGCGAGGCCGACCGCGAGCGCGATCGTGGCGCCGTTCGAAAGACCGGCCGCCGTACCGATCATCAGGCCGAGGATCTCGCCGATCGCGCACCCGGTCAGGCAGTGCAGCGTCGCGCTGGCGGCCATGGCGTTGCGCGGGTTCATCGGTACTCCTCTGCTGTCGGGGCCGGGCCTTGACAACGTACCATAGGGGGGTATGGTACCTACATGAGCGAACACCAGCACGGCTACATCGCGAACGAGCACAAGGACGACGTCCTCAAGCGGCTCCGCCGGATCGAGGGCCAGGCCCGCGGTCTCCAGCGAATGGTCGAGGAGGACAAGTACTGCATCGACGTCCTCACGCAGGTGTCCGCGATGACCAAGGCGCTGCAGGCGGTCGCGCTGACCCTGCTCGACGACCACCTCGACCACTGCGTGGTCGACGCCGCGAAGGCGGGTGGCCCCGACGCGCAGGTGAAGCTCAAGGAAGCCTCCGACGCGATCGCCCGCCTGGTCCGTTCCTGACCCACACACACCGAAAGGCACTCCCATGAGCGACACCACTGACTACACCGTCACCGGCATGACCTGCGCCCACTGCGTCTCCTCGGTGACCGAAGAGATCCAGGAGCTCCCAGGCGTCGAGAACGTCGCCGTCGTTCTCGAGACCGGGACGCTCACCGTCACCAGCAGCCAGTCACTCGACGATGCCGCCGTGCGTGCGGCCGTCGAGGAGGCCGGCTACCAGCTGGCATGACGACCCCGGTGCGCGTGGCCACGTTCGTCGTCGGCCTGGCTATCGTGTTCGCCGCTGCCCTGGGCATCGGCAACGCGGTCGGCCCGGTGGCCGACGAGCCGGTGAGCCATGACGATGAGCACGTCGCCGGCCAATCCGATGGGGCAGAGTCGGACGAGCACGGCGGTGGGCACGGCGACGCCACGGGCACCGAGACAGCGGCCGACATCCCCGGCGGGCTGATGATCTCCCAGGACGGCTACACCTTCCGCCTCTCCGAGGAGGCTGCTCGGCCCGGCCGCGGGGTGCTGACCTCGTTCACGATCGAGGGCCCCGACGGGCACCCGGTGACGGAGTACGACGTCGAGCACGAGAAGCAGCTGCACCTGATCGCCGTACGCCGCGACTTCACCGGGTTCCAGCACGTGCACCCCGTCCTGGACGCCGACGGCGTCTGGTCCGCCCGCCTCGACCTCACCCCTGGCGCGTGGCGGGTGTTCGCCGACTTCAAGGCGACCGGCGCCGAAGCGCTCACCCTCGGCGCCGACCTCGCAGTGGCCGGCGACTACCGACCCGAGCCGCCGAGCTCGGAGGTCCGCACCGCCGAGGTGGACGGCTACACCGTCGCCATCGAGGGCGACCTGACAGCGGGCGAGGACGCCGAGCTCACGCTCAGCGTCAGCAAGGACGGCCGACCGGTCACCGACCTGCAGCCCTACCTCGGAGCCTACGGCCACCTGGTCGCGCTCCGCGAGGGCGACCTGGCCTACCTGCACGTGCACCCCGACGGCACCCCGGGCGACGGCGAGACCGAGCCCGGACCCGACGTGGTGTTCTACGCCGCGGTGCCCAGCGAGGGCGGCTACCGGCTGTTCCTCGACTTCCAGCACGACGGCGTCGTACGCACGGCCGAGTTCGCACTGAGCACGGAGGACAGTCATGACGAGCACTGACGTCGAGCTCCAGATCACCGGCATGACCTGCGCGTCGTGCGCGAACCGGATCGAGCGCAAGCTCAACAAGCTCGAGGGCGTCACCGCCAGCGTCAACTACGCCACCGAGAAGGCGAGGGTGACCTTCCCCGAGCAGGTCTCGGCCGACGACCTGGTCGACACCGTTCGACAGGCCGGCTACGACGCCAGCCTGCCGAGCGAGGAGCCGGCGTCCGTGGACGCCGTCGACCCGGTGCGGTCACTGCGCGACCGGTTGCTGATCTCCACGGTGCTGACCGTGCCGGTGATCGCGATGGCAATGGTCCCGGCCCTGCAGTTCACCAACTGGCAATGGCTGTCCCTCACCCTCGCCGCACCGGTGGTGGTGTGGGGCGCCTGGCCGTTCCACAAGGCCGCGTGGACCAACCTGCGGCACGGCACCTCGACGATGGACACGCTGATCTCGATGGGCACGCTGGCGGCGCTCGGCTGGTCGCTGTACGCACTCTTCTGGGGCACCGCGGGCACGCCCGGCATGACCCACCCGTTCGAGATCACCGTCGAGCGCACCGACGGCGCCGGCAACATCTACTTCGAAGCCGCCGCCGGGGTGACGACGTTCATCCTGGCCGGCCGCTACTTCGAGGCCCGCTCCAAGCGCCGGGCCGGCGCCGCCCTGCGGGCGCTGCTGGAGCTGGGCGCGAAGGACGTCGCCGTACTGCGTGACGGTGTCGAGACCCGGATCCCCACCGAGCAGCTGGCGGTCGGCGACCTGTTCGTCGTGCGACCGGGCGAGAAGGTCGCCACCGACGGTGTCGTCGAGCAGGGCGCGTCCGCCGTGGATGCGTCGATGCTGACCGGAGAGTCGGTGCCGGTCGAGGTCGGGGTCGGCGACGCCGTCACCGGCGCGACCGTCAACGCCGGCGGCCGGCTGGTCGTCCGCGCCACCCGGGTCGGCACCGACACCCAGCTCGCCCAGATGGCCCAGCTCGTCGAGGCCGCGCAGAACGGCAAGGCCGAGGTGCAACGGCTCGCCGACCGGGTCTCCGGGATCTTCGTGCCGATCGTGATCGCGCTGGCGGTCGGAACCCTGGGGTTCTGGGTCGGCACCGGTGACGGGCTGCCGGCTGCGTTCACCGCCGCCGTGGCCGTGCTGATCATCGCCTGCCCGTGCGCCCTGGGCCTGGCCACGCCGACCGCTCTGATGGTCGGCACCGGTCGGGGCGCCCAGCTCGGCATCCTGATCAAGGGCCCCGAGGTCCTCGAGTCCACCCGCCGGGTCGACACGATCGTCCTCGACAAGACCGGCACGGTCACCACCGGCCGGATGGGCATGCGCGACGTGATCCCCGCCGACGGCGAGTCCGCCGACGAGGTGCTGCGGCTCGCCGGTGCCCTCGAGGACGCATCGGAGCACCCGATCGCCCGGGCCGTCGCCGACGCCGCACGCGCGGCCGGACCGCTACCCGAGGTCGAGGACTTCGCGAACGTCGAGGGGCTCGGCGTCCAGGGGATCGTCGACGGCCACGCCGTACTCGTCGGGCGGCCGCGACTGCTCGAGGAGTGGTCGCAGCACCTGACCCCGGACCTGGAGCGCGCGTTGCTCGACGCCCAGGCACGCGGCGGTACGGCGGTCGCGGTCGGCTGGGACGGCAAGGCCCGTGGAGTGGTCGTCGTGGCCGACGAGGTCAAGCCGACCTCCGCCGAGGCGATCACGCGGTTCCGCGACCTGGGCCTCACCCCGGTGCTGCTCACCGGCGACAACGAGGCGACCGCACGCTCGGTCGCCGCCGAGGTGGGCATCGACGCCGACCGGGTGATCGCCGACGTACTGCCCGCCGACAAGGTCGACGTCGTCAAGCGGCTCCAGGACGAGGGCAAGGTCGTGGCCATGGTCGGGGACGGCGTGAACGACGCCGCCGCGCTCGCCCAGTCCGACCTCGGCCTGGCGATGGGCACCGGTACCGATGTCGCCATCGAGGCCGGCGACCTGACCCTGGTGCGCGGAGACCTGCGGGTGGCCGCCGACGCGATCCGGCTGTCCCGCCGGACCCTGTCCACGATCAAGGGCAACCTGTTCTGGGCGTTCGGCTACAACGTCGCCGCGCTCCCGCTGGCCGCCGCCGGGCTGCTGAACCCGATGCTGGCCGGCGCCGCGATGGCGTTCTCGTCGGTCTTCGTGGTGACCAACAGCCTCCGGCTGCGAGGGTTCCGCTAGACGACGCCGTAGGCGAGCATCGCGTCGGCGACCTTCTTGAAGCCGGCGATGTTGGCGCCCTTGACGTAGTCGATGTAGTCGTCGCTGACCCGGCCGTACTCGACGCACCGGGTGTGGATGCCCTCCATGATGTCGAGGAGCAGCTGCTGCAGCTCCTCCTCCTTCCACGCCCGGCGCTCGGAGTTCTGGCTCATCTCCAGCCCCGAGACGGCGACACCGCCGGCGTTGGCGGCCTTGCCGGGTGCGTAGAGGATCTTGGCCGTCTTGAAGGCGTGTACGCCGTCCAGGTCGGTCGGCATGTTGGCGCCTTCACTGACGCCGATGCACCCGTTGTCGACGAGGGTCTTCGCGTCGTCGCCGTGCAGCTCGTTCTGGGTCGCGCACGGCAGCGCCACGTCGCAGGCCACCCCCCACGGGGTCTGGCCCTCGTGGAACGTCGCCTTCGGGAACGCGTCGACGTACTCCGAGATCCGGCCGCGGCGCCTGGTCTTGTGGTCCTTGACCCACTGGATCTTCTCCTGGTCGATCCCGTCGGGGTCGTGCACGAAGCCTTGGCTGTCGGAGAGGGTCAGCACGGTGCCGCCGAGCTGGTTCACCTTCTCCGCCGCGTGCGTGGCGACGTTGCCCGAACCGGAGATCACCGCGCGCTTGCCGGTGAGGCCGTCGCCGCGGGTGGCGAGCATGCTGGCCAGGAAGTAGACCGCGCCGTACCCCGTTGCCTCCGGCCGGATCAGCGAGCCGCCGAACTCCAGAGCCTTGCCGGTCAGTACGCCGGTGAACTGGTTGGTGATCCGCTTGTACTGGCCGAACATGTAGCCGATCTCGCGGCCCCCCACACCGATGTCGCCGGCGGGTACGTCGACGTCGTGGCCCACGTGCCGGAACAGCTCGGTCATGAAGCTCTGGCAGAAGCGCATCACCTCGTGGTCGCTCTTGCCCTTGGGGTTGAAGTTGGCGCCGCCCTTGCCGCCGCCCATCGGCAGTCCGGTCAGGGCGTTCTTGAAGGTCTGCTCGAACGCCAGGAACTTCAGGATCGACTCGTTGACGCTGGGGTGGAACCGCAGGCCGCCCTTGTAGGGGCCGATCGAGTTGTTGTTCTGCACCCGCCAGCCGCGCTGCACCCGGATGTTGTTGTTGTCGTCCTCCCAGCAGACCCGGAAGCTGATCACCCGGTCGGGCTCCGCGATCCGGCGCAGGATCTGGTAGTGGTGGTACTCCTCTTTGTCCTCGATGAACTCGAAGATGTCCTCCGCCACCTCCTGGACCGCCTGGACGAACTCGGTCTGGCCGGGGTTGCGCTTGCGCACGCCCTCGATGAACTGCGGCAGGTCGACGTGGTCGGAGACGGCCATTGGAGGCACCTCCCGGGTCAGGGTGATCTGAGACTAGGGAGGTGCTCGCGGGACCGCTACCGAATCGGCGAACCGGAGTAGTCCACACCTAGGGCCGGCGCAGGTGGATGGTCCTCGGCTTGGCCCACTGGTGGTACTCGTCGGAGTAGTGCGACCAGACCAGCTCGGCCTTCACCCGGTAGCGACCGGGACGCAGGTCGTGCGAGCAGAACCGGAACCTGCCCTTGCCCTGCTTCGGGTCGGCGCCCTTGATCTCGTAGCCCTGGTAGACCGCGCGTCCCTTGCGATTGACCAGGGAGACCTCGAGCGACCACGAGTCCCCGGCGGGTACGTCGACGGCGTACCCGTAGCCGTGGCCGTGGCAGCCCTGCCTGAGCACGCCGTCGCCGCTCCAGACCTTCGCGGTCGCGCCCTCCGACTGGGCGGCAGCGGCGTGGGTCGGGAGCAGCAGGGCGGCCAGGAGAGCCCCGACCAGGGCCAGTCGCTTCATACCTCCAAGGGTAGGGAGGGGTCTTGCGGCCCCAGGTAGCAGGCCGGAACGTGACCTCCCGTCTCTTGTGGCGGTGATCCAGCGGGAGCAGTGTGGGGCCAGCAGATGGGAGGAGCGGGATGCAGGCACAAGTAGGAGACCGGATCATCGTCGAGGGACGCAGCGTGGGCAACGCGCGCCGCGACGGCGAGGTCATCGAGGTCCGTGGCGACGACGGCGCTCCGCCGTACGTCGTGCGCTGGTCCGACGGACACGAGGGGCTCACGTTTCCGGGGCCCGACGCGCACGTCGTACCGAAGTAGCCTCAGGCGCCGACGATCCGGGCCAGCAGCGCCTGCCGGTGCGAGGTGCCGGTCTTGGCCAGGATCGCCTTCACGTGGTCGTGGACGGTGTGCAGCGAGATCACCAGCCGCTCGGCGATCGCCGGCGCGTCCGCGCCGGTGGCAAGGTGGTCGAGGATCTCGCGCTCCCGAGGCGTCAGCGCGTGCGCGAGCGCGAAGACCTCGCGGCGTTCGGCCGGGGTGCTCGGCTCGATCGTGACCGCGATGTCGCCGTCGGCGTCGTCGCCCATCCGGGCGGCCCGCAGGGTCACCCAGCGGCCGGCACCCAGGTGCACCCGGCTCCACGGCGGCCCGACCGGCATCCCGCTCTCCTCTGCCACCAGCGCGCCGCCGACGTGGTACGCCGCTGCCGGGATGGTCGGGATCTCCTGGTCCGGCGGGTTGAGCCGGTGCAGCGCCTGGGTCGCCCAGTCGGTCTGGGTGCGGACCTGCAGACCGGGGTCGAGCACCACGACCGCGGGACCGGTCATCGCAAGGTCGGCGGTCTCGTCGACGAACGTGCGGGCCTGCGCCTCCCGGATCCCGCGGGTGAGCGGCGCGGCGAGGTCCTCGAGCAGCTCCCGGTCCTCGCGCTGGTACGCCGCGGCGTCGCCGCAGCGCCACAGGTCGAGCCAGGCCCAGCAGCCGTAGCGGTCCCACATGGCCAGCGACGCCACGTCGACGACGCCGAACCCGCGCAGCGCCTCCGCCCACAGCAGCGACCGCTCGGGCTCGCCCTCGGTCTCCTCGAGCAGCAGCCCGGCGGTGCGGCCGGCGTCCATCAGGTCGGTCCAGCGCAGCACGTGGGTGAGGTAGCGCAGCCGGCTGAGCTCGGGCAACTTCGGCCACGGCATCATCGGTACGTCGGCCAGCGGCGAGGTGCCCACCCTGGTCAACGGGTCGGTGAGCAGCCACACGTGCGCGTCGTACTCCAGCACCGGGCGGAGCGCGGCGAGAACCTGCTCCCGCAGCGCCTTCGGCGTCAGGCCCGCGCGGCAGAGCCGCTCGATGTGGTCGCGCACCTTGCGCCCACCAGAGCTGGGGCGGCTGGTCATGGATCGAGAGTAGGGCGGCCGGGCCGCGACCAAGATCCCCACGCGTGGGGATATCGACGGGCATGTTCTCGGGGCGATGGTCGAGCCATGACCACTTTGCACATCGAGAACACGCTCCACGACTTCGACTCGTGGAAGACCGCCTTTGACAAGTACGACCGGATGCGCGCCGACAACGGCGTCCGGTCCTACCGGATCAGCCGACGACCCGACGACCCGCAGCAGATCGTGATCGACCTGGAGTTCGACGACCGCTCATCGGCCGAGGCCTTCACCGGAGTGCTCGCCAAGATCTGGAGCAGCCCGCAGTCACAGGCCGAGCTCGTCTCCCACTCCGAACCGGTACTGCTCGAGGTCGTGGAGGATCGAGTGCTCACAGCCGACGGCGCGCCACTGTCTGGTTCCCGCTGAGCTCGCCGGTCCACCCGAAGCCGAGGCCGAGGTAGAACGCCTCTGGTCCGTGCTGGCCGGGCTCCCAGGTGACGTAGACGAAGTCGTCACGGCCGCGGCTGGTGAGGTGGGCGCACACAGCATCCACCGCGAACCGGCCGTAGCCGTGCCCTTGGTGAGCGGCGTCGATGTTGAGCCGCCAGAGTCCGCTACGGGTGATTTCGGAAGGGCCGTCGTTCCAATGCACGTCCAGGAAGGCCATCACGAAGCCGACGCACGCGTCGCCGTCGACGATCGCGCGCGGCCACGCGAGGTCGGGATGCACGTAGGCTTCGGCAAGTGAACGGGCCACCGCCTCGACGTACGGCTCCTGCTCCTCGAGGATCCGCACCGCGCAGACGGCATCGAAGTTTTCAGGCGTGATGGGCTCCAGCCGAGGGGTGGTCACGGCCGTCAACCCAAGGTCGTGGTCTGGTCAGGGTCATTCCGGATGGGCCGTCGAGCCCGGGGTCTGGTGAGATTGACCCCATGCGGTTCCTCGCCTCGGTGAAACAGCGCCTTGCCACCCGGCTGCTCGAGCGCTCGATGAGCAACGGGCTCGACCTGCGCAAGCTGCGCTTCTTCCCCGAGTCGATGCGCGTCCCGTTCAAGCGCGACGGCCTCGACCCGGTGCCCGAGCTGACCCGGATGCGCGATACCGAGGGCGTCACCCAGCTGACCGAGCTGTTCGGTCGCGGCATCTGGCTGGTGACCGGGTACGACGAGGTGCGAGCGGTGCTCGCCGCCGGCGAGGACTTCTCCAACGACCTCGCCCAGTTCGTCTCCCAGGAGGGCCGCGACGCCAAGGACCAGGTCGGTGGGCTCGGCATGACCGACCCGCCGAACCACACGACCCTGCGTCGCTACCTCACCCCCGAGTTCACCAAGAAGCGTCTAGCCCGGCTGGAGCCGCTGATCGAGCGGATCGTCTCCGAGCGACTGGACGCGCTGGCCGCGGCCGGCCCGCAGGTCGACCTGGTGAAGGACTTCGCGTTCCCGGTGCCGTTCGAGGTGATCTGTGAGCTGCTCGGGCTGCCGGTCGCCGACCGGGCCAAGTTCCACAGCCTGGGCGTGGCCCGGTTCGACCTCAGCACCGGCGCGTCCGGGTCGTTCGACGCGGCCGGCCACTCGCGCGACTTCCTGATCAGCTCGGTCGCCAAGCAGCGGGCCAACCCCGGGCCGGGGCTGATCGGCGCGCTGCTCACCGACCACGGCGACGAGCTCGACGACGTCACCCTCGGCGGGCTGGCCGACGGCGTCTTCCTCGGCGGCTACGAGACCTCCGCCAGCATGCTCGCCCTCGGCGCCTACCTGCTCGCCGACAACCCCGAGGCGATGGCGCTGGTCAACTCCGGCGACGACGAGACCGTGGACCGGGTGATCGAGGAACTGCTGCGCTACCTCACGGTGGTGCAGCTGGCGTTCGTGCGCTTCGCCCGCCACGACCTCGAGCTCGGCGGCCGGCAGATCAAGGCCGGAGACGCCATCGGCGTATCGCTGCTCACCGCCAACAGAGACCCGGCGATCGGGTCCGACCTGGAGAAGTTCGACCCGCACCGCGAGCCGACCCGGCACCTGGCGTTCGGCCACGGGCTGCACCGCTGCGTCGGCTCCGAGCTGGCTCGGATGGAGCTGCGGATCGCGCTGCGGCAGCTGTCCCGGCGCTTCCCCGACCTGCATGCCACCGTCGACGGCTCCGATCTCGAGTTCCGCAAGCTCTCCGCCGTCTACGGCGTCGAGTCCCTGCCGGTCAGCCTCTACGCCCGGGAGCCGCAGTCAGCCTGATGAGGCGCTCCCTTGTCCCCGCCACGGCGCTGGCCGGCGTACTCGTCCTGAGCGCCGTCGCCTGTTCCGACGACGACGGGCCGGAGAACGCCCCCAGCGACCAGACCCGCACCGGCTCGCCCGAGACCAGGCCCGACGGCAAAGCGCGACGCAAGGGTGTCGAGGCCGTCGATCTGGTCAACGACCTGACCAGCCCCTGGGGACTGCTCGTCCTCGACGACGGCTCGTTCCTGGTCAGCGAGCGGGACACCCGGAAGATCAAGCTGGTCCCGGCCGGAAGTCCGGTCCAGGCCGAGGTGGTGACCACCATCGAGGAGGCGGTGCCGAGTGGAGAGGCCGGGCTGTTGGGGCTGGCAGCCACCGCCGACGAGTCGACCGTGTTCGCCTACTACACCTCCGCCGAGGACAACCGGATCGTCGCGATGAGCTGGGACGGCGTGACCCTCGGTGCGCCCGAGGTGATCTTCGACGGCATCCCGAACGGCGACGGCAACCGGCACGAGGGCGGCCGGATGGTGGTCGGGCCGGACAACCTCCTCTACGTCGGCACCGGCGAGACCGGCAGCACCCCCGACATCGCCCAGGACAAGGACTCCCTCGGCGGCAAGATCCTCCGGCTCACCCTCGACGGGAAGCCGGCACCGGACAACCCGTTCGGCACCGCGGTCTACTCCCTCGGCCACCGCAACGTCGAGGGGCTGACCTTCGACGACGACGGCAACCTGTGGGCCTCGGAGTTCGGCGACAGCGACTGGGACGAGCTCAACCTGATCGAGCCCGGCGGCAACTACGGGTGGCCGGAGATCGAGGGCTCCGGCGGCGGGGACGAGTACGTCGACCCGGTGGCCGTCTGGTCCACCGCCGACGCGTCCCCCTCGGGCCTCACCTACTGGGACGGCTCGCTGTGGATGGCCGGGCTGCGCGGCGAGCGGCTCTGGGAGATCCCGGTCGATGGCGCGCAGGTCGGCACGCCGGTGCCGCACCTGGCCGGTGAGCTCGGCCGGCTCCGCACCGTCGAGACGAACGCCGACGCCACCGGGCTGCTGCTGGCCACCTCCAACACCGATGGCCGGGGCGAACCGCAGGACGGCGACGACCTGATCCTGACGGTCACCCGAAGGAGGCGCTGAGCATGGACAAGTACCGCGTCGTCAACTTCGTGCAGAAGCGACTCTTCAACCCGGTGGTGCGCACCGCGCTGGAGCGCGGGGTCCGGATCCCCGGCTACGCCGTCCTCGAGACGATCGGACGCAAGAGCGGCCAGGCCCGGCGCACGCCGGTGGGCGACGGGCTCGACGGTGACACCTTCTGGATCGTCTCTGAGCACGGTCCCCGCGCGGCGTACGTGCGCAACCTGGAGGCGAACCCGCGGGTGAGGGTGCGGGTGCGGGGCAAGTGGCGCAGCGGCACCGCCGTCACCCTGCCCGACGACGACCCGCGTGAACGGCAGCGGATCATGGCCGAGCGACGCCGGAGCACCAGGCTGAACGCGGCCGCGGTGCGCGCCCTCGGCACCGACCTGCTGACGGTCAGGATCGACCTGGACCCCTGATCGCACGCAGCGCGCCCCGGCCCACACCCGTCATGAAGTTGCCGAGGCTGAAGTGGTCGTCCCAGAGCACGATCCGGCCGTCCTCCACCCGGAACGTGCCGCAGACCCAGAAGTCCGCGGTGAACCGGCCGGCGCCGAGGTAGTCGGTGCGCTCGGTCAGCACGACCGAACCGGACGCCGCCACATGATGGAGCTCGGCGGAGAAGCTGATCCGGCGTCGCTCCATGTCGCGGAGCATCCGGCCCACCCGCCGCCCGCCGCGGATCGTGGGGAAGCCGGTGTTGCGCCACTCCACGTCGTCGGCGAGCAGCTCGGCCGCCGCCGCCGCTTCCTTGTCGATGAGTAGTTCGAAGAAGCGGCGGACGACGGCCTCGGGCTGGTCCATCTACTTCTTGGCCGACAGGCGGTACTGGCGCGCGGACAGCGGCGCGAAGACCGCCACGATAGCCACCGCCCACAGCAGGGTGTAGATCTCCGGGTTCTGCATCGGCCAGGCGTCGGACACCGGGATGCTCGGGTCGGTGTTGCCGAACAGCTCGCGGCAGGCCTGGGTCACCGTGGACACCGGGTTCCACTCGACGAACGTCTTCAGCACCCCGGAGAAGTCCTCCGTCGGCACGAACGCGTTGGAGATGAACGTCAGCGGGAAGATCACGATGAAGGACGCGTTGTTGACCACCTCGACGCTGGGCACGAGCAGCCCGACGTAGGCCATGATCCAGCTGATGGAGTAGGCGAACACCAGCAGCAGCACGAAGGCCAGGGCGGCGTCGACGAAGCCCTCGCGGATCCGCCACCCGACGAGCAGGCCGGTCAGCGCCATGATCGCCAGCGAGATGATGTTGTAGGCGACGTCGGACGTGGTCCGCCCGACCAGGACCGCGGACTGGGACACCGGCAGCGAGCGGAACCGGTCGATGATGCCCTTCTGCATGTCGTCGGCCAGGCCGTAGCCGGTGAACGTCGCGCCGAACACCACGGTCTGGGCGAAGATGCCCGGGACCAGGAACTCCTTGTAGTCGAGGTCGCCGGGCGGGTCGATCGCGCCGCCGAAGACGTAGGCGAACAGCAGCACGAACATGATCGGCGAGATCAGGACGAACACCAGGATGTCGGGCACCCGCTTGATCTTGATCAGGTTGCGCTTGGCCATCACCCAGCCGTCGCTGGTCGCACCGATCACGCCACCCCTGCGGATCACGGGCTCGAGCGTCTCGGTGCTCATGCCGGGACCTCCTCGGTCTTCTTGTCCGTCTTGGTCTCGTCGGTGCCCTCGTCGGTCTCGGCGGCATGGCCGGTCAGGGCCATGAACACGTCGTCGAGCGTGGGCCGGTGGAGGCCGACGTCGACCACGTCGATCCGCTGCTCCTCGAAGCGCTGCAGCACCTGCAACAGGGCCTGCTGACCGCCGTCGACCGCCGCGCCGATGGACCGGCCGGTGTCGCCGTCGGTGTGGACCTCGCCGTGGGCCACCTCGCCGAGCACCCGGGTCGCCGCCTCGTGTTGCGCCGCGTCGGCGAGCACGACCTCGATCCGCTCGCCGCCGGTCTGCGACTTGAGCTCGTCGGCCGTGCCGCGTGCGATGGCCTTGCCGTGGTCGATCACCACGATGTCGTCGGCCAGCCGGTCGGCCTCCTCGAGGTATTGCGTGGTCAGCAGCAGCGTCGCGCCGGAGGCGACCAGGTCGCGGATCACCTCCCACATCTGCTGGCGGGCGCGCACGTCGAGCCCGGTGGTGGGCTCGTCGAGGATCAGCACGGGCGGGGCAGCCACCAGTGCACCCGCGAGGTCGAGCCGGCGCCGCATGCCGCCTGAGTAGGTCTTGGACGGCCGGTCGGCAGCATCGGTGAGGTCGAACCGCTCGAGGAGCTCACGGGCCCGGTCGCGGGACCTGGCCTTGCCCAGGCCGTAGAGCCGGCCGACCATCTCGAGGTTTTCGTAGCCGGTCAGGTGCTCGTCGACCGCGGCGTACTGCCCCGACAGGCCGATCCGGGCGCGCACGCCGGCAGGGTCGGCCAGCACATCGACCCCCGCGACGGTGGCGCTGCCCTCGTCGGGCCGGATCAGCGTCGCCAGGCAGCGCACGGCGGTGGTCTTGCCGGCCCCGTTGGGACCCAGTAGCCCCAGGACCTTGCCTTCGGGGACGGACAGGTCCAGGCCCGCCAGCGCCACGACCTCCTTGTAACGCTTGACCAGGCCCTCGGCCCGGATCATCTCGACCATTGCTCTCCTCCCGATTCGCGAACACCGTAGTGACCGCCGCCGACAGCCTCATTCATCGCAGGACGCCGCGCTAGTAGGTTTCGCGCTGTGCACCTCGTGGGGATCGACCTTTCCTGGGGCGGCCGCCAGCCCACCGGTCTCGCGGTCCTCGACGCGAGCGCCCGGCTGCTGCACGTGAGTGCCGTACGCACCGACGAGGAGATCGTGGCGGCGCTGACCCCGTACATCGAAGGGCCGTGCCTGGTCGCGATCGATGCGCCGCTCATCGTCACCAACCCCACCGGGTCGCGGCCCGCCGAGCAGGAGCTGAGCAAGGACTTCCGCCGCTACGACGCCGGCGCGCACCCGTCCAACACCGGCAAGCCGGAGTTCAGCGACGGCACCCGCGGCGCGCGGCTGTGCGCGGCTCTCGGCCTCGACATGAACCCCCGCTCCGGCCGCGAGCGGCGCGCGATCGAGGTCTACCCGCACCCGGCGACGGTGGTGCTGTTCGGGCTGGACCGGATCCTGCGCTACAAGCAGAAGCGCGGCCGCGACGTCGACCTGCTCCGCTCCGAGCTGCTGACCCTGATGACGCACGTGGAGACCCTGGTCACGACCGACGACGCGTGGGTGGAGCTGCGCGCGTCGGCGGAGTCCGCCACCCGCAAGAGCGAGCTGCGGGTCGTCGAGGACCAGGTCGACGCGGTGGTCTGCGCCTACGTCGCCCTGTACGCCGAGCGGTGGCCGGAGCGCACCGCGACGTACGGCGACATGGAGACCGGCTACATCGTGACGCCGGCGCTGCCCGAGGAGGTGGACGGGCGGGACGTCGTGCCCGCCGCCATCCAGGAGTACGCCGCCCGCGAACCCGAGCTCGTGCTGGCGGCCCAGCAGTTCGTCGCCCTGGTCACGAGCATCCTGGACGAGGCCGGCATCAACTACCTGAGCGTCACCGGCCGCACCAAGGGCGTGGCGTCGTTCGCCGCCAAGGCCGGCCGGATGGTCGACGGCCGCCCGGCGTTCACCGACCCACTGCGCGAGATCACCGACCAGATCGGCGTCCGGGTGATCACCTACGTGCACAGCGACGTCAGCGCCGTTGCGGACCTGCTCGACGACCAGGTGGTGGTCAAGGACGACCGCGACTTCGGCCAGGAGACCGCGAGCGAGGGCCGGTTCGGCTACGCCAGCCGACACCTGCTGATCGCGCTCGACGCCGCGCGGGAGAGCGACCCTGTCTACGCCGCTCTTCGCGGCCGGATCGCGCAGGTGCAGGTGCGCACCGTGCTGCAGCACGCGTGGGCGGAGTTCGAGCACGACATCCGCTACAAGGGGACCGTCCCGGAGGAGCACGCTCGCGACCTGGACCGGCGGTTCACGCTGGCGGCGGGTCTGCTCGAGCTGGCCGACCAGGAGTTCTCCACGATCCGCGAGCGGCTGCGCAGCGGCACCCCCGACCGCACCGCGGCCGCACCCGACGACCCGCGGATCGACCCGCGGGAGCTGGCGGCGTTCCTCGCTGGGCAGTACGCCGATGCCGGCTGGTCGCGCACCGACCACTACGCGTGGATCTCCGGGCTGCTGCTCGAGCTCGGCATCGACTCGCTCGACGAGCTCGCCGAGGTGGTCCGCGGCAGCGGCGGCGAGGACCTCAACGCCCGGATGGGCTACCGCTACCCGCCCGGCGCCGTACGCCGGCTCGACGACGCGCTGCTCGCGACGTACGGCGACCGCTACGTCGCGCTGCACGGCAACACCCACCGGGTCGACGCGCTGCGAGCGAGGCTGGAGAAGCTCACATGAGTGCGGTCGTGGTCGGTGGCGCCAACATGGACATCAAGGCCCGCAGCGCGCGCGGGGTCCTGCCGGGCACCAGCAACCCGGGTCGCGTCGTCCGCTCGCCCGGTGGCGTTGGTCGCAACGTGGCCGAGAACCTCGCCCGGCTCGGCACCCCGACTGTCCTGGTCACTGCCGTGGGGCCCGACGCCCTGGGCGACGAGCTGGTGGCGGCCACCTCCGCAGCCGGGGTCGACGTACGCCTCGTGCAACGGGTGGCCGGCCGCACCGGGACCTACGTCGCGGTGCTCGACGACGGCGGCGAGCTGATCGTCGCGGTATCGGACATGGCGGCCACCGAGGCGCTGACCGCGTCCGACGTCCGCGCCGCGGAGTCGGTCATCACCGGGGCGGGCCTGGTGGTGCTGGACGGCAACCTCTCCCGCGCGGCGCTGACCGCCGGATGGGACCTCGCCATCGAGGCCGGGGTGCCGGTGGTGCTCGACCCGGTGAGTGTCCCCAAGGCGGCGGCCCTGGCGGACATGCTCGACGGAAGCCGGCCGCTGTTCGCGATCTCGCCCAACCTCGACGAGCTGGCCGTGCTCGGCGACTCCGTGGACCTGCTGTCCCGAGGCGTCGAGCTGGTGTGGGTGCGGGCCGGGGTCGAGGGATCCAGGCTGATCACCCGCGACGGATCCACGCGGCTGCCGGCCCCGCCGGCGGACGTCGTCGACGTCACCGGTGCCGGCGACGCGATGCTGGGCGCGTTCTGCCATGGCATCCTCGCCGGCGCCGAACCGGTCGCCGCTGCCCGCCTTGGTCACGCCGCGGCGGCGCTCACGGTGGCGGTGCAGGACACCGTCCGCGCGGATCTGTCCGAGGACCTGCTGCGATGACCCATCCGATGCTCACACTCACCGACGAGGTCGCGACCGCGCTCGCCGAGGGCCGGCCGGTCGTGGCGCTCGAGAGCACGATCATCAGCCACGGGATGCCCTACCCCCGCAACGTCGAGATGGCGATCGAGGTCGAGGGCATCGTCCGCGACGGCGGCGCGGTGCCGGCGACGATCGCGGTGCTCGACGGACGCCCCCGGATCGGGCTCACCAGCGACGACCTCGAGCTGCTCGCCAGCGACGAGTCCGTGGTCAAGGTCAGCGTCCGCGACCTGCCGTACGTCGTCGCCCGCGGCCTGCACGGCGCCACCACCGTGGCCTCGACGATGCGGCTGGCGGCGCTCGCGGGCATACCGGTGTTCGTGACCGGTGGGCTCGGCGGCGTGCACCGCGGGGCGCAGCAGACCTTCGACATCTCGGCCGACCTCACCGAGCTCGGCGGCACCGCCGTTGCCGTGGTCAGCGCGGGCGTGAAGAGCATCCTCGACATCGGGCTGACCCTGGAGACGCTGGAGACCCAGGGGGTGCCGGTGCTGGTGCACGGCAGCGACGAGTTCCCGTCGTTCTTCTCCCGCGGCAGCGGCCACGCCGCCCCGATGCGGGTCGACTCGGCGGCCGAGGTGGCCGCGGTGATGCGGTCGGCCTGGTCGCTCGGACTGCGCTCCGGGATCGTGGTCGCCAACCCGATCCCGGTCGAGGACGAGATCCCCGCCGACGAGATCAGCGCGGTCATCGAGCAGGCGCTGGGCGACATGGACCGGCTGGGCATCACCGGCAAGGACGCCACGCCGTACCTTCTCGGCCGGATCGTCGAGATCACCGACGGCGCCAGCCTGACCGCTAACATCGCGCTGGTCCGCAACAACGCCCGGCTCGGTGCTTCCATTGCTGGGGAGTACGCTAGACAAATCTGAAGATCTGTCTCATGCTCGGGACATGAGGGCGCAATATGTCCCCGGGGGCGGCGAGGCCTGGCGCGATCCCTGGCCGGCGTACGCCGCGCTCCGCGACCACGATCCGGTGCACCACGTCGTCCCGGAGCGAGCGCCGGACCTCGACTACTTCGTGCTCACCCGGCACGCCGACGTGATGGCGGCGGCGGTCGACGTGGCGACGTTCAGCAGCGCGGAAGGGCTGACCGTGCACTACGACGAGCTCGACCGGATCGGCCTCGCGGACAACCCGCCGATGGTGATGCAGGACCCGCCCGACCACACGACGTTCCGGCGGCTCGTCTCGCGCGGCTTCACGCCCCGGGCGGTGGTCAGCGTCGAGCCGGAGGTGCGGGCGTTCGTGCGCAAGCGGCTGGCAGCGCTGGCGAGCCGGGGTGAGGGCGACATCGTCGCCGAGCTGTTCAAGCCGCTGCCGAGCATGGTCGTGGCGCACTACCTCGGCGTGCCGGAGGAGGATCGCGGCCGCTTCGACGGGTGGACCGACGCGATCGTCGCGGCGGGCGCGGTCGGCGACGTGGCGGGAGCGCCCGAGGCGATCGCCGAGATGCTCGGGTACTTCGGGGAGCTGGTCGAGCGCCGCCGCCGCGAGCCCGGCGACGACACGGTCTCGCACCTGGTGGCCGCGGGCGTGGGCGACGACGACCGCGGGCTGCTCTCGATCCTTGCGTACGTCTTCACCATGGTGACCGGCGGCAACGACACCACGACCGGGATGCTCGGCGGCGCCGTCCAGCTGCTCATCGAGCGCCCGAACCAGCGCGCCCTCCTTCTCGACGACCCCGAGCTGATCGGGCCGGCGGTCGAGGAGATGCTGCGGCTGACCTCTCCCGTGCAGGGGCTGGCCCGCACGACCACCCGCGACGTCACCCTGCACGGCGTGACGATTCCGGCCGGCCGCAAGGTCCTGCTGCTGTACGCCGCCGCCAACCGCGACCCCCGCCGCTACGGCCCGGACGCCGACGAGCTCGACGTATGCCGCAACCCCGGGCAGATCCTGACGTTCAGCCAGGGCAACCACTTCTGCCTCGGCGCCAACGCGGCCCGGATGCAGGCGAGGGTCGCGTTGGAGGAGCTGCTCTCGCGATGTCCCGATTTCACGGTCGACATCGGTGCGGTCAAGTGGGCGCCGGGGCCCTACGTACGCCGACCGACCACCGTCCCCTTCCGGGTGCAGCCGTGAGCTGGCTGGCCGACGAGCGCGGCGCGCTGGCGACCGAGCGGATCCTGGACGCCGCGGCTGAACTGTTCGTGGCCAATGGCGTGGGCGCGGTCGGGATGGGCGAGGTAGCCCGGGCGGCGGGCTGCTCACGGGCCACCCTCTACCGCTACTTCGCCGACCGCGGCGAGCTGCACACCGCGTTCGTGCACCGCGAGGCGAGGCGGGTCGGTGCCGAGGTCGCGGCAGCAGTCGGGGGCATCGACGACCCGGCACGTCTGGTGACCGAGTCGGTGCTGGACGCCGTACGTCGGGTGCGCGAGACGCCCACCCTCGCCGCGTGGTTCGCGGAGGGCGACGCGGCGCGCACCTCGGCTCTGGCCCAGTCGTCGGCGGTGATCGAGGCGCTCGGCCTGAGCGTGGTCGACGACCCCGACGACGCGCGATGGCTGGTCCGGGTGATCCTGTCCCTGCTCACGGTCCCGGGCCGGGACGAGGCGGACGAGCGCGCGATGGTCGAGCGGTACGTCGCTCCCCGCGTAACGTCGGAGGCATGACTCCCGCCGATCTGCTGACCGACTGCCTCGAGCGCGTACGCGAGAGCGTGGGCGCCGTACTGGACGGGTTGTCCCCCGACGACCTGGCCCAGCGCCCCACCCGCGACGCCAACCCGATCGGCTGGCTGGTCTGGCATCTGACCCGGGTCCAGGACGACCACGTCGCCGACGTGGCCGGCACCGAGCAGGTATGGACCGCGGACGGGTTCGCCGGGCGGTTCGACCTCCCCTACGACACCGCCACCCACGGCTACGGCCAGACCAGCGAGGAGGTGGGCCAGTTCCGCGCCGACGCCGATCTGCTGTCCGCCTACTACGACGCCGTGCACGCGCGAACCCTCGACTACCTCGCCGGCCTGGGCCCCGACGACATGGACCGAATCGTCGACGAGCGCTGGGACCCGCCGGTGACCCTGGGGGCGCGGCTGGTCAGCGTGGTCAACGACGACACCCAGCACGTCGGCCAGGCGGCGTACATCCGGGGCCTGCTCGGGCGCTAGGCGGGGGTGGCCGGCCGGGTCACGCGGTACCGCACGAACGACGGTACGGCGAGCGCGGCGATCACGGTGCCGATGACGACAAGCACGCCACCACCCGCCGCGGCGGCCGCCGTACCAACGAGAGCGGCGGCCGATCCGTGCGCGACGTCGGCGACCCTCGGGCCGCCGACGACCACGACCAGGAAGATCCCCTGGAGCCGCCCGCGCATCGCGTCGTCGGCCGCCGACTGCAACATGCTCATCCGGAACGCCGCCGACGCCATGTCGGCGGCGCCGCCGATCATCAACAGCAGCACGGCTGCAGTCAGCATCGCGCTCGGCCAGCTGTCGGCGAGGGCGGTCGCGATGCCGAACCCGATCATCGCGAGGCCCCACACCAGGATCGCGACCACGACCGCGACGCCCTGCCTGGTCACCCGCGACACCCACCCGGAGAGGATCCCGCCGACCACGGCGCCCGTCGGGATCGCCGCGAACAGCAGCGCGAACGCCCAGCCGCCCTCCTCGGGGCCGCCGAAGCTCTCGTGCGCGATCTGCGGGAACAGCGCCCGGGGCATCCCGAAGACCATCGCGATGATGTCGACGAGGAACGACATCATCAGCACCGGGTGGCCGCGCAGGTAGGTGAATCCCTCGACCACCGAGCGCAGCCCCGGCGTCTGCGTGGGCGCGCCCTCCACCGGCAGCCGCGGCAGCCGGACCACCGCGGAGAGGGTGGCGAAGAGCGTGATCGTGTCGATCAGGTAGAGGTACTCGAAGCCGAACACCGGGATCAGCGCGCCGGCCACCAGCGGCCCGGCGATCGCGCCGGCCTGGAGCACGGTCATGTTCAGCGAGTTGGCGGCGGGCAGCAGGTCCTCGCCCACGAGCTTCGGCATCACCGCGGCTCGGGTCGGCTGGTTGACCGCGAAGATCGCTTGTTGCAACGAGAACAGCCCGAGCAGCAGCCACACGTTCCCGCCACCCGAGGCCGCCTGCAGCCAGAACAGCGCGCTGGTGCCGATCAGCCCGAGCGTGGTGAAGATCAGCACCGTCCGCCGGTCCAGCACGTCGGCGAGCGCCCCGCCCCACAGCCCGAAGACCACGAGCGGGACCAGGCCGAAGACCCCGGTCAGTCCGACGTACGCCGACGAGCCGGTCTCGGCGTAGATCTGGGCCGGTACGGCGACGACCGTGAGCTGGGCGCCGATGACCGTGATGATGTTGGTCGTCCACAGCCGCCGGAAGTGCGGGTTGCGCAGTGGGCGGGTGTCGGCCACCAACCCCCGGATCTGCACCTGCATCACGGTAGTGCGCACCGATGAGTAGACGCCCCTGGCCTGGTCCATCCACCATGAGCGATGTGAGCAAGAAGCAAGGTCCGCTCGACGTGACCTTCACCGAGACGCTCCAGCGCAGCCCCGCAGAGGGCGGCTGGACCTATGTCGTGTGGCCGGGCTCGGCCGACTACTTCGGCACCAAGGGACTGGTCAAGGTGCGCGGCACCGTCGACGGCACGTCCTTCGAGAGCTCGTTCATGGCCCTGGGCGACGGCAACCACAAGCTGCCCGTCAAGGCGGCCGTGCGCAAGACGATCGGCAAGGCCGATGGCGACCCGGTCGAGGTGCACCTCGACGAGAGGCTGGGCTAGGAAGCCCGAGTCACTCGATCCCGGCCACCTTGTCGAGCTCCTGCAGCAGGTCGTGCGCGGCCCGCTCGACCGCCTTGTGCCGCCACTCCGAGGCGCGGTAGACGCACGCGATCAGCGCGGTGCGGTGCACCCGGCGGAGGTCGCCGTAGACGAACCCGTACCTCGCCTTGGTCTCGTCGGTGGCGCCTTCGGTGAGGCCGAGGTGCCAGGCGGCGTACTCCTCCCAGGAGTGCCGCTCGAGGTAGTCGTTCTCCGCCTCGGCGCTGGGCTGTACTTCGCCCCAGTCGCTGTCGAGCACGTACTGCTTGGCCTTGATCAGCTCGCGGGCGCGCTTCACCCCCGCGTCGTGCACCTCGTACCTCGCCATGGCCCGACTGTAGGCGAAGAAAATCTCTGCCAGAGTTGTCGTATCTCGGGCTGCCGGTTCGTGGAGAGGGTGAAAGGCAGCCAGATGGCCGCCCCACTACCTGAGGAGAACGTCATGACCCAGTACCTGCTGTCCGTTCACGGTGCGGACGAGGACTTCGCCGACATGTCCCCGGAGGAGATGCAGAAGGTCTTCGCGGCCGTCGACGCATTCAACGAGAAGGTCCGATCCGAGGGCGCCTGGGTCTTCGCGGGTGGACTCCAGCCCGCCTCGCAGGCGACCACGGTCGACAACACCGGCGAGAAGCCGATCGTCACCGACGGTCCCTACGCCGAGTCGAAGGAGTACCTCGGCGGCTTCTGGATCATCGAGGCGGCCGACCTCGACGCCGCGCTCAAATGGGCCGAGGAGGGCTCCAAGGCCTGCGCCGGAATGGTCGAGGTCCGCCCGTTCGCGCCGGAGCCCGAGTGACCGATCCCGCCTCCGCGATCGAGCGGATCTTTCGCGAGGAGTACGGCCGGGTGGTCGCCTCGCTGGTACGCCGCTTCGGTGACATCGACGTCGCCGAGGACGCCGCCAGCGAGGCGCTCCTGGTCGCCCTCGAGAAGTGGCCGGCCGACGGCACCCCGCCCAACCCGGGTGCCTGGCTGACCATGACGGCGGGCAACAAGGCCATCGACCGGATCCGCCGCGAGCGGCAGCGGGACGCCAAACACGAGGCGGCCCACATGATGCATAACGACACACCCCACGAGCCGACCGGCATCGTCGAGGACGACCGGCTCCGGCTGATCTTCACCTGCTGCCACCCTGCCCTCGCACCCGAGGCGCGGGTGGCCCTGACCCTGCGGCTGCTCGGCGGGCTGACCGTCCCCGAGATCGCGCAGGCGTTCCTCGTCCCCGAGACCACGATGGCCCAGCGGATCACCCGTGCGAAGGCCAAGATCAAGGGCGCCAACATCCCGTTCCGGGTGCCCGACGCCGCGGACCTGACCGAGCGGCTGGCCGGCGTGCTGGCCGTGCTCTACCTCGTCTACAACGAGGGCTATCTCGCCAGCTCGGGCTCTGCCGCGGTACGGGAGGACCTGACGGGTGAGGCGATCCGGCTGACCCGGATCATGCGGTCGCTGTTGCCCGAGGTGCCCGAGGTGGCCGGGCTTCTCGCGCTGATGCTGCTGACCGAGTCGCGCCGGCTCACCCGTGAGGCTGCCGGTGAGCTGGTGCCCCTGCACGAGCAGGACCGCGGCGGCTGGGACCGCGAGCTGATCACCGAGGGCCATGACCTGGTCCGCGACTGCCTGCGCCGCGCCGAGTCCACAGGTCGGGGGCCCGGCCGCTACCAGATCCTGGCCGCGATCAACGCCGTCCACACCGACGCACCGACCGCGGCGGCCACCGACTGGGCCCAGATCGCCACCCTCTACGAGCAGCTGTACGCCGTCGACCCCTCGCCGATCGTCCAGCTCAACCGGGCGATCGCGGTCGCCGAGCTCGACGGCCCCGAGGTCGGCCTGGCGATGGTCGACAAGCTGCCGCTGACGACGTACCACGCCTGGCACGCGACCCGCGCCGACCTGCTCCGCCGGCTCGGCCGCAGCGCCGACGCGCGGGCGGCGTACGACGCAGCGATCGAGGCGACCGAGAACGAGGCCGAGCGCGCCTACCTCTCCCGGCGGCGTGGCAGTCTGGCCGGGTGACTGCCGAGCCGTTGACACTGCCCGACGTCGAGCACGCCGAGGAGTGGGTGCGGACCCGCGCCGCCGACGGCCTGGCCCGCACCCGCGAGCTCGCCGACCGGCTGCGCACCGACCCGCCGGGCGACGCGCTCGGCGCCCTCGAGGTCTGGGACCAGCTGTCGCTCGAGCTGAGCAACGTCGCGGCTGTGGGCTCGCTGCTCAGCAACGTGCACCCGCTCGAGGTGGTGCGCGATGTCGCGGAGCACGCCGAGCAGGATGCGATGCGGCTGCAGACCGAGCTCAGCCTGGACCGGGCGATCTACGACGTCTTCGCCGGACTCGACCGCGCCGACCTCGACGCCCAGGCCGGCCGGCTGCTCGACAAGGTGCTGGAGTCCTTTACCCGCTCCGGTGTCGACCGCGACGACGGGACCCGGGCCCGGGTGGCGGCGATCAACGAGCGGGTGACCGAGATCGACCAGGAGTTCGGAAGGAACATCCGCGACGACGTCCGCACCATCCGGGTCACCCCCGACCGGCTGGCCGGGATGCCCGACGACTGGCTCGCGGCCCACCCCGCCGACGACGAGGGGCTGGTCACCGTGACCACCGACTACCCCGACGCGATCCCGGTCCGGATGTTCGCGCACGACCCCGAGGTCCGGCGCGACCTCACCGTGCAGTTCCTGACCCGCGGCTGGCCGCGGAACGAGCCGCTGCTCACCGAGCTCTTCGACCTCCGCCACGAGCTGGCGACCCTGGTCGGCTACGACGACTGGGCGTCGTACGACGCCGACGTGAAGATGATCGGGAAGGGCCCGGCGATCCCGGAGTTCATCGACCGGATCGCCGCTGCCGCCGAGGAGCCGTTGCGCCGCGACCTCGAGGCGCTGCTGGAGCGCTACCGCCGCGATGTGCCGGACGCCGCCGCGATCGACTCCGCCGATGGCGCCTACTACGAGGAGCTGGTCCGCAAGGAGCAGTACGACGTCGACTCGCAGGAGGTCCGCACCTACTTCGGGTTCGACAAGGTGCAGCAGGGACTGCTCGACGTCACGGGTCGGCTGTTCGGGCTGCGCTACGAGCCGGTGACCGACGTGACGCTGTGGGCCGACGACGTCACGGCGTACGACGTGCATCGCGGCGACGACGGCGAACGGATCGGCCGGATCTTCCTGGACCTGCACCCGCGCGATGGGAAGTACAAGCACGCCGCGCAGTTCACGCTGACCGAGGGCGTCGCAGGCCGCCAGCTGCCCGAGGGCGTGCTGGTCTGCAACTTCCCCGCCGGGCTGATGGAGCACGACCACGTCGTCACGCTCTTCCACGAGTTCGGGCACCTGGTCCACCACGTGCTCGCCGGCCACGGCCGCTGGACCCGGTTCGCCGGCGTGGCCACCGAGTGGGACTTCGTCGAGGCGCCCAGCCAGATGCTCGAGGAGTGGGCGTGGGACGCCGCCGTGCTCCGCACCTTCGCGACCGACGAGGGCGGCGAACCGATCCCGGCCGAGCTCGTGGAGCGGATGCGCCGCGCCGACGACTACGGCAAGGGGATCCAGGCGCGCACCCAGATGTTCTACGCGTCCATGTCCTACTGGTTCCACACCGACCGGCCGGCCGACCTGCGTGCGCGGATGGTCGAGCTGCAGGAGCGGTACTCGCCGTTCGCCTACATCGACGACACCCGGATGTTCGCGAGCTTCGGCCACCTCGGCGGTTACAGCTCGGCCTACTACACCTACATGTGGTCGCTGGTGATCGCGAAGGACCTGTTCAGCGCGTTCGACCCCGACGACCTCTTCGACCCCGAGGTGGCCGGGCGCTACCGCGACCGGGTGCTCGCCGCCGGCGGCAGCAAGGATGCCGCCGACCTGGTCGCCGACTTCCTCGGCCGGCCCTACACGTTCGACGCGTACGCCGCCTGGCTCGCGCGCTGAGTCGTCAGGCCGCCCAGACCAGGTCGAGCGGGTAGGGGCTGCGGATGGTGCCGGACATCGGTGGCGCGGTCGAGGTGTAGGTGTGTCCGGTGGGGGTGGTGGTCGCGACGATATGTCGGGGTCCGGGCCGTGGCCTTGCCTGCCAGCCGGGGGCTTGCTTGGCGATGTTGCAGGCCTCGCACAGACCCTGGCCGTTGGCGGCGTTGGTGCGGCCACCTTGGTCGTAGGGGACGACGTGGTCGCTGTCACGGATGGGGGCGTCGCAATAGGGGGTGCGGCAGATGCCGGCGTCACGGACCGCGATCAACATCCCGAGGCCGTCGCAGAACCGCCGGCTGCGGGAGTCCATCGCGGTGATGTCGCCGGTGACCGGGTCGGTGAAGACCCGGCGCAGCCAGCCGGCGTCGTGGGGGCCGAGGGTTTCGATCGCGGTGCGGAGCAGGTCGCGGGCCCAGCCGGCGGGCACCGGACCGTGGCCGTGCAGGTCGGCGGGTTCGTTGTCGGTGCCGAACAGGGTGGCGTCAGTGACGACCAGGTGCACGGCAACCGGGACGGCGTCGGCGGTGGCTTGGCCGGTGACCCGCTCGACGAGCGCGTCGGCCATCAGCTGGCCGCGGGTCCTGGGGTCACCGGCGGTGATGCGCTGATCGGCGTACTGCTTGAGGGCGGCGTAGACCCCCACTCCTTGGGCGACGGGCAGCAGGCCGCTGATCCGGGCCATCGTGTCCGGTGCTGGGCGGCAGGTGACGTTGCGGTCGGTCTCGGCCTTGCGCGCGCGGCGGATCGCGGCGCCGGGGTCGAGCCGGTGGGCGGCGCGTCGGGCGGCGGCCACCACCTTGCTGTCGCCCATGCCGTCCAATCGAGCCGGGTCGCCGCACACGTCGCGGTCGACCTCGGCGCGGTGCTCGGGTGAGAGCAGCGCGGTCTCGCGGACCAGCAGCTCGGCACGCCACTCGGTCAGGTGGCCGCCCTCCAGGGCGGCCAGGGTGTGAGGCATCTCGGCCATCCAGGCCTTGGCCGCACCCAGGCGTCGGCTGCCCCGGTGCGGTGACTCCTTACGGGCCAGGGCGACCTGGCCGGCGATGCCCCGGCCTTGCCGGTCGGCGGGCACCCCTGCGGCCGCCTGCTCGGCGCGCTGGGAGGCGTCGAACTCGACGCTGACCCGTGCCTGCGCTGCGGCAGCACCGGACTTCAGCTCCTCCAGCGCGCGCATCAGGTCGATCCGGCCGCGATCGTCGAGGTCTTCGCCGAGAGACGCGAGCTGGGCGTGGAACGCGCGCACCGCAGCCACCGCGGCCGGAGCCTCGGGGTCGGCGGTGGGTGGCTGCATGCGCCGAGTCTATCGAACGTATGTTCGAATCGTCAAGTCGACTGAGAGCCCGACGACGTGGCGTACAAGAGGCTGCGTACTGCTGACCTCGATGCCAGGAGAGCGAGGACGAGCAGCGTTACCGGGATGAAGCCGCCGAGGCTCACCGAGTCCCCGAAGACGACATCCACGAGCTCGAGAACGACCATCTTGCTGCCGACGGCAACCACCCACAGGGAGACTGCGGCCACCACCTTGGTGCGTCTCGTGGTGGCAGCCCGTAGCCGGGCGAGGATGCGGTTCTTGACCAGGATCACCAGGTCCAGCGCGACCTTGAGAAGGAAGGCCGTCAGGAGCGAGATGGTGAAGCCTTCGGAGATGACCGACGGGACGTACTCGATGGCCAGGTTGAGCACCACGACCTAGACGAACAGGTCGACAACGTCGCTCGGACGGGCGCACACCCTCCGACGTACGGTCGTCACGAGGTGAGCTTGAACGACTCGGCCGCCGCCTCGATGCGCTCGACGTATCCGTCCCACCACTGAGCGTTGCCGATGTCGTCATGGTCTCTGCCGCCCCGGCCATCGATCGTCTCGCGGACGATGTCGGCGTGCCCCGCGTGCTGCGCCGTCTCGGCGACGACGCGGGCAAGCAGGTGGCCGAACGTCGTCGTGCGTCGCTCCTCCGACCACCAGGAGACCGTGGCGGGGGAGTCCAGTGGCAGTTCCTCGATGGCGGTGTCGCTGTGCGCCCAGGCCGCGCGGTAGAGATCGACGATGTAGGCGCGGGACTGGTCCGCCGTGGCCCACATGTCTGCGGAGTCCCAGATCGAGCCGTCGTCGACCCACGGAAGCCGGAACGGCGCCGGCCGCCCGAGGCAGTCGCCGAGGTAGCCGACTTCCATGCTGGCGACATGCTTGACCAGTCCGAGCAGGTTGGTGCCGCTGGGCATCACCGGCCGGCGGATGTCGTACTCACCGAGGTCGTCGAGGGCACGCAGCACCGAGTCGCGCGACTCCTGGAGGTAGTGCTGCAGATCGGCTGCGAGGGCTTCCACGGGCCGATGCTAAGGCTCCGGGTCAGCCGAGGAACATGGCGCGAGCGGCCTCGACACCCTCGACTTCGGCGGGTGGGTGGCCGATCTCGGCCCACCTCTCCGCAGTGAGGCGAAGTCGATCGGACACGAGGACCTCGTCGCCCCTGGCGTCCTTGGAGATCCCGTCAGGTTGGTAGCCCAGCTTGCGGGAGACGCCTTGTGACGCGTGGTTGTCCGGGAAGACCTCGGTGGTTGCGTCGGTGGCGCCCAAGTGATCAAAGGCCAGGGTCAGCACGCCCGCCCGCGCTTCCGTCCCGAGTCCCTGGCGGTGATGAGACAGTCCGAGCCAGGAGCTCGTGGTGACCCCGCGAACGACTCGGAAGTCTCGGGCGCGCAGCGTCACCGAGCCGATCGGCTGGTTGTCGGAATCGAAGACGGCCAGCCCGAGCGCCCAGTTCGCGGGGGTCCAGTTGGCGAGGTCGTCCCAGTGGCTCTGCAGCAGGATCCGGACGCGCTCCTCCGGCGTGCCCTCCGTCCATGGAGTGAGGAACGGCCGCTCGCTGGGCTCGTGCACGCCGTCGGCGATGACCTGTGCCAAGGCCGGGAGCTCGTGCTCCTCGGCGAGACGCAGGGTCAACCGGGCCGTGTGGATCCGCAGGGCGAACGTCGGCCACAGGTCAGAGAGCACGCGCGCCAGTATCGAAGTCCCCCCGACCCGCGACAACCGGTTATCCGTCACGATTGGGGACGTGGAGCGAGCGCGCAGTCGACTTGAGGCCGAGCGCGCAGAGACACTCGAACGCCTGGCGCACCTCACCGACGACTATGGCGCCATCGTGGCGGCGTCGCGCGACACCAATGCCGATGATGAGCACGACCCCGAAGGGGCGACGATCGCGTTCGAGCGCTCGCAGATCGGAGCCCTCGTCCGACAGGCGCAGGTCCACGTCGTAGAGATCGATGCCGCCATGCAGAGATTGGACATGGGCACGTACGGAACCTGCGAAGGATGTGGCGGGCCGATCGGCGAAGGCAGGCTCGAGGCCAGGCCGGTGGCACGCACCTGCATCCAGTGCGCGACGGGGACGTGAGTGGCTCACCGATCGGTGCACGTACGCCGATACACCTGGTTCGGCACGAACCGGTTCCACTCGTCCTCGGTCAGGTCTCGTCCCGCCACGCTGCAGGCATGGTCGATCCACGCTTCGGTGTCCATCGGGTAGCGCCGGCCCGGGCCGTCCTCGGTGCTCACCACGATCTCGTTCCCCACGGGCGGGAAGATGTGCGTCTGCCCGGTCCGGCCATCCGCCGACCCGGGGATGCCGGTCACTCGGACCAGGTCGCGGGTCACGTCGTACAGCGACACGGTCCCGTCCGAGCCCGAGGTGACGACTGTCTCCCCGTCGGGCAACCAGTCCACCTGGCGGGCGATCCCGTCGTGCACCTCGACCGACTCGTGCAGCGGGGCCCAGGTGCGCGTATCCAGAACGGTCAACGTGCCGTCGTCACCGACCGACGCGAGCCACCTGCCGTCGGGCGAGAACTCCAGGTCGACGGGGTAGGCGGCCACTGGCAGAGCCACCACTTCTTCGACGTCGTACGTCGCCCCGTCGAGCACCAGCAGCTCGGGCGACCCCCCTTCCTCTCTGGTGAGGGAAACCACGCCGGCCACGAGCACGCCCCCGTCCGGACTGAACTCGATCGCCCCTGGGCCGCGACCGAGGCTCACCCTGCGCTCGACCTCCCAAGTCGCCGGATCGACGATCGCCAGCCCCCCGTCGTCAGCCCGGTCGACATTTCCCTCCACACCGAGCAGCAGACGTGCGCCGTCCGGGGTCCAGGCCGTGTCCCAGACGAACTCTGGCTCGGGGTAGGGGCCCTTCGGCGGCAGCTCGATACTGGCGACCTCCTCCCGGGTGAGAGCATCGAGCACCACCACGCGCGAGTTGTTGGCCACCACGGTCTGCGCGCCGCCCGGGCGCACCGACACCGACGCCCCGTAGATGGCGCCGTTCTCCGGCCCGATCGGTACCTCCTCCACCACCGCTCCCGTGCGGGGGTCGACGAACGTCGCGTTGACGATGTCCGAGGAGTGCTGGTCGGGTTCTTGCGGTCGGGTGGCTGCGACGACCAGCTCGCCTGGTACGACGGTGACCGGCGGGGTCGACACCCAGCGGCCCTCGAACCCGCTGCCGTACGGCGTGCCGAAGCCTGCTGCTCCGGTGGTGTCCCACGAGATCAGGCTGCCGTCGTCGGCGACCGAGATCAGCCGGTCTCCGGAGGGCGTCGTCTCCAAGGTCCGCACCGGACCGTCATGCCCGATGAGGGCCTCGCGTGGCGTCCACCGGCCAGACTCGGGGTTGACGTCCCACAGGTACACCACGCCGTCCTGGTCGGCGCTCGCCGCCCACGTGGCGTCGGACGCCATCGCCACCGCCTGCACCGGTGACCGATGCACCTGAACGACCTGGACCTGACTGCCACGGCTGTTGAAAAGCGCGATCGACCCGTCGTCCCTGGCCTGCGCGGCGCCGTTGGTCAGCGGCCAGTAGTACGACTCCGTCACTGGGCCGACCGATCGAAGCGGTGTCATCGACCCGTCGCGGAACCGCACCAGGTAGGCGCCTCGCTGAGGCGCCTCCCTCCACGCGACCAGATTCGATCCGTCCGAGGAGAACCTGCCGTCCAACCCTCCGTCGGGCCCCAGACCGAAGAGGGTCTTCCGCTCAAGCTCCCGGCCGGTCGCCACCTCGACCGTTCGGACTACCGCGCGAGCGGCGCCGTTCGTAGAAAATTGCGGGCCCACGGTCCGGAGCAACCGGCCGTCGGGTGTCAGCTCCGCGTCGAACACCCATTCCTCCACCTGGTCGGGGCGGGGGACCTCGAGCACCTCGGTGCCATCGGCGTCCACCACCCTGACCAGCGCGCCGCCCAGTTGGTCATCGAGCGCGAACAGCCCGGTGCCGCTGGCGCCGAGCACCCAGGCGTTGATCGGGATGTCCATGACCTTGGCCGGCTGCTCGTGCGATCCCACCTGCCACCCGGCGACGTGGTCGCGCACGCCGACGAACAGTCTTGAGCCATCATCGGCGAGCGCGCTCGTGGTGACGTTGCCGTCGAGCGGCATCACCTGTTCGGCGTGACGATGCTCCAGCAGCCGTCCCAGGAGCCCGTCGCGGGTGGCCGGCGTGTCCGCGGTGTTGAGCGCCTCGACCGCCAGCAGCAGCGAGGTGTCCAGGCCGCCGACGGTTCCGGACAGCTGCGCGAGCCGGTTCGCCTCCGCCTGGACGGTGGCCGCCGCAGCCTCGTCCGCCCGGGTGACCGCCTGACGCTGGAAGTACGTCGCGAGCCCGGCCGCGACCAGCACCAGGACCAGCACCGCGGCGAGCCCGGCGGCGAGCCGGCGGGTGCGGTGCCGGGCTGCGGTCTCGCTCTCGGCCCGTTCGCGGGCGGCTCGCAGCTCCGCGTCGACCTGCTGCTGGGAGGCCTCGAGGAAGTGCCCCTCGACTCCGGGGAGATCGGGATCCGCCTGTTCCCGCCAGTCCACGGCCTGGGCCAACCGGATACCGCGGTAGAGCTCGCTGTCCGGGCGCCCCAGCCGGTCCCAGGCATCGGCCGACGCCGCCAGGTGGTGCCGGATCTGCTGGCCCTGGGCGTCGTCGGCGAGCCAGTCCTGCAACCGCGGCCAGGCCCGGGCCAGCGCCTCGTGCGCGATCTGCAGGCTGTCTTCGTCGCTGGTCACCAGCCGCGCGGCGACCAGCCGCTCCATCACCTGCTCGTGCTCGCGATCGGCGGCCACCAGCCGGCGCGGGACCCGGTGCCGCACCGGCTCCCCGGAGTCGCCGGTCGCGACCAGGCGCAGCATCAGGTCTCGGGTGACCCGCTGCTTGTCCGGGCCGAGCGACTCCCACACCTCGTCCGCGGTGCGTGCGACCGCGCCCCGGATGCCGCCGGTGGCCAGGTAGCCCTCCACGGTGAGGGTGCGACCCTCCCGGTGCGCCCAGGTCTCCCGCAGCGCGTGCGAGAGCAGCGGTAGGGCGCCCGGCTCTCCCTCCACCTCGCGCAGCAGCAGGTCCACCAGCCCCGGCTCGACCAACAGGCCGGCCTGCTGTGCCGGGCCCTGCACGCAGGCGCGCAGGTCCTCGGCGGTCATCGGGTTGAGCAGGTGCAGACCGCGCTCGACCACCCGGGCGAACCCCGGGTACCCGGCCACCTCTCCCATCCGATCCGCGCGCAGCGCCACCACCAGCTCATCGCGCTCGGCGAGCGCGGCGAAGAACGCCGTACGCTCCGCCGGGTCGGCGCACAGCGTCACCGCCTCTTCGCACTGGTCGACCACCAGCACTTCTGACCCGTGCCCCACCGTCAACGCGTCCATCGGATGAGCACCCGGGGTGATCACCTGGACCCGCCGCCCGGCCCTCCGCAGCGCGGCGACGACGCCGGCTCGCACCAGCGACGACTTGCCACTGCCGGACGGGCCGACCACGACTACGGCGCCCTCCTCACCCAGGCGCCGCAGACACCGGGCCACGTCGTCCGCTCGACCGAAGAACCCGTCGCTGTCGTCGACGTCGTAGGGAACCAACCCCTGGTAGGGACACTGCGGGCTGGTCCGCGTCAGCAGCTCGTCAACCGCCAGCGACGGGTCCTGCTGAAGGATCGCCTGCTCGAGCTCGACGAGCTCCGGACCTGGGTCGAGCGCGAGCTCGCGGCCCAGCACCCGACGTACCTCGCGAAGGGTGCGCAGCGCGTCGGCCTGCCGGCCGGACCGGTACTGCGCCAATGCGAGCAGCGCCCAACGCCGCTCTCGCAACGGTCGGGCCTTGACCAGCGCCGTCAGCTCGGTGAGGACCTGAGCGTGCTCACCGGTTCGGAGGGCGCAGTCAAGGCGCAGCTCCTCGGCGTCCAGCCGCAGCTCGGCCAGGCGTTCTGCCTCGATCCGACCCTGGGACCAGTCCCCGATGTCCGTCAGCGGGTCTCCCCGCCACAGCGCGAGGGCCTCCTCCAGCAGGTACTTGGAGCGGTCGGCGGCACCGAGGTCGAGCAGCTCGCCGGCCCGGTCCAGCAGTCGTTCGAAGTGGCCGGCGTCCACGTCGTCACGGCTCATCGTCAGCCGATAGCCCTGGGGGAGGGTCGCGATCGCGTCATCACCCAACAGGCGCCGCAGCCGCATCACGCATCCCTGCAGGTTCTTGCGCCACGACGCCGGCGGCTCCTCTCCCCAGACCGCGTCGGCGAGCTGGTCGGCGCTGAGCACCTCGCCGTGCGAGGCGGCCAACGCCTCAAGGACGGCCCTGTCCCGACGGTTGATCGTTGCCCCGGAGCCCTCGACCGTCAGGGGGCCGAGAACCCCGATAGCCACGATCCCGAGTCTCCGCTCGTCGGGATACCCGGTCAACAGCGCAGATACCGAGGCGATACCGGTGTGGCAGCGCGGCGATACCGGCCGGTGTCAGGAAGTGCGAGTCAGCAACCCACCGCGACCGACTCGGGCGACTCGCCACCCAAGGAGAGCACCATGAAGACTCAACACATCAACACGTTGATCGCCGCACTCGCCGTCGCCGGCATCGGCCTCATTGCCTTCGTGATCGGCGTGAACGGCGGGTCCGAGGCGGAGACCCCGCCCGGCCCGGACAGTCCCGCGTCCGTCGAGAGGGAGGTACCACCGAGCGGTGTCGACCAGAGGCTGTACGAGCTGGCCAAGAAGCACGCCGAGAAGCTGGAGGCACAGCAGCAGCCCGGCCCGGACCAGCGGCTGTACGAGCTCGCCGAGCAGTACGCCGACCGGATGGAGTCGCTGCGTTGAACGTCTGCCCTAGATCCACCCCATCCGCCGCGCGATAGCGCACGCGTCGTGGCGGTTGGCGGCGCCGAGCTTGGTGACCGCGCTGGAGAGGTAGTTGCGCACCGTGCCTTGGGACAGCGAGGCCCGGGTCGCGATCTCCTCGACCGGCGCTCCGTCGGCGGCCAGCTCCAGTACGTCGGCTTCGCGCGGCGTGAGCGGGCTGTCGCCGGCGGCGATGGCGTCCGCCGCCAGCTCAGGGTCGACGTGTCGGCCGCCCGCGTGCACCGTGCGCACCACCTCGGCGAGGGTCGCTGCCGAGGTGGTCTTCGGCAGGAAGCCGCGTACGCCGGCCGACAGGGCGCGCTTCAGATGCCCGGGCCGGCCGTGGCTGGTGACGATCACGGTCGCCACCTGCGGCCTGGTGCGGCTCAGCTCCTCGGCGACCGCGATGCCGTCCGCGCCCGGCATCTGCAGGTCGAGCACCGCGACGTCGAGCTCCACCTTTGCGGCGACCGCCAGCGCCTCCTCGCCGCTCGCGGCCTGGGCCACGACCGACAGGTCGTCCTCGAGGTCGAGCAGCTGGGCGAGCGCCACCCGGATCAGGTTCTCGTCGTCGGCGATCAGCACCCGGATCATGCTTGCCCCGATGGTCCGCGGCCGGGCAGCGTTGCGACCACCGCGAAGCTCGATTCCGAGCCGGTCACCGTCAGCCCCGCGCCCAGTGGAGCCAGCCGCTCGCGGAGGCCGGCGAGCCCGGAGCCGCCCGAGCTCTCGCGGCCGGTGACGCCGTCGTTGACGACGGCGAGCTCCGAGCCGGCGTACCGGATCGCCACCGCGGTTGCCGCCGAATGTCGCAGCACGTTGGTCACCGCCTCCCTCACCACCCAAGCAGCCGCCTCGTGCCAGCCGGCCGGTACGTCGTCCACGGCGAGCTCGACGCTGATGCCCGCCGACTCCAACAGCGATCGGGAGCCCTCGAGCTCTTGGGCGAGGTCGGTCGTGCGGTAGCCGCGGGCCAGCTCACGCGCCTCGCGCATCGCTTCGTGGGCCACCCCGCGCACCTCCAGCATCTGTGCCGCGGCGCCGGGGTCGGACCGGTCGGCCAGGCTCGCGGCGAGCTCGGACTTGACCGCGATCGCCGACAGCCGCCGGCCCATCACGTCGTGCAGGTCGCGCGAGAAGCGCAGCCTCTCCTCCGCGACGGCCAGCGCCGCCTGCGCACCGCGGCCGCGCTCCAGGTCGCGGACCACGCCGATCAGCCACAGCGAGGTGCGCACCGTGAACACGATGACCGCACCCGCGATCAGGCCGTACGCCGCGGTGAACCACTCGACCTTGCCGAGCAGTGGCAGGAAGAGCAGCACGACCATCAGGAGAGCCAGCGCACGCCGGTCTCGAAGCCCGCCCAGGGCCCAGCCCAGGCATCCCCACACGACCCCCACCCCGGCGATCCGAAGGTCCTCCGGCAGGAACAGGCAGCCGACGACACCCAGCCCGGCCAGGCCCAGGAAGGGCCCGATGCTCGCCCACGGGACGGGTCCGAGAGCGGGGTGGAGCTCCATGACGTCGCGCAGCACGAGCGTCGCGGCCGCGCTCAGCAGGAGCGCACCGATCACCAGCCCGACGCCCGCCGCCTGATGGCCTTCCTGATCGGCTCCGGAGCCGATCAGGAAGAGCAGGGTGAACATCCACAGGAGCACGTAGAGCGACTGTCGCGTGTAGATGTCGACCCGCTCGACCTGCGAGCGCCTCGACCACCAGTTCCAGCGACTCATCCGGCCAAGCCTCTCAGGTGCGGGGCTCCCAGTGCATCGACCGCGCGGCGAGCCAGACCGCAAGGGCCGTCCACGCGACCAGCACCAGCAGGGGCTGCGCGGCGGCCGCCCAGGTGTCGGCGAAGTCCAGGGTGCGCTCGGTCCCGGGCTCGCCGAACCCGAACCACCCGGTGCGCACCAGGTCGGTCATCGCCGCACCCGGAGTGAGGTCGACCCAGCGCTGCACCCGCTCCGGGAACGCGACGCTCATCTGCCCGAACACGGCCAGCAGGATCACCGGCCCGCTGGTCAGCTGCGCCGCCTCGGCGTTGCGGGTCCAGGCCGCGGTCCAGAACGCGAACGTCGAGAACAGCACGACCGTGACCAGTCCGGTGACGGCGTAGACGACCGGGTTGAGCGGCACCGGCTCGCCCAGGATCACGGCCACCGGCACCGCCACCAGCATCACGCCCAGCGCCAGGACGACACCAGGCAATGCGATCGATGCCAGCAGCTCCGGATCCGAGGTCTCTCCGGTGCGCAGCCGCTTCAGCACCAGCTCGTCGCGGCGGTTCACGAACTGCGACAGCACGTTGTAGTAGACGGGGAACAGCGCCGCCATGGTCAGAACGGTCGCGATCGCGGCCGCCCCGGAGCCCTCGGGCGTGGAGAGCAGCAGCGCCAGCGGAGCGAGCGGCAGCACGACGCCGTACAGCATCGCCATCCGGTTGCGGCTCAGCAGCAGGGCGTTGTACTTCGCCAGGCCGGTCGTGCGGGTGAGGGAGATGTCAGTCATGCGTGCGCTCCTTCGGCGATGTCGAGGAAGACCGACTCGAGGGTGGCGGTCCGCGCCTCGAGGTCGGACAGTCGTACGTCGTGCCGCGCGGCCCAGCCGAGCAGCTCGGTGAGGGTGTCCTGCAGGTCGTCGGTCTCGATGACGGTGTGGCCGCCGTCGGCCGCGACCCCACGGACGGGCAGACGGTCGGGCAGCGCCGTCAGGGGAGTCTCGAACCGGATCGTCGACGGATGATCGCCGGAGATCTCGGCCGGCGTCCCGGACCTGACGATCCGGCCCTCGTGCATGATGTCGACCCGGTCGGCCAGCTCCTCGGCCTCCTCGAGGTAGTGCGTGGTGAGCAGCACGGTCGCGCCGCGGCCGCGCAGCCCGCGGATCAGGTTCCAGACGTCGCGGCGGCTCTCGGGGTCCAGCCCGGTGGTGGGCTCGTCGAGCAGGACGACGTCCGGATCGCCGGTGAGGGCGCACGCCAGATCGAGCCGCCGCTTCTCACCGCCGGAGAGCGACCGGAGCCGGGTGTCGGCGCGGTGCTCCATCCGGACCCGGGCCAGCGACTCCGCCACCGGGCGGGCGCCGGTGACGGTCCCGGCCCACATCTCGAGCGTCTCGGCGACGGTCAGGTCGCCGGGGAAGCCGCTCTGCTGGAGCAGCACCCCGGTACGCGGCCGCACCTGGTGCCGGTCGGCGACCGGGTCCAGGCCGAGCACCCGCACCGACCCGCCACTGGGCCGGGCCAGGCCCTCGATCAGCTCGAGGGTCGAGGTCTTGCCGGCCCCGTTGGTGCCGAGCAGGGCGCTGATCGTCCCGGTCGGCACCGCCAGGTCGACGCCGCGGACGGCCTCGAAGGCGTCGTCGCCCGCGCCGTACCGGCGGTGCAGTCCTTGAACCGTGATGGCTGCGATAGCGGTGGTCATGCCTCAAGGCTCCCCGCGATCAGGCGGCTGCGGCAGTGCGGGCGATCACCGGACCCGGTGCGGACCGCACCGGAAGTCACTGACAAATGTCATTGCACGTGGCCGAACAGTCGCGTACGCTCGCGATATATCGTTCAACATATCGCGAACGATCACCGACACTGAGCATCACAGACATTGGGAGAAGATCATGGGACGAGGACGACGAGGCAACCATTGGCAGGGCTGGGGACCGGGACCGGCCTGGGGACACGCGGGCCATCACGGACCGCCGCCCTGGGTGGCCGGCCTGTTCGGCATGGGCGAGCCGCAGCGCGGGCGAGGCACGCGGGCCCGGCGGGGCGACGTGCGCTCCGCGATCCTGGACGTGCTGCACAAGGCCGTCCGCTGGGAGGAGCCGATCAACGGCTACCAGGTGATCCAGCAGATCGGCGAGCGCAGCAACGACGCGTGGCGGCCCAGCCCGGGGTCGGTCTACCCGACCATCCAGCAGCTGCAGGACGAGGGCCTGGTGGAGAGCGACGACGAGCACGGCCGGCGCACGATCCGGCTCAGTGCCGACGGGGTGCGCTACTGCGAGGAGCACGCCGACGAGCTGGCCGCGGTGTGGGCCCCTTTCGAGCGAGGTCGGCGCGAGGAGAGTGAGGGCGTCGAGTTCACGGATCTCAAGCCGGAGATCGGCCAGGTGATGAGTGCCGTGTGGCAGATCGTCACCTCCGGCTCCGACCAGCAGCGCCGAGCCGCCGTCGACGTGCTCGTCGACACCCGGCGCCGGCTCTACGGCATCCTCGCCGACGGTGTCGACCAGGACGACCAGGACGACCAGGACGACCAGCAGGACCAGGAGGTGGAGAAGTGATGGACCCGCACACCCGGCTCAGCGACGCCGATCGCGATCGCGCCGCCGCCGATCTCGTCGACCACTACGCCGAGGGTCGGCTCGACGCCGAGGAGCACGCCGAGCGGCTGGACGCGATCTGGACCGCTCGCACCCACGCGGACCTCGAGCCGATCTTCGAGGACCTGCCGCGCCGCGTGCCCGAGCGACCCACTCGCGGTCGGTCGCGCGGCTGGCACTCCGTGCCGTTCGTGCCGGTGGCCGCGATCCTGATCGTGCTCAGCGTGGTCACGCATCTGCCGTTCTGGATCCTGATCTTCTTCGTCGGCTGCGGGCTGTTCACGCGCCGGCGGGTGCAGGCCTGGCGATGAGGGTTGACCTCTAGTCGACTTGAGGCTGACCGGCCGTGAGCCGGTCTCCGTGCGCGATAGGGTGGAGGCCCTCTCGCGCGCACTCGGCCGCCCCCTGCACCTGGTCGAGCTGAGCGAGGCAGAGGCACGGAGCCGCTGGCGCGCCGAGGGGTACGACGCGGCGCTGGTCGACGCCCTGGTCGGGGGGCAGCAGCGGCCGGTCGCCGAGGCGACCTGGGTCTCGCCCGACGTCGAGCGGGTGCTCGGCCGACCGCCGCTGACCCTGGCCGACTGGATCCCCGAACACGTCGACGCGTTCCGCTGAACCCGCATTAGCCTGCGGGCATGACGACTCCCTCCTTCGAGCTCGGCGCCGACCAGGTCGAGCTGCGCGACTGGGTGCACACGTTCGCGGCCGACGTGATCCGGCCGGCGGCGGCCGAGTGGGACGAGCGCGAGGAGTTCCCGTGGCCGGTGCTCGAGGAGGCCGCCAAGGTCGGGATCTACTCGCTCGACTTCTTCGCCGCCCAGTCGTTCGAGGAGACCGGGCTCGGCATCCCGGTCACCATGGAGGAGCTGTTCTGGGGCGACGCCGGCATCGGCCTCTCGATCGTCGGCACCACGCTCGCCGCCGCCGGGGTGGTCGCCAGCGGCACGAAGGAGCAGGTCGGCGAGTGGGCGCCGCAGATGTTCGGCGAGCCCGGCGACCTCAAGATCGCGGCGTTCTGCTCGTCCGAGCCCGACGCCGGGAGTGACGTCGGCGCGATGCGCACCCGGGCGACGTACGACGAGGCGACGGACGAGTGGGTGCTCAACGGCACCAAGACCTGGGCCACGAACGGCGGCCTCGCCGACGTCCACGTCGTGACGGCCGTCGTCGACCCGGAGCTGCGGACCCGGGGCCAGGCGAGCTTCGTCGTGCCGCCGAACACGAAGGGTCTGAGCCAGGGCCAGAAGTTCGCCAAGCACGGCATCCGCGCCTCCCACACCGCCGAGGTGGTGCTCGACAACGTGCGCGTCCCCGGCCACTGCCTGCTCGGTGGCAAGGACAAGCTCGACGAGCGCCTCGCCCGGGCTCGCGAGGGCGGCAAGGCCGGTGCCAACGCGAGCATGGCGACGTTCGAGCGGACCCGCCCCGCCGTCGGGGCCCAGGCGATCGGGATCGCGCGGGCGGCGTACGAGATCGCCCTCGACTACGCCAAGACCCGCGAGCAGTTCGGCAAGCCGATCATCGAGAACCAGGCGATCGCGTTCACCCTCGCCGACATGGCGACCTCGATCGAGGCCAGCCGGCTGCTGGTGTGGCGGGCGGCGTGGATGGCGCGCCAGGGCAAGTCCTTCGACCAGGCCGAGGGCTCGATGTCCAAGCTGTTCGCCGGCGAGACCGCGGTCCGGGTGACCGGGCAGGCGATGCAGATCCTGGGCGGGAACGGCTTCACGCGGGAGTACCCCGTCGAGCGGATGGCGCGGGACGCCAAGATCTACACGATCTTCGAGGGCACCTCGGAGATCCAGCGCCTGGTGATCGCGCGCTCGGTGTCGGGAGCGCCGATCCGCTAGCCCGGGCTACGCTCGACATCGACTCTCGGGAGCAACCACGCGAGGTGAGTCATGTCAGGACGGTTCAGTGGATCGGCGGTCGTCGACCGCCCCATCGCAGAGGTCTTCGCGTTTCTGGTGGAGGGCACCAACGACCCGAAGTTCAGCCCGCGCGTGCAGTCCATCCGCAAGGAGCCCGAGGGGCCCTCGGCCGTGGGCACCCTGTTCATCAGCCAGGTCAAGGATGCGGGCATGAAGACCGACCGCACCTTCGAGCTGACCGAGGTGGAAGCGCCGACAAAGATCCGGTGGACCGAGCTCTCGAAGAATCTCGTGACCGCCGACGGCGGCTACGACCTCGAGGACCTCGGCGGCACGCAGACCCGGGTGACGATCTTCAACACCCTCGAGGGGCACGGGTTCGGCAAGCTGATCGCCGGCTTCGCGGTGAAGGCAGCGGCCAAGGACGCGGACGCTTTCGCGCACCGGATCAAGGCCGCGGTCGAGGCCGGCTAGCCCACGCGCACCGAAACGGGCAGGGGCCCGCCCCGACCGAAGTCGGGACGGGCCCCTGCCCCACGCGTGTTGTGCTGTCAGCAACCCGCCTTTCTCAGCGTGAAGTCCGCCGCGGTCTCCTCGCCTCGGTAGACCCGGACCCTTCGCGTCTGCGGGACGTAGCCGTCCTTCGACGTGATGATGTCCAGCGGGTTCGCCGCGGAGCTGAACCAGTAGGCGTACGAACCGTCGGCCTCGGTCGTGAACGTCCACGACCCGGCGTAGGAGTCCACCTGGACGGTCGCACCCGGGAGGGGTGCGGCGTCACCGGTGCACGACGCCCCGTGGACGACGCCGACCAGCTTGCCCCAGGTCGCCGGCGCGTTGACCTGCATGGTCACCGCCACCGGGTCGACCGATCCGGGGGCGTCCTCAGCGATCGCGACGCCGGCCGTGTAGGTGCCCGGCTGGGCGACGTTCGGGTCCATCGTGACGCGGACCGTCACCGACTCACCCGGGTCCAGGCTGGCCGAGGTCCGGCTGATCGTCATCCACTCGACGTCGGCCGATCCCGCGGCACACTCCTCGAAGCCGGGCAGTGTCTCGCTGTCGACGGTCGCGGTGAAGCCACCGGACGAGCCGCCGATCTTGTAGGCGCCGCACGCCATCCCGCCGCGGTAGCGAGCGGTGTTGGAGTTCGGCAGGTCGATCCACGCTCCGGCAGCCGGGTCGTAGGCGAACGTGCGGTTGGTGATAACCGCACCCTGCACCCCGCCGTTGACGATCAGCATCCCGTTGGCGACCGCGTAACTGCTCGCCCAGGTGTCGACCGGAGCGTCGGGGATCGCCGTCCACGAGTTGGAGCCCGGGTCGTAGGCGTAGCTGTCCGCCGTGCCCGCCGCGCCGCCGTTGCCGCCGGTGCAGTAGATCGTCCCGTCGATCCCGCCACAGGACGCGAATGCGACCGGCGCCGGGTAGTCGGCGAGCTGCTCCCAGGTGTTGGTCCCCGGGTCGAAGGCAGCCACGTCGTTCGACATCGGAGTGCACGCCGAGGTGGTGCAGCCGCCGACGACGTAGAGCTTGCCGTCGACCACCGCCTGCCCCGACGCCGACAGCGCCACCGGCGCCGCTGCTCCTGCCGCCCACGCGTCACCCGCCGGGTCGTAGACCCAGGTGTCGGTGCTCGGACCGGCCGCGGCCCAGCCACCCGTCGCGATGATCTGGCCGTTGACCACGCCCACCGACATCGCGTTGCGGGCGCCAGGCAGGCTGGCCTTCTCCGTCCACGCGAGGGTCGCCGGGTCGTAGGCGTAGACCGTGTCGTACGACGCGCTGCCGCTGCCGCCGCCGATGGAGTAGGCCACGCCGTCGACGTACACGACGCGGTTGTCCATCACCGTCGACGGGTAGTCGGCGATGTCGGTCCACGGCGCCGCGTTCGGGCCGACCGGCGCTACCGGCGAACCGGTGTTGCCCATCCCCTTCGCGAGCGACGCGAACGACACGTCGGTCTTGATCTCCTGCAGCGGCGCACCCTCTTCCTCGGCGATCGTGTCGGTGTCGACCCGGCTGCCGTTGGGTGTCTGCATCACGAAGCCGCCCGGCTGCTCCGCGAACTCGACGTTGACCGGTGCGGTCCCGTCGTTGGTGACCGTGAACGTCTTCGACTTCACGTCACCGCCCAGGACCGACGTGGTCTGCAGGCTGGTCGGGGTCACCGTCAGCACCGCAGCGTTGAGCCTGAAGTTCGCCGTGGTCGCCCAGTCGGCGGCCACGTTGACCTGGCGGGTCTGCGACGAGTACTGCTTCGCCGTGGCCTCGAACGGGTGACGCCCGGTGAGGCTGGAGAACATCCAGTAGAAGCCGTCGGCCAGTCCCGGGTCGTCCGGAGTCGCGGCGGTGACCGCCTTCTCGTCCGGCTTGTCCAGGCTGGTGACGGTGGCTCCGTTGATCCCGGTCGGGCCGGTGGCGCCACGCACGTTGCCGACGACCAGGCCGCCGCGCACGGGGTCGCACGACCGGTTGGCGGTGAACACGTCGTCGACCTGCCACCACCAGTCGTAGCTCGCCTCGTAGTGGTGGAACCGGACCTGTACGTCGGGCTCCCCGGCCGCCATCGGCAGCGGGACGACGTCCTCGCGCGGTCCGCGGACGTCGGTCGCCTGGCTGAGGACCGTCTCCCACGTCTCGCCGCCGTCGACGCTGACGTCGACGTCGGCGGTGTCACCGAGCTGGTTGAAGTCCTGCTTGAAGCCGACCACCGGGTCGGACATCGCGGACATGTCCATCACCGGAGTGACGAGCGAGGTGTCCTGCGATCCCTGGCTGCCGTAGAAGTCGGAGTCCGAGATCGCGAACTTGCCGCTCCCACCGGTGAGGTTGCCCCGAGGCTTCGGGTCGTCGAAGCGCCACACCTGGCCGTTGCCGACGTTGTCGTCGATCGTCCAGCCCTCGGGCAGCGCGCCGTCGTTGAAGTCCTCGGTCACGGTGCCGGTCGTGGTGAACGTGTAGCCGGGCGCCGTGCAAGTGGTGCTGTCCACCTCGAGCACGAAGTCCTGCGTCGACTGGCCCTCGGTAACGGTGATCTCCCGCGTCTCCGGGACGTAGCCCGGGTACTCCGAGTCCACGGTCACCGTGTAGGTGCCGACCGGGAGCGACAGGGAGAACTCCCCGGTGCTCGGGTCGCTGAACCCGTCGGGTGCAGCCCCCTCGGTCGTGAGCCTCGAGTAGAGCGGCCAGTCGTGCCCGGAACCGTCGGACACCGAGCCGACGACGGTGCCCATCGGGGCCACCGCCATCGCGAAGTCCTGGGTGACCGTTTCCCCGGCGGTCACCGTGATGGTGGTGTTCTGGGTCTCGTAGCCGTACGCCGACACGGTGGCGGCGTACTCGCCGGCGCTGAGCCGGGCCGAGTAGGTGCCGTCCTCGCCGGTCGTCAGCGTCCGCGAGGACTCTCCGACCAGGTCGACCTCGGCGCCCTCGATCGGGTCGCCGGAGTCGGCATCGGTGACCGTGCCCTCGACCTCACCGGTGTCTCCCACCGGTGCGGCCTGGATCAGGGCCAGGGCGTCCAGGCGACCTTCGCCGAAGACGTTGTTGTCGTCGGCGGTGCCGCCACACCCGGTCGAGTCGCTGTCCGTGGCAGTGCCGTCGAGCAGTGCCCAGGTCGCGTCGATGTCGCCCACCAGGGACGGCGCGGCCGACCAGAGCAGGGCGATGGCGCCGGCGAGGTGCGGTGCCGCCATCGAGGTGCCGTTGTAGGCGCCGTACGAGTTGCCGGGCAGGCTGGACCGGACGTTGACGCCCGGAGCGCTGATGTTCGGCTTGATCTCGCCGTCCTGGCCCGCTCCGCGTGCGGAGAAGCCGGCGATGTTGTTGCTGCTGTCGTAGGCACCGACCGAGTAGTTGATGATCCGGCTGCCGGGAGCCCCGCTGGTCTCGCAGGCCGGTCCGCTGTTGCCGTTGGACCAGGTGCCGAAGATGCCCGAGGCCGCCCAGGCGAGCTCGATGTCCTCCATGAACGGGTCGTTGCTCGGCACGGTCGTGCCCCACGAGTTGTTGACGATGTTGGGGCGCTTGGTGGTGTCGGGGTTCTCGTTCTCGAGGTCGGTGGGTGCGAGCATCCACTCACCCGAGGAGATCAGCGCCGCGTCGGACGGGCAGCAGCCGTTCGCCGAGATCCACTTGGCGCCGGGCGCGACGCCGATCTGGTTGGCGCCGCCGTCGTTGCCGAGCATGGTGCCCATCGTGTGGGTGCCGTGCCCGTTGTTGTCGCAGGGAGCGGCGGTGCAGGAGCCGGCGGCGTTGAACCAGTTGTAGTTGTGGTCGAACGTGCCGTCGCCGTTGTTGCCGCGGTACTTCCCGACCAGGGCCGGGTGGTCGTACTGCACACCGGTGTCGATGCTCGCGACGGTGATGCCCTCTCCGTTGACGCCGAACTCGTTCCAGACGTCGTCGGCGTTGATGTTGGCCACGCCCCACTCGACCGCGTTGACGTCCTTGACGTCCTTGCCCTTGATCGGCTCCTCGAGCGCGTAGTCACGGGTGGGCCACAGCGACTGGACATCGTCGATGCCGGTGAGCCGGTCGACGAGCGCCTGGTCACCGGCGTCGACCCGGATCGCGTTGGTGGCGTAGAAGGCCTGGTACGACGCACCGGCCTCATCCAGTACGCCGAGCGCCTCGCCCTGGCTGGCGTCGGCGGCCGACGTCAGTGCGTCGTAGACCGCCTTGCCGCGCTCGTCCCAGTCCTTGACCTGGCTGGCGGCGGTGAGGTCGGCCTGGTCGAAGCGCACCCAGAACGACGCCTCGCCCTTCTGCTCGAGCTGCTGGGCCAGCTGCGGCTTGATCTTGTCCGCGTCGGAGCTCGACCCGAGCTCCGGGTCGGCCTGCGCCGTGGCCGGTACGATCGCGAGCAGCGCGGCTGCGACCACGATTGTCACCAATCGAATCAGCCACGCTGATCGTGGTGAACCGCGCCTTCGCGCGGCGGATGATGTGGAGCTCATCGGCTTCCTTCCCGAGAGGGGCCCGCGGATCCGCGGGGTATCCGGAGCAGCGACGCTAAATAGCGAACGCGGGCGTCCACAATGCGAACCGGTGGGCAACTCATGGGCAATCAACCGAATGCCCCGCACCGTGTCATGAAAGAGGGATGACTACGTCTCGAATACGTCAGGACCTTTACTCAGGAAAGGATCGGACATGTCTCTCGCTCGGGGAGAGGGAACGTTCGAGGCTGTCTTCATCGCGGTCGCAGCCACGCCGGAGGAACGCCTCCGGGTCGCGCGCATCATCGGCCAGGACGTCACGGTGATGATGGTCGCCAGCCGGGAGGAGGCGGTGGCCCTGCTGCTCGGGAACGATCCGCCGTCCGGCACGCCCGGCCGTCGCGCGGGCGAAGGCCCCCGCCGGGTGACCAGCATCGGACTGACTGTCGACTCCGACCTGCGCACGGCCAGCTATCAGGGCGTGTCCGTCCCGCTGTCGCCGCTGGAGCACGACCTGCTGCGCTGCCTGGTGCGCGAGGCGGGACGGACCTGGCCCTTCGAGATCCTGCACCGGGAGATCTGGGGCACCGGGCACCTCGGTGGGCTGGCCGACGTGCAGTCGGTGGTCAAGCGGTTGCGCCGCAAGCTGCGTGATCTGCGCTGCCCGGTGCGGATCAGCTCGGTCCGTGGGATCGGTCTGCGACTGGACGGGAGGCTCGCCTCCACCGCCTGACGCTCAGAGGTTGATCGCCCGGTGCAGCCACACCGAGGTCGGCTGCATGCCGACCTTCTCGTACAACGTGAGCGCCCCGGTCCGCGAGTCCGTGGACAGCTCCGAACGGGTGCAACCGTGGCCGCGCGAGGCTTCGAACGCGTCGATCAGCAGGCACTGGGCGAGGCCCTTGCCGCGCTGGTCCTTGCGGGTGGCGAGCTTGTCGACGTACCCGTAGTCGTCGTTCTTGTGGATGACCGCCACGCCCACGACCGCTCCCTCGGAGTCGACCGCCACGCGCAGGCTCCACGGCTCGAAGCCAGGTCGCTTCGTCACGTTGGAGGCCCAGTCCTCGAAGGAGTCGCGCTCGCGCTCCGACCACTCGAGGAAGGCGTCTTCGGTGACCGTCCAGCAGGCTTCGTACTCGTCGGGGCGAGCCTCGCGCACCGTGTAGCCGTCGGGCGCGTCACGGTGCGGGATCGCCGCACCCGCCGGCAGCTCGAGCACCCAGCTCGTCCAGCGGATGTGGTAGCCGAGCGACTCGAGCAGCCGGTCGCCCGGAGAGCCCTCCGGCACCGGCATGCCGATGATCACCGAGCCCCGCGCCTTGGCGGCCTCCTGCATCCACTGCGAGATCGCGGTGCCGATGCCGCGGCCGCGGTAGTCGGGGTGGACGGCGGCGTCGCCGTGCCAGGGACCGGAGACCTCGCCGTACCCGACCATGCGGTCGCCGTCGAAGTAGCCGACGGTGCTGGACGACACGTCGAACGACGGCCGCTGCCAGTCACCGACGATGTCGGCCTCCTCGATGGCCACCTCGCCGATGTCGTGCTTCTCCTGCGCGGCCATCACCTCGAACACCGCGCGAGCGTCGGTGGGGACCAGTGGGCGCGTTGTCAGCCCCTCGGGCAGCTCGTTCACGCTGGCATTCAAGCCCGGCCCGGCCCATCCTGCACCCGAAATAGCGCTGACCCGTCACAAAGTTTGTGACGGGTCAGCTGCCAGAAGTGTGGCTGGCGAGACGGGTCAGGCGTTGCGGATCGCCGAGATGTCGAACTCGAGCTTGACCTTCTCCGAGACGAGCACGCCGCCGGTCTCGAGGGCGGCGTTCCAGGCCAGCCCCCAGTCCTTGCGGTTGATCGTGGTCGCGCCCTCGAAGCCCACCCGGACGTTGCCGAACGGGTCCTGGGCGGTGCCGGACTCCTCGAAGGGGATGACGACGGAGTTGGTGACGCCCTTGATTGTCAGGTCGCCGGTGATCGTCCACTCGTTGCCGTCGCGGCTGACGTCGGTGGAGACGAAGGTGATGTCGGGGTTGGCCTCGGCGTCGAAGAAGTCGCCAGAGCGCAGGTGGCCGTCGCGGTCGGCGTTGCCGGTGGCGATGCTCCCCGTCTTGATGGCCAGCTCGACCCGGGAGTTGCTCGGCTCGGAGCTGTCGACGTGGGCAGTACCGGAGAACTCCTCGAACTGACCGCGGACCTTGGTCACCATGGCGTGCCGGGCGGTGAACCCGAGACGGGTGTGCGAGGGGTCGATGGTGTAGTCGCCGGCGATGTCCTGGGTGATGGTCTGGGTCTGAGTCATTTCGGGTTCCTTGTAGGTTGGTTGTTGAACTCTCAAAGACCATAACCGGACCATGGTCCGATTAATTCCCGGCATGTTGATGGGAATGTCGAGCGCAGGTTGGCCGCAGAACTGCCCGATTACGGGCAAGAACTTGCCAAAGGTCGGGTTCTGACCGCACATTGGGCGTCGTGCCCGTCGACGCCGCGCTCGTGACCCACCTGGTGGCCGGCACCGGGCTGACCCCCACGGAGGCGCAGCGGGTCGTCGAGGACGTGCTGGCCTTCTACGCCGAGCCGGTCGAGGAGTACGTCCGTCGGCGGCACGCCGAGCTGAAGACGTACGGCGCCAAGAACGACGAGATCTTCGCCCGGATCGCCGCGGAGCTCGGGGAGCGGGTGGTGGCAGCGCCATCGCTGAGCGAGCGCCAGCTGCGCCGGATCATCTACACGTAGGGAGACCAAGTCACATGTGCGGAATCGTGGGATACGTCGGGACCCAGCAGGCAGCGCCGCTGCTGATCGAGGGGCTGAGCAGGCTCGAGCACCGCGGCTACGACTCGGCCGGGGTTGCCGTGCTCGGCCAGACGGGGGGCATCAAGGTCGCCAAGCTGGCGGGCCGGGTGCGCGCCCTCGACGAGTCGCTGCCGAAGAGGTTCTCGGGGCGGGCCGGCATCGGGCACACCCGCTGGGCGACCCACGGCCCGGCCAACGACGTCAACGCTCACCCGCACGTCGACGGCAAGGGCCGGGTGGCCGTCGTACACAACGGGATCATCGACAACGCGGCCACCCTGCGGGCCCGGCTCACCGATGACGGGGTCGACCTGGCCTCCGACACCGACACCGAGGTGCTCGCGCACCTGGTGGCCCGCTCCGAAGCGCCCACGCTGGAGGGCAAGGTGGGCGACGCGCTGTCGAAGATCGAGGGCACCTACGGCCTCGCGGTCATGCACGTCGACTTCCCCGATCGGATCGTGGTGGCCCGCAACGGCAGCCCGCTGATCATCGGCGTCGGCGACAAGGAGATGCACGTCGCGTCCGACCTGGCCGCGCTGGTGCGCTACACCACCACGGTCGCGCACCTCGACGACGGCGAGCTGGCCACGATCACGTCCAGCGGGTTCACGACGTTCCGGCCGGACGGGAGCGCCACCGACCGCGCCCCCACCAAGCTCGACATCGACGCGTCCGACTACGACCCCGGGCAGCACGACTCCTACATGCACAAGGAGATGCTCGAGCAGCCCGCCGCCGCGGAGCGGGTGCTGCGCGGTCGGCTCGACGAGCGGTTCGGGACCGGCCACCTCGGCGGCCTCAACATGGACGCCCGCGAGACCCGGGCGATCCGGCGGGTGAAGATCCTCGGCTGCGGTTCGGCCTACTACGTCGGTCAGATGGGCGCGTCACTGCTCGAGGAGCTGGCCCGGATCCCCTCCGACGCCGAGGCGGCGTCGGAGTTCCGCTACCGCAACCCGATCATCGAGCCGGACACGTTGTACGTCGCGGTCAGCCAGTCGGGGGAGACGCTCGACACGCTGCTCGCCGTACAGGAGATCCGGCGCAAGGGCGGTCGGGTGATCGGCCTGGTCAACGTGGTGGGCAGCGCGATCGCGCGCGAGGTCGACGGCGGCATCTACCTGCACTCGGGACCCGAGGTGGCGGTGGCCTCGACGAAGGCGCTGACCAACATGTTCCTCGCTTTCGCCTTGCTCGCGCTCCAGCTCGGCAGGGTGCGCGACCTGTCGATCGCCGACGGCAAGCGGCTGATCGCCGGCCTGACCCGGCTGCCCGGGCAGATCGATGAGGTGCTCGCCGGGGAGGCCGGGCTCGCCGAGATCGCACAGGTGCTGGCGAAGGCGGACAGCCTGTTCTTCGTAGGCCGAGTGCGCGGCTTCCCGGTCGCGCGCGAGGGCGCGCAGAAGTTCAAGGAGATCAGCTACCGGCACGCAGAGGCCTACCAGACCTCCGAGCTCAAGCACGGACCGCTGGCACTGATCTCCCCCGACGTGCCGACGGTCGCGATCGTCCCGGAGGACGAGCTGACCGACCGCAACGTCGCTGCGCTGCATGAGATCGCCGCCCGCGGGGGACCTCTCGTCGTGGTTACCCATGCCGGCGTCGACCTGGGGGACGTCGAGTGTCGACGGGTCGACGTGCCCCGCAACGAGCGCGAGCTCGACCCGATCCTGCTGACCGTTCCGCTCCAGGTGTTGGCCTACCACGCGGCGCTGGCCCTCGGCCACGACATCGACAAGCCGCGCAACCTGGCCAAATCCGTGACCGTGGAGTGATGCAGGCCCTCACCAACTGGGTGCTCTCGCACCGGTTGCTGGTTGCCCTCGCCTGGCTGCTCCTCGCCGGGGCCGGGGCCGGCCTGGCCCCCACCACGGTCGACCGGCTGAGCTACGAGTTCGCGCTCCCCGGACAGCCTGCCTACGAGGCCAACGTCGAGATCAACGAGACGTTCGGTGGTGGCGGCACCGAGGAACCGCTGGCCGTGGTGGTGCAAGGACCCGGCGCCCAGGAGAGCGCCGCCCAGCTCGCAGACGCTGTCGTCGAGGCCGTGCCCGGCACCCGGGTCGTGACTGCGGACGACCCCGGCGCCGCGACCCTGACGGCCACCGATGGCCAGCTGTCGGTGGCGCTACTTTTCCCTCCCGTCACTCCCGGTCCCGAGCCGTACGCCGAGGCACAGCCGCGGATCGAGGCGGTGCTCGCCGACGCCCAGCAGGACGCCGATCTCACCGGGTTCCAGCTGTTGCTGGACGACGGTGCACAGGGCGACCGCGGGGTGCTGGTCGAAGTCGTCCTCGGCGGGCTCGGCGCCCTCGTCGTCCTCGCGCTCGTGTTCGGGTCGCTGCTCGCAGGGCTGCCGCTGCTGGTGGCCGCGGTATCGATCCTGGGCACGTTCCTGGCGCTTCTCGGGCTGACCACGCTCACCGACGTCTCGTTCGTCGTGCAGTACCTCGTCGCGTTGATCGGGCTCGGCGTCGCGATCGACTACTCGCTGCTGGTGGTGACCCGATGGCGGGAGGAACGCGACGCCGGCCGCGACAACGACGACGCGGTGCGTGCGGCCATGCTCACCGCCGGGCGGTCCGTGGTGCTGAGCGGGGTGACTGTCGCTGTGTCGCTGGCCGCACTGGTGCTGGTCCCGCTGCCCTTCCTGCGAAGCATCGGCCTCGGTGGCCTGCTGATCCCGTTGCTCAGTGTCGCCACCACCGTCACCCTGGTGCCTGCGCTGCTCAGCGCCCTCGGTCCCCGACTGCAGTGGCCGCGGCGCAAGCCCAGTCGGCCGCGCTCGAGGTTCTGGGCCGGGGTGGCGCGGGCAGTGCTGCGCCACCGATGGCTGACGGTGGCGGTGACTACAGCAGCCCTGCTCGCCATCGCGGCGCCGGTGCTCGGGCTGACCCTGGGGTCGCCGCAGCTGAGCGGGCTGGAGTCGTCGTCCCCCGCGTCGCGGTCAGCGAGCGCGGCGGTGTCCGCCGGGGCCCCCGACGGCTTCCTCCGTCCGCTCGAGGTGATCGTCCCGGCGACCTCCGCGGACGACGTGGCGGAGGACCTGCGCGGGATGGAGGGCGTCGGGGCCGTGGCCCGCCCCGAAGGCGAGCAATGGGTCAGTGGAGACCGGGCACTGGTCGAGGTGTTGCTGGCCGATGACCCGGCGAGCGACGAGGGTCGAGCCACCGTCGAGCGAGTCCGTGATGGGGTCCCCGACGGCTCCCAGGTCGGTGGCACGCCGGCCGAGGACGCCGACTTCATCACCGGCATCTACGGCAACGTCCTCTGGCTCGTGGTCGCCGTTGTGGTCGTGACGTTCCTCTTGTTGGCTCGAGCGCTGCGCTCTCTATGGCTGCCGATCAAGGCCCTCATCCTCAACGCCGTGTCGATCGCCGCGGCGTACGGCGTGACCGTTCTGATCTGGCAGGAGGGGCACGGGTCCGAGCTGCTCTTCGACCAGGCCGCGACCGGCACGATCACGACCTGGGTGCCGATGGCGGCGTTCGCGTTCCTGTTCGGGCTGTCGATGGACTACGAGGTGTTCATCCTGTCGCGGATGCGCGAGGCCTACGACGACCACGGCGACACCGACCGAGCGGTCGTGGACGGGATCGCCCACACCGGTCGGTTGGTCACCTCGGCCGCGCTGATCCTGTTCCTGGCGTTCGTCGCGCTCTCGACGGTGCCGAGCGTGGAGGTGAAGATCCTCGCGACCACCCTCGCGCTCGGCATCCTCATCGACGCCTTCATCGTGCGCGGGCTGCTGGCCCCGGCGCTGGTCGGGATCCTGGGCCGAGCGAACTGGACCTTGCCGGAATGGCTGAGCCGGTTGCTGCGGGTCGGTTAGCGTGCCTCGGTGACCACACCACTGCCTGAGCTGCTCGCCGCCGTACCGTCGCTCAACAACCCCGCCGAGCCGTTCTCGTACGCCGTCGAGGGCGACACGGTCGTCGGCCGGTGGGACATCGTGCGGGCCACCTCGCTCTACCCCGACCGGCTCGAGCACCTCGACAAGGACTACTCGATCACCGTCGAGTTCGACGAGGAGAAGCAGACGTTCGACTTCACCGAGCGGCACTCCGAGACCTCCGGCGAGGTCGACGGCGGCGGGGCATCGGCGAGCAAGAGCACGTTCATCGGCAAGTCGTCGAAGAAGGAGTTCAGCTTCAGCTTCGGCGGGGTCAACAAGACCGACGACGGCGTCTCTCTCGACCCGGTCGCCTACTCCTTCGAGACCAGCAGGATCAAGGAGCCGCTGTTCGGGTTCCTCGAGCAGCACGGCTGGGAGCGGAAGAAGGGTTTCCTCGGCGGGCTTTTCGGTCGCTGAGCCGGACGCACTACCGTTGGCGGGTGAGCACCACAGAGCCCGAAGCGCCTCCGACCTTCGCCGAACTCGGCCTGGGCGAGGCCATGTTGAAAGGGCTCGCGGACGTCGGCTACGAAAGCCCGTCCCGGATCCAGGCCGAGACCATCCCGCCGCTGCTCTCCGGACAGGACGTCGTCGGGCTCGCCCAGACCGGCACCGGCAAGACCGCGGCGTTCGCGCTGCCGATCCTGGACCGGCTCGACCTGAAGCAGAAGACCCCGCAGGCGCTGGTGCTTGCACCCACGCGCGAGCTCGCGCTGCAGGTGTGCGAGGCGTTCGAGAAGTACGCCTCCCACGCGAAGGGCGTGCACGTGCTGCCGGTCTACGGCGGCCAGGGGTACGGCGTCCAGCTGTCGGCGCTCCGTCGCGGCGTACACGTCGTGGTCGGCACGCCGGGCCGGATCATGGACCACCTGGAGAAGGGCACCCTCGACCTCACGCAGCTGCGGTTCCTGGTGCTCGACGAGGCCGACGAGATGCTCAACATGGGCTTCGCCGAGGACGTGGAGACGATCCTCGCGGACACCCCGGACAGCAAGCAGGTGGCGCTGTTCTCCGCGACCATGCCGGCGCAGATCCGGCGGCTGTCGAAGAAGTACCTCAACGACCCGGTCGAGATCACGGTCAAGAACAAGACGACGACCTCGGCCAACACCACCCAGCGCTACCTGATCGTCAGCTACCCCCAGAAGGTCGACGCGCTCACCCGGATCCTCGAGGTCGAGAACTTCGAGGGGATGATCGTCTTCGTCCGCACCAAGAACGAGACCGAGACGCTGGCCGAGAAGCTGCGCGCCAGGGGTTTCTCGGCGCAGGCGATCAACGGTGACGTGGCCCAGGTGCAGCGCGAGCGCACGGTCAACCAGCTGAAGGCCGGCAAGCTCGACATCCTGGTCGCCACCGACGTGGCCGCGCGCGGTCTCGACGTCGAGCGGATCAGCCACGTCGTCAACTACGACATCCCGACCGACACCGAGTCCTACGTGCACCGGATCGGTCGCACCGGCCGGGCCGGGCGCAGTGGCGACGCGATCTCCTTCGTCACGCCACGCGAGCGCTACCTGCTCAAGCACATCGAGAAGGCCACCCGCCAGCCGCTCACCCAGATGCAGCTGCCGACCGTCGAGGACGTCAACGTCACCCGGCTGGCCCGCTTCGACGACCAGATCACCGCGGCGCTGACCCAGACCTCCCGGATCGAGCGGTTCCGCGACATCGTGGCCCACTACGTGCGCAACAACGACGTGCCCGAGGCCGACGTCGCCGCCGCGCTCGCCGTGGTGGCCCAGGGCAAGACGCCGCTGCTGCTCGAGCCCGACCCCGTACGCCGGGAACGGCCGGAGCGCGGCGAGCGCCCCGACCGGGGCCCGCGTCGTACGTCGGACCAGCCGATGAAGAACTACCGGATCAACGTCGGCAAGCGGCACAAGGTGGAGCCGCGCCAGATCGTCGGCGCGATCGCCAACGAAGGTGGGCTGGGTCGCAAGGACTTCGGCCACATCCAGATCCGGCCGGACCACTCGATCGTCGAGCTGCCGGCCGAGCTGCCCGCGAAGGTCTGGAAGGCGCTCGAGCAGACCCGGATCAGCGGCAAGCTGATCGAGCTGCAGGAGGACTCGGGGCCGCCGTCATCGCGACCCGGGGCGAAGAAGCCACGGCACAAGAAGGCCCACGGCTAGGACAGCAGCCAGCGCAGCGTGTCCTTCAGGACCGCTGAGCGGGTCCGCTTGCCGTGCTCGGCGGCGATGTGGTGGTTGCCGACGAAGAGCGACATCACCATGAGGCACCGCATCTCCACGTCCGCCGGGTCGGTGAAGAGCTCCCCGAACAGCCCGCGCAGGTAGGCCATCCGCCGGTTGTCCACCCGGCGCAGCCGCTCGGCGACGTCCGGGTCGCGGCGGGCCCAGTCGCGGACGGCGAGCTCGATGCCCATCTGGTCGTCGACCGTGGCGGCCAGCCCGAACAGCCGGCGCAGCCGCGCCTTTGCGTCCCCGCCGCCCGACTCGACCCGCTCGATCACAGCGTCGACCATTGCGTGCTCCCAGCGGTCGAGCATCTCGACGAGGAGCGCGTTCCGATCCGAGAAGTGCCAGTAGAAGCCACCCTTGGTGACGCCCAGCGCCTGCGCCAACGTCTCGACGCGGACGGCGTTCGGACCTCCGGCCGCGAGGGCGCGCAGCCCCTCGTCGAGCCAGAGCTCGCGCGGGGTGCGGGTAGGCGCAGGCATGGCAATACGCTACCGTATGGATACGGCACCGTATGGAACAGAAGGCGTGTGAGACATGAAGCTTCCCCCCGGTCAGCTCAGGATCGACGACTTCCCCCGCTTCGGCCTCGGCGGCCGAGCCCCGACCGTCCCGGCCGCGCCGAAGATCGAGATCCGCGGCGTTCTCGACGAGCCGGTCACGATCCCGGTGTCGGACCTGGCGACGATGCCGCGCCGCGGGCTCACCGCAGACTTCCACTGTGTGTCGGGCTGGACCGCGACCGACGTGCAGTGGGAGGGCGTGGCCTTTGCCGACGTCTACGACGCGCTGCTCCGGCCGCGGCTGGCGCCGGGCTCGGCCGTGACGCACGTCGTACTGGAAGGACTCGACGGCTATCGCTCGGTCGCCTGGCTCGAGGACCTGCTCGACCCTGCAGTCCTCGTGGCCGACCGACTCGACGGCCACCCGCTCGACAGCGACCACGGTGCGCCGGTGCGACTCGTGAGCCCCGCGCAGTACGGCTATGTGAGCACCAAGCACCTGGCCAGGATCGAGCTGCACACCTCCGAGCCCCGGATGCGCTACCACCCGGATCGCCGGTCGAACCTGCGCCTGCAGATGGTCAAGCCGCATCCACGTGCGCGGGTGGCGCGGGAGGAGCGGCACCGCTACCTTCCCGGGCCCCTGGTGCGGCCGCTCTACCACCGCCTGATCCGGGTGGTCAGGACACGCAACGCCGCCACCCCGGGCTGAGTGGCAGTCTTGCCCGCGTGACCACGAGGCCGGTGCCCGACGAGCGGACCCACTACTCGTCCCGGCGGCAGGACGATGTCGACGCGTTGGCCTGGCCGGTGTTCAGCGAGCACGCCCTGGAGCTGCTGCGGTCGGCCGGTGAGGTGCTGCACCCCGCGCCCGGCGAGCTGTTGTGGGACGCGGGCGATCCCTACGACCTGTACGTCGTCCTCGCGGGCGGCGTACATCTCATGGACCGGCGGGACGATCGGGTCGTCTTTGTCATCGAGGAAGGCGACTTCGTCGGCGAGCTGGGCATGTTGATGGGGCAGCGGGCCTTCCTCCAGGGCGTGGCCATGGAGGAGACCTCCGTGCTCCGGGTGCGGGTCGAGGAGCTGCGCCGGCTCGTGGAGATCTCGGTGGAGCTGAGCGACCTCCTGCTCACCGCCTTCGACGCCCGGCGGCGGCTGTTGATGAGGATGGGGGAGGGCGGTCTCGTGCTCGCCGGCGACGACGACCGCGACCTGCACCGGCTCCAGGAGTTCGCCGGGCGCAACCAGCTCCCCTACCGGACGGTCCTGCGGTCGGACGCGTCCGCCTGGTCGGAGCTGGCGAGGTCCACTGCGCTGCCCGAAGCGGGAACCGTGGTGGTGACCGGAGAGCAGCGGGTGTTGACCGCACCGTCGACGCGTGACCTGGCAACCGCGCTCGGGATCGATCTGTGGTGCCTCTCCGACGACGCTCGATGCGACCTGCTCGTGGTGGGCGCCGGTCCAGCGGGGCTCGCGGCCGCCGTCTACGGGGCCTCGGAGGGACTGGACGTGATCGTCGTCGAGGACGTCGCGATCGGGGGCCAGGCCGGTAGCTCGTCGCGGATCGAGAACTACCTCGGCTTTCCCCGGGGCGTCTCCGGAGGGGAGCTGGCGCGGTCGGCGATGTTGCAGGCCGTCAAGTTCGGGACCAGGCTGGTGTCCCCCCGCTCCGTCACGGGGCTGTCGCCGGAGGCCGGAGGTTTCCGGGTCCGGCTCGACGACGAGCACGACATCGTGACTCGCACCGTGATCGTCGCCAGCGGCGTTCGATATCGACGCCTGGACGTGGCGGGCCTCGCCGACCTCGAGGGACGCGGCGTCTACTACGCCGCGGGCGAGCTCGAGGCCAAGGTGGTGTCCGGCCGGAACGCCGTCGTGGTGGGCGGCGCCAACTCGGCCGGCCAAGCCGCCTTGTTCCTGGCCAGGCACGCCGACCAGGTCCACGTCCTGATCCGCCGTGACGACCTGCGCGACACGATGTCGAACTACCTGGCGCAGCGCCTTACCCACGACGAACGGATCAGCGTCCATCCCCGCTCGGAGCTGTCCGCGGTCCATGGCACGGGTCGGCTGAGCGCTCTGAGCTGGCGCGACAACGTCCTCGAGCAGGACGTCCGGCTCGACGCGGACGGTCTCTTCCTGATGATCGGTGCGGACCCCTGCACGACCTGGCTGCACGAGCTGGGCGCCGAGCTCGACGACAAGGGCTTCGTCGTCACCCACGACGGCTTCGTGACCTCGGTGCCCGGAGTCTTCGCGGTCGGTGACGTGCGCGCCGGGTCGGTCAAGCGGGTGGCCTCGGCGGTCGGCGAGGGGTCAGTGGTGATCTCCGCCGTCCACTCCTACCTCACCGATACCACCACGCCCTGACCGATCGGGTCAGGAAACCGAGGCGTCCTTCACCAGAGCCTCGATGTTGTTCCCGTCCGGGTCGCTGACGAACGCGCAGTAGGCGGCGTACTCGGGCCAGTGCCTCGGCTCGTGCCGGGAGGTCCCTCCGGCCGCGACGGCCGCCTGGTAGAAGGCATCGACCGCGCTCTGGTCGGCGGCCTCGAAAGCAAGGTGCAGGCCCCGGGTCACCTCCGCGTCCGTGGGCGCAGTGTCCAAGGCGAAGCTCGGGGTGTCGTCCTCGGCGATCCAGTACTCGATGCCGGTCTCGGAGCGCACCCCCGCCGTGATCCCGAGAGCTTCGAGAGCACCGGTGTAGAACGGCTCGCTGGCCTCGAAGTCGCTGGCGAACGTGACGACGTGGTGGAAGAGATGACGAGTTGGCATGCCGTCACCTAAGCAGGGCCGACGACCCTCACGCGATTTGATATTCCACGACAGAGACCGTCTCGACCACGTGTCCGTCGGTGCGGGTCTGCTGCTGGATCGGCATCCCGGGCAGGCTCGTGGCGAACCAGAAGACCTCCTCGGTCGCGCCGTCGCGCACCGTGTAACGCAGGCAGTCGAGCTCGCCGAGAGGGGACCCGTCGAGCGACAGCTGCGACCGCTCCATGGTCGCGCCGGTCTCGTCGCACTCGACCTATCTGCTGACCAGGTGGAACGGCGTCTCCCCCTCCGCCTCGACGAGGCGCCGGATGGCCTTTCCGGGCTTGCTGGCGTCGCGGATCTGGTCGGCCGTGAACGGCGTAGGAGCCCGCCCCGGGGCCAGGATGTGGGGGTCTGGGTTCTCGTCTGCCATCGCGACTCCTCTAGACAGTGATCCGACCGTAGGGCTTAGGTGTGACCCGGGCCACACGACCGCGTGGCCGTCATGGGGTTCTCTCTCGGAGGTCATGTTGCTCGGACGACGAATCATCCCGCCACTACTGATCGCACTCGCGACGGTCGCCTCGTTCCTGGCGCCCACCGCACCGGCCCAGGCCGCGACGCCGCCGTACGTCGCCCTCGGCGACTCCTACTCCTCAGGCACCGGCACCGGCTCCTACATCGACGACGGAACGTCGTGCCAGCGCTCGGTCTACGCCTACCCCAGCCTGCTGGCCAGCCAGAAGGGCTACACGCTCAACTTCCGTGCGTGCTCCGGCGCGACCATCACCGATGTCACCAACAGCCAGCTCAGCGCGCTGAACAGCGCCACCCGCTACGTCTCGATCTCGGTGGGCGGCAACGACGCGGGGTTCGCCGACGTGCTGACCGAGTGCGCGACGCCCTGGTGGGCCGGTGACTGCGACGGAGCCATCGACGGCGCCCAGGCGTTCATCAACAACACGCTGCCCGGTCGGCTGAACACGCTCTACTCCTCGATCCGGAGCCTGGCGCCCAGCGCCCGCGTCGTCGTGGTCGGCTACCCGCGGATCTTCAACGGCGAGGACTGCAACGCAGCCACCTGGTTCTCACCCGAGGAGGAGGCGCGGCTCAACGGCACTGCCGACTTGCTGAACTCGAGACTCTCGAGCGCCGCTTCGGCACGGGGCTTCGGGTTCGCCAACCCGACCGGTGCGTTCATCGGCCACGCCGTGTGCGACAGCCCGGAGTGGATCAACGGGCTGTCCTGGCCGATCAGCGAGAGCTACCACCCCAAGATCGTCGGGCACTCCTCCGGCTACGCGCCGACGGTCAGCCCGCTGCTGACCGGCGCCCCGGCCCGGATCACTCGGCAGACGCTCGCCGACGCACGGGCGAACGCCGACCAGCTGGCCGCCCAGCAGCGCAAGTACGCCGACGTGGACGCCGGGATCCGACCGGAGAAGTTCCGGGCGCCGGACCTGACCACACCGGCCGCCCGCCGCGCGGCACGCGACCACGGCATCAACATCAAGAGGTGGCTCGCGCGGCACTGATGGAGGTGGCTGGTAGAAGAGACGCATGCGTGCGCCTCTCGGACGTCCCGTCGCCGGCCTTGCCACTCTGATCCTCGTCCTGGTCGGCTGCTCGGACGGCCAGGACGAGGACGAGGCCCAGGCCGACGGTGCGGCCGACGACCTGGCCGCCTCCCTCGAGGCCGGCGACTTCGCCGACCTGGAGCTCGCCGGAGCGACGTCCACGGAGGTCAAGAAGGACTACGCGGCGACCGTCGAGGGGATGGGCGGGCGCGAGCCCACCGTGTCCGTCGAGGGGGTCGAGATCGCCGACGACGGCAACCAGGCGACCGTGACCCTGGGCTGGTCGTGGCCGGTGGCAGACGACCAGGAGTGGACCTACGAGTCCGAGGCCGAGATGACCGGCTCCGGCTCCGACTGGGCGGTGACCTGGGCTCGCTCCGTGGTCGAGCCCGGCCTGACCGAGACGACCGTCCTCGACGCCACCACCGTCGTCGGCGCCCGGGGCGACATCACCGGCGGCGACGGCAGGGCCATCGTGACCAACCGGCCGGTGGTCGAGGTCGGCGTCGACCGGTCGCAGGCGTCGAAGGCCGAGGCGGTCACGGCCGCGGAACAGGTGGCGGCGGCCACCGGGATCGACCCCGCGCCGTACGTCAAGCAGGTCCGTGCCTCCGGGGACAAGGCGTTCGTGCTCGCGATCACCTATCGCGCCTCCGAGGTGCCGCCCGAGGTGAGCGCGCTCGCCGACACTCCCGGCGTACTCCTCATCGACGACAAGCTCCCACTGGCGCCCACGCGCGAGTTCGCCGCGCCGATCCTCGGCACGGTCGGCGACGTGACCGCCGAGATGATCAAGGAGGAGCCCGACCTCTACGAGATAGGCGACCAGGCCGGCCTCTCCGGTCTGCAGGCGAGGTACGACGAGCAGCTGCGCGGCACGTCCGGCGTGCTCGTCCAATCCATCGAGGAGGACGGGACCGCGAAGGAGCTGTTCAGCTCGGACTCCGCGCCGGGCAAGTCGCTCGCACTGACCATGAACCCGCGCCTCCAGACCGAGGCCGAGCGGCTGCTCGCGGGAGTCGGGCCGGCCAGCGCGATCGTGGCGATCCGGCCGAGCGACGGCGCGATCCTGGCCGCGGCCAACGGGCCCGGCAACGGCGGACAGAATCTCGCGACGTACGGGCAGTACGCCCCCGGCTCGACGTTCAAGGCGGTCAGCAGCCTGGCGCTGCTGCGTGCCGGGGTCACGCCGGACACCACCGTCTCGTGCCCGCCGACCACCGTGGTCGACGGCAAGTCGTTCAAGAACTACGACGACTACCCGTCGTCCGCGCTCGGCCAGATCCCGTTCCGCACCGCCCTCGCCAACTCCTGCAACACCGCCTTCATCGGCGAGCGGGACCGTCTCAAGGACCTCGACCTCTTCGACGCCGCCGCCGCGCTGGGCATGGGCGTCGATCACGACCTCGGCTTCCCCGCGTTCTTCGGCAGCGTCGAGCCGGCCGAGAGCGAGACCGAGCGGGCCGCGAACATGATCGGACAGGGCCGGATCCTGGCGTCCCCGATGACGATGGCCGCCGTGATCGCCTCGGTGCAGCAGGGCGAGGTGGTCGTCCCCCGCCTGCTGGAGTCGGTGAAGGTCAAGGCTCCTGAACACAAGCCGATGAGCCGCGCCGAGGCCGACGCCCTGCACGGGATGCTCCGCGGGGTGGTGACCTCCGGCAGCGGCATCGGGCTGGCCGACGTACCCGGCCCCGAGGTGATCGCGAAGACCGGCACGGCGGAGTTCCAGGGCAACAAGGGCATCGAGACCCATGCCTGGATGATCGCGGCGCAGGGCGACCTGGCGGTCGCGGTCTTCGTCGAGGTGGGCCAGTCCGGGTCGAGCACCGCGGGCCCGATCCTGGAGCAGTTCCTGCGCGCAGCGGGCTGAAAGGTCCTAATCTGGCGGGGTGTCTCGGGTTGTAGGTCGGGAGGCCCTGCTCGCCGAGGTCAGGGAGCTCCTCGAGCGGGGTGAGTCCGTCGCGCTCAACGGGCCGGTCGGCGTCGGGAAGAGCGCCCTGCTCACGATCATCGAGGAGCAGCGCCGGACCACCCACGGCGACGCCGTGCTGCACGCGCGCGGTGCTCACGAGGAGCACGCGCTGCCGTTCGCCGCGCTCCGCGACCTGCTGGCCCAGTGCCCGCCCGAGCTGGTCGAGCAGCTGCCCGAACCGGTACGCGGTGCCGTCGCGGCCGGGCTGGTCGGCATCGATGCCACCGACGAGCTGCGGTCCGACCTGGCTGCGGGGTTCCAGTCGCTGCTGGCCAGCTGGTCGGAGACCCAGCCGGTGCTGATGCTCCTCGACGACGTCCAGTGGCTCGACGGAGAGTCGTCGGCGATCGTCGGCTACGCCCGTCGGCGGCTGCACGGGCGCGTTGCGCTGGTGGCCACGATCGGCCCCGGCGAGAACAACGAGGAGATCGACGTCACCGGGCTGCACCACCTGGAGGTGCCGCCGCTGCCCGCCGCCGAGATGATCGACCTGCTCTGCGCACACGGGCTGACCGCCGACGTCGCGCAACGGGTGTACGTCGAGTCCGGCGGCATCCCCTCGCTCGCCCTCGCACTCTGCGGCGCGATCGGGGAGCACCCCTCGGTGCTGGGCGCCCCGACGCCGCTGCCCTCGAGCATCGCGCGGGTGCTCCGGGACCGGTTCCTCGCCCAGCCCGAGGAGGTGCGCGCCACGCTGTCGCAGGCCGCCCTGCTCCACCACCCGACCGTCCGGCAGCTCGAGCGCGGCGGCCGGCTCTCGGCGGAGGAGCACGCGCGGCGCGCCGCCCAGTCCGGGCTGGTGACGCGCGCCGAAGGCGCGATCCGGTTCACCCCCTCGGCCCTGCGGCAGATCATCTCCGAGCTGATGCCGGCCGACGACCGGGTCGCCCTGCACGCCGCGCTCGCCGAGGTCGCCAGCTCCGCCGCCGAGCGGCTCCGCCACCTCGCGCTCGCCCGGCCCGGGGTCGACGCCGACCTGGCCCGCGAGCTGGGCGTGGCCGCCCGCGACTCGGCGGCAGCGGGAGCGAGGGAGATCGCGGCTGAGCTCTACCTGCTCGCGGCCGACCGGTCGCCGTACGACCTCTGTGAGCAGCGCGTCGAGTGGCTGGCGGCGGCGGTCGAGACCGCGGCACCGGGCAACCACGTCGAGCTGGTCGTGCGGGCGCTCGGCGACTTCCTGGAGGCGACGCCCACCCCTGCCCAGTCGGTGCGGGTGCGGCTGGCCATCCCGGAGCTGGCGGGGTACGGCGTGGCCGCGCTCGACGAGGTGATGGCGGCTGCGCTCGCCGACGCCGGCGACGACGACCTGCTGGTCGCGAAGGTGCTGCTGCAGCGCGCCCGGATCGCCCTGATGGAGTCGCGCCCCGACCTTGCCGAACGGTCGGCCGAGCGGGCGGTCGGCCTGCTCGAGCGGGCCGATGACCGCGACGAGCTCGCGCTCGGGCTGACCACGCTGGCCGTGGCCCGGCGCTGGCTCGGCGGCGACCACACCGCCTGCATCGACCGGGCGCTGGATCTCGCGGGCCCCACCCCGACCGGCTTCCTGCACACGTCACCGGAGTACATGGCGGCCAGGTTCGCGTTCTACGACGACCGGCTCGACGAGGCGTGGTCCGGCTTCTCGGAGATGCTGTCGCACGTCGAGCGCGGTGCCGGGATGGACCACGTGCACGTGCTGCGCTGCCTGGTCGAGGTCGGGGTGCGCAGCGGTCGCTGCCGCGAGGCGATGGAGTACGCCGCCCGGGCGTCGCGGGTGGGCGAGGAGTTCGACCTCGACGCGCACACGTCGTGGTTCATCACCGCGCTGGCCGAGCTCGCCGGGGGTGACCTGACCCGGGCCCGGACGCTCGCGTCGCACGGCGCCGCGGCGGCCGAGGAGCGCGGGGACACGCGCTACTGGCAGCGGCACCTGGTGCTGCTCGGCCAGGCGCTGTTCCGGACCGGTGACGCACAGGGCGCCAGCGAGGCGCTCGGCCGCGTGCGCGCCTACGAGCGCGAGCACGACTTCGGCGACCCGACCGTCAACCGGTGGCACGCCGACCTGATCACCTCGCTGGTGGTGCTCGGTCGCCTCGACGACGCGGCCGAGGTGCTCGTCGAGGCCCGGCGGGCGGTCGCCGACCGGGAGGGCACCGACGGGGTCGCGGCCCAGCTCGACCGCGCGGAGGCTCAGCTGCTGATCGGCCGCTGCGACCTCGACCAAGCCGAGTCGCTGCTCGAGCGGTCGGCCAAGGCGGCGGCCGAGCTCGGGATGCGGATCGACGAAGGGCGGGCCCTGGTCACCCGCGCCCACCTCGAGCGGCGCCGCCGCCGGGCCGCGGCGGCACGGGCCGCGCTGCAGGAGGCCCTGGACCTGTTCGAGCACCTGCACGCCGACGCCTGGGCGACCCAGGTGCGCTCCGAGCTGAGGCCGGACAAGTCCACCTTCGCTACCGAGCCGCTGCTCGACCGGCTCACCGACGCCGAGGCCCGGGTGGCCCGCGAGGTCGCCCAGGGCGCCAGCAACCGCGAGATCGCCGAGCGCACCTACGTCAGCGTCAAGACCGTCGAGGCGACCCTCACCCGGATCTACCGCAAGCTCGACGTCCGCTCCCGCACGCATCTGGCGGCGCTGCTGGTCCCCGCTCCGCCCGAATAGCGGCAGAAGTAGACAAGGGTTTTCCCTCTATCGAGGGGTGCGGGCGGTTCCTAGGTTCGGCGTGGTGGTCCGGCGAACCCGGAGCACCGCTGCGTTCCACACCCGCACCCCCAAGGGAGATCAGATGAAACCGCAGAAGTGGCTAGGCGCCGCTCTGGCGACAACAGTGGCCGGCGCCCTCGTCCTGGGCGTCCAAGGGCCGTCGTACACCGCCGGAGGAGACAAGCAACAGAGCGACCGATCGGACCACGTCGAGCAGGAGGGGCCCCAGAAGCGGCAGGCGATCACCGCCGCAGACCGCTACCTCCGCACCCACGCCAAGGCGGTACGCCGCGGCGCCGACGACACCGTCCGGCGGGTCGCCGCCACGCCCGGCACCAAGGGCACCTACTACGTCTCTTACGAGCGCAGCTACCGCGGCCTCCCGGTCTACGGCGGTGACTTCGTGATCGCCGTCGACAACCAGGGCCGCGCAGTCGGAGCCACCAGCGGCCAGGAGCGCAAGATCTCGGTCGCTACCACCCCGACGGTGAGCAAGGCCGCGGCCCGCAAGGCCGCGAAGCGCCAGGTCGACCGCGTGCGCTCGATCTCCCGCCCCACGCTCGAGGTGTACGCCGAGGGCGCCCCGCGGCTCGCCTGGAAGACGGTCGTGAAGGGCGTCGACAAGGGCTCGCCGTCGATCAAGACCGTGTGGACCGACGCCCGGACCGGGAAGACCCTGCTCGCCTGGGACAAGGTCGTGCACGGTACCGGCAACGGCTACTACTACGGCAACGTCACGATCGGCACCTCCGGCAGCAGCGGCTCGTACCGGATGGTCGACCCGGCCCGCTCCGGTGTGCAGTGCGGCGGCCAGAACGGCTCGGCGTACACCGGTCCCGACGACGCCTGGGGCAACGGCTCCGGCACCAACCTGGAGACCGCCTGTGTCGACGTCATGTACGCGACCGCCAAGGAGGTCGACATGCTGTCGGCTTGGCTGGGTCGTAGCGGCGTCAAGGGCAACGGCACGAGCTACCCGGCCCGGGTCGGTCTCAACGACGTGAACGCCTACTGGAACGGCTCGATCGTCAACTTCGGGCACAGCTCCGACAACGCCCGCCAGCTGACCGCGATCGACATCGTCGCCCACGAGCAGGGCCACGGCATCTTCTACACGACGCCCGGCGGCTCGAGCGGCAACAACGAGACCGGCGGCATGAACGAGGCGACCGGCGACATCTTCGGCGCGCTCACCGAGGCGTATGCCGCCAACCCCAACGACCCGGCGGACTTCCTGGTCGGCGAGGAGGCCGACCTGGTCGGCGACGGCCCGATCCGGAACATGTACAACCCGAGCGCGCTGGGCGACCCCAACTGCTACTCGACCAGCCTCCCCGGCACCGAGGTGCACGCGGCCGCCGGCCCGCTCAACCACTGGTTCGTCCTGCTGGCCCAGGGCTCGGGCGGCTCGCCGTCCTCGCCCACGTGCAACGGCTCGGCCGTGACCGGCGTCGGCCTGCAGACCGCGGCCAAGATCTTCTACAACGGTCTCCTGCTGAAGACGTCGAGCTGGAACCACGGCAAGGCCCGGGTCGCCACGCTGACTGCGACCAAGACCCTCTACGGCAGCACCGACTGCACGACGTTCAACCGCGTGAAGGCCGCCTGGGCCGCGATCTCGGTCAACGCACAGGCCGGCGAGCCCACCTGCGGTGGCGGCGGTGACCCGGACCCGGGTGGCGACTGCACCGAGACCACGGTCTCCGGCAGCACAGCGAGAGGGGTCTCGGTCTACCACCCGTCGTCGTCCGGCTTCACCACGTCGGGCGGGCTGGTCACCGCGTGCCTGACCGGGCCGAGCAACGCCGACTTCGACCTCTACCTGCAGAGGAAGAACGGCACGTCGTGGCAGGACGTCGCGGCGAGTGAGAGCCCGTCGTCGACCGAGACGATCAGCTACAACGCCGCATCCGGCACCTACCGGATCGAGGTCTACGGCTACTCGGGCTCCGGTTCGTTCACGCTGAAGTACAACACTCCGTAGTCCTGCACCAGAGCGCCCGGGCCCGGTGACGGGCCCGGGCGTTCGCACGTCTGGGCAAATAAGTGAACCCCCCGCCGCATGGGGTCGGCGAGGGGTTCTGTCGAACTTCTAGGTGCTCCCTCCGAAGTACGACGGGATCAGGATACGACGTAGATTCAAGGTCGTCATCCCATCATCCATACTTTGCTTCTAGGAGGGTTCTTTCATGGCTGGACTCGAGCTGCTCGACCCCGACCGGCGGAACCTGTTCATCGGCGGTGCCTGGCGGCCGGCCGAAGGTGACAAGCGGCTCGACGTGATCGACCCCGCCGACGGCTCCGTCCTCACCGACGTCGCCGACGCCTCTACCACGGACGCCGTCGCCGCTCTCGACGCCGCTGCCGGCGCCCAGGCGGAGTGGGCCGCGACGGCGCCGCGCGCCCGCGGTGAGATCCTGCGCACCGCCTTCGAGATGCTCACCGACCGCGCCGGCGACTTCGCGGAGCTGATGAGTCTTGAGATGGGCAAGACCATCGCCGAGGCCAAGGGCGAGGTGACCTACGGCGCGGAGTTCTTCCGGTGGTACGCCGAGGAGGCGGTCCGGATCCACGGCCGCTGGATGCACGACCCGGCCGGGGTCAACCGGCTGCTCACGGTCAAGAAGCCGGTGGGCCCGTGCCTGTTCGTCACCCCTTGGAACTTCCCGCTCGCGATGGGCACCCGCAAGATCGGGCCTGCCGTAGCGGCCGGCTGCACGATCGTGATGAAGCCGGCCGGCCAGACCCCGCTCACGATGCTGGCTCTCGCGGCGCTGCTGGCCGAGGCCGGGCTGCCGGACGGCGTACTCAACGTGGTGACCACCACCGACTCCGGCGGCTTCAGCGAGACCCTGATGGGCGATGCCCGGCTGCGCAAGATGAGCTTCACCGGGTCCACCGCCGTCGGCCGCACGCTGGTGCGCCAGTCCGCCGACCAGCTGCTGCGGGTCAGCATGGAGCTGGGCGGCAACGCGCCGTTCCTGGTCTTCGCCGACGCCGACCTCGACGCGGCCGTCGACGGCGCGATGATCGCGAAGATGCGCAACATGGGCGAGGCCTGCACCTCGGCCAACCGGTTCCTGGTGCACTACGACGTCGCCGACGACTTCGCCGACCGGCTCGCCGATCGGATGAAGGCGCTGAAGCTCGGCCGTGGCCAGGACGACGGCATCGACGTCGGTCCGCTGATCGATGCGAAGGCCGTCGAGTCCGTCGGCCGGCTGGTCGACGCGGCGGTGGCCGACGGTGCGCGGCTGGTCACCGGGGGCCATGCCCCCGACGGGCCCGGGTTCTTCTACGAGCCGACGGTGCTGGCCGGCGTCGCCACCACGTCGCAGATCGCGAGCGAGGAGATCTTCGGCCCGGTCGCGCCGATCACCACCTTCGACACCGACGAAGAGGCAGTGCGGCTGGCCAACTCCACGGAGTACGGCCTGGCGTCCTACCTCTACACCCGCGACCTGGCCCGCACCGTCCGGATGGCCGAGGCGCTCGACTTCGGCATGGTCGGCGTCAACACGGGCCTGGTCTCCAACGCGGCCGCCCCGTTCGGCGGCATGAAGGCCAGCGGATTCGGCCGGGAGGGTGGCTTCGAGGGCATCGAGGAGTACCTCGAGACGACGTACGTCGCGATCCCCGCGCCCTGACGATGGACCTGCTGGAGCCGGTGCAGGAGCAGTACCGCAACTTCGTGCCGTTCGCGGACGGCTACTCGCCCTGCTTCACCGAGTGGGCCACCGGCGTGGTCGACGACCCACCGGTGATGGCGTGGATCGCCTCCCTGCCGCAGATCAAGCAGCAGCCCAACCTGGTGTTCGCGGCGGCCCGCTGGCACGGCGTCGCCGCCCCCGGTCCCTACGCCGGCCTGCGCGACGCCCTGCTCGGCGACGACGGCACGATCCGGGACACGATCATGGCCCGGGCGACCCAGACCAACGAGGCCGGGCGGCTGGCGACGCTGGTGCCGGCGTTCGCGGCACTCGCGCAGGGCGAGCCGCTGGCGCTGGTGGAGGCAGGGGCGAGCGCCGGGCTGTGCCTCTACCCCGACCGCTGGGGCTACGAGTGGAGCACCGGCGCCGAGATGGTGGCGGTCGGCCCCGTCGAGCCGAGGCTCGAGTGCGTCACCGACGGGCCGGTGCCCTTCCCGGACCGGTTGCCCGAGGTGGCCTGGCGAAGCGGGATCGACCTCAACCCGCTCGACGTCACCGACGGTGACCACATGGCCTGGTTGACCAACCTGGTCTGGCCCGAGCACGACGACCGGCGCAGGCTGCTGCGGCGGGCCATCGAGATCGCCGCCGTCGACCCGCCGACGATCGTGCGGGGTGACCTGCTCGCGGTGCTTCCGGACCAGGTGGCCCGCGCGTCCGAGCACGGCCGGGTGGTGGTGTTCCACAGCGCGGTGATCGCCTACCTCGACGCCGGCCAGCGCAGCCGCTTCAAGCAGATGATGACCGACCTGGTCGCCGACGGCGCCTGTCACTGGGTGAGCAATGAGGGACCCAAGATCCTGCCCGAGGTCCACGCCACCGGTCCGACGATGCCCGAGGACGCGGCCCGGCTGGTCCTCGGTGTCGACGGCCGCGCGGTGGCCTGGACCGACGGTCACGGGCGGGCGATGACCTGGCTGCCGTGAGGGCACTGGCGGCCGCGCTGCTGCTCGCGGGACTGTTGACGGCCGGCTGCTCGGACGAGCCGGACCGGACCCAGGACGCACCGGCCTCCGAGGCTCCGCAGACCCCCGAGCCGCAGCGGACCCTCGAGCCGCTCCCGGAACACCCCGAGCCGACGGAGCCGACAGAGCCGACGCAACGGCCGCCGAAGGCACCGAAGCCGCCCGTCATCGGCGCCGACATGAGCTGGCCGCAGTGCCCGAAGGGCATGGGGATCCCGGAGAAGCGGTCGCAGGGCTCGCCGCTGCCGCTCGATTCGGCGGAGTACGTGATCCTCGGGCTGACCAACGGGCCCGGCTTCACGCCCAACCCCTGCCTGCCGGACATGGTCGAGTGGGTGCGTGAGCGCGGCCTGCTCGTGGGGGCGTACGCCGTCGGCAGCTACCCCGACGCGACCGCCGTCCGGACGTACGGCGCTCTCGGACCGTTCGACGGCAGCACCGCGGAGGGTGCGCTCGCGAACACTGGCTACCAGCAGGCTCGCTTCAACGTGACCTCGATGCTGCGCACCGGCCTGGAGACCCCGGTCGTGTGGATCGACGTCGAGCCGGTGCCCGACTTCGAGTGGAGTGCCGACACCGAGGCGAACGCGGCCGTGGTGCGCGGGCTGGCTCGCGGCTATCGGTCGGCGGGCTATCGGATCGGGGTCTACTCGACGCCGCTGCTCTGGGAGGGAGTGGTCGGCGACCTGGCCCTCGGCGTCCCCGAGTGGCGGGCGGCCGGCCAGACGTCGATGGCGGAGGCGCTGAACCGCTGCGGCGCGGACTGGGTGATCCAGGGCGGGCCGGGCGTCCTCGGGCAATGGGTGGAGGACAACCGCGACCGCAATGTGACCTGCCCGGGCACGGCCGACGAGATGGACAAGTGGTTCCACGCCTACTGAGCGTTGGGTGGGTCACGATGAGTTGACTTAAAGTTTGCTTTAACTTGTCGAATGGTCGGTATGCATGCCATTCGCCTTCATGAGCTGGGACCCGCTACCAACCTCGTCCTCGACGACCTGCCCGACCTGGAGCCCGCCGCCGGCCAGGTGCGGATCGCCGTCGATGCGGCCGGGGTCCACCTCCTCGACGTCAGCCTCCGCCGGGGAGACGAGGGCACCCCCATCCACCTGCCGGAGCTGCCGGCCATTCCGGGCCGCGAGGTGGCCGGCGTCGTCGACCGGGTCGGCGACGGGGTGGACGCCTCGTGGGTCGGCCGGCGGGTGGTCGCGCACCTCGGCATGGTGCCGGGCGGGTACGCCGAGCAGGCCGTGACCTCCCCGGACAAGTTGTTCGTCGTGCCGGAACACGTGAGCATCGCCGATGCGATTGCGGCGGTCGGCACCGGGCGCACCGCGCTCGGCGTGCTCGAGCTCGAGCCGCCGGCCAAGGAGGACGTCGTCCTGGTCCCGTCGGCCGCCGGCGGCCTCGGCTGGCTGCTCGCCCAGGCCGCCTCGGCCGTAGGTGCCACCGTCGTCGCTGCGGCCGGCAGTGCCGACCGGGTCGCCGCGCTCGCCCCGCTCGGCGTCGACCAGGTCGCCGACTACTCCGAGCCCGGTTGGGCCGAGCAGGTCCGGGAACGCACCGGCGGCGTCACTCTCGTCTACGACGGCGTGGGCGGCGAGGTGGGCCGGGAGGCGTTCGACCTGCTCCGACCCGGCGGTCGTCAGGTGATGTTCGGCTTCTCGGCGGGCGCGCCGACCGAGTTCACGTCCAGCGATGTCGTGGAACGCGGGGTCACCGTGGGCTGGAGCCTCGGCCCGCGGATGATGGCGCTGCCCGGTGGCATCCCCGGCCTCGCCGGCCGCGCACTCGAGCGGGTCGCCGCCGGCGACTGGCGGCCGCTGGTGACGACGTACCCCCTGGCCGAGGCGAGCCGTGCGCACGCCGACCTGGAGCAGCGCCGGGCCCTCGGCAAGGTCGTCCTGGCCGTGCACCGATGAATCCGATCGCGGCTGTCGGTCCACACAGTCAGACTTATCGCGAGGAGCGACGATGACCGAACAGCTGACGGCAACTAAGGCCGCCGACCCCACACCGGGTCGGAAGCTGCCGCGCGCGCTCACGCCGTTCCGGCACTCCGCCTACCGCCGTCTCGCACTGGCGTTGATCCTCTCCACCTTCGCCTCCGGTGTCTGGGTCGTCGGCCAGGTGTGGGAGGTCATCCGGATCGGCGGCGGCCCCGGCCAGCTGTCCGTGGTCTCGACCGCCGGCGCGATCGGCGTGCTGCTGCCTGCCCTGCTCGGCGGCGTGGTCGCCGACCGGGTGCCGCAGAAGCTGATCCTCCTGTGCGTCGCCACCGTCGAGCTGATCGCGATGGGCCTGGTCGCCGTGCTGTCGATCACCGACACCACCCAGCTCTGGCACCTCGCCACCGTCGCGCTGATCACCGGCATGGGCTTCGCGTTCTACTACCCCGCCTACTCCGCTTGGCTGCCCTCCCTGGTGCCCGAGTCGGACCTGATGGCGGTCAACGGCTTCGAGGGCATGGTCCGCCCGACGATCGGCCAGGCCATCGGCCCCGGCGTCGCCGGCGCGGTCGTCGGCGCCGTGTCCGCGGGTGCCGCGATCTCGGTCGCCGCGGGTGCCGCGCTCGCCGGCCTGATCGCTCTCACGCTGGTGCCGCTCACGCCCGTACGCCGCGAGGTCGACCCCGACGCAGAGCCGCAGCATCCGATCCGCTCCGCGATCGCCGACATGCGCGAAGGCTTCGTCTACATGGTGCGCACCCCGTGGCTGCTCGCCACGCTGCTGTTCGCCTCGGTGATGATCCTGGCGATGATGGGCCCGTTCGAGGTGCTGATCCCGTTCCTCATCAAGGACAAGCTCGGCGGCGGACCCGGTGACCACGCCATCGTGATGGCGGCGTTCGGCATCGGCGGCGCGCTCGGCTCGCTGGGCATGGCGTCGTTCAAGATGCCGCGGCGCTACCTCACGGTGATGAACCTGATGTGGGGCGTCGGCTGCCTGCCGCTGCTGGTGATGGGCTACGCCGACGCGGTGTGGGTCGTGGTCGTCGCGGCGTTCGCGCTGGGCGTGATGTTCTCGGCGCCGATGGTCATCTGGGGCACGCTGCTCCAGCGCCGGGTGCCGCCGCACATGCTGGGCCGGGTCGCATCCCTCGACTTCTTCGTGTCGATCAGCCTGATGCCGATCTCGATGGCCCTGGCCGGTCCGGTGGCCGACGCGATCGGGCTGCGCACGACGTTCCTGATCGCCGCGATCGTGCCCGGCATCGCCGCGGTGGTCGCGACCGTGTGGGCCAAGCTGCCGGCCGATGAGATCGCTCACCCGCTCAGGGACGAGGACGACTGATCGAGTCGAGGACCCTCTCGTTGTGGCGGTGTCCGACCGTCTCGTAGCCGACCACCGTCACCAACGGTGCGAGTGAGAGCAGCAGCAGACACCAGGTGAGGTCGAGCCCCGCGGCGGACAGCAGCACGGCCCCGACCAGCACCACGACCGTGAGGGCGATCAGCACCAGGTGGAACGGGTCCATGGTTCGGGTGATCTGGGCGTAGAGCAGGTAGAGCCCGATCAGGTAGACCGCCAGCGGGACGGCAACGGTGAGCACCGTGGCCGTGGCGCCCAGCGCGCTGTGGTGGTCGAGGTAGTACGCCGCCACGTGCAACCCGGCGCCCACGGCGACCAGCGCCGCGAGCAGCGGCATGTGGCCGTAGCCCCACCCGAAGGAGCGCTCGCGGTGGGCCGCCAGCAGATGGCCGTTGGGCACCACGAAGTAGGTCCACCACAGCCCGAACGGCAGCACCGTGCCGGCGATGCCGAGGATCACGATGTCGGTCGACCAGCCGCCCTCGATCAGTACGGCGAGCGCCGCCATGGTGCCGAGCAGGCCCTCGCCGAGGGTGATGATGACGAGCAGGCCGTAGCGCTCGGCGATGTGGTGCGGGTGCCACGGCGTGCCGGCGTACTTGCGCTCGGCGACGACCGGGCCGAGCAGCTCGATGGCGATCGTGAAGAGACCGATGATGAAGAACGTTCGGGTCGGCAGGTCGGCGAGCGCCATCCAGCACCAGACGGTCTGCGACACGAGGATCGAGGTGATCATCGTCCAGGCGGTCGAGGCCCGCTCCGGGCTCTGCCGGCTGACCCGCCACCACTGCAGCACCATCGACACGCGCATCACGACGTAGCCGAGGACCATCACCCGGTTGTCGATGTGCTCGCCCTTCTCCAGCGACTCGAACATCGCGGGCAGGCCGAGGGCGAGCACCAGCACGCCGGCCATCTGGATCAGGGTCAGCACCCGGTAGACCCAGTCGTCGGTGTCGAAGGCGGAGGCGAACCATGACCAGAAGATCCACGCCCAGGAGACCGCGAAGATGGCGAAGCAGAAGCCGGTCACGCCCTCGCTGATGTGGTCGGTGGCGAGCAGGTGAGCCAGCTCGTCGGCCGCGACGCCGAAGGCGATCACGAACGTCAGGTCGAAGAGCAGCTCCAGCGGGGTGGAGGCGCGGTGTTCCTCGTCGGGGTCGCGGCCACCCATCGGCAGCACGGAGTGCGTGGTGCGCTCGGCCATGGCGCCGAGTCTAGGGAACTTAGGCCGAGGCGCCGATCGCCGGCGTGAGCGCCTTGCGCGAGCGGATCTCCAGCTTCCGGTAGACGTTCGAGAGGTGCCACTCGACCGCCTTGACGCTCACCAGGAGCTGCTCGGCGATCTGCCGGTTGGTCAGCCCCTCGGCGGCGAGTGCCGCCACCCGTCGTTCGGCCGCGGTCAGCGAGGCCATCGCCTCACTGTCGATCTGCTGCGGCGCCTCGCCCAGGTGGTCGAGCAGCCGGCGTACCCGTCCCTGCAGCGGCCACAGCTCCTGGCGCCCGGCGTAGCCCTCCGCATCGCGGAGCATCGCCAGCGCCTCGGCGGTGTCGCCGCCCTGCGAGAGCACCAGCACTCCGGCGAGGTCGGTGTCGATCTGGGCGAGCAGCCGATCGGCCGGTACGCCGTCCAGGGTCGTCCGCGCCTCCCGGAGCAGCGCCACCCGCTCGTCTCCGGTGACGGTCGCGGCCAGGGTCCGGAGCGCGACAGCGATCGCGTACGCCGACCCGGTCGCGACGGCCTCGGCGTGATGACGCTCCGCGAGCTCGGCGGCCTCGCGGCTCCGGCCGCGGCGGAGCAGGGCCAGCGCGGCACCGGCGCGCCAGGGCAGCAGCTCGGGGGAGACCGGGTCGTCCTCGGTCTCCGCCTCGACCGCCAGGAAGTGCTCGAGCGCGAGGTCGGGGTCGCCGAGCGCCGAGGCGAGCTCGCCGCTGGCGTGGTGTGCGATCGCGGCGGTCAGCCCGGGCGCCTCGAGGAACTCGGCCAGGCCGTGACCCAGGGCCATCGCGCCGGCCAGGTCGCCCCGGGCCAGGCGGCACTCGAGGAGGGCGGCGCACAGCAGGGAGCGCTCCGCTCCGCCGAGCAGGCCCGCGACTGCGGGGTCGCCGAGCAGGGCCAGGATGGAGAGCGCCTCTCCGATGGCGCCTTCACGTACCAGGGCGCAGGCCGCGTCCAGGCGCGCGACGGCGTGGTCCCGGTCGGGCGCGGGGCCGCCCAGATCGTTCATGCCCGAAGGCTAGGAAGCGGCGGCCTCGCCTGTATCGGTAATGGAACTAATTTGCCTATTGGTATAGCGCCCCAGGAAACCGAGCAGCCGGACGTCGCCGGGTGCGGCGGCCGGCACCGGGCGCGGCGGGCCGAACAGGGAGCCGCGGTCGGACTCGGCGAGCAGCGCCTCCGCGACCGGGAGCAGCCCCTGGGCGAGCGCCTCGGGGATCGGCCGGTCGGCACCGAGCGCCTGGCCGACGTCCCAGCCGTGCACGGTGATCTCGAGGGCGGCGGCGAGCACCACGGTCGGCGTGTCGAGGTGGTAGTCGCCGATCCGCACCTGGTCCGGCGCCTCCTGGCTCCAGGCGGCGAGCAGGGCACACGCCTTCTGCTGGAGGTTGCCGACCCGGACCCGGACCGGCACCCGGTCGTGGAGGTCGACCGCGCCGTCCGCGCCCTCGGCGAACGCGTCGAGGGCGTCCTCCATGTGCGCCAGCAGCTGGCCGAGGTCCCAGCGGTCGCACGGCGTACGCCGGGGCAGGTCGGCGTCGGTCACCTCGATGAGGATGACCCGGGTGTAGGAGAGTGCGCGGTCGAGTAGCTCGACCGCGTGGTCGAGCGGTGCCATGGCGTCAGTCCGCGGTGGCCGGTGCGTAGTCGGCGGGCAACCGCTCGGGCAGCCCGAACTTCGCGAACAGGGACTTCTCGAAGAACGCGCCCACGTGCCGGACCCGGTCGCCATCGAGGTCGAGGACCTGCAGGTGGAACGGCACGAAGTCGCCCTCGCGGCTGCGCATGTAGAGACCGAAGGCCGGCTGGCCGTTGGCAGTGGTGGCAATCATCGGCATGTCGTGCACGCCGCCCGGGCACTGGGTGTTGATCAGCTCGCCGATGTTGCGGTCGCCGACGTACCAACCGACGAACGGCGGCATCTCCCAGACGGCGTCGGTCTTGAGCATGCTGACGATGGTGTCGATGTCCTTGCGCCAGAACGCGTCGACGTAGCGCTCGAGCAGCGCCTCCTGGTCGGACGACAGCTCGGGCTCGACGGTCTCCTCGGTCAGCCCACGCTCCTGCATGGTGGCGTGTGCGCGCTGGAGGGCGGAGTTGACCGCGGCGGTGGTGGTCTCCAATGCCTCGGCTACCTCGGCGGCGGTCCAGCGGAGTACGTCGCGGAGGATCAGCACCGCACGCTGGCGGGCGGGGAGGTGCTGCAGTGCGGCGATGAAGGCGAGCCGGATCGAGTCGCGCTCGGCGACCACCACGGCTGCGTCGGGCACCGGCTCGAGCCAGGCGATCTCGTTGTTCTCCTCGAGCGCGTCACCCGCCATCTGGTCGGAGGTGCCCAGCCCCGCGGGGAGCGGCCGGCGCGGCCGGCCCTCGAGGTTGGTCAGGCAGACGTTCGTGGCGATCCGGTAGAGCCAGGTGCGCACCGAGGAGCGGCCCTGGAAGTCGGCCGACGCCTTCCAGGCGCGCAGGAAGGTCTCTTGCACCAGGTCTTCCGCCTCGTGGACCGAGCCGCTCATCCGGTAGCAGTGCGCCAGCAGCTCGCGCTGGTAGCGCTCCGTGAGCGTGTCGAAGTCGTCGAGCTCCGCGGTCTTGTCCGAGATCTCCGTGGTCATGGTTTCGGTCCCCGTCGCCGTCGTCATGGTGCCGTTCTCCCGCCTTGCGCCTCAGTCTGCCTCTACGTGAGACCGGCGTCGACGGGAAAACTCATCGGTCGCGCTGCCGTCACTTTGAATTCTTTGCCCAGGACGGCTCATCGGCGAATGATTCGAGGACGATGGAAAGCGCCTGCTCGGCGGCGGCCACCGCGCGGGATCGGTCCCCGGGGACCAGGCCGATCCGGGTGCGTCGGTCGAGCAGGTCGTCGACGTCGGCGGCCCCCTCGTGGGTGATGCCGAAGACCAGCTCGGCGAGCGTGGCGGGGATGCCGTCGGCGATGGGGGCGAGCAGCTCGTCGTCGGCGAGCCCGGTGACGGCGCGGGCGTTGGCGAGAACCAGGTCGGCGTCGGTGCCGAACCGCCGGACCAGCCGGGCCGGCGCCTCGGAGGCGGCGAGCACCGGGCGCGGGGCCGCGCCGAGCAGCGGCAGCGTGCGGGTGCGGCAGGCGGTGGCGGTGAGGCCGGCGTGCTGGACCGCGGCGTCGACGGCGTCCTCGGCCATCCGCCGGTACGTCGTCAGCTTGCCGCCCACGATCGTGATCACGCCGGTCCGGCTGGTGAGCACGGCGTGCTTGCGGGACAGGTCGGCGGTCTCTCCCTCGGCGGTGTCGAGCAGCGGCCGCAGCCCGGCGTAGGCGCCGACCACGTCGGAGCGGTGCAGCGGCACGGCGAACGCCGCGGACACCACGTCGAGGAGGAAGCCGATCTCGGGCTCGGACGGCTCGGGCACGTCGGGGATCTCGCCGCTCACCGGTTCGTCGGTCAGACCGACGTAGATGGTGCCGTCGGGCTGTGGCAGCACCAGGACGAAGCGGTTGCTGGTGCCCGGGATCGGCGCGAACACCGACACGGTCAGCCCGGGCAGGGACTCGGCGCGGAGCACCACGTGAGTGCCGCGGCTGGGCCTGAGGTCGACCTCGTCGACCAGGTCGCCGGCCCAGACCCCGGCGGCGTTGATCACGACCCGGGCCCGCACCCCATGGGTGTCGCCGGTGAGCTCGTCGCGGAGCTCAACGGAGGTGCCCGTCGCGGTGAGCACCCGGGCGCGGGTGCGGATGTGCGCGCCGTACTCGGCCGCCGTCCGCGCGATCGTGGTGACCAGCCGGGCGTCGTCCTCGAGCTGACCGTCCCACGACAGCAGCCCTCCACGCAGGCCGGCGGACCGCAGCGGCGGCGCCATCCGGAGCACCTCGGTGCTCGACACCCGGCGCGAGCGGGGCAACGTCTGCGAGTCGGTGCCGGCCGAGCGGCGGAGCACGTCGCCGGCGAGCAGTGCGGCCCGCGACTTCGCGGCCAGCGAGCGGGGGACCGACGAGCTGAACGGGAGCACGATCGGCATCGCGTGGGTGAGGTGCGGCGCGGTGACCTCCATCAGGATGCCGCGCTCGACCGCGCTCTCGTGGGCGATGCCCACCTGGCCCGAGGCGAGGTAGCGCAGGCCGCCGTGCACCAGCTTGGACGACCAGCGCGAGGTCCCGAACGCGAGGTCGTGGGCGTCGACCGCGAGCACCGACAGACCCCGGGTGACTGCGTCGAGCGCGACGCCGGCTCCGGTGACGCCGAGCCCGATGACGACCACGTCGACATCGGTGGGGGCGCCGTCGAGGCCGGGGGTGATCCGGGTCGTGGTCATGGCGCGAGCATCCGGGTGAGGACGGTGGCCAGCTCGTCGTCGAGCTCGGCCTCCGAGACGCTGTCGTCGACCATGGTGTGCGCCGAGATCACGAACCCGTGCGTGGTGAGCACCAGCGCGCGGGCCATCGCGGTGGGGTCGCCCTTCCGCACTTCAGCAGCGGCCTGCCCCTCGGCGATCGCCTCCTCGGCGAGCCCGAGGATCAGGTCCTGCGAGCGGCCGCGGCGGGACAGCAGGTAGGGGAGGATCAGCTCGGGGTCGAGCTCGATGATCCGGACGAACAGCTCGTTGTCGCGCAGCGCGCGGACGGTGCCGACGATGCCGCCGACCAGCCGGTCGACGCTGGAGCGCGCGGGGTCCTGCCCGGCGACCGCGGTCTCGACGACTCCGGACCACTCGCGGGTCATCAGGTCGCCGAGGAGCTGGGGCATGTCCGGCCAGCTGCGGTAGATCGTCATCCTCGAGACGCCGGCCCGGCGGGCCACCTCGGTCAGGGTGGTGCGCCGCCAGCCGACGTCGAGGATGCACGCGCGGGCCGCATCGAGATAGACGTCGCGAGGGCTCTCGCTGGTGGTGGGGTTGTGACGAAGTGACGTCATGTGTCACACTGTAACACATGACCACCGAGATGCACCCCAGCCGCTGGGGCGACCCGGCCGCCGCGACCGACCTCCCCGACGCCGCGCGCGGCCTGATCGAGATGGCCTTCGGCATCGAGGAGCGGCCCGCTGCGGCCGAGGTCACCCTGCCCGCTCCGGGCATCGCGTCCGGTCTGCTCGACGGCCTGCGCGACCTGCTCGGCGCCGAGCAGGTGCTCACCGACGACGAGACCCGCCGGCTGCGCACTCGCGGCAAGTCGACGCCCGACCTGCTCCGGCAGCGCGCCGGCGACCTGAGCGACGCTCCCGACGCCGTCGTCCGGCCGTCCACCCACGAGGAGGTCGCCGCCGTTCTCGCGCACGCCGTGGAGCACCACCTCGCCGTGGTGCCGTTCGGCGGCGGCACGTCGGTGACCGGTGGGCTGGTGGCCCGTCGCGAGGGGTACGCCGGCCTGGTCTCCCTCGACCTGCTCCGGATGAAGCGGCTGGTCGCCGTCGACCACACCTCGATGACCGCGACCCTCGAGCCCGGCCTGCGTGGCCCGGAGGCCGAGGCACTGCTCGCGGCCGAGGGGCTGACCCTCGGCCACTACCCCCAGTCGTTCGAGTTCGCGAGCATCGGCGGCTTCGCAGCCACCCGGTCCAGCGGCCAGTCCAGCGCGGGCTACGGCCGCTTCGATGCGCTGGTCGTGGGCCTGCGGGTCGCCACTCCGCGGGGTGAGCTGCGGCTCGGCAGCGCCCCCGCCAACGCGGCCGGCCCCGACCTGCGGCAGCTGATCCTCGGCTCGGAGGGCGCGTTCGGCGTGATCACCGAGGTCACCGTCCGGGTCCGGAAGCTGCCGGCGGTGAAGGTCTACGAAGGGTGGTCCTGGCCGTCGTTCGCGGCCGGCGCCGACGCGATGCGCACGCTGGCCCAGTCCGGCCTGCTGCCCACCGTGATCCGGCTCTCCGACGAGGCCGAGTCGGCGATCAACCTGGCCCGCCCCGATGCGATCGGTGCCCAGGCCGCTGGCGGCTGCCTGATGATCACCGGCTACGAGGGCGAGCCCGCGGCCAACGCCGCGAAGCGCGCCGCGGTCACGGCACTGCTCGAGCAGCTCGGCGGCACCTGCGTGGGCACCGAGCCGGGTGAGTCCTGGGCGCACGGCCGGTTCAACGCGCCGTACCTCCGCGACTCGATGCTCGACGTCGGCGTCCTGGTCGAGACCCTCGAGACCGCGACCTGGTGGTCCAACCGCGACGCGTTGTACGCCGGCGTGAAGACCGCGCTCGAGCAGTCGCTCGGCGAGGGGACGATGGTGCTCTGCCACATCTCGCACGTCTACGAGACCGGTTGCTCGCTCTACTTCACGGTGGCCGCCAAGGAGGGTGACGACGCCCTGGCCCAGTGGCAGAAGGCCAAGGCAGCGGCGTGCGACGCGATCGTGGCGACCGGCGCGACGATCACCCACCACCATGCGGTCGGCACCGACCACAAGCCGTGGCTGACCGCGGAGATCGGCGAGCTCGGTGGCTCCGTGCTGCGCGCGGTGAAGGCCGACCTCGATCCGACCGGCGTGCTCAACCCGGGGGTGCTGATCCCGTGACCCGCTCCTTTTCCTTCCTGGTCAACCCGTCTTCCGGTGGCGGCGCCGCGCCCGAGGCAGTGGTGCCGGTCGCCCGGCTGCTGCGCGACGCCGGCGCGACCGTCGATGTCACCTACTCACCCGGCCCGAAGGCGATGGCCGGACTCGTGGACGCCGCGCTGGAGCGCGGCGACGTCGTGGTCTCCGTGGGCGGTGACGGGATGCTGTCGTCGCTGGCCGGGTCGGTGTCGATCGCCGGCGGCACGCTCGCGGTGGTGCCCGCCGGCCGCGGCAACGACTTCGCCCGGATGCTGGGGCTCCCCGAGTCGCCCGACGACCTGGCCAAGCTGCTGCTCGAGGCCGACCCGCGCCGGGTCGACCTACTCTCGCTCACCCTCCCCGGAGCAGAGGAGCGACGGGTGGCCGGCTCGGTCTACTCCGGCGTCGACGCCCGCGCCTCCGAGATCGTCGACCGGGCGCACTGGCTGCCCAGGAAGCTGCAGTACCCCTACGCCGCGATCCGCTCGCTGGCCACCTATCGCCCGGGTCGCTACCGGGTCACCGTCGACGGCGTCGCGGCGGAGTACTCCGCGGCCAACGCGGTCGTCGCCAACTCCGGCTACTACGGCAAGGGCATGCACATCGCGCCGGACGCCACCGTCGACGACGGCGTGCTCGACGTGATCGTGATCGAGGCCGCCTCGCGCCTGGAGCTGATCCGCTCGCTGCCGAAGGTCTACGACGGCCGGCACATCGCGCTGCCCGAGGTCACCGTGCTCACCGGGCGCCGGGTCGAGGTCGCGGCAGACTCCCGCAACCCCGTGCCGGTGGGTGGCGACGGCGAGCCGCTCGGCGTGCTGCCGGGTCTCGACGCCGAGCCGGCCGTGGTCGAGGTGCTGCCCGGGGCGCTGTCGATCCTGGCGTGACTCGTCGAGCGGTGACTTGTGGTCGGTTTGTCGAGGCGGAACCGACCACAGCTCACCGCCCCCATCAGAGTTGGGCGGGTCCGTCGTGGAACGTCCACACGAGCAGGTGCGTCGGTACGCCGGCGGCGATCGCGTGCGTCGACTCGCCGGTGATCTCGAACGCGTCGCCGGCCGAGAGCGGCTCAGCGAGCGACGAGCGCAGGAGCGCGCCGGTAACGACAAAGGCGTGCACCCTGGCGCCCTCGGGCAGGTCGACCGGGGTCGTCCCGTCGAGATGAAGACTCCAGAGCACGGCGTCGGGACGCGGCTGGGCGACCGGCAGAGGCTGATTCACTCGGTCGCCCACCGGCCGCACCGTGTACGACGGGTCGCCGGCCGACTCGGATCGCAACCACACCTGGACGAACCGGCACGGCCCGTCGTCGGTCGCGATCTCCGAGTGCTCCACGCCGGCACCCGTCGACAGCACCGCCAGCGAGCGCGCCGGCACCACTGATGTCGAACCGGTCGTGTCGGTGTGCCGGAGCGCGCCGGACACGACGTACGTGATGATCTCGAGACCGCTGTGCCGGTGCGTCTCGAAGCCGCGCCCCGGCCCGAGCAGGTGGTCGTCGTGACACACCATCGGCCCGAACTCCAGACGCTCCGGGTCGTAGTCGGCCCCGAATGAGAACGAGTGCAGTGTCTGCTGGCCGACCTTCCGCTCGACGAACCGCTTCGATCCGCGCCTGATATCGACTCTCATCTGCAAGATTGTCCCTCGTGCTTTTTCCGCAGCTGCCACCCGGCTTCCGATTCGGGACGAGCACATCGGCGTACCAGATCGAAGGCGCGGCCGACGAGGACGGCAAGGGCCCCAGCATCTGGGACACCTTCGCCGCCCAGCCCGGCCGGATCAACGACGGCTCCACGGGCGCGGTCGCGTGCGACCACTACCACCGGATGGAAGAGGACGTCGAGCTGATGCGCCGACTCGGCGTCAGCGGCTACCGGTTCTCCATCTCCTGGCCGCGGATCCAGCCGACCGGCCGCGGTACCCCCAACGTCGCGGGGCTGGACTTCTACGACCGGCTCCTCGACCGGCTCCTCGACGCTGGCGTCCGGCCGATGGCCACGCTCTACCACTGGGACCTGCCGCAGGCGCTCGAGGACGACGGCGGCTGGTTCAACCGCGACACGATCGACCGGTTCGCGGAGTACGCCGCCATCGTCGGGGAGCGGTACGCCGACCGGGTCGAGCACTGGGTGCCGGTCAACGAGCCCAACGTGGTGACCCTGATGGGCTACGCGATCGGCATCCACGCACCCGGCCGGCAGCTGCTGTTCGAAGCGCTGCCGGTGGCCCACCACACCCTGATGGCGCACGGCCGCGCCGCGATCGCGCTGCGAGCCGCCGGCGCGGAGAGCGTCGGCTGCGCCAACAACCACGCGCCGATGTGGCCCGCGAGCGAGGACGCCGCCGACGTGGGCGCGACGAAGCTCTTCGACGCCCTGTGGAACGGCCTGTTCCTCGAGCCGATGCTTCTCGGCCGCTACCCCGCCGACCTGATGCCGGTCCTCGAGCACGCCATCCAGCCCGGCGACATGGCCACCATCCGGCAGCCGCTCGACTTCTACGGCGTCAACTACTACAACCCGATGCGGATCGCCGCGGCCGACGAGGACGCCGAGCTGCCGTTCGACCTCGTCGAGCTGCTCGGCTACCCGACGACCGACTTCGGCTGGCCGGTGGTGCCCGACGCGCTGCGCGAGTGGCTGATCATGTTCCGCGCCAGGTTCCGTGCGGCGCTGCCGCCGATCTACATCACCGAGTCGGGCGCTTCCTACGGCATGGGCCCAGACGCGGACGGCGTTGTCGACGACCAGCTCCGCATCGACTACCTCGACGCCCACCTGGGTGCAGTGGCCGAGGCGGTGCAGCGCGGCGTCGACGTCCGTGGCTTCTACGTGTGGTCGCTGATGGACAACTTCGAGTGGGCGGAGGGCTTCGCCCAGCGGTTCGGCCTGGTGCACGTCGACTTCGAGACCCAGGTCCGCACACCGAAGCGCTCCTACGACTGGTACGCCGAGCTGATCGCCGCGCAGACCCGCTCGACGGGTTAGTCAGACCGAGTGCCGGACGGCCAGGACCTCACGGACAGCGTCCTCGTCCCACGGCTCCCCGAGCCATGCGTAGAGGCCGCGTAGCGCCGCGGGGTCGGCGACGTAGTCGTCGTAGTGGATCCGGTACGCCGCGTCGCCGAGCTGCTCGCCGAGCGCCAGGATCCGCGTCTCGATCCGGGCCAGGTCCTCGGCGTTCGCCTCGACGTCTCCCTTGCCCCACCACTTGCTCTTCAGCACGGCGGCGTGGTCGCGGGTGTTGATCACGAAGCGGGCGCCGGGGAACACCTCGCGCAGCCACGCGACGTACTCCTCCAGGTCGTCGTGGTACCAGCGGATCTCCTTGAACCCGACCACCCGGGTGTCCGGCTTGGGCCGCAGCACCGTCTGCAGCACCAGCGCGCGGATCGCGGCGATGGAGCGCTCCGGCGGGAAGTCGCCGATGCCGTAGAACGGGTTGGTCTTCATCCGCAGCTTGGTCTGCGACGCCCGCTCGCTCTCGGTCAGCAGGGTCTGGTGGTAGCGGAAGAGGTGGTGCACGGCGTCGCGGTTCTCGCCGCGGATCAGGTAGCCGGGCAGCGCATTTAGCAGCCCCGCCACCAGCGTCGACCCGGAGCGTCCGTAGGTCACCACGAACAGGTAGCCGAGCTGGTCGTCGCCGGCTCGCTTGCGCAGCCGCCGCACCTTCTCGCGGAGCTGCTCGTTCTCCTCGCGGAGCCGCTCGAGCTCGTCGCCACCCACGGGGGAGACCCTAGACTCATGCGCACCATGCCGACCGTCCCACCATCCTTGGTCGCAGCGGTGGTCGACGGGCTGAAGCCGCCGGTGCTCGTGCTCGACGGCACCCTCCCGGAGGTGCCGCAGCCACCGTCGCCGTACGGCGCGGTAGTGCTGGTGGCGTCGGACCTGGTCGCTCTGCGCGACGCGCTCGGGGACCTGCCGGAGCTCGGCCGGGCCCGGATGATCGCTGTCGTGGTGGCCGAAGCCGGCGCGCCGCTGTCGCTGCGGACCCGGCCGACCTGGCCGGCGCTGCAGGACCTGGACGCCCGCCTGGAGGACGGCGCTGCGGTGACGGTGGCCAAGTTCGCCTCGCGGCTCGACGTGGCCGACGTACTCGCCGGGATCGCGTACGCCGATGGTCGCCCCGGCCACGACGGCCTGGTGGTGGCCCGCGACTACGACCCCGACGACAAGGTGCCGCCCGACGTGGTGATCGGCGCGCGCGCCGTCGAGGAGAGCCCGGTGCTCGGGCGGCGGCCCGCTGTGGTGAGCGACCCCGGCCCGGCACCGCTCGACGAGTCGCTGTTCAACCCCCGCGGCTTCCGGCGGGAGTGGACCCGGGGCGTTGTCGACATCGACCCGGCGTGGACCGCGACGCCCGCCCTGGTCGAGGCGCTGCGTGATGCGCAGGGCGTGCGCGTTCAGCCCGGTGCGGACGAGCGGGTGGTCGCCGCGCTGACGATGAGCGGCGTGCCCGTGGTAGCACCCGGCGACGGAGCCGACCTCGATGATCCGGACCGCCGCGAGCAGCACTCGCTCCGGCAGCGCCGCGCCGCGCTCCTCGAGCACTCGACCCTCGCGTGGCGGCAGCGCCTCGCCGAGCGCGCCGGCGTCACCGGGCCGACGTTCCCCTCGGTCACCGTGGCGCCCGACGTCAGCGGCGACCTGGTGCTGGTGACGCCCACCGACGAGCCTCCGGCGCCGGACCTGGTCACCGACCTGCTGCTCGCCCGCCGCTACTCCGGAGCCGACCTGGTGAGCGCCGGAGACATGGTCCTGGTCGACCGCTCGGTGGTACGCCGCGTGGGCACCGACCCGGCGCGTCTGCTCGAGGCGGTCCGCGCGGCTGGGGGCACGGACTACCGCGCACACGGATAACCTGAACGCCATGTCGATCGCCGAGGAACCGCCGGTCCAGCGGCGGGTCGTCTTCGTCGTCGGCTCGGGCCGCAGCGGCACGAGCACGCTGGCCGGCGCGCTGCAGACCCTCGGCATGCACGTGCCGCAGCCCGAGGTGGCTCCCGACGAGACCAACCCGAAGGGGTTCGGCGAGCCGCAGTGGGTGGTCGACTTCCACCACGAGCTGCTCAAGCGCTGCAACGTGCAGGTCTCCGACGCCCGCCCCTCGGCGTGGTACGAGACCGGCAAGCTCGGCACGTTCGGCCCGCTGCGGATGCGGCTGCACGACTGGCTCGAGCCGCAGTTCGCCGAGGCGCCCGAGCTGGTGATCAAGGACCCGCGGCTGGCCTGGTTCGTCGGGCTGTGGCGCTCCGCTGCGCTGCGCTGCGACGCCACGCCGTCGTACGTCACGATGCTCCGGCCGGTCACCGAGGTGGTCGGCAGCAAGCAGCGCTACTACACGACGAAGTTCGGTGAGGTGCAGCGCACCGCGGCGTGGGTGAACATGATGCTGCACACCGAGCGGGCCACCCGGGGATCGCAGCGCGCGTTCGTCCGCTACGCCGACATGCTGCGTGACTGGACCATCCCGGTGCACCGGATCGGCCGCGAGTTCGGGATCGCCGCGGTCGAGGGCGCCACCGCCAACGAGGTGCGCGCGGTGCACGACTTCATCGACCCGGAGCTGCGCCGGGTGCAGCTCACCTGGGACGACATCGAGGTGCCGACCCGGCTGCGCGACATCGCCGAGGAGACCTGGCAGCACCTCGACAAGCTCGCCGACGAGGGCGGCGACACCCCCGACATCCACGACCGGCTCGACGAGCTGCGGACCGCCTACGGCGAGATGTACGACGAGGCCGAGGCGGTCGCTTCCTCGTCCGCCCTCGCCGCGCACCGCGAGGGCCTGGCCCAGAAGCCGGCGCCGGACACCCTCGCGCCGGGAGACCGTGGCGTCGGTGTGCGCGCGATGGTCCCGCCGAAGCTCAAGCGCGGGCTGCGGCGCGCCATCGGCAAATGACAGGTTCCATCGGCCCCGACATCCGCTGCCTCGAGGGCGACCCGGCCTACGACGTCACCTGGCCCTGGCACGCCGGCAAGCTCAAGAGCGGCCTCACCTGCGTGTTCCGGGTCAAGAACGAGGCCCGCAACCTGCCGTGGGTGCTGCCGCGGATGCTCGAGGCAGTGCAGCACGTCGTGCTCGTCGACAACGGCTCCGAGGACGGGACTCCCGAGGTGGCCCGCGAGATCGCGGAGAGCCGCGGTGCCGCGGACCGCTACACCGGCACGTCGTACCCCTGGAAGGTGAGCCGGGCCGGCGCCGAGCACCTCGCCACGCCGCCGGACTCCGTGCACTCGCTGACGCACTTCTACAACTGGTCGTTCGCGCACGTGCACACGGCGTACTCCATGAAGTGGGACGGCGACATGGTGCTCGGCCGCGAGGGCGTCGAGATGCTCGCCGACCTGTCGTGGCAGCTGGAGGACTCGGGCGCGGTGGTCGCGATCCCGCGGCACCCGCTGTGGATCGAGAGCGAGGCGGTGGCCTGGATCGACCTGGGTTTCCGGTTCCTCGAGCCGTGGGTCTACCCGATGGGGCCGGAGTTCACGTTCGTGAAGGCCTTCGAGTGGGAGGTGCGGGAGTTCCCGCCGACGTCGGAGCGGATCATCGCGCCGGAGGGCCTGTGCGTCGAGCTCAAGTGGCTCGACAGCGACGAGTTCGCGCACTGGTCGGCCGAGGAGCAGTTCGAGGCGACGCGAGTCTCGCGCAAGCGTCGGGAGCGCGAGGTCTACCGCGCGCTGACCGACGGCGTCGGCGACGAGGTGCTCGGGCTGGAGCGGATCGAGGCGCCGTCCGGCACGCATGTCATCGACTACGTCACCGACACCTGGCTTGCGCGGCAGCCGCGTCCCCTGGTGGGGCGCGGGGGCCGGCTGGAGGTCTGAGCGTGCTCCCCGAGCAGGTTCGGAAGTTCCTCGACCAGGCGCCGGACTCCCTGCTTGTGGAGCCCGGCTCGCCCCCGGGTCGGCATGACCGGGTCGCGGTGGTGGTGCGGGATCGGCTGGGGCTGCGGTCGCTGGTGTTGCCGGACGGGGTGCTAGCGGGCGCGGTGGCGGTCTACGTCGAGCACGGCGCGGGGCCCGTGACCGTGGTGCCGCCGCCGACCTGGCCGGCGCTGACCCGGCAGCGGGCCCGGCCCGCCGCAGGTGGCTGGCTGACCGTGCTCCGGTTCGCCTCTGAGGTCGACGTGGCCGCGGTTCTCGTCGCGCTCGGGCGGCAGGCGGTCTACCGGGGGAGCGGTGACTTGTGGTCGGTTTCCGGGAGTGGAACCGACCACAAGTCACCGCTCCCCGGCCTCGACGCGCGGGTGCTGAACCCGATCGGCTTCGACCCGACGGCGACAGGGCCGGTCCTCGCAGCCGGTGATCTCGATCTCCGCGACGGCGCAACCGAGGCGCTGATCGCGTCGCTGCGGTCCGCCGCCGGGCTGCGAGTGAGCGCCTGGGACGACGCTGCGCAGCGGGCGGTGCCCGGGTTGGCGATGGCCGGCGTGCCGATCACGGCCGACAGCGCCCCGCCAGGTCTGGAAGCGATCGCGGACGGGCTGACCGCGCCGGTCGATCTTGGCGATGCCCTGGCCCGCGAGGAGCACAGCATCGTGCTGCGCCGCACCGCGCTGGACGCCTGGGGAGGCTTCCGGCAGCCCGCCGTCAGCATCGTCCTCGCCACCCGCCGCCCGGACATGCTCGACTTCGCGGTCGGCCAGGTCGCCCGCCAGCGCGGCGTCGACGAGCTCGAGCTGGTGCTGGCGCCGCACGGGTTCGACGTCGACGAGGCCCGGGTGGGCGACCTGCTCGGCGCCGACATCGGGCTCCGGCTGTCCCCGCAGCCTGAGTCGACGATCTTCGGCGAGGTCCTGGGTGCTGCCGCCCGCGCGGCCGACGGCGACGTGATCCTCAAGATGGACGACGACGACTGGTACTCACCCGATGCCGTCGCCGACCTGCTCCGCGCCCGCGCCTACAGCGGCGCCGAGCTGGTCGGCATGCCCCCGGAGTTCCACTACCTCGAGGAGCGCGACCTCACCGTCCGCCGCGGCCACCCCAGCGAGCTCTACGCCAACTTCGTGGCCGGCGGCACGATGATGGTCGACCGGTTGATGCTCCGCGAGGTCGGCGGCTTCCGCCCGGTGCGCAAGTACGTCGACGCCCAGCTGCTCTCCGCGGTCAGCGCCGCCGGCGGCGCGATCTACCGCACCCACGGCCTCGGCTACCTGCTCCGCCGTACGTCGTCCGGGCACACCTGGCAGGTCGACCTCGACTACCTGCTCGACCCGGCCCGGGTCGCCGCGACGTACGACGGGTTCCGGCCGAGCCGGCTGCTGGAGCTCTAGCGCCGGCCGATCCCCCGGGCCTCCCAGCCGGCAGAGCGCCAGGCGGCGAGGTCGAGGATGTTGCGGCCGTCGATCAGCCGGCGGTGCGCGACCGCGCCGCCGAGCACCTCGAGGTCGATCTCGCGGAACTCCGGCCACTCGGTGAGGTGCAGGATCAGGTCGGCGCCCTCCGCGGCCTCGGCTGCGGACTCGGCGTACGACAGCGTGGGGAACCGGGCCTGCGCGGTCGCGCCGGCCTTCGGGTCGTAGACGCAGACGTGCGCACCCATCAGGTGCAGGTTGCCGGCGATCGCCAGCGCCGGGGAGTCGCGCACGTCGTCGCTGTCGGGCTTGAACGCCGCCCCCCAGATGCAGATCCGGGCACCGGACACCGAGCCGCCGACCATCTCCTCGGCCATCTGGGTGACTCGCTGCCGCTGCCGCTGGTTGATGTCGTCGACCTGGCGTAGGAACGTCATCGCGTCCTCGACGCCGAGCTCGCCCGCGCGGTGCACGAACGCGCGAATGTCCTTGGGCAGGCAGCCGCCGCCGAAGCCCACGCCGGCGTTGAGGAACTGGCGGCCGATCCGGGTGTCGTGGCCGATCGCGTCGGCGAGGTCGACCACGTCGGCACCGGCTGCCTCGCAGACCTCCCCGACCGCGTTGATGAAGGAGATCTTGGTGGCCAGGAACGCGTTGGCGGAGACCTTCACGAGCTCGGCGGTCGCGTAGTCGGTGACCACGATCGGGATGCCGGTGTCGGTGATCGGCGCGTAGAACTCGCGCATCGCCTTCTCGGCCCGCTCGGAGGCGACGCCGACCACGATCCGGTCGGGCCGCAGGGTGTCCTCGACCGCGAAGCCCTCGCGCAGGAACTCCGGGTTCCACACCAGCTCGGCATCCGCGCCGGCGGGCGCGTTGGCGGTCAGGTGTGCGGCGAGCCGGGCGGCGGTGCCGACCGGGACGGTCGACTTGCCGACGACGTACGACGGCCGGGTGACGTGCGGCGCCAGCGAGGTGATTGCGGCATCGACGTAGCTGACGTCGGCGCCCATGCTCGAGGCGAGCTGGGGGGTGCCGACGCACAGGAAGTGCAGGTCGGCGAACGCGCCGGCCTCCTTGTAGGAGTCGGTGAACCGCAGCCGGCCGGTGGCCACCTGCCGGGCGAGCAGCTCCTCCAGGCCGGGCTCGAAGAACGGCACCCGCCCCTCGGACAGGAGGGCGCGCTTGTCGGGGTCGATCTCGATGCCCAGCACGTCGTGGCCCAGCTCGGCCATCGAGGCCGCGTGGGTGGTACCGAGATAGCCGCACCCGATCACCGTGATGTTCACGGGCGCAACCCTAGGTCGTGGCGGGCACCAGCGAGTTGGCGAGTCGGTGAATGATCTGGGTCAGCCGCTCCTGCGAGGTCGCGATGTTGAGCCGGATGTGGCCCTCCAGGCCCGGCTGGTAGTCGTGCCCGGGCGCCACGCGCACCCGCCCCTGGCTGAGCGCGACGGCGGCCGGGTCGGCCTGGCCGTAGGCGCGCAGGTCGATCCAGACGAGGTACGTCGCCTCCAGCGGCCGCATCCGGGCCTGCGGGAGATGGGTCGCGAGCAGCTCGGCCAGCAACCGGCGCTGCCCGTCGAGCCGATCGATGAGCGCGGCCAGCCACTCGTCGCAGCGGGTGTACGCCGCCACCGCGGCCACGACGCCGAGCGGAGACCACGAGTCGTTGAGCGCGCCCGGGGCGGCGAGCAGCCGGTCGCGGGTGACCTGGTCGGGTATCACGAGCTGGGCGCAGCGAAGCCCGGCGGTGTTGAACGCCTTGGACGCGGCCACCACGGCGACGGTGTGGTCGGCGGTGCCCTCGAGGGACAGGTAGGGCACGTGCTCGGCTCCCGGGAGCACCAGCGGTGCGTGGATCTCGTCGGTGATCACCCGGGCGCCGTGCCGGACCACGACGTCGCGCACACCCTCCAGCTCCTCGCGCGTGAACACCCGCCCCCACGGGTTGTGCGGCTGGGTGAGCAGCAGGGTGCGGGCGCCGTCGGCGAACAGCGCGTCCAGCCGGTCGAGGTCGAGCTCGGCGCGCTCGGCGTCGGGGTCGAGCACCAGGTCGGCCCGCTCGCGGCCGGTGATCGCGCCCACCGCAAGCTGCGGGGCGTACGCCGGCAGCGGCATCACCATCGCCCCAGGCTCGGACAGCACGTCCAGGACGAGCCGCACCCCGGCGGTCACGTCGACGACCGGGATCACGTGGCCCGGGTCGACGTCGTGCTTGAAGTGGCGGCGCGCGAAGTCGGCGTACGACCTACCGAGCTCGCCGCCGATGTCGAAGCTCGGGTAGCCGCCCAGGTTGGCATCGATCGCCTCGTGGAGCGCCTCGGCGATCGGCGGGGCCAGGGCGTAGTCCATCTCGGCGACCCAGGCCGGTAGCACGTCGGCGTCGACCTCGCCCCACTTGCAGGGCAGGGCCGTACGGGCTTCGGCGTCGGTAAGGTCGCGGATCACTCCGTGACGCTACAACGGTGGGCTCAGGCGGAGCGGACCGGCCGGACGTGCGCGGGGTCGACGACGTTGCTCATGTCGCGTGCGGCGCCGATCAGCATCCCGGTGCCCACGACGGGCTCGGCGTCGACCACGTCGGCGACCACGCAGGTGACGTTGTCGCGACCGCCCGCGTCGAGGGCGGCGCGGATAAGGCCGTTGGCGGCCAGCCGCCGCGAGTCGACGGCCATCAGGGTCAGGATGTCGCCGTCGGTTACCAGGTCGGTGAGCCCGTCGGAGCAGAGCAGCAGCCGGTCGCCCGGGCGCAGGTCGAGCCAGACCAGGTCGGGCGTGGGCACCGACTCGCCGTCGATCGCCTGCAGTACGACGTGCCGCTGCGGGAACTCGACGGCCTCCTCGGCCGAGATCCGGCCGGTGTCGAGCAGCGCCTGCACCCACGTGTGGTCGTGGGTGAGCGGCACCAGCCCGCCGTCGCGGAGGAGGTACGCGCGTGAGTCCCCCACGTGCGCGAGGCCGAACCGGCGGCCGTCGGTGAGGATCGCGGTGAGCGTGGTCGCCATCCCGAGCCGCGTCGGGTCGGCCTCGACACCCACAGCCACCTGGCCGCGGGCGTCCTCCACCGCCGACTGGAGCAGGCCCAGCGGACTGGTGCCCGGATGGGCGAGGGTGAGCGCGCTGACGACGTACGTCGTGGTGGCGGAGGCGACCTCGCCGGCCGCCGCACCGCCGACGCCGTCGGCGACCGCGAGCAGGTAGGGACCGGCGAAGGCCGAGTCCTCATTGTTGTCGCGCACCAGGCCGGTGTCTGTCTCGGCCGCGAAGCGGAACTGGAGCATGGGCAAATACTGCTCCGGCTTCCTGAGAATCTGCTCTACGGCGGCTCAGAGTCCGGCGACGACCCGGGT
>CAVZZC010000009.1:0-251377 GCA_963779635.1 uncultured Actinomycetota bacterium | reverse complement strand
GGCGACCGCGACGACCTCGACCTCCTCTTCCTCGGCAACTCGCTCGACCTCTCGCGTGCCGCGCGGGGGATCGATCACGACGGCCACCCGGCCGTCGTGCACCAGGTGACACCGGTTGCCCAGTGCCGGGACATCGATGGTCACGACCTTCATCGCTTGGCGACCCTCCTTCTCAAAGACTAGTAAGTCAATAGAGTTATAACACAGGGTTGCCCGGACTGTGGGATCGACGGCGCCACGCCTTGTGACAGGCTGCGAGCGTGCAGCTCCTCCGGGCGGTCCCGCGCCGCCTCGTTCCCGCCCTCGCGCTGGTCCTCGGCGCGTCCGTGGTCCCCGGCTCGAGCGCGGTCCCGGCCGCTCCGCTGGACGGCCACGCCGGCATCGGAGACTCCACTTCCCCCTGGACGGCAACGGCGGCATCGACGTCGTCCACTACGACGTCCGCGACCGCTACGGCCTGGCCAGCCGGCGGTTGTCGGGCCGGACCACGCTGACGGTCCGTGCGACCACGCCGCTGACCAGGTTCAACCTCGACTTCCTGCTCCGCGTCCGCGACGTGCGCATCGACGGCGCCCGCGTGGACTTCACCGGGCCGGCCGAGCACGAGCTGCAGATCACCCCGGACGCAGAGATCCCTGCGGGGGAGCGGTTCATGGTCGAAGTCCGCTACGGCGGCAAGCCGGGCGCGGTCGGCTGGGACGGGGAGCGGAGCTGGCTCGCGTCGCAGCACGAGGTGGTCACCATGAACGAGCCGCACATGGCCGCGTGGTGGTTCCCCAGCAACGACCACCCGCTCGACAAGGCGCGCTTCGACATCCGGATCACGACCGGTGTGGAGCGCGAGGTGATCTCCAACGGCCGCAGGGTCGGGCGGCGCGTCCAGGGCCGGCTGGCGACCACGCACTGGCGCAGCGGTTCGCCGATGGCGACCTACCTTGCGTTCTTCGCGGCGGGTGACTTCAACATCCGGCGCGGCAAGGCCGGCGGCATCCCGTGGCTGATCGCGGTGTCCCGCCGGCTCCCGGAGGGGGAGCGAGCCGCCTCGATGCGCGCGCTCCAGGCGTCCGGCCGGGTGACGGTCTGGCTGCGCAAGGAGCTCGGCGCCTATCCCTTCGGCTCCACCGGTGGCCTGGTCACCTCGCTCGACCCGGGCTTCGCCCTCGAGAACCAGACCCGGCCCACGTACCCGTCCCTGACCAGCGACCACCGCTACCTCGTCGTACACGAGCTCGCCCACCAGTGGTTCGGCGACTCGGTCTCGGTGCGCGGCTGGCGCGACATCTGGCTCAACGAGGGCTTCGCGACGTACATGGAGGCGAGGTACGAGGAGTCGCGCGGCCGGAAGTCGACCAAGACCTGGCTGATGGAGGAGTACGACAGCTACCGGGACTCCACCGGCTTCTGGTCCGAGCCGATCGACGATCCGGGCGCGCAGGACATCTTCGGCTTCTCCGTCTACCAGCGCGGGGCGATGGCCCTGGCCGCGCTGCGCAGGGTCATCGGCACCCCGGACTTCACCGAGCTGCTCCGCACGTGGGTCGCCGAGCACCGCAACGGAAACGCCACCACCGACGACTTCACCGCGCTCGCGGAGCAGGTCAGCGGGGAGCAGCTCGACGCGTTCTTCGAGGCCTGGCTGCGCGCCGACGAGCCGCCTGCGATGACTGCGGCCAACGGACTGGGCTAGACCAGTGTAAAAACGGGTACCGTCGCGAACATGAGTCTCGGGAACGACGAGCGGTCGCGCGCGCCCGAAGTGCCGCACACCGACAAGCCGAAGATGATCGCAGCGGGGGTACTGCTGCTGATCCCGATCGTGGCCCTGATGGCGGTGCCGAGCTATTCGAAGACCGATCCGGAGCTGTTCGGGTTCCCGTTCTTCTTCTGGTACCAGTTCCTCTGGGTGTTCCTGACGTCGGCGATGACCTGGTGCGCCTACATGCTCACTCTGTCGGCCCGCCGTGACAATCGGCGCGACGGGGACGAGGACGGCCAGTGAGCGCGCAGTTGGTGCCGCTGGCATCAGACATCAACACCGTTGCCCTCGGCGTACTGATCGCGCTGTTCCTGCTGGTCACGGTGCTCGGCTTCATGGCCACCCGGTTCCGCCGGGCCGACGACCTCAACACCCTCGACGAGTGGGGCCTCGGCGGCCGCAAGTTCGGGACCTGGGTGACCTGGTTCCTGCTCGGCGGCGACCTCTACACGGCGTACACGTTCATCGCGGTCCCGGCGGCGATGTTCTCCCTGGGCGCGGTCGCCGGGTTCTTCGCGGTGCCGTACACGATCATTCTCTACCCGATCATCTTCATCTTCATGGCCCGGCTGTGGTCGGTCAGCCACCGGCACGGCTACGTCACGACGGCCGACTTCGTCCAGGGCCGCTACGAGCACCGCGGCCTCTCACTCGCCGTCGCGGTCACCGGTTTCATCGCGACGATGCCCTACATCGCGCTGCAGCTGGTCGGCATCCAGGCGGTGCTGGCCGTCGCGGGCCTCGGCGGCGGCGACAACTGGTTCGTCAGGGACCTGCCGCTGTTCATCGCGTTCGCGCTGCTCGCTGCCTACACCTACTCCTCGGGCCTGCGCGCTCCGGCCGTGATCGCGTTCGTCAAGGACACGCTGATCTACCTGGTCATCATCGTGGCGATCGTCTACCTGCCGGGCGAGGTCGGTGGCTGGGACGCGATCTTCGGCGCGGCCGAGGACAAGATGGCGGAGACCAACCCCAACACGGGTGGCCCGGTCGGCGCGTTCATCCCGGGTGACGGCCAGGCGTGGGCCTACGCCACCCTGGCGCTGGGCTCCGCGCTGGCGCTGTTCATGTACCCACACTCGATCACCGCGAGCCTGTCATCGGGGAGCCGCAACACGATCCGGCGCAATGCGGCGCTGCTGCCGGCGTACTCCTTCGTGCTGGGCCTGCTCGCCCTGCTCGGCTGGGTCGCGATCGCGGCGGGCACGGAGGTCGAGGACGGCAACCCGCAGCTGGTCATCCCGCAGCTGTTCGAGGACTTCTTCCCGGACTGGTTCACCGGGGTCGCGTTCGCGGCGATCGCGATCGGTGCGCTGGTGCCGGCGGCGATCATGTCGATCGCGGCAGCGAACACCTTCACCCGCAACATCTACAAGGAGTACCTGAAGAAGGACGCCACGCCCGCGCAGGAGGCCCAGGTCTCCAAGATCACCTCGCTGCTGGTGAAGGCGGTCGCGCTCGGCTTCGTGCTGACCCTGGACAACCAGAACGCGATCAACTTCCAGCTGCTCGGTGGCATCTGGATCCTGCAGACGTTCCCCGCGATCGTGTTCAGCCTCTACACGAGGTGGTTCAACCGATGGGCGCTGCTCGCGGGCTGGGCCGTCGGCATGGTCTACGGCACGATCCAGGCCTACCGCGTGGTGAACCCCAACACCGGCAAGCACTTCGGCGGCTCGTTGGCGGAGATCCCCGGCCTCGGCGAAATGGGCTACATCGCGATGACCGCGTTCGCGCTCAACCTCCTGGTCGCGATCGTGCTCTCGCTGGCGCTCAACGCGGCCAAGATCTCCAACGGCAGCGACGCCACCCAGCCCGGTGACTACTACGCCGACACCGACGACCCCCGCGTCCAGGCGGACCTGAAGAACGAGGACCAGCTCACCAAGGGCGAGCCGAAGGCGCCATAGGGAGGGGCTGCGAGAATGGGGAGGTGACTCCCCGTGACGTGGTGGTGCTCGGCTCGACCGGGTCGATCGGCACCCAGGCCCTCGAGATCGTGCGGGCCAACCCGGACCGGTTCCGGGTCGTGGGCCTGACCGCGGGCGGGTCCGACCCTGAGCTGTTCGAGCGGCAGGTGGCGGAGTTCGCCCCGGCCTACCACGGCCTGGGCGAGGAGGCGTCCACCGAGGCGGCCGCCCATCCGTGCGACGTGGTGCTCAACGGGATCACCGGAGCGGTCGGACTGCGCCCGACGCTGGCCGCCCTCGACGCCGGCACCACCCTCGCCCTGGCCAACAAGGAGTCCCTGATCATGGGCGGGCCGCTGGTCCTCGAGCGCGCGAAGCCCGGCCAGATCGTTCCCGTCGACTCCGAGCACAGCGCCTTGGCGCAATGCCTGCGCGGTGGCACCGCCGAGGAGGTTCGCCGCCTCGTGCTGACCGCCAGCGGTGGTCCATTCAGGGGCCGGAGCCGCGCCGATCTGCGTAACGTCACAGTTGCTGAGGCGTTGGAACACCCGACCTGGAACATGGGGCCGGTCATCACCATCAACTCCGCAACTCTTGTGAACAAGGGGCTTGAAGTGATCGAGGCCAACCTGTTGTTCGGTATCCCGTTCGACCGCATCGACGTGGTCGTGCACCCCACGAGCGTCGTGCACTCCATGGTCGAGTTCGTCGACGGTTCCACACTGGTCCAGGCCAGCCCGCCGACCATGAAGATCCCCATCGCGCTCGGCCTCTCGTGGCCCGACCGGGTGCCCGATGCCGCCCCGCCAGTGGACTGGACATCTACCGAGACCTGGGAGTTCTTCCCGCTGGACGACGAGGCCTTCCCCGCCGTGGCACTGGCTCGCACGGCGGGTGCCCGAGGCGGCACGGCGCCGGCGGTCTACAACGCGGCCAACGAGGTGAGCGTCGATGCCTTCCGTGAGGGACGGCTGGGATTCACCGAGATCGTCCCCACCGTGGAGCGCGTTGTCGCCACCCACGACGTACGCTCATCAGACATGCTCACCGTCGACGACATCCTCGCCGCCGACTCGTGGGCCCGCGATGAAGCCAACCGCCTGATCCCCGGAGGCGACCGATGACCGCGTTGTACTACACGCTGGGCATGGTCCTGTTCTTCGGGGCGATCCTGGCCTCCATCGGCCTCCACGAGCTCGGCCACATGATCCCGGCCAAGAAGTTCGGCGGGAAGGTCACGCAGTACTTCATCGGCTTCGGCCCGACCGTGTGGAGCAAGCAGGTCGGCGAGACCGAGTACGGCGTGAAGGCCGTTCCGCTCGGCGGCTACGTCAAGATCGTCGGCATGCTCCCGCCCGAGGCGGAGGAGCTGGTCGACTCCGTCGAGATCGACGAGCACGGCCAACGGGTGCAGCGGATCCGCAAGTCCAACACGGGCTTGTTCACCCAGCTGATCTCCGACGCCCGGGCGGCGGAGTGGGAGCTGGTCGGTCCCGACGACAACGACCGGCTGTTCTACAAGCTCCCGTGGTGGAAGAAGGTCATCGTGATGGCCGGCGGCCCCACGGTGAACATCCTGATCGCGTTCTTCATCTTCTGGGGTGTCTTCGCCACCTACGGCCAGAAGTCGGTGGAGCCCGAGCCGGGCCAGCCGGTCGTGTCGACGGTGTCCGAGTGCGTGCTGCCCTACAGCGAGGAAGGTCGAGCCTGCACCGCAGACGACCCACCCTCACCTGCGGCTGCAGCCGGCCTGCTGCCGGGTGACACGATCACCTCCTTCAACGGCGTCGAGCTGGCGAGCTGGGACCAGCTGCGCGAGCTGATCCGTGACAACGCCGACGGCCAGGCCGTCGTCACCTACGAGCGCGACGGCCAGCAGCTCACCGGCACGACCAACACCACCGTCGAGGCCCGGCCCGCCAGCGACACCGACGAGACATTGCGTCAGGTCGGCTTCCTGGGTGTCTCCCCCGAGACCCACGTGGTCACCGAGACCGGTGGTCCGCTCTACACGCTCGACGAGATGGGCACGATGACCGTCGAGACGGCCAAGGCGCTGGTGCACCTGCCGGCCAAGGTCTGGGACGTCGGGCAGGCCATCGTGGGCGTCGAGGAACGCGCCAAGGACAGCCCGGTCAGCATCGTCGGCGGCGGCCGGCTCGCGGGCGAGACCGTGAGCCACGAGGAGTTCCAGGTCAAGGAGAAGGCCGTCTTCCTGCTGATGCTGATCGCGGGCTTCAACTTCTTCATCGGGATGTTCAACTTCATCCCGCTGCTGCCGCTCGACGGCGGCCACATCGCCAGCGCGCTGTGGGAGGCCGTCCGCCGCGGGTTCGCCCGGGTTCGCGGCCGGCCGGACCCCGGCTACGTCGACGCCGCCAAGCTGCTCCCGGTCGCATACGTCGTCGCCTCGGCCTTGCTGGTGATGGGCGTGGTCCTGATCGTCGGCGACCTCGTCGTACCCCTGCACATCGAGGGTTAGCGCCGACTCGGCGGTCGGAGTGGGCGGCCCGTAACCTTGGGGTCATGACCGCCATCAGCCTCGGCATGCCGGAGGCGCCCCCGCCGGTCCTCGCACCGCGCCGCCCGACCCGCCAGATCAAGGTGGGCAAGGTCGGCGTCGGCAGCGAGTCGCCGGTCTCGGTGCAGTCGATGACCACCACGTTGACCTCCGACGTCAACGCGACCCTCCAGCAGATCGCCGAGCTGACCGCCACCGGCTGCGACATCGTGCGGGTGGCCTGCCCGAGCCAGGACGACGCCGACGCGCTGCCGGAGATCGCGCAGCACTCGCAGATCCCGGTGATCGCCGACATCCACTTCCAGCCCAAGTACGTCTTCGCGGCCATCGACGCCGGCTGTGCGGCGGTCCGGGTCAACCCCGGCAACATCCGCAAGTTCGACGACCAGGTCAAGGAGATCGCGGCCGCGGCCAAGGACCGCGGCACCAGCATCCGGATCGGCGTCAACGCCGGCTCGCTCGACAAGCGGGTGATGGAGAAGTACGGCAAAGCCACGCCCGAGGCGCTCGTCGAGTCGGCGGTCTGGGAGGCGGGCCTGTTCGAGGAGCACGACTTCCACGACTTCAAGATCTCGGTCAAGCACAACGACCCGGTCGTGATGGTGCGGGCCTACGAGCTGCTCGCGGAGGCCGGCGACTGGCCGCTCCACCTCGGCGTCACCGAGGCGGGCCCGGCGTTCCAGGGCACCATCAAGTCGTCGGTCGCGTTCGGACACCTGCTGAGCCAGGGCATCGGCGACACGATCCGGGTCTCGCTCTCCGCTCCGCCGGTCGAGGAGGTCAAGGTCGGCATCCAGATCCTGGAGTCGCTCAACCTCAAGCCGCGCCGCCTCGAGATCGTGTCCTGCCCGAGCTGCGGCCGGGCCCAGGTCGACGTCTACAAGCTCGCCGACGAGGTCACCGCCGGCCTCGACGGGCTCGAGGTCCCGCTGCGGGTGGCGGTCATGGGCTGTGTCGTCAATGGCCCGGGCGAGGCCCGGGAGGCCGACCTCGGCGTCGCCAGCGGCAACGGCAAGGGCCAGATCTTCGTCAAGGGCGAGGTGATCAAGACCGTGCCCGAGTCGCAGATCGTCGAGACCCTGATCGAGGAGGCGATGCGGATCGCCGAGGGCATGGAGTCCGTCGACGGGTCCTCCGCGGAGATCACCGTCAGCTGACGTCGGTCAGCGGAACTCCTCCACGCCCTGCCCGCTCTGCTCGTCGATGCCGTTGCGGGCGATGTAGCCCCAGCAGTCGGGTCGGGATCCGTCCACGTCGGTGAGGTCGTACTCGACGGCCAGGTCGTGTGAGGTGAGCACCCGACCGGCGAACCGCTCCGGCGCTGGGTCGGCCGCCAACGCGGCGAGGCCTCGCGCGACGTACGTCGGCGACTCGGAGATCGCGAACCCGGGGACCTTTTCGAGCGCATCGCGCCAGGTCTCCTCCGTGACGCCGAAGTGGTCCAGCATGTTCTCCGAGCGGAGCCAGCCAGGCGTCACGCCGACGGCGGTGACGGGACGGTCGCGCAGCTCGTGGGTCAGTCCGATCAGGATCCGGCCGACGTTGGCCTTGACCAGGTCGTAGTAGAAGCCGACGCCCTCGCGGAACGCGGCGTTGAACTCGGTCGTCCCGTCGGTCACCTCGATGACGAGGCCACCGCCGCTCTCCAGCATCAGCGGGATCCCGAAGTGTGCGGTGATCAGGTGGGTGTCGACGCCCATCCGGAGCATCCGGAGCCCGCCGGCGAGGTCGTGCTCCCAGAGCGGCTTGTCGAACTGCGCGTAGCGGTCGCCGCCGAAGACGTCGTTGACGAGTACGTCGAGGCGGCGGTGGTCGCGGCGGATCCGGTCGATCAGCACGCTGACCGCCTCCGGCGACTCGTGGTCGACGACCAGGGCGGTGCCAGAGCCGCCCGCAGCACCGATCAGGTCTCCGGTCTCCTCGATCGTCTCGGACCGGTCGATCTCCGAGCGGCCGTGCTCCCGGCTGCTGCGTCCGGTCGCGTAGACGTGGGCGCCGGCACGGCCCAGCTCGACGGCGAAGGCTCGGCCGGCGCCGCGGGTGGCGCCGGCCACGAGGGCCACGCGGCCCGAAAGTGGCTTGGTCATGAAACCGAGTCTTGCAAGGCGTCTGGGGGAGACGCTTGATCGAAGTTGCTGTTGGTGGGCCTAGGCTGCGGCAGTGCCGACCACTCGCCACGGCGTGCGCCTGCTGGGGACGTCCGACCTGGACGCGTTCCTCGCGCTGACCGCGAAGGACCCGGTCGTCAACGTGTTCGCGGCCTACCGGGCGCGGACCACGAGCCTGGAGCCGCGCTGGCTGGGCGGCGAGGTCTGGGGGCGGTACGACGACGGCGAGATGGTCGCCGCGTGTCACGTGGGCGCCAACCTGGTGCCGGTCGAGGCGCAGCCCGAGGACGCCCGCGCGTTCGCCGAGCGCGCCCTCACCCGGCACCGGAGCGTCTCCACGATCGTCGGCCCGCACACGGCCGTGCGGCCGTTCTGGGATGAGGTGGCCGAGTCGTGGGGGCGCCCGCGGGACACCCGGTGGGAGCAGCCGCACATGGTGATCGACGGGCCCCCGCAGGTGGCGCCCGACCCGGCGGTACGTCGTACCGAGCGCCGGGACCTGTCCGTGCTCTACCCCGCGTGCGTGGCGATGTACACCGAGGAGGTGGGGGTGTCCCCGGAGGCCGGGGGCGGCGCCGACCTCTATCGGGCCCGGGTCACCCAGCTGATGAGCCGCGGCTGGTCGTTCGCCCGGTTCGAGCGCGGCGCGCTGGTCTTCAAGGCCGAGGTCGCGTGCGCGACCCCTGACGCGGCGCAGGTCCAGGGGGTGTGGGTGCCGCCGGAGCGTCGCGGCGAGGGCCTCGCGGTCGCCGGCATGGCCGCGGTGGTCGAGCAGGTGCAGGCGACCATCGCCCCGTCCGTCTCGCTCTACGTCAACGCCTGGAACGAGCCGGCCCGCCGCGCCTACGAGCGGGTGGGCTTCCGAGAGACGACGACGTTCTCGACCGTGATGTTCTGACACTCTGAGCAGGTGAGCCTTCCCAAGAGCACCCGCCGCCTGGTCGGCATCCTCGCCACCAACGGCGTCCTCCACCTGGCCAGGCCGGAGACCTACGAGCCCCTGATGCCGTCCTGGGTGCCCGCGCACCGGGAGGTCATCCTGGCCAGTGGCGTCGCCGAGCTGGCCCTGGCCGCTGGCCTGCTGGCGCCGCGGACCCGCAAGCTGGCCGGCTGGGGGAGCGTCGTCCTCCTGATCGGGGTGTTCCCCGGCAACGTGAAGATGGCCGCCGACGCTGCGAAGGGCAAGAGCAAGGCGATGCAGCTGGCGGCGTTCGCCCGGCTGCCGATGCAGTGGCCGCTGATCCGGGCGGGGTACGCCGCCACGCGCGACTGAGAGGTCAGTCGAGCAGGTCCGAGCGCAACGCCTCGGGGTCGGCCACGGTCAGAGTGGCTGCCGGGCAGCTCAGGTGACCGATGGGCAGGTCGACCCGGGCACGGTCGACGAACCGGATGCACAGCCCGCGCTCGGAGTTGGTGGCGAACGTGATCCCTCGGTCCGCGAGCGACAGGTGCGCGGGACCGGCCGTCTTGAGGAACGCGTAGTCGCCTGACTCCTCGACGCCCTCGACATTGGCGACCGGCGTGCGCAGCCGCCAGGGCCCGAAGCGGACCTGCAGCATCCCGTCGGCCACGTCGACGCCGGTGGTGCCGGGCGTCACCCCGAAGGGAAATCCGGAGAGCCGGTAGGCCGTCGAGAACGCGAAGTCGTGGTGGGGCATCCGCCTCGGTGCCCTGGCCGGTGCGTTGTCAAACGACGAACGGCCGCGGCGGCGGAACTGCCGCGCGCTCGGCGGCGTGCGGGCCGTAGCCTTGCGACCATGATTCTGCGGATGTCGAGCCTGTTCGTGCGGACCCTGCGTGAGGACCCCGCGGACGCCGAGGTGCCGAGCCACCGGCTGCTCGTGCGGGCGGGCTACATCCGGCGTACCTCGCCCGGCATCTACAGCTGGCTGCCGCTGGGGCTGCGGGTGCTGCGCAAGATCGAGACGATCATCCGCGACGAGATGAACGGCATCGGGGGCCAGGAGCTGTCGTTCCCGGCGCTGCTGCCCAGGGAGCCCTACGAGGCGAGCAACCGCTGGACTGAGTACGGCGACGGAGTGTTCCGGCTCAAGGACCGCAAGGGCGCCGACTACCTCCTCGGTCCCACGCACGAGGAGATGTTCACCCTCCTCGTGAAGGACATGTACTCGTCGTACAAGGACCTGCCGCTGACGATCTACCAGATCCAGACGAAGTACCGCGACGAGGCGCGTCCGCGCGCCGGGCTGCTGCGCGGCCGCGAGTTCATCATGAAGGACTCCTACTCCTTCGATGTCGACGACGCCGGCCTCGACGCCAGCTACCAGAAGCACCGCGACGCCTACATCCGGATCTTCGACCGGCTCGGGTTCGAGTACGTCATCGTGAAGGCGACGTCCGGCGCGATGGGCGGGTCGAAGTCCGAGGAGTTCCTCGCGAAGGCCGACGTGGGGGAGGACACCTACGTCCGCTGCACCAAGTGCGACTACGCCGCCAACGTTGAGGCGGTCCAGGTGCGCGCGCCCGCCCCGGTGCCCTACGACGACGCGCCGGCCGCGCACGCCGAGCAGACGCCGGACACGCCGACGATCGAGACGCTCGTCAACCACCTCAACGAGAAGTTCCCGCGCGACGATCGGCCGTGGGCGGCCGCTGACACGCTGAAGAACGTGCTCGTCGTCCTCAAGCACCCCGACGGCACCCGCGAGCCGATCGCGATCGGCGTACCCGGTGACCGTGAGGTGGACCAGAAGCGGCTCGAGGGGCAGATGGAGCCGACCGAGGTCGAGCCCTTCGGCGAGGCGGAGTTCAACAAGTTCCCCGCGCTCGCGAAGGGCTACATCGGCCCCGGCGTGCTGGGTGAGGACAACGCCACCGGCATCCGCTACCTCGTCGACCCCCGCGTCGTCGAGGGGACCCGCTGGGTGACCGGCGCCGACGTCGACGGCAGCCATGTCCTCGACCTGGTGGCCGGGCGCGACTTCACGCCCGACGGCACCATCGAGGCGGCCGACGTGCGCGACGGCGACCCCTGCCCCAACTGCGACGAAGGCATCCTCGAGTCGGCCCGCGGCATCGAGATGGGCCACATCTTCCAGCTCGGCCGCATTTACGCCGACGCCCTCGGCCTGCAGGTGCTCGACGAGCAGGGCAAGCTGGTCACCGTCACCATGGGCTCCTACGGCGTCGGCCCCTCTCGTGCCGTCGCCGCGGTCGCGGAGGGCACCCTCGACGACGTCGGTCTGTGCTGGCCGCGCAACGTCGCGCCCGCCGACGTTCACCTGGTCGCGGCGGGCAAAGACGAGGTGATCATCGCCGCGGCCGACCGGATCGCCCACGAGCTCGACCGGGCCGGCGTCGAGGTCCTCTACGACGACCGCATGGGCAAGATCAGCCCCGGCGTGAAGTTCAAGGACGCCGAGCTGATCGGCGTGCCCACGATCGTGGTCGTCGGGAGGGGTCTCGCGGACGGCGTGATCGAGGTCAAGGACCGCCGCACGGGTGAGCGCGAGGACGTGCACGCCGACCACGTCGTCGACCACCTGGTGCGCCTGGTCAGGACCTGAGCAGCCCGTCCACCACGGCCACCAACGCCACCCGCACCTCGGCGGTAGCGACCTCCCGGTCCTCGGCCCGGGACGCGTAGAGCGCCGCCTCCTCGAGCGCGCCGATCAACACGTGGGCGAGCGGCCGGACCGGCTGATCGGGGAGGGCGCCGGCGTCGATGAGCGACTGGATGGCAGCCTCGACCAGACCCACGCCGTACCGCTCGCCGATCTCGCGCCAGCGCTCCCAGCCGAGCGCTGCCGGGGCGTCGATCAACACGATCCGGTGCACCTCCGGCTCGGCGCAGGCGGCCAGCCAGGCGTCGATGCCGTCGTGCAGCACGCCGGTCGGCTCCCCACCTCCGGCGAACACGTCGGCCGCGATCCGCTCGGTGATCTCCCGCTCGACCAGCTCGAACACCTCGGCGAACAGCTCCTCCTTGCCGGCGAACTGGTGGTAGAGCGCACCACGGGTCACCCCGGCCGCCCGGGCCACCTCGTCGGTGCCCACGGCGGCGTACCCCTTGGTAGCGAAGAGCGGGCGCGCGGCTGTGACCAACGCCGCACGAGTCGCCGCGGAGCGGGAGGCCTGGGTCCGCTTGCTTTTCATACAACCTGTCCGTAAGTTACGTACATTCTGTACGTAAACACTAGCGGAGTGAACGCCATGAGGACCACGAACCCGATGCGGACCACCATCGACCTGCCCGCCGGCACCATCCACTACCGCGCCGCCGGCCCCGAGGACGGCCGCCCGGTGGTCTTTGTGCACGGCTTCCTGGTCGACGACACGTTGTGGAGCGATGTGCCGGAGCGGCTGGGGGAGGCCGGGTTCCGGACCTACGCGCCCACGTGGCCGCTGGCGTCGCACGTCACGCCGATGCGGCCCGACGCAGAGCTCAGCCCCCGGGCCGTCGCCCGGATCATCATCAGCTTCCTGGAGGCCATGGACCTGCATGACGTGGTCCTGGTCGGCAACGACACCGGGGGAGCGGTGTGCCAGTTCCTCCTCGACGAGGACGCCTCCCGGATCGGCCGTCTCGTGCTCACCAACTGCGACGCGTTCGACACCTTCCCGCCGTTCCCGTTCAACCTGCTCTTCCGGCTCGGCCGGCATCCGCGCGCCTCCAGGATCGCCCTGCAGCCGATGCGCTGGTCCGTCATCGCCAACGGCCGGCTCGGCTTCGGCCCGCTCACGAAGCGGCCGCTCACGACGGCGGAGACCAGTCGCTGGCTGCGGCCCTCGCTCACCTCGGCGGCGGTACGCCGCGACACCGCCCGGTTCCTTCGCGGCTGGGCACCCGCCGACCTGGCCGACGTCGCCACCCGGCTGCACCGGTTCGAGCGGCCGGTGCTGATCGCCTGGGCCCATGAGGACCGGTTCTTCAAGATCCGGCTCGGCGAGCGGCTGGCCCAGACCTTCCCCGACGCCCGCCTGGTTCGGTTCCCCGACGCGCGCACCTTCGTCGCGCTCGACCAGCCCGAGCGGCTGGCGGAGGAAATCGCCTCGTTCGCGGGTTGAGGGAGCGGTTACCCTCCGGGCCATGCCTGGAGTGGACGCGGTGATCTTCGACTGGGGCGGGACTCTCACCCGCTGGCACGACATCGACTTCCACGCGGAGTCGCTGGCGCTCGCCCAGGCGGTGGTCAACGCGGACCACGACGTCGAGGTGTCCCGGCAGCGCCTCCACGAGGCCGGCAACACCATCTGGGGCCGCTCCCGCGACCACCAGCAGAGCGCCACCGTCACCGACCTCTTCGCCGAGGCCGGGCTCGAGCACGATCCCGACCTGCTCGGTGCCTACTACGAGTTCTGGGAACCACACACCGGCACCGACCCCGAGGTGGGGCCGCTGTGGGAGGCGCTCCGCGAGGACGGGATCAAGGTGGGCGTGCTGTCGAACACGATCTGGCCGCGCGCCTTCCACGAGGAGATCTTCCGGCGGGACGGCGTACTCGAGCTGATCGACGGAGACGTCTACAGCTCCGAGATCCCGTGGACCAAGCCCTCCCCGAAAGCGTTCGCCGCGGCGATGCAGGCCGTGGACGTCGACGACCCGGCCCGCTGCGTCTACGTCGGCGACCGGCTCTTCGACGACATCTGGGGGGCTCACAACGCCGGGCTCCGCGCCATCCACATCCCGCTGAGCCGGATCCCGGTCGAGCAGCTCGGCCACACCGAAGGCGAGCCGGATGCGGTCACGCACCAGCTCTCCGAGGTGCGCGGCATCGTCGCCGGTTGGGCCTGAGCGCGCCATCCTTGCTTTCTGCGACTTTGTGCATCGCAGGAACCCGCAACAAGAGATCGTTCCGCTGTGGCGTGACTGAGGGGAAGAGTTACGGCGCTCGCCACCGTACTCGGACGGTGGCCGAACGGAGGGATCCCCCCAGATGCACAAAATCGCACTGCGAGTGCTGGCCGTCACCACGGTCAGCGCCGCAACACTCGCCCTGAGCGCCGTCACGGCAACCGCCGCGACGACGGTCGGTACCACCGGCTCGACCGTCGAGCAGGAGTGTCACAACGAGGCTGGTGCCGCCGCCCGCGGCGGCCGGGCCCTCGACCACCGTGACATCAGCGCCAAGGAGCAGCGGCGCATCGAGGCTCGCACCGACCAGATCCTGGACCGCAAGGGGATCAGCCCCAAGAAGGCCAAGAAGGCCGCGGCAACGGTCCCGGTCTACGTCCACGTGATGGCCGGCAGCTCGGGAGAGGGCGACGTCAGCGATGGCCAGATCGCCGACCAGATCGACGTCCTGAACGAGACGTACAGCGGGGCCGAGTCCGGCGACGCCGCGAACACCGGATTCTCGTTCTCTCTGGCCGGCACCGACCGGTTCTACAACGACACCTGGCACGGCGACGGCGCCAGCACGTCGTACCGCTCACAGACCCGGCAGGGCGGCGCGAACGCGTTGAACATCTGGCTGGTCGACTTCTCCTACCTCGGCATCGCCACGTTCCCCTGGGACTACGGCAGCCAGCCCTCCATCGACGGGATCCGGGTGCAGTACTCCTCGCTCCCGGGTGGTGACGCGACGAACTTCAACCTCGGCAAGACGGCCACGCACGAGGCCGGCCACTGGCTCGGGCTCTACCACACCTTCCAGGGCGGCTGCACGAGCACCAACGACGAGGTGAGCGACACCCCCGCCCAGGGCGGTCCGAGCAGCGGGTGCCCGACCGGCGCCGACACCTGCTCGCTGTCGGGGCTGGACCCGATCCACAACTACATGGACTACAGCTACGACTCTTGCTACGACCAGTTCACTCCCGGTCAGAGCTCCCGGATGTCGCAGATGTGGACTGCGTACCGCGGCTGAGCGGAGTGCTTAACCGGGGCGAACTTGCAGGTTTGTGCAATGCGAGTATGTGAGTCACGCAAGTGATTTCATGCAGCCGAGCGAACTTGCAGACTGGTGACCGAGGGAGAAAGCAACAGGTTCCCACCCCCATCTTTCTCTCTCAGGCCTCTGTCCCAGGCCATGAGCGGTCCGCGTACTCGTTGCTTCCGGGGAACGTCTCGGGGGTTCCCCGGAAGGCGAGTTCGCGGACCGCTGTCTGTATCAGCAGGTTCACTGCTAGCCGCCGCTCCGCGGAAGGGCTGTTCGCCACCAGGTAGGCGTACGTCGAGGCACAGGACCGCTCGATCTCGAGCGCCCGGTCGGTCACCGCGTCGGTGGAGCCCAGGTCCTTCGGCAGCTCGTAGACAGGCTCCGCCGCCGTCGGCTGCTCGCCCAGGTCGGTCAGGATCGCGACCAACTGGTCCCGCCGGGCGCGGTGGGCCTCGTAGGCGTCGGTGAGCGCGGCGTACAGGCTGGGCGCAGCGGACTGCGAGGTCTGGGCCCCGAGCGCGCCGTACACGTAGAGCGCGGCGTGCTCGCCGGCCAGGGTGGTCTGCAGCGCCTCGGCGTACGTCATGGCAGCACCGCCAGCTGCTGGGCGACCGCTGCCGCCATCGAGGCGAGCACCTTGGCCAGCGCACCGCTCTGGGCGCGGACCGCGGCCTCGGTCAGCTGCCGCTGGAGGGCCGTCTCGGCGACCCGGACGTCGCGGGCCACCGGTCGGGTGCCGGTCCTCGGAGTCTTCTCGAGGACCGAGAGGTGCGTCTCGTGCAGGCGCTGCAGCGGGCGGAGGGACCGGCGGAGCTCCGGGCCCTGCTTGCGTGCCGAGGACACCACCGCCCACGCAATCGTGATGCGCTCGCTCACGAGATCGACGAGCTCGGCGTCGGCGTCGACGGGTGGCGCCGTGGTCTGTTCGGACCTCGGTTCGCCCGACCCGGCGTCCCCGTCGCATCCGGTGACCACGACCAGCCCGGCCAGCGCGCCGCCCAACGCCGTACGGCGGCTCGTGACGGAGTTCGGCAGGGACACGCGGCGACCCTATCTCCGGGTCCGAGACCTCTCTTGTCCAGCCGCTATCGTGGAGAAGCAACACCACAACAGCACAGGGAGGTCGACACCGATGAATGCCAGCCGGACGACGACCGCCGAGCAGATCGAGGCGGAGCTGGTCGACCCTCTGGCTGCCCAGGGCCTCGACGTCGAGGCGGTCGAGCTGACTCCCGCCGGCAAGCGACGAGTGCTCCGGGTAGCGGTGGACAAGGACGGCGGCGTGACGCTGGACGAGGTGGCAGCGGCGACCCGCGAGGTCAACCGGGTGCTCGACGACTCCGACGTGATGGGCGAGCAGCCCTACACGCTCGAGGTCACCTCCCGTGGCGTGGACCGCCCGCTGACCCTGTCGCGACACTGGCGGCGCAACCTCGACCGCCTGGTCAAGGTGACCCTCGACGACGGCGAGACGCTGGAAGGCCGGATCGTGTCGGCCTCCGACGATGCCGCCGCGCTCGACGTCTCCGGCACCCAGCGCGAGGTGTCCTACGCGCAGGTGCAGAAGGCGCTGGTGCAGATCGAGTTCAACCGCAAGCAGAAGGGCGGCGAGTGATGGACATCGACCTGAACATCCTGAGGATGCTGGAACGCGAGAAGGAGATCTCGTTCGAGGTCCTCGTCGAGGCGATCGAGCAGGCGCTGCTGACGGCGTACCACAAGACACCAGGTGCGCAGGAGCAGGCGCGGGTGGTGCTCGACCGGAAGTCCGGCCACGTCACGGTCTTCGCTGCGGAGCTCGACGACGAGGGCGAGAAGGTCGGCGAGTACGAAGACACCCCGGAGGGCTTCGGCCGGATCGCCGCGACCACGGCGAAGCAGATCATGCTGCAGCGGCTGCGCGACGCCGAGGACGACATCAAGTTCGGTGAGTTCTCCGGCAAGGAGGGCGACATCATCTCGGGAGTGATCCAGCAGGGGCGCAACCCCGCCGACGTGATGGTCGACCTCGGCAAGCTCGAGGCGCTGCTGCCCACAGGCGAGCGGGTGCCCGGCGAGGACTACCAGCACGGCACCCGGATCAAGTGCCTGGTCGTGTCGGTGCGCAAGGGCATGCGTGGCCCGCAGATCACCCTGTCGCGCTCCCACCCCAACCTGGTCAAGAAGCTGTTCGCCCTCGAGGTCCCCGAGATCGCCGACGGCACGGTCGAGATCTCGGCGATCGCCCGCGAGGCCGGCCACCGCACCAAGATCGCGGTGTGGACCGACGCGCAGGGCGTCAACGCCAAGGGCGCCTGCATCGGCCCGATGGGCCAGCGGGTGCGCAACGTGATGTCCGAGCTGCACGGCGAGAAGATCGACATCGTCGACTGGTCGGAGGACGCGCAGGAGCTGGTCGCCAACGCGCTCTCGCCGGCCCGCGTCAACAGCGTCGAGATCGTCGACGAGGCCGCCAAGTCGGCCCGGGTCGTGGTTCCCGACTACCAGCTGTCGCTCGCGATCGGCAAGGAGGGCCAGAACGCCCGCCTGGCCGCCCGGCTCACCGGCTGGCGGATCGACATCCACAGCGACGAAGAGGCCGAGCCGCCGACCGCGCCGCCGACCGCGCCGCCGACCGACTAGGCGTCGGTCTCCTGGATCGAGGCCACCCAGGTGGCGATCTCGGAGCGTCGGCTCATGCCCAGCTTCGCCCGGATGTGCTCCAGGTGGGAGCCGGCCGTCCGGGCGGTGATCCGGAGCTGGCCGGCGATCTCGCGGTTGGTCATCCCCTGCGCGACCAGTCGGGCGACCTCGAGCTCCCGGAGGGTGAGCGGCGACCAGGGCTGGGCGGTGTCGTGCTCGTCGAGGCGGGATGCCAGCTCGCGGGCCACGTCCAGGAGAGGTCGGGACGCGATCGCCGCCGCTTCCTCCCGCACCCCCTCGACGAGCGTGGACGCCTCGGTACGACGGTTGGCCGCCAGGGCGCACCGTGCCAGGTCGAGGGCGCACCACTGCGCCTCCCACCAACGATCGCGCGATGACCAGCCGTCGCGGGCGGCGCCGAGGAGGTCGCGGGCCTTGCCGGTGCGGCCGGCGGCGAGCTGGATCAGCCCTGCGGCGTGGTCGATGGCCGGGAGGGTGCCGGGGATGGCCCTCGCGCGAAGGTCGGCGGAGACCTTCTCCGCCCAGCCCTGGGCGGCCGCGGCCTCCGACAGCGCGAGCCGTGCGCGGGTGCCAGTGACCAGGAACGGGAACAGGCTGGCGGCGTCGGCCACCGCGTGGGACGCCGCGAACCCCGCCTCGGTGAGAGTCACTGCGGCGCCGTGGTCGCCGCGCAGCACGGCACACTCGGCCAAGCCCCACAGGGCCGGTGAGAAGCGCTGCAGCTCGCCCATCTGGTCCCCGAGCTGACGTGCCTCCTCGAGCTTCAGCACCGCCGCGTCGCCGTGCCCTCGTCCGAGGGCGACGAAGCCCGCGACGTGCAGGGCGACGATGCGGGTGGTGATCCCGCCCTCCCGTTCGTTCAGGGCGTGCTGTGCGGCCCGGTCGGCGTCGACCCACCGTCCCCGGCACCACCAGACGTGCGCCAGGTGGGCGGCCATGTAGTGCCGGTGGTTCCACTGCTCGGTGCGGTCGGCGTACTCGATGCCCTTGTGGAGCCACGGCTCGGCCCGCTCGTACTCGGTCAGGGTCGACGCGCTCGAACCGATCAGCCGGTATCCGCGAGCGGCTTCGGCCTCGAGCTCGAGCTCCGCCGCTCGGCGGGTCGTCACCTCGAGCATCTCCCACCCCTCGTCCATCCGGCCGGCGAAGACGAGCACCGAGCCCAGGGTCGCGGCGGTGTTGAGGCGGGTCGGCTCGTCCTGGCCCGCGATGGCAAGGGCCTCCTCGCCGGCGTCGATCGCGTCGTCGAGGCGGTCGTCGACGAGGTACGCCGCGGCCTTGGCGGCCATCAGCACGGCTCTCACCTCGCCGTCGTCGGCGACGTCCAGGCCCTCGTCGAGCAGCGCGACACGGGCCGGCAGTGGATCGCCGAGCAGATGCCGCGCCGCGACCAGACCGGGCAGCAGGGCCGCGGCCTCCCGGATCTGGCCCTGCTCGACGAGCTGGGTCCGCGCCGACTCGTAGTCCTCCGCCGCGAGCGAGTTGAGGTCGTTGGCCGCGGCCTCGATGGCGCGCCTGGCCAGGAGCTCGGGCAGGCGGGCTCGATCGTCACCGAGGCATCGCACCGCGCGATGCAGCAGCTCGAGCGCCTCCTGGTGCGCGGACAGCGCCGAGGCGCGCTCGGCGGCCGTCGCCGCGGACAGGGAAGCCTCGGCGAGCTCACCGGCCTCCTCGTGGTGGGCCGAGCGGTAGGCGTCGCCGCCGAGCTCGACCCGGGGGCGTGCCTCCTCGGCGACCCGCGCGTGCAGGGCCCGGCGCCGCGCCAGCGGGGCACCGGCCTCGATGGCGTCCCGGATGAGCGCGTGGCGGTAGCCGAACCACCCGGGTGACTCCTCGTGTACGAAATGCCGGTCGATGAGCTCGTCCAGGCTCGCGGCAGCGTCGTCCACGGGCACCCCGCCCACCGCAGCCAGGAGCTCGAGGTCGAAGCTGCGGCGTACGACGGCCGCCGCGACCGCGCAGTCCTGGCCGTTCGTGGAGAGCATCCGGAAGCGCTGCAGCACCGCCTCGGCCAGGCTGTCCGGCACGAAGTGGGGGTCGGCCTCGAGGCGCCCCTGCGAGGCGGCGTTCACGAGCTCCTCGACGTGCAGCGGTACGCCGCCCGATCGCTCGAGGACGAGAGCGACCAGCGCGGCCGAAGGTGGGCTCGACGGGAGCAGCTCCTGCACCATCCGGGTGGTGTCCGCCAGGTCCAGGCGGGGCAGGCGGGCGTCCTCCGCGAGGCGCTGGAGGAGCATCCGGGAGCGCCAGGCACGCACCGGCACCTCGTGATGCAGCTCGTCGGTGCGCAGGGTGCCGACCACGAGCAGCGGCAGCGAGGGAAGCCGGCGAGCCAGGTGCCCCACCACCTCCAGGCTGAGCTCGTCGCACCAGTGCAGGTCCTCGAGCGCCAGGAGAGCGGGGCCGTCGGCGGCCAGGGAGGCGAGTCGCTCGGCCGCCTCCAGCACGAGCAGCCGGCGCTTGCGGTGGGCGTCGCCCGGATCGTCGACCGGCTCGTTGATCCCGGCCAGGTCGCTCACCAGGGCGCGGCCCCGGTCGGCCACGTCGTCGTCCGCCGACCGTGACATCGCGTAGCCGAGGTCGAGCAGCAGCCCCGCGGACAGCTCGATGTCCTGAGGGAAGGCGCCGGCACCCCACAGCGTGAACCCGTCGGCCAGCCCGTGCATGGCCTGCAGCAGCCGCGTCTTGCCGATGCCGGCCTCGCCGGACAGGAGGAGCAGGTGCCCCTGACCCTCGCGCACGGACGCGATTCGCCGCTCGGCGAGGGCGAGCAGCTCGTCCCTGCCGTGAATCGCGTTGGTGCTGATGTCCGTCGCCACAGAGAACCACCTTGTAGGTAATTCGACCGATGACCGATGCCGCGCCTGCCGGGGACCCTCCTTCTATCGGCAAGCAACATCAGGAGGCGTTCATGGCAAGGTACATCGATATCCACTGCGGGTTCGTGGGTGTGACGGAGCGGGAGTTCCGCGACGCGCACAACGGCATGCTGGCTGTCGAGGCGACCGAAGGCGTGCGCTTCGAGAAGGCGTGGCTCGACCCGGAGTCGGGTACGGCGTTCTGCCTCTGCACGGCCCCGAGCCGGGAGGCGGTGCTGCGCGCCCACGAGCGCGCCGGCAATCCCGCTGCCGAGGTCTACGAGGTCTCGATCGAGGTGGCGTCATGACCGCCGAGCACCACGACGTCATCGTCGTCGGCGCCCGCAACGCCGGCGCCGCGACCGCGATGCTGCTGGCCCGGGCCGGTCACGACGTGGCCGTCCTCGACCGCTCGAAGCCGACCACTGACACCAACTCGACCCACGCGCTGTCGCGCGGCGGGATGGTGCAGCTGGCCAAGTGGGGCCTCCTGGACAAGGTCGTCGCAAGCGGGGCGCCCCGGATCCGGACCGCCTCCTTCCACCTGCCCGACGAGACGATCAGGCACGAGGTCCGCGACACGGCCGGAGTGGACTTCCTGCTCGCGCCGCGCAGGTATGTCCTCGACGACCTGCTCGCGCGCGAGGCGGTCGCCGCGGGTGCCCAGCTGGACACCGGCGCCCGAGTACTTGGCGTGACCAAGGACGCGGCGGGCCGGGCGACCGGCGTCACCGTACGTGCCCGGCTCGGCGCCGTACGCCAGATGACGGCTCGGCTGGTCATCGGAGCCGACGGGGTCCACTCCAAGGTGGCATCGTCGGTGGGCGCCGAGATCGTCGAGGAGCACGCGCCGACGGCTTCGTGCCTCTACACCTACGTGTCCGGTCTCGAGTGGGACGGCTTCGAGCTGTACGTCGGGGACCGGGCGTTCGGCGGCGTCTTCCCGACCCACGACGACCAGGCTGCCGTGTTCATGATCCGCCCCGACGACGAGTTCGCCGGAGTGATGGGCGCCGGCCGGGCGCGGACCGCGATGTGGCTGGCGGAGCTCAGACGAGCCCTCCCAGCGCTGGCCACGCGGCTCCGCCCCGGCCGGGTCACCGCCGGCATGCGTGGGTACGTCGGGCTCCCCAACCAGGTGCGCCGGGCCACCGGTCCCGGCTGGGCGCTGGTGGGAGATGCCGGCTACCACCGCGATCCCGTCACCGGGCACGGCATGACCGACGCGTTCCGGCACGCGGAGCTGCTGGCCGATGCCGCAGACACCTGGCTGAGCGGGGACGCCGGTGAGGGCGTGGCGATGGCGGGCTACGCCCAGGAGCGCGACGACGCCATCGCCGAGACCTTCGCGATCACCCGCGCTCTCGGAGCGCTCCCCGAACCGACCCGGTTCCTGGAGCTGGAGATGCAGCTCGCCCGGGTGCTGGACCGCGAGGCCCAGCAGCTCGAGCGCGCCCTGACCTACGCGGCCTGACGGCCGACGAGGAAACACAAGAGAGGGAAATGGAATGAAGGAAACAACGCAAGTGACGCTGAGTCCCGTCAAGCAGAAGCACCGCGCCCTGTGGGCGCTGGGCGACTATCCCGCCGTCGCGACCGACGTCATCGCCGACCTCGGCGAGGTGCTCGTGGAGGCGTGCGGCATCGACGCCGGTGACCTCGTGCTCGACGTGGCGGCGGGCAGCGGCAACGCCGCCATCCCGGCAGCCAGGCGTGGCGCGTCGGTGGTCGCGAGCGACCTGACGCCCGAGCTGCTCGACGCGGGCCGCATCGCGGCCGGTGGCGACCTGCACATCGTGTGGGAGGAGGCCGACGCCGAGGCCCTGCACTACGGCGACGACTGGTTCAGCGTGGTGATGTCCTGCGTCGGCGTGATGTTCGCGCCGGACCACCAGACCAGCGCCGACGAGCTGGTCCGGGTCACCCGCCCCGGCGGCACGATCGGGCTGATCAGCTGGACCCCCGAGGGCTTCCTCGGGCAGATGTTCTCCACCCTGAAGCCGTTCGCGCCCGCACCGCCGCCCGGTGCCCGGCCCCCGGTCCTGTGGGGCAGCCCCGAGCACGTGACCGAGCTCTTCGGCGACCGGGTCACCGACGTCGAGTTCACTCGGAACTGGCTGCGGGTGGACTGCTTCGACAGCCCGGAGGAGTTCCGCGACTTCTTCAAGCGGACCTACGGCCCCACGATCGCGACGTACCGCAACATCGCGGACGACGCCGAGCGCGTGGCCGCGCTCGACCGTGACCTCGTCACGCTCGCCCGTCAGCACGACCTGGGCGAGTCGACGTTCGCGATGGAGTGGGAGTACCTGCTGCTGACCGCCCGGAAGGCCGGGTAGGCAGCGAACGTCACTGGGTGGCGCGGCCCCCGGAGCGGTAGGTCCAGTCGTCGGAGTCGATGACGAGCTCCAGGGAGTCCGCGGCGCCCAGGTCGGCGGGGGCGGCCAGCGCCGAGCGCAGGTCGTCGAGGCCGAGCACCACGGTGGTCTCACCGCGAGTGCGGTCGGCGATGTCGCCGAGAGCCTCGCGGAGTGCGTGGACCTCGCCTGAGGCCAGCGCCTCGACCACACTGCATCCGACCCCGAGCCGGCTCGCTGCGAGCGCGCCGGCTGCGGGGTCGGCCGACCACACGTGGGAGATCCGTCGTCCGGCGGAGACCTCTGTCAGGTCGGCGTCGTTACGCACGACGAGCAGGGTGGCCGGGCACTGGAGCGTGCTCACGACGTCACCGTGACCCGTCGCACGGTCAGCTCCGGCACCAGGTGGTCGTCGTCGCCCCGGGACCACTCCGGGAAGTCGAAGACGGCGAGCATCAGCTGCATCGGGTACGTCGGCGGGGCCGGGCAGCGGCGTACCTCGGCTCCGTCGACGCTGAACACCGCCTCGTCGGCGTCCCACTCCACGGCGTACACGTGGGGCTCGGCGGCGTCGATCGCGACCGGGGGAGCGCCGAAGTCCTGGGTCAGGGCCGGGTCACGGAAGGCCTTGATGCCGACCCCGACCTCGGCGGAGGGCGCGTCAGACGGCCCGAGCGCGTTGCCGAAGACCTCGAAGACGCAGAGCTCGCCGCACTGGAGCTGCTCGGGGTCGTCCTCGAAGCCGGCCAGCCACAGCGCCGCCATCGAGCGCGCGGAGATGAGCATGCTGGCCTCGATCGCCACCCGTCCGGTGCCGACGAGGCAGCCCTCGAACCTCGGCTGCTCCTCGCTCACCAGCAGCCCCTCGCGGTAGCGCAGCTGGCCGCGGGCCGTGCCCACCGGCCCGGACCAGCTGCCGGACTGGATCCCCGAGACCCGCAGCGGCGGAGTGTGGTCGCCCGGGCACCACAGCGGCTGGTCGACCGGGATGTCCAGGACCAGCCCGTCGGGTCCCCATCGGTACGACGCGCGGGTCGCCGTACGCGACGACCAGGCCGGCAGATAGTGCGGGAACCATTTCGACTCGTCGAGTGTTGTGCCCGTGAACCGGTCGTCCATCAGGACAGCGGCGGCCATGCCTCGAGCGTAGGCCGCGCTCGCCCGGTTCGGAATCCGCCGGGGTCAGGCGGTAGTGTTGACCCTCAGTGGCGCGTGAACCTTTCAACCGGGCGAGCTCGGACGGCAACTCCCCAGGAGTTCCGCTCCGGACCTGCATCGGATGTCGGCAGCGGGCCAGCAAGCGCGAGTTGTTGCGGGTGACCGCCGGCTCGGACCCGCACGGCCTACCAGCCGTCGTGCCCGATCCCGACGGCACCGCGCCCGGCCGGGGAGCACACCTGCACCCCACCGCCGAGTGTTACGACCTCGCGGTGCGGCGGAAGGCCTTCGCCCGAGCACTCCGGAACCAGCGGGGTGTCGAGGGCGGACTTTCCACAGCACCGGTGGGGGAGTGGCTCGACTCGCACACCACCCAGTAATGACCGACAGAAACTGGAGCAGCAGCTCATGAGCACTCGATGAGTAACTCGAAATGAGTTTGCACAACCCCACCTAGCGGTCTGAGTGACACCCCCGAACCGGGTCTCAGGCCAGAAGGAGAAACGTGGCTAAGACCCGAGTTCACGAGCTTGCCAAGCAGTACGGCATCGAGAGCAAGGAAGTTCTCGAGAAGCTCAAGGAGATGGGTGAGTTCGTCAAGTCGGCCAGTTCGACGATCGAGCTCCCCGTCGAGATGCGATTCAAGAAGGAGTTCGGCGACAAGCTGACGTCGGCAGCCGAGGCTGCCGCGCCGGCCAAGGCCGAGCCCGAGGCGCCCGCCGAGAAGGCGGAGCCCAAGCCCGCCAAGAAGGCTGCGCCCAAGGCGCCGCCGAAGCAGGCGGAGCCCGAGCCGGAGCCCGAACCAGAGCCCGAGCCCGTGGCAGTCGAGGAGCCGCCGGCCGCGGAGGGGCCCCCGGCCGCCGAGGAGCCCGCCGCGGAGGCACCCACGGCTACGCCGAAGGCGCCCTCACCCACCCCGCGTCCCGTGGGTCGCGCTGGTGCGCCCCGTCCGGGCAACAACCCGTTCTCCTCCAGCCAGGGCATGGGCCGCAAGCCCGCCGCCCCGCCCGCGCGAGAGGGCGAGGACGACCAGCGTCCGCCCGCGCGTCCCGGCATGCCCCGCCCCAACCCGGCGATGATGCCCAAGTCCCCGGCCGCCTTCGGTGGCGGACCCGGTGGTGGCCGCACCGGTGCACCCGGTCGTGGTGGTCCAGGCGGCGGCGGACCCGGTGGTGGCCGCGGCGGTGCACCCGGCCGCGGTGGTCCAGGCGGCGGCGCACCCGGTCGTGGTGGTCCCGGCGGTGGTCCCGGTGGTGGCGGTGGCTTCGGCCCGCCCCGCAGCGGCGGCCGTCCCGGTGGCAATCGTCCCGGTCAGCGTGGCCAGACCCAGGGTGCCTTCGGGCGGCCCGGTGGTCCGTCGCGCCGAGGTCGCAAGTCGAAGCGGGCACGTCGCCAGGAGTTCGAGGCCATGGAGGCCCCGACGATCGGCGGCATGCGGGTCCGCAAGGGCAGCGGCGAGACCGTCCGCCTGCCCCGCGGTGCGTCCCTGACCGACTTCGCCGACAAGATCGGCGTCGACGCCGCCTCGTTGGTGCAGATGCTGTTCCACCTCGGCGAGATGGTGACTGCGACCGAGTCGGTCAACGACGCGACGCTCGAGCTGCTCGGTGAGGAGCTCAACTACGTCGTCGAGGTCGTCTCGCCCGAGGACGAGGACCGCGAGCTGCTCGAGACGTTCGACCTCGAGTTCGGTGAGGACGAGGGCAGCGAGGACGACCTGGTCGTCCGGCCGCCGGTCGTCACCGTCATGGGTCACGTCGACCACGGCAAGACCAAGCTCCTCGACGCGCTCCGCGAGGCGGACGTCGTCGACAAGGAGGCCGGTGGCATCACCCAGCACATCGGTGCCTACCAGGTGCACACCGACGTCGACGGCAACGAGCGTCGGATCACGTTCATCGACACCCCGGGTCACGAGGCGTTCACGTCCATGCGTGCCCGCGGTGCGCAGGCCACGGACATCGCGGTGCTCGTGGTGGCGGCCGATGACGGCGTGATGCCGCAGACGATCGAGGCGCTCAACCACGCCAAGGCGGCCGAGGTCCCGATCGTGGTCGCGGTGAACAAGATCGACAAGCCCGAGGCCGACCCGACCAAGGTGCGCGGTCAGCTGACGGAGTACGGCCTGGTGCCCGAGGAGTACGGCGGCGACTCGATGTTCGTCGACGTCTCGGCCAAGTCCGAGCTCAACCTCGACAAGCTGCTCGAGGCGATCGTGCTCACAGCTGATGCGTCCCTGGACCTTCGGGCCAACCCGACCCAGGACGCTCAGGGTCTGGTCATCGAGGGCCACCTCGACCGCGGCCGCGGCCCGGTCGCCACGATCCTGGTCCAGCGCGGCACGCTGCGCGTGGGCGACTCGATCGTGGCGGGTCCGGCTTATGGCCGGGTCCGGGCGATGCTCGACGAGCACGGCGACAACATCGAGCAGGCCGACCCGTCGCGTCCCGCGATGGTCCTCGGTCTGACCGCGGTCCCCGGCGCCGGCCAGAACTTCCTGGTCGTCGACGACGACCGGATGGCTCGCCAGATCGCCGAGAAGCGCGAGGCCCGGGAGCGTGCGGCCATGCAGGCCAAGCGTCGGGTGCGCCGTACCCTCGAGGACTTCATGGCCTCCATGGAGAAGGGCGAGAGCCAGGAGCTCAACCTGATCCTCAAGGGCGATGTGTCCGGTTCGGTCGAGGCCCTCGAGGACGCGCTGTCCCAGCTCGACGTCGGCGAAGAGGTCGGGATCCGGGTCATCGACCGCGGTGTCGGTGCGATCACCGAGACCAACGTCGACCTGGCCGCGGCCTCGGACGCGATCATCATCGGCTTCAACGTCCGGCCCCAGGGCAAGGCAACCGAGCTCGCGGAGAAGGAAGGCGTGGAGATCCGCTACTACTCGGTCATCTACCAGGCCATCGACGAGATCGAGGCCGCCCTGAAGGGGATGCTCAAGCCCGAGTTCGAGGAGTCGACCCTGGGTCAGGCGGAGATCCGTGCGATCTTCCGCTCGTCCAAGATCGGCAACATCGCGGGCTGCATGGTCACCAGCGGCGTCATCCGCCGCAACGCCAAGGTGCGGGTGATCCGTGACGGTGCGGTCGTGGCCGACAACCTCGACCTCGCTTCGCTGAAGCGGGAGAAGGACGACGCGTCCGAGGTCCGCGAGGGCTTCGAGTGCGGTCTGGTGCTCCGGAACTTCCAGGACATCAAGGAAGGCGATGTCGTGGAGGCCTTCGAGATGCGCGAGATCCCGCGCGCCTGACAACAAGCAGTTCACGCTGACCCGTCACTAACTTAGTGACGGGTCAGCGTGGAAGCGCGAGAGAGACTAGGAACATGACCAGCCCACGCGTGCGCAAGATTGCGGACCGGATCCAGGTGATCGTCGCGGAGATGCTGGAGCGGCGGGTCAAGGACCCCCGGCTCGGCTTCATCACCATCACCGACGTCCGGCTCACCGGAGACTCCCAGCAGGCGACGATCTTCTACACCGTCCTCGGTGAGGAGGGCGACCTGGTCAGCACCGCGGCCGCGCTCGAGTCGGCCAAGGGATTGCTGCGCTCCGAGGTCGGCAAGCAGCTCGGCATGCGGCACGTGCCGTCGCTGACGTTCGTCCACGACGCGCTGCCCGAGAACGCCCGGCACCTCGACGACGTGCTGGCCAAGGCGCGGCAGTCCGACGAGGCCGTGGCAGCGGCCCGCGAGGGTGCGGCGTACGCCGGGGAGACAGACCCCTACAAGAAGCCCCGCGAGGACGACGCCGAGGACGATCCGACTCCGTGACCACGGAGGCCGGGCTGGTCGTCGTCGACAAGCCGGGTGGGATGACCTCGCACGACGTCGTCGCGCGGGTACGCCGGCTGGCCGGCACCCGCAAGGTCGGGCACGCGGGCACGCTCGACCCGATGGCCACCGGCGTGCTGGTGGTCGGCGTCAACCGGGCGACCCGGCTGCTCGGGCACCTGATGCTCACCGAGAAGTCGTACGACGCCACCGTCAGGCTCGGGGTCAGCACGACCACCGACGATGCCGAGGGCGAGGTCGTGGCCACGGCCGCGACGGATGACCTCGACGAGGCGGCGATCCGAGGCGTCCTGGCGGGCTTCGTCGGGGAGATCGACCAAGTGCCCACGGCGGTGTCGGCGGTCAAGGTCGACGGCAAGCGGGCCTACCAGCGGGTGCGCGATGGCGAGCAGGTGGAGCTGAAGTCGCGGCGGGTGACGATCCACGACCTCACCGTCCTGGAGGTCGCGGGGCCCGACGTACGGATCTCCGTGCGCTGCTCCAGCGGCACCTACATCCGGGCGATCGCGCGCGACACCGGCGTGGCGCTGGGCGTTGGCGGGCACCTGACCGCGCTGCGGCGTACCGCGGTGGGGGAGTTCGGCCTCGACCGCGCGCACACCCTGGACGAGCTGGCCGACGACTTTGCGATGACCCCGATCGCGGAGGCGGCGCGCCGTACCTTCCCGTCCGTCGAGCTCGACGAGGAGCAGGCGCGCGACGTCCGATTCGGCCGCGCGCTGGAGATCACGCTTCCCGGGCTGACCGCGGTGTTCGCTGCCGACGGAGAGTTCCTCGCTCTCTACGAGACCCGTGACGGGGTGGCCAAGGCGGTGGCGGTCTTCGTCTGACCATGCGTCGGGTCCTGATATATCGGGAGACGATGTATAGTCGGTGCCATGACCGAGCAGGCGATGTTCATCCTGGCCAGCCTGGCCCAGGGCGAGCTGCACGGCTACGGCATCGCCCAGGACGTCGAGGAGCTGTCCGAGGGGCGGGTCAAGCTCACCGCCGGCACGCTCTACGGCGCGCTGAACCGGCTCTCCTCCGACGGACTGGTGGAGCCGGCAGGTGAGCGACAGGTCCAGGGCCGGCGCCGCCGCTACTACCGGCTGACCGCGAGCGGGCACTCCGAGCTGTCGGCCGAGGTGGAGCGGCTGCGCTCCGCGGCGGCGGCCCTCGGTGCCCGGGTCGCGATCCGCCCGACTCCGGGGCTGGCATGAGACGCCGGCTGCTGGACCTCTGCCTGCTCGCCTATCCGCGTGCCGTGCGCGACCGCGACCGCGAGCACCTCCGCGACCTGGCCCTCGACCTCGCCGAGTCCCACGGGACCACGCGCGAGGCGTTCGGCCTGCTTCGTGGCGGGATGGCCGAGCGGGTCCGACACGGGCGGACCCGGCGCGCGGTGCTGGTGGTCGTTGCCGCGACCGCTGTCGCTCTCGGCTTCCTGACCTGGTCGGCCGCCGCCCAGAGCGGAAGTGTCGAGGAGGACCGGTTCAGCTGCGTGGGTGCGTGCGCCGACACCGAGGCCGAGGTCGACAGGCGGGTACGAGACGGCTGGACCTGCACCGAGCAACGAGACTCGGACACCGTCAGCTGGCGATGCGTCCGCGACTGATCGCGGTGGTGGCCGCACTCGTGGCCACCCTGACGCTCGTGGCCTGCGGAGCGGACGACCCTCCGCCTCCCCAGAACAGCCGGCTCTTCGAAAACGCCGATCTTCCGAAGGGCTCCAGTGGCACCCTGGTCGTCGCTCGAGACGGCGAGATGCTGGACTGCCGCGGCTGGGGTCTGGCCGATCGCGAGGCCGAGGTCGCTGCGGGCTGCGACACGGTCTACGACGTCATGTCGATGACCAAGCAGTTCACCGCGGCGGCCATCCTCAAGCTGCAGATGCAGGGCAGGCTGCGAGTGACCGATCCCATCAGCCGCTACGTCGACGTACCGCCTGACAAGCGCGGCATCACCGTGCAGCACCTGCTGACCCACACGGCGGGCCTGGTCGACTCGCTCGGGGGCGACTACGAGCCGTTGTCGCGCGCGGACCTGGTGGCCGCAGCCATGGCGTCCGAGCTGCGATCGGAGCCGGGCGCCCGCCACCACTACTCGAACGTCGGCTACAGCCTGCTCGCCGTGATCATCGAGGAGGCCTCGGGCACGGGCTACGAGCAGTACCTGTCGCAGGAGCTCTTCGCCTCCGCCGGGATGACGAGCACCGGCTACGTGCTCCCGGACTGGAAGACGGCCGACGTCGCCGTCGAGTACGACGCCCGCGACCGTCCCCAGGGCCGCCCGTTCGAGCACCCCTGGGCAGACGACGGGCCGTACTGGAATCTCCGGGGCAACGGAGGGCTGCTCTCCAGCGCTCGGGACATGTACCGCTGGTACCTCGCGCTGGAGGGCGGGCAGGTGCTGGACGCGGAGGCGAAGAAGGAGCTCTTCCAGCCGCGGGTGCGGGAGGAGCCGGGCGGGGACACGCGCGCCGCCTATGGGTGGGTCGTGATGGAGACCCCCCGCGGCACGGTGCAGTGGCACAACGGCGGCAACGGCTGGTCCTACGGCGAGATCGCCCGGTTTCCGGACTCCGATGCCTTCGTCTTCTGGGTCACCAACCACTACCGCAGCCGGGCCGGTGGATGGGACCTCGACCGGCTCGGCCCGGAGCTGACCGGGAGCGTCGCGGAGCAACTGCTCGACGCGGACTGACCGCTCCCGGACCGGGTCAGTAGTCTGCTCGCCGTGGCTCTCTGGCGCTCCTTCGACGAGGTACCCGACGACCTCGGCCCGACCGTGGTGACCATCGGGAACTTCGACGGCGTGCACCTCGGCCATCGCACCGTGCTGCAGAAGGCGCGCGAGGAGGCCGACCGCGCCGGGCTGCCGGTCGTCGCCGTGAGCTTCGACCCGCACCCGATGGCCGTGCTCCGGCCCGAGCACGCGCCGTCGATCATCGCGCCTCTCGAGCGACGAGCCGACCTGCTCGTGGACGCCGGCGCCGACCATGTGCTCGCCCTGGCTTTCGACATGGAGATGGCCGGCTGGACGCCGCAGCACTTCGTCGACCGGGTGGTCGTCGAGGCGCTGCAGGCCCGGGTCGTGGTGGTCGGCGCCAACTTCCGCTTCGGCCACCGAGCCGCCGGCGACGTGACGACGTTGAAGGAAGCCGGGGAGCGGGCCGGGTTCACCGCCGTCGGCGTGGAGCTCGAGGGCGGGCCCCAGGTCTGGTCGTCCACCTACGTGCGCACCTGCCTCGCCGCCGGCGACGTCGCCGGCGCCGCCGAGGCGCTCGGTCACCTCTTCGCGGTGCGGGGCGTGGTCGTCGAGGGCGACCGTCGTGGCCGCGAGCTGGGGTTCCCGACCGCGAACGTGCCGGTGGATCCGCAGGCGGCCGTCCCCGCCGACGGCGTCTACGCCGGCTGGCTGCGTCGGATCGACGACGGCACGTCGTACCCCGCCGCGATCAGCGTCGGCACCAACCCGACGTTCGACGGACACCGCGAGCGGCGGGTCGAGGCCTACGCGCTCGACCGCACCGACCTGGAGCTCTACGGCGTGGAGGTCGAGATCGCCTTCGCCGAGCGCCTCCGGGGGATGGTCCGCTTCGACGGCGTCGACGCCCTGGTCGAGGCCATGAACGACGACGTGGCCCGGACCCGCCAGATCCTGGGCGCCTGACGTGGCGACGTCGGCCGAGCTCCGGGAGGTGGAGCGCTGGTTCGTGGCGCACGGGCTGCCCTACTTCGTCGACGACATCCGCGAGCAGGTCCTCTCGCGGCTGGGCCGCGCCCGAATCGTGCTGGTGCTCACCGTGGCGGTCCTCGTGGGCGTCGCCGCCGGGATCATCGTGGGCACCCTGACCGAGGCGTCGTACGGCGTCTCCACGGCCGCCAGCGTGGCGCTCGGGCTGACCGTGGTCTATGCGTTGCTCTCCCTGCGCGCCCAGGTGATCGCCGGCTGGGCGCTGCGCCGCGCGTTCCGCAGCCTGGGGCTCCTCCTGCCGCTGCTCACAAGGGCGCTGCCGCTGCTGCTGTTGTTCATCACGTTCCTGTTCATCAACGCCGAGGTCTGGCAGGTCTCCTCGACCCTGGACGGTGGCGTCCTCTGGGGCGCGGTGTTGTTCTTCGGCGCCGCGGCGATCCTCTTCCTGGTGCCTCGGCTGGCCGAGGAGCTCGACGCCTTCGACGACTCGATCGTCTCGGCGGACCTGCTGTCGGCAAGCAAGGGCACCCCGCTCGAGGCACCGGCGCAGCGCCTGATCGACGAGGACATCGACCTGCCCGAGGAGGCCCAGGTGACCGGCTTGCAGATGGTCAACCTGGTGCTCGTGCTGGTGATCGCGCAGGCCGTGCAGGTGCTGCTGCTCGCGGTCGCGGTGTTCGCCTTCTTCATGGTCTTCGGCGCGGTGGCGATCAACGACAGCGTCATCGAGTCGTGGACCCAGGACGACGTACACCACGTGCTGGGCATCAACGCGATCAGCCAGGAGCTGCTGCAGGTCTCGGTCTTCCTGGCGGCGTTCTCCGGCCTCTACTTCACCGTCTACGCGATCACCGACGAGCTCTACCGCAAGGAGTTCTTCACGGTGATCATGAACGAGCTCCGCCGGGCCGTCGGCGCGCGAGTGGTCTACCGGGCGCTGCGGGCGGAGCCGGCAACGGAGTAGGGCGGACGTCATACGAACCGGTTGCTCCAACCACCGTCGCGGATGACGTCCCGGACGGCGGCAGCCACGAAACCTCCACCACACGGCCGTTGATGCGATCCGTCCACAGGCCGGTGCCCGCACGGGCGAGACTGCTGTTCCACGGCAGCACTGTTGCCCGATGGAAGCACGCATCCTCGACACGGCGGAGCGCCGGCGCGTGCGCCGGGAGCGGGTCGCGCGCGCAGCTAGAAGCCAGGACGATGTGGTCTCACGTGCGCAGATCTATGCGCTCGGCCTCAGTCGCGCCGAGGTGCGCGCCGAGGTCGCCGCACGACGGTGGCAGACGATCGGCCGACATTGCTTGGCTGTCCACAATGGGCCGCTGACGTCGGAAGCACGACACTGGGTCGCCGTCCTCGAGGCCGGCCCGCGCGCCATGATCGACGGCGAGTCATCTCTGGTGCTGGCCGGCCTCGAGCGCTACACGGTTGAGAGGATCCGAGTCTCGGTGCCGCGCGGCGCGAGGATCCGGCATCGAGGCTCGCAGCTGAACATCCGACAGACCCGCCGACTGGCACCGACTGATCGTGCGCCCGGACCGGGAGTACCACGCACCCGCAACGCCGTCGCGGCCATCCGGGGCGCACTCTGGGCGCGGTCCGACCGACAAGCCACGCTGTTGCTCACGATGGCGGTCCAGCAAGGCATCTCCAGCCCGGGCGGGATCGGCATCGAGCTGCTCAGGATCAGGCGCGACCGCCGACGATCGCTGGTCAACGAGGTCGTCCTCGAGCTGGCCGGCGACATCCGGTCACTCAACGAGTTGGACCTGCTCCGCGGTTGTCGACAACGCGGCATCCCGGAGCCCGATCGCCAGTCCGTGCGCAAGACGTCGGCCGGCTCCTACTACCTGGACTTCAGGTGGTCGCGATGGGGGGTCGCCCTCGAGGTCGACGGGATCCAGCATGCCTGGGCCGAGCAGCTTGTCGGCGACGCCCTGCGACACAACTCAATCGCGCTGACCGGCGACGTCGTACTCCGGCTTCCGGTTCTGGGGCTTCGCACCTGCCCCGACGAGTTCTTCGACCAGATCATCGAGGCGCTCGCGGCCTCCGGCTGTGAGGACGTCATACGCAACGGCCGCTCCTGCAGCCAGGTCGTATGACGTCCCGCCCGAAACCGACGCCGTGGACCGTCAGCTGTGCTGAACCCACCGCGAGTAGCGGTGCTTCCCCGGGACGTAGTCGAGCATGAAGTAGTAGTCGTCGCTGGCGGACAGCACCCGCACCCGCACCTGTCGCGGCGTCTCGCCCTTCTTCGCCGGCCACCGCAAGCAGCCTCGGTTCACGTGCGTGGTCCAGGTGCGCTTCTTCGGCAGGTACTTCACACCCTTGTCCGCGCACTTCTCCCGCTTGGTGTGGCCCTTCTGATCGGTGTATCGCCACAAGGTGACGCCGAGGTAGGTCCGGAGCAGGTAGAACTCCGGGCCGGGGCGTCCCTTCCGGGTGTCGAGCTCGACCTCGAGGTTGTCGTATGGCTCGACCCTGAACACGGTGTCGACATACACCCGCTTCGGCGCGTGGTCGACCCGGACCCGGATCACGTCACCGACGCCATGGAAGTCCTCGCCACCCGGCGGGATGTGGTCGTGGGCGGGGTCCTTGATGGTGATCCGTTCGGCCATCGCGGGCGACGCGACGGAGACGAGCGCGGCTGACAGCAGGGCTGCGATGAACAGTCTCATGCACCGGAGACGCGCGAACGGCCGAGAAAGTTGCGGGGTGGCCTGCTCAGATCCCGGCCACCGTCACGGGTACGCCGCTGAGCGCCGCGTTGCCGGACACGTCGAGGCGGTCGGGGTCGGTGAGGTCGTTGATCGAGACGCCGACGACGGTCGATGCGTGCGCCATCCGGGTGCCGCCGACCTGGTGGCCGTAGCCGTGGGGGAGGGAGACCACGCCGGGCATCACGTCGTAGGTGGCCAGCACGTCCACCTCCACCTTGCCCACCCGCGAGGTGACCGCGACGGTAGCGCCGTCGTCGATGCCGCGGGCCGACAGGTCGTCGGGGTTCATGAAGAGCTGGTGCCGCGGCTTCCCCCGGGTGAGCCGCTCGGTGTTGTGCATCCAGGAGTTGCAGTCCTGCTTGTGCCGCCGGCCGATCAGCAGCAGCTCGCCGTCGTCGACCGCGGGCGCGGCCCGGAGCCTGGACAGGTCGTCGAGCACCAGGTCGGGGGCGGCGTCGATCCGCTTGTTACGCGTCATCAGGCGGCCGGGGAGCTGGCCGGGGCGCAGCGGCCCCAGGTCGACGCCGGCGGGCTCCTTGCGCAGTCGACGCATGGTCACGCCCGACCGGCCGCGCCGCAGCAGGCCGGCGATGATCAGGGTCGGGCTGACCGACAGCCGGGCCCGGGCCTGGAGCCGCTTCCGCAGTGGTGGCTTGCGGTCGAGACGCGCCATCGTGCGCAACGCGATCTCGCGGTAGATCTCCCAGTCGTGCCGGCCGTCACGTGGCTTGGCGAAGACCGCCGGGGTGAAGCGGGTGGTGTTGCGCACCGCGAGCAGGTGGAAGACCAGGTCGTAGTGGTCCCGCTCGAGCGCGGTGGTCGGCGGCAGGATCACGTCGGCGTGCCGAGTGGTCTCGTTGACGTAGATGTCGACGGCTGCCATGAAGTCCAGTCCGTGCAGCGCCTCGGCGAGCCGCGCGCCGTCCGGGGTGGAGAGCACCGGGTTGCCGGAGAGCGTGAGCATCGCCCGGATCTGGCCCTTGCCCGGCGTGGTGATCTCCTCGCGCAGCACCGACACCGGCAGCTCGCCGCCGCTCTCCGGGAAGCCGCGCACCCGGCTCTCCCACGCGCCGTGGTGTCCACGGCCGATCAGGCCGGCGCTGACGGCGTCGATGGCGGGGGTGGTGAGCATGGTGCCGCCCACGCGGTCGACGTTGCCGGTGACCAGGTTGAGGACCTGGATCGCCCACTGGCAGATCGTGCCGAACCCCTGGGTGGACACCCCGATCCGGCCGTACGCCGCTGCCCCGTCGGCCGCTGCGTAGTCGCGGGCGAGGCGCCGGATCTCATCGGCCGGGATGCCGCTGGCGGCCTCTGCGGCCTCGGGGGTGAACCCGGCGACTGCGTCGGAGGCAGCGTCCAGGCCGTCGACGTACGACGGGGGCGTGGTCAGCCCCTCGTCGAACAGCACGTGCAGCATCGCCAGCAGCACGTAGGCGTCGGAGCCCGGCCGCACGAAGTGGTGCTCGGTGGCGACCTTGGCGGTCTCGGTGCGGCGCGGGTCGAGCACCACCATCCGGCCGCCGCGCGCCTTCAGCTCGCGCAGCCGGTTCGGGAAGTCGGGCACGGTCCAGAGCGAGCCGTTGGACGCCATCGGGTTGGCGCCGAACACCAAGAGGTATGACGTGCGATCGATGTCGGGGACCGGCAGGAACAGCTGGTGCCCGTACATCAGGTGCGCCACCAGCTGGTGGGGGAGCTGGTCGACCGAGGTGGCGCTGTAGCGGTTGCGGGTGCGGAAGGTCCGGACCATCGCCAGCCCGTGGGTCATCGAGCCGAGACTGTGCACGTTCGGATTGCCGAGGTAGACGCCCAGCGCGTCGGAGCCGTGCCGGTTGATCGCGTCGGCGAGCCCGTCGGCGACCAGGTCGAGCGCCTCGTCCCAGCCGATCTCCACCCACTCGTCGCCGACCCGGCGCACGGGCCGTCGCAGGCGGTCAGGGTCGGTGTAGACGTCGGCGAGCGACACGCCCTTGGGGCAGATGTAGCCGCGCGAGAGTGGGTCGTCGGGGTTGCCCTTGATCGACGTGACCTCGCCCTTCTCGAGGGTGAGCTCGAGGCCGCAGCAGGCCTCACACAGGTTGCAGACGCTCAGCCGGGTGCCCGTGAAGTCGGACGGCACCGGCGCTTCGGTGATCAGCCCCATGGGCCTCATGCTGCCATCGACTGCTCCCCGGCGACATGACGCGCGAGGTCAACGACCGGCTCAGGCGGGTACGGGCGCGCCCTCGGGCGACCGGTGGTAGGACTTGAGCGCGATCACGGCGAGAGCCGCGACGACGACGCCCGCGGCGAGCGCGACGAAGTAGCCGACCAGCCCGTCGACGGCGAACAGCACGAAGATGCCTCCGTGCGGTGCCCGCACCGACACCTCGAATGCCATCGACAGGCCGCCGGTGACCGCGCTGCCGAGCATGATCGAGGGGATCACCCGCACCGGGTCGGCGGCGGCGAACGGGATCGCCCCTTCGGTGATGAACGACCCGCCGAGCAGCCACCCGGCCTTGCCGTTCTCGCGCTCGGGAACCGTGAACAGGCCGGGCCGGAGCACGGTCGCCAGCGCCAGGGCAATCGGAGGGACCATTCCGGCCAGCATCACCGCGGCCATGATCTGCAGCTCCGGCGCGTCGGTGGCGAGCGCGGCACCGCCGACGCCGGCGGCCGCGAAGCTGTAGGCCACCTTGTTGAGCGGTCCGCCCATGTCGAAGGCCATCATCAGTCCGAGCACCACGCCCAGCAGGATGGCGCTGCCGCCGCTCATCGAGTTGAGGCCGTCCTCGAGCTGGCCCATCAGCCAGCTGATCGGGGGACCGAGCACGACGAGCATCAGGAAGCCGGCGATCACGCAGCTGAGCAGCGGGATCACCAGGACCGGCATCAGGCCCCGGCCCCACGCGGGAACCCGCCAGGACGCGATCCAGTGTGCGAGCAGCCCGGCGAGCACGCCGCCGACGATCGCCCCGAGGAAGCCGGTGGCGGGGTAGGCACCCTCGCCCTCCACGCTGAGCACGTTGGCGGCCAGGCCGCCCATCACGAAGCCCGGGGCGATGCCGGGCCGGTCCGCGATCGCGTAGGCGATGTAGCCGGCCAGCGCCGGCACGAAGAAGGCGAACGCGGTCTGTCCGATGACGAGCAGCAGGGCGCCGAGGTAGGCCATCAGCGCCGAGCCGAACAGCGCGTGGTCGAGTCCCAGTGCCTCCGGGTCCGGAAGGTCGGTGAGTGAGTTGTCGACCACGATCGCGTGACCCGGGCCGGTGATCTCGTAGCCTCCGAGCAGGAACGCCAGCGCGATCAGTAGGCCGCCCGCGGCCACGAACGGGATCATGTAGGACACGCCGGTCATCAGCACGCGGCGGGTCCGGCCGCCCCAGCTCTCGCCCGCGCCGGCGTCGGCCGTGTGTGCCTCGGCGGATCCTTCGACCCGAGGCGCGCCGGGGTCGTCGGCGTACCTCAGGGCCTCGGCGATCATGGCGTCGCCCTCTTCGATCGGACGCTTCACACCCGAGGAGACCACCGGCTTGCCGGCGAACCGTCCTCGATCGCGCACGCCGACGTCGACCGCGAAGATGACCGCGTCCGCGGCGGCGATGACCTCGGGGGCGAGCGGGCGGGCACCTGCCGAGCCCTGAGTCTCGACCGCGATGTCGACCCCGGCCCGTTCGGCGGCTGCCTCAAGGGATTCCGCAGCCATGTAGGTGTGCGCGATGCCGGTGGGGCAGGCGGTGACCGCGACCAGCGAGCGCCGCGCTCCGGCCGTGGGCGCCGGGGCGGTCCCGGTGGCCGTCTCGGTGGCCGTCTCGGTGGCCGGCGCATCCTCGAAGAGGGCGCCCACCAGGGCGACCACCTCGTCGGCCGAGCCCGCGGCGCGCAGCGCGTCGGTGAACTCCGACCTGACCAGGGCCCTGGCCAGCTGGGTCAGCAGCTGCAGGTGGGTCTGGTCCCCGCCCTCGGGGGCGGCGATCAGGAAGGCCAGGTCGGCCGGGCCGTCCTTGGCGCCGAAGTCGACCGGCGGTGACAGCCTGGCGAAGACCAGCGTGGGCTCGTCGACGCCGGTCGTGCGGCAGTGCGGGATCGCGATGCCGCCCTGCATCCCGGTGGCCGAGGTGTCCTCGCGGGCCAGGGCGTCGGCGGCCAGCTGATCGGCGTCCCTGGCGCGGCCGGCATCGTCCACGACCTCGGCGAGTGCCCGGATCACGGCCTCCTTGCCCGAGCCGAGTGGAGCGTCCAGGCGTACCAGGGCGGGCGTGATCAGTTCGGGCATGGGCTCATCCTCGGGGTGGAACCTAGGTATCTGTGAATATGTTGTTTTATCCCCGTTTATGTTGTAAGTCAAGGCATGAGGCGATGGCTGTCCCACCTGGTGAGAGGCCCGGTGGCTACAGCCGCAACCAGGTCAGCACCGCCCGCACCCGCCGGTGGTCGTCGGTGCCGAGGGGCAGGTCCAGCTTGGTGAAGATGCTGTTGATGTGCTTGGCGACGGCCTTCTCGGTGACGACCAGCCGAGCGGCGATGGCGGCGTTGGACCGCCCTTCGGCCATCAGGGCCATCACCTCGCGCTCCCGCGCGCTCAGCCGGTCGACCGGCTCCTGCTTGGCCATCACCGTGGCGACGACCTCGGGGTCGAGCACGGTGCCGCCGGCGATCACCCGCTGGAGCCCCTCGATGAACTCCGCGACGTCGGAGACCCGGTTCTTGAGCAGGTAGCCGACGGCGCCCTCCCCACTGGCCAGCAGCTCCCGGGCATAGAGGTGCTCGACGTACTGCGAGAGCACCATCACCGGGAAACCCGGCCGCTCCTTGCGTACGGCGATCGCGGCGCGCAGCCCCTCGTCGGTCTGTGTGGGCGGGAGGCGTACGTCGAGAACGGCGGCCTGGGCCTCGGGGTCGTTCAGCGCGTCGTCGAGGTCGGCGGCGTTGTCGACGGCGGCGCCGACGGTGAATCCGTTTCCTTCGAGGAGCTGGATGAGGCCGGCACGGAGGAGGGCATGGTCCTCGGCGAGGACAAGGCGCACGGAACCTCCAGGGTGACGATCGTCGGCCCGCCGGTCGGGCTCGACACCATCATCGTGCCGTCGAACGCCCCCAGTCTCCTCATCACCCCCGTCATTCCGGTGCCGCCGTTCGGATTCGCACCGCCGCTGCCGTCGTCACCGACCTCGACCCGCAGGACACCTTCGGTGTGCCCGACCCGGATCCACGCGTTCTGGGCCTGCGCGTGCTTACCGACGTTGGCCAGGCACTCCGCGACCGCGAAGTAGACGGCCGACTCGACCGGGGCGGGCGGGCGTCCGGAGAGCTCGGCCTCGACCCGGACCGGCACCGCCATGTCCAGAGCCAGCGCTTGCACCGCCCCACTGAGCCCACGATCGGCGAGCACCGGTGGATGGATGCCGCGGACCACCGATCGCAGCTCGCCGAGCGCGGCGTCCGTCGTCTCACGGGCGTCGCTGACCAGCTTGCGCGCGGCCTCAGGGTCCGTCTCGAAGGTCGAGTCGGCCATGCCGAGGCTCAGGGACAGCGCCACCAGCCGGGCCTGCGCGCCGTCGTGCAGGTCGCGCTCGAGGCGGCGGAGCTCGGCAGCCGAGTGGTCAACTACCTCGGCGCGCGTCTCGGTGAGCCGCTCGACGCGGCGCTCCAGCTGTTCCGTCGCGCCGGGGGAGAGCAGCCACTGGTCGAGCGTCGCGCGCAGTCGCATCAGCGGACCGGCCGCGTAGTACCAGATCCACCAGGTGGCGATGGCCGCCAGGAGGATCACCACGAGGAGCGAGATCACGAACCCGACCGTGATCGACATCAGGATCCACCCCAGGTCCCGCCAGGTCATCGGGTCGGTGGCAACGGTGCGGAGCTTCTGCAGCACCGACAACCCCGACAGAGGCGCGTACGGCGCCGGCAGCGGCCGGCCCAGCACATTGCTCGCCATCCGCCGGTGTGCGTTGGCCAGCCACCGGGTGGTGGGGATCGCAGCCGCGAGGAACAGCGCACCTACCCAGACCACCATCAGCACACCGCCGACCACCCAGAACACGAACAGCACGACGAGCGGTACGAAGGCCGCCACCTGCAGGGCGGCGTATCCGGTCAGCCGGAACCGGCCGGGGGGTGGATCAAGTAGGTCTCGCACGCCGCCATCCTCCCCGACCGGGCTCCTCGATGCGGTGGTGCTGGCACCACTTCGCCGTGGGGTGCCAGGGCTCCTGTCGTGGGGGCCCGCGATCACGAGGCTGGAGCCGTCCTACAGATCTCGAGCAGGAGGATCCTCATGTCTCCCAACCCGTTGACCACGGTTTCGATGCGCGCCGCACGCTGGAGCGCCACCCACCCCTGGCGCGCCATCCTCGGCTGGCTCGCCCTCGTCGTCGTGGCGGTCGGCCTGGCCGGCTCCATCTCCACGGAGGAGGCCGACGACTCCGACTACCGCCTCGGCGAGTCGGGTGTCGCCGACCGTTGGGTGCACGAGGCCGGCCTCGACTCGCCGGACTCCGAGGAGGTCCTGGTGACCGCCGACGGCGGAACTCTCGACCAGGCACAGGCCGACGAGGCCGCCGCGCGGCTGACCCACGACCTTCGTCCGATCGAGGGCGTCACCGAGGTGTCGGAGGCACAGTGGAACCCCGACAACACGGCGATGCTGATCTCGATCCAGCTCGCCAAGGACCATGACGATGCCGACCCCATCGTCGCCGCGGTCGACGACGTACGCGCCGACTTCCCGGGCCTCGACATCCGGCAGACCGGCGACCTCACCCTCGACGCCGCCATCGACGACCGGGTCGCCGCCGATCTCTCCTCGGCCGAAGGGATCAGCCTGCCGATCACGCTGCTGTTGATGCTGCTCGCGTTCGGCGCCCTGATCGCCGCCGGCATCCCGGTGCTGCTCGCCGCCACCAGCGTGGCGGCCACCATCGGCATCATTGCGCCGCTGTCCCACCTGGTGCCCGCGGAGTCGACGGTCACCAGCATGATCGTGCTGATCGGCATGGCCGTCGGCGTCGACTACTCGCTGTTCTACCTCAAGCGGGAGCGCGAGGAGCGGGCCAAGGGCCGCAGCACCCGCGACGCGGTGGAGATCGCCGCGCAGACCTCAGGCCACTCCATCCTGGTCTCCGGTGGCGCTGTCATCGCCGCGATGGCCGGCCTGTTCCTGATGACCGACACGACGTTCAACAGCCTCGCCGTCGGTTCGATCCTGGTGGTCGCGATCGCGGTGCTCGGCTCGATCACCGTGCTGCCGGCACTGCTGGCCAAGCTGGGTCGCTGGGTGGACCGCCCGCGGGTACCGCTGCTCTGGCGGCTCAACCGCCGGATCGGTCAGGGCGGCATCAGCCGCCGCATGCTCGGCCCGGTGCTCCGGCACCCGGTCGCCGCGCTCCTGGTCGGCGGCGCCATCGTGGCCGCCCTCGCTGTACCCGCACTGGGCATGAAGACGCACTCCGGCAACCTCGACACCCTCCCCGGTGACATCGCCGAGGTGCAGACGACCAAGGCGATCATCGAGGAGTTCCCGTCCGAGGGTCCGGTCGCCGATGTGGTGGTGCGCGCTCCTGCCGGCGACCAGGCCAAGGTGGAGGAACGCCTCGGCGACCTGGGCCGCCTGGCCGCCGACAGCGGGATGTTCCGCGAGCCGACCTCGCCGGTCGAGGTCTCCGAGGACGGCCGTACGTCGATCCTCGAGCTGGCGATGCCGTTCGAGGAGTCCGACGAGCAGGTGGACGAGGCGCTGAAGCTGCTCCGCGACGACCTGGTGCCTGTGGCGGTCGACCTGTCCGGCGCCGAGGTCGCTGTGGGCGGCGGACCTGCCGAGTCCCTCGACGCTCAGGAAAAGATGTCGGACCGGCTGCCGCTGGTGATCGGGTTCGTGCTCCTGCTGACCTTCATGATGATGGTCTTCGCGTTCAAGAGCGTGCCGATCGCGCTGATCTCCACGGCTCTCAACCTCGCCTCCGTGGCGGTCGCGTTCGGACTCATGACGCTGGTCTTCCAGCACGGTGTGGGGGAGTCGCTGCTCGACTTCACCAGCCCCGGGTTCGTCATCGACTGGATCCCGCTGTTCGTGCTGGTGGTCCTGGTCGGCCTGTCGATGGACTACCACGTCTTCGTGGTGAGCCGGATCCGTGAGCACCTCGACCGCGGGCTGCCCGCCCGCCTGGCGGTGCAGCGCGGCGTCTCGGAGACGGCCGGCGTGATCACCAGCGCGGCCGCGGTGATGGTCTCGGTGTTCGCCATCTTCGCCACGCTCAGCATGTTGGAGATGAAGATGATGGGCGTCGGCCTCTCTGCCGCGATCCTGCTCGACGCGACCCTGGTCCGGCTGGTGATCCTGCCCGCCGCGCTGTCGCTGCTCGGCGAGCGCGCCTGGTGGCCGCGCCGGCCGACCCGCCCGCGGGGCGAGCAGGTGGTCGAGACGGACCCGGCGTACGAGATGGTCGGGCGGTGACCGCGTAGCTCCGCGGTCACGCCGATCCGGGCGACGCCTCGGTCTCCCCTGTGGGGGCCGGGGCGTCGCCGCGCGGAATGGGCGCCTGGTAGCGCCCCTCGAGACGCGCCAGCTTGAGGCCGAGGTGCACCGCCAGGCGTTCGCCACCGTTGTGCAGGTCGAGTCCGGTGAGCTCCGTGAACCGACCCAACCGGTAGTAGACGCTCGTCCGGTGGACATGCAGCAGCTCGACGGTACGGCGTACGTCAGTTGCCTGGTCGAGCCAGACCTCGACGGTGCGCAGCAGCTCGATGCCGGCCGCGGTTTCCATGAGGTCGGTCATCGGCTCGGGGACCACGCCACCGGCGAGCCCGGCGCTGGCCAGCTCCGCGAGAGCGCGGTAGACGCCCAAGCCGCTCCATTCGACGTGGGGACCGAAGCCGGGCACCGCAGCAGCGACGTGCAGCGCCCGACGGGCCTGTAGGTAGCTGCGGGGGATGCGCGGCAACACAGCCACCCGGTCCCCGACACCCGCGTGCAGGCTTCGGCCGGCGGACAGACCACGAACCAGCTCGTTGCGCACCTGGGCAAGGACCTCGAGCGTGCGGTCGAACCTGTCGGAGGCCTTCGGGTGCAGCACCAGCACGTGGTCGGTCCGGGTGAGGTGCGCGGTCCCAGGGGCGGAGCGCGTGGCTCGCCTGACCAGGTCGTCGATCAGGCTGCTGCGTTCTTCGCGATCGTCGACGTCCAGCGCATGCTCCGGAAGCTCCACCACCGAGGCCCGGAACGGCGGTTGCAGGTCCGGCTCCATGGAGGTCAGAGCCTCTGCGGCCGCGTTCCGGACGCCGTCCTCCTCCTCGATCAGGTCGCGCATCAACGCTCGGCGTTGAACGGCCGCGAGGTCACCGAGCAGCTTTTCGCGGTGCATCACCAGGGCGGCGGACCTGGTCGTGGCGGCGATCAGATCCATCTCGTCGTCACTCAGGGTCTCGTCAGCATCGATGACGGTGAGCTGACCCAGATGTTGGCCGCCCGCCCGGAGCGGGGCCGACACCCGCGCGAGCATGTCGAGCTCGGGCACCGCCGGCAGGCGGACCACCTCTTCGGCCGCGCGTTCCAGGTGGAGGCCCCGGACGTGCCGGACCACTTCCGCGGCTGGTTGCTGGTGCAGGATCGAGTCCAGGCGGACCTGGTCGACCTCTCCGATGTGCGGCGTGTACACGATCAGATGCAGCTCCGGGTCGTCGATCGCGACGCCCCGGTCCAGCCTCGCCGCCAGCGCATCCGCCAGCGCCTGCAGTTCCTCGCGCACAGGTGCATGGTGCCGCACGGCCCGACGTTTGTCGCGTGCGCGATCGTCGATATCCGACACCGGTCGGTGACTCCTGGATGACGTACCGCCTAGGTTCGCTCGGGAGATACCTTGGCGAGTCGGGAGAGGACGCATGGATCGCTCGGATGCCGACGTGGCTGTGATCGGCGCAGGCGTGATGGGTTGCGCGATCGCCTACGAGCTGAGCCGTCTCGGCTACGACGTGCTCGTGCTCGAGCGACAACCTCGGCGCAGGCACCGGCTCGACGGGCGCGTCGTCTGCGGCGGTCCGGTTCAACTACTCCCAGAGAACCGCGGTCGCCGCCTCGTGGGAGTGCGTGCACCGCTGGCAGTCGTGGTCCGACTACCTTGCGGCGCCCCCGGGTGAGCCACTCGCGGCGTTCGTCCGCACGGGAGGGCTGATCCTCCCGGCCCCGGTCCAGGACTCCGAGATGGTGCTCAGCCACTTCGACGGCATCGGCATTCCCTACGAGCGTTGGAGCGCTGACCGGATCAGGCGCGAGTTCCCGTGGCTCGACCCGATGCGGCACTACCCGCCCAAGCCGGTCGACAGTCTGGAGTTCTGGGCCGAACCCGACGGGGACGAGCTGTGGGGCATCTGGGTGCCCGACTCGGGCTTCGTCGACGATCCTCGGCTGGCCGCTCAGAACCTGATGGACGCCGCTCGCCGACACGGGGCGGCGTTCCGCTTCAAGAGTCACGTCGTCGACATCCTCAAGAGTGGTGGACGCGTCACGGGCGTCGCACTCGAAGACGGCACCCAGGTGCGAGCACCTGTCGTGGTCAACGCATCCGGGCCGCACTCGAGCATCGTCAACGCGATGGCGGGCGTCCTCGGCGACTTCGCCGTGCACACCCGCCCACTGCGCCAGGAAGTGCACGAAGTGCCGATCCCACCCGGTTTCGAGCACAAGGGTCCGTTGCCACTCATCGCCGATCCCGACCTGGGCACCTACTTCCGGGGCACCCCGAGCGGCCGACTCCTCGTCGGCGGCACGGAACCGGCCTGCGACCCGATGCAGTGGCTCGACGACCCGGACGCCGCCGACCTGCGGGTCACCCGCGAGGTGTACGAGGCGCAGCTCTACCGGGTCGCCCGTCGCCTCCCCGGGCTGCAAGTGCCGGGCAAGCCGGTGGGCATCACCGGCATCTACGACGTGAGTGACGACTGGTCCCCGATCTACGACCGCACCTGCGTCGACGGGTTCTACGTGGCGATCGGGACCAGCGGCAACCAGTTCAAGAACGCACCGGTGGTGGGAGAGTTCCTGGCCTGCCTGATCGAGGCCTGCGAGAACGGACACGACCACGATCGGGACCCGCTGCGGCTGAAGCTGGCGCACACCGGCCTGGAGGTCGACCTCGGTACCTACTCCCGGCGGCGTGCCGCTGGTCCCGGGGCCGGCGTACTCGGCTGAGCGTCTGGCTCAACCGACTGGCGCGGCTACTCCGTCCAGGTAGCTGTCCACCACGTCCCAGTCGCCGGCGAACGTCACGGGAGTCGAGGCGTACGGCGAGGGAATCTTCATCCCGCTCGAGGTCATGATGCATACCGACCGCTCCGGCACCTCAGCGCCACTCCTGACGACGTCCCGTAGCCCGGCGACTCCTGCGGCCGCGGAGAGCTCCGGCCACAGTCCGCATCGGGCGAGGGCCCCCGCGGCGGCGTGCATGCTGTCCTCGGTGATCCGCAGGGCCGCGCCGCCAGAGGCCCGGACCGGTGCCACGGCGCGCAGCCCGGTGACGGTGCACGCGATGGACCAGGCGTCCGTGGGCGCCGACGGCACGCGCGCCCACTCGGCGCCGGCATCCATGGCCGACGCCAACGGGGCGAGTGCGCTGGGCTCGCATGCGAACAGCTTCGGTACGTCGCACAGCCCGACGGCCGCCAGCTCCTGGAAGCCCTTGGCCACCCCGAAGAGCAGCTCCCCGTAGCCGGTCGGGACGAAGACGGCATCGGGTGCCTGCCGGCCGAGCTGCTGGAAGATCTCGTACGAGATGGTCTTGTAGCCCTCCGGGCCGAACGGATGCCCGGTCGGGACTGGGGTCGTCGAGCTCACGCTGTGGAAGCCGTAGCGGTCGACGATCTCTCGCAACAGTGGCCAGCGCCGATCGGTGTCGGTCTCGAGGACCAGCGCCCCGTACGCGCACATCAGCGCCGCCATCCCAGGAGGCAGGCCCCTGCTGGTCACCACGACGCAGGGAAGGCCGGCTCGGGCCGCATGGGCCGCGGCAGAGGCACCGTGGTTGCCGCTCGATGCCACGACGACACCTGGAGCGCCGACGGCGACGGCCGCGCTCACGGCTACCGCGTTGAGACGGTCCTTGTGGCTCCACGTCGGGTTCCGACTCTCGTCCTTGACCCAGATCCCTCGTGCCGATCCCGTGAACTCGGCGAGCGGGTCCATCTGCAGGAGTGGTGTACCGCCCACGGCGAGGTCCACCTCGGGTGCCAGTGGGGGCAGCAGTCGCTGCCACCGGTGCAGCCCCGGCAGCGCCGGCTGCATGAAGTCGTCGGCCGTGATGCTGTCGTAGTCGTATCCGACGTCGAGGGGGTACTGGACCTCGGCCGTGCTGTGGGTCGGGTCACCCCCCAGGAGCGGCGGCAGCAAGGGGAACGTCGTCTCGGGATCGAGCAGCGAACGCTGGTGCAGCGCGGTCGAGGTCACGGGCTCAGCCTAGGAACGGCGAGAGCGCGCCGACCAAGTACAGAAGTCGAAGATGGTGGCGCTTCAGTTCGACAGCAGTCGGTCCGGCTGGTCAGGCTTGACGACCTGACCGTCCTCGAGCCTGAGGATCCGATCGGCCAGGGTCTCCAGGACGCGTTGGTCGTGACTGACGATCACGATCGCCGTTCCGGCGTCGGCGGTACGACGGAGCAGGTGCATGATCCCGGCGGCCGACGTGACGTCGAGGCTCGCCGTGGGTTCGTCCGCGACCAGCAGAGCCGGTCCGCCCGCCAGCGCGCGCACGATGGCCACCCGTTGGCATTGGCCGCCGGACAGCTGAGAAGGCAGGGAGTGCACGTCCACGTGATCCAGGCCGACGTTCTCGAGCTGCGTCCGCGCGGCCGCGATGCGCTCCGCGCGAGTCAGGCGCCGGTGCACCGTCATCGGCTCGGTCACCGAGCGGTAGATCGGCCATCGCGGATCCAGGCTTGATGTGGGGTCCTGGAAGACCGGCATCACATAGCCGGTCCGAGGCAGCTGCGGAGAAGATCCACGCACACCCGCCCACACGTCTGTGCCGCCGAACTCCACCCGCCCCGAGTCGGGGCGTTCGATCGCCGAGACCAGGCGCAGCGCGGTCGACTTGCCGGAGCCGGACCTGCCGGCAAGCCCGACGACCTCACCCGGCGCCACTGAGAGGTCGAAGTCGCACACGCCGCGAACTCCGTGCGGACCCTCCTGGTAGACCCGGGACGCGCCGATCGTCCGAACCACCGGTCCATCCGGAGTGGCGTGATCGTGCGCCGTAGGCCGCTTCATCGGCTGTGCTCCATGTGACAGGCGACGTCGTCGACCAGCATCGGGCTGGAGATGGTGCAGAGGTCGCCGGAGTGGGTGCAACGTCCTGCGAACGCGCACCCCTGGAGGACCTCCAGCGGTCCGGGGGCGGTGCCGGGCAGCTCCTGGGGAAGCGCGCCGCCACCGCTGGGCGTCGCCGCGAGCAGCGCCCGGCTGTAGGGATGGCGGGGCTGCCCCTGCTCCGAGCTGGCGCGTTCCTCGACGATCCGGCCGGCGTACATCACAGCGATCCGATCGGAGTGCTTCGCGGCCAGGTCCAGGTCGTGGCAGACCAGCAGCACCGAACGGCCGGCCCGACGCAGCGAGGAGAGTACGCCGTCGGCGAGCTCCGCATCCAAGGCGCTCGTCGGCTCGTCGGCGACCAGGAGGGGCGGGTCGTACATCGATGCGGCGACGGTCGTTGCCCGTTGGAGCATTCCCCCCGACCACTGGTGCGGCCGGTCCCGGAGCATCTCCTTCGGGTGCGGGATGCCGAGCTCGGCCAGCCGTTCGAGATGGTTCGCCGGAGGCCGGCGATCGCCGTGCACCCGCCAGCTCTCCTCGATGTGGTGCCCGACCGAACGCAGCGGGTCGCAGGCGGCGAACGGGTCTTGGGACACGAACCCGACGGTGCGTCCTCGGAGCTTGCGCCATTCCCGGTCGGAGAGCCCGAGCATCTCGCGCTCGCCGAGGCGCACCGACCCTTGTGCTCGCGCGCTCCGTGGCAGAAGCCCGACGACCGCGCGAGCCAGTGTGGTCTTGCCCGACCCGGACTCGCCCACGAGTGCGACGCACTCGCCCGAGCGCACCTCGAGGTCGACGCCGCGCAGCGCCATGCCGCCGTTGCTGTAGGTGATGCGGAGCCCGCGGATCGAGAGCACGGCGTCTGCCCCGTGCTGCGGGCCGTCAGCTCCCCGACTCTTGGGGGAGGCCCTGCGCTGGAGCTTCAATGCAGCTTCCCCTTGTGCCTCGACGGATCGGCTACGTCGCGCAGGGCGTCGCTGACCAGGAGCATGCCGGCGATGCCGAGACACAGCCCGACACCCGGGCCGATGACCAGCCAGGGTGCGATCGTCAGGCTGCCTCGCGTCTCGGCCAGCATCCGGCCCCACTCCGCGGTCGGGGGCTGCGCGCCCAGTCCGAGGAAGCTCAGCCCGGCCAGCGCGAGCACCACCTCCGTGAAGGCCGCGGTCACGGCCACCAGAAGGATCAGGATGACGTTGGGTACGACGTGCGTCCACGCGATCCGGCGGACGGGAACCCCCGCCATTCTTGCGGCCACGACATCCGGTCTGTCGCGGGCGCCGATCGTCTCGTTGCGCGCCAGCCGGGCGAAGAACGCCCAGCCGATGACCGTCAGGGCCACCACCATGTTCATCAGTCCGGGACCGAGCGCGCCCACGATGGCGAGCGCAACGACCAGCCAGGGGAGACCCAGCAGCACATCGAAGACCCGGCTGAGGAACTTGTCGATCCAACCTCCGGCCAGCCCAGCGATGAGGCCGAGCAGGAGGCCGGTCGCCAGGGTCGCCGCCGACACCAACGCGGCAATCCCCAGTGAGTACCGCCCACCCACCAAGGTGCGCGCGAGCATGTCGCGGCCAGCCAGGTCGGTGCCGAGGGGGTGCTCCCACGACGGGCGCGCCAGCTCGTTCGTGTAGTCGGCGTCGTTCGGGTCGCCTACCAGGAACGGCCCCACGACCAACGCGATGGTCACGACCACCAGCAAGCCCACGCCGATCCGTCCGCCGCCGTGTCGCAGGAGCCGGACGAGGACCGAACGGCTCTCCGGTCGGATGAGGTGGCGCTCCGTGGTCGTTGTCATGCCCTGGCCCCCACGCCGCCCGCGACCGAGGGAACGACCCCTCGACGGCGACCCTTCCGCCGGGCGGTCGCGCGTCGCGGGTCGATCGCCATGATGAGGAGATCGACGACCAGGCTGACCGAGATGTACAGGGCGACCGAGAACAGCGTGTAGGCCTGCACGACCGGCACGTCCCGGGCGTGGATCGACTCGATCGTCCATCGGCCGACTCCTGGCCAGGTGAAGATCGACTCGATCACCGGGGCACCTGCCAGCATGCTCGCCGTGCCGACACCGACAACGGTGAGGAACGCCGGCAGCGCGTTGGGCAGGACGTGCACGAGCGTGCGCCGCGCCGGGCCGGCACCTCGGGCGGTGCTCACGTCCAGGTACGACGCGGACGTGGACTCGAGCAGGCTGGTGCGGAGGATGCGTGACCAGTAGCCAGCTGTGCCCAGGGCCAGCGCGACTGCCGGGAGGCCGACCGTCGCGAAGGACCCGTCGGTCACGACCTGCCCCATGCCGAGCTGGCGCACGAGGATCTCCAGGAACACCAACGCGATCAGGAAGTTGGGAACCACGATGAACGCCGCGGCGATGAGCCGTGCGACCTGGTCGAAGGAGCGCCGTCGCCAGATCACCGGCACGAGGGCCAGTGCCATCGAGATCGAGAGTGCGATCAGCAGGGCCGTGCTCGCCAGCACGATGGTGGCCGGAAGCCGCGAGACGAACTCGTCGGTCACTGGTTGCCCGGTGCGCCAGGACGTTCCGAGATCGCCGTGGAGCACGTCGCCGAGCCAGTGGAGGTACCTCTCCGGCGCGCTCGCATCGAGATGGTGCTCGGCCCGGAACTCCTCCACCATGGCCGGCGACGGGTCCGAGACACCTCGGGCGATCAACACCCGGCGGGCCGGGTCACCTTCGGCCAGGAGCAGCAGCGACCAGATGAGCACGCTGGCGATCACCAGCGACATCACCGCCTCGGCGAGCCTGAAGAGGAAGGCTCGGATCACGAGCCAGGTCCTCCCGTGTCGGCCTCGACCCACCGGTTGTTCATGGAGATGAAGTAGTCCTCCCAGGCCGGAGCCGCAACGACGGCGGTGCGCCGCTCCACCGGGTGGATGGCGTAGGCCTGGTCGGCCACGACGTCCTGGATGCTGCCGAGAAGCTCGTACTGGGCGTCCGGGTCGGTCTCCGCGAACGCCTGCTCGATCAGCTCGTTGAGCTCGGGGTCGTCGACGTGTCCGACGTTGTAGCGACCGCCGGGGCCGAGGTAGCGCTGCACGTCTCCCACGTAGTCGCCACCGAACACGTTCGACAACAGGAAGCCCACGCTCCAGTCGTCGCTCCGCCCGGTCAGCTCGACGATGTCCGCCACCTCCTGGATCTTCACCTCGACACCGAGATCGCGAAGTTGGTCCTGAAGTGCGACTGCGAGTGCCATCAGGTCAGCGACCTGCTCGTTGACGATGAACTTCAGCGTGAGTCGTTGACCGTCCCGCTCCCTGTACTCCCCGGAGCGGAGCTCCCAGCCGGCCTCGTCGAGTAGCTTCGCGGCCTCTTCCTTGTCAGTCTCCTGCGTCTGCGTCGCGAAGGGAAGATGCGCCGGGTACATCCCGGTGGCCTCCTCGTAGACCTCGGGCAGCACCTGCTCGGCCAGCTCGGCGTAGTCGATCCCGAGGGTCAGCGCGCGACGTACGTCCACGTCGCTGAGGACGGGATCCCGCATGTTCAACGGCATTCGTACCGTGGAGTGGGTGAGCTCGGAGGAGACGAAGGTGGCGTCGGAACGGCCCTCGAGTGCCCGGGCGGTCGCTGCCTCCGGATAGAGCGCCAGGTCGGCCTCGCCGCTCTGCACCGCGAGCACTCGTGCCTGGGCATCGGGGATGAACCGGACGGTGACCCCTTCGAGCGGCGGCGACCCACCCCAGTAGTCCTCGTTGGGCTCCATCACCAGCTCTTCGCTGTTGATCTCGGTCACGACATAGGGACCGGTCCAGAACCGCGCTTCCACCTGTGCCTTCACGTCGTCGCCGGCCGCTTTGGCGGCGTCCATGTCGTAGATCGGCACCAGGAGCTCGTGGGCGAACGCGGACGGGACGGATCCAGCAGGGCCGTCGGTGGTCAGCTCCACCTCGAGCTCCGAGACGGTCGTGGCCTCGCCGCCGGGTACGGCGGCCTGCAGGTCCTCGTTGGTGGACATGGCGGCGTTCACGAGCGCCGTCAACATCTCGGCGTCCAGTGGGTTCCCGTTCTGGAAGGTGATCCCCTTGTTCAGCGTCAGCAGCCAGGACGTGGGCGACTGCTGCTCGAGGGACTCGAGCAGCCATGGTTCGATCGAGCCGTCGGCGTGCGCGCGCATGAGCAGCTCGCCGTACCCGAACTCGGGTGCCCAGAACCCCGAGGCGCTGGGGGAGAGGTCCGTGATCGGGAACGGCGTCGCGAGGGTCATCGAGGTCGGCGAGCCTGCGTCGTCGTCGTTCCCTGTCGAGTCGAAGCTGCAGGCGGTGGGGAGCGCCAGAGCGAGGACGGTTGCCAGGGCCAGGCAGCGCCGCCGCAGAGTCCTCGAACGAGAGTGGGCCATGGTTCCTCGGTTCTGGCGGGGAGGAAGTAGGCCCCACCGAGATGAGCGGACGTACCGTTGGTGCCTCATCATGAGGTCGGCGCCGTGGACGATCGACCTACTCGTGTCGAAAGTCGACTCCCGAGGGACCTACGCTGGTCCGGCGAGCGAAACCGCCGCTCTCCCCTAGGTTGATGCGTGCTCGGGTCTCAGCTTTCTTGGAGGTGGCGACACCAGATGACGCACCCCGATCTCTCCGTTTCACCCTGGCCGATGACCCTGGAAGCGTCGCAGCTGGTCGAGCACACCGTGGTGAGCGAGGCGCTTCGCGACAACCCGCTCGGGGACGCGCACGAGCGACCGCTGTGGGTCCAGGCTCCGCGCGAGCTGCGGCCGGGTGCTCGGTACCCCGTCGCCTACGTGCTGCCGGCGTACAACGGCCACATCACGATGTGGCAGAACCGGTCGCCGTACCGGTTGACCACGATCGAGGAGGTGGAGCTCCTGATCGCCGATCCGCAGGTGCCCGACTTCATCGTTGTCTACGTCGAGGCCTGGAGCCGGTACGGCGGCTGCCAGTTCGTCGACTCACCCGGCACGGGTCGCTACGAGACCTACATCTGTGACGAGCTCGTCTCGTTCGTCGACGAGCACTATCCGACGATCACGAGTCCTCGCGGCCGGGCGGTCACCGGCAAGTCGAGCGGAGGCTACGGCGCCATGGTGCTCCCGCTGCGCCGCCCGGACGTCTTCGGCTGTCTGGCCACCCACTCGGGAGATGCGCTGTTCGAGATGTGCTTCATCCCCGGCTTCCCTCAGGTCATCAGGGCCCTGCGGGAGTTCGACGGCGACATTCACGCCTATTGGGCGGACTTCCGCAGTCGGGTCTCCCGCACCCGGCCCGATGACTACGCCGTCGGTGTGACGCTGGGCGTCACCGCCAGCTTCAGTGCCGAACCGGACGGCACGCCGACGCTGCCGTTCGACCCACACACCGGCCGACTCCGGGACGACGTGTGGCAGCGATGGCTGGACCTCGACCCGGTCCGGATGGCGGCGCGGCCGGACGCCGCTGCCGCCGTCGAGGGGCTGCACGCCGTCTGGATCGATGCCGGGACACGAGACGAGCACTTCCTCGATCTCGGCGCGACCGCGTTCAGGGATGCCCTGCTCGCCGCCGGGCTCGCCGAGGACCGCATGTACTTCGAGACCTACCCCGATGCTCATCCGAACGTCGAGTACCGCTATCCACTCGCCCTGCGCTGGCTCGCCGAGCGGATGCAGGCGGAGCCGGTCTCATGAACGCCGTCACCGCACCGAGTTCCGCCGACGTCGAGCGAGCCGCGGACGTCGTCCGCGACCGACTTGCCCCCACCCCCCTGTTGCGCGTGCCGAACACGGACATCGCCCTGAAGCTGGAGTGCCTGCAGCCGTCCGGGAGCTTCAAGATCAGAGGGGCATGGAACTCCCTGACCGATGCATCCGACCGGTCGAAGGTCCGCACGGCGAGCGCCGGCAACATGGGACGCGCGGCCGCTTGGGCCGGCCGGGAGCTGGGGCGTCCCGTCGTCGCGTCGGTGCCGGACGGCGCGGCGGCGAACAAGATCGAGGCGATGCGCGCCATGGGAGCGAGCGTCGAGACGGTGTCGTACGACGAGTGGTGGCACATCCTCGACACGCACGGTGAGCAGTTCGGCGACGGCACCTTCGTGCACCCGTTCGCGGACCTGCAGGTGATGGCGGGGAACTCGACCCTGTCGGTCGAGCTGGTCGATCAGATGCCGGACGTGGGAACCGTCGCGGTCGGCCTCGGCGGTGGAGGCCTCGCGTGTGGCATCGCGGCTGGGCTGGCGGCCGTCGGGCATCCGGCCGAGCTGGTCATCGTGGAGGTCGACCGGACGGCCCCACTCACGGCGGCGCTCGCTGCGGGGGAGCCCGTGACGATCGACGCCGCGAGGACCTTCGTCGACGGGGCCGGATCGCCGCGCGTCCGTGACGAGATGTGGCCGCTGTTGCGGAAGGCCGTGGCCAGGACGGTCACCGTCACGCTGGACGAGGTCAGGAGCGCGGTGCGGTTCCTCGCGGAGGAATGCCACGTGATCGCCGAGGGGGCGGGCGCTCTGGGTGTCGCCGCCGCACTCGCCGGTCGGTTGGACGGAGCTCCGGTTGCCTGCGTCGTCTCGGGTGGCAACATCGACATGCCCGTGCTCGCCGACATCGTCGGAGCAGGGCAGCTCGGAGTCACCGCATGAGCGGCTCGCGGATCTCGGACCATCTCGAGAGCCTCGGGATCGAGCTACCGTCCGCTCCCCAGCCGGCAGGCAACTATCGCAACGCGCTCCTCGTCGGTGACCAGCTCTATCTAGCCGGGCACGGGCCACTGCTGGACGGCCGCCCTCCTTGGCGCGGCCCGGTCCCTTCGCAGGTCAGCGTCGAGGAGGCGGTCGAGGCGGCGCGGCTCACCGCGCTCAACTGTCTCGCTACCGTGGAAGCCGTCCTCGGGACCATCGATCGGGTCGAACAGGTGGTGCGGATGTTCGGCATGGTCAACGCCGACGCTGACTTCACCGATCACGTGACGGTGCTCAACGGGGCATCCGACCTGCTGGTGCAGGTCCTCGGCGATCAGGGACGATCGGTGCGGGCGGCCGTCGGCATGTCCTCGTTGCCGATGGGGATCCCGGTCGAGATCGAGATGCAGCTCGCCATCAAGTGAGGGGCAAGTAGGGGCAAGTAGGGGCGCTGCGTGTAAGGCTCTGACGTGCGTTCTCCGGTGATCCTCGACTGCGACACGGGGACCGACGACGCGGTCGCGATCATGGCCGCCGCGCTCCACCCCGACCTCGTCCTGCTCGGCGTGACCACCGTCTGGGGCAACCACGACGTGCGGCACACCACCGACAACACGCTGCGGGTCCTCGACCACATCGGCCGGGGCGACGTGCCGGTGCACGCCGGCCGCAACGAGCCGTTCCGGCCACGTGAGACACCGCTCCCGAGCGGACGCGCCGACCTGCGCAGCAATCTCGACCTGCCCGAACCGGTGAGCGCGGCCAGGTCCGCTGACGCCGTGGGCTGGCTGATCGAGACGCTCCGCTCGGCACCGGAGCCGGTGACCCTGGTGCCCACCGGTCCGCTCACCAACGTCGCCGCGGCGGTCGAGGCGGCGCCCGACATCGTCGGTGCGGTACGCCGGGTTGTCGTCCTCGCCGGGACCCACCTGGCGCCGGGAGTACGCCCGCTGGTCGAGCGCAACGTCTGGTGCGACCCCGAGGCGGCGGCGTACGTCGTGGCGGCCGGTTTCGGCGACCTCACGTTCGTGGGCATGGACGCCACGTTCGCCGCCGCCCTCGACGCGGCCGACGCGGACCGGCTTGCCGCGCTGGCCACCCCCGCCGGCGAGGCGGCCGGGCGCTTCCAGCGCCAGCGCATCGAGCTGTACGGCGGGACGTCGGCGCCGCTGCACGACCCGCTTGCCGTCGCGGTGCTCCTCGACGAGGCGGTCGTGCGCACCGAGCCGGCCTCGGTCGTCGTCGACCTCGACCCCGGGCCGACGTACGGGCGCACGGCCTACGGGCTCGGGGCGGAGCACCCGACGGTCCGGGTCGCGCTGGACGCGGATCGGACCCGATTCCTCTCCTTTCTCTGCGAGGCGCTGGGTTAGGGTCCGGCTCATGGTCGGCTACGGGCTAGGCGCGCTGATGCTGGTCGCCGGGCTGCTCGTCCTCGGCGTACGGGATCGGGTCGAAGAGCCCGACCTGACGAACCTCGGTTGGACGCTCACGGGCGTGGGCGTCATCTGGCTCGTGCTCACGGTGGTGCAGCAGCTGGGTGAGCGACGCAAGTGACAGCGAGGGCGTTTCTCCCCGACCCCGCCGACACCCTGGGCTAGCCTGGCCGCGATGTCGACCACCGTGAAGACCGGCCGCGCGTGGGTCGCGGCACTCGTGACGACGCTGTTCGCGGCGCTGCTGCTGGCGGGCTGTGGCCTGGTGTGGGAGTGGCTGAACGATCGTGACATCTCTGAGCTGAGCGACCCCGACAGCCTGGTCGGCACCTATCTCTACGGTCAGATGGCGCCGGTGGGTGGTCCGGGCCTGATCGGTGACGGCGAGTTCAGCGACTCCATCGCCCAGCTCGGCGGCGGGCTGGTCCCGGTGCTCGTGGTGGTGTTCCTGTTCACCTGGGTCGCCGGCCGGGCGGCTCGCACCGGTTCGGCGGTCACCGTCCTGCTCGGCGCCTGGCTCGGCACCATCCTCGGCGTCGGCCTCGGCGGGCTGGCCGCCTTCCAGGTCTTCATCTGGCAGAACGACTCCTCCGGCCCCATTCCCGGCATCCACCAGATCCGGGTCATCCGGATCGAGACCGGGCTCTACTGGGGTGCCTTCGCCGGGCTGCTGGTGGGTCTCGTCGGCATGCTGGCGTTCGCAGCGAGCCGGCGGCGGAGCGCCGAAGAACCGCTTGATGACTCCTCGCCGCGACACCTGGCGCCGGAGCAGGAGCCCGCCGACCCGGCGACGTACCCACCGCCGCCCGACGGCGCGGACCCGGCGCCCGGGACCCCGCCGGAGACGGTCCGCGCCCCGCACCCGCCGCCCGACTACTCCCGCTGAGCGCACCGCAGCCTCGTGGTTTTGGGGCTGCCGACGCCCGCTGTTAGCCTTTTGCGGTTATCTCACCGCCGTGTAACGGCCGCGGAACCAGAGTGCCCGGGTGGACAGGCCCCGGCGCGCCGCGCAACGGACAAACCAGAAGGAGCCCGCGTGTCGATCGGAACTGACGCTGCGACCAAGAAGAAGATCATCGCCGAGTACGCCACGATCGAGGGCGACACCGGTTCGCCCGAGGTGCAGATCGCGCTGCTCAGCCATCGGATCAGCCACCTGACCGAGCACCTGAAGGAGCACAAGCACGACCACCACAGCCGTCGTGGCCTGCTGCTGCTCGTCGGCCAGCGCCGTCGGCTGCTCAACTACCTGCGCAAGACCGATATCGAGCGCTACCGCTCGATCGTCGAGCGCCTCAAGCTGCGCCGCTGAACGCCCGGGACTCACCTACTGGTGGGTCCCGACGCGTTTGTACGTATATTCGGCCTTAGTCACAACTGAACAGACCAACTACAGGAGCGATCCGCGACCGTCGGCACGGTCCTCGGTAGTGATCTTCAGGTTTCGCCAGTCTCAATCGTGAGAGGGCGAACGCTGCGGGTCTCGATCGAAGACCGGCCACGCCACTGAATCATCAGGGGCATACGCGGCCTCGCGGGTTGACTCACGAAAAGAAAGCACACCGTGACAGAACCCGTTATCTCCGCCGTCGAGACCAAGATCGACAACGGCTCGTTCGGCACCCGCACCGTCAAGTTCGAGACCGGGCTGCTCGCCCGGCAGGCCGCCGGATCGGTGACCGCCTACCTTGACGACGAAACGATGCTGCTCTCGGCGACCACCGCCGGCAAGCACCCCAAGGACCACTTCGACTTCTTCCCGCTCACCATCGACGTCGAGGAGCGGATGTACGCCGCGGGCCAGATCCCCGGCTCGTTCTTCCGCAGCGAGGGTCGCCCCGGCGAGGACGCGATCCTGACCTGCCGGCTGATCGACCGTCCGCTGCGCCCGACCTTCAAGAAGGGGCTGCGCAACGAGGTCCAGGTCGTCATCACCGTGATGGCGCTCGACCCCGACAACCCCTACGACGTGCTGGCGATCAACGCCGCGTCGCTTTCCACCCAGCTCTCCGGCCTGCCGTTCTCCGGCCCGGTCGGGGGCGTCCGGGTCGCCCTGATCGAGGGCCAGTGGGTCGCGTTCCCGACCCACAGCCAGCTCGAGACCGCCGTGTTCGACATGGTCGTCGCGGGTCGGGTCACCGAGACTGGCGACGTCGCGATCATGATGGTCGAGGCCGAGGCCCCCGAAGGGACCTGGCAGCTCGTCGAGTCCGGCGCCCAGGCCCCGACCGAGGAGATCGTCGCGAGCGGCCTCGACGCCGCCAAGCCGTTCATCAAGCAGCTATGTGAGGCCCAGGCCGAGCTGGCCAAGGAGGCCGCCAAGCCGGTCGCCGAGTTCCCGGTCTTCCTCGAGTTCGAAGACGACGTCTACGCCGCCGTCGAGGGCGCGGTGAAGAGCGAGACCGCCGAGGCCCTGACCATCGGTGGCAAGCAGGAGCGCGACGAGCGTCTCGACGAGATCAAGGCGTCGCTGCTCGAGAAGATCGGCGGCGACTTCGAGGACCGCGAGAAGGAGATCGGCGCCGCGTTCCGCGCGCTGAACAAGTCGCTGGTCCGCGAGCGCGTGCTCCGCGACAAGATCCGCATCGACGGCCGCGGCCTGGCCGACATCCGGCCGCTGCACGCCGAGGTCGGCGTGATCCCGCGGGTGCACGGTTCGGCGCTGTTCGAGCGTGGCGAGACCCAGATCCTGGGCGTCTCCACCCTCAACATGCTGACCATGGAGCAGAAGCTCGACACGCTCTCCCCGGAGAAGTCGCGTCGCTACATGCACAAGTACGTCTTCCCGCCGTTCTCCACGGGCGAGACCGGGCGCGTCGGTTCGCCGAAGCGCCGCGAGGTCGGCCACGGTGCGCTGGCCCGCCGGGCGCTGCTGCCGGTGCTGCCCAACCGCGAGGAGTTCCCCTACGCCATCCGGCAGCTCTCCGAGGCGATGGGCTCCAACGGCTCCACGTCGATGGGCTCGGTCTGCGCCTCCACGATGTCCCTGCTGCACGCCGGCGTTCCGCTGCGCGCTGCGGTTGCCGGCATCGCGATGGGCCTGATCTCCGGTGAGGTCGACGGCGAGACGCAGTACGTCGCGCTGACCGACATCCTCGGTGCCGAGGACGCGTTCGGCGACATGGACTTCAAGGTCGCCGGCACCCGTGAGTTCGTCACCGCGCTGCAGCTCGACACCAAGCTCGACGGCCTCCCGGCCGAGGTGCTCGCTTCGGCGCTGACCCAGGCGCGCGACGCCCGCCTGGCGATCCTCGACGTGATGGCCGACGCCATCGACGCCCCCGAGGAGATGTCGGTGCACGCGCCGCGCATCATCAGCGTCCGGGTCCCGGTCGACAAGATCGGCGAGGTCATCGGCCCCAAGGGCAAGGTGATCAACCAGATCCAGGACGACACCGGCGCGACGCTGTCCATCGAGGACGACGGCACGGTCTACATCGGTGCGACCAATGGCGAGGCGGCCGAGGCCGCGCGCGCCGCGGTCAACGCGATCGCCAACCCAACGATGCCCGAGGTCGGCGAGCGCTACCTCGGCACCGTGGTCAAGACGACCAACTTCGGTGCGTTCGTGTCGCTGCTTCCCGGCAAGGACGGCCTGCTGCACATCAGCAAGCTGCGGGCCCTGGCCGGCGGCAAGCGGGTCGAGAACGTCGACGACGTCGTCGCCGTGGGCCAGAAGGTCCAGGTCGAGATCGCCGAGGTCGACGACCGCGGCAAGCTGTCGCTGATCCCGGTGGTCGAGGACGACTCGGCCGACACGGAAAGCTCCGACACCGCTGACGCCGCGGTGGAGGCCGAAGAAGAGTGACCTCCGCGTGACGAAGTCTCGGACGACGACCGGTCAGCCCAACGCTGGCCGGTCGTCGGCTTCCGCCCAGAAGATCGGCACGACCCGCACGCTCGAGACCGTGCGCGACGACGACGGCCGGGTCACCTCGCGGGTGCGCCGTACCGTCTTGCCGGGCGGCCTGCGGGTCGTCACCGAGCAGATGACCGGCGCCCGCTCGGCCAGCATCGGCGTGTGGGTCGGCGTCGGGTCGCGCGACGAGACCGCGGCCCTGCACGGCTGCTCGCACTTCCTCGAGCACCTGCTGTTCAAGGGCACCACGGAGCGGTCCGCGCTGGACATCTCGATCGCGCTCGACGCGGTGGGCGGGGAGTTCAACGCCTTCACCGCCAAGGAGTACACCTGCTTCCACGCACGGGTGCTCGACCGTGACTTACCGCTCGCGGTCGACGTGCTCGGCGACATGGTCACCAACTCGGTGATCACCACCGAGGACGTCGAGGCCGAGCGCGACGTGATCCTCGACGAGATCGCGATGCACGACGACGACCCCGACGACGTGGTGCACAACCTGTTCGCCGAGCAGGCGTGGGGGAGCGGCTCGCCGCTCGGGCGACCGATCGCCGGCACCGTCGACTCGATCGCCGCCCTTACCCGGACCCAGGTGCGTCGCTTCTACAAGCGCCACTACCGCGCCGCCAACACCGTCGTCGCCGTGGCCGGCAACGTCGACCACACCGACGTCGTACGCCGGATCAGGGCGGCGTTCGGTCGCAACGACTTCCTCGCCCGCGACGAGCAGCCGGTGCCGCCCCGCCACGGGCGACGCATGGTGCCGGTCCACCCCGGAGCCGTACAGGCGACCCGGCCGCTGGAGCAGGTCAACCTGGTGCTGGGCATGAAGGGCATCTCGCGGTCCGACGACCGCCGGTTCGCCCTGGGCGTGCTCAACACCGCCCTCGGTGGCGGCACTTCGAGCCGGCTGTTCCAGGAGGTCCGCGAGCGCCGCGGCCTGGCCTACTCCGTGTTCTCCTTCGCCAGCCACCACGCCGACACCGGCCTGGTCGGTGTCTCCGTCGGCTGCCTTCCGGCCCGGCTCGACGAGGTCCTCGAGACGGTGCGGATCGAGCTCTCCAGGGTCGCGGCGCACGGCATCACCGAGGAAGAGCTGCACCGCGGGCAGGGTCAGCTGCGCGGCGGTCTGGTGCTCGGGCTCGAGGACTCCTCGGCCCGGATGTCCCGCCTCGGCAAGGCCGAGCTGGTCCACGACGAGCTGCTCGGCATCGACGAGGTGCTCGACCGGGTCGACGCGGTCACCCTCGACGACGTACGCGAGGTGGCGGCCGAAGTCTTCGGAGCGCCCGAGATCCTCGCGATCGTGGGGCCGAGCGAGCAGTAGCGCGCGAGGCACGAGCGCGCTGCGTGGGCAAGTGAAGATTGAGTAAGCCCCGCGACCGAGCTCGCGAGGTCGCGGCGGGCGCATCGAAAACCCCGCACCCAAATAGGAACGGTGCTCACCCAACCAACGGTCGGGTCCATCGCCACTCCCACACGGCGCCGACCTCAGGGTCCTCCTGGTCCTCGACGTGCTCGAAGCCCAGCGAGACGAGCACACCCGTGGACGGATGGGGGCCGGGCATGGTGTGCGCGATGACGTGGTCGACCTCGCCATCGGCGACAGCACATTCGACCAGCGCCCGAGCAGCGGCACTACCAAAACCGTGACCCCGGAACTCGGGAGCGACTTCGTAGCCGATCTCGACAGTCCGCCCCACCGGCGGAGCGGCGAAGCCGCCAGAGCCGACCAGCTGCCCATTCCCCTCGTCGACGAAGAACTGCATCGACCACGAACGGTCAGCCTCCGACGCGCTCTGCAGGTGCTCCAAGGTGAAGCCGATGGCCTCAGGGAACTCAGGCCAACCGTTCGGGACGGGCGAGCCGATCAGCTCGCTGAACAGCGAGTGGTCGTCGTTCAGCGCGCTCAGCAACGGCACGGTTGCCGCGACCAGACGGACCTGCGGGCGAATCGCCATGGCTCACTCCACCAGCTGCGAGAGGTACCTCTTCGCATATTCACGTACGGCGTCCTGGTCGTTCACGTCGAGCCGTCCACCCGGGTCGAGCAGGAACGTCGTGGCGAGCCGCAGCAGCAGCTCGGCCACGACGCGCAGCTCGTCCTCGGGCATCCGCGCACCGGCGCGGCGCAGGGTCCGGGCGATCCGGTCGCTGTGCTCGAGCAGAGCGGGGACCCGCCCCGGGATCCCGCTGATCATCTCCGGCTCGGTCTTGGCCAACCGGCCGAGCACCGGGATCTCGCGCATGATCGCCATCCCGTGCACGAAGCACTCGACGATCGCCTCCTGCAGGGGCAGGTCCTTGGCGATCCGGTCCAGCTCGTCGAGGAACGCTGTGGTCTCCCGGTCGATCACCGCGGCAAGGAGCGTCTCCTTGTTGGGGAACCGGCGGTAGAGCGTGCTCCGGCTGATGCCCGCCTTGCGGGCCACGTCGTCGATGTTGGCGCGACGGGCGCCGTACTCCTCGAAGACGTCGCGGGCCGCGTCCAGGATCTCGTCGGTCATGGGCGACGCTCCAACCTGACCGGCAGTCCGTCACGGGGGAAGGGAAGCGCCGCCAGGTCGATCGGCATCACGTAGTCGTCGGCGACCGACCAGTGGTACTGGCGCAGCAGCTCGTGGAAGACCGCGCGCACCTGCATGCCGGCGAAGTACATCCCGATGCACTTGTGCACGCCAGCGCCGAACGCCTGGAACGCGAGCCGGTGCACCTTGTCCTCGTGCCGCTCCGCGGAGAAGCGCTCGGGGTCGAAGCGGTCGGCGTTCGGCCAGACCTCTTCCAGGAAGTGGTTGGCGTACGGCGAGTTGGTCACGAACGCGCCCTCGGGGATCCGGTAGCCGTCGATCTCCACCTCGCGTCGCGCATAGCGCGGGATCGAGGGCACCGGTGCGCACAGGCGCATCGACTCCTTCATGACCAGGTCGACATCGGTCATCGCCTGCAACGAGTCGTACGCCGGGTCGTCGATCTTCTCGGCCTCGCGCCGGCAGCGTTCCTGCCACTCGGGGTGCTTGGCGACCTCGTAGGCCATCGACGTCAGGGTCGTGGTGGTCGTGTCGTGCGCGGCCATCAGCAGGAAGATCATGTGGTTCACGACGTCCTCGTCAGTGAACTGGTTGCCGTCGTCGTCCTCGGCGGCGCACAGTCGCGCGAACAGGTCGTCGCCGCCGTCGTGGCGCTTGTCCTCCAGGTGGCGGTAGAAGAACTCCTCGAGGATCTGGCGGGCCTGAAGCCCCTTGGACCACGGACCGATCCCGCCGGGCAGGTCGCGGCGCACGATCGACGTACCGGCCCGGACCGCCTGGACGAACGCCTTGTTGATCCGCTGGCGCTCGTCGGCCTCGAGCTCGACGCCGACGAACACCTCGAGGGCGAGGTCGAGCGTCAGGTCCTTGAACATCCGCTGCAGGCGCGGCTTCTCGACGTCACCCCAGTCGGCGAGGAAGCGCCGGATGTGGGGGACCATCAGCTCGTGGTAGCGCCGCAGCTCCTCGGCCCCGAACGCGTGCTGCATGATCCGGCGGTGGTGCAGGTGCTCCTCGAAGTCGAGCAGCATCAGCCCCCGGTTGAAGAACGGCCCGATGAAGTGCGACCACGCGGGACCACTGGAGAACGCCTTGTCCTTGTTGACGAAGACCCGCTCGAACGCGTCCGGCCCGGTGAGCGTGTACATCTCCACACCGAAGACCCGCATCCGGTAGACGGTTCCGTAGGTCTCGCGGAGCCGGGCGGAGTGTCCGATGGGGTCGCGGCGCAACCGCAGGAGATGGATAAGACCGGCCCTCGGACCGGTCGGCTCACGCAGCGTCTGCACCGTCGTCGTCACTCGGCACCCCTCCGACATGTTGAAACAAAGTCGTTCCAATGTATCATCGGCCCATGTCGCTGGCGACCCGTGAACCGGGCGAGCTCCCGTCGGCGCCCGGCCTGCCGCTGGGCCCCGACTCGCTGACCTGGCAGCTGTTCGCCGACCACCGGATGGCGCTGCTCGGCCCGCGCGCCGCGGTCCTGCAGAACATGCTCCCGGCGCTCGGCCAGGGCGTGGAGGAGCACTCGGTCTGGTTCGCCGAGACGTTCGCGCGGCTGGCCCGCAGCATCCCGCCGATCTTCGGCACGGTCTACGGACCCGACCCGGAGGCCACCGGCCACAAGGTGCGCGACTTCCACACCTCGATCAAGGGGAAGATGCCCGACGGGCGCCCCTACAGCGCGCTCAACCCGGAGACCTACTACTGGGCGCACGCCACCTTCGTCGAGCACCTCGTCGTCGCCGCCGACACCTTCATCCGCCCGCTCGGCCGGGCCGAGCGCGATCAGCTCATCGCCGAGTCGGTGACCTGGTTCGAGAGGTACGGCGTCACCGCGCGCGGCATCCCCACCAACTGGGCGGAGTTCGAGACCTACTGGGACGACGCCCTCGAGCACCGCCTGGTCCGGCACCGCACCGCGGCGTACGGCGTCGGCTACGCCACGAAGGGCTGGCCCCGCCCCGGCCGAGTGCCCCGACCTCTGTGGTGGCTGGTCCGTCGCCCGGTCAACACGTTCAGCTCGTTTCTCACCATCGGCGGCCTGCCGCCGCAGGCCCGCGAGATCCTCGGCCTGCCCTGGGACGACGACCGCGAGCGCCGCTACCACCGGTTCGCCCGAGTGGTCCGCGCCGTCGACCCGTTGCTGCGGCGGCTCCCGCCACGGATGCGGCTGCACCCCATCGCTGCCCGCGCGTTCGCCCGCGAGGCGGGTCGATGAGGCTGCCGCCCCGCGTCACCCAGGACTACGTCGACGGGCTGCTGTCGCTCGTCGCCGCCTCCGGTGATCCGTCCGCGGCGACCGCGCCATTCACCGGCGAGCCGCTGCCCGCGGTCCCGCAGTCCAGCGCCACTGACGTCGCCGACGCGGCACGGCGGGCGCGGATCGCGCAGGAGAGCTGGGCCGGCGTACCCCTCGGCGAGCGGTGCTCGATCGTGCTCCGCTTCGCGTCGCTGCTGCTCAAGGACAAGGAGCGCGTGCTCGACGTCGTCCAGTGGGAAACGGGCAAGTCCCGCGTCCACGCGGGCGTGGAGCTTCTCGGACTGCCGGCGGTGGCGGCGCACTACGCCGGGCACGCGGCGTCGTACCTCGCCGAGAAGAAGGCGCCGTCGGGCCTGCCCGGCATCGTGCGCACCCGGGTGACCCGGCATCCCAAGGGCATGGTCGGTGTGATCGCGCCCTGGAACTACCCGCTCTTCCTCGCTGTCGGTGACGTGATCCCGGCGCTGCTGTCCGGCAACGCGGTGCTCAGCAAGGCCGACTCACAGGCACCGCTGAGCCTGCTGGCCGCCCGGGCCATTGCGCGCGAGGCCGGCCTTCCCGACGACGTGTGGCAGGTGGTCGCCGGCCGCGGGTCGGTCATCGGACCGGCGCTGCTCGACGAGGTCGACCACCTGGCCTTCACAGGTTCCACCGCCACCGGCCGGGAGCTGGCCGCGGAGGCCGGGCGCCGGCTGATCGGTGCGTCGCTGGAGCTCGGTGGCAAGAACCCGATGATCGTCCGCGCCGACGCCGACGTGGATGCCGCGATCAGGGGCGCCGTCCAGGCCAGCTTCTCCAACGCCGGCCAGATCTGCATCGGGATCGAGCGGATCTACGTCCATGAGCGGCTCCACGACCGGTTCCTCGCGGGCTTCGCCGAGGCCACTCGTGCGCTGAGCCTCTGTGCCGCCTACGACTACTCCGCGGAGGTCGGCTCGCTCACCACCGCCGACCAGCTGGAGGCGGTCGAGGCCCATGTCGCCGACGCGATCGACCATGGCGCCGAGCTGGTCGCCGGCGGCAAGGCCCGGCCCGACCTCGGGCCGTTGTTCTTCGAGCCCACCGTGCTGTCCGGGGTGAAGCCGACCATGCGGGTGTGCGCGGAGGAGACGTTCGGGCCGGTGGTCTCGGTCTATCCCGTCGCCGACGACGAGGAGGCGCTGACCCGCGCCAACGACACGGAGTACGGCCTGTCCGCCAGCATCTGGTCCGCCGACCTCGACGCGGCCCGCCGGCTGGCCGGCCGAATCCGGGCGGGAGCCGTGAACATCAACGACGGCTACCTTTCCGCCATCGGCTCCGTCGCCGCGCCGATGGGTGGCATGCGGGCCAGCGGTCTCGGGCGCCGGCACGGTGCCGACGGGATCCTGCGCTACACCGAGTCACAGACGGTCGCGGCCCAGCGCCGCGCCACGCCGTACCCCACCAAGCCCGCGGCGTACCTGGCCGCGGGCGGGGCGGCAATGAAGGCCCAGATCGCGGCCGCGCGCCTGCGCGGCCGACGCAGCAGAAGGAGCAGCGGATGACGGGAACGCTCAACGGCAAGGTCGTCGCCCTCACCGGCGGTGCCCGCGGGATCGGTGCGGCCACCGCCCGGGCGCTGGCGGCTGAAGGAGCCGCCGTGGTGATCGGCGACCTCGACGTCGACCTCGCCAAGAAGGCGGCCGAGGAGTACGACGGGCTGGCACTCCCGCTCGACGTGGCGGACCGGGAGTCGTTCGCCGGCTTCCTCGACGCCGTCGTCACCGAGCACGGGCGGCTCGACGTACTGGTCAACAACGCGGGGTTCATGGTGCTCGGCAAGGTGCGCGAGGTCCCGCTGGAACGCCAGCTCGCCCAGCTCGACGTGAACCTGACCGGCGTCATCCAGGGTTCCTACGAGGCCGCGGCGCGGATGCGACCGGGCGGCGTGATCGTCAACATCGCCTCGCTCGCCGGCCGGATCCCGATGCCCGGCTCCGCGGTCTACAGCGCCACCAAGGCCGGCGTGCTGGCGTTCAGCGAGGCGCTCAACGCCGAGCTCGCCGAGCACGGCATCCGGGTGGGATCGGTGTTGCCGTCGTTCACCAACACCGAGCTGATCAACGGCACCGAGGCCACCGGGCTGATGAAGCCGGTCGAGCCCGAGGACGTCGCGAAGGCCGTGCTGAAGGTCATCCTGAAGCCCAAGCTGACCGCGACCGTTCCGCCGTACTTCGCGTTCTCGGGAGCCAACTGGAGCCTCACCGCGGCTCGGGCCAAGCCCTGGCTGCGCGGCAGGCTCGGCCTCGACACCGTGTTCACCGAGTTCGACCACGACCAACGTGCCGGCTACGAGGACCGCGAGCCCGGGACCCGTTGATGTTCGAGTGGTCGGACGACGAGATCGCGATCCGTGACGCGGTGCGCAGCTTCGTCGACAAGGAGGTCCGGCCGCTGCAGGACGACCTCGAGCACGGCGACCTGCCGCCGTATGACCTGATCCGGAAGTTCTACGCCGCGTTCGGCATGGAGCAGCTGGCCGGCGAGGCCTTCGACAAGGCGATCGCACGTGCCGAGTCGGGGGAGCAGTCCGACGGCGACGCGATGAGCGCCCTCGACCCGGCCATGGGCGTGATCGTCACCAGCGAGCTCTGCCGGGTCAGCATGGGCATCCCGGCGGCCATCGGCGTCTCCGTGGGTCTGGCCGGCGGCACCATCAACACGCGCGGCAGCATCGAGCAGCGCAAGCGCTGGGCGCGAGACCTGATGACGTTCACCAAGGTGGGCGCATGGGCGATCACCGAGCCGGATGCCGGGTCCGACGCGTTCGGCGGGATGCGCACCACTGTGCGCCGCGACGGCGACGAGTGGGTGCTGACCGGGCAGAAGACGTTCATCACCAACGGTCCCTACGCCGACACGGTGGTCGTCTACGCCAAGCACGACGACGGCAGCGGCCAGGAGCGTCGTGACCAACCGGTGCTGACCTTTGTCCTCGACTCCGGGATGGACGGCCTGACGCAGAGCCAGCCGCTGCGCAAGATGGGCATGCACTCTTCGCCGACCGGTCAGCTGTTCTTCGACGAGGTCCGCCTCGGCGACGACCGTCTGCTCGGCTCGGCGACCGATGGTGGTGGGAAGGAGAGCGCCAGGTCCAACTTCGTCGCCGAGCGGGTGGGCATCGCCAGCCTCGCGCTGGGCGTGATCGAGGAGTGTCAGCGGCTCTGCATCGACTACGCCAAGTCACGCGAGCTGTGGGGCCAGCCGATCGGCGAGTTCCAGCTGATCCAGCTCAAGCTCGCCCAGATGGAGGTCGCGCGGATCAACGTACGCAACATGGTGTTCAGCACCATCGAGCAGCGCCGCGCGGGCAAGCTTCCGTCGCTGTCCGAGGCATCCGCGATCAAGCTCTACGCCTCGACCGCCGCTACCGAGGTCGCGATGGAGGCGGTCCAGCTCTTCGGCGGCAACGGCTACATGGCGGAGTACCGCGTCGAGCAGCTCGCTCGCGACGCCAAGTCGCTGATGATCTACGCCGGGTCAAACGAGGTCCAGGTCACCCACGTGGCCAAGGGCCTCCTCCGCTGACGGGTCAGTCCATCGCGGTGGCCTCGACGGCGACCATCAGCTCCGGGCCGGCGAGGCTTGCGACGCCGAGGACCGTCGTCGCGAAGCGGTGGCCCTGTAATCGTTCGTTGACGATCGGGAAGTTCTGGAGCAGGCCTCCGACATCCGTGGTGGAGAAGTCAGCCGGACCACGTCGGTGAGCGACATCTCGGCCTGACCGAGCACCGTCTCCAGATTGTCGAGCGAGTGCCCGAGCAGTGGCACCGAGAACGGCCACGGGTTGATCGCTGTCTTGTTCATGTCATCTCCTGGGTGTCTATCCACGGGTAGTAGTGATTACTTTCTATGAGAAAGTAGCAATTGTGTCAATGGGAAGTATTCAGTGATAACGTGGAAACTATGTCCACGAACCGCCGGTACGGTGATGGGTGCGCGATCGCGGTCGCGCTGGATCACATCGGGGAACGCTGGGCGCTGCTGGTCGTGCGAGAGCTGCTCCTGGGCCCGAAGCGCTTCACCGACCTGCAGGAAGGACTGCCCCGAGCGGGGGCGAAGGTCCTGAGCCAGCGCCTGAAGGAGCTGGAGACGACCGGCGTCGTGCGTCGCCGCACGCTGCCGCCGCCGGCCAGCTCGCAGGTCTACGAGCTGACCGGGTGGGGCGCCGGCTTGGAACCCATCGTCGTCGCGCTCGGACATTGGGGAGCGCCGGTCGCGCAGTCGTCCGAGGACCGGGTGGGTGCGGACTCGGCGATGCTCAGGCTGCGCAGCCTGTACCGGTCGCAGGCGGATCGGCCCTGGACGGCCACCTACGAGATGCGCCTGGGCCGCGACCGCTTCTGCACGAGGGTCGTCGACGGCGAGCTGGTCGAGATGAGGCGAGGGGAGCCCCAAGGGACCCCGGATGCCGTCGTGTCCACCGACCCGGACACCCTCGCCCGGATCCTCGGCGTGCCGCGCGCGCTCACCGTCGCGATCGACGACGGGTTGGTCGAGCTCTCCGGGGACCGGAAGGCAGCCCGGCGCCTGTTCGACGCCGTTCGCATCGAGGCCACGGTCACGGTCACCGGGTGAGCACAACCACCCCGGCGCATGCGCTGGCCCAGAGCACGCTGGCGAACGTGCCGATGATGAAACGCTCCGCGGCCCCGGGGGAGCGGAGCTCGGGGTAGCGCCCGAGGCCCTTCACGGCCAGCGCGATGGCGATCCCCTCGGGGAACGTCGCGACCAGTGACACGAACACGGCGATGCGCTCGAGCATCCCGATCCAGAGCCCGCCGCGCAGCACTGCGGCGGCGCTCTCGAGCGAGCCGGGCTGGTCGAACCGGTCCCGGTCGACGAGCCGGAAGAGCAACGCGGTGATCGGTCCGCCGCCGACCACCGCCAGGGCTCCGGCGAGGCCGACCGCGAGCGCGGTCTTGGCTTCGGTGGCGATCTCGATCTCGGGTGCGCCGCCGGCGACGGCGAGCGCGGCGAGAAGGATCACCATCGAGAACGGCGGCCAGATCACCCGGCCGGCGCGGGTCCAGCCGGGTGCCGCAGTCACCAGGGACACCCCGAGCAGCGCCATCACGAGATAGCCGTAGTCCTGTCCGGTCATCCCTCGCTCCCGTCCATCAGCCGAGCGGTCAGGTACGACGCGAGCTCGCGCGCGCGTCGCCCCTCCACGATGCCAGCAGTACGGGCCCGCTGGCTCACCGCCGGGGGAGTGATGCCGAGCGATCGGGCCGCCACGGCGTGCGAGGCGCCACCGTCCAGCAGGTCGGCGACCTCCCAGCCGCGCGGGGTGCGACGCGCGAGCAGCGCGGCCCACAACCACAGGGCCGCCTCCAGGGCACCCGCCGGCTCCGGGTCCGGGCCGCGCACACAGACCCGCCAGGGTCCGCCCTTCGCCGCGTCGACGGCTTCCCGGGCGCGCTGGTAGGCCGCGCCGCGGCCGGCCCGGGCCGAAGTGGGCAGCGGCAGGTCCACCGCGCCGAAGCCGATGCCCACCGACCATTCGTCGCCTCGGAGGAGGTGCTCGACGACGCGGACGAGGGCGTCCGGGTCGTCGAGGACGCCCTGGAACTCGTCACCGGCAGTGCGCTCGAACGCCCGCACGGAGGGGATGTCGACCAGCTCGCCCAGGGCGGGATCGACCAGATCGGCCGCGCCTCGACTGCCGACCTGGTCCACGGTGACCACGGCGACCAGCACGAAGTAAGGATATACCCTTATCTCTGCGGGAAGTTAGGGATCAGCCTTAACGCCGGCCGATGATGCCGACCACGGCGGGATCCTTGGAGTCGACGACGTAGACCCGGAACCCGCCGTCGGTCAGCGAGGCCGACGCCTTCCGGATCATCTCCGGCACCTGCTCGGGCCGGGTCGACTCGTAGAAGAGGTAGACCCCACCCCCGGGCAGCACGCGCTCGTGCAGCAGGGCGACCTCGTCGGCGCACTCGCGGACCCAGAACAGGTTGACGTTGAACGCGAACACCTTGTTGAGCCGCTTCACCGGCACCCGCAACGTGGCCAGGTCGATCTGGCGCACGGTCAGCCGGCCGGCCTTGATGTACGACGCGCAGCGCCGCTTGGTCCGGTCGACCCCCGACTCGGAGCGGTCGATCGCGAACAGCCGGCCGGTCTCGAGACGGCTGCAGATGAGCTCGGCCCCCGCACCAGGACCGCAGCCGATCTCCAGGAGGTGGTCAGACGGCTGCACGTCCATGAAGTCCACCGCCCAGCGAATCCGCGCGGGGATCGTCTGCACCGCCATGTCCTCCACCCTGCCAGACCGCGACCACCGCTGGCACGCACCGAAGGGCGTGGCCCAGGCACTACCGTGGTCGCCGTGGCCGAGGTGATCAAGGTGGGCGTCCTGGGCGGACGCGGCAGGGTGGGCTCCGAGGTGTGCCGGGCGGTCGAGGCGGCCGACGACACTGACCTGGTGGCAGTCGTCGACGTCGACGACGAACTCGACGCCCTGGTCACCTCCGGGGCCGAGGTGGTCGTCGACTTCACCCACCCCGACGTGGTCATGGACAACCTCGAGTTCTGCATCGACCACGGCATCCACGCGGTCGTCGGCACCACGGGCTTCGAGGACGAACGACTCGCCACCGTGCGCGGCTGGCTGGAGGCCTCGCCGAAGACCGGCGTCCTGATCGCGCCCAACTTCGCGATCGGCGCGATCCTGATGATGCGCTTCGCCGCGGTCGCCGCGCCGTTCTACGAGTCCGTGGAGGTGGTCGAGCTGCACCACCCCGACAAGGTGGACGCACCCTCCGGCACCGCGCGGCGTACCGCCGAGCTGATCGCCGCTGCACGCCGCGACGCCGGCTGCCCTCCTGTTCCGGACGCCACCTCATCCGGCCTCGAGGGGGCGCGCGGGGCCGACGTCGACGGCATCCGGGTCCACGGGCTGCGGGTGCGGGGCCTGGTCGCGCACCAGGAGGTGATCCTGGGCGGGCAGGGGGAGACGCTCACCATCCGGCACGACTCGCTCGACCGGGCGTCGTTCACCCCCGGCGTGCTCACCGGAGTCCGCAAAATCGCTGCCCACCCGGGGCTCACCGTCGGGCTCGAGTCGTTCCTCGACCTGGACTGAAAAACGCGGGTCACACTTACGAACGTGACCACAGGACCGCCGCCCGACCTGGACCTCAGCTCTACGTCCTTCCGCAAGGGCAACGTCCCCGGCGACGCCGACTCCGACCTGGCCGCGCGGATCTACGTGCTCGACCTGCAGGAGCAGATGCCGGCCGTGCTGCGCCTGCGTGACTGGACGCTGGGCGCGCTGGCCCCGCGCCACGGCGACGTCGCAGTGGACGTCGGGTGCGGCGCCGGGACCGAGGTACGCCGGCTGGCCGGCCTCGTTGGACCGGGCGGGCGCGCCGTGGGTGTCGAGCCCGACGCCGGCCTGCGCGCCGAGGCCGAGCGCCGAACGACGACGGACTCGGCGCAGACGACGTACGTTGACGGGGATGCCGGCGCCTTGCCCTTCGCGGACGGTTCGATCGACGTGCTCCGCTGCGAGCGGGTGTTCCAGCACCTGCCAGACGCAGCGGCCGCCGCGCGCGAGTTCGCCCGCGTGTTGGCGCCCGGTGGCCGAGTCGTCGTCGTGGACAGCGACTGGGGAACCGTCGTACAGACCGTGGGCGACCCGGACTTCGTGCAGCGTCTCAACGAGTTCTCGTGGCGCCAGAGCGCCAACCCGTTCGCCGGCCGGCTCCTCCGCGGTCAGCTGCACGGCGCCGGCCTGAACGTCGACCCGGACATCGCCGCCACGGCCGTCGTGATGCCCGACGAGGTGGTGCGCGGGCTGCAGCTCTGGCGGCCGGTACTCGCCCAGGCGGTTGACGAGAGGGCTGTCACCGCCGAAGAGGTGGCTCGGTTCGAGCGCGAGGTGCCAGAGGCGCTGGATCGGGGTGACGCGTTCTTCGCCGTCACCATGTTCGGCGTCCTGGCCACGAAGGACGAGGCGGCGGCCTGACGCGACGAGTCGTGGTCTAGACCATCGCCATTCCACATCTCCCCAGGTCTACGCTCGCGGGTTATCTCCGGGGCCCGCCAGCAGCCCAGTGCTCGCGCTCCCCTTCGGGAAAAGGAGCAGCCATGAATTACCGCCGTTCCCGGCTGGCCGCAGGCCTGTGTGTGGCCCTGTCACTAGCCGGATTGACCGCCATCAGCGCCGCGCCGGCAGCGCCGGCCGAGACCGCCACGCAGGCAGCCGACAAGATCGGCGTGGTCACCAAGCGCACCGGGACGGAGGTCTCCATTCCGCCGAACCTGAGCGGCCAGGCGTCCGCCAAGTGTCGACGTGGAGAGACCTTGATCGGTGGAGGGGCGATCGGTGAAGGGGCAGGCTTCCTTGTCGTCTTCCTGCGCGCTTCGGGGCCCGACCCGAACAACGCGCGGCGCTGGCTGGCTCGCGGATTCAACAACGACGGCACGACCGCCCATGGGCTCACGGCCTATGCCATGTGCGCGAAGTCCGCGCGCCGCGACCGGATCGGGGTGATCGTCCGCCAGGGCGGAACCGCGGCCGAGCTGGCTTCCGGCGACCCCGGCAAGGACACCACCAACTGCCGGAGCGACGAGCGACTGGTGGGCGGTGGCGCGGACGGGACCGGCACGAACGATGCTTCGGCACTCCTGACCGCTTCCGCTCCCGATCCGACCCGGTCTCGAAGGTGGCTCGCCAAGGCCGTCAACAACGACTTCGCCAACCCGCAGCTGCTGCGAGCTTTCGCGTTCTGTGCGCGTCCGGCGCGGCCGGACCGGGTGGAGAAGATCGTCAAACGAGGCGGTGCCGCCATTTCGGTCGATCCCGTGACCAGCGGGACGGCGTCGGCCAAGTGCCGGAACAACGAGCGGCTGGTCGGAGGCGGCGCCATCGAGGATGGCGAGGGGATGATCGGGGTCCTGCTCCGGAGCTCCGCACCTCACCCGAGCAACGCCCGCCGCTGGCGAGCGAGCGGGTTCAACTTCGACCCCGTCGAGGGTCACACACTGCGCGCGTTCGCGTTCTGCGCCAGTTCGTGACGGGTCGGGCTCACGACGTAGCGAGGCGGGCGAGCAGGTCGAGCGTGTGCCTCGCGGGGGTGTCGGGCTCTGCTGTGTAGGTGAGCAGCCGGTGCCCGGCGCCGTCCGGGAGGTGCAGCACCTCGAAGCCCACCTCGAGTTCTCCCACCTCGGGGTGTGAGATCCGCTTGGTGCCGCTGGTGCAGTTGGCCACCGGATGCTCGGCCCACAGCTGCGCGAACGCGTCGCTCGCGATGCAGAGCTCGCCGATCAGCTCGGCCAGGTCGCGGTCCTCCTGGAAGCGACCCGTGACCAGCCGCAGCGAGGCGACGGCGCGCGCGGCCTCCTCGTCCCACTCCGAGTAGAGCGCCCGCGTGTGCGGGTCGAGGAACAGCATCCTGGTCAGGTTGGGCCGGTTCGCCTCGTCGTACGGCGCGTCGAACGGGACGTGCCCAGCGACGAGTGAGTGACCGAGCCGGTTCCAGGCCAGCACCTCCGAGGACCGTCCCATGAGCACGGCCGGCACGTCGCCCATCGCGTCGATGAGGGTGCGGGTCCGGGCCCGGACCGACACGGGCGGCGGTGGCCGCCAGCGTTTCGGCGGTGCGGGCCGGGCCAGGTCGCGCAGGTGCGCGCGCTCGTCGGCGTCCAGGGAGAGCGCGCGACCCAACGCCTCGATCACGGAGTCGGACGCATTGACGCTCTGGCCCTGCTCCAACCGGGTGTAGTAGGTGACGCTGACGCCGGCCAGCATGGCCAGCTCCTCACGTCGCAGCCCGGGCACCCGCCGGGCGCCGTACGACGTCAGGCCGACGTCCTCGGGCGTCAGTCGGGCGCGCCGGATCCGCAGGAACTCGCCGAGGTCCCGAGTACGTCGCGTCTCCGTTCCGGTCACGCCACCAGTGTGGCTCGGCGTACCCAGATCTGCCTGTCCCTGTGAGTGCCAGGCAGTGGGGGAGTACTCACGACAGGTGTCTGGCTGTCGCTCCCGACCTGACGAACCCTCGTGGTGCCCGTTGCTGTCGATCCCCGAAGGAGCTTCTCGTGCGAGCCGCAACCACCACACCGACGATGCGCGAACGCCTCACCCTGTCGGTCCTGCTCACCGCGAGCTTCACGCTCGCCGTCGACTTCTCCATCCTCAACGTCGCCCTGCCGGACGTCGGCGCTGACGTCGGCTTCTCACTGCAGAACCTGCAGTGGATCGCGACCTCGTTCGCCCTCTGCGCCGCCGGCCTGACGCTCCTGTTCGGCAGGGTCGCGGACCTGTTCGGGCGTCGCCGGCTGTTCCTGGCCGGGATCGCGCTGCTGGGCCTCTCCTCGCTGGTCGGCGGTCTCGCCACCGAGCCATGGGTGCTCCTCGTCGCCCGAGTGGCGCAGGGCACCGCTGCCGCCGTCGTCACGCCCGCCGCGCTGTCGTTGCTGACGACGTCCTTCCCCGAGGGGCCACGCCGGGAGCGTGCGCTCGGGCTCAACGGCGCGCTGATGGCGGCCGGCTTCACGACCGGCGCCGTACTCGGCGGCGTACTCACCGACCTGCTCAGCTGGCGCTGGGCGTTCTACGTCAACGTCGTCGTCGCGCTGGTCGTCCTGGTGGTCGGCCCGGCGGTGCTGACCGAGAGCCGACCGACCCAGCGGCCCCGGCTCGACCTTCCCGGCGCGCTCAGCGTCACCGCGGGGCTGCTGGCGCTGATCTACGGCCTCACCGCTGCCGGCGAGCACTCGTGGGCCGACCCGAAGGCGCTGGTCGCGCTCGGGCTCGGGGTCGTCCTGCTCGGTGTCTTCTGGGCCGTCGAGCACCGGGTCGCGGAGCCGCTGGTCTCCCTCGACGTGCTGCGTCGGCGTTCGGTGGGCTGGGGGAACCTCGCCGGCGTGATGGCGTTCGCCACCGAGACGTCGCTGGTCTTCCTGCTGACGCTCTACCTCCAGGACGTGCTCGGCTACTCGCCGCTCGAGGCCGGGCTCGCCTTCTCCGTGCTGGGCGCGGGCACGGTGATCGGTGGCCTGGCCGGCCCGCGGGTGATCGCGGCCGTAGGGAGTGTCCGGGCGATCGTGGGTGGCCTCGTGGTCCAGGCGGCGGCCACGGCCCCGCTGGTCCTGCTGGGCGAGTCCTCGGCGTACCTGCCCCTGGTCCTGGTCGCGACCTTTGTCGGTGGGGTGGCCAACCTGGTGGCCATCGTGGGGTTCATGGTCACCGTCACCACGGGTGTGCCCGACCGGGAGCAGGGTCTCGCGACCGGCCTGGCGACGATGAGCCAGCAGGTCGGCATCACCATGGGTATCCCGATCATGTCCGCGATCGTCACCGGCGTCGTACACCGGACGACGGACGGCGGCGAGCGGCTGCTCACCGGCCTCACGGTGGCGATCGGGATCGACGCTGCCCTCTGCCTGCTCACCGCGATCTTGGTCGGGGTGCGGCTCCGACCGAAGTCACCCACGAACGAGACCATCGATGGATTTTCCGAGCCGGTGCCGGCACGCACGCTTGATTGACAGTGACCCGGAGAGGAACCCGCCATGCTCTTGATGCTGATCGTCGCGTGCGAGATCGGCTTCTGGCTGCTGCTCGGGGCCGGGCTGCTCGCCCGCTATGCGTTGCGCCGTCCCCGCCTCGGTGCCGCGCTGCTGGTGCTCACCCCGCTGCTCGACGTGGTCCTCCTGGTGGCGACCACGGTCGACCTGCGCCGTGGTGCCGAGGCGACCGCGGTGCACGCGCTGGCGGCGATCTACATCGGGGTCTCGGTCGCGTTCGGCTCCGCGATGCTCCGGTGGGCCGACGCCCGGGTGGCCCACCGGCTCGGCGCCGGGCCGGCTCCGACACCGGCTCCGAAGCACGGCAAGGAACACGCCCGGCACGAGCGGCGGCAGTGGACCAGGCACGCTCTCGCGTGGGCGATCGGCTGCTCCCTGATGCTGCTCGCCTGGCTGGTCATCGGCGATCCCGAGCGCTCCGAGCGACTTCTGCAGACGGCGCAGCTCTGGACCCTGGTGCTCGTGATCGATGCGGTCGTCTCGTGGAGCTACACGTTCTCGCCGCGCCGGGCGAGCTGAGGACGCGGCATACCGGCGTTCGCGCCGGGGTACCCAGCCGGCACGGAGGTGATCGGTCATGGCCCGTGCGATCTGGACCGGCGCGGTGTCGTTCGGGCTCGTCAACGTGCCCGTCGGCCTCTACTCGGCGACCCAGGCGCACGAGGTCCGCTTCCACCAGTTCGAGGAGGGCACGTCCTCTCGGGTCCGCAACCGCCGGGTCAACGAGGAGACCGGCGAGGAGGTCGCGTACGACGACATCGTCAAGGGCGCCGAGGTCGACGACGGGAAGTACGTGATGCTGACCCCCGAGGAGCTCGAGTCGGTCGAGCCCGGTCGCAGCAGGACCATCGACATCAGCGACTTCGTGGACGCCGCCGAGATCGACCCGATCTACTACCAGAAGAGCTACTACCTGGCCCCGTCCGGCAAGGAAGCGGACAAGGCCTACAAGCTGCTCGCTCGAGCCCTGGAGGAGTCGGGGCGGGTCGGGGTCGCGACCTTCGTGATGCGGAGCAAGCAGTACCTCGCGGCGATCCGTCCGCACGACGACGTACTCGTGCTCGAGACGATGTACTTCGCCGACGAGGTGCGCGACCCGGTGAAGGAGATCGAACGGCTGCCCGCCAAGACGCGCGTGGAGAAGAAGGACATCAAGATGGCGGTGAAGCTCATCGAGGCGATGTCCAGCGAGTGGAAGCCGGCCAACTACCGGGACACGTACACCGACCGCGTCGAGCAGCTGGTCGAGGTCAAGCGCAACGACGAGGAGGTCGTGGAGGAGTCGAAGGCGGACGCGGCCGAGAAGGTCACCGACTTGATGGAGGCGCTTCAGGCCTCGCTCGAGGGATCCGGCAAGCACCGGCCGGGCAACCGGAAGCGGGGCGGCAAGCTCAAGACCAAGAAGGCCGATGCGGACGACCTCGGCGCACGCTCCAAGGAGGAGCTCTACGAGCTGGCCCAGGAGCTCGACATCCGCGGCCGGTCGAAGATGAGCCAGACCGAGCTGGCCAAGGCGATCGAGAAGGCCGGGTCGAAGGGGCGCCGCAAGGCGTCCTGAAAGTAAATCTGCAGATTCGTGCATTGCACCGATGTGCACGTGGCCGTCCGTTGTCGCGGGGGTGCACCACCGACAGGCTGCCCTGAGGACAGTGACGCTCCGACTGCCGGGCGTCCAGCAGAAAGGGATGTCATGCGGAAGATTCTCGGGCCCACCCTGGTGGGACTCGCCGCGGCGGCCCTGGTCGCCGGCTCGTTCGGCGGCCAGACCGCGAGTGCCACCGGCGCAGCTGCGGAGCGCGACCAGCGTGGCGACGTTGTCGCACAGGCGCTCCGCGCACTCGACGCTCACCCCGGCGTGGCCCGCGACACCGTGGAGCAGGAGTTCCAGGTCGTCGACACTGTTCTTGACGCGGACGGCGCCTCGCACGTGCGGATGAACCGCACCGTGCACGGGCTGCCCGTGATCGGCGGCGACATCGTCGTCCACCAAGGCAGCGGCGGCTCCTTCAAGGGCGTCAGCCAGACGCTGCGTACCCCGCTCGACCTCTCGGTCCGGCCCACTCTCGACAAGGCCCTGGCGAAGACTCGGGCGCTGGCGCCCTCGGCTGCGACCCGGGTGATCTCCAAGCTGCGCTCGGCAGGCGCTCCGCGACTGGTCGTCGACGCCGTATCCGCCAAGCCCCGGCTCGCCTGGGAGGTGCCCACCGCCGGCCGCCAGCAGGACGGCACGCCCAGCCGGCTGCTCACCTATGTGGACGCCGCGACCGGCAAGGTGATCCGTCGCGAGGAGCAGATCCACACCACGGACGGGTCCGGCCAGTCCCTCTATAGCGGCACCGTGAGCATCCAGGTGGCCCCTGCCGGGTCGGCGTACACCCTCACCGATCCCACGCGCGGCAACGGCAGCACCGTCGACGCACAGAACAAGACCGATGGGCCCCTCTGCGGGTTGCTCGGCATCGGCTGTGCGAACGGCGTCGCCTACAGCAGCCCCGACACGTCGTTCGGCAACGGCTCCACGAGCAGCCGTGAGTCGGCGGCGGTGGACGCGCACTACGGCGCCGCCAAGACGTACGACTACTTCAAGACCCAGCACGCCCGCAACGGGATCTTCGGCGACGGCCGCGGCGTGACCAGCCGGGTCCACTACGGCAACGGCTACGTCAACGCCTTCTGGGACGGCTCCAAGATGACGTACGGCGACGGCAACGGCACCACGTTCGGACCGCTGGTCTCGCTGGACGTGGCCGGCCACGAGATGAGTCACGGCGTCACCGAGAACACCGCCGGCCTCACCTACTCCGGGGAGTCGGGCGGCCTCAACGAGTCGACCTCCGACATCTTCGGCACGATGGTGGAGTTCTACGCCGCCAACCCGAACGACAAGGGCGACTACTACATCGGCGAGGAGTTCGACCTCGCGAACCACGAGGGCTTCCGCCGGATGGACAACCCGTCGTTGGACGGCTCGTCCCTGAGCTGCTGGAACTCCGGCGCGGGTAACGTCGACGTGCACTACTCATCCGGCATCGGCAACCACTTCTTCTACCTGCTCGCCGAGGGTTCGGGCTCGAAGACGATCGGTGACCTGCCGCACAGCTCGCCGACCTGCAACGGCTCGACCGTCAACGGCATCGGCTCGGCCGACGCCGCGAAGATCTGGTTCCGCGCGCTGGACGTCTACATGACCTCCAGCACCAACTACGCCGGCGCCCGCACCGCCACCCTCAACGCGGCGCGGGACCTCTTCGGCAACGGGAGCGCGCAGTACAACGCGGTCGCCACCGCATGGAGCGCGGTCAGCGTCGGCTGACGCCTCACCCCAGACGAGGGCCCGTGCCGGACGGAACCGGCACGGGCCCTCTTTTCACTGCGGTTTGGTCACCAACCGCAGGTTGTCGGGTCGGTTTTCTGCCGTTGGTGACCAAACGGCAAGCCTGAACGGCGCTCAGGCCAGGGCGGTGTGCAGCCGGACCTGCTTGACCCGGGTGCTGCCGGTGCCGTCGAGGTCGAGCTCCCGGTGGGCCGTGTCGGCGGCCCAGCCGGCGCTGGTGAGGAACGCGCGCACCTCGTCGTCGGAGACGATCGCCCAGAACACCGCTCGGGTGAACCGGTCGGCCGTCATCGTGTCGACGGCCGCGGTGAGCAGCCGGGAGCCGTGCCCCTTGCCGCGCTCGTCGGCGTCGACGGTGAGCTCGAGCAGCTCGCCGTCGGCGACCGGGTCGCAGTCCGGATCGGCAGCGGGCCCGACCACCGCGAAGCCCACGACGCGGTTGCGCTCGAGGGCGACCAGCACCCGGTTGCGTGCGTCGGCCGGGCGGGTCATCGACGTCCGCCAGGCCTCGGTCGCGTCGTTCTCGTCCGGGAGTGCCTCGGCTGGGAGCAGATCGGCGTACGCCGTCCGCCAGGCCCGCACCTGCAGCGCGCCGATCGCCGGCGCGTCGTCAGCCCAGGCGACGCGCACGGAGACGTCGGCGGTGGGGGAGCTCATGTCGTCATCCTCGCAAGTCCTCACGGTGTTACAGAAATCAGTCCGCGATGCGGAGATCTGTAACAGATCTTGCTACTCTCGGAGGCGTGGACAGTGACTTCGACCGGCTCCTGGCCGAGGACGGCCGGGTGGAGCCGCGGGACGAGATGCCCGAGGCCTACCGGCGCTCCCTGATCCGGCAGATCGCACAGCACGCTCACTCCGAGATCATCGGCATGCAGCCGGAGGGCAACTGGATCAGCCGCGCGCCCAGCCTGCGTCGCAAGGCGATCCTGATGGCGAAGGTGCAGGACGAGGCCGGCCACGGGCTCTACCTCTACGCCGCCGCCGAGACGCTTGGCGTCGACCGCGCCGACCTGCTCGACGCGCTGCACACCGGAAAGCAGAAGTACTCCTCGATCTTCAACTACCCGACTCTCACGTGGGCCGACGTGGGCGCGATCGGGTGGCTGGTCGACGGCGCGGCGATCACCAACCAGGTGCCGTTGTGCCGGTGCTCCTACGGCCCCTACGGGCGAGCGATGGTCCGGGTCTGCAAGGAGGAGTCGTTCCACCAGCGGCAGGGCTTCGAGATCCTGCACACGCTCTCGCACGGCACGGCCGCCCAGAAGGCGATGGCGCAGGACGCCGTCGACCGCTACTGGTGGCCCTCGCTGATGATGTTCGGCCCGCCCGACGACGCGTCGCCGCACTCCGAGCAGTCGATGGCGTGGGGCATCAAGCGGCACAGCAACGACGACCTGCGCCAGCGCTTCGTCGACATGACGGCGCCGCAGGCCGATGTCCTCGAGCTGACCCTGCCCGACCCGGAGCTCCGCTGGAACGACGAGCGTGGTCACTACGACTTCGGCGAGGTCGACTTCACCGAGCTGTTCGAGGTGATCAAGGGCAACGGCCCCTGCAACGCCGAGCGGATGGCACACAAGGTGGGTGCCCACGAGGACGGCGCGTGGGTGCGCGATGCCGCCACGGCGTACGCCGAGAAGCACGCCCGGAAGCAGACGGAAGGCGCCGCATGAGCCGCGACTGGCCGCTCTGGGAGGTCTTCATCAGGTCCCGGCGGGGGCTGTCCCACGGGCACGTCGGCTCACTGCACGCCCCCGATGCCGAGATGGCGCTGCGCAACGCCCGCGACCTCTACACCCGGCGCAACGAGGGTGTCTCGATCTGGGTGGTCCCGGCCTCCGAGATCGTCGCGTCCAGCCCCGACGAGCGCGACTCCTTCTTCGACCCCGCCGGCGACAAGGTCTACCGCCACCCGACGTTCTACGACGTCCCCGAGGGGGTGCAGCACCTGTGACCACCCCGCTCTTCCACTACACCCTCGGCATCGCCGACGACGCGCTCGTCTCCGCCCAGCGGATGGGCTGGTGGATCAGCCGCGCCCCCGAGCTCGAGGAGGACGTCGCGCTCGCCAACATCGGCCTCGACCAGCTCGGCCAGGCCCGCAACCTGCTGGCCTACGCCGGCCAGGTCGAGGGGGCCGGGCGCGGTGAGGACGACCTCGCCTACCTCCGCGACGACCGGGAGTTCCGCAACGTCTGGCTGGTCGAGCGGCCGCAGACCGACTTCGGCGTCACCATGGCCCGCCTGCTGGTCTTCGCCGCCTACCAGTCCGAGCTCTATGCAGCGCTGGCCAGCAGCACGGATCCCACGCTGTCGGGAGTGGCCGGCAAGGCAGTCAAGGAGGTCGCCTACCACCTCGACCACGCCACCCGCTGGGTCGTCAGGCTCGGCGACGGCACCGAGGAGTCCCACTCGCGGATGCAGGCGGCCCTCGATGTGGAGTGGCCTTTCGTCGACGAGCTGTTCACGCCCGCCGACGTGGGGCTCGTGGAGCAGGGCATCGCCGTCGACCCGGCCGCCCTGCGGCCCGCCGTCCTCGACCGGATCGGCACCGTGGTGAGCGAGGCGACCCTGTCGGTGCCCGACGTGGCCCCGGCCATCGGCGGTGGCCGCCGCGGCCTGCACACCGAGCACCTCGGCTACCTGCTCGCCGAGATGCAGCACCTCGCCCGCTCACACCCGGGGGCGACTTGGTGATGCCCACGACCATCACGAACGCCTGGCAGGTGGCCGCGACCGTCCTCGACCCCGAGCTCCCCGTCGTCACCATCGAGGACCTCGGGATCCTCCGCGACGTCACCGAGTACGAAGGCTCGCGGGTGCACGTGCAGATCACCCCGACGTACTCCGGCTGCCCGGCCATGGAGACGATCCGCACCGACCTGGTCGATGCCCTGAGCACGGCGGGCTACGCGCACGTCGACGTCGAGTTCGTGCTGTCCCCGCCGTGGACCACCGACTGGATCACCGAGGAGGGCCGCACCAAGCTCGAGGACTACGGCGTCGCCCCGCCCGGACCCCGCACCGGACCGGTGCAGCTGGTCCTCGGCGTGCGCTGCCCCCAGTGCGGCAGCCTCGACACCCGCGAGTCCAGCCGGTTCGGCTCGACGGCCTGCAAGGCGCTCTGGGTGTGCCAGACCTGCCGCGAGCCCTTCGACCGGTTCAAGCCGCTGTGAGCGCCAGCCTCCATCAGCTGAAGGTCGCCGCGATCGAGGAGCTCACCGACGACTCGGTGGCGATCACGTTCGCCGTGCCACCCGAGCTCGCCGAGGACTACCGGTTCCGGCACGGCCAGCACCTCTCGATCCGCGGCGGCGACGACGTCCGGCGCAGCTACTCCATCTGTACGCCGCCCTCCACCGGCGTACTCCGCATCGGCGTGAAGCGACTCCCCGGCGGCGCGTTCAGCGAGGGCGTGGTCGGGCGACTGGTCGTCGGCGACGAGCTCGAGGTGATGACGCCGGCTGGCCGGTTCACCACCGAGATCGACCCGACAGCGCGGAAGCGCTACGTCGCGATCGCCGCCGGCTCCGGCATCACCCCGGTCCTGTCGATCGTGGCCGCGATCCTCGAGGGCGAGCCCGGGTCCGCGGTGACTCTGGTCTACGCAAACCGGACCCATCGCTCGGTGATGTTCCTCGATGAGGTGCATGATCTGAAGGACCGCTTCTGTGAACGCTTGCAGATCGTCCATGTTCTCTCGCGGGAGACGCAGGACGTCGAGCTGTTCTCGGGTCGGCTCGACTCCTCGCGGCTCCGCGGGATCCTGACCGCCCTGGCACCCGCCGACGAGGTCGACGAGTGGTTCCTCTGCGGCCCTCAGCAGATGCTCGCGGAGCTCCGCACTGCGCTCGAGGAGCTCGGTGCGGCACCGGGCAGCATCCACTCCGAGCTCTTCCACGCCGACCCGGTGCCGCGGGCGCCGGTCGCTCAGCTCGGCGGCGCGGAGGGGGCAGCCCACGTGACGATCCGCCTCGACGGCCGCACCTCCGAGCTCGACCTCCGCCCCGACGACGTACCCGTCCTCGAGGCGGCGCTGCGGGTGCGCTCCGACCTCCCGTTCGCGTGCAAGGGAGGGGTCTGCGGCACCTGTCGCGCCAAGGTCGTGGAGGGCTCCGTCGCGATGGACGCCAACTGGGCGCTCGAGCCCGACGAGGTGGAGCGCGGCTACGTCCTCACCTGCCAGTCCCACCCCACGGCCGAGCGGGTCGTCCTCGACTACGACGCCTGAGGCGATCCGGGTGGCCGACCTCCACGGCGACGAGATCCCGATCGACACCGAGATGGTGCGTGCCCTGGTTGCCCGCACACTGCCCGAGTACGCCGGGCTCGACGTCCACCGGCTCGGGGCGTCCGGATCGACCAACGCACTGTTCCGGCTGGGCAGCGACCTGTTGGTGCGGATGCCGCGTCAGCCCGGAGGCTCGGCCATCGAGAGGGAGGCGCGCTGGCTGCCGCTGATCGAGCGCGAGCTCTCGGTCGCCACGCCATCGGTCATCGCGGTCGGGGAGCCCGGGTTCGGGTATCCCGAACCCTGGTCGGTCAACCGCTACCTCGAGGGGCAGCTGCCGACCGCTGCCGCCGATCGGGTGCCGCCGGAGGGGCCTCGCCACGGGTTGGCCGAAGACCTCGCCCGGCTCATCCGCGAGCTGCGCGCGATCGAGGCGCCGGACGAGGCGCTGCGCGACGAAGAGCTGACCTGGTACCGCGGCCGGCCGCTGATCGAAGTGGACGACAGCTTCCGTCGGTCCGTGGCGGCCAGCCGGGAGCTCGACGGCCTCGACCTGGACCTCGACGCCGCGGTCAAGGTCCGGGACCAGGTTCTGGAGGCGACCCGCGGAGCGGCGGTGCTCGACTTCGGCACCCTCGGCGTGGGCGACCCGTCGGTCGACCTGGTCGCAGCCTGGGAGGTGCTGGACCCCGAGAGCCGGGTCACGTTCCGCCGGGCCGTCGACGTCGACGAGGCGACCTGGCGGGGGGATGGGCTGGGCGCTGTACATCTCGTTCGTGACGTTCCCCTACTACTGGGACACGATGCCCGCCCGATGCGCCGACCGTCGGGCGATGGCACACGCGGTGCTCACGACCGGGTAGCCATCTCTCACCGACCGCTCAGTAGGCTCGCCAGCATGCAGATTCGCAATCTCGGAGCGAGTGGCCTGAGAGTCTCGGCCATCTCCTACGGCAACTGGATCACACACGGATCACAGGTGGAGGAGGACGCCGCCAACGCGTGTGTCCGCCAGGCGCTCGACGAGGGCATCACCACCTTCGACACCGCCGACGTCTACGCCAACACCCGGGCCGAGAGCGTGCTCGGCAAGGCGCTGGCGGGGGAGCGGCGCGAGGGTCTGGAGATCTTCACCAAGGTGTTCTGGCCGACCGGTCCCGGCGCCCACAACGACCACGGCCTGTCCCGCAAGCACATCATGGAAGCGATCGACGGTTCGCTGAGCCGGCTCGGCACCGACTACGTCGACCTCTACCAGGCCCACCGCTACGACCACGACACTCCCCTCGAGGAGACCATGGAGGCCTTCGCCGACGTGGTTCGCGCCGGCAAGGCGCTCTATATCGGTGTGTCCGAGTGGCGAGCCGAGGAGATCCGCGCCGCCCACGCTCTGGCTCGCGAGCTGCGCGTCCCGCTGGTGTCCAACCAGCCGCAGTACAACCTCCTGTGGCGGGTGATCGAGGCCGAGGTGGTGCCGACCTGCGAGGAGCTCGGCATCGGGCAGATCGTCTGGTCGCCGATCGCGCAGGGCGCGCTCACCGGCAAGTACCAACCGGGCCAGCCGGTGCCGGAAGGCTCCCGGGCCACCGACACCAAGGGCGGCGCCGACATGATCGGGCGTTGGCTCGAGGACGACGTACTCGAGCGGATCCAGCTGCTCCGCCCGATCGCCGACGAGGCCGGCCTGTCCATGTCGCAGCTCGCGGTCGCGTGGACCCTGCAGAACCCCAACGTCTCGAGCGCGATCATCGGCGCCAGCCGGCCGGAGCAGGTCACCGAGAACGCGAAGGCTGCAGGAGTCACGCTCGACGCCGACGTGCTGAAGGCGATCGACGACGCGGTCGGCGACGTGGTCGAGCGGGATCCCGGCAAGACCAAGTCGCCGCGGCGTCCGGGCCTGGAGTAACTACTACCGGTAGGTGTCGGGCAGCTGCTGCCCGATCTTCACCTTGGCCTTGGGCAGCCGCATGAACTTCATCTGCATGGACCGCGTGATCGCGTAGTACGTCGTGCCCTTGACGGGCTCGTCGGGGAAGCGGGCGGCCAGCTGACGACGCAGCCGGAACCGCATCAGCACCAGGTCGATGATCACCAGCAGGATGGTGCCGAACAGGATCGTGTTGCCGATCCCGGCAAGCCGGTCGTTGCCGGAGTAGCCGAGGATCATGGTGGTGATCAGCAGCGGGATCATCAGCTCCACGATCCCGAACCTGCTGTCCACGAAGTCGCGGATGAACCGACGCACCGGCCCCTGGTCACGCGGCAGGAAATAGCGTTCGTCTCCGGCCTTCATCGCCGCGCGGGCCTTGCGGCTGTCCTCCGTCTTGGCCAGCCGCTGCTGCTTGGTCATCTCCTTGCGGGTGCGAGGCACCTTGGCCCGCTCGCGCGCGGCCGCCTCCGCCTCCTTGCGCGTGGGGGTCGGCCGACCTTTGCCGCCCTCCTTGACGGGGGCGGTCGATTCGGATTCGTCGGGCTTGTTGCGACGGAACAACGCGGGACCTTCGGGAGTGGGCGGGCGGTGATGTCCTCAGCGTACCCACGTGCTCGCGGACGGTTGTCTTCGCGGCATAGGGTGAGAGCACTGTTTCGGACGTCGTGAGAGGGACCGCACTCGATGAGCCTCATGAAGCGCATCAGCCTGATCTTCCGGTCGAAGGCCAACAAGGCCCTCGACCGGGCCGAGGATCCCCGCGAGACCCTCGACTACAGCTACCAGCGCCAGCTCGACCTGCTCTCGAAGGTACGCCGCGGTGTCGCCGACGTGGCGACCAGCCGCAAGCGCGTGGAGCTGCAGGTGACCCAGCTCGAGCAGCAGCAGACGAAGCTCCAGGGACAGGCCGAGAAGGCCCTGCAGATGGACCGCGAGGACCTCGCCCGCGAGGCGCTCACGCGCAAGTCCGGGCTGACCAACCAGATCAACGAGCTCCGCGCCCAGCACGCGCAGCTCCAAGGCGAGGAGGAGAAGCTCACCCTGGCCCAGCAGCGGCTGCAGGCGAAGGTCGAGTCCTTCCGCACCCGCAAGGAGACGATCAAGGCGACCTACACCGCCGCCGAGGCGCAGACCCGGATCGGCGAGGCGATGTCCGGGATCGGCGAGGAGATGGGCGACGTCGGCATGGCGATCCAGCGTGCCGAGGACAAGACGGCGCAGATGCAGGCGCGAGCTGGCGCGATCGACGAGCTGATCGCCTCGGGCGCGCTCGACGACGCCTCCCAGCTGAACGCCGGCGACGACATCACCCGCGAGCTCGAGTCGATGAGCAGCCAGGCCGACGTCGAGGCCGAGCTGATGAAGCTGAAGGGCATCTCGCCCGGCCAGGAGCCCGGCGCCATCGAGGGTGGCAGCAGCAGCGAGGGCGGCGACGTCGTCGCGGAGCAGCCGGAGACCTCCACCGAGGAGGAGCAGCCGCGATGATCGTCCGGATCCTCGGTGAGGGTCAGTACGACGTCTCCGACGAGGCCCTCGACCGGCTCAACGAGCTCGACGCGGCAGTGGAGACTGCCGTCGACGCAGGCGACGAACCCGCATTCGGCACGGCCCTCGCGGCCCTGCTCGACGGCGTACGCACCGTCGGCGTGGCGCACGACGTCGACTCCCTCGACGAGTCGGACCTGATCCTGCCGCCCTCTGACGCGACTATCGACGAGGTGCGCGCGTTGCTCGCCGACGCCGACGACGGCCTGATCCCCGGCTGAGTGACCGAGAGCCAGCGGCAACCCGTACCCCGCGAGGACCGGAGCGAGGCCGCCACCGCGCTCGCGTTCCTGGCGTTCGCCCGATCCTCCCTGCTCAAGAAGCTGGACGGGCTCGACGAGGAGCAGGTGCGTCGGCGGCTCGTCGCAACCGACACCACGCTGCTGGGCCTCGTCCAGCACTGCACGGACGGCGAGCGCTACTGGTTCGACCACGTGGTCGCCGGCAACGGTCCCGACGACCACGGCATCACTTTCGATTTCGTGGTGCCTCCTGAGCGCACCACGGATCAGGTCGTCGCCGACTACCTGGCCTCCGTGGAGGCCTCGGATGCCGTGATCGCGGCCGTCGGCGACTTCGACGCCCCGACCGCGCGCACCGTTGACGGGGTGCCGAAGTCGTTGCGATGGGTGGTCACGCACCAGACCAGCGAGATCGCCCGGCACGCCGGTCACGCCGACATCCTCCGCGAGCTGATCGACGGCACGACCGGGCGCTGAGCTCGGCTACGCGCACCCGCCGTCGAACCGCGGCCATGCCTCGACCCGCGCAGCGCTGCCGACGTACACGTAGCTGTCGTCCGCTGCGAGCCACAGGTGCTGGCCGCCGCGCTCGTAGCCGGTGTCTTCGGCGTCTGCAGGCAGGCGTACGTCGGTCTCGAACGGGCCGGCAACGAACCGCCGCAGCTCGGGAGTCGGCTCGCGCACGTACGCGTTGCGGTCACCCAGGTAGATGAACTCCATGGATTGCCAGCTGCAGTGCTCAGGGCCGGGCGCCGAGTAGACCCGCGTGACCGGAACCGGCCGGCCATCCCGGTCGTGCCACAAGCGGTACCCGGCCTCCTCCGCGAACGCTTCGGGGAACTCCGCGAAGTCGCACCGGGCCGCAGCCTCGAGGTACCAACCCGGGCCGCCCGCTCCTTCGGTGGCCGGCCCGTTGCGGAACACCAGCGCCATCAGGATCCGGCCGTCGACCTCGTGGACGAGCAGCGCGCGGTCGGACTCCGCCTTCGCGAGCCGGACCTCGTCCGTCGGCGCAAAGAGGAAGAGGCCCTCCGAGTTCGCCGTCTCGAGTGCCGCCTCGACGGTGTCGCTCGTCGCTCCCTCGGCGTACACCTCCTCGCGGGCGAACTGGCCCACCGCCGGCTGGCAGTCGAGCGCCTGCCCGGCTGCGCCGTACTTGCCCTCCTCGACGTACAGCGGCCCCTCGTAGTCGTGGGAGGTGTGGGTGAAGCCGGAGACGTCTGTTGCGCCGTCGTCCGAGCCGCACCCGATCAGCCCACCGGCGAGCAGCACAAGACCCAGGGCAGCGGCCCTGCTTCGGAACCTCACACTGGTAGGACGCCTTCGTCGTCGACCGAGTTCCGTCGCCAGCGGCATCTCGCTGTCAGTCGAGCCGGGCCGCGAGCTCCGCGAGCGCCGCGTCGAGGCCGGGCTCGACCACCAAGCCCTCGAGCGTGGCCGGGCTCATGAACCCGCGTGCGGTCACTCGGCGGAGCATCTCGACCAGGGGATCCCAGAAGCCGTCGGTGTTGAGCAGGCCGACCGGTCTGGCGTGCAGCGCCAGGGCCCGCCAGGACCACACCTCGAAGAACTCCTCGAGCGTCCCCAGGCCGCCCGGCAGCGTGAGGAACGCCTGAGCGCGCTCCGCCATCAGCGCCTTGCGCTCGTGCATGGTCTCGACGACGTGCGTCTCTACGCCGGGCTCGTGCACGCGGCCCCACTCGCGCTCGACCATGAACCCAGGGATCACGCCGTAGACGTGACCCCCGTGATCGAGGACGCCCTGGGAGATTCGCCCCATCAGTCCGCCGCCGCCCCCGCCGTAGACGAGCTCGATCCCTCGTTCGGCGAGCTCGCGGCCGACGTCGTACGCCATGGTGGCGAAGCGCGGGTCGTCACCGTCGCTCGAGCCGAGGAAGACGCACAGGTGCTCGAGCGGCATGGCCGGGAGCCTAACGACGACGGCCGCCTCGGTCCCCAGGGGGACCGGGCGGCACGTCAGGCCAGGGGGATCGGTTCAGCGCGTGCGCGCGAGCCGACCCGCGAGGGTGGGGATCACGATCGAGGCCGCGATGAGGTGGCAGCTGACCAGGGTGGTCGCGGATGCCGCGTCGAACCCGAAGGTCAGGTCGGGCACCACCGAGAGAGCGGTGAGCGCCACGGTGGTCTTGACGAACGTCGATCGCGGCCGGCGGGCGCGCCGCGCGAGCGTGGCCGCGAGCGCCACGCCGATCAGCGTGAAGAGGATGGTCATCTGGGCGAAGGCCGCGACCGGGATGCTCGTGTCAGCGCTGTCGGCGAACGAGACACCGGCCGACGAGGCCACGGCGGCGATCACGGTGGTGACGACCGCCGCGACGGCGCCGGCGGCGACGCCGCGCTTCCACACGGTTGGCCGTGGCGTAGTCGTGGTCTCCTCGTGCTGATGGACGACGGTAGGGGCGTGCGTGGTGGTGGACATTCCGGTTCTCCGTTTCGGTGTGGGATGGGCCGCCCGGTGCGACCCGCCCTATGCCCTCACCACGAAGGGCGAGTACCTGTTACGACACCGGACCCGGAGAAACTCATCGCTTCTCCGGATCCCAGGTTCCATCGGCCTTCGCGCGATCGATAGCGGCCTGGCCGTCCTCGGTCATCTGACCCTCCCTGGTCATCCGCTCGACACGCTCGTGGTTGGGGGTGCTCCACTTGCTCTTCTTCCGGCGCGGGCTGAACCGGAGCCGGGCGCTGTGCTCGTCGTGCCGGCGCTGCAGCCCGTCGATCCAGCCGAAGCAGAGCGCCTGCTCGACGGCTTCGACATAGGTGACGCCCGGGATCCCGCTGTTCTTGTGCGGGATCACCAGCCAGGCCTCGGTCTCCGAGCGGCCGTGCTCGGCGAGCCAGGCCCGCCACTCCGCGACCGACGAGGCGGTGACGATCGTCGGTTCACTCACCGGACTCACCGAGCACGTCGAGGTAGTGCTGGTTGTACATCACGCCGAGGATGTTGCCGTACGGGTCGACCACCGACGCGGTGACGAAGCCCGGGCCCTGCTCGCGGATCTCCTGGTGCACGGTCGCGCCGAGGGACAGCAGCCGCTCGAACGTGGCCTGGACGTCGTCCACGGCCCAGTAGGTCATCGTGCCGCCGGCCTCCTGGCCCGGGGGAGCGAAGCGGCGGTCGATGAAGCCCAGCTCGTGCTGGTAGTCGCCGATCCGGAACTCGATGTACGCGGGGGCGCCCTGGATCTCGCGGACGAAGTAGGGCTCGACGCCGAGCAGCTCGGTGTACCAGTCCTGGGCCGCCGAGAGGTCGTCGGCGAAGAAGTTGACGGTGGTGAGTCCTCGCAACATGGCTTGCTCCTGCTTCTCTGAGTTGATGACATGCACCAGCATTCCGGACAAAGTGCTCACCGAGTGAGCACTTTGTCTGGCAGTCTCGGAACATGCGCGCCGACCGCCTCGTCGCCGCCCTGCTGCTGATCCAGTCGCGGGGACGGCTCACCGCCGCCGAGCTCGCCGACGAGCTCGAGGTGTCGGTAGCGACCGCGCGTCGAGACCTGGAAGCGATGTCCGCGGCCGGGATCCCGGTCTACCCCCAGCCAGGCCGCGGCGGCGGATGGTCGCTGGTAGGCGGTGCTCGCACGGATCTCAGTGGGTTGACCTCCTCGGAGGCGCAGGCGCTGTTCCTGCTCGTCGGGCCGGCGGCCGCGGTCTCCGGGGAGGCGAAGTCGGCGCTGCGCAAGCTGGTGCGCGCGCTGCCGCAGACGTTCCGCGAGGAGGCCGAGGCGGCCGCGGGCGCCACCATGATCGACCCGACCCGCTGGGGCGAGCGCGACCGGGACCGGCCGGCGATCGTCGACGACCTGCAGCGGGCCGTCGTACGACGGAGGAAGGTGCGTCTCGGGTACGCCGGCCGGAAGGGTGACCGCAGCGAGCGGGTCATCGACCCGTGGGGTCTCGTCGACAAGGACGACGTCTGGTACCTCATGGCGGGCACCGAGAAGGGCCGTCGCACGTTCCGGGTCGACCGGATCGTGTCGGCCGAGGTCACCGACGAGCCGGCCGAGCGGCCCGACGACTTCGAGCTCGAGGCCGCCTGGGACGAGGTGGTCGACGAGATGGAGGAACGCCGCTCGCGTACCTGGGCGACGGTCCTGGTCGACGCGAGGCACCTCCCGGTGATGCGGGACCGGTTCGGGCGGCACTGCCACACCGAGGATCGGCTGGACGACGGCCGGGCGCGGGTGCGGGTCGGCGCGCCGATCCCGCTCGACCTGGCCCGCAACCTGGCCGGCTGGGGCGGCCTGGTCGAGGTGGAGGGCCCTCCCGAGGTGCAGGCGCTCCTGGCCAGGATCGGTGCCGAGCTGACCGAGCGCTACGCCCGAGTTTGAGTGGGGCGGGAGAATAGACGCATGGCACGTACTCGGTTCGTCGGCGACGCGGGGCTCACCGCCCGGATGACCCTGGTGATGTTCTTGCTGGGCGCGGTGTTCGTCGGGCTGATCGTCGGTCTGATGTATGCCTTCCGCGGTTCGGGGATCGCCATCCTGATCGGCGTCGGGGGCATCGGCTTCGCGATCTACCAGTGGTACAACTCCGACAAGGTCGCCATGCGCGCGATGCGCGCCCGTGAGGTGACGCCCGAGGAGGCGCCCGAGCTGCACGGCATGATCGACCGGCTCTGTGCGTTGGCCGACATGCCCAAGCCGCGGGTCGGGATCGCGGACACCTCGGTGCCCAACGCCTTCGCTACCGGCCGCTCGCCGGAGCGCTCCGTGGTCTGCGTGACCACCGGCATCCTGCAGACCCTGAACGCCGAGGAGCTCGAAGGCGTGCTGGCCCACGAGCTCTCCCACGTCGCGCACCGCGACGTCCTGGTGATGACCGTGGCGGCCTCCGCCGGCATCACCGCCGGCATGCTCGCGCAGGGTGCTCAGTACGGCGCGTTCTTCGGTGGCGGACGCCGCGACAACAACAACGGCGGTCTGCCGATCTGGCTGGTCGTGCTCATCGTCAGCATCGTCACGTACGCCGTCAGCTTCGTGCTGCTCCGGATCCTGTCGCGCTATCGCGAGCTCTCCGCCGACCGTGCCGGTGCGCACCTGACGCTCAACCCGGGCGCACTCGCGTCGGCACTGCAGAAGATCTCGGGGACCATGTCGCAGATCCCGCAGCGCGACCTGCGCCAGGTCAGCGCCGCCAGCGCGCTGTGCATCGCGCCGGCCCTGAAGGGCTCGGACATCCGCTCCTTGTTCGCGACGCACCCGCCGCTGGAGAAGCGGCTCGAGCAGCTGGCCAGGATCCAGGCCGAGCTCGGCCGGCCCACTTCCTGATGGGCATCTGGGGTGCGCTGACCGGACGCACGCAGCCCAAGCAGGCGAACCTCGACTCGCTCTTCCTGGTGCCATCGGCCGCGATCGCCCTGCAGACGGAGATCGGCTACACACCGACCGGCGATGGCTCGGTCTGCTATCGCGCGGCAACTGGGGTCGCGTTCGACCAGGTCCAGGCCGAGGTCCTCGAGCTGCTGCGCGCCACCGGTGACGCCCCCGACGTACGCGTCACCACCGACGAGTTCGGCTACACCTGGATCGAGATCGACCGTGAGCCGGGCGCCGACGTGGAGGGGCTCTGCACCGGCCTGCACGCGGTCAACACCGGCCTCGAGTCGCAGGGGTTCGGGTCCGGCCTGCTGTGCACGGTGATCGGCTTCGCGGATCCCTCCGACCGTCGGCTGGGGCTCGTCTACCTCTACAAGCAGGGCACGTTCTACCCGTTCGCGCCGACCGGCCCGCAGCAGCGCGACAACCTGCTGGAGATCCAGGCGCGCGACGTACTCACCGGCGAGCTGCCGATCGAGAAAGAGCTCTCGCGCTGGCTCGCGGTGTGGGGAGCGCCCGGGCTCTGAGCCCGTTCAGTCCAGGCAGAACTCGTTGCCCTCGGGGTCGGTCATCACGATCGTGCCCATGGCCATGGGGGGTGCGGGCTCGGTCCGACTCACCCGCGTCGCACCGAGTGCCACCAGCCGCTCGCACTCGGCCTCCAGGGCCGCCATCCGCTCATCGCCCTCCAGTCCGGGTGCGGCGCGTACGTCGAGGTGCACCCGGTTCTTCGCCATCTTTCCCTCGGGCACCTTCTGGATGAACACCCGCGGCCCGTTGCCCTCCGGGTCGACCACGGCCGAGGCGTCGTTGCGGTGGTCGGGCGGCACACCCCACGCGTCGAGCGCCGCGTCCCAGGAGTCGAAGCCGGGTGGCGGCGCCTGCACCTGGTAGCCGAGGGCCTCGGCCCAGAACGCCGCCAGCGCGGCGGGGTCGGCCGAGTCGAACGTGACCTGGAACTCGCGGGACATGTCAGCTCTCCTTCTTGGTTGGTGCAAGAGAGCCTGCCACCGCTTCAGGACAGGTTCTGTCCGCTATCGAGGTCTAATCGCGGTGCGACTTGCCCGGCAGGTCGAGCATCCGCTGCAGGGCGACCAGTGCGTCCCGCTCGGTGTCGGGGTCGACGGTGATCTGGTTGACCACCACGCCCTCGACGAGGGACTCCATGGCCCAGACGAAATGCGGAAGGTCGATCCGGTTCATCGTGGAGCAGTAGCAGACGTTCTTGTCGAGGAAGACGATCCGCTTGTCGGGGTGCTGGTTGGCGAGCCGCTTCACCAGGTTGAGCTCGGTGCCGATCGCCCACGCCGAGCCGGCGGGCGCGGCCTCGATGGTCTTGATGATGTATTCCGTCGAGCCGACCAGGTCGGCCTTCAGCACGACCTCGTGCTGGCACTCCGGGTGCACCAGGATGTTGATGCCCGGGATCGTCTCGCGCAGCTCGTCGACGACGGCGGGGGAGAAGCGTCCGTGCACCGAGCAGTGGCCGCGCCACAGGATCACCTTCGCGGCGCGCAGCTCCTCGGCGGTCAGCCCGCCGTTGGGCTGGAGCGGGTTCCAGACCACGCAGTCGTCCAGGGAGTAGCCCAGCTTGAGCACCGCGGTGTTGCGACCGAGGTGCTGGTCGGGGAAGAACATCACCTTGGCGTCGGGCTTCTGCTGGAACGCCCACTCGAGGGCCACCTCGGCGTTCGAGGACGTGCACACCACGCCGCCGTTGCGGCCGCAGAACGCCTTGATGTCGGCGCTGGAGTTCATGTAGGTGACCGGAACGACGGACTCCTGTACGCCAGCGGCGGCCATCGCGTCCCAAGCGGCCTCGACCTGCGCGATCCGGGCCATGTCGGCCATCGAGCAGCCGGCTGCCAGGTCGGGGAGGATCACCTTCTGGTCGGGGCCGGTCAGGATGTCGGCGGACTCGGCCATGAAGTGCACACCGCAGAACACGATGTACTCCGCGTCGGGACGGGCCGCCGCGTCGCGGGCCAGCTTGAACGAGTCGCCGCTCACGTCGGCGAACTGGATGACCTCGTCGCGCTGGTAGTGGTGGCCGAGCACGAAGACCCGCTCACCCAGCGCCTCCTTGGCCGCCCGGGCCCGGGCCACCAGGTCCGGGTCGGAGGCCGACGGCAGGTCACCCGGGCACTCGACTCCGCGTTCGGAGGCCAGGTCGGTGCCCCGACCGAGCGGAAGGAGTGGAAGGTCGACCGTCGTCATACCGCCAAATTCTATGTGGTGGTCCTAGGTCTCGGAGCGGCGCGTCACAGCAGCGCACCATTGTGAACGTACGGCGCGGGCGGTTTCATCCCGCGGAGCGCCAGGTAGCCGTCCTGGTGCAGCTCCAGCCGAGCGGCCATCCCGATCTCGATCGCCCACTGGTTGGCGGGCGTGATGTGGGTGACGTTGACCGGCTTGTCGGCCGGCGCATCCGCGAGGACGGCCCACAGCAGGCGGGACGCGGTGCGGCGGTTGGACGCGGCAAGCAGCAGAACGGTGTCGCGGTCACCGAGGTAGGCGTAGCCGGAGCCGGTGGTGGTGTCGGACACGATCAGCCGCCAGGTCCGCAGGAGCAGCTCGTGGTCGGGCCCGTGCGCCGCGCCGCGGACCTGCCGGTCCAGGGAGTTCATCAGGTCCGTGTCGGCCGCGGAGCCCTCGCGCACCTTCTCGATGACGGGGATCACGGACCGGTGCACGGTGCCGGTCATGAACATCTGCGGGTGCATCTCGAAGCCGGCGAGGTGGTAGCGGCGCAGCGCCTTGGGGTCTGCGGACGCCGCCAGCATCCCGTGCAGGCAGCCCCGGCCGTGCTGGAGTGCTGCGTCGAGCACCTGCTTGCCGATGCCCCGTCCCTGGAGACCGGAGCGGACGACGTACGTCGCGAGGAACCAGGTCGTGTCGCGCACGAAACTGGTCGCGAAGCCGACCATCCCGGACTCGTCGTCGGCCACCCAGCACCCGCCGGGGTCGGTGCGCAGGAAGTGCAGCGTTCGTTCGGTCCATCGATCCGCGCCGGCGCTGCTCCGAGGCTCGGGCGCCGGCCACGACGGTCGGTGCATCCGTACGTCGAGCTCGTGGAAGCCCTCGTTGCTGAGTCGCTGCGCGGCGGGCACGTCGCTCGGCGTCATCGGGCGGATGGTCAGGCCGGGCACGGGCCCAACCTACGAGCCCGCAACACTGGGTGCATGCGAGTTCTGGTGGCGCCCGACAAGTTCTCGGGCACCCTGACCGCGGTCGAGGCCGCCGACGCCATCGCCGCGGGCTGGCGGCGCCGCGCGCCCGACGACGAGATGGACCTCGCGCCGATGGCCGACGGCGGGCCCGGCTTCGTCGACGTGATGCACGCCGCGCTGGGCGGGGAGCTGCTCGCGGTCACCGTGGAGGGACCGTTCGGCACTCCGACCCCCGCGACCATCCTGAGCGCCGGCGACACGGCGTACGTCGAGACCGCCCAGGCGTGCGGCATCCAGCTGACCAAGGGCGAGGGCGCCGAGCTCGCCACGACCCTGGGCGTCGGTGAGCTGCTCCTGGCCGCCGTCGGGACCGGGGCGACCACGGTGGTCCTCGGCCTGGGCGGCAGCGGCACCAACGACGGCGGGGCCGGCCTGCTCGCCGCGCTCGGCGCGACTTCCGACGGCGTCATGGACGTGGGGGTGCACGACCTCGGGTCCGTGAGCAGCGTCGACCTCCGGCCGGCCCGGGAGCGGATCGCTGGGGTGCACCTGGTGGCGGCCACCGACGTGGACGCACCGCTCACCGGCCTGTTCGGGGCGACCAAGACCTTCGGCCCGCAGAAGGGGATCACCGAGGAGCACCTCCCCCGGGTCGACGGGCTTCTGGAGAGCTTCGCCCGGGCGACCGACCACCGGACCTCGCTCGAGCCCGGTGCGGGGGCGGCCGGTGGCCTCGGGTTCGCACTCCTGCTGCTGGGCGCGACCCGGTCGCCCGGCATCGACCTGGTCGCTGACGCGGTGCGGCTCGCCGAGCGGGCCCGGGCGGCCGACCTCGTGCTGACCGGCGAGGGCGCCTTCGACTTCTCCAGCCGCTCGGGCAAGGTGCCGTACGGCGTGGCCAAGGCCGCCGAGGAGGCGCTGCGGCCGTGCGTGGCGCTGGCCGGCCAGGTGCTGGTCGGCTCACGGGAGATGCGGGCGCTCGGCATCGAGTCGGCGTACTCGATGGTCGACCTGGCCGGTGAGGAACGCTCCTACGCCGAGCCGGCGGCCGTGCTGAGCGAGCTGGCAGCCCGGGTGGCGCGCACCTGGTCCTGGTGAACCGGGGCGGCCTGCCGACTCGGGGAATAACCCCCGGTATGCGACCATTGAACCCGGCAGGACATCCCCGCAACAACCTGGAGACAGCCACATGACCGAGCAGGTGGAAACCACCGAAGAGCGCCGTACCGATCAGATCAACCTGAGCACGGTGGCCGCATCGAAGGTGAAGAGCCTCCTCGAGCAGGAGGGTCGCGACGACCTGCAGCTGCGCATTTCCGTGCAGCCCGGCGGGTGCAGCGGCCTCCGCTACCAGCTCTTCTTCGACGAGCGCAGCCTCGACGGCGACGTCGTCACCGACTTCGACGGTGTGTCCGTGGTGGTCGACCGGATGAGCGTGCCCTACCTCAACGGTGCCGAGATCGACTTCGTCGACAGCATCGAGAAGCAGGGCTTCACGATCGACAACCCCAACGCGACCGGATCCTGCGCCTGCGGCGACTCGTTCCACTGAGACCTCGACACACAGCAGCCCCCGTCCTCGACGGGGGCTGTTGCCTTTGTGCCAGTGGCGAGATCAGTCGAGGTGCAGCTCCATCGCGTTGGCGAGCCGCTGCGCCGCCTCGCTGATCCGGATCTCCCGCTTCGGGACCTCGCGCGGGAAGTCCTCGAAGTGGATGCTCGGCGCCGGCTCGGTGGCCGCCTCGGCGGCGCGCGCCAAGCGGCGCTCGAGGCCCAGGTTGCGGCCGACCTGCTCGCAGTCGGCGTACATCTCGGCCGGGGTGGACGGATCGTCGTAGGCGAGGCGATGCGGGTCCGGCGTCATGAGATCGACCGTATTCGCTACTACCGCGTATCCACAGGTGTACCGCTCGGTAGTGTTTCGTGCCATGCCCCCAGGATCGCCCGGCTCCCTCCTGATCGCCGGCTCCATCGCCACCGACCACCTGATGACGTTCGGCGGCAAGTTCGCCGACTCCCTGGTCGTCGAGCAGCTCGACAAGCTGTCGGTCTCCTTCCTCGTCGACGACCTGGAGATCCGACGCGGGGGCGTGGCCCCCAACATGTGCTTCGGCCTGGGCAGGCTCGGCCTGCGGCCGGTGCTCGTGGGCTCGGCGGGGGAGGACTTCGCCGACTACCGCTCGTGGCTGGAGCGGCACAACGTCGACTGCGACTCGGTGCTGATCTCCGACACCAAGCACACCGCCCGGTTCGTGTGCACCACCGACTCGACGATGGCGCAGTTCGCGTCGTTCTATCCCGGCGCGATGAGCGAGGCCCGGCTGATCGAGCTCGAGCCGATCGTCGAGCGCGTCGGTGCGCCGACGTACGTGCTGATCGGCGCCGACGACCCGGACGCGATGAAGCGGCACACCGAGGAGAGCCGCCAGCGGGGCTACCCGTTCATCGCCGACTGCTCCCAACAGCTGGCGTTCAGTGGCGGTGAGCTGATCCGCGACCTCATCGACGGCGCGGCCATCCTGTTCTCCAACGAGTACGAGTCGCACATGATCGAGCAGAAGACCGGCTGGTCGGCCGAGGAGGTGCTCTCCCGCGTCGACATCCAGGTCACCACGCTCGGCAAGGACGGCGTGCGCGTCGAGGGCAAGGGGGTGTCCGCCTTCACGGTGCCTGCCGCCAAGGACGTCACCGCGGTCGAACCCACCGGGGTCGGCGACGCCTTCCGGGCCGGGTTCCTGGCGGCGCTGAGCTGGGGGACGGGCCTCGAGCGCGCTGCGCAGGTCGGCTGCGTGCTCGCGGCGTACGTCGTGGAGACGGTGGGCACCCAGGAGTACGACTTCACCCCGGGCGAGTTCGTGGCCCGGGTTGAGAAGTCGTACGGCGCCGAGGCGGCCGCCGAGGTCGCGGCCCACCTGCAGTAGCTAGGAGACCCGGCGCACCAGATACCTCGGCGTGCCGTCGTCGGCGGCGTCCTCGCCGACGTACTCCTGCTCGCGCATTCGGCACCACGCCGGTACGTCGTGGCGCGCGGCGGGATCATCGGAGACGACCGCGACCACCTCGCCGACCCCGACGTCGGCGATCCGCCGGGACAGCTCGATCACCGGCATCGGGCAGACCTGACCGCGGCAGTCCAGCTCCAAGGCGGCGTTCACAGGTCGTGCTCCGCACGGATCTCGCCGACGACGTCGGGGAGTGCGGCGCAGAACGCGTCGACCTCCGCCGCGGTCGTCTCGCGGGCCAGCGAGACCCGCACGTTGCCATGGGTGAGCGCCTGCATCGCGGCCAGCACGTGGCTGGGCTCGAGCGTCGACGCGGTGCAGGCGGAACCGCTCGCCACTCCGAAGCCGCGCCGGTCCAGGGCCTGCACGATCTGCTCGCCGTTGACGTAGAGGAACGAGGCCGTCACCAGGTGGGGGAGCCGGTCCACCGGGTCGCCGACGACCTCGGTGTCGGGGATCGCCGCCGCCGCAGCGCGGATCCGGTCGACCATCGCGAACTGCCGGGCGTTGACCTCGTCGCGCTCGGCGACCACGGCCTGCAGGGCGGCGGCCGCGGCCAGCGCCGCGGGAACGTTCTCGAAGCCGGACGACCGCTCGTCGGTGCGGTCGTCTGCCGGGAACGGGCTGAGCCAGCGGGTGCCCTTGCGCACCAGAAGCACGCCCAGCCCGGCCGGCCCGCCCCACTTGTGGGCGGAGCCCGCGGCCGCCGCCCAGCCCTCCGGCAGCGGCAGCCGGCCCATCGAGGCGCAGGCGTCGACGAACAAGGGTGAGCCGTCGGCGTACTGCTCGACCGGTTGCAGCGTGCCGACCTCGTGGTTGGCTGACTGGAGGGCGATCACGTCGGCGTCGGGCAGCGGTCCTTCGATCCGGCCGGTCCGATCGACCGGCACCGACTCCACCTCGCCCTGCCACCACTCCAGCGCGTGCAGCACGGCGGAGTGCTCGACCGCGGAGTGCGCCACCCGGCGGGAGTCGCGGGCGCGGAGCATGCCGAGCAGCCCCCGATGCACCGCGTCGGTGCCCGATGGCGTGAACGTAACCTCGTCCGCGCGTACGCCGAGCGCCTCGGCCACGGCAGCCCTGGCGTTGTCGAGGATCAGGCGGGCGTTGCGGCCGGCCCGGTGCAGGCGGCGGGGGTCGGCGTACCCCTGGTCGAGGGCGGCCAGGAACGCCTCCCGGGCGGCTGGATGCAGCGGCTCGGAGGAGGCCGAGTCGAGGTAGGCAGCGGGATTTGCCACACGCGCAACCTATCCGGCGACCCAGTCCCTAAGAGGCGGGTCAATTGGGCTAATGTTCGACGTGTCTTCGACCGCCTGAGAGGAAGGCTCGTTCGTGGGTCTGCAACTCCCCGCGCGCACGGGTTCGGCGCGGCGCTCGCGCCGCCTGTCCCTGCTTGCTCTGTCGAGTCTCGGCCTCGTGCTGCTCACCGGTTGCTCCGGTGAGGGCGAACGGTTCGCGATGCCCGAGCCGGCCACCGAGCAGGGTGAGCCGATCCTGGACCTGTGGCAGGGCGCGTGGATCGCCGCGCTGGCCACCGGCGTGGTGGTCTGGGGCCTGATCTTCTACGCCGCCTGGCGGTTCTACCGCCGCAGCGACGACGAGATCCCGATCCAGACCCGCTACAACCTGCCGCTCGAGATCTTCTACACGATCTTCCCGGTGATCATGGTGATCGTGTTCTTCGCGCACACCGTCGACGTACAGAACACCGTGCTCGACGACGAGGGCGAGCCCGACCACACGATCACCGTGGTCGGTCAGCAGTGGTCGTGGACCTTCAACTACCCCCACGAGTCCGACCAGGGCGCCTGGGTGTGGGAGGGCGGCACCGCGGCGATCATCCCGACCCTGGTGATCCCGGTCGGTGAGACCACGGAGTTCGAGCTCGTGTCGGCAGACGTCATCCACGACTTCGGGGTGCCGGGCTTCCTGATGAAGATGGACGTGATGCCCGGGCAGGACAACAGCTTCCGGGTGACGCCGAAGACGATCGGCACCTACAAGGGCAAGTGCTACGAGCTCTGCGGCGTCTCGCACTCGCGGATGCTGTTCAACGTCGAGGTCGTGGAGCCGGCCGACTACGAGGAGCACCTCGACGAGCTGGCCGAACAGGGCTTTGCATCCGAAGACCCGCTGATCGGCGGCGTGTTCGTCCGCGAGCAGGCCGGCCTGGATTCCGAGGGAGAGTCCGAGTGACCGCCACCGCTACGCCGTCCACCGAGGCCCCGGGCCGCAAGCCGCTCGGCAAGCAGATCGTCCGTGTCATCACGACCACCGACCACAAGGTGATCGGCAACCTCTATCTCGCCACCTCGTTCTGCTGGTTCCTGATCGCCGGTGTGATGGCGATGCTGATGCGCTCCGAGCTGGCGTTCCCGGGCAACCAGGTGGTCAACGACGAGCTCTACAACCAGCTGTTCACGATGCACGGCACGATCATGCTGCTGCTGTTCGCGACGCCGCTGTTCTTCGGCTTCGGCAACGCGGTGATGCCACTGCAGATCGGTGCGCCCGATGTCGCGTTCCCGCGGCTGAACATGCTGAGCTACTGGCTGTTCCTGTTCGGTGGCCTGATTGCGGCATCGGGGTTCCTGACTCCGCAAGGTGCGGCAGACTTCGGCTGGACCGCCTACACACCGCTGTCGGACGCGGCCCGCTCTCCGAGCATCGGTGGTGACCTCTGGATCATGGGTCTGTGGATGGCCGGTCTGGGCACGATCCTGGGCGCGGTCAACTTCATCACCACGATCATCTGCATGCGCGCGCCCGGCATGACTATGTTCCGGATGCCCATCTTCGTGTGGAACACGCTGGTCACCAGCCTGCTGGTGCTGATCGCGTTCCCCGTGCTCGCCGGTGCGCTGCTCTCCTTGGAGGCCGACCGCCAGCTCGGTGCCCACGTCTTCGACACCTCGCACGGTGGCGCGATCCTGTGGCAACACCTGTTCTGGTTCTTCGGCCATCCAGAGGTCTACATCATTGCGTTGCCGTTCTTCGGGATCATCACCGAGATCCTGCCGGTGTTCAGCCGAAAACCGATCTTCGGCTACATCGGCCTGGTCGGGGCGACGCTAGGCATCGCGATCCTGTCGGTCGCCGTGTGGGCGCACCACATGTTCGTGACCGGCGCGGTCAACCTGCCCTTCTTCTCGGGCATGACGTTCCTGATCGCGGTGCCCACAGGAGTCAAGTTCTTCAACTGGATCGGCACGATGTGGGGGGGATCTCTGTCCTTCGACACCCCGATGCTGTGGGCTGTGGGCTTCCTGACGACGTTCCTGTTCGGCGGGCTGACCGGGGTCATCCTGGCCTCGCCGCCGCTCGACTTCCACGTGTCCGACTCCTACTTCGTGGTGGCTCACTTCCACTACGTCGTGTTCGGCACGGTGGTGTTCGCGATGTTCGCCGGGTTCTACTTCTGGTGGCCGAAGATGACCGGCCGAATGCTCGACGAACGCCTCGGCAAGGTGCATTTCTGGATGCTGTTCGTGGGCTTCCATACGACGTTCCTCGTGCAGCACTGGCTGGGCGTCGAGGGCATGCCTCGCCGCATCGTCGACTACCTGCCCGAAGACGGGTTCACGACCCTCAACCAGGTGTCCACGATCGGGGCGTTCCTGCTCGGCGCGTCGACGCTGCCGTTCCTCTACAACGTCTACATCTCCCGCAACGGCCCGAAGGTCGGAGTCGACGACCCGTGGGGCTGGGGCCGATCGCTCGAATGGGCCACCAGCTGCCCGCCGCCGCGGCACAACTTCGACTCCCTGCCGCGGATCCGCTCCGAGTCGCCGGCGTTCGACCTGCACCACCCCGAGGTCGCGGCGATCGAGCTCGACGAGAACCCTGCGGCCGCCGAGGGGCGGTTCGCGGACGCACCCGACATGGAAGGCCGGGACACCCTCGTCGAGGAGCGCCTCGAGACCCAGACCGAGACAGAGACCGACACGGACACCGAAGGGGATGACCGATGAAGGCCGAGGCCTGGATCTTCGCGTCCTGCACCGTCTTCCTGGTCATCGTCACCCCGTCCTACTGGTTCATCACCGAGGGTGGGGACAGCGGGGCCGACTGGACCGGCACATCGGCGCTCGTGATGACCACGCTGCTGACCGGGATGATGACCCTCTACCTCGGGTTCCACGCCAAGAAGATGGACCCGCGGCCCGAGGACCGCAAGGACGGAGAGATCGTCGACGGCGCCGGAGAGCTGGGCTTCTTCCCGCCCTACTCCTGGTGGCCGCTGTGGTGCGGCTCCGCGCTTGCCGTGATGGTGTTCGGCGTGGCGGCCTACGCGTGGTGGCTGTTCATCATCGGTGGGGTGCTCGGTGCGCTGGCGCTGAGCGGCCTGGTGTTCGAGTACTACCGGGGCGAGCACGCCCACTAGGAGCCCTCTTGTGACGCTCACGACGTCGCAGGATGCCGGTTCCTGACCGGCCAGCAGTTACCCTGGAATTCGTGGCCGAACCCGGTTGCCACGCAGCGGACCAGCAACATCTCAGGGAGTACTTCGATGCCCGTTCGGCCTGCCCGTCTCGTCGGCGCGACCGCACTCGCCCTTGCCTGCATGCTCCTCGTGGCCTGTGACGCCGACTCACCCCTCCCGGGGGCCTCGGACGAGCCGGAGAGCGCCGACGAGACGACTCCGGCCGGAGCACCGGCGACCGAGGCCGAGCTGGACACCAACCTGCCCAAGAACACCGACGCCGTCCCGGTCGACACGGTGCTCGAGGTGACCGCGAAGGACGCCACGCTCAAGAAGGTCAGCGTGACCTCCTCCAACGGCAACGTGCCGGGCCAGATCACGTCTGACGGGGCGTCCTGGAAGGCCGGCGACCGCCTGGAGCCGGGCACGACGTACGCCATGACCACGGTGGCCGAGGACGAGCAGGGCGAGCCGGTCCGCGCCAAGGGCAACTTCACCACCCAGGCGCTGACCCTGGACGAGCAGACCTACCCGTCTGTGGCGCCCCTGCAGGGGGAGACCGTCGGCGTCGGCATGCCGGTGGTCGTGAGCTTCGACGTACCCGTGACCGACAAGGCCGAGTTCGAGAAGAACATGAAGGTCACTTCCACCCCCGCGCAGCCGGGCAGCTGGCACTGGCTCAGTGACAACGAGGCGCACTGGCGGCCCAAGGCCTACTGGAAGGCCGGGACCGACGTCAGCGTCGACATCGACATCAATGGTGTCGATGCCGGCAACGGCATCTACGGCCAGGAGGACCGCGAGGTCAACTTCGACATCGGCGACGCCCACGTCTACAGGGTCGACATGAAGACCCACCAGATGAAGGTCCTCTCCAACGGCAAGCTGCTGCGCACCATCCCGATCACGACCGGTGAGCAGCCGGCGTTCACCACCCGTTCGGGCACCAAGGTGATCATCGAGAAGTTCGACAGCAAGCGGATGAACTCCGAGACCGTCGGCATCACCGGCCCCGACGCCTACGACATCGACGACGTCCAGTGGGCGATGCGGGTCACCTACTCCGGTGAGTTCATCCACGCGGCCCCGTGGTCGGTCGGCAGCCAGGGCTACGCCAACGTGTCCCACGGCTGCACCGGCATGAGCACCGACAACGCCTACTGGCTCTACTCCATGACCCTGCGTGGCGACGTGGTCGAGTACACCGGCACCGACCGTCAGATGGAAGACGGCAACGGCTACGCCGACTGGAACATGAACTTCGCCGAGTACAAGCAGGGTTCCGCCCTCAGCTGACCCGTCGCAAACTCACGCTAAACACCGCTGACCCGTCGCAAAGTTTGCGACGGGTCACCGTGTTTCCACAGGTAGGCCATTGCCACTGGCGATGCTTCGCGTTGGCGCCGACAGTGTCCCGGTGCTTCCGAACGTTCCTGAACACCTGATTGAGCTCTTCCTGAAGCTTCCCCATGACCGGCCATTCACGACCGCCTGCGCCCGTGACGCCGGTGCCCGGTGGACCGACCTGAGACGCCTGGTCGCCGAGGGGCTGCTGCGGCACCCCGTGAAGGGCGTCTACTGTTCAGCCGATCTGCCTGAAGATCTCGATCACCGCATCGATGTGCTGCGTCTCGTCGTGCCCGAGGACTGCGTCGTGACCGACCGAACTGCCGGGTGGCTCTGGGGTGCCGAAATGATCCTGGCGCCGGGTGACCACCTGGAGATACCCACCGTCTCGGTGTTCGCCCCGCCAGGTCGTCGACTGCGCAACGGGTTGACCGACAGCGGCGAGCGCATGCTCGCGACTGGCGATGTGGTGACCATCAGGGCGCTCAAGGTCACCACCCCAATGCGTACGGCGTGCGACCTGGGTCGCTTGCTCCCGCGGGAGCAAGCCCTGGCCGCGATGGATGCCCTGGCCGCGCTCCGGATGTTCTCGGTCGACCAATTGTGCTTCGAGACCCTCCGCTTCAAGGGCTACCGCGGCGTGATCCAACTAAGGTTCCTAGCTCCGTTGGTGGATCCGGGCTCGGGATCGCCCGGTGAGAGCGCCCTGCGGCTGCGCTGGCTGGATGCCGGACTACCAAGACCCACCTGCCAGCTCGAGATTCCGGCACCGACGGGCGGCTACTACCTGCTCGACATGGGCCTGCGAGACCGACGGTTGGCCGCAGAGTACGACGGCGAGGCATTCCACGGCGAGGACCAGCAGGAACATGACGAGGTGCGTCGCAAATGGGCGCGCGACCAGCTCGGCTGGACGATCGTCGTCGCCCGTCGGCACAACGTCTACGGCCGCGAGCAAGACGTTGAGCGACTGCTGCTGGCCGGCAACAAGGAAGCGCTCTTGGGGCTCGCCAGGGCTGACCCGTCGCAAACTCACGACGAAATGCGCTGACCCGTCGCAAAGTTTGCGACGGGTCAGCGTGATTCGTGGATCAGTGGTCGCCGCGGAGCGTCTCTCCCTCGACGGCGTGGTGGCCGTCGAACTGGTGGCCGTCGGCTGGGCGACCCTCGAGTGCCGCCTGGAGCTCGTGCTCCTCCTCGGCGTGGTGGTGACCCGCCTCGAGCTCCTCCTTGGTCGGCTTCTGCACGTTGTCGGCGAACATCAGCCTTGACAGGCGGGCTCGGATCGCGTTGAGGCGTCCGTTGGGGGCGGCGACGCCGTTCTCGTCGGCTTCCTCCTCCGGGGTGTAGACCTCTTCGCGGTTCCGCGCGGTGAGCACGTAGGCGTTCTCCTCGCTGATCGGCAGGTGGCGCTCGCTGTAGCCGCCCTCGGGGGACCGCATGATGATGCCGGTCTCGTAGCCGTGCAGGAGCTTCTGCTCGTCATGGCGCTGCAGCGAGATGCACCATCGGCGCGTGACGATGAAGGCGATCAACGGTCCGATGAACACGGCGGCCCGCAGGAAGTAGGTGATCTGGTTGATGCTCAGATGCAGCTTGATCGCGATGATGTCGTTGCCACCGGCGGCCCAGGAGAGGGCGTAGAACGTCATCAGCGAGACCATCAGGGCGGTCTGGGTCGGCGCGTTGCGCGGGCGCCGGAGCAGGTGGTGCTCGCGCTTGTCGCCGGTGATCCACTGCTCCAGGAACGGCAGCATGGCCAGGATCCCGATCATCAGGGGCGGGAAGATCAGGATCGGGATCATGATGTTCCACGACACCGTGTGACCCCAGAGATGCGTCTCCCAGGCAGGGATGATCCGCAGCAGGCCGTCCGGCCAGCCCATGTACCAGTCCGGTTGGGAACCGGCCGTGACCTTGGTCGGATCGTATGGTCCGAACTTCCACACCGGGTTGATCGTGATCAACGCGCCCATCACGGCGGTGACACCGAAGACCAGGAAGAAGAAGCCGCCCGCCTTGGCCATGTAAACCGGGAGCAGGGGGTAGCCGACGACGTTCTGCTCGGTGCGTCCGGGCCCCGGCCACTGCGTGTGCTTGTGGAACACCAGCAACAGCAGGTGCGCCGCGATCAACGCCAGCAGGATGCCGGGGATCAGCAGCACGTGGACGATGAAGAACCGCGGGATGATCGCTTCACCCGGGAACTCCCCACCGAACACCAGGAACGACATGTAGGTGCCGACGACCGGCGTGGCCTTCATGAAGCCGTCGGCCGCGCGGACGCCGGTGCCGGAGAGCAGGTCGTCGGGCAGCGAGTAGCCGGTGAAGCCCTCGATGGTCCCGAGGAGCAGCAGCAGGGTGCCGATCACCCAGTTGAGCTCGCGCGGCTTGCGGTAGGCGCCGGTGAAGAACACCCGCAGCAGGTGGATCATCATCGCGGCGATGAAGATCATCGCCGACCAGTGGTGCATCTGCCGCAGCAGCAGTCCGCCGCGTACGTCGAACGAGATCTGCAGGCTGGACTCGAACGCCTGAGACATGTGTACGCCGCGCAGCGGGGCATAGCTGCCCTGGTAGGTCGTCTCCGCCATGCTCGGGTCGAACCACAGCGTCAGGAACGTGCCCGTGAGCAGCAGGATCACGAAGCTCCACAGCGCGATCTCACCGAGCATGAACGACCAGTGGTCCGGGAAGACCTTGCGCAGCTGCGTCTTCATCGCGGTGCCGAGAGCGAGCCGCTCGTCGGCCCAGTTGGCGACGATGCCGGCCTTGTTGGGCTTGTCGGCGGTGGCCGGATCCGTGCTGTTGCTGTCTGCCACCTTGCTGGTGTCAACGTTCAACGTAGTCACGCTCCCAGAAGCTCGGGCCCACAGGTTCGACAAAGTCGTTGGCCGCGACCAGATAGCCCTCGTCGTCCACTTGCAACTCTAGCTGCGGCAGCGGCCGACCGGCTGGGCCGAAGATCACATTGCCGGCGTCGGCGAGGTCGAACGTCGACTGGTGGCACGGGCAGAGCAGGTGATGGGTCTGCCGCTCGTTCAGCGAGATCGGGCAGCCGACATGAGTACAGATCTTGGAGTAGGCGACGATGCCGTTGACGTCCCAGTTCTCCCGACCCTTGCCCGGCTTGATGTCGCCGGGCTCCATCCGGAGCAGGATCAGGGCCGCCTTGGCCTTCTCGATCTGGAGGTTGGCGCCCTCGACGTCGGAGGGCGGGATGCCGTAGCGCTCGGGGTCGTAGAACCCGTCCGGCACGCAGTTGACCAGGTCGCCGATCTCGAGGTCGGAGGCCAGGATCGGGGTGCCGATCGCGTCGCGCGCGACCCGCATCTTCGGCAGGTCGGTGCCGTCGGTGGCGCCCCACAGCGTGTGGTAGATCTGGTCGACGTCCATGCTGCCGGTGTTGAGGTCGCGCAGCGCGACGATGGCCGGCAGCCCGAGCAGGCCGAGCGAGCCGAGCAGGGTGTTGCGGATCAGCGGCCGCCGGGCGATCCCGGACTCCTCGGTGCCGGTCGCGAGCGCCTGAAGCGTCACCTCGCGGTCCTCATCAGAGGAGCGCGCGGGGTGCCGCATCTCGACGATCTCGTGGTCGCCCATCAGCTTGCGCGCCCACTGGATCATGCCGACGCCGATGCACAGCAGCGCCAGGCCGAGGGTGCCGCCGAGCGCGACGTTCTGGGCGCCCCAGCCGCCGATGGTGTCGCTGCTGTCGAGGGCGAAGTAGGCCACGACGAACAACACGGAGAACAACATCGCCGCTGTGAAGAACGCGGAGACCTGGCGCTCCGCGCGCCGCTCGGCGACCGGGTCCACGTCGGTCGGCCGCCAGGTGTGCTCGGGCAGGCCAGGATTGGCGATCGGCTCCTCTGGGACCGCCGGCAGATTGTCGTCGTGCGCGTCGCTCACGCGTCCACTCCCTTGCTTGGCTCCTTCTTCGAGCGGGTCGAGTGGGAGGCGATCCACACGGCGAACCCGACGCACAGGCCGATGCCGATCAGCCAGGCCCACATGCCCTCGGCGACCGGTCCGAGCCCGCCGGAGCCCCAGCCGCCGTACGCCGGCTGCTCGTCGAGCTCGTTGAGGTAGGCGATCACGTCACGCTTGGCGTCGGGGGGCAGGTTGCCGTTGGAGAAGGTGTCCATTGACTGCGGGCCGGTGAGCATCGCCTCGTAGATGTAGATGGGGTCGACCCCGCGGATCTTGGGCGCCTGGCCGCCGCGCGGCATTGCGCCGCCGGATCCCTCGAAGTTGTGGCAGGCGGTGCAGTTGCTCAGGAAGATCTGGCCGCCGCGCACGATGGAGGCCTCGCGGGCGGCGCGAAGCTCCTCGCCCTCGAGGCCCTCGCTCTCGAGGAAGGCGTCGATGTCGTAGTCGGTGGCGTCCGGGATCGCCGGGCCGGTGCCGAGCGAGGCGACGAAGGCCGCGAGGGCTTCGACTTCGTCCTCGTCGAAGACCGGCCTCTTGCGCGGCGCCTGGGCTCCGGGCTGCTGCAGCGGCATCCGGCCGGTGCCGACCTGGAAGTGGACCGCGGCGGCGCCGACGTCGGTCAGCGGGGGACCGAACTGGTCGCCGTCCTTGGTGAGCAGACCTTCGCCGTTCTGTCCGTGGCAGAAGGAGCAGCTCACCAGGAAGAGCTCGCGACCCTGCTTGACGAGGTCCTCGTTGCTCTCCGCCTTGCCGGCCTGCGCGGGCGCGAACGAGGCGTAGAGACCACCGGTGAGGAGCAGCCCGATCAACAGGACCACCAGGCCGGCCAAGCGGCCACGACGATGCCGCGAGAGGCGACCGACGGAGCGGTTCAGGAGGCGCACATCAAGTCCTTGCGAGTCGGGGTCGGCTACTTGATCAGGTAAATGGTCGCGAACAGGCCGATCCACACCACGTCGACGAAGTGCCAGTAGTAGGACGTGACGATCGCGGTGACGGCCTGCTCATGCGTGAACTTGCGCGCGACATAGGTGCGGCCGAGCACGAAGAGGAAGGCAATCAGGCCGCCAGTCACGTGGATCCCGTGGAAACCGGTGGTGAGGTAGAACATCGTGCCGTAGGCCGACGCCGGGATGGTGACGCCCTCGTGGATCAGCTCGGCGTACTCGAGCGCCTGGCCGCCGATGAAGATGGCGCCCATGATGTAGGTGAGGATGAACCACTCGCGCAGGCCCCACTTCCCCACGTTGAAGACCGAGCCCCCGCGGCCCACCTGCCCGCGCTCGGCGGCAAAGACGCCCATCTGACAGGTCAGCGACGACAGCACCAGGATCGTGGTGTTGACGGCGGCGAACGGGACGTTGAGCAGCTCGGTGTTCTGCAACCACAGGTCTTCGCTGACCGAGCGGATCGTGAAGTAGGCCGCGAACAGCGCCGCGAAGAACATCAGCTCACTGGAAAGCCAGATGATCGTGCCGACGGCGACCATGCTCGGACGGTCGTGGTGCCCGTGGAGGCGGGAGGCCGGGATGGTTGCTGTGGTCGCCACGGCGTCATTATGTCGTGAGTGGCCCCTGAGGGCACCCCGACCCCCCTGGTTAAGCAGTCATATTGTTCACACCGTGTCCGGAGGGTCGATTCTCATCGCCGTGAACGCCGTCGTGGCGCTCCCGCAGCTCTCCCCGAGCACGTTCTTCTCGGAGTGGCAGCTGGCCCCCCTGCCGCTCGTGCTGACCGTCTGGGCGGCGGGTCTCTACCTGCTCGGCGTGGCCACCCTGCGCCGGCGCGGCGACCACTGGCCCGTGGGCCGGACGCTGTCGTTCGTGGTGGTCGGGATGGGGTCGTTTTACGTCGCCACGTCGTCCGGCCTCGCGGCGTACGACACGACGTTGTTGAGCGTGCACATGGTCCAGCACATGGTGCTCGCGATGATCGTGCCGCTGGCGCTCGCGCTCGGCGCGCCGGTGACCCTCGCGCTGCGCACCCTCCCCGCCCGGCCGCGACGCTGGCTGCTCCGCGTCCTCCACTCGCGGGTGGCCAAGGTGCTGTCCTTCCCGCCCCTGGCGTTCCTGCTGTACGTCGTGTCGCCCTGGGCGCTCTACTTCACCGGCTGGTACGACGCCTCGCTCCAGTCGGCGTACGTGCACGAGCTGATGCACGTCCACCTGGTGCTGGTGGGCTCGCTGTTCTTCTGGCCGCTGGTCGGCGTGGACCCGGTGCCGGGCCGGGTGAGCTACCCGTTCCGGATGCTGCTGATCGTGCTCACGCTGCCGTTCCATGCGTTCCTGGGGATCACGATCATGGGCCAGACGGGGCTGATCGGCGGTGACTGGTACCCCACGCTCCACGACGGGCCGATGGGCAGCTGGCTGCCCGACCCTGCCGATGACCAGCAGCTCGCCGGCGGCCTCCTCTGGGCCGCGGGTGACCTGGTCGGCCTCGTGTTCGTCGGGGTGCTCTTCGTGCAGTGGGTCCGCTCCTCGATGAAGGAGGCGGAGCGCGAGGACCGCCGGCTCGACCTCTTGGAGGCCCGCCAGCGCGCCGAGGACCAGGGCCACCGGTAGCATCGCGCGGGTGAGCGACTCCAAGCCCTTGAGGGTGCTCGTCTACAGCGACGACGTCACCACGCGCCAGCAGGTGATCCTCGCGCTCGGGCGGCGGCCGCACCCCGACCTGCCCGAGGTGACCTACGTCGAGGTGGCCACCGAGCCGGTCGTCATCCAGAACATGGACGCCGGCGGGATCGACCTGGCCATCCTCGACGGCGAGGCGGTGCCGGCCGGTGGCATGGGCATCGCCAAGCAGCTCAAGGACGAGATCTACCGGTGCCCGCCGATCGTGGTGCTGACCGGCCGCCCGCAGGACGCGTGGCTGGCCACCTGGTCGCGCGCCGAGGCCGCCGTACCCCACCCGCTCGACCCGATCCAGCTCTCCGAGGCCGTGGTCGCGCTGCTCAGGTCGCGCGTGCCCGCGCGATCCGGCGGTTGAGCGGCCACACCTGGCCCGACGTCCTCGGGTCGCTGGTCGCGGGCACCGACCTGACCGCGGAGCAGACCGCCTGGGCGATGGGCGAGATCCTCTCCGGCGAGGCGACCCCGTCCCAGATCTCCGGCTTCGCGGTGGCGCTGCGCGCCAAGGGCGAGACGATCGACGAGCTGACCGGCCTGGTCGAGGCGATGTACGTCGTCTCGACGCCGATCGCGGTGCCCGGCCGACTGCTCGATGTGGTCGGCACCGGCGGTGACCGGTCGATGTCGGTCAACATCTCGACGATGGCCGCGATCGTGGCGGCAGGTGCCGGCGCCAGGGTCGTCAAGCACGGCAACCGCTCCGCCTCGTCGAAGGCCGGCTCCGCCGACGTACTCGAGGCACTGGGCATCCGGCTCGACCTGCCAGCCGAGCGGGTCGCCGAGGTCGCGGTCGAGGCCGGCATCACGTTCTGCTTCGCGGCCGGCTTCCACCCCGCGCTGCGGCACGCCGCCGTGCCGCGCCGCGAGCTCGGCATCGGCACGACGTTCAACTTCCTCGGCCCGCTGGCCAACCCGGTCAAGCCAGATGCCCAGGCGATCGGCTGCGCCGATGTCCGGATGGCGCCGGTGATGGCCGGTGTCTTCGCTCACCGCGGCGTGGACGCCTGGGTGTTCCGGGGCGACGACGGTCTCGACGAGCTGACCACCTCCGGCACCTCCTCGGTCTGGCTGACACACGGCGGGGAGGTGACCACGGCGACGGTCGACCCCCAGGCGTTCGGCATCGACCTGGCGCCGGCGGGCGCGCTGCGCGGCGGCGACGTCGAGCACAACGCTGACGTCGTACGCCGCCTGCTCGCCGGCGAGACCGGCCCGGTGCGGGACGCCGTTCTCCTCAACGCCGGGGCTGCGCTGGCCGTCCACGACGCGCCCGGTGCCTCGCCTGAGGAAGCGTTGGCCGCCGGCATCGCAAAGGCCACCGAGGCGGTCGACTCCGGCGCCGCGCGCGACTCGCTCGACCGCTGGATCGCCGCCGCCTCGGCCTGAGCCTCAGAGCTCCAGCACGTAGTGGTCCCCGACTCGCTCGAAGCCAAGACCTAGCCGGTCGTAGTACGCGTCCACCATGTTCGGTGGCGTCAGCACCTGTCGGAAGCCCCGCTCGCGCAGCCGGCCGGCCCGCCGCCACACGAACTCGCCGGGGGAGAAGTTGCGGTACCTCGGCGTCACGTAGTCGAGCTGGACCTGCGCGACGTCGCCCTCGGCGCGCAGCAGCACGACGCCGACGGTCTCGTCGCGCTTGACGACCACGAACGCGTGGCTGCCTTCCCGTCCGGGCTGCCAGTCGAGCTCGGGCTGGAACCGGGCGATGTCGTCACGATGGTTGTTCAGGATGTGCTGGAGGTAGAGGCTCTCGGGGCGCACCTCGATGACGTCGAACACCGCCTCGTCATGTTTCTGCCGGTGCAGCTGGACGATCTTGACCGAGTTGATCAGGGCCAGAGTCGCGTTCATCGCGACCATCGGCCAGACCTCGATCAGCGCGTTGAAGATCAGCAGGCTGATCGACGCCACCAGGTTGAGGGCGCGCAACCGGAGCAGTCGCGTCTGCAGGATCGAGTACACGAGCAGGGCGCTGCCGGCCCAGCCGAGGAGGTCGACCCAGTTGTCGCCGAGCCAGTTCACAACCGGACGCTAGCGCGTGTCGTCATCAGTTCCCGGTTTCGCCGGAACCCGGACGTCGAGCCACCTACGCTCGGCGTACCCAAATGGCTGGAGGACTGGTGGCGCGAATCGCACGGCTGCTGATCGCTGGAATGACGGTGCTGGCGCTGCTGACCGTCGGAACCGCAGCACCGGGTACGTCGCAGGTACAGGCGCGCAGCACGCTGAAGGTCTCGCCCGGTGTGTACGTCGCCGGGCAGAAGATGACCTACACCGGGAGCCTCGGCGCCAACGGGCGCAAGACCGTCCGGCTGCAGTTCCACATGAACCGGCCGGGCGACCGTTGGACCAATGTCGCGGGGTTCAGCTCCCGCACCGACGCCCGTGGGCGGTTCAAGTTCACTTACCCGGCGCCGGCGATGTGGGGCATCAGCTACCGGGTCGTGTCGGGACGACTGGCCAGTCCGCCGTACAAGTTCCACGCCAAGTCGCAGGAGGTCGTGCTCTCGGTCGGCGGGGACAACACAGCCGAGGCCGGCGACCCCTTCGTCGTCGCCGTCGACACCACCCCGAACCTCTCGGGGCGACAGGACCTGCCGCCGCCGGCCATCCCCGGCCGCACCGTCACCCTGCAGCAGCGGGTGAACGGCAACCAGTGGCGGACCGTCGACACCGGCCAGACCGATCGGGACGGCGAGGTCCGGTTCACGCGTACCGTCGCCGACCCCGGCCAGGTCGTCTACCGGGTCCGTGAGGAGAACTGGACCCAGGGCGGCAACAAGATCGGCTGGTTCCCGTCCTTCCCGACGTACGTCGACGTGCTCCCGGCGGGAGGCCCGGCGGCCGGTCACAAGGCGCCGCAGGACCGGGACGTCGCGCCCTGGCCGCTGATGGCGGCCGGTGGGTCGCCCAACGCATCCACGCGCTACGGCTGGGGCGGGTCGCTGTGGGACTTCGCGTGGGAGTACGGCGAGTCGCTGACCAGCAAGCCGTTCCGCGGCAAGGACCGCAAGGGCCGCTGGATCGACACCTCCAACGGATCCGGGCGGGCCAGCCACGTCAACGGTGGCCTGGGGCTCGACAGCCGGCCGGGGGCCAGTGCCGGCCCCGGCGATCACGGCACCACCTGGGGCACGCTGGAAGGGAACCCGCAGAAGTACGGCCGCTGGGAGGTGCGGCTGCGCTCCTGGTCCCGGGAGGGCTCGGCGCAGGACTACCGGGTGAAGATCGAGCTGGTGCCGGACCGCGCCGCTGACTACCGCTGCGGTGCCCAGAACATCACCGTCGCGGACTACGGCATCCACACCCCGGCGGTGAAGGTCGGCGCGAACGCCGTACGCAAGAGCAAGTCGTGGACCTACACCAAGAAGAAGGTCGCGCTCGCCGACGTCAGCCACAACTACGCCGTCGAGGTCGCCAGGGATCACATCACCTGGTTCCTGGACGGCAAGCCGATCGCGACGGTCAAGGACCGGGCCGCGATCTCCGGCGTACCGCTGACCCTGCGGGTGAGCCTGCAGGGCGACGGCGACAAGGAGATGAACCGCACCCGGGCGATGTTCGACTGGATGCGCGCCTGGTCGATCGACACGGGCCGCCGGGTCACCAGCGGAAGCCGGATGAACGCCGGCACCCACAACGCGACCTGCTGAGGATCAGAGAGAGCGTTCCCGCTCGTGCAGCTCCGCCTCGAGCAGCGCCTGCTTGCGGGCCAGCTCGACGGTCCGGTCGCGGAGCTCGGCGAGCCGCAGGTTCTGCGCGATCGTGACGAACAGGAACGTCACGCAGAGCACGTAGAGCACCAGGTCGGTGCCCCGCCCGACGCCGACCGCGTTCGCGGCCTCGGAGACCAGGTCGGGGAAGAGAACGGCGATGATGCCGAGCGCGATGGCGCCGAGCGCCATCGACCTGCGCATCAGCAGGCCGAGCGCGCTGCGCTTGCCGCGCAGCAGCAGGAACGCCGCGGCGGCGAGGCCGGCGACCAGGAGCAGCTTGATGATCACGACGCGGCGCGCAGTCGGTTGACGGCCAGGTCGAAGACGATGTTGAGCGCGTTGTAGCCGCGCTGGCCCTTGGCCCGTGAGTAGTCGGTGTAGGTGACCGTCGTCGGGTGCTCGACGTAGGACCAGCGATGCTTCGCGATCACGCTGAGCACCTCGCTGGCGTGCGACATCCCGTGCAGCCGGAAGCTCAGCAGCTCGGCCGCGTCCCGGCGCAGCACGCGGAGCCCGTTGTGGGCGTCGGTGATCTTCATGCCGGTGGTGGCGCGGGTGAAGTGCACCGCCATCTTGAGCAGGCTCTTCCGGTGGCTGCTGGCGCCGGTCATGTCCCCAAGGAACCGCGAGCCCAGCACGACGTGCACCCCCATGTCGTGCGCGGCGGCAACCATGGACGCGGCGTCGTCGACCGAGTGCTGTCCGTCGGCGTCGAACGTGACGACGTACTGGGTCAGCGGGTCGCGCAGCGCCCGCCGGATCCCCGTCTCCAGGGCAGCTCCCTGCCCGAGGTTGACGGGGTGTCGTACGACGTCGGCGCCGGCAGCGCGGGCGAGAGCGGCAGACTCATCCGCGCTGCCGTCGTCGACACACACGACGCGCTCGAACCGCTCCCTCGCGGTCCGCACCACGTCCCCGATCACTGTCGCCTCGTTGTACATCGGTATCACCACACAGGCACGCGCGAGCACCGGGTCGTGCTCCTTCGTGAGCTGCATGGCCATGAGACACCCCGTGGTCGATGGATCGGATGTCCCGAACGCTAGGTCTCCAGCGCTCCCGAGGGGAGGCCTGAGAGCGATGTCTGGCCGTGAGATGTGGGGTCTAGTCATTTCGGGCTAGACCTCCGTCGACGATCGACCGAATGTGGGCGCTACGGCGGCCAAGGAACCCGTTCGCAGGCCTCGCGCCGTCTAGCGTGGGGGAGTGAGAAAGGTTGCCCGCGGCCCCGCCCTCGTCGTGGTGGGCGTGATGCTGCTTCAGGCGGCCTGGATCCTCACCATGCCGCCGTTCCGCGGCATCGACGAGTTCGACCACGCGTTCCGGGCCGCCGCGGTCGCCCGCGGGGAATGGGTGGCGGGCGACCCTGCCGAGGACGGCAGGGGACAGCTCGTGACGGTGCCCCGATCCCTGGTCGAGGCCGCTCATGGGCAGTGCGCAGCATTGCCGTACACAGGGCCGGAGAACTGCTCGCCCGTGGAGTCGGTTTCCGACGGCAACGTCACCGTTGCTTCATCGGCTGCGTCGTACCACCCCGCGTTCTACTGGGTGGTCGGGACGGCAGCCCTTCCGTTCGACGGCGCGGCAAGCCTGTACGCAATGCGAATCGCCTCTGCCCTCTTGTCGCTGCTATTCATCGGGCTGGCTGCTTGGGCGCTGGCCAAGCTGCCGGGCAGATGGCCGCTGGCCGGCCTGATCCTCGCGACCACTCCGGTCTTCGTGTACTCGACGACCATCGCAGCACCCAACGGCGTCGAGATGAGCGCCGGCATGGCCCTGTGGGGCACCTTGTTGGCGCTGATGCACGGCCAGAGGCGCGCGCCGGAGTCACGACTGCTCTGGGCTGCAATCGCCTGTGCGATCACCCTCGGGACGTTGCGAGTGCTCGGGCCGGTCTTCATCGTGATGATCGTCGTGACGGTCGCCTCGCTCGATTGGGGTGCGGTCCGCGACATGGTGAAGCGACATCGAAGCACCGTGCTGGTCGGTTCTGTCCTGATCGGAGCCAGCGTGCTCGGGCAGGCGCTGTGGATGTTCGACTCGGTGGCTCAGGAGGTTGCGGGCGATGCAACCGACAACCCCAAGACGTTCAACTCGGTCAATATCGTCGTGTGGCCTCTCCAGACCATCGCTGCCTTCCCGCTTCGCGACCAGGCCGGTGCCCCGGTCATCTACCTGGTCGTTGTGGCGGTCGTCGGCGCGATGCTGATCGCCGCATGTCGCGGCGGCGCATCACGCCTGCGGGTGGTGACGCTGACATCGTTGGTCGTCACCCTGGCGTTTCCGTTCGTCTTCACGTTGGCGACCCTGGACTCCATCGGCAACATCTGGCAGGGCAGGTACGTACTGCCGTATGGCGTGGGCTTCCTCCTCCTCGCCGGCTACGCCCTGGGACGCCGCCGCCCGGAGTCAGGGCCGGCGTTGCGCCTCTTGGTACCCATCGCGACCTTCTACGCAGTCGCGGTCGCGGCCTGCATGATCAAGGTCCGCAACGACGAGCTCAATGGCAACTCCGCCTCAATCCGGGATGCCGCATGGCATGCTCCTTCGCCCCTTCTCCTCGCAGTGATGGTTGGCGTCGCGTGCACCTTGTTCGCGGTGGCCCTCTCTAGCGAGCGCCGCCGGGTGCGGGATGACGAGCCTTCGGTGCAGCACGAGGCCACGGCCTAGCCGTGCCCAGCTCCTCGGTCTCCGTGCTGATGGCCGTCTACATGGGCACGCCGGCGGAGCATCTCGACGCGGCCCTCGGGTCGGTGCTGGAACAGACGCGACCGGCTGAAGAGTTCGTGCTCGTGGTCGACGGCCCGATCTCGCCGAGCCATGAGGCGGTGCTGGCCGGATACAGCGAGACGGTCACCCGCCTCGACCTGCCCGACAACATAGGGCTGGGACGTGCCCTCCAATTGGGCCTGGATCGCTGCTCGGGAGACTGGATCGCGCGTGCGGACGCAGACGACGTCAACAGACCGGATCGCTTCGAGCGCCAGCTGGCACTCCTGGATGCGACCGGGGCTGACGTCTGCTCATCGAGCATGACGGAGGTAGCGGGACCGTCGCTGCGGGAGCTCGGCGTACGACGGAGCCCGACCGAACACCGCGAGTTCGCGCGACGGATGCGGATCACGAACCCGGTCAACCATCCATCCGTGGTCTTTCGTCGAGACGTTGCTGTGCATGCTGGCGGCTACCGCCACCTCCCGCTGCTCGAGGACTACGACCTCTGGGCGCGCATGCTGCGAGACGGCGCCTCGTTCGTCGGCATCGACGAGCCGCTCGTCACCTACCGAACCGACGGCATGCTGGACCGCCGGGCCGACCGCACCCTCGCCGCGTCCGAACGTGTCCTGCAGCGGAACCTGCGCGAGTACGGTCTGGTGGGATGGCCCGGGGCGGCGCGCAACACGGTTGTGCGGGGGGCCTATCGGTGGCTACCGCTCGGGCTTCGCAGTCGCGCCTACTCCGTCCTCTTCCGCAGGCAGGCCCATGACTGAGACCCGCGACGTGCTGCGCGGAGCCGGCACGCTCGCGCTGGCCGGAGTGGTGGCCGCCGGGCTGGGCTGGCTCACCCTCGTCGTCGTCGCTCGGGCGCGAGGGCCAGCGGAGTACGCCGACTTCTCGGTCGTGTGGGCCGTCTACTTCGCCATCGCGGGTGTTCTGGTCGGGCTCCAGCAGGAGACGACACGGTCTCTCGTGGCGGCCCGCCGCGAACCCCCGGGCACCCCGCTTGTCGGCGCCGGCGCCCGGTCGACGCTCACGGTCGTCCTGGCCGCCGCTTTGGTGTTTGCGATGGCGCCTGCCCTCGGCCTGGTGGATCTGAACGCCATCGGTTCGTTCGCCGGGCCTGCACTCATCGTCATCCCGGTGCTCGCCGCCGCCATGATGGTCACCGGCGGCCTGGCGGCCGACGGACATTGGCACACGCTCGCGGCCCTGGCGCTGGGGGACCAGGTCGTCCGGTTGATCGCCGTAGTCCTCGTGGTCGAGCTGGCGCCCGGCAACGTGGCGTATGGCGTCGCTCTGGCCGCGGGTCTCGTCTGCTTTCTCCCGTTCATCTTCATCGGCTGGCGTCGCTCCCCGGCCATCCCGGGCACTCGAGGAGGGTTCGTGGGCAGGTCGAGCGCCGCCATGGTCTCCTCGGGATGCGCGAACGTGCTGGTGGTGGGGCTTCCAGCACTCATCACCGCGACCGGCGATGCCTCGGATCGTGATCGCGGGGTCCTCTTCGCCGCGATCCTGCTCACGCGCACCCCGGTTCTTCTGCTGGCGAACGCTGTCCGTCCAGTGGTGGTGCGGGTCTTTGTCGAGAACCGCAACCGGCTGGGGTCGTGGGCGTGGCGGATGGCCCCCGTGGTCGCGGCTGGGGCTGTTCTCGCGTCGGCTGTCGGATGGGTCGTCGGTCCTTGGGTACTCCAACTCCTTTTCGGAGACGACTTCAAGGTCTCCGGTGCCCTGATGGCCGGGCTGGTGCTGGCCGCCGTACTGATTCTGTTGCAGACCTGGACCGGTGTGGCCCTCGCGGCCATCGACAGGGACGGTGCCTCCACCATCGGCTGGCTGGTGGCCGTGGTGATCGCGGTGGGATGTCTGCTCCTTCCGCTCGGGCTCGAGGAGCGCACGCTGTTGGCGCTCCTCGCCGGGCCGGGGGTCGGAATGGCGGTGCACCTGGTGATCCTCTACCGCACGCCCTCGGCGACAGCGGCGCGGATTCAGCCCGACGCGTGACGCGTTCGCCGGCGAGCCGCGACACACATCTGCAGGAACAGGAAGCGACCGGTCAGGATCTTCGCCGGCGATCGCGGGCGTCCTGTCGTGTTTCCGGGGTGGATACGTCGGTGGACGACTACCTCCTCCACGTGGCCCATCGACCTGGACATCAGCCCGACCAGTGCCAGCCAGCCATCGTGGAGCTCGCGGGCCGAGTCCGGGAAGGGCAGCGCTTGTCCCAACGCGTCCCTGCGGATCGCCATCGCGCTTCCGTAGTAGGGAGCCTGGGATGCCGCGAGCCGGGCGATCATCCGAAGCGGTCGAGCCTCCTGGGCGCGAGTCAGGGTCCACCTGCCGATTGCGCCTCGGGGGCGAACGGTCCCACCAGTGCCGAGCAAGGAAACGTTGCCCGCCACCACCCGGTGTGTCTGAAGCGACTCCTGCATCAGCGCGACCCGGCCGGGCGGCCACCGATCGTCCTGGTCGGAAAGGAAGATGTGCTCCGCGTGGGCCAGCTCGATCGCTTCCTCGAACCGACGGGCATAGCCGCGGTTGTCGTGGCCTTCGACCAGCCGAATCCTCGGATCCCCGATGGAGCGGATCCTGTCGACCGTGTCATCGGTTGACCCGTCGTCGACGATGACGAGCTCGTCCTGAGGCCCGAGCTCGACGAGGATGGACGCGACCTGCTCGGCCACGTGCTCTGCCCCGTTGTACGTCGCCATGCACACGCTCACCGAACCGAGGGCGGTCACGCGGAGCCACCGCTCGACCTCGACCAGGTCAGCGCCTCTAGTGCGGCTCGCGCTGCCATGCGCTCAACCGAGGGCTGCGGCCTACACGCTCGACCAGAGACCAGTAGGGACGAATCGCTGACTGGTAGCGGTCGTCGGGGAGCAGGCGAGCGAGGGAGCGCAGGGGTAGCCGCGCCACCTTGTGGGTTGCCGGCATCAGGCGGCCAAGTGCCTTGACCGTCTCTGTGCGGGGAAGGCGCGCGGTAGGTCGGTCTGTCTCGGCGCGACCCGCGCGCACCCCAACGAAGTAGAGGTCGAAGCTCGTCGGCAGATACCAGAAGCGATGCTCGTCGAACATGTCCACCAGCGGCAGACGTCGCTCGAACTCCTCCTGGGTGAGGTTGTGGTAGTAGTCGAGGCCCTCCGCTTGCGTCCCCGGGCTGTCGTCGGCGCGGGTGCGCCGCGTGCCGTGTTCGGGACGGCCGCGGGACGCGCAGGTGAAGGCGACCAGCCCTCCCTGCCTCGTCATGCGGGTCATGTTGGTGAACGTGTCTGCCCAGTGGGGATCGTGCTCGAAGCATTCCCCGGAGATGGCGGCGTCGAAGGAGCCGTCCGGGTGGTCGAGCTCGTGCCCATAGCCGATGACGTCGACGCCGGGCCCTTCGACGAGGTCGACGCCTATGTAGCTCTCGGCACCGCCGAAGATCCCGCGCACCGTCCCGTTGACGTCATAGGAACCCACCTCCAGCATCGCGCTGCCGCGCACAAGGGCGGAGTTGGCAGCGGCGACGGCCTCGAAGAAGCCGAGCTGTTCGGGATGGCTCATCCTCAGTCGAGTCCGAGCGAGAACGCCGACTCGAGGTCGTGCTTCGAGTAGGCACGGAACGCGATGTGCGTCTCCGTCTCGAGGACGCCGTCGATCTTGTTGAGCTTGTCGGCCACGACCGTGGCCACGTCGTCGTGGTCGCGGACCCGCACCATCGCGATCAGATCGATCTGGCCGGTGACGGAGTAGACCTCGCTGATGCCGTCGAGGGCGGCGATCGCCTCGGCGACCTCGGGGATCCGGGCGACGTCGGCGTTCACGAAGACGATGGCGGTGATCATGGCGCTGAGCGTAGTAGGGAAGGCAGCGGAGCCTCGACCCGCTCGCCGGGCACCCGGTCGATGGGCGTCGGAAGCGTCTCCAGGTAGCGGGTGGCGCCCTTGACCGGGCAGGTCCACTCTCCGTCGATCTCGATCAGTCGGATCGAGGGCGACTCGAGCCAGCGCAGGATGCGCTCGCTCTCCTCCGCCGTGGTGGCGGGCAGCGGCCCGGGACTGGGTGCGACCGTCTCGGCGGTGGCCCTGAGCTGGGCGACGAAGAGGTGGGCGTCGGCCCCGGGCGGGATCACGCCGGCCGCGGCGAGCCGGCCGTAGCGGACCACGTGGACCGCCCAGCGGCCGTCGTCCTCGCGTCGCGCCGCCACCACCTCGGGGCATCGCGTCAGGGAGGTCAGCCGCTGGGTGCGCGCCGCGGCCCGGACGAAGGCCGCCAACCGGTCGCGGTGGACCCCCGCCTCCTCGAAGCGCTCGTCCTCCGCCAGCGCGGCCATCCGCGCGTTGATCGCGTCGACCACGTCGTCGGGACGCCGCAGCAGCGTCTCGCGCAGCTGGCGTACGACGGCGGCGTAGGTGTGGGCGTCGACGCTGCCATCGCACGGCGAGAGGCACCGGCCCATCTCCGCCAGCACGCACGGGGACCGCGACGGCCGCTTGCCGAACCGGTCGGAGCACTGCCGGACCGGGAAGGTGTCATGGATCGCGGCCAGGCACTTCTCGGCGACCTTGCGGGACGCGAACGGGCCGAGGTAGTCGGCGTCGTCGTCGAGGACTTGCTTGACCAGCGACAGCCGCGGCCACGGCTCCCGGGTCAGCTTGACGAAGGTGACCTTCTCGGGAAAGCGCGAGCGCCGATTGTAGCTGGGCTTGTGCTCCGCGATCAGCCGCAGCTCTCTGACCTCGGCCTCCAGCGGCGTCGCGCACTCGATGCCGGTCACCGTGGCCGCCAGACGCACCATCTCGCCGATCCGCGATCGAGACTCCGAGGCGGTGAAGTAGGAGCGCACCCGCTTGCGCAGGTCGCGCGACGTCCCGACGTAGAGCACCCGGGACCGGTCGTCCTTGAAGAGGTAGACGCCGGGGGAGTGCGGTAGCCCGTCGGCGAGGTGTCGCTTGCGGCGCTGCGCCGCACTGACCTTCGCGGAGAAGGTCTGCAGCTCCTCGAGGGTGTGCACCCCGAGACTGCCGAGCCGCTCCATCAAGCCGTGGAGGACGTCGACGGTGGCGCGCGCGTCGGAAAGGGCCCGGTGGTTGGGCGTCGTCGAGGAACGAAAGACCCGGGCCAGCGAGGACAGCTTGCAGTTGGGGGCGTCGTCGCGAGTGATCACCCTGCGGGCCACCTTGGCGGTGTCGACCACCTCGAACGCCGGCCACGGCCGCTCCTGCCGCTTCGCGAAGTGCTTGAGGAACCCCACGTCGAAGGGCGCGTTGTGGGCCACCAGGACACAACCGGCCGCGAACTCGAGGAACGTCGGCAGCGCCGACTCGATGGTCGGCGCGTCGGCCACCATCGAGTTGCTGATCCCGGTGAGCACGGCGATGAAGGCCGGGATCTCGGTGTGTGGGTTGACCAGCGTCTGGAACTCGCCGAGTACCTCGCCGCCGCGAACCTTCACCGCGCCGATCTCGGTGATCATGCAGCCTTGCTCTGGCGAGCCACCCGTGGTCTCGAGGTCGACCACGCAGAACGTGATGTCGCGCAGCGGGCGGCCGATCTCGTCGAAGCTGCGCTGGGACTCCCACCGCGACACAGCTTGGGCCGCCATGCTCATGTCTCGCACGGTAGGTGCCCGCGCCGACAGGGCCGTGGAGCCACGCCTAGGGTTGTGGTCCGTGAGTCCTTCCCTCCCCGACGAGACCCTGCGCTGGCGATGCGCCGGCTGCGGCAACCTGACCCGTTTCGACGTACGCCGCACCCGGCGCACCACGGAGTACTGGCACTTCGACCTGGCCGGCGGTCATCGGGTCGAGGACACCGAGGTGGTCGAGGAGTCGGTCGAAGAGGTGAAGTGCCGTTGGTGCGGCCGCTCCGACGCGATCGAGCTGGTCTCGCGTGCGGACGCGGCCGTCGGCGAGGACCCTGCGGCCGACTGAGGCTCACGGTGGCACTGTCGGTGGTCGCTGTCAGCATGCTGGTATGACGACGAGGATCGATTGCGACACCTGCGTGGTGCGCGGCCTGGCCTGCCACGATTGCGTGGTGACCGTGCTGCTGGGTCCACCACCCGAGCTCACCATCGACGACGACGAGCGCCGGGCCCTCGACGTCCTCGCCGACTCCGGCCTGGTGCCGCCGCTCCGGCTGGTCCAGCCGGTCACGGGGCCGGAGGTGGAGTCGGCGTAGTGGTTTCGAGGCTCGCTGCGCTCACACCTCAACCACCGTGGGGTTGTTTTACTTTCGGAGCTGTGGTTGAAGGTTTGGTGAGCCACGTCCTACCTACTAGGGTGTCGCCCCAGGTGTCCGTGAGAGTGGATCGTCGGGATCCGCGCGGACACCGCGCTTAGTTCGCGCGCTACTCCGGTGGCCGCGGAACCGGGGAACCACTGCAGTTCTGGGGTGTATCCCTCGCAAGGTGCGGCCGCCAAGGGACCGGGGTCGCGAGGAGCGGGGGTAGGGCATGTCGTGCCCGAACCCGTCAGCTCACCCGGTAGGCGTACGACACGCAAGGGAGACCGCCCGCTCGTGCGGAAGCGACTCATCACTGCACTTTCCGGATTCGCGCTCGCTGCGACCATCGGCTTCATCCCGTCGACACCGGCTCAGGCCGAGCCCGACATCGACGACGTCCAGGCCAGGGTCGACAAGCTCTACCACGAGGCCGAGCAGGCCTCCGAGCGCTACAACGACGCCAAGATCGAGCTGGCCCACCTGAGCGAGGACCTCGACTCTCTCGAGTCGGACCAGTCCCGCCAGGGCGACCAGGTCGAATCCGTCCGCAACGACGTGCAGAACGCCATCATCCGGCAGTACCAGGGGCAGAACCTCTCCGCCGCCGGCCAGATGCTGCTCTCGGAGGACTCCAGCGCCTTCCTGTCCCAGATCTCGACGATGTCCGCGGTCGGCCACCTGCAGGACCGGGTGTTCGACGACTTCGCGACCGAGCTCGAGGCTCTCGACATCCGCAGCGACGCGACCCGCAAGCGGGTCGATCAGGTCGCCGCGCTCGAGAAGCAGCTCAAGGACGAGAAGACCACGATCGACGACAACCTCGCAGAGGCTGAGTCGCTCCTCGATCGCCTCAAGGAGGAGGAGCGCGAAGACATCCTCTCCCGCGGCAGCGAGCGGCTGCCGTCCGACGTTCCGGCTTCCGGCCGCGCCGCCGCTGCGGTCCAGTACGCCATGGCGCAGGTCGGCGACTCCTACGTCTACGGCGCCGCCGGCCCGAGCGCGTTCGACTGCTCCGGGCTCACCATGATGGCCTGGGCGCAGGCGGGGGTCGCCCTCCCGCACTCGTCGAGTGCTCAATACGGCTCCGGTCCGCACGTGGCTGCCAGCGACCTGCAGCCCGGTGACCTGGTCTTCTACTACAGCCCGATCAGCCACGTCGGCATGTACATCGGCAACGGAATGATCGTCCACGCGGCCAACCCGGGTGCGGGGGTGCGGGTCGCAGCCCTCTACTCCATGCCGTACGTCGGCGCGGTCCGCCCTGGCTGAATCATCACGAGCGAAGGCCGGTCGCCCACGATGGTGGGTGGCCGGCCTTTCGCTGTGCCTCCTGGTAGCGGTCGGCGCAGTCACCTGGTCTCTGGTCGACTCCGACCCCTACGTCGCACCGCGCCCCCCGGCAGACCAGGACCACATCGACGCGGGCGCGGCGTCGGACACGCTCCGGGCGCTGGAGCTGGCCGTGCGGCGCGCAGACGCAACGGCCGCCGAGGAGCTCGCTCCGGAGGGTGACGCGGCCGCGGCCCGGCACCTGCGCGCGCTGGTCGACAACGCAGAAGCGATCGGAGTGCGCGACTTCGGGTTGCGCTACGTCGACGAGGCCAGCTCGGTGTCCGGCGACGGCACCTGGGCGGCCGCAGTGGACGTCACCTGGAGGTTCGCAGGCTTCGACGAGGTGCCGGCCAACTCGGAGGTCATCGTGCGGTTCCGGGGCGGTGACGACCGGGTCGACGTCGTTGGAGTCGGGGGAGGGGACCGCCGTACACCGGTGTGGATGTCCGGGCCGGTCTCGGTCCGGAGCTCTCCTGACACCCTGGTGGTCGATGCGAGCCCCGCCGGCCGCGCGGGGGAGTACTCCCGGCAGGCGAGGACCGCGGTCGCCGACGTACGAGCGGTGCTGCCGCAGTGGCGGACCGGCCTGGTGGTGGAGGTGCCGGCGGACGCTGCCGGGCTGGACGCGGCGCTCGACGCCGAACCAGGTGAGTACGCCGGCATCGCCGCCGTGACCAGCTCGACGGATGGGTCGTCGGCACCCGACGCGCCGATCCACGTCTTCGTCAACCCCGACATCTACAACCGGCTGGGGCCCACCGGGGCTCAGGTGGTGATGAGCCACGAGGCCGTGCACGTCGCCACCAAGGCCCCCAACAGCAGCATGCCGCAGTGGCTGCTCGAGGGGTTCGCCGACTACGTCGCGCTGCGCGACGTCGACCTGCCATTCTCGGTGACGGCTGGACAGATCATCGAACAGGTCCGCCGGGAAGGGCCGCCGGACGCGCTTCCGGGGCCGGCGGAGTTCGGGAGCACCGACACGCACCTGGGCGCGGCGTACGAAAGCGCCTGGCTGGCCTGCCTGGTGCTGGCCGACCGTGGTGGCGAGGAAGACCTGGTCGCGTTGTACGCGGCGATGGACGACGGCGCCGACCTGGGACGTGAGCTCCGCAGCCGGTTCGGTTGGACCGAGCCGGCCTTCGTCGCGGCCTGGCAGCAGCGGCTGACAGACTTGGCGGAGTGACGACCAGCGACCCGGCCCGCCGCGTGGCGCTGTGGACCTTGGTCACTGGAGCGGTCGTGTTCGTGGCCGTGGCGGCCTGGCTGGTGCCCTGGGACCCGGTCCCGGGCGGATCGCTCGATGCCGTCTCCGCGGACTCGGTCTTCACTTCCGAACAGATCGAGCTCGCCGAGCACTACTCGCGTTGGGCGCGGGTGTGGAGCTGGAGCGCTCTCGCCGTCTCGCTGGCGGTCGCCGGCTGGCTGGCGTTCAGCCGCCGCGGCCGGGCGCTGTTCGCCCGGCTGCCGGGCCCATGGTGGGCCCAGGTGGTGCTGGCCGTCGTCGTGGTCGAGCTGGTGGGTCGCCTGGCGACCCTGCCCCTATCGATCGCGGCTAGGCGGCTCTCGCTCGACCACGGCCTGAGCGCGGGTTCGTGGGGCTCCTACGCGTTGGACCAGGTGAAGAGCGAGGCCGTGTCCATCGTCGTCACCTCGTTGGCTCTGCTGGTGCTGATCGGTAGTGCGCGACGCTGGCGCCGGGCCTGGCCGGCCATCACCGGCGGGCTGCTCGCGTGCCTGGTCCTGGCGGGCTCGTTCGTCTATCCCGTCGTGGTGGAGCCGATCTTCAACGACTTCGAGCCCCTGCCCAAGGGGGACCTCCGCACCGAGATCTTCGCGCTGGCCGACGAGGAGGGGGTGGAGATCGACGACGTGCTGGTCGCCGACGCCTCCCGGCGGACGACCACCCTGAACGCCTACGTGTCGGGCTTCGGCAGCACCCGGCGGGTCGTCGTCTACGACACCCTGGTCGAGACGCTGCCGCGCGACCAGGCGCTGAGCGTGGTCGCCCACGAGCTGGCACACGCGCGGCACCGTGATGTCGTCATCGGATCCGTTCTGGGTGCCGCTGGCGCTGCGCTCGGCGTGGGCGCGCTGGCCCTGGCGCTCGGCGCACTGGCCCGTCGACGGCTGCCGGGCGCAGCCGAGCCGGCGGTGGTGCCGGTGGTGCTGGCGCTGGTGGCGCTGGCCACCGTCGTCACGGCCCCGGTGCAGAACGGGATCAGCCGACAGATCGAGACGAGGGCCGACGTCGACGCGCTCCGCGCCACTCAGGACGAGTCCGCCTTCGTCGGCCTGCAGAGGAAGCTGGCGCTGCGCTCGCTCGCGGATCCCACGCCGCCGGCGTGGTCGCAGTTCTGGTTCGGCAGCCACCCGCCCGCACTCAAACGAATGGCCCTCGCCGAGCGGGTTGCCGGCGACTCCCATGGGTCGCGGCATCCCGTTCAACGAGGGCCATCGCCTCCCTCCCCGGAGGCGGACTCACTGCCCAGCAGCTGACCGAACCGACTGCCCCCCAGCGACGAAGAACGTCGCGTCAGCGGGCCGGCGAGCTACCGGTGAGAGTCAGCTGTCGCAGGTCGCCGAGACGTCTTCGCTTCCGTCCTTGATGGCCTCGCAGGTGTCGCTGAAGGCCTCACGGACGATCGGGCCGAGCGCGAACACGGCGATCACGACCAGGGCCGCGATGCCGGCGACGAGCAGGCCGTACTCCACTGCGGAGGCGCCGCGCTCGTCCATCTTGGCGCGCTGGGCCTCGATCATGATGCGGAGGTACTGGATCATTGGTGTGCTCCCTCTATGTGGTCCCTATGGGGGGTTCTCTGGTCGTGAGGCCAGGAACCTCACGCCTCAATACTCGGGGAGGGATGCACCCCAGCGGATCGGGTGAACGTGCGCCGTGACGTAGTTACTTGGGACTAGGAAACGCGGCGGATCGGCGAGCCAGGTAGTGGAAAAACGAACGGCCCTCGCCGAGCGGATCACCGACGACCCGTAGGTCGCGGCCCGTTCGACGAGGGCCATCGCCTCCCTCCCCGGAGGCGGACTCACTGTCCAGTAGCTGGCGTGCCCGGCTGCCCCACCGCGACGTAGAACGTCGCGCCAGCGGACCGGCTAGCTACCGGCGGGAGTCAGCTGTCGCAGCTCGCCGAGACGTTCGGCGCGCCGCCGTCGCGGATGGCCTCGCAGGTGTCGGAGAAGGCCTCGCGGACGATCGGACCAAGTGCGAACACGGCGATCACGACCAGGGCCGCGATGCCGGCGACCAGCAGGCCGTACTCCACGGCCGACGCGCCGCGCTCGTCCATCTTGGCGCGCTGGGCGTCGATCATGATGCGCAGGTACTCGATCATCGTGGTCTCCCTCTGTGTCCCATGGTGGGTTCTCTGGTGAGGCCAAGAACCTCACGACTCAATGCTCGTTGAGAGAGACGTTCAGTGGATCGGGTGAACGTGTGGAGCCGGGTAGTCACTTAGGACTACGAACGGTCAGCGACCGTCCGGTTGCACCGCCGAGAGCAGCCCGATCCGCATCGCGGTCACCAGGGCCTGAGCCCGGTTGGCCGCGCCGAGCTTCTGGTAGATCCGGGCGATGTGCGACTTCGCGGTCGACTCGCTGAGGTAGAGCTGCTTGCCGATCTGAGCGGCACCCAGCCCCTCCGCGAGCAGCAGCAGTACGTCGTGCTCGCGCTCGGTGAGCTTGGTTGACTCGGCAGACGTGCGGCGCGTCATCGCCTGCGCCAGTCCGGCGCAGATGAACGCGCGCGGCGACATCGCGGCGTGCCGGGCGGCCTTGACCACCTCCGTCGCCGGGGCGTCCTTGCCGACGAAGCCCGACGCGCCCGCCTGCATCGCCGCGAAGATCTGTTCGTCGCCCGAGTGCATGGTCAGCACCACCAGGCCAGTGGTGTCGCTCTGGCTTCGGATGCTCCGGACGATGTCCAGGCCCGTGCCGTCGGGCAGCTGCAGGTCTGCGATCACCACGGCCGGCTTCAGCTCGTCGTACCGCCCCAGCGCCTCGGAGACGTTGCCGGCGGTACCGATCACGCTCAGGTCGGGCTCGAGGTCGATCACGCTGCCGAGCCCACTGCGAATCAGCTCGTGGTCGTCGACCAGCAGGATCCGGATGGGTGAGTCAGCCATGGGCCAACCTTGTCACTTCCGGAGGTATGCCGGTGGTACCCACACCGGTGTCGGACCCGACGAGCACGGACACCGACAGCCCTCCTGAGTCGTTGGAGCTGATCGACAGCTCCGCGTTGATCAGCCGGGCCCGCTCGCGCATGATCTTCAGCCCGTGGGAGTCGGTGCGGGCCTGCTGCATGCCGCGGCCGTTGTCGTTGATGGTGATCCGGGCCGCCGGAGCGTAGACCTGGCAGTGCACCTCGATGGCGTTGGCCTGGGAGTGCTTGATCGCGTTGTTCATCGCTTCCTGGGTGATCCGGAACAGCTCGGCCTCGACCTCCGGCCGGAGCCGGCCGGTGTGTTCGTCGACCGTGACCTGGATGCCGATGCCGGACGTCTCGCTCAGCCCGCGGGCGATCGATCCGATGGCCGCGCCGAGGCTCTCGCTCTCGCCGATGCTGGTGCGCAGGCTGAGCACGGACTGGCGTACCTCGGCCACCACGTGCGTGATCCGGTCGCGGAGCATCGTCAGGGTGGCCTGCTGCTCGGGCGACGACGGCCGCGCCGCCAGCGCGTCGACCAGGTAGCCCAGTGAGGCGATGTCCTGCGCGACGCCGTCGTGCATCTCGCGCGCCAACCGGCGCCGCTCGCCGGACGTCGCGTAGTCGCGGAACTCGGAGAACATCAACGCGGTGTCGAGCTGGACCGCCGAGGTACGCAGCTCGCTGGAGACAGTGTCGATCTTGGCCGACAGCTCGCTGCCGGAGACGCCGGCCTGGTCGGACAGCACGCCGGCGACCACGGCGATGTCGGCGAGCGGGAACGCGAACGCCGTGTCCTCGATGATCGTGCGGTTGCGGGCCCAGGCCTCGACGGCCAAGGCCTCACAGGTCTCGAGATCTGCAGCGTCCTCGGCCGATCGGGTGTCGACCGGCATCAGCGTCTCGCCGCGGGCGACGTAGAGCCCGAGCGCCGTCGCCGGGATCTCGTCGTGGACGGCGCTGATGATCTCGCCACCGAGCGCATTGACGTCCAGGCCGGAGCTCAGGTCCTCGGAGAGGTTGATCAGCTCGCGGATCAGCCGCTGGGCGTCCAGGTAGGGCACCACCGGGTCGGGCTCGGTCTGCAGGCTGGCATGCAGGAACGCCCCGATCAGGCCCAGGCCGAGCCCGGCGATGGACCAGGTGAACACCTCGTAGCTGTGGGGGATGGCTCGCTCCCACAGCAATGCCGCGAACACCAACGCGGCCGACTGAGCGCACAATGCCTGGGCTACCGATCGCACGCCGCCGAGGAGCACGCCGGCCACGAACGGAGGGATGGCGAGGGCCAGGAGCAGGATCGACGGCTCCTGACCGATCGCGAACCCACAGATCATCCCGATCAGCGCGGCCTCGACGATCGGGCTCACCGGGAACAGCGCTAACCGCGGGCGCCACTCGGTGAGAACGCCGTTGGTCCAGATCAGGGCAAACGCGAGCACGGCGAACAGGCTGCCCGGCTCACGCTCCCATAGCGCGGGCCCGGCCAGCGCCAGAACGGTGAAGAGCCGTGCGGCCGCCGAGATGCGCAGGGCCTGGGGCGAAGCCACGTTGGTCAGACTAGCCGCCGAGGTTGTCCATGATGGTCAAAGCGGCAGGTCCGAGCACTGCCACAAAAAGACACGGGAGGATGCAGAAGATCAGCGGGATGGTGATCTTGACCGGCACCTGCTGCGCCTTGGTCTCGGCCCGCTGCCGCCGCTTGACCCGCATCTCGCCGGATTGGACCCGCAGCACCTGAGCGATCGGGATGCCGAAGGAGTCGGCCTGAACCATCGCGCTGACGAACGACTTCAGGTCGTTCACGGTCGTCCGCTCGGCCAGCGCCCGGAGCGCTTCGCTGCGCCCCTTGCCGATCTGCATCTCGCGGAGCACGCGTGCGAACTCGTCGGCGAGGGGGCCTTCGGTGTTCCTCGCCACCTGCTGGACCGCCGCGTCGAAACCGAGGCCCGACTCCACGCTGATCGTCATCAGGTCGATGGCGTCCGCGAGCCCGCGCTGCATCTGCTCGGAGCGCTCGTGGGTCTTTTGGTAGAGGTAGAGATCCGGCACGAAGAAGCCGAGCACCAGGCCGCCGAGCAGCGCGACGATGATCAGGGTGACCGGTAGTCCCACGAGAAGGGCGACAGCGGGGCCGACGACGGCGAGGGCGACCGCGCCGATGACCTTCAGCGAGATCACCCGGTCGACACTCCAGTCGCGCGGGTTGCCGGCGAGGTCGAGCTTGTGGCGCACCCGTTCGGCCGAGTCGGCACCGGTGAGCCGACGGCCCAGGGACAGCGCCCGGTCGCGCAACGGCTGCAGCACCCGGTCGGCGAACGGCCGGTCCAGCTCCGCCCGCATCTCCGACGGCGCGTTTGCCATCGCCTCGAGCGCCTCGATCGATCGGCCGACCCCACTGACCGGCTTCACCTCTGCTACCGCCATTGCCACGATCAGCACGGCGAGCAGCACCATGATCACGCCGAGCACGAAAACCATCGTCATGTCACACCTCGATATCCACGAGTTTGCGCATCCAGAAGACCCCGACCAGGAGCCAGAGGGTCGCGCCACCGAGCATGATGATTCCGCGGATGTCGGTGAACAGCACCGCGATGTACTCACCCTGCGTCAACGCGAGATAGAGAAGGAAAATCGGCGGCAGTGCGGCGATGACGATCGCCGAGAGCTTGCCCTCGGCCGCGAGCGCATTGACCTGGCGGCGGATGTACTGCCGCTCCCGCATGGTTGCGGCGACGGTGTCGAGGAGCTCGGCGAGATTGCCGCCCACCTGCCGTTGGATCCGGATCGCCATGACGACCCACTCGAAGTCCTTGCTCTCGAACCGCTGGCCCACGCCCTCGAGCGCGTCCTCGAGAGGGACGCCGAGCCGGGTCTCGACCAGCACCCGCTTGAACTCCGAGGCCACGGGTTCGCTGCCCTCGCGGACCACCGTGTCCATGGACTGGGCGAGCGAGAGCCCCGCGGCCAGCGAGCCGGAGATCAGCTGCAGGGTGTCGGGGAGCTGTGCGTGGAAGGCCTTGCGCCGGCGTGACCGGCGGATCGACAGGTAGACCCAGGGCGCGACCGTGCCCATCAAAAGGAACACGAGCCCTATCACCAGGTTGCCCTGCCCGAGGAGCAGGCCCAGCGCGCCGCTGCCGACGACGACGGCGGCGTGCAGGAGCAGCCATTCCGACGACTTGAGCTCGCTGCCCGCCCCCTCCAATCGGTGCGTGATCTTGGCATCCAGGCCGCGGTTGCGCTCGAGGATCCCGTCCATCGCCTGCTTGGCGGTGGCGAGGACGTCCTCGTCCTGCTTCACCGGCCGGCCGGCCTCGTCGGTCTCTCCGGAGCGGGCGTAGCTGTTGATCCGCTCGGCCGCGGTCAGCGGCTTGGGCTTGGCGGGCACCAGCATCATCAGCCCGATGAGGAGGCCGACGGCGAAGACGCCGATCCCGGCGGGCAGCGCCCAGTCGGGCGCGGTCCATCCTTCGTCCGGCTGCGCGGGGAGGGTGAGCTCCGGTGCTGCCTCGCTTTTGCCCTGGGCTCGGATGGTCGAGTACGCCGAGGCGGTGATGTCTCCGTCCGCAGACGGCAGGGTGACCTCGACGGTGGCCTGGCTCGCCGTCACCTCACCCGGGATCTGCGCGGTCACGAGCACCTGGCTGGACAGGATCGCCGCCTCCGCGGAGAACGCCGTGGCCAGAGCTTCGCTGTCGGCGTTGATCACCTGGCCGCCGCCTGCGTCCGCCAGACGCTGCAGCGGACCGAGCTGGTCGGCCGACTGCTCGAGGGCGACCACGTCGACGTAGGCGTCGCTCTCCTCGATCGCCGCGGTGACCGCCCGGAGCGGGGTCGGGCTGGTGTCCGCGCCGTCGGACAGGACCAGCACCGAGCGTTGACCATCGGTCCCGGCCAGGTCCAGGGCGCCGAGCACGCCGTCGTACAGCAGGGTGCTGCGGTTCAGCGCCAGGGACTCGACGACGGCCCGTGCTTGTTCACGGTCGGTCGCGGGAGCGAGCGCCTTGGTCACCTGGGCGTCGAAGGTCACGATCCCGACGTAGACGTCGTCGGGCACCGAGTCGATGAAGGCCAGTGCAGCCGCCTTGGCGGCCTCGAAACGGGCGCCGGCCATCGACTCGCTGGTGTCGATAGCGAGGATCGTGGTGCGCCGGATCCGGGTGTCGGTGTCGGCGAGCACTGCGCCCGCTTCGGCGGCCTCACCGTCGACGGTGACCTCAACGCCCTCGAAATCGATGTCGGCATCAGGTGGGACGGAGACCAAGATCTGCAGGCCCTCTTCGCTGCCTTCGACGTGCGCGATGGAGCCGTCGGCGGCGGAGGCGGACGGAGCCGCGAGCGACAGCGCGGCTGCCGCCGCAACCGCGCCGAGGATGCGCCGGAGCCTCTTCACAGCCGGTCCGTGTGGAAGATCAGCGGGTCGACGGTCACGTTGGCGTAAGCCATCTTCTCCAGGAACTTCGGACGCAGACCGGTCGCGCGGAGCCGGCCGAGGCTGCGGCCCTCGCCGTCGAATCCGGCGGTGTTGTCGTAGACGAAGATGTCCTGAAGGGTGATCACGTCACCCTCCATCCGCTCCACCTCGGTGATGTGCGTGATCCGGCGCGTGCCGTCCTTGAAGCGGGTCTGGTGGACGATCATGTCGATCGCGGACGCCACCTGCTCTCGGATCGCTCGCATCGGCAGGTCCATGCCGGCCATCAGCACCATCGTCTCCATGCGGGCCAGGGTGTCGCGGGGGCCGTTGGAGTGCAGGGTGCAGATCGAGCCGTCGTGGCCGGTGTTCATCGCCTGCAGCATGTCCAGGGCGGAGGCGTCGCGGACCTCACCGACGATGATCCGGTCGGGGCGCATCCGCAGGCTGTTCTTGACCAGGTCCCGGATCGTCACCGCGCCCTTGCCCTCGATGTTCGAGGGGCGGGACTCGAGCCGGACCACGTGCTCCTGCTTGAGCTGGAGCTCGGCGGCGTCCTCGATGGTGACGATCCGCTCGTCGTTGGGCACGAAGTCCGACAGCACGTTGAGCGTGGTCGTCTTTCCGGCTCCGGTGGATCCCGACACGATGATGTTCAGCCGGCCGCGCACACACGCATCGAGGAAGTCGGCGGTCTGGTGGCTCAGCGTGCCGAAGTTGATCAGGTGGTTGACGGTGAGCGGGTCGGTGGCGAACTTACGGATGGTGAGCGCGGACCCGTCTACCGCCAGCGGGGGCACGACCGCGTTGACCCGGCTGCCGTCGGGCAGGCGCGCGTCGACCATCGGGCTCGACTCGTCGACCCGGCGGCCGATCCGCGACACGATCTTGTCGATGGTGCGCCGCAGGTGGGCCTCGTCGGTGAACTGGGCGTCCGCCGGCAGCAACTTGCCGGACCGCTCCAACCAGACGCTGTCGTGGCCGTTGACCATCACTTCCGAGACATCGGGGTCACGCAGGTAGGGCTCGATCGGTCCGTACCCGAGGATGTCGTCGCTGATCTCCTGCGTCACCCGGTGCCGGTCGCTGTTGCTGATCGCCCGGTCCTGCGAGCTGAGTACGTCGCCCAGCACGGCCCGGACCCGCTGGTCGAGCTCGGCCTGGTCCATCTCCGAGTCGTACAGCTCGGGTCCGAGCTCCTTGAGCAGCTCGGTGTGCACGCTGGCCTTGAGCTCCTCGAGACGCTCGTGCTGCTGCTGGTTGGCCCTGGTCTTTCGCTGCGACACGGGGGGTGTTGGCGGCACGGGTGCGGTGACCGTGGAGGTAGACGCCACCGGCGGGGCCGCCGGCACGGAGGGGGGCTCCGCTTCGACGACCGCCGCCGGGGCGGACTGGGGGGCGGCGGTGGACGCCGCGGGGGCCGGAGCCGCGTGCTTGCCGGCCTGGTCGCTGGCGGCCGCGCGAGCGGCCGCGAGTCGGTCGGTAAGACTGCTCATACCTGCACCTCCTTCTTGCGTCGGAAGAGCCCGGATCGCGATCGCGAATCGTGAGCGTTCCCGTTCATCGCCGGCGGTGCGAGTAACACGACAGGCTCGCCGGCGATCTGCGTGGCGAGGTCGAGGATCGCGGCGCTGGACTGGTGGTGCGGCTTCTCGGCAAAGATCGGGTTGCCGGCGTTCGTCGCGGCCGCGATCTCGATGGAGGTGGCCACCCGGGCGGAGACCTCCATGCCGAGGATCGACTCGACCTTGTCGGTGCTGATGCCGACGTTGTCGTCGGCACGGTTGAGCAGCAGCCGCCGGTGGCCCCGCGCGATGTCGAGCATCTCGAGCGTCTCCAGGGCGACCTTGACGTTCTTGAGAGTGGGTACGTCGAGCGTTGCCACGATCACGCACTCGTCGGTCTCGTCCAGCGCCGTCAGGGTCTGGTCGTCGAACGACGGAGCCGTGTCGACCACGACGTAGTCGAACCCCTCGCGCAGGGTGCGCAGGATCTTGGAGATCAGGACCGGGGTCACCCGCTCGCGTACGTCGGGGTGCGACGGGGCCGCGAGCAGCATCAGCGAGTCCTGGTGCCGGGTGAGCAGTCCCTCGAGCATCGGCAGGTCGAGGGATTCCTCGGACCCCACGGCCTGCTCGATCGAGTAGGTCGGGAAGAGCTGCATGGTGATCGCCACGTCGCCGAAGCCGAGGTCGAGGTCGACAAGGCACACCTTGCGGGCACCCTTCTCCGTGAGTGCCAGCGCCAGGTTCACCGCCACCGTGGTCTTGCCGACCCCGCCCTTGGGGGAGAAGACGGTCACCACGCGGCCCAGCTGGGCGGCCCCGCTCGGTCCGCGCAGCGCGACGAACAGCTGGCGGGCCCGCTCGACGGCCTCCATGACCGCGATCGGGTCGTTGGCGGCCACCACGTCTCGGGCGCCGGACTTCATCGCCCGGGTCAGCACCTCGGCGGAGAGCGTCTCCCGGACCAGCAGCACGCTGACCGTCGGGTGCGAGGTCCGCAGCCGCGAACAGACGGCCTCGGCCTCTTCCAGCGTGGGCGTGGGGCCCATGACCACGACGTACTCGTCGTGATGCTGGTCGAGCCACGCCTGCATCCGGTCGGCAGAGGCGACCACCTGGGAGCCCGCGGGCATCGCCTTCAGCAGCGCTTCGACCTCAATCGGGTCGGATTCGACGAGGACTGGCATCAGTCACTCACTCCTCGAAGAGGTCTTCGGCGCGAGCGCCTTCCCCCGGCTTGAGTTCGCTGTTCGCGTTCAGGAGGGCGAAGGCAAGGTCGCCGAGACCCTGCGCGAACAGGAGCTTCTCGGCCTGCTTCTGGGTGAGTGCCAGCGTGAACAGCGTGTTGGGCAGCTGCTCCGTCGGCGTCGTCTCACCCTCCGCCGGCGGGGCCACCGCCGTGGTCGAGCCGGTGGCGAGAACGAGGACGTCGCGCATCAAGAGCTTGGTCGTCGCCACGTTGTCCGGCGGCAGCGTGCCGGTCAGGAAGATGCCCACAGTCGCGCCGGGCCGGATGAACGGTCCGACTCGAGCGGTGTCGCTCAGGCTCAGCGAGATCGCGATCAACCCTTCAGGGATCGGCAGCGTGGTCTCGGCCTCGACCTCGTCGGCACCGCCGAACTTCTCCGGGATCAGCTGCTCCCCGGGGTAGATCGTGGTCAACGCGAACTGGTCGGTGAACGAGGCGCCGTCCGAGGTGGCGCCCGTGAGCACCTGGGCCCGGGGCACCCGCTGGATGTCGATCTTGCCGGTCTCGTACGCCGTGTTGGCGGACTCGCCGCGCTCGATCGCCGTCTTGACGACCAGCACGTCCACTGTCTCGAACTGGTCCGCGGCTCGGTTGTCAGCGCCACGCGCATAGACGAACACCAGAGCGGCGCCCAGCGCGGCGACCACAACGGCCACGACCAACAGAATCTTTCGTCGACCCATGAAGAATCCACCCCCCTCACCGCGGCGACCTGTCGCCGGCGGCCTTCATCGGACACAACGGGCCGGACGTCCTCCCGTGGCGTACGGCTCGGATCCAGACATTAGGGATCACTGATGGGTGGTGGGGCATTTGCCAGCAGGCCTGCCCGAAGAGCACGGGGCCCCTAGTCCTTTCGGGCCAGAGAGCCCGACCGGCCGCCTCTGGTGGCTAGAGGTAGAGCGCTTCGATCTCCTCGCGGCACTCGCGCATCACGACCGAGCGCTTCAGCTTGAGGCTGGGGGTGAGCTGGCCACCCTCCTCGGTCCAGTCTTCGGGGAGGATCGTGAACTTCCGGATCGACTCGGCCTTGGAGACGGCGCTGTTGGCGTCCTCGATCGCCGTCTCGATCTCGGCGCGCAGCTCGGGGTCCTCGGTCAGGTCGGCGATCTTGTCGGACTTGCCGTGCGCATCGGCCCAGGCCGGGAACGCCTCCGGGTCGATGGTCACCAGGGCGGCGATGAACGGCTGGTTGTCGCCGACGACCATGCACTGGCTGACCAGCGCATGCGCGCGGATCCGGTCCTCGAGGACGGCAGGGGCGACGTTCTTGCCGCCCGCCGTCACCAGGATCTCCTTCTTGCGGCCGGTGATCCGCACGAAGCCCTCGTCGTCGACCTCGCCCACGTCTCCGGTGTGGAACCAGCCGTCGGTCTCCAGGGCCTCGCCGGTGGCGTCCTCGTTGCCCCAGTAGCCGGCGAACACCTGGCCGCCCCGGAACAGCAGCTCGCCGTCGTCGGCCACGCGCACCGCCGTACCCGGGATCGGCCGCCCCACGGTGCCCACCTTGTGGGCCTCGGGGAGGTTGACCGTCACCGCGCCGGTGGTCTCGGTGAGGCCGTAGCCCTCCAGCACGGTCAGCCCGATGCCGCGGTAGAAATGGCCGAGCCGCTCACCGAGAGGGGCGCCGCCGGAGATGGCGTAGGTGCAGCGGCCGCCGAGGGCGTCGCGCAGCTTGCCGTAGACGAGTCGGTCGAACACCGCGTGCTGCGCACGGAGGACGAAGGACGGCTTGCCCTTGTCGAGCCCCTTGGAGTAGGCGATCGCAGCCTCGGCGGCACGGTCGAAGATCTTGCCGCGCCCGTCGGCGGTGGCCCGCTGCGAGGCGGTGTTGAACACCTTCTCGAACACCCGAGGTACGGCAAGCACGAACGTCGGCTGGAACTCCTGCAGATCCGCGACGAGGTTCTTGATGTCCGCGCTGTGCCCGAGCCGCGCCCGCGACTTCACGCAACCCACCTGGATGATCCGCGCGAAGACGTGCGCCAGCGGAAGGAACAGCAGCGTGGCCGCGTCGTCGATCTCGAACAGCTCGCCGAGCTCCTCGACCGCGACGCCGAGCTCGAACATGAAGTTGCCGTGCGTGAGCATGCAGCCCTTGGGCCGCCCGGTCGTGCCGGAGGTGTAGACGAGCGTCGCCAGGTCGAGCGGGGTCGCCGTCGTACGCCGCTTCTCGAGCTCCTCGTCGGAGATGTCCTCGCCCAGCGACGTGAGGACGTCGACGGCGTTGTCGGAGATCGTCCAGACGTGGTTGAGCTCGTCGAGGCCGGCGCGCACCTCGGTCAGCCTGGCCAGGTGCTCGGGGCCCTCGGCGACCACGGCCCGGGCCGCAGAGTCGCGCAGGATCCACTCGATCTGCTCCGCCGAGGAGGTCTCGTAGACGGGGACGGTGACCGCCCCCGCGAACCAGATCGCGTAGTCGAAGAGGGTCCACTCGTAGCGGGTCTTGCTGATCAGGGCGACCCGGTCGCCGGCCTCGACGCCCGCGGCGATCAGGCCCTTGGCCACGCCGGAGACCTCGGCCAGGAACGCCGCCGCGGTGACGTCCTGCCAGCCGTCGTCGGTACGACGGGAGAACACCGCCTCGTCCGCGGCCTCGCGGGCATTCCGGACCACGTCGTCGGTCAGGTTGCCCGTTGCCGGGATCTGGATCTTCAGCGGCGTGGAGTACTCACGCACCGGGTTCCTCCTGGAGGGTCGAGAGGCACTTGCGGCAGGCTACCGCCGACGGAGACGAGGTTCCCATCCGGTAACCTCCGAGCGAGATCAGTCGGGCTGAGAGTGGAGTTGCGTGCATGGCTGAACAGACCACCTCCTCGATCGTGGTCGACGCGCCGCCGGCGGCCGTGATGTCGGTCATCGCCGACTTCCCGGCGTACCCCGAATGGGCCAAGGGCGTGAAGACGGCGGACGTCGTATCGAGCTTCGACGCCGCCGAGGGCGGGCGGGCCCGCGAGGTGTTCTTCATCCTCGACGTGACGCCGATCAAGGACGAATACACGCTCTCCTACATCTGGTCCGGCGACGAACAGGTCACCTGGACGCTCGTGCAGGGCAAGATGCTGCGGTCTCTCGACGGCGCCTACGTCCTTCGCGATCGAGGCGACGGCAGCACCGAGGTCACCTACCGCCTAGCGCTCGACGTCTCGATCCCGCTGATCGGCATGTTGAAGCGCAAGGGCGAGAAGATCCTGATCGACACCGCGCTGAAGGGGCTGAAGAAGCGCGTCGAGTCGCTCGGCTGAGCCACATCGTGCGGATTCTCCTTTTCACCGGCAAGGGCGGCGTCGGCAAGTCGACCGTCGCGGCCGGTACGGCGGCGCTGGCCGCGGCATCGGGACACCGCACCCTGGTCCTCTCGACCGACGCCGCCCACTCGCTCGCCGACGCGTTCGGCACGCCCGTCGGCTCGGAGCCGACCGAGGTGGCCGCCTGTCTCTACGTCCAGCAGGTCGACGCGCAGCTCCGGTTCGAGCAGTCCTGGGCCGAGATCCAGCGCTACCTGCTGACCGTGCTCGACGTGGCCGGCGTCGACCCGGTGGCCGCCGAGGAGCTCACCGTGATCCCCGGCGCCGAGGAGGTGCTCGCGCTGCTCGAGCTGCGCCTGCACGCGCTCTCCGACGAGTGGGACGTGATCGTGGTCGACTGCGCCCCGACGGCGGAGACGCTGCGGCTGCTGGCCCTGCCCGAGGCGCTGGGCTGGTACATGGAGCGGGTGCTCCCGATGCAGCGCCGGGTGGTCAAGGCGCTCAAGCCGGTGCTCAACCGCGCCGCCGGCGTACCGATGCCGGGCGACAGCATCTTCGACGCGGTGGAGCGGTTGCACGCGGAGCTCGACGAGGTCCACGGCCTGTTGTCCGGGCCGTCCGCGAGCGTGCGCCTGGTGATGACCCCCGAGACCGTGGTGCTTGCGGAGGCGCGGCGCTCCTACACGAGCCTCTCCCTGTTCGGCTACCGCGTCGACGGCGTGATCGCCAACCGGATCTTCCCCGCCGACGGCGCCGACGACTGGCGGGCCGGCTGGGTGATGGCCCAGGACGCCGTACTCGCCGAGGTCGGGCAGTCGTTCGCGGGCATCCCGATCTGGCGCTCGGAGTACCGCTCCGGTGAGCCGGTGGGGGTGGCGGCGCTGGCCGAGCTCGCGGAGACGTTGTACGCCGGCTCCGATCCGCTGGCACCGCCGACCGGCGCGGGACCGTTCCGGGTGACCAGGACCACCGACGGGGCGGTGCTGCACCTGGCGCTGCCGTTCGTCACCCGCGAACAGCTCGGTCTCGCCCGGAACGGCGACGAGCTGGTCGTGACCGTGGGGTCGTATCGTCGTCTCCTCACTCTGCCCGCCGGGCTCTCGCGGTTGCGCGTCTCCGGTGCTGGGGTGGAGGAGGGCGAGCTGCGGGTCAGGTTCCGCGACGCCGAACCGGTCGTACAGGAGAACATGACGTGAGCGAAGCCGAGCCCCCCGAGGGCGGGCCCGAGGTGGGCAGCGTGGGCGACGAGGCCGCCAAGCTCCTGGGCGCGCTGTCCGACTGGGCCCGCGACCAGGGCTCCGACGCGGGCCAGGGTCTCGGCGGCCTGGCGTCTCAGGCCGCCGCCTCGCTGCAGGACATCAACGACCACTTGGCCACCGGCAGTGCGGAGTGCACCTACTGCCCGGTGTGCCGCACCGTGCACGCCGTACGCCAGACCAGCCCGGAGGTGCGCGCCCACCTGGCCCAGGCGGCGTCGTCGCTGATGCACGCCGCCGCGGGCTTCCTGGCCAACATGCCGCAGCCGGACTCCGGCCGCGGGTCGGGCGTCGAGCGGATCGACCTGGACGACCCGGAGGACGAGGCATGACCCTCACCTGCGGAGTCGACGTCGGCGGGACCAAGATCGCCGGCGCCGTCGTCGACACCGAGGGCAAGGTGCTCGAGGAGCACCGGGTCGAGTCCCCGGCCACCGACACCGAGGCGATCGAGGACGCGATCGCCGATCTCGTCACCGAGCTCGGCTCCCGGCACAAGATCGAGGCCGTGGGCGTGGGCGCGGCCGGCTACGTCTCGGCGTCGCGCGCCGTGGTGATGTTCGCTCCGAACCTCGCCTGGCGCGACGTGGACCTCAAGTCCGAGCTCGAGGAGCGGGTGCACGTGCCCGTCGTGGTCGAGAACGACGCCAACGCGGCCGCGTGGGGCGAGTTCCGCTTCGGCGCGGGTGCCGACGCCGACGACCTGCTGCTGGTCACCGTCGGCACTGGAGTCGGAGGCGGGATCGTCCTGGACGGCGAGCTCTTCCGTGGCTCGTTCGGGGCGGCTGCCGAGATCGGCCACCTCCGGGTGGTCCCCGGTGGTCGCCCGTGCGGCTGCGGCAAGCTCGGCTGCCTGGAGCAGTACGGCAGCGGGTCGGCGCTGGTGAAGGCGGCACGGGATGCGGCTGACCGGCCCGAGGCGGCGGCCCTGTTGGCCGTGGCCGGCGGCGACCCGGAGAAGATCAGGGGCCCGATGATCACCGAGCTCGCGCAGGCCGGCGACCCGTTCGCCATGGCGGCGCTCGCCGAGATCGGTCGCTGGCTGGGCGAGGGCATCGCGTCGCTCGCCGCGGTGCTCGACCCCGTCGTGGTGGTGATCGGCGGTGGCGTCAGCGATGCCGGTGACCTGCTGCTGGACCCGATCCGAGATGCGTTCAGGGAGCTCCTGACCGCCCGCGAGCACCGTCCCGAGGCGGAGATCCGGCCCGCCACCCTCGGCAACCGCGCCGGCATGATCGGCGCCGCCGATCTGGCCCGACGCTAGGGATCCGATGTACGTCGGCGTCGACGTCGGCGGCACCAAGGTGCTCGCCGTGGAGATCTCCGAGACCGGAGACGTCGTACGCCTCGCCCGCGACTCGACCCCTGGTCGAGGTGACCCCGTCTCCGAGCTCGAGGATGCCCTGACCCGGGCGGTCGAGGCGGTGCGTGACGGCCGGCCGCTGACCGGGGTGGGCGTCTCGGCGGCTGCGCTCATCGAGCCCTCGGGGGAGACCGTCCGGTTCGCGCCGCACCTGCCGTGGCGCGAGGAGCCCGTGCGCGAGCGGCTGGCCCTGCGCTGGGGCGCCCCCGTCGTACTCGACAACGACGCGCACTGCGCCGCCGAGGCGGAGCTGGCCATCGGCGCCGGCCGCGGGGTGGGGTCCTTCCTGCTGGTCAACATCGGCACCGGCATCGGCGGCGGGCTGGTGCTCGACGGCCGGGTCTGGCGCGGTGCCGGCGGCATGGCCGGGGAGTTCGGCCACATGCAGGTGGTGCCCGACGGGCTGGCCTGCGAGTGCGGGCTCAGCGGCTGCTGGGAGCAGTACTGCAGCGGCCGCGCCCTCGAGCGGGTGGTCCGGGTCGCGCTCGGCTCCCACCTCGACGGCCCTCAGGTGACTGCGCAAGCACAGGCGGGCGACGAGCTCGCCCGGCAGGCGTTCGCAACCATCGGGACCTGGCTCGGGGTGGGCCTGGCCAACCTGGTCGCCGCCTTCGACCCCGCGCTCCTCGTGGTCGGCGGGGGAGTGTCCACGGTGGGTGACCTGCTGCTCGACCCGGCCCGTGCGGCGCTGGCCCGATCGCTGGTCGCGGCCAGCCATCGCACCGTGCCGCCGATCGTGCCCGCCGCGCTCGGGCCCGAGGCCGGTGCGATCGGTGCTGCGCTACTGGCGCGACGTCAGATCTGAGCGCCGTCGTCGTCGGGGTCCCGCGGCCCGCGGGGCATCTGGCTCACCAGGTAGAGGAAGCCGCCGACGAACGCGCCGACGAGCAGGTAGGCCACGAGGTGGGGCAGGGCGATGCCGAACACCAGGCAGACCAGCAGCACCGCCGGAGAGCCGAACACGCCCAGCCAGGCGATCAACCGGTCGGTGGTGGGCGCCGGCAGCGGCGGGGGAGGCGGCGGGACGAACCGGTCGGTGCTCCAGTCGGAGTCGGGGTAGGGGTCGTCCCAGCTGGCCGCCGGCTCGGTCGCGCGCCGCGGCTCCGGTTCGGCTTCAGCCGGAGGCTCGACGTGTTGCTCGAGCTCCGGCCGGTCCCCGTAGTTGTCGACGATCGCCCGCCAGACGTCGTCGTCCTTGCTGACCACGGTGTCGAGGTTACGCGCCCACCCGAGCGATGAACTCAGCCGACTCCTCGAAGATCAGCTCGGCGTCGTTGTCGAGCGTGGCCACGTGGAAGCTCTCCGGCAGTGGTCGCTCGATGATCTCGCGGGAAGAGACCCGGCTGGTGATGATCGGCTGCGACGCCTCGTCGACCACGTGGTCCACGGCCGAGCGGAAGTAGAGCAGGGGAGCGGTCACCTTGGGCAGGTCCTCGATGAGCGGCTTCCACGCCTGCATCATGCTGTGGGTCGCCTTCAGTGGAGTGTGGTCGTAGCAGTGCTCGTTGCCACCCGGCTTCTTGATGTCGTTGCCGATGCCGGGGCGCGACGCCACCAGGTGCTTGAGCACCGGGAGCAGCTTCACGTCGAGCCGCTTGGTGGCCACCGCCGCATTGACCAGTACGACGCCGGCGACCCGGTCCGGGTGGTCGGCGGCCACGCGCAGGGTGAGGGCGGCACCCATCGACAGCCCGCCCACGACGACGGCGTCGTGGTCGAGGCAGAGCTGGTCGAAGGCGCGGGTGATCTCGCCGTACCAGTCGTCCCAGGTGGTCGTGTTGAGGTCCTGCCAGGTGGTGGCGTGGCCGGGCAGCCGCGGCACCTGGACGCCGTACCCACGCTTGCCGACGTACTCGGCCCACGGGCGGATCGAGGCCGGCGACCCGGTGAAGCCGTGGCTGAGGAGGACGCCCACGCGGCGGCCGCCGGTGAGGTCCGGCCGGGCGGCGATGCTCAGCGGGGCGGTCGGCTCGGCGTTTGTCATGCGGGAGATTGTGCACCAGGTCCCCCCAGCGGTCGGCGGTAGGAGAGCCGCCGATCAGGCACTACTGTGGCGACAGGTGTCGGACTCGGGGAAAGGGTGAGGCAGTGTTCTACTGGTTCCTCAAGTGGATAGCCATCGGGCCGCTCCTGCGGATCGTGTTCCGCCCCCAGGTGGAGGGCGTGCACAACGTCCCCGACTCCGGGCCTGCGATCCTGGCCAGCAACCACCTCTCCTACGCCGACTGGCTGTTCATGCCGCTCACGCTCACCCGTCGGGTCACGTTCGTCGCGAAGGCGGAGTACTTCACGAGCCCCGGCATCAAGGGCTGGTTCCAGAAGCAGTTCTTCTCCGGGGCCGGCCAGGTGCCGATCGACCGGGGCGGCGCGGACGCCGCAGCCGGCGCGCTGATGTCCGCGAAGCGAGTGCTCGGCCAGGGCGACCTGTTCGGCATCTACCCCGAGGGCACCCGGTCGCACGACGGCAAGCTCTACCGCGGCAAGACGGGTGTCGCCCGGCTCGCGCTCGAGAGCAAGGTGCCGGTGATCCCGGTCGCGGTGGTCGGCACCGACGTGGTGGCGCCTCCGGGCAAGAAGTTCGGCTCGTTCACCCGCCCGGTGGTCCGGTTCGGCAAGCCGCTGGACTTCTCCCGCTACCAGGGCATGGAGAACGACCGCTACATCCTGCGCTCGATCACCGACGAGATCATGTACGAGATCATGCGGCTCTCCGGTCAGGAGTACGTCGACAAGTACGCCACCGCCGCCAAGGAAGAGTCGAAGCGGGCCGAGGCGGACGTCAAGGCCAAGGCCGAGTCCGCCGGTGAGCAGAAGAAGGCGTCCTGACCCGGTTCCGCCTGTGGTCGCGGCCGGCGCTGGACGTCGAGGACCGGCTCTTCCGTGCGCTCGGCGTGCTCCGGCTCGTGGTGCTGGTCAACGCGGTCGGGCTCATCATCTGGCGGTGGGACAGCGTCGACCACCCGGCCGCCGGCGTCGCCTGCATCGTCGTGATGGTCGGCTGGTCGGCCTTTGCGACCTATGCCTACGCCGACCCCGATCGCCGCACGATCACGCTGCTGGGCGCCGACCTTGCGGTCGCCGTGGGCCTGGTGCTGGTGTCGCCCCTGGTGAAGGGCGACGACTTCCGGGCCACGATCCCCGGCTTCTGGGTGATGGCGCCGCTTCTGGCCTGGGCGATCCACTACTACTGGCGCGGCGGGCTGTTCGCGGGCGCCTGCCTGGTCGTCGCCGACCTGTCGGTGCGCGATGACCTCACCCAGGCGACGTACGGCAACGTCTTCCTGCTGCTGGTCGGCGGTCCGGTGGTCGGGTTCATGAGCGAGTCGCTGCACCTGATGGCGGAGGAACGCGACGCCGCCCAGCGCGAGGTGCTGGCCGAGGCCGAGCGGGCCCGGCTGGCGCGGGTCGTGCACGACGGCGTGCTGCAGGTGCTGGCGCTGGTGCAGCGGCGCGGTGCCGAGATCGGGGGAGACACCGCCGACCTCGGGCGGCTCGCCGGGGAGCAGGAGGCCGCGCTCCGCACCCTGATCCGGTCGCAGGACTCGGTGCGCGCTGACCCGGCGGCGAGCGTCGACCTGGCGGCCGAGCTGGCGGCACTGGAGTCGCTGCCCGGGGTCACGGTCGCCACCCCCGCCGAGCGGGTCGAGGTCGACCGACCACTCGCGACGGAGCTGGTGGCGGTCGTCAGGGCCTGCCTCGACAACGTGACGAGTCACGTCGGCCAGGGCGCCCGGGTCTGGGTGCTCCTCGAGGCCCTCCCGGACGAGATCGAGGTTGACGTGCGAGACGAGGGACCGGGCATCCCGGAAGGTCGCCTGCAGGAGGCGGAGAACGAGGGACGGCTCGGTGTCAGCGAGTCGATCCGCGGTCGGATCCGTGATCTCGGCGGCACCGCCACCCTCACCACCGGCGACCACGGGACGGACTGGGAGTTCCTGGTCCCCAGGCGACGATGACGATCCACTCCGGACACCCGTTCGCCGACCCCGAGCCCGACGACGTACGCCGGCTCCGGGGCCGGCTCGGCGGCGCGGTGACTCTCTGGACCACCGGCGAGGGCTCTTCCCGCGCCGGACTCACGATCAGCTCCCTGATGGTCGCGAACGGCGAGCCCGCGCAGGTTCTCGCCCTGGTCGACCCCGACTCCGCCTTCCGCGACGCGCTCGCGGACGCCGCCGGCTGTGTGGTGCAGCTGCTGTCCTGGCGGGACCGCGCCCTGGCCGAGATGTTCGCGGGCACCGCGCCCGCTCCCGGCGGCGCTTTCGCCCACGCCGAGTGGGAGCAGACGCCGTACGGCCCGCGGCTGAGTGGCGCGACCGGCTGGGCCTACGTCGTACCGGTCGGGGAGCAGGAGGTCGGTTGGTCGGTGCTGCTCACCTGCCGGCTCGAGGAAGCGCACGTCCTCGACGAGGAGGGTCCCGGCCTCGGTCACCGACGCGGCCGGTTCTTCGCCCTAGGCTCGGACCGTGACTGAGCCGACTCGGGTGATGGTGGTCGACGACCACCCCATGTGGCGGGACGCGGTCGAGCGCGACCTGCAGGCGGCCGGGTTCGACGTCGTGGCCGTGGCGGCGACGGGTGACGAGGCGCTGGCCAGGTTCCCCGCTGCACGCCCCCAGGTCGTCGTGCTCGATCTGCAGATCCCGGGCCCGAACGGCGTCGAGGTGACCTCGCGGGTCGTGCAGGAGGACTCCTCCGCGCGGGTGCTGATCCTTTCAGCCTCGGGCGAGCAGGCCGACGTCCTCGAAGCGGTCAAGGCCGGCGCGACCGGCTACCTGGTCAAGTCGGCCTCCCGCGAGGAGCTCCTCGACGCGGTCCGCCGGGTGGCGGCCGGGGACACCGTCTTCACGCCCGGGCTGGCCGGGCTGGTGTTGGGCGAGTTCCGGCGGATGGCCGATCCCGCGACCTCGACCGGGGAGTCGCAGCTCACCGAGCGTGAGACCGAGGTGCTGAAGATGGTCGCCAAGGGGCTGTCCTACAAGCAGATCGCCGATCGGCTGGTGCTGTCGCACCGCACCGTGCAGAACCACGTGCAGAACACGCTGCGCAAGCTGCACATGCACAACCGGGTGGAGCTGACCCGCTACGCCATCGAGCAGGGCCTCGACGAGGACTAGGCAGATCGACGATGGGGGTCTCGCTGTTCCGAGCGGCCACTGCCGCCGACGCAGAGGCGCTGCGCGATCTGGAGCGGGCGGCGAACCTCGTCGCGCTCGGGCACGTCTTCGACCCTCGCGAGTTCTCCTTCCCCGCCGAGGGGGTGCTGGCCCGCTGGCGCACGGTGCTGGACGAGCCGTCCGTCACCGTCGACGTCGCCGAGGGGCCACCCGGCCTGATCGTCTTCGCGGCCTACGACACCGCCACCTTGCGGCACCTGGCGGTGCACCCTGATTGGTGGGGCCAGGGCGTCGGCAGCGCGGCCGTCGACCGCGCGGTGGCCCGGATCCGGGCCGGTGGCGTGGCGCCTCGGCTGTGGTGTCTGGTCGCCAACGAGCGCGCGCGGGCGTTCTACCGACGGCTCGGCTGGGAGCCCACCGGCGCCGAGCGGCAGGCCGAGTGGCCGCCGTACCCGACCGAGATCGAGATGGTGCTGCAAGGATCTGACCGTGAGTGACGACCTGCTCGAGATCGCCGACGACCTCTACGCGCTTCCGCTCGCGGAGTTCACGCCGGCCCGCGACGCGAAGGCCAAGGAGCTCAAGGGCGACGACCTCGGCAAGCAGGTGAAGGCGCTCAAGAAGCCGTCCACCGCCGCCTGGGTGGTGAACCTGCTGGTCCGGCGCGAGCAGGAGCAGGTCGACCAGGTGCTGTCCGTCGGTGAGGCGCTCCGCGACGCGCAGGCGTCGATGTCGGGCGACGACCTGCGGGCACTCACCAAGCAGCGCCGCCAGCTCACGGCGGCGGTGACCCTCCAGGCGCGGCGGCTGGCGGCTGACGAGGGGCTCAAGGTGACCCAGGCGGTCGCCGACCAGGTCGAGGCCACCCTGACCGCGGCGATGGTGGACGAGGAGTGCGGCAAGGCCGTCCGCAGCGGGCTCCTGGTGGCAGCACTCGCCACGACCGGGGTCGACGAGGTGGAGCTGGCCAGGTCCGTGGCCATCCCGGAGGCGCTGGGCTTCATGGCCAAGGCGCGCGGCGCCGAGCCGTCGACGCCACCCGACCTGCACGTCGTCCCCGACCCGGATGCCGACGAGAAGGCGCTGACCGCGGCGCAGGAGCGGCTCGATGCCGCGGAGGAGGCGCTCGCGGAGGTCACCGAGACCTACGACGAGGCGGCCGGAGAGGTCGAGAAGCTCGAGGCGCGGTCGATGCAGGTGCAGGCCGAGATCGACGAGCTCAAGCGCAAGCTGTCGGACCTCGAGGAGAGCTACGAGGGCATCGACGACGAGCTCGGGGACGCCGAGGACACGAAGTCGGAGGCGCAGGAGGCCGTACGCACTGCGACCAAGGAACGCGACGCCGCCGCGAAGGCAGTGGAGCGGCTCAGCTAGCCCAGCCCTTGGAGCGTTGTACGGCGTCGATCCAGCGTGCGTGTGCGGCATCGGCCGCCTCGCGGTCGCCGGCCGGGCTGAACGAGCGGTCCAGCTGCCAGGTCTCCCTGAGCTGGTCGGTGGAGTCCCACACCCCGGTGCCGAGCCCGGCCAGGAACGCCGCGCCCAGCGCGGTGGTCTCCACGAGCTCCGGCCGCTCGACCGGTACGCCGATCTGGTCCGCCTGGATCTGGCACAGCAGGTCGTTGGCGGAGGCTCCGCCGTCGACCCGCAGCGAGGAGAGCTTCGCCGGCATTGTCTCGAGGACGTCGCGCACCTCGAACGCGATCGCCTCGAGCGTCGCCCGGACGATGTGGGCGCGGGTGGTGCCGCGGGTGAGCCCGATGATCAGGCCGCGCGCGTGCGGGTCCCAGTGCGGGGCACCGAGGCCGGTGAGCGCGGGCACGAAGACCACGCCCTCCGACGTCGGCGCGGTGGCCGCGATCGCCTCGGTCTCGGCGGCCGAACCGACGATCTGCAACCCGTCGCGGAGCCACTGCACGGCCGCGCCGGTGACGAAGATGGCGCCCTCGAGCGCGTAGGTGAGCGTGCCGTCGGGGGAGCGCCAGGCAGCGGTCGAGAGCAGCCCGCCGTCCGAGCGCTGCAGCGACGAGCCGGTGTTGGTGAGGATGAACGACCCGGTGCCGTAGGTGCACTTCGAGTCGCCCTCGTCGTAACAGGTCTGGCCGAACAGAGCGGACTGCTGGTCGCCGGCGATTCCCGCGATCGGCAGCGACAGGTCGAGGAACGAGCGCGGGTCGGTCGTGGCCACCTCACCCCAGTTGGGCACCAGCTCGGGCAGCGCGTCGCGCGGCACCCCGAACAGCTCGCAGAGCTCGTCGGACCAGTCGCCCTCGGCCAGGTCGAAGAGCAGCGTCCGGGACGCGTTGGAGACGTCGGTCGCGTGGTGGACCCCGCGGGTCATCCGGGCGATCAGGTAGGAGTCGACGGTGCCGATCGCGTAGCGGCCGGACTCGACCAGCGCCCAGGTGTGCGGCTCCTGCTCGCGCAGCCACATCAGCTTGGTGCCCGAGAAGTAGGGGTCGAGCCGGAGCCCGGTCAGCTCGGTGACCCGCTTCTCGTGGCCCTCGTCGCGGAGCCGCGTGCAGATGTCGGCGGTACGCCGGTCCTGCCAGACGATCGCCCGGCGCGGCGAGCCGAGTGTCTCGCGGTCCCACAGCAGGATCGTCTCCCGCTGGTTGGTGATGCCGACCGCCTCGATCTCGCCGGCGTCGACCTGCCCGAGCGCATTGCGGGTGGCCTCCAGCGTCGCCTGCCAGATCTCCTCCGGCGCGTGCTCGACCCAGCCCGGCTGCGGGAAGTGCTGGGCGAACTCCTGGTAGCCCTTGGCCGCGATCCGGCCCTCCGGGGTGACGACCACCGCCGTGACGCCGGTGGTGCCCGCGTCGATCGCGAGGACGCTCATCCGACTCAGCCTCCGCCACGCTGGACGACGTCGAGGATCTGTTGGTCGATCCAGGACAGGTCGTCGGCGACCCGCATCTCGTAGTTCTCGCTGCCCACCCAGGTGGCGAAGTCGGGGTGCCCCTCGGTGCGCGCGAACTCCTCGAGCTCGGCCCGCAGCTCGTCGGAGACCGGCACCTTCTCGTCCTCGGTGGAGGCCGTCAGGTAGAGGTCGTTCAGGTCCAGCAACCGTCCCAGCTCCCCGACCGGGGCCTGGTGGTCGTCGACGCGCAGGTCGACAGCGATGTCGTCGCCGCCGGCGTACCCCGCCTCCTCGCGTACGACGAGCAGCGCCGCCGACTGCCGCCCCCGCTTGTCGCCACCGGCCTCGTCGCCGGCGGCCAGGGCGTCGAGGAGGCGACGCGCGAACGGCACGTCCTCGCCGGCCAGCCACATGGCCTCCATCACCTCGACGACCTCGGAACCGGCGAGGCAGTTGCCCTGGATGGCGTAGCCGTCGCCGGTCAGGCTGCCGGCCCAGTCGATGCAGGCCTGGCCGGTGTGCGACGCCGAGCCGCCGTCCAGGTCGACGATGCCGACCTGGCGCTCGTCGCGCCCCTCGTCCTCCTCCAGCAGCCGGATCAGGGCGACCGGCGCCGTCGCGCCGTCGTCGAGGTGGGCGAGCGCCAGACCCTTGTAGGCGACGTTCGCGTTGGCCTGGGTGGCGATCGCGCCCACCTGGGCGACCGCCGCGGGGACGACCGCCCCCACGGCGAGGAACTTCGACGCCACTGCCACCCCCCACGAGTCGCCGTCGGCGGACCGGGCCACGATCGAGAAAGTCATGGCCGCGAGGCTAGCGCGAGCGCCGATATCCGCTTGCCCTCGAGTGGGCTTGAGGTCGGAGGATGTGCGGGTGCTTCAGCGCCTCGGGTTCCCTGACGTCGGTCGTCACCGGCGCTTCGTCTCCGCGCTCGGGATCGACGCGCTGGGTGGCGGGATCTGGATGCCGCTGTCGATGCTCTACTTCCTGCGCCAGACCGACCTGACCCTGGTCGAGCTGGGCCTGGTAATGACGGTCGCCAACCTGGTGGTCACCCCGCTGGTGCCGTACGTCGGCCGGCTGGTCGACCGGGTCGGCCCCAAGAGCGTGATGCAGAGCGGCAACCTGATCCAGGCGGCGTCGTTCGCGGCGTACCCCTTCGTCGACTCGATGCTCACCGTCGGCATCGCCCTCGGCGTCTCGACCGTGGGCCGGACCATGTTCTGGGGATCCAACGGCCCGCTGATCACCCAGATCACCCAGCCGGGGGAGCGCGAGCAGTGGTTCGGCTTCGTCCAGGCCATGCGCAACGCCGGCATGGGCGTCGGCGGACTGCTCGCCGGCCTCGCCCTGTCGATCGGCACCGATGCGGCGTACGAGGCCGTCGTCCTCGCGAACTCGGCGTCGTTCGTGGTCGCGTTCCTGTTCATGACCGGCGTGACCGCCGGCGGCCGGCCAGAGGTCAAGCCGGGGCCGACCGGCGGCCGCGGGCTGGTGCTCCGCGACCGCGGCTACCGCTGGCTGGTGCTGGCGATCTTCGGCTACGCGCTGACCGAGATGACCCTTAACGTCGCGATGCCGGTCTACTTCGCCGACCTGCTGGGCCTGCCGGCCTGGGTGCCCGGGGCCGTCTTCGTGATCAACACGGTGATGATCGGGCTCGGCCAGGGCCTGGTGGTCCGGTCGATGACCGGCGCGATCCGGGTGCGCGTGGTGCTGCTCGCCATCGCCTTCACCGCCTCCTCGTTCGTGCTGATGTACGCCGCGGACGCGGTGTCGATCGAGCTCGGCACCGCCGTGGTGCTCATCGCCGCGGTGATCTACACGATCGGCGAGCTGATGGCCGGGCCGGTGCTGGGGGCGCTGTCGGCCGAAGCGGCGCCGGACGAGCACCGCGGCAGGTACATGTCCGTGGTGCAGCTCGGCTGGAACATCTCCGGAGCGGTCGCCCCGCTCCTCTACGCGACCCTGCTCGACGGCGGCTCGCTGGCCATCTGGGGCGGCGCGATCGTGCTCTGCGGCCTGTGGGCGGCGGTCTCGCTGCGGATGGCCGCGTTGCTGCCGCGGGCCCAGGAGCGGGTCACCAACGCCGTCGAGGCGACGGCCGAGGACCCGGCCGAGGCGGCTCCGCCGGTCTGAGCCTCGCCACTGGGTCAGTCCCTGGCTAGTGTGGTGCCGCTGAATGTGAACGATCCAATTGTGGAGGTCCCATGCGCGTCGGAGTGCTCACCGGAGGCGGCGACTGCCCCGGACTGAATGCCGTGATCCGGGCGGTGGTCCGCAAGGGCGTCACCCGGCACGACTTCGAGTTCGTGGGCTACCGCGACGGCTGGCGAGGACCGCTCGAGGACGTGACGATGCCGCTGGGCATCAAGGAGTGCCGCGGGATCCTGCCCCGCGGCGGCACCATCCTCGGCTCCTCGCGCACCAACCCGTTCAAGATCGACGGGGGCGTGGAGCAGATCCAGAAGAACCTCGCCGCAGCCGAGGTCGACGCGCTGGTCGCCATCGGCGGCGAGGACACCCTCGGCGTGGCCACCAAGCTGGCCGACCTCGGCGTCAAGGTCGTCGGCGTACCGAAGACCATCGACAACGACCTGTCGGGCACCGACTTCACGTTCGGGTTCGACACCGCGGTCAACGTCGCCACCGAGGCGATCGACCGGCTGCACACCACCGCTGAGTCCCACCATCGGGTGCTCGTGGTCGAGGTGATGGGTCGGCACGCCGGCTGGATCGCCCTGCACGCCGGGATCGCCGGGGGCGCCAGCGCCGTGCTCATCCCTGAGCAGCCGTTCGACATCGAGGCGGTCTGCGCCCACGTGGAGGCCAGGTTCCGCACCCAGTACTCCCCGATCATCGTGGTCTCCGAGGGAGCGGTCCCGGTCGAGGGCGGCGAGATGACACTCGTCTCCGGCGAGACGGACGCGTTCGGCCACGTCCGCCTCGGCGGCATCGGCGACCGGCTGGCGAGCGAGATCGAGGCCCGCACCGGCGCGGAGGCCCGGGCCGTGGTGCTCGGGCACATCCAGCGTGGCGGCACACCCACGGCGTTCGACCGGTGGCTGGCCACCAGGTTCGGCCTGCAGGCCATCGACGCGGTGGCCGAGGGCGACTTCGGCACCATGATGGCGCTGCGCGGCACCGACATCATCCGGGTCCCGCTCATCGAGGGCACCGGTGCGCTGAAGCTCGTCTCCGACAAGGAGTACGACGAGGCGCAGGTCTTCTTCGGCGGCTGACAGAACCGATCCCCGACGACCTGCGTAGGGATGGGTGACACTGCAATGAGTGACACCCAGGAGATGCGATGGCGGGCAGCGACGACGGGTTCGACGAGTTCGCGACGGCGGCATGGCCGCGGCTGCGCCGGTCGGCGTACCTGCTCACCGGTGACCACCACCTCGCCGAGGACCTGACCCAGACCGCGCTGGCGCGCACGTTCGCGCACTGGCGGCGGGTGCGCCGTCACGACGCGCTCGCCTACACGCGGAAGGTGCTGGTCAACCTCAACATCGACCGGCTCCGCCGGCGGCGGATGGTCGAGGTGGGCGGTGACTCCGTCGAGCACGCGATGGACAGAGTGGCCGACCGGGAGGACGCCCAGCAAGCGACGTCCGACCGCGACCACATCGTTCGTCTGCTCGCGGGCCTCACCGACAAGGAACGGCGCGTGGTGGTGCTGCGGCACTACTTCGACCTCTCCGAGGCCGACGTGGCCGGTGAGCTCGGCATCGCGCCGGGCACCGTCAAGAGCACGCTCTCGCGTGCGCTCGCCAAGCTCCGGGTGTCCGACGACAGCCTCGAGGAGGCGGTGGGCGGATGAACAACAAGTCGATCAGGGAGCTCGAGGCCGAGCTGCACACGGGGGAGCGCGAGGTGCTCGACCCCGGCACCCTTGCCACGATCCGGCGCCAGGGCGACCGGCGACGTAGCGCTCGTCGGGCGCTGATCGCCGTCGGGACCGCCGGCGTGGCGGCAGTCGTCGGACTGACCCTGGCGATCACCACGACCGACGATGGACGCACCAACGACGACATGTCCGCCGCCGACGACCCGCGGGAGCAAGAGCCCCCCACGGAGCTCAGCCCGCTCGCGAAGCGAGCTTTGCTGGAGATCCCCGGCGCCGTCCAGGTCTCGGACTGGCAGGTGGTGCTGCCAGCGCCCGATGCCGAGAGCGGGATGTGGTCTGGGGAGAAGCAGGTCGACCGGCAGGTCGTGGGCGACCCCGTGCCGCTGGACGCCAAGTCCTACCAGGGCGTCACCATCTACCCGAAGCGGGCCTGGCCGGAGTGGCTCTACCAGGGCACGCTCGACTACGAGCTGTCTCAGCAGGCCGATGACGGCGCCGTACCGGTCGGCTCCGTGGGCACCGGGATCATGGTGGAGGCCGGTGCCGCCGAGCTGGCATGCCTGTCCTACGAGGGCGGGCCGTGCGGCCCGGCGAAGATGACGCGCTCTGCTGACGGCGAGCTGCACTTCGACTGGGGGATGGGCACCGACGACTTCCTGACACCGGGGTCCGACATGGAGGTCTTCCTGACGGACGACTACAGGACGGGGTCGCCGGGTGAGCTCGCCTTCGCCGGGCTACCGGGCACCGACGTGGCACGAGTGGACTTCGTGACGACTTCCGGCGAGGTCGTGGCGGGGCGCGTGCACCCCGGGCTCGTTGAAGGCGCCTCGATGATGTCCGCGCGGGTGCCGGGCAGAGTGGCGAAGGTCGTCGCCTACGACGCCTCGGGTGAGGTGATCGAGGACCATTCGCTGGCCCCCTGCGACGACCCCGTCGAGTGCGAGGTGCGCTGACACACCCCGGCCTGGGTACTGGTCAAACCGCCCCACCTGCACAAGGGTGGGGCGGTAGCCCATTTCGGGCACCGTCTCGGAAGCGGAGGACCGCATGACTGCCAGCCAGGCCGACGAGGTCGACGTCAACGGACCGTCGCCCGACCTCAAGCGGGTGATGGGTCCCAAGCTGCTGTTGCTGTTCATCGTCGGCGACATCCTCGGCGCGGGTGTCTACGCCGTGACCGGGGAGATGGCCGGCAAGGTCGGCGGCATTGTCTGGTTGCCCTTCCTGGTCGCGTTCATCGTGGCCACGCTGACGGCCCTGTCGTACCTCGAGCTGGTGACGAAGTACCCGCAGGCGGCAGGTGCGGCGCTCTACAGCCACAAGGCCTTCGGCATCCACTTCGTGACGTTCCTGGTCGCGTTCGCCGTGATCTGCTCGGGCATCACCAGCGCATCCACGTCGTCCAACGTGCTGGCGCAGAACCTCACCGGCGGACTGGTTGCCAACGGCTGGCTCGACTCCGAGCCGGGCACCACCGCGCTCACCCTGATCGCCCTGGGCTTCATGGTGCTGCTGGCGCTGATCAACCTCCGCGGAGTCGGCGAGTCCGTGAAGTTCAACGTCATCCTGACCCTCGTCGAGGTGACCGCGCTCACCATCGTGATCGGCGTCGGCTTCTATGTCATCGCGCAGGGTGACGGCGACCTCGGCCGCGTGACCACATTCGAGTCGCCGGACGACAAGGGCCTGTTCCTGGCAGTCACTGCCGCGACCTCGATCGCGTTCTTCGCGATGGTGGGGTTCGAGGACTCCGTCAACATGGTCGAGGAGACCAAGGAACCGGAGAAGATCTTCCCCCGCACGATGCTCACCGGGCTCGGCATCGCGGTGATCATCTACATGCTCGTCGCGGTGTCCGTCGTGTCGGTGTTGACCTCCGAGCAGATCGCCGATGCACCCGATGGCCGGGCGCTGCTGGAGGTCGTCCGCGTTGGATCGCCCGACTTCCCGATCGACAAGGTGTTCCCGTTCCTGGCGGTGTTCGCCGTGGCCAACACCGCACTGATCAACATGCTGATGGCCAGCCGCCTTCTGTACGGTCTCGCCAACCAGGACGTGCTGCCGCGCTCGCTGGGCAAGGTCTCGCCGAACAGCCGGGCGCCGTACGTCGGCATCATGTTCTCGACCGTGCTCGCGCTGGGGCTGATCATCTACGTCGCCAACCGGGCAGAGGACGACGTCGTCGTCAACCTGGCGAGCGTGACCTCGCTGTTGCTCCTCGGCGTCTTCACGGTCGTCAACGTCGCCTGCCTGGTGCTGCGGCGTGACGGCCGCGACAGCATGTTCCGGTCGCCCGGCTTCACACCGGCCATCGCCGCCGCCGCATGCCTGTTCCTGATCGGGCCCTGGGTCGACCGCGACGGCATCGTCTACCAGATCGCCGCGGCCCTGCTGCTGATCGGCGTCGTGCTGTGGGCGATCACCTGGCTGACCAACCGCGGGGTCCGGGCGAAGAAGACCGGCTTCCGCGACATCGAGCACATGGACGAGTGATACGGGTCTCGACCGCCTCAACCACCGGGGTGCGTACGCTTGTCCGGTGACACAGATCCCCGACCTCGCGAGCCTGCACGCCCTGGGGCCCGCTCAGCAGCCGTCGTACCCGGACCCGGCGGCCGTCGACGCTGCTGTGGCACGGCTGCGCACGATGCCTCCACTGGTGTTCGCCGGTGAGTGCGACGAGCTGAAGGACAAGCTGGCCGCGGTCGCCCGCGGCGAGGCGTTCCTGCTGCAGGGCGGAGACTGCGCCGAGACGTTCGCCGGGGTAACTGCCGACAACGTCCGCAACAAGCTGCGGGTGCTGCTGCAGATGGCCGTGGTGCTCACCTACGCCGCGTCGGTGCCGGTGGTGAAGCTGGGCCGACTGGCCGGGCAGTACGCCAAGCCGCGCAGCTCGGACCTGGAGACCCGCGACGGGGTCACGCTCCCGGCCTACCGCGGCGACGCGGTCAACGGCTACGAGTTCACCGAGGCCTCGCGGATCCCGGATCCGCACCGGCTCGTGGACGTCTACAACGCCTCCGCGGCCACCCTCAACCTGGTTCGTGCGTTCACCACCGGTGGCTACGCCGACCTGCGCCAGGTGCACACCTGGAACACCGACTTCGTTCGTGACTCCGTCGTCGGCCAGCGCTACGAGAAGGTCGCCAACGAGATCGACCGGGCGATGGCCTTCATGGAGGCGATCGGCGCCGATCCCGACGAGTTCCACCGCGTCGACTTCCACTCCAGCCACGAGGCGCTGGTGCTGGAGTACGAACACGCGATGACCCGCATCGACTCCCGCACCGAGCAGCCCTACGACGTCTCCGGCCACTTCGTGTGGATCGGCGAGCGGACCCGCCAGCTCGACAACGCGCACGTGGAGCTGATCAGCCGGATCCGCAACCCGATCGGCGTGAAGCTGGGCCCGACCACCACCGCAGATGACGCGCTGGCCCTGGCCGCCAAGCTGAACCCCGTCAACGAGCCGGGCCGGCTGACCTTCATCACCCGCTTCGGCGCCCAGAAGATCCGCGACGGGCTGCCCGACCTCGTCGAGAAGGTGACCGCGTCCGGGGTCGAGGTCGCCTGGGTGTGCGACCCCATGCACGGCAACACGTTCGAAGCCAGCTCGGGCTACAAGACCCGGCGCTTCGACGACGTGATCGAGGAGGTGCAGGGCTTCTTCGACGTCCACCATGCCCTCGGCACCTGGCCCGGTGGCATTCACGTCGAGCTCACCGGCGACGACGTCACCGAGTGCGTCGGCGGCGGCCAGGAGCTGGCCGAGGTCGACCTCGCGCACCGCTACGAGTCGGTCTGCGACCCGCGGCTCAACCGGGTGCAGTCGCTCGAGCTGGCGTTCCTCGTGGCCGCGATGCTGCGGAGAGCCTGACCGCTCGTTTCGGTCTACCCTGAGCTGGTGGACGTCCGGGCGATCGCTGCGGTGGCGGCGTTGCTGGTGGTGCTGCCTGCCGGAGCTGCACCCGCCGGGTCAGCCGACCACGATCCCGGCGCCCGGGCGAACGCCATCGTGCAGGTCGACAACATGAGCTTCCAGCCCAGCTCGGTGACGGTGAACCTCGATGACCTGGTGACGTGGGAGTTCCTCGACACGATGGCGCACACCACCACGTCTAACCAGAGGTTCTGGAACAGCGGCCTTCGCACCGACGGCACCTTCGCCTACGAGTTCATCGCGGCCGGGTCGTTCGCCTACCACTGCACGAGGCATCCGTCCTCGATGCGGGGTGTGGTGAGGGTTCGGCTGCAGGCCACGGGGTCACCCAAGGCCGGTTGGCGGCTGCGCTGGGCCATGGTCCCCGCCGAGGACCCGATCGACTACGACGTACAGGTGCGTCGTCCCGGCGCCAAGAAGTGGAGGGCGTTCCGGACCGACGTGACCGCGCCGACGGGCCGGCTCAACCCCGCGCGGTCCGGCAAGTACTCCGTGCGCGCCCGCACCTCGAGGAACGGCCCGAGCTCGGGCTGGTCGCCGGTGCTGCGGGTCAGGGTGTCCTGACGCTCACTGGAATCCGTCATCGAGCTCCTCGTCGAGACCGTCGCCGTAGATCGCCGCGCGCGCCTCGGGGTCTCTGAGCAGCGCTGTTGAACTTGCGCGAGACCCCCAGAGCAACCCCGATCGCGCTCCAGGAGTCTCCTGCGGTGACAGCCGCGCGAACTGCGTCGCGCAGTGCGGCCTCGGCGCCGGCAACGGTGCGGGTCGCCTCCTCGAGTGCAGCGGCAGCTTCAACTACCTGGTCGTGGTGGGATCGGCTCCGCGCCACGAGCATGCCCGGCCGAAGTGCAGCGCGCCTGCGCGCTCTCTGACTGTCAACCATGGGATGACAGTCGCAGAGCACGCCGACGGTGCCCTGAAGTGCGATGGGAGGATGCGCGGATGATCGATCTGCGCAGTGACACCCTCACCAATCCCACGGAGGAGATGCGCGCCGCGATGGCGCGCGCCGAGGTCGGCGACGATGTCTACGGGGAGGACCCCACGGTCAACGCGCTCGAGGAGCGCGTCGCCGAGACGTTCGGGCACGAGGCGGCCCTGTTCACGCCGACGGGATCGATGGCCAACGTGCTCGCGGTGCGGTCGCTGGTGGCACCCGGTCAAGAGGTGCTCTGTGAGTCCCTGGCGCACATCGCCCGGGCGGAGCTGGGCGCGCACGGCGCGTTCTCGGGGATCACCATGCGCACCTGGATCGCCCCCCGCGGCCAGGTCGACCTCGACACGATCCGGTCCCTGTTCGCGCCCGACATGGGTCCGTTCCTCGTGCCCACCGCGGCGATCTCGGTGGAGAACACGCACAACTTCGCCGGGGGAACGGTGCTGCCGCTCGCCGATCTCCGTGATCTGCGTGAGTTCGCCACCGGGGTCGGCGCCCGCGTACACCTCGACGGGGCTCGGATCTGGAACGCCCACGTCGCCACCGGAACGCCGTTGCGGGAGTACGGCGCGGTCGCCGACGTACTCGGCGTGTGCCTGTCCAAGGGTCTCGGCGCCCCGGTCGGCTCACTCATGGTCGGCAACCGCGACGCGATCGCCGAGGCGCGCGTGTGGCGCAAGCGGATGGGCGGCGGGATGCGTCAGGTCGGCATCCTCGCGGCCGCCGGCCTGCACGCGCTCGACCATCACATCGAACGGCTCGCCGACGACCACGCGCACGCCCGGCTGCTGGCCGAGGCGTGCGGCGTCGACCCCGAGTCGGTCGACACCAACATCGTCGTCATCGACCGTCCGGATGCGACCGAGTTCATTGCCCGAGCTCGGGAGGCCGGGGTCGCGATGGCCACGGTCGGCCCCACCGCCGTACGCATGGTCACCCACCTCGGGATCGACCGGGCGGCCGCCGAGACCGCGGCGTCCGCGCTCGTCGCCCTCTAGCCCCCGGCTCAGGCCGCGGTGCCGAACAGGCTGACCTCGCTGATCGGCGTGAAGTTGCGTGCCGACGGTCCCTTCCCGGGCGCACTCACCGTCACCAGGCGCAACACCACCGTCGAGGTGGTCACCGGCTCGACCTGCACCGTCTGCAGGTTGCGGCTCTCCGAGAGCGACTGCGGCACCACGGTCCCGTCGTCGAAGACCCACTCGACGGAGAGGACCCGGCGGTTGCCGGCGTACCAGTCGAGCTTGCCGGCGCGCTTCGCGTAGCCGTTGATCAGACCCACCTCGGTCAGCTCGGTGGGGCCCGACAGGGAGAACGTGAGCTCCATGCCGGTGCCGTCAGCGGGCATCCGCCAGCAGGTCTCCGGGACGCCGTCGACCATGTTGCCGGCGGCATAGCGGACCACGTTGCCCTGAGTGTCGAGGTTCGGCTTCGCGGTCACCGGAGCGGTGGCCGTGGCGAACCGGGCCACGTCCTGCGGCCCGTCGCCCGGGGACGGTGCCGAGTCGGTCGGGCTCGACGAGTCCGAAGGCGACGACGGGTCAGACGGGGGCGGGGACTCGTTCTGCGCCGTGTCGCCGGACGCCGGATCTCCGGCCTGGTCGTCGTCTCCGCTGGCGAACAACAGCAACCCACCGATCACCGCCACCAGCAGCAGGATGACCACGGTGAGCGCGACCGCCGGCCAGGAGATGCCGGCCCGACGGTCCGGCGTCGATGGGATGTCGGGGGCCGGCACGTAGGTAGGGGCTGCCGGTGGCCCGCCGGCAGGGGCGGTCGGCGCCTTGTCGGCGAACAGCTCGTCGGTGAAGAGCGGATAGCGCGGCGCCTGAGGAGGGGTGTACGCCGGCGGCGGCGGCCCGGTGGGCGGTGGGCCTGAGGGAGGCGGCCCCGCGGGCGGCGGCCGGGTGGGGACGGGAACCGGCGGGGGCTGCGCCGCCTCGGTGGGCTGCGCGTCGCCATCGACCGGCCGGCCACAGCTCGTGCAGAACCGACCGGTGCCGAGGCGGTTGCCACAGCCGGTGCAGAACTTCATGGACCCTCCCCGAGTCATACGACGGGGGGATTGTATGTAACGCGCTAGCGAATCAGGTCGCGAGCGTCCGCGCGACCGAGCAGCTCGGGCAGTCGGCGTACGGCGGTGGCGAGCTCACGCAGGTCCGCGCCCTCGAGCGCCTGAGGGCCGTCGCAGAGCGCGGTCTCGGGTGTGGGGTGCACGTCGACGATCACGCCATCGGCCCCGGCGGCGATCCCGGCGCGGGCGAGCGGCACGATGAGGTCCCTGCGCCCGGCCGCGTGGGAGGGGTCGATGATCACCGGCAGGTGGCTGGTGGCCTGCACCACCGGGACCGCCGAGATGTCCAGGGTGTTGCGGGTGGCGGTCTCGAAGGTGCGGATGCCGCGCTCGCAGAGTACGACCTCGAGGTTGCCGCGCTGGGCGATGTACTCCGCCGCCATCAGCCACTCCTCGATGGTCGCGGTCATCCCGCGCTTGAGCAGCACCGGCTTGCCGGCCTCGCCGACCGCCTGCAGCAGCCCGAAGTTCGCCATGTTGCGGGTGCCGACCTGCAGCATGTCGGCGTGCTCGGCGACCACGCCGACGTCGCGTGCGTCGACGACCTCGGTGACCACCGGCAGTCCGGTCGCGGCGCGGGCGTCGGCGAGGATCTCCAGGCCGCGCACGCCCAACCCCTGGAACGCGTACGGCGAGGTGCGTGGCTTGAACGCGCCGCCGCGCAGGATCGTGGCGCCGGCCGACTTCGCCATCTGTGCGGCCTCGAGGGTCTGCTCCGGGGTCTCCACCGCACACGGGCCGGCCAGCAGGGCGAACGAGTCCGGGCCGAGCGGCACCTGCATGCCCGCGGGGCCGACCCAGACCGTGGAGCGCTCCGGATGGTGCTGGCGGCTGACCAGCTTGTAGGGATCGGAGATCCGGTGGACGTCAGCAACGCCCTTGAGGGTGCGCAGGTTGAGATGGTGGAAGGAGTCGATGTCGCCCACCAGGCCGATGATCGTGCGCAGCACGCCCTTGGAGACGAAGGCCTCGCCGCCGACGCTCTGGACCCGCTCGACGACCTGGGCGATGTCCTCGTCCGTCGCATCGGGAGCCATCACCACGACCATGCCGAGGAAGGTAGTGGACCGTTGTCACGAAGAGGTCACACCGCCAGGTGCTGGACCTCACCCTCGGGCTTGCGGGTCGGTCTCAGCTCGACCACGAGCATCGCGGTCAGCACCATCGCACCGCCGACCACCATCCGCGCCTCGAGCGACTCGCCACCGAACAGGATCGCGAAGAACGCCGCGAACACCGGCTCCATGCTCATCACGATCGCGCTGCGGGTGGGGGACAGGTGGGCCTGGGCCCAGGTCTGCCCGAGCATCGTGAGCGCCCCGGCGAACACCGCCATGTAGACGACCGACAGCCAGTCGGCGCGGGTCGCCGGCAGCACCACGCCGTCCGGAACGGTGGCGACCAGGCACACGACAGAGATCACGATGATCTGCAGGATCGACATGCCCAGCGCCTGGTCGGGCCGCGACCACGCGCCGAGCCCGACGATGTGCAGCGCGTAGAGCGCCGCCGCCACCAGCGTGAGCGACTCGCCGTACCCGATCGAGAGGCCGTTCAGGGTGAGCACCGCGAGCCCGCCCGTGGCCAGCGCTACTGCTGCCCAGGTCATGGCGGTGATCCGGGTCCGCAGCAGTACCGCCGCCAGTAACGGCGTGAACACGACGTAGAGGCCGGTCACGAAGCCCGAGACGGTGGCGGGCGTGTGCGCCAGCCCCGCCGTCTGCAGGATCTGCGCCACGCCGTACAGACCACCGAGCACGAGCGCGTGTCGACGGGAGTCGGGGGCCAGCCGGGCCAGTGCCTTCGGCGCGACCGCGACCATCACCACGCTCGCGATCGCGAACCTGATGGCGAGGAAGTCCAGGACCGGAACCCGGTCCAGGAGATCCTTGATCAGGAAGAACGTGCTGCCCCACATCGCCGTCACGGCCAGCAGCACGAGCGTGGCCAGGAGGGTGGTACGCCGAGTGGTCACGGCAGCCGGAGCGACTTCAGCAGGGGGAGGTCGGCGTTGCCCGGGTGCCGCGAGCCAGGGGTCTCCGCGATGAACGGCACCCCATCCGTGGCCGGGTGGGCGAGCAGCTCGCGGAACGCCTCGACCCCGATGTGCCCCTCGCCGATCTTCTGGTGCCGGTCCCGGAACGCGCCGCGCACGTCCATCGAGTCGTTGGCGTGCACCAGGCGTAGCCGGTCGGCGCCGCCGATCTCCACGATCCGGTCCAGGGTGGCCGTCGCCCCACCCGGCTCGTCGAGCGGCGCCCCGGCGGCGAAGACGTGGCAGGTGTCCAGGCAGATCCCGAGCTTGGGGTGGAAGTCCAGGGCGGCGAGGTAGGGCTCGAGGTCGTCGACGCCGGCGCACAGCGATTGGCCCTGCCCCGCGGTGGGCTCGAGCAGCAGCCAGGGTGCGGCGTCGTCCGCGATCGCTTCCAGCATCGGCAGCAGCGCCTCGCGCACCCGGGTCATCGCGGCGGCACGTCGCTCGGCGCCGCCGTCGGGGTCGACGTACGAGCCGGTGTGCACGACCACGCCCTCCGCGCCGATCTCGACGGCCCGGCGCAGGTTGTGCGCGACCAGCGCGACCGAGTTGGCATAGGTCTGCGGGGTCGGGCTCCCGAGGTTGACGAGGTACGGCGTGTGGATGACCACCCGCAGCCCGCGCCGTGCGCACTCCTCGCGGAACGCGGCGTCCTCGGCCGGCCGCCCGGGCGAGAGCGCCCAGCCCCGCGGGTTGCCGACGAACACCTGGATCGCCTCGCAGTCGAGCGCCTCGGCGTCCGCGAGCGCCCCGGCCACCAGCCCCTTCCCGACCAGGACGTGGGTGCCGACCGGGTTGCGCATGGCCGGAAGGTACCGGTTAGACGACGATCAGGGTGATGGTGCTGCCCTTGGGCACCAGCTCGCCGCTGCTCGGGTTGGTCCCGAACACGAAGCCGAGGGGGTCGGGGAAGTCCGAGTCGACCTCGACATCGAAGCCCAGTCCCTCGAGCCGCTCGGTCGCGGCGTCCACCCCGAACCCGCGGACCGAGGGCACCTCGATCAGCTCCGGTCCGAGCGAGACGGTGAACGAGACCTCGTCGCCCTTGAACAGCGTGCCGCCGGTGGGGTCCTGGGTGATCACGTCGCCCTCGGCGACGGTGTCGCTGTACTCCTCGTCGGTGACCTTGGGCTCGAGGCCCCGCTCCTTGAGGGTCTCGATCGCGTTGTCGGCGTTCTTGCCGACCCAGTTGCCGACCTTGATCGGGCGCTTGCCCCTGCTGACGACCAGGTCGACGCGCGCACCGGGCTTGAGCGTGGTCCCGGCCTGTGGCCGGCTGCCGATCACCTGGCCCTCGGGCACCGTCTCCGAGTAGCGGAGCACGGTCTCGTTGTAGGCGAGCTTCACCTCGAGCAGCGCGTCCTGGGCCTCGTCCACGCTCCGGCCCCGCATCCGCGGGACGTCGTAGCGCTCCTTGCCCAGCGAGACCGTGACCGTGACGGTGCCGCTGTCCAGCACCCGCTCGCCCGGGCTCGGGTCGGTCTTGATCACCGCGCCGTCGGGCACCGTCTCGGAGTACGCCGGGTCGGTGTACTCGACCTTCAGGCCGGCCGCATCCAGCTTCGCCTCGGCCTCGGACTGGGACATCCCCAGCACCCCGGGCGTCGAGGTGTAGCGAGCCCAGCCGAGCCAGTAGGCGCCACCGCCGACGAGCAGCGCCAGCACCAGGGCGAGGACCAGTAGCACCGGACCGCGGCGCGAGCGTCGCGGTCGCTTGCCGGCCGGCGCCTGTTGCTCGGGCGGGCGCGGGGGAGGCGGCTTCGCCAGGGGGTACGTCGTGGTGTGCTCGCGAACGTCGGGCTCGCGCACGCTGGGTGCCGGCTCGAGGATCTCCGCCATCTCGGCGTCGTCCCAGATGTCGGGTGAGGTGCCGCTGCCAGCGCCGGTGCCGCTCAGCATCACCGGGGCCAGGTCCTGGGTCAGCTCGGGGTCGTCGTGTACGCCGTCTTCGAGCGCGTTGCTGACCCGGTGCACCTGGTGCAGGAGCACCGACGCGTCGGCGGGCCGCAGGCCGGGCTCGCGCGAGGTGGCCCTGGCGACCAGCGCGTCGACGTACGCCGGCAGGTCGGGCACCAGCGACGAGGGCGGCGGGACGTCGTTGTGGACGTGCTTGTAGGCGACCTGGATCGGCGTCTCGCCCTCGTGCGGCTTGGCGCCGGTGAGCAGCTCGTACATCACGACACCGGCGGCGTAGACGTCGGCGCGGGCGTCGGCGTGGCCCTCGACGACCAGCTCCGGGGCGAGATAGGAGACGGTGCCGATCAGCACGCCCTTGGTGGCGGTGTGCTGGGTGTCGGTGCTGATCGCCTTGGCCAGCCCGAAGTCGGCGACCTTGACCCGGCCGTCGTCGGCGATCAGCACGTTCTCGGGCTTGATGTCGCGGTGGATCAGCCCGGCTCGGTGCGCGGACCCGAGCGCCGAGAGCACCGGCTCCATCAACGCCAGCGCCCGGGTGGCGGGCATCGGGCTCTCCTTGGTGATGGTGTCTCGCAGCGTGTGACCGGCGATCAGCTCCATCACCAGGAAGACGGCGCCGTCGTCCTCGCCCTGGTCGTAGACTGCGACGACGTTGGGGTGGGAGAGCCGGGCGGCGGCCCTCGCCTCACGCACGAAGCGGGCGGCGAACGCGTCGTCGTCGCCGAGCCCCGCGTGCATGATCTTGACCGCGACCGTCCGGTCCAGGCGCAGGTCGGTGCCTTCGTAGACGCTGGCCATCCCGCCGCGGGCGATCCGGGCTCCCACGCGGTACCTGCCGTCGAGCACCCGGCCGACGAAGGGGTCGCTGGAGGGCGCACCGTCACCCGGCCGGGCATGCGCGTCGTGCTGCACAGCGACCCTCCTGCTCCGGACGGGGAAGTGATCCGGAGCCCCAATCGTACGGTTGTGGCCCGGGTGCGTCGGCCCAGGGCTCGCCCCGGCGTGGCGCACCGCGGCCGTGGCAGCATGGGAGCCATGAGCGAGACACGACTCGCGGACCACGACCTGGCGTCGTTGGTACCCGAGTGGATCGACTGGGCGACCGCGGCCGAACGGCTCGGAGTCACCGTGGCGAAGGTGCGGACGATGGTGAAGGACCACCAGCTCGCCGACGCCGTACCCGCGACCGGAGCAGGTCCGCAGATCCCTGCCGACCTGATCCAGGACGGGTTCCCGGTGAAGGGGCTGGCGGGGCTGCTGACGGTGATGCACGACAACGGGTACGACGACCGTGAGTGCATCGCCTGGCTCTACCTCGACCAAGACCTACCCGGACGCCCGATCGACGCGCTGCGTGAGAATCGCGGCACCGAGGTCAAGCGCCGCGCCCAGGCGATGGCGATCTGAGGCCGGAGGACGTGCGCGGGATTCTTGGGGACCGGCGCACGTTCGCGGTGGTGCTGGTGGTCGTGGTGCTCCTCGCCGTGGTCATCGGCGCGGTGCGGAACGCTGACGGCGACGACGACGCGTCGGACGACTCGTCGGGCACGCCCTCCATCCAGGTCTCGCAGGACGGCTCGCCCACCGAGGGGGAGTCGTCGGACGAGAGTGACCCGAGCGGACCGGCGTACCCGACCGCGGTCGCGCCGTCACACGCGGAGACCGACGCCGACAGCGGGCTGCAGGTCGTGGCCCTCGCCGACCTGCCGCCAGAGGCGGCGGAGACGGTTGCCCTGATCGACGCCGGCGGCCCGTTTCCGTACGCCGACGACGGCGAGACTTTCCTGAACTCCTCCGGCATGCTCCCGGAGCAGGAGACCGGGTACTACCAGGTCTACACAGTCGAGACGCCCGGCTCCGAAGAGCCGACCACCCGGAGGGTAGTCACCGGACAGGTCGAGGAGTTCTACTGGACCGACGACCTCTACACGTCCTTCAGGAGGATCGAGAGATGAGCGGGCTCGCGGGAGTACTGGCCGACCACATCACCCCCGGCGTCTACCGGTGGCACGCCGCGTACCACGTCTCCGACGTGCAGCATGCCGTGGAGCACGCCGGCTGGCGGTTCGCCTATCTCGACGGCCACGCAGTGGAGACGGCGGCCGAGTTCCACGCTGCCGTCGCCGAGGCGCTGTCCTTGCCGGACCACTACGCCCGCACCATGGACGCCCTCGACGACTGCCTGTCCGACGTCACCGGCGGCGACCAGCGCACGATCCTGCTGTGGGACGCATGGGCGCCGCTGGCCCGGGCCCAACAGCGCACGTTCACCGCCGCCATCGAGATCCTCCGGTCGCGGTCGTCCTCGCTGGGCGTGCTGCTCCGGGGCGAGGGTCCCGACCTCGGGTTGCCCAGCCTCGACTAGGAGCTAGACGGCCCGCTGGGTCGCCGCCGAGGCCAGCTCGCGGAGCACCTCGCGGGCGGAGTCGTCGATCGCCGCGACGTCGAGGGCGGCGACCGCCAGCCGGGCCAGCTCCTCGATCACCTGCTCCACCTGGGCCTGCGCGCCGGATGAGTCGATGATCCGGCGCAGCTCCTCCACCTCCTCGAGGGCGAGCCGCCGGCCGAGCGCCGCGTCGAGCGTGGCCGCGTCGGCGGGGGAGGCGGCATCGAGGGCGAGCGCCACGAGCACGGTGCGCTTGCCCTCGATCAGGTCGTCTCCTGCGGGCTTGCCGGTCGTCTCCGGGTCGCCGAACACTCCGAGCAGGTCGTCGCGGAGCTGGAAGGCCTCGCCGAGCGGCAGCCCGAACGACGACAGCGCCTCCACTGTCTCGGGCTTCGCGCCGGCGAGGGCGGCACCGATGTGTAGCGGCCGCTCGATGGAGTACTTCGCGGACTTGTAGCGCAGCACGGTCATCGCGGTGTCGACGTCGGCCCGGCCGCGGGCCTGCACGGACACGTCGAGGAACTGGCCGGTGATCACCTCGGAGCGGCACTGGTCGAAAAGGTCTAGCGCGGGCCCGACCCGGTCCCACGGCAGCCCGCAGCGGCGCAGCATCTCGTCGGACCACCCCAGCAACAGGTCGCCGAGGAGGATCGCGGCGGCCGCGCCGTACTGCTCCGGGTCGCCGCGCCAGCCGTCGCTGCGGTGCTCGGCACCGAAGGCCCGGTGGGTGGCAGGGCGGCCGCGCCGGGTGTCGGAGGCGTCCATGTAGTCGTCGTGCACCAGGGCGCTGGCGTGCAGGAGCTCGAGGGCGGCGCAGGCGCGGATCAGCGCTGTGTCGTCGGCAGGGGCGGGGTCGACGGCGCGGTGTCCCCAGTAGCAGAACGCGGCCCGGAACCGCTTCCCCCCGCTCACCGACACCCGCGCCTCGGCCATCAGCCGGACGGCATCGGCGCCCAGCGGGGCGAGCCGGGCAGCCTGCTCGTCGAGGAAGCCGTCGAGCGCCTTCTGGACCCCCGCGCGGAACGCCTCACCGTCCCAGCCCGCCGTTGCACCCGCCACGGTCAGGAGCCTAACGATTGGACATTCCCCGGTCCGGACCGGTCCTCCTCCCTAAACTCGTCGCCATGACCGACGACCGCGCCCCCCGTATCGGAGAGCTCCTGCGTCGGGGCGTGCGCTCCTTCTCCTTCGAGTTCTTCCCGCCGAAGGATGAAGAAGGTGAGCGCATTCTGTGGCGCTCGATCAGCGAACTCGAGCCGCTGCACCCGACGTTCGTCTCGGTCACCTACGGCGCCGGCGGCGCCACCCGCGACCGCACCATCGCGATCACCGGCCGGATCGCCCGCGAGACCTCGCTGCTCCCGATGGCGCACCTGACCTGCGTGGGCCACACCACCCAGGAGATCGACGGCATCCTGCGGCAGCTCGAGGACGCCGGCGTGCGCAACGTGCTGGCGCTCCGCGGTGACCCGCCCGGCGGCCCCGGCACTGCCTGGGAGAGCACCGAGGGCGGTGTCGAGTACGCCGCCGAGCTGGTGGAGCACATCCGGTCCAGCGCGAACGGGCTCTGCGTCGGGGTCGCGGCCTTCCCCGAGGGGCACCGCGACGCCGAGAATGTCGACCGGGACGCGGCCGTGATGAAGGCGAAGTACGACGCCGGCGCCGAGTTCGCGGTCACCGAGATGGTGCTGCGGGCCTCGGACTACTTCGGCCTGGTCGAGCGGTGCCGCGCGATCGGCGTGGACTTCCCGATCGTCCCCGGGATCATGCCGATCCTGAACCTCAACTCGATGAAGCGGATGGTCGAGCTCTCCGGCCGGGAGATGCCCGGCGAGACGCTGGCCCGGATCCTCCCGCTCGAGGCCGACCCGGCCGCCGTACGCGCCGAGGGCATCGAGATCGCCACCGAGCTCTGCGACGAGCTGCTCGACGGCGGAGCGCCCGGCCTGCATTTCTACACGCTGAACCGCTCGAAGGCGACGCGGGAGATCTTCGAGGCGCTCAAGCTCGCCGTCTAGCGACTAGGCCGGCCCGATCTCCTGGGCGACCAGCGCGGCGGACAGGCCGACGAACGGCAGGCCAGCGCCCGGAGTGGCGTGCGCCCCGGCGGCGTACACACCGGGGAGGGGGGTGGTCGGGCCGAGCCGGCGCCGGACGGTCCCGCGGCCCTGCCAGAGCACGCCCATCGGGGAGCCGCCCCAGTCCTGGACCAGGTCGCGCGGCGATCGGTCGACCCGGACGATCACGTTCTCGCGCACCTTCACACCCATTCGGGCGATCGTGAGCAGCATGTCCTCGGCGAGCTTGCCTCGGCCGTGCAGGGTCCACGCGTGGCAGCCTTCGGGGACCTGGCCGCCGACATGGATCGCGATCGTGGCGTCGGCGTGCAGCACGGTCTCCGGGGGCAGGTCCGGTACTTCGCCCTCCAGCCCGAGGTGCGCGACGACAGGGGGGATCGCCGGCATCGTGCTCTCGACGTACGGCGCCAGCGCCGGTAGCCGACGCGGGTCCGCCGCGCACACCACGGCGTCGGCGGCGACCTCGCCCATCTCCGTGGCGACGGCAGCGACCCGGCCCTCGCGGACGACCAGGTCGAGCACCGGGTTGCCGGTGAGTACGGTGACCCCGCGGGTCGCCAGCCGCTTCTCTAGGGCCGCGGTGATCCGGGCCATGCCACCGGGGACGGTCCAGGCGCCGAAGCTCTGCTCGAGGTAGGCGGTGAGGCCTACCCAGGACGGCACGTTGCGCGGGTCGTGTCCTCCGGCTATGAGCGGGTGCGCGGCGACCATCGCGAGCCGGTCGTCGCGGAAGCTGCGGCGCAGCCGCTTGTGCATGCTCTCCCGGCCGTCGAGGTACGCCGCGACCTCGCGCGGGAGGTCGTCGGGCCGCCAGGGCACCTCGAAGTAGTGGCGCCGCAGCACGTCCCACGCCTCGGCGTACTCGTCGACGTACTGGATCCAGGTGTCGCCGAGCCCGGGGCCGAGCTCGTCGAACGCCGCCTTCTGCGCGGTGCGCGAGCCGCCGAGCACCCGGACGGAGGTCTCGTCGACGAACCGGTGCTCGCGGATCACCGCCAGCGGCTCGAGCTCGCCGACCTCCTTCTCCAGCGGCCGTCCGGACTTGCGGAACAGGTCGCGCACCACCGCCGGGAGCAGCGTCGTGTGCGGGCCGGCGTCCCAGGCGAACCCGTCCTGCTCGACGGTGCTCAGCGCACCTCCGAGACGCTCGGACCGCTCGAGCAGGGTCACCTCGTGGCCGAGCTTGGCCAGCCTCGCGGCGCTGGCCATCCCGGCGTACCCCCCGCCCACCACCACCACGCGCATGGCGGGAACCCTAGTGCTCGGCTCAGGCGGGGGTGGGGGCGCTCCGGTCGCCTCGACCCTTCCACCGCCGCCAGCCCCGCCGGATCAGCCGCGCCACGAAATAGAGGGCGACCAGTCCGAGGATCAGGAGCGTCGCAGCGATGGCCGCGGCAGCTATCGGATGCTCGATGGAGAACCAGACGACACCGAGGACGGCGAAGTCCTCGGCGACGCTGAGCCCGATGTTGGTGATCGGCTCCGGGGAGGAGTTCACGGCAAGCCGGCTGCCGGCCTTGACCGTGTGCGAGACGAGCGCCGTACCGCCGCCCACGACACCGCCGATCGCCTGGTCCAGCGAGTCCGCGTCGCCGGCGATCAGCACGCCCACCACGGCACCCACGGTCGGCCGTATCGCCGTGGAGATTGCGTCCCAGGTGGAGTCGACGTAGGGGATCTTGTCGGCAACGAACTCCATGACGTACATGAAGCCGGCGACCGCGAGGACCTCCCAGCGTCCCAGTGCGTCGGGGATGTCGGCGAAGTCGCCGAGCCGGTCCGCGATGCCAAGGACGAGCACCACGAGGTAGGCGTTGATCCCGCTGGCCCACCCGCTGGAGAACGCGAGCGCGAGTGACTCCACGGGCCCAGGGTAGGGCTCCCCGGGCTCCGGCGAGGGCTACTCCGCCTCGATCACCCGGGTCAGCGAGTCGGCGTCGCGGCCGACGACGGTGGTGCCGTCGCTCGCCGTGATGATCGGGCGCTGGATCACCCGGGGGTGGGCGGCCAGTGCGCCCAGCCAGTCGGCGCGGTGGTCGGCGTCGCGCGGCAGGTCGATGCCCTCCTCCTTCGCCTCCTTGGGCCGGGCGATGTCCCAGGGCTCGAGCTGGAGCCGCTGCAGCACCTCCGCCAGCTCCTCGGCGGTCGGCGGCTCGTCGAGGTAGCGGCGCACGGTGTAGTCCACGCCCGCGGCATCGAGCTCGGCGACCGCGGTCCGGCACTTCGAGCAGGCGGGGTTGAGCCAGATCTCCATCAGTCGACTTCGATCTCCGTCGCGCCGGTCATCTCGCTCAGCTCGTCGAACGTCGTGGAGTAGACCGCGGCCGGGTGCCCGGCGGCGGCCCACAGGACGTCGTAGCGCCGCAGCCAGGAGTCGACGTACGTCGGCACCGGCGCCGGGTGCCCGATGGGGGAGACCCCGCCGATCACCTGGCCGGTGTGCTCGCGCACGAACTCCGGCGTGGCCCGGCGCAGCTTGCCCACGCCGACCCGCTCGGCGACCACCTTGGTGTCGACCCGGTGGGCGCCGGAGGTGAGGATCAGTACCGGTCGGTCGTCGGCGTCGAAGAGCAGGCTGTTGGCGATCGCTCCCACCTCGCAGCCGAGCGCTTCGGCCGCCAGTGCTGCGGTGTGCACGGACTCGGGCAGAATGACGATCTCCCCGGTTCCGCCGCGGCGGGCATGCTCGTCTCGGAAACGGGTAGTCAGCGGATGTTCGGTCGTCATGGTGCGACCCTAGGACACCCGTCTCGGGGCCTCGACAGTCAGGAGAGCACAGCGCATGGGACAGCATCCGACCTCGGTCACCAGGGCGACGCAGCTCCTGCTCGGGCTGCTCCTGGCCGGTCTGGTCGTGACGGTGCTGGTGGTGGTCTTCCGCGACGACCTCGAGGAGGCCTGGTCGGCCGGGCACCCCGCCGACAGCGCGATCGAGCCGCTCGAGTTCGTGCCGGTGGCGATCGTGCTCTACGTCGTGGTCGCGCTGCTGATGCTGTCGCTGATCCCGTTCTTCCGAAACGGCGCCAACTGGGCCCGCCACTCCCTGGCGGCGATGGTCGTGCTGATCGCCATCTCGACGGTGGCCGTGCTGCGGACCGATCCGCCCACCCTGTTCGTGGTCGTGAGCATCGCCTCGCTGGTGCTCGACGCGCTCGTGCTGCTCTACCTGTGGCACCCCGAGACCAGTCGCTACATGCGCGACGAGGCAGCGTCCGTCGAAGCCTGACCCCATCTCGCCGGTGGTTGAGGAAGGCGCGAAGCGCCTGTCTCGAAACCTTGACCGACCGTCCGTGGGCAGGTGTACCTTGGACGCAGGTTCGAACAGATGTTCGAATACGCCGGCGGGGGCGACTCGACCCCCGTCCCCGCCGGCACCAGCAGCTGAGGAGGCGGTCAGATGCGGCGCTACGACGACCCGGTGGAGGTCCGCAAGGGCTGGGTGAGCGGGCCGGCTCACCAGGGCGAAGGTCCCGAGCAGTTCCTGTGGCACGGCCGGCTCTGGAAGGTGCGGGCGGTGCTGGCGCACTGGGTCGAGACCGGGGCCTGGTGGCAGCAGCACGGCGACGAGCCGGTGGCCGGGTCGGTGGGCGACCTGCTGGTCGAGCGGGAGCTGTGGCGGGTCGAGGCGGGCCGCGGCGGACCCGACGTCGGCGGGGTCTTCGACCTCTCCTTCGACTGGACCGATGGCTGCTGGCAGCTCGTGGGGTGCGCGGACTGATGTCTCATCCCCACGCCCTCCCGGCCACCACGCACTCCTACCTCTCCCGGTCCGCAGAGTCGCTGAGCGAGGCGATCGCGGCCGCCGACATCGCCACCCGCTACGCCTGCGCCCACGTCGCCGCGCTCCGGGCCGCGGCCGCGCTGCTCGCCGCCCGCGCCCAGCCGACGCCGACCAGGCGGCGTCCCCAGAAGAACGCCTGGGTGCTGCTCGCCGAGGTGGCCCCCGAGCTGGGGGAGTGGGCCACGTTCTTCGCAGCGGGCGCGGGCAAGCGTGCCGCCGCCGAGGCGGGTTCGACCCGCGCAGTCACCGAGCGCGAGGCCGACGACCTGGTCCGCGACGCCGACCGGTTCCTGGCCGTCGTCGAGCAGTCGCTGGGGCTGGTCCCGCACCCCCCGCTACAGCAGCAGCTGGTGCGGCACGTGTCCTAGGAACTGAGACAGAACTGGCCGATCGGGCATTTCCCGGGCTGACGATGCCGCGATCGGGTACTGCACACCTACAGTGGGTCGCGCCACGGAATTTTCCGACGTCGAGACCACTTCGTCATTTCGAGGTGAACGACTCCGCTGGTTCGTTCCCGGCTCCGGCACGACAAGGTCTATGTCTTCTACTGCTTCCTCCACCTGCGCTGAACTGGCCCCCGAGCGCCCGGGCCTGGTGACGGTCGTCCGTCGGGTGTCGCTGAGCCTGCTGATCGCCTGCGTCGCACCGGCCACGATGTTCTACGTCTGCATGGTGCTGACTGACGTGTGGACCGCGATCCTGGCCGCGCTGGCCTGGACCTACGGCGCCATCGCCTGGCGGGCCCTGACCGGTCGCCGTACCTCCGGCCTGCTGATCCTGGTCGCCGTCCTGATGACCTGCCGCACGATCATCTCCCTGATCCTCGACAGCGCCTTCCTCTACTTCCTGCAGCCGATCATCAGCGACGGCGTGGTCGCGACCCTGTTCCTGCTCTCGTTGGCGAGCTCGCGGCCGCTGGTCGCCCGGCTGGCCGCCGACTTCTACCCGATGGACCTCGAGCTGTCGGCGCGGCCCAGGGTCCGGCGCCTGTTCTGGCGGCTCACCCTGCTGTGGGCCACGCTCGGGCTGCTCAAGGCGGGCGCGGCGCTGTGGCTGCTGCAGTCGGTGTCGCTGGAGACCTTCGTGCTGCTGAAGAGCATCATGGTCCTGACGCTGACCGGGCTGGCCGTCGTCGCGACGATCACCGCGTCCGCGATCGTGGCGCGCAAGGAGGGCCTGATGGGGCCCGACCGACTGGTGCCTGCGCTCGCCTGAGCCGGATCAGGCACCGGCCCGAGACGGCCGCTAGCAGGACCGTGCGCGGCGTCGTACACTCATCATGTTCGAACAAGTGTTCGAATGATTGGTGAAGGAGCGACTCGTGTCCGACCCGTATCCCCATCTCCACGTGGCGTCGGGATACTCGCTGCAGTACGGCGCCTCGCACCCGCACGTGCTGGTCGAGCGGGCCGCCGAGCAGGAGATGGACACCCTCTCGCTGACCGACCGCGACGGCACCTACGGGGCGGTGAAGTTCGCCAAGGCCTGCCGGCGGGCCGGGATCCGGCCGGTGCTCGGGGTCAACCTCGCCTACCGGCCCCGGGGGTCGAGCAGCGAGCGCCAGCGCAAGACCCCGGTGCGCGGCGGCGCGTTCCGTGACCTGCCGGTCGAGCGCGGCGGCCTGCCGCGGGCGACGTTCCTGGCCGCCGCCGACACCAGTGGCGGACGGGCCGGGTGGGCGGCGGTGTGCCGGCTGATCTCGGCGGTCCAGCTGGCCGGCGAGCGCGGCGCGCCCACCCTCGACCTGGCCGAGCTCCCTGACGAGGTGGCCGAGCTGCTCGCGAGCGGCGACCTGATGGTGCTGCTCGGCCCGGCGTCGGAGCTGGGTGTCGCGGCGACCCGGCGCCGCGACGACCTGGCCCTGGCCGCGCTCGAGCCGTGGCGGGCGCTGGTGCCCCGCTCCCACCTCGTCGTCGAGATGGTCTCCCACCGGCTGCCGGGGCGCCGGGGCGACTGGGGACCCGGCACCACCCCGCACGCCGCCCGGATGGGCGGCATCGCCCGGGAGGCCGGGCTGTCCGCCGTACTCACCAACGCGGTGCGCTACGCCGACCGCCGTGACGCGGTGACCGTCGACGTGCTCGACGCCGCCAGGCGCCTGGTGGCGCTCGACCGGCGCCACCTCGACCGCGGCAACGCCGAGGGGTTCCTCAAGTCCGGCAAACAGATGCAGGAGATCGCCGAGGAGATCTGCCGGGTCGCGGGGCTGGCGGCCGACCCCGCTGCCGCCGCCCGCCACCTGCTCGCGGAGACCCGCACGATCGCTGACCGGTGCGCGCTCGACCCGCGCGCCGACCTCGGGCTGGGGGAGGTGCACTTCCCGGAGTTCGAGCTCTCCACCGATCACGCGAGCGCCGACATCGCGCTCCGCCAGCGCTGCGAGGGCGGGATCGGCGATCGCTTCGGGTCCGCGCCGAAGCAGGTGATCTGGAAGCGGCTCGACGACGAGCTGGAGATGATCCGCGGCCTGGGCTACGCGTCGTACTTCCTCACCGTCGGCGACGTCACCGACCTGATCAAGGAGATGGGGGTGCGGGTCGCGGCCCGCGGATCGGGGGCGGGCAGCCTGGTCAACTACCTGCTCGGGGTCTCCGGGGTCGACCCGATCCGGCACGGGCTGCTGATGGAGCGGTTCCTCTCCCCGCTGCGCGAGGCGCTGCCCGACATCGACATCGACGTGGAGTCGGCGCGCCGGCTCGAGGTCTACGAAGCGATCCTCGACCGCTACAGCGGCGAGCGCTGCGTGTGCGTCTCGATGATGGACACCTACCGGGTCCGGCACGCCGTGCGCGACGTCGGTGGCGCGCTCGGCATGCCACCCGGCGAGATCGACGCGATCGCCAAGGCGTTCCCGCACATCCGGGCCCGTGACGCCCGGGTCGCGCTGCGGGAGCTGCCGGAGCTGCGCGCCGGCGGGCTCACCGACGAGCGGCTCGACCTGATGTTCCAGCTCGTCGAGCGGCTCGACGGGCTGCCGCGGCACGTCGCGATGCATCCCTGCGGGGTGCTGCTCTCCGACGCCACCCTGCTCGACCGGACGCCGGTGGAGGCGAGCTTCGCCGGCTTCCCGATGAGCCAGTTCGACAAGGACGACGTCGAGGACCTCGGTCTGTTGAAGCTCGACGTCCTCGGCATCCGGATGCAGTCGGCGATGGCGCACGCGGTCGCCGAGATCAGCCGCATCGACGGGGCCGAGATCGACCTCGACGACGAGGAGCAGGTGCCGTTCGACGACGAGCCCACCTACCGGATGATCAGCTCGGGCCGGACCCTCGGCGTCTTCCAGATCGAGTCACCGGGCCAGCGCGAGCTGATCGCCAAGTCCGGGATCGAGACGTTCGGCGACGTCATCACCGACATCTCGCTGTTCCGCCCCGGCCCGGTCAAGAGCGACATGATCACGCCCTACCTCGAGGCCAAGCAGGGCTGGAAGATGCCGCTCTACCTCCACGACGACCTGCGCCCGATCCTCGGGCAGACCAAGGGAGTGGTGGTCTTCCACGAGCAGCTGATCGAGATGATCGCCCAGCTCACCGGGGTGAGCAACGCCGAGGCCGACGAGGTACGCCGCGCCCTCGGCGACACCGAGGGCATGGCCGAGGTGCGGCTGTGGTTCCCGCCCCGGGCGCTGGCCCGCGGCTACCCGCTGCCGCTGGTCGAGCGGCTCTGGAAGGTGATCGAGGCGTTCGCGTCGTTCGGCTTCTGCAAGGCGCACGCGGCGGCGTTCGCGCTGCCGACCTACCAGTCCGCCTGGCTGAAGACCCATTGGCCGGCCCACTTCCTCGCCGGGGTGCTCACCCACGACCCCGGCATGTACCCCAAGCGGCTGATCCTCGAGGACGCCCGCCAGCACGGCATCGCCGTGCTCGCGCTCGACGTCGACACCTCCGAGAAGGAGTACGTCGTGGAGCCGGTGCCCGACGCGACGACCGGTTACGGCATCCGGCTGGCGCTCGCCGAGGTGAAGGGGATCAACACCGCCGAGGTGGAGCGGATCGTCGCCGCCCGGCCCTACCAGTCCCTCACCGACTTCTGGCATCGGGCGCGGGTGTCCCGGCCGATCGTGGAGCGGCTGGTGCTGACCGGAGCCTTCGACCGGATCTACTCGATCGACGGAGGAGACGGGGTGCGGGTCCGGGGCCGGGTCACCCGGCGCGACCTGCTGCTCCAGATCGCCGAGCTGGAGCGGCACGGGAAGGCCGTCGAGAAGGCCTCGCGGGGCCGGGGCCTGGCCACCCGTCGCACCCGGCCGGCGGTCACGAGGGCCGACGACGCCGGGCTGCGCAACAGCACCGACCCCCGGACCCGGGAGCGGACCGCGGACCTCGAGCGGCACCCGCTCGGCAGCCAGGGCGTCTGGGCCAAGGCCGCCGCGCAGAGCAAGGCGACCCCCGCCCCGCCGCCGGTGAGCTCGGTGCAGCTCGCCCTCGACCTCGGCGACGGTCCGCGCGAGGGCGAGGTGTCCGGCCTGCCGGAGATGACGGCGGCCGAGTCGATGGCGGCCGAGCTGGAGATCCTCGGCCTCGACGTGAGCCGCCATGTCGTCGACGCCTACGACCGGTTCCTCGACGACCTCGGCAGCACCCGCAGCACCGACCTGCTGCGGCGGCGGAGCCGCTCGGAGCTGCTGGTCGCCGGGGTGAAGGTGGCCACCCAGACCCCGCCGATCCGGTCCGGCCGCCGGGTGATCTTCCTGACCCTCGACGACGGCACCGGTCCGGTCGACGCCACCTTCTTCGAAGACGTGCAGGGACCCTACGCCGCGACGGTGTTCCACTCCTGGCTGTTGGTGGTGCGTGGCGAGCTGCGGCGCACCGGCTACCGCGGGGTCTCGCTGCGCGCCACCGGCGCCTGGGCGCTCCCCGAGCTGCACGCGCTCTGGCAGCGCGAGGGCATCGACGCCGTGCACGCCCAGATGGCCGTGGTCCCCGAGGGTTTCGGCGGCACCCACCCCGAGCGCCGCAGGGTGCTGGTGCACACCAGCGGCTTCCAGATGTCGCCGTACTCCGACATCAAGCCGGCGGGTGAGGACACCAAGTCGCTGTCCCGCAAGCTCTGGCACCGATCGCCCGGGAGCGCGGGATGAAGGCCCCACTAGGGTTGGCCGCATGCCAGCCAGCGAGCGTCGAGGTGCCACTCGCACCGCCGTGGTCTGGGACGCGCTTCGCCCGGCGCTCGAGGACGGATCGACCGCTTCCAAGGGAAGTGCGTGCAACGTGCTCGACATCGGCGGTGGCACCGGCGGGTTCGCGGTGCGGGTCGCCGAGCTCGGTCACCAGGTCACCGTGGTCGACCCCAGCCCCGACGCTCTGGCCGCCCTCGACCGCAGGGCTCGCGAGATCGGGGTCCAGGTCACCGGCGTCCAGGGCGACGTCGACGGGCTCGCCGGCCTGGTCGAAGGGGCCGACGTGGTGCTCTGCCACGGAGTGCTCGAGGTGGTCGACGACCCCGCCACCGCACTGGCCACGATCCGCGGGGTGCTCCGCCCCGGCGGCACCCTCAGCCTGCTCCTCGCCCAGCGGCACGCCGCCGTCGTCGCCCGGGCCATGGCCGGCCACTTCCCGCAGGCACTGGCGCTGCTCGACGGCCACTCGCCCTCGGGGCGCTCCGGCCGCCGGTTCACCGTCGAGGAGGCCACCGGCCTCCTGGTCGACGCCGGCTTCGAGGTCACCACGGTGCACGGCGTCCGGGTCTTCGCCGACCTGGTGCCCGGCTCGCTGCTCGACCTCGAGCCCGGCGCCACCGCGGCCCTGGTCGAGCTCGAGCGCGCGGTTTCCCAACGATCCGAGTACCTCCCGCTGGCCACGCAGCTGCACCTGCTCGCCCGCTGAGTCCCCGCGCGGCGGTCGCCATGCGTGATCGCTCCGCGGACTGCCCGATCCTGCACGTCGACATGGACGCCTTCTACGCCTCCGTGCTCCTGCGGGACCGTCCCGACCTGCGCGACCAACCCGTGATCGTCGGCGGTGGCTACCGCGGGGTGGTGCTCGCGGCCAACTACGTCGCCCGGGAGTACGGCGTCCGGTCGGCGATGACCGGCACCCGCGCCCGTCGGCTGTGCCCGCAGGCGGTCGTCCTCAAGCCGGACTACGACACGTTCACCACCGTCTCGACCGCGGTGATGGAGAGCTTCCGCCGGGTGACCCCGCTGGTCGAGGCGATCTCCCTCGACGAGGCCTTCCTCGACGTCCGCAGCGCGCTCCGCCGGCTCGGGTCGCCGCTGCAGATCGCCGAGCAGCTGCGGGCCAGGATCCACGACGAGCAGGGCATCACCTGCTCGGTCGGGGTGGCCGCGTCGGTGTCGGTGGCCAAGCTCGCCAGTCGCCGGGCCAAGCCCGACGGCGTACTCGTGGTGCCGCCGCAGGAGATCACCTCGTTCCTGCACCCGCTCGACGTCGGCGAGCTCTACGGCGTGGGGGAGAAGACCCAGGCGATGCTGCACCGGCTCGGCCTGATCACCGTCGGTGACGTTGCCCACACTCCGCTGCGCACCCTGCAGCGTGCGATCGGTCACCATCTCGGCGCCCACCTGCACGAGCTGGCCTGGGGCACCGACCGGCGGGCGATCGAGCCCCGCACCGCAGGCGTCTTCGGACACGGCGAGGGCGACCCCGACAAGTCGATGGGGGCGCAGGAGACCTTCGGCAACGACACCGACGACCGAGAGGTGATCCTCCGCGAGATGCTCAAGCTCACCGCCAAGGTGACCCAGCGGATGCGCTCCGCCGGGGTCGCCGGCCGCACCGTCTCGATCACCGTGCGGTTCGCCGATTTCACCACGATCACCCGCGCGCGCACCCTGCCGGAGGCCACCGACGTGACCCAGGAGGTCTATCGCGCAGCGGTCCGCCTCTACGACGCCCTCGGGCTGCAGCGGGCCCGGATCCGGCTGGTCGGCGTACGCGTCGAGGGGCTGCTTCCGCGGACCCGGGTGCATCGCCAGCTGGTGCTCGGCCAGCGCGACCACGGCTGGTCCGACGCCGACCGGGCGGTGGACCGGGCGACCACCCGGTTCGGCTCGGCCGCGGTTCGTCCCGCCTCCCTGCTGTCGTGAAATATTCAAACTCGCCTACCGCGAACGAGAGCGGCTGCCTAGACTTGGCCCTGTGCCGGGCCGTCAGGCCGTGGACCGAGTCGAGGACTGGAGGGAACAGTGCCGCTCTCGGAGGAGGAACTGCGACTGCTCGAGCAGATGGAGCGCGCCCTCGTCGAGGAGGACCCCAAGCTGGCCTCGACCCTGCGCGGAACCTCGCTCCGCCGCTCGGCCAGGCGTCGCGCGATCCTCGCCGGCCTGGTCTTCGCGGTCGGCGTCGCGGTCCTCATGACCGGCGCCATCACCCAGCTCTGGCCGGTCGGCATCGTCGGGTTCGTGATCATGCTCGGCTCCGCGACCGTGGCGCTCGGCTCGATCCGTGGCCAGAACGCCGGCGGCTCCGAGCCACGTGCCACCGACCATGCATCCGGCTTCACGGTGATCGAGGGCGGACGCCCCAGCCGCACCCGCAAGACCCGCAACCGCTCCACCTCGTCCAGCTCCTTCATGGAGCGGATGGAGGAGCGCTGGCGTCGGCGCCGCGGCGAGAACGGCTTCTGAGCACCCTTTTCTCGCATCTCACCGGGTCTCGGCCCGCCCGTCGGGACCTCGTTCCTCGGTCGCGGGGCTTGCTCGACCTGCGCGAGCCCACGTAGCGCGCTCGTGCCTCGCGCTCTACTGCTCGCTTCAGATGTGCTCGACCACTCCGCCGAACCGCGCCTGCTCGCGCTCCTGACCCACGACCGCGGCCCGGGAACGACGCAGCACCGACCGCGGCCACCACGCCGCCCGGCGCCGGACCCGCGGGTTGGCCCCGGCCTCGAGTGCAGTGACGCACAGCAGTACGTCGTCGCGCAGCGCGCCCTGCTCGTCGCTGCCGTGCCGGGAGTACCGCAACAGCTCGATCTCGCGGACGATCCGGTCCATCGCCTGCACGGCCTCGGGCGCCACCGCAGCGCCGCGCTCCGGCCGCTCGAAGGGATCCTCTTCGTCGGGCACCCCGAAGTGCTCGCTCATCCAGTTCCGGGTCTGCCGGGGCGACGAGCCCTCGGGCCAGGCGAGCCGCAGGTCGACCGCCGTGGCCCACAGCTCCTGCCACGCCGCCTCCGGCCCGCCGTCGAGCCGGTGCTCGCGGCGGCTACGGCGCACAGCACGTGGCCCGAACACCGCGACGCCCACCAGCAGCGCGCCGGCGAGACCGCCACCCATGAGTAGCCACGGGAAGCCGGACTCGTCGTTGTTGTCCTCGTCCTGGGCGGTCTCCGGGCTGGGCACGTCCTCTCGGCGTGGTTGGTCGGACGGCTGGGTCTGCTGAGCACTCGGTGCGGTGCTCGACGGGCCGGAGCTGGGGTTCCCCACGCTCACGTTCTCGTTCGTGTACTCCGGCACGGTGGTGGCGCGGTCGCCGGGCGTCGGCTCGAACCGCACCCAGCCGGCGCCCTCGAAGTAGAGCTCGGGCCAGGCGTGCAGATCGTGGGTGCTGTACTCGTAGGAGTTGGGCCCGACCTGCTGCGGGTCGAGGAACCCGACGGCCACCCGGGCCGGGATCTCGAGGATCCGTGCCATCACCGCCATCGCCGACGCGAACTGCTCGCAGTAGCCGACCCGGCCGCCGTCGTCCTCGGACAGGAACGCCTCGAGCGTGTTGACGCCGTTGCCGACCGGCGCCTTGCTCAGGTCGTACTCGAAGTCGCCGTCCTCGCGGAACCAGGTCTGCAGCGCGACGCCCTTCTGGAACTTCGTCGGCGCCTCCTCGGTGACGCCGAACGCGAGCTCGCGCACCAGCGAGGGGACCCCCGGCGGCAGGTCCAGCACCTCGTCGGTGACGTCGTCGTCCGTGGTTGTCGAGGCGGCCAGGGCCCGGGCCTCGAGGTCCGGCTCGATGGCTGTCATCGCGTAGTCGAGACCGGCGGTCGTCAGGTCGTCGTCGCTGGCGATGAAGTCCATCGTGGACTCGTCGAACCGCCAGTCGCCGTCGGCGGTGATCTCCGAGATCAGCGGCTGGGTGGGGAGCCAGCTCGACTCGAAGTCGCTGGTCACCTGGACGTCGTAGTCGTAGTACTCACGCGGGACCGAGGGGGACAGGCCCGGGGGCATCGGCACCACGCCGTTCGGCTGGTTCTCGTCCGGGACATCCCGGTCGCCGTTGCTCCACTCGTTGTCGTTGAACCGATTGAGAACAGAGATCCGCAGGTAGTCGGGATCCGGGTCGTCGGTGGTGACGGTGAGCAGCGCGAAGTCCGGGCCCCGTTTGAGGTCCCGCTGCAGATCGGTCATCGGGTTCTTGATCTCGATCTCGGAGTCACCGCCGTCCCCGATGCCGAAGTCGAAGACCTCCAGGGTGATGGTCGGGATCACGATGGGTACGACGACCGCGAGCGCGGTCGCCATACCGCCGATCTTGCCGGCGCTGGTGCGCATCGCCCCCGAGCTGCCGAACACCGTGACCTCGCGCTCGGACGACTCCTGGCCAAGCGGCCTGCCCCAGCGCGCGATCTGATCGACCTCGTGCAGGAAGAGCATGGTGAGGAAGCCGGCGGCGGTGAGTAGGAAGACGACCCACGAGATGCCGCCCTCGAGCAGGCTCACCGGAACGCTGTAGACGGTGAGCAGCGGCAGTCCGGCGAGCGGGACCCGGCGCAGAGTGCAGGCCAGTACGTCGACCAGCAGCATCGCGGCCAGGCCACCGGCGATGAGCAGCGGGTAGACGGGTGCGACGGTGTGCGGCACCGGGGCGGCGTAGGTGTTGGAGCTGTCGACCGCGGCGTCGAACGCGTCGAGCAGCTCGGTCCAGCCGGCGCCCACCGGGAACGGCGAGCCGATCACCAGCCAGGACATCATCATCGTCCCGAGCACGATCTGGCCGAGGAAGACCACGGGGCCGGGGATCCGCCACCAGCGGCCGAGTGCGCCGCTGAGGGCGACCGTCGCCCCGACCAGCAGCAGCGGGATCAGGAACTCGCCGGGCCGTTGGGTGAAGCCGCGCCAGGAGAACATCGCGATCCAGGTCGTGGCGGCCGCGGCCAGCGCCAGCGCGACGCCGGCCGAGAGGTTGCCGCGGGTGCGCGTCATCCGACGACCTCCTGGTGAGCCGCGCCGGTGTCAGCGCTCCGGCTGGTCTGGGTGCTGGTCCGGCCGAGCTCCTGCCAGACCGCGTCGAGGCGGTCGCGTGGGCGCAGGCTGGCCGAGCGCCAGCCGAGCTGGGTCAGCAACGCGCCGGCGCCGCCGTCGCCGCCGTTCGGCGTGCTCCAGGCGTTGACGTCGAGGGCCAGGGCGACGGCCGAGCTCGTGTGGTGCTGCATCCGGCGCAGCACCGGGATGTCGTGGTCGCGGACCTCCCCGAGCACGGCCACGGTGAGGCCGCCGCCGGTGGGTTCGCTCAGCCAGCCGCTGTCCAGGCGGACCTGCTCGAGCGCGGTCACCACGGCAAGTGCTTCCAGCAGGGGACCGGTGTTGAGGTCGGCATCGCGGAAGTGCCAGGCACCGGTGGTGTCCTCGCCGGAGGCGGTGACCAGCCGCACCATGAAGCCCCGATGGCTCAGGTGGACGGCGACCGACGCGGCCGCGGAGACGGCGGCCTCGAGCGAGGAGGCGATGCCGTGGCCGCGGTGGGAGACCACCCGGTTGTCGAGGAAGACCGTTGCGCGCGACTGCCAGGGCTGCTCCTCCCGGCGGACCATCAGCTCGCCGATCCGGGCCGAGGAGCGCCAGTGCACGCGGCGCAGGTCGTCGCCGTGGCGGTACTCCCGCACGGTCACGTCCTCCGCCGACCCGGTCGCGAACGCGCGCGGCCGGTTGTCACCTGAGCCGGTCCAGCCGCCACCGAGCGGGATCGTCGGCAGCGGCACGGTGCGGGGGGTCACGGTCAGCGGCACGGTGGTGCGGAACGCCCGGCCGAGCTCGACCAGGCCGAAGGGGTCGCTGACCCGCACCGACATCGGGCCGATCTGGAACTGGCCCCGGATGTCCGATCGCACCTGGTAGGTGATGTGCCGCCGCCAGCCGCGGGCGATGCCCTCGAGCACGAACCGCGGCCGGCTGCCGAGCACGTAGGGCACCTGGTCCTCGAGCAGCAGGGCGCCGCTCGGGGTCCGGCCCTCGTTGGTGATGGTGAGCTTGACCCGCGCCGGCTGACCGGCCGGCACGATCTGGGGCTGCACCGTGCGCACCAGGGCCAGCCGGTAGCGGCTGCGCCCGACGAAGAAGGCGGTGATGAGGGGGAGGGCGACGAGCAGCACCCCGACCCGGGTCAGCGCCGGCTGACCCAGCAGTACGGCGCAGACGATCGCCGTCACTCCGGCAGCGGCGAAGGCCCGTCCACGGACGGTGAGACCTGAGAGTGCCTCACGCACGGTGCGTCGACTGCGGCACCGGCAGGGCGGCCAGCAGACCGTCGAGAATCGCGGTCGTCGACCGGCCGCTCATCGCCGCCTCGACCGCCGGAAGCAGCCGGTGCGCCAGCACCGGCCGGGCCAGCCGGTGGATGTCGTCGGGCAGCACGTAGTCGCGGCCCTCCAACGCTGCGGAAGCCTTGGCTGCGCGCACCAGGTGGAGCGTCGCCCGCGGCGAGGCGCCGAGGGTGAGCTCCGAGGACTTGCGGGTCGCGGAGGTGAGCGACACGGCGTAGCGCTGCACGGCCTCCGAGACGTAGACCTGGGCGACGATGCCGCACAGCTTGCGCACCTCGGCGGCGTCGGTGACCGGCTCCAGGTCGTCGAGCGGGTTGGCGCCGGTGTGGGAGTCGAGCATCGCCAGCTCGGCGGTCTCGACGGGGTAGCCGATGGAGACCCGGGCCATGAACCGGTCGCGCTGCGCCTCGGGCAGGGCGTAGGTGCCCTCCATCTCGATCGGGTTCTGGGTGGCGATCACCATGAACGGCGTGTCGAGCTGGTACGTCGTGTTGTCGACGGTGACCTGACGCTCCTCCATGCACTCCAGCAGCGCCGACTGCGTCTTGGGCGAGGCGCGGTTGATCTCGTCGCCGACCACGATGTTGGCGAACACGCCGCCGGGCCGGAACTCGAACTCGCGGGTGTTCTGGTTGAACACGGAGACGCCGGTGACGTCGGACGGCAGCAGGTCGGGCGTGAACTGGATCCGGCGGACCGTGCAGTCGATGCTGCGGGCCAGCGCCTTGCTGAGCATGGTCTTGCCCACGCCGGGCACGTCCTCGATCAGCAGGTGGCCCTCGGCGAGAAGCACCACGAGGGTGGAGGACACCACATCGGGCTTGCCCTCGATCACCTTCTCGACATTGGTGCGTACTCGCTCGACTACCCGAGCCAACGTCTCGAGATCAGCTCCGCCAGTAGTCGGAGATTCCACGTCCGGTCCTTCCACGTCGTCCGCCACAACACCCCACACGCTGACACCACGGTAGGTCAGGGCAGCAACCTACGCGTACGGCTTGCTCCTGCTTTCCACTCAATTGGTCACGGTTTGGTTGCGGTCGTGTCACCAGGGGGTGAGTTTCGCCGGTGCACGAATTCGGGGTGAATGTGGTTGACGGTGGGGGAAAGTGGCGTATGGTGGGGGAAAGTGGAGGAAGAAGCCACCTGAGTGAACGCGGAGGTGCCCGATGCGTTTCATGGGCACCCACCGACCGAAGCTCGATGACAAGGGCCGCCTCTTCCTCCCGGCGAAGTTCCGAGGACGACTGGCAGAGGGGGTAGTGGTGACACAAGGTCACGAGAACTGCCTCGTCGTCTGGCCGCCCGAGGTCTTCGAGCAGGAATCCGCGCGGGTCATGGAGCGGCCGATGAGCAGCAAGTCGGGCCGCGGCTTCATCCGCACCTTCTTCTCGGGCGCGGAGGAAGCGGTCCCTGACAAACAGGGCCGGATCAGCATCCCCCAGGAGCTCCGCGGCTACGCGGGTCTCGACGGGGAGGTCGTCGTGATCGGCGTGCTGGACCGGCTGGAGATCTGGGACCCCGCCAAGTGGAGCGACTACCAGGCCTCCGAGGCCGCGAAGTTCGCGGACCTGGACGAGGACGACGAGTAGCCCCCACCTTCCACCACGCGCAGCACCCCGCAGCACCGAGAACAACACCACAAGGAATCCGCAGGACGAGGCTCCGGCCCGCTCCCGACCATCTGGGGCAACTTCCCCGGCTCCAGAAGGTCATCACTTCCCGACACACGCGACGCGGGAGCGGGCCGAGACCTGGCTCTGCGGATTCCTCTTCCCAGCACCAAGCACGGCAGGGGTCGAACCGATGAGCACACCCGTCATCCCGGAACGCCGGGTCCGGCAACAGGCCCGCGACGTCGCGGCGCTGATGGCGTTCTCGGCCCTGGTCTCCCTCGGGTTCGCGGTGGCGCTCCTACTGATCACAGCGCTGGGCAGCTGACCATGACTGCCTCCCACGTCCCGGTGATGCTCGACCGGGTCGTCGCCTTGTTGGCTCCCGCACTCACCCACTCGGACGCCGTACTCATCGACGCGACCCTCGGCCTCGGCGGCCACGCCCACGCCGTGCTGGGCCGCATCGAGCTGGCGCGGGTGGTGGGCATCGACCGCGATCCCGATGCGCTCGCGGTGGCCGGCGAGCGGCTGGCGTCGTACGGCGACCGGTTCACCGGCGTGCACGCCGTCTACGACGAGATCCCCGAGGTCCTCGACCGGCTCGGCCTGGACGCGGTCGACGCCGTGCTCTTCGACCTCGGCGTCTCCTCGATGCAGCTCGACCTTCCCGAGCGCGGCTTCGCCTACGCGACCGACGCTCCGCTCGACATGCGGATGGACGGCACCACCGGACCGACCGCGGCCGACGTGCTCAACACCTACGACGCGGCCGAGCTGACCCGGGTGCTCCGCGAGTACGGCGAGGAGCGGTTCGCCCGCAAGATCGCCGGCGCGATCGTGCGCGCCCGGGACGTGGAGCCGTTCACGACCTCGGCCCGGCTGGTCGACCTGCTGTACGCCGAGATCCCGGCACCCGCCCGGCGTACCGGCGGGCACCCCGCCAAGCGCACCTTCCAGGCGCTCCGGATGGAGGTCAACGACGAGCTGGCGGTGCTGCGCCGGGCCATCCCCGCGGCGATCGACGCGATCCGGGTCGGCGGCCGGGTGGTCGTGGAGGCCTACCACTCCCTGGAGGACCGACTGGTCAAGCAAGCGTTCTCGGCCGCGACCAGCACCGATGTACCCCATGACCTGCCGTTCGTGCCCGAGGGTCACGAGCCGGCGTTCCGGCTGGTCACCCGCGGCGCCGAGAAGGCCGACCCGGCCGAGACCGCAGTCAACCCGCGGGCCGCCTCGGTGCGGCTGCGCGCCATCGAACGGATCCGACCCGGCACGAGAGGAGCAGCGTGATGAGCAGCACCGCACCCCAGCTCCGTTCCCGTCTTCCCCGGCTCGCCGAGGCAGCGGTCGAGCGGGCCCGGCTGACCGTCGTCCCGCGCCGACGCACGCGCGCACCGCGAGTGCCGTTCGTGACCCTGGTCAGCCTGCTGCTGCTCGGCGGGGTGGTGGGGCTGCTGCTGTTCAACACCTCTATGCAACAGGCGTCCTTCGCGGCGACCGCGCTGGAGGACCAGGCGACCAACCTCTCGGCACGTGAGCAGACCCTGCAGATGGAGCTGGAGCGGCTGCGCGACCCGCAACGGGTGGCCGAGGCGGCCAAGCGCCAGGGTCTGGTGATCCCCTCGGCGCCGGCGTTCCTCGACCTGAAGACCGGCAAGGTCACCGGCAACGTGGCCCCGGCTACTGCCGAGAGCGACACGAAGATCACCGCGCCGCCGCCGGCCCGTCCGCCCGAGCTCGACCCGGACCCGATCCGGGTCGAGACACGCGGCGGCTCGCCACAGACGCGTGACGGCGTGGGAACCCAGGAGGGCCCGGACGAGAAGCCAAGGTTGGGCCAGCGCGACCACCGCGGCGGCGACAACCACCTTCGCCGGTGAGCTCGCGGCGGATGAGGAGACCACCCGTGCGACGTACCGGAACCGTGCGCCCGCGAGGGCGCGGACGGCGCGGGCGGGTCAGGGGCTCACCCCACGTCCGGCTCCGGGTCGGGTTCGTGCTGATCGCGATCGTGCTCTCCGTTTTCTCCGCACGGCTGGTGCAGCTCCAGGGGATCGACCCGAGGTCCTACGCGCAGATGGCGGCCGACGAGGGCACGGTCGACGTGGTGCTGCCGGCCACCCGCGGCGACATCCTGGACCGCAACGGCGAGCCGCTCGCCGACTCGGTCGACGGGCTGATGGTGGTGGCCGACCCGCTGATGACGGCCGACCGCGCGCCGGAGATCGCTACCTTCCTTTCCAAGCGCCTGGACGTCGACTACTTCGGCACCCTCGAGCGGCTCCGCGTCGAGGACAGCCGGTTCCAGTACATCGCCCGCCAGGTGCCGGCGACCCAGGCCAACGAGGTCGTCGACGCGGCCGAGGAGCTCGGCTACGAGGGCATCTCGACACGGCGCGACCCGGTGCGCTCCTACCCCTCTCGTGACGTGGCGGCCAACCTGGTCGGCTTCCTCGGCACCCCGCGCAAGAACGGCGCCGCCCGGGCGCTGGCCGGGCTCGAGGACACGTTCAACGGATACCTCGCCGGCACCGACGGCGAGGCGCGCTACGAGGTCGGCGCCGGCAACCGGATCCCGCTCGGCGACAACACCGTGACCAAGGCCGTCGACGGCGACGACCTCACCACCACCATCGACCGCGACCTGCAGTGGTATGCCCAGCGCGTGCTCCGACAGACGGTCCTCGGGGCGCGTGGCGACTCGGGGCACGCGGTGATCTTGGACAGCCGCACCGGCGAGGCGCTGACGATCGCCGACTACCCGACGTACGACGCCAGCGACCCGTACGCCTCGGCCGACAACGAGAACCTCTACAAGTCGGCGGCGCTGACCGACGTCTACGAGCCCGGCTCGGTCGAGAAGGTGCTGACCCTCAGCTCGCTCATCGACACCGGCAAGGTCACCAAACGGACGCAGTTCCGGGTGCCCGGGGTGCTGGAGCGGCAGGACCGGCCGATCCACGACTACTGGGAGCACGGCCTGATCAATCTCACTCTCGCCGGCATCGTCGCGAAGTCGTCCAACATCGGCACGGTGCTCGCGTCCGACGAGTTCCGTCGGGGGCAGCTGCGCAGCTACCTCACCGGTTTCGGGCTCGGCGAGCGCACCGACATCGGCGTCGGCGGCGAGACCAAGGGCCTGCTGCCCTCCGGGGAGCTGTGGACCGACCAGACCGAGGATCGGATCGCGTTCGGCCAGGGCCTGTCGGTCAACGCCCTGCAGATGGCCGCGGCCGTGAACACCATCGCCAACGGCGGGATGCGGATCGACCCGAGCCTGGTCAAGGGGTCGGCGGTGACCGACGACGGCACCGAGGTCGGCACCGATCACGTCGAACAGCACCGGGTGATCAGCGAGGACGCCGCCTGGCAGATGACGCAGATGATGGAGCGGGTCATCGACCCCGACGCGGGCGTCGCTCCCGGCGCTGCGGTGCCGGGCTACCGGGTCGCGGGCAAGACCGGCACCGCGCAGCGGGTCGGACCCGAGTGCCGCTGTTACGACGGCACGTTCACGGTCTCCTTCGCCGGCTTCGCGCCCGCGGACGACCCGCGCTTCACCATCTACGTCGTGGTGCACAACCCCAGGAACGGCGGTGGCGGCGGCTCGGTCGCCGGCCCGGCGTTCGCCAAGCTGATGAGCTACACGCTGCGCCGCTACGGCGTACCGCCCACCGGCACGCACCCCTCGCGGCTGCCCGTCGAGTGGTGATGGGAAAGACTGCGGACGTGGGAACGCGTCCGCAGCATCCGCCTCGCACGCCGCTCGCCGACCTGGTCGCCTGGCTGTCCTCGTCGGGGCGGCAGGTGCAGCTGGTCGGCGACCCCGAGGTCGTGGTGACCGGTCTGTCGCTGAGCTCGCAGCGGGTGCAGCCCGGCGACCTGTACGCCGCGCTGCCGGGCTCTCGCGCGCACGGGATCGGGTTCGTCGGCCAGGCGCTGGCGGCCGGTGCGGTCGCCGTACTGACGGACTCCGTGGGCGCCGCCAAGGCCGGTGGCGACACCACGGTGGTGATCGTCGACCGACCGCGGGACCTGCTCGGTCGCCTCGCCGCCTGGCTGTACGACGAGCCCGCGACCGCGCTGCGGATGATCGGCGTGACCGGCACCCAGGGCAAGACCACCACCGTCCGGCTGGCCGAGGCCGCGCTCCAGGCCGCCGGTGTCCGCGCCGCCTCGATCGGCACCGTCGGCACCCGGGTCGACGGCCGCGACGTACCGACGTCGCTGACCACTCCGGAGGCACCCGACCTGCACGGCTTGTTCGCGATGATGCGCGAGAGCGAGGTGCGGGCCTGCGCGATGGAGGTCTCCAGCCACGCCCTGGTGATGGGCCGGGTCGACGGCGTGGTCTTCGACGTGGCGGTGTTCCTCAACCTCGGCCGCGACCATCTGGACTTCCACAGCGACGAGGAGGACTACTACCGCGCGAAGGCCTCGCTGTTCACACCGGAACGTGCCCGGCTCGCGGTGATCGACGTGGACGACGAGCACGGCCGCCGGCTGGCCGGGGAAACCAGCCTGCCGGTGCGCACGCTGTCGCTGCGCGACCCAGCGGCCGACTGGCGGGCCGAGGACGTCGTCGCCGAGGCCACCGGCTCCCGCTTCACCATCGTCGGTCCCGGCGGCGTGGCTGTGCCGGCGGCGGTGCAGCTGCCCGGTGACTTCAACGTCGCGAACGCCTTGGCGGCGGTGGCCGCCTGCGTCGAGGCCGGCTTCGACGCCGAGGCGGTGGCAGCCGGGCTGGCGGACGCGTCCGGGGTGCCCGGGCGGCTGGAGCGGATCGATGAAGGCCAGGACTTCCTGGTGCTGGTCGACTACGCCCACAAGCCCGATGCCGTCGCGGCGGCCCTCCGGACCCTGCGTCCACTCACCGAGGGCCGGCTGATCATGGTGCTCGGCGCCGGAGGCGATCGGGACCACGGCAAGCGCCCGATCATGGCGGGCATCGCCGCCGAGCTCGCCGACGTGCTGATCATCACCGACGACAACCCGCGCACCGAGGACCCTGCCGCGATCCGGGCGGAGATGCTCGCCGGCACCCGCGACGCCTCGGGCGAGGTTCTCGAGATCGGCGACCGGCGGAGCCGCGATCGCCGAGGCGGTACGCCGCGCCGTCGCCGGCGACATCGTGCTGGTGGCCGGCAAGGGTCACGAGACCGGACAGGAGATCGCCGGCACGGTGCACCCCTTCGACGACCGCGAGGTCGCCCGTGAGGAGCTGGACCGCCTGTGATCCCGATGACGCTGGCCGAGATCGCCGCGGTGGTGGATGGCCACGTGCACGGTGAGCCCGAGCTGACCGTGACCGGGCCGGCCTACCTCGACACCCGGGACCCCGTCGACGAGGGACTGTTCGTGGCGATCGTCGGCGAGCGGGTGGACGGTCACCAGTACGCCGCGGACGCGTACGCCGTACTAGGCAGCCGGCCGACGGATGCGCCCACCGTGGTGGTCGCCGATCCGGTGGCCGCACTCGGCCGCCTGGCCCGCCACGTCCTCGACCGGCTGGACCCGACCGTGCTGGCGCTGACCGGCTCGCAGGGCAAGACCGGCACCAAGGACTACCTGGCCGCGGTGCTCGCGGCGGCCGGCCCCACCGTCGCCACCGCCGGCAACTACAACAACGAGTACGGCGTCCCGATCACGGTGCTCCGCGCGGACCCGACGACGGCGTACCTGGTCGTCGAGATGGGTGCCCGTGGCATCGGGCACATCTCCTATCTGTGTGAGATCGCGCCGCCGAAGGTGGCCGCGGTGGTCAACGTCGGCACCGCCCACATCGGCGAGTTCGGCAGCCGCGAGGCGATCGCAACGGCCAAGGGAGAGATCGTCGAGGCGCTGCCCGCCGACGGCGCCGCCGTACTCAACGCCGACGACGAGCTCACGTTGGCCATGGCGTCGCGGACCCAGGCACGGATGCTCACGTTCGGCGAGGGCGGCGACGTCTCCTGGCGCGGCGTCGAGCTCGACGACCTGGGCCGCCCCACCTTCGAGATCGGGTACGCCGACGAGTGGCTCCCGATCACGCTGACGCAGACCGGCCGGCACCAGGTGGCCAACGCGGCGGCGGCCGCGGCGATGGCGGTCGCGGCCGGAGTGCCGTTCGCGGTCGCGGTGGCGACGCTCGGCTCCGCCGTACCCGCCTCGCGCTGGCGGATGGAGGTGCGCGAGCGTGCCGACGGACTGATCGTGGTCAACGACGCCTACAACGCGAACCCCGCGTCGATGATCGCCGCGTTGGAAGCACTTGCCGGGATCGGGACGCGCCGCGGACGGCGCACGGTCGCGGTGCTGGGGGAGATGCTCGAGCTCGGCGCCGGCGCCGAGGAGTCACACCGCGAGGTCGGCCGGGCCGCCGCGGCAGTCGGTCTCGACGTCGTCGTGGTCGTGGGGGAGCACACGCGAGGCATCGCCGAGGGGCTCGCCGACGCCGAGTGGGACGGCTCCGTGGTGCAAGCGGCGGGGCGCGACGAGGCGATGGAGTGGGTGCGCAAGAATGTCGCCGCCGAGGACGTGGTCCTGGTCAAGGCTTCTCGCGGGGTCGCCCTCGAAGTCGTTGCCGACGATCTGCTGGAGGGAGGCACCGGGGCACCATGAGAGCAATCCTGTTGGGCGGCGGACTGGCGTTGCTGGTCTCCCTGCTCGGCACCCGTGTGGCGATCCGCCGGTTCACCCAGCTCGGCTACGGCCAGGAGATCCGCGACGACGGACCCACCAGCCACCACACCAAGCGCGGCACGCCCACCATGGGCGGCGTCGTCATCATCGCGGCGACGCTGATCGGCTACTTCGGCGCGAAGCTGATCACGATGAGCGCGCCGTCGGCGTCCGCGTGGCTGCTGCTCTTCCTCTTCGTCGGCATGGGCCTGGTCGGCTTCCTCGACGACTTCATCAAGATCTCCAAGCAGCGCAGCCTCGGCCTGCGAAGCAAGGCCAAGATGATCGGGCAGACCGTGATTGCGGTGGTGTTCGGCATCCTCGCCCTGTCGCCGATGCTCGAGGACGCCAACGGCCGCACCCCGGCCTCGGAGAAGATCTCGTTCCTGCGCGAGATCGACTGGCTCGCTCTGCCGGTCGTGCTGGCTGTCCTGCTGATCGTGCTGATCGTCACCGCGACCAGCAACGCAGTGAACCTCACCGACGGCCTGGACGGCCTGGCCACCGGCGCCTGCGTGATGGTCTTCGGCGCCTACATGCTCGTGAACATCTGGCAGAACAACCAGTTCTGCCAGGAGGACCCCAGCGCCACCTGCTACAACGTGCGTGACCCGCTCGACCTTGCCGTGATCGCCGCCGCGATCACCGGCGCCAGCTTCGGCTTCCTCTGGTGGAACGCCTCGCCGGCCGCCATCTTCATGGGCGACACCGGCTCGCTGTCCCTGGGCAGCGCCCTCGCCGGGTTCGCGATCCTCACCCGCACCGAGCTGCTCCTCGTCATCCTCGGCGGCCTGTTCCTGCTCGAGACCCTGTCGGTGATCCTGCAGGTGGGCTTCTTCAAGATCTCCAAGGGCAAACGGGTCTTCCGAATGGCGCCGCTGCACCATCACTTCGAGATGCTCGGCTGGGAGCAGGTCACCGTGGTGATCCGCTTCTGGATCATCACCGGCCTGTTCGTGGCCACCGGTCTGGGTGTGTTCTACGCCGAGTGGGTCGCGAGGCTATGACCGACCCGACCCACCTCGGCCGGCACGACTCGTGGGAGGGCGTCCGCGCCGTGGTCGCCGGCTTCGGCGTCTCCGGGTTCGCCGCGGCCGACAACCTGACCCACCTCGGTGCCTCGGTCACCGCGCTCGCCGACGACGCGAACCCGACCCAGCTCGAGAAGGCACAGCTGCTGGAGATCCTCGGTGCCACCGTGCACCTGCACGCCGGGGCGACGTCGGCGCTGCCCGACGACGTCGATCTGCTCGTCGTCTCGCCCGGCTTCCGGCCGGACTCCGCGATCCTGGTGCAGGCGAGGGAGCGGGGCGTCCCGATCTGGGGAGAGGTCGAGCTCGCATGGCGACTGCGCGACCCCGACCACGACACCCCCTGGCTCTGCGTCACCGGAACCAACGGCAAGACCACGACCGTGCAGATGCTCGACGGGATCCTGCGCGCGGCCGGGCTGCGCAGCCAGGCCGCCGGCAACGTCGGCCTCCCGATCGTGGAGGCGGTGATGGACCCGACGCCGTACGACGTGCTGGCGGTCGAGCTCTCCAGCTTCCAGCTTCACTACACCGAATCGTTGTCCGCCGAGTCGGCGGCAGTGCTGAACGTCGCCGAGGACCACCTGGACTGGTACGACGGGCCGACGGGCATGGACGCCTACGCCGCCGACAAGGGCCGGATCTACCAACGGGTCAGCCGCGCCTGCGTCTACAACGCCGCGGACCCGATGACCGAGCACCTGGTCCGCGAGGCCGAGGTCGTGGAGGGTGCCCGCGCGATCGGCTTCACCCTGGCGACGCCCATGGTCGGCATGCTCGGGGTCGTCGACGACATCCTCGTCGACCGCGCCTTCATCGAGCAGCGGGAGACCAGTGCCGCCGAGCTGTGCACGTACGCCGACCTCGCGCCTCCCGGCGCCACGGTGCCGGCGCCCCATGTCGTGGCCAACGCGCTGGCCGCCGCCGCGCTGGCCCGCGCCCACGGCGTCAGCCAGGCCGCGGTGCGCGACGGGCTGCGGGCATTCCGGCCGGACGCGCACCGGATCGCGGTGGTGGCCGAGCTGGCCGGCGTCACCTGGATCGACGACTCCAAGGCGACCAACCCGCACGCCGCCCAGTCCTCGCTGCTGGGCTACAGCCCAGTGGTGTGGGTGGCCGGCGGGCTGGCGAAGGGCGCGGCGTTCGACGACCTGGTGCAGGCGGTCCGCGGCCGGCTGCGCGGCGCCGTACTCCTCGGTCAGGACCGCGAGGTGATCGCCTCCGCGCTTTCGCGACACGCTCCCGATGTGCGGGTGATCGAGGTCGACGGCGGCAAGACTGACACCAAGGAAGGTGAGATGGCCCTGATGGAACGGGTCGTCGGCGCGGCCGCGCAGTTGGCCAAGCCTGGCGACACGGTCCTGTTGGCTCCCGGGTGCGCCTCGATGGACCAGTTCACCAACTACGCCGCACGTGGCGACGCGTTCGCTGCGGCGGTGCAGGCCAAGTTGGGCGGGTCCACGTAGCGGCACACGGAGGGGTGGGTGGATGACTACCGCGAACCCCGAGGAGGCCCGCAACCGGGCCGCCAGCCAGTTCCGAGCCCCTCGGGTCGGCAGCTGGACCTCCGCGCTCCGCGAGGCCCTCGACCGGCCGCTGACGACGTACTACCTGCTGATCGGCGCGTCGATGCTGTTGCTGACGATCGGCCTGATCATGGTGCTGAGCGCCTCCAGCGTCTACTCCTACGACCGGACCGGCGACTCCTACACGATCGTCCGCCGCCAGCTGCTCTGGGTCCTGATCGGCGTGCCCGGTGCCGTGATCGCGAGTCGGGTGCCGCTCCGATGGGTACGCCGGCTGGCCTACCCGGCGTTCTCGGTCTCGCTCGTCCTGCTGCTGGTCACCGCCCGCTTCGGCATCGAGATCAACGGCAACACCAACTGGTTGGCCCTCGGGCCGCTCCAGATCCAGCCGTCCGAGATCGCGAAGCTGTCGCTGATCATCTGGGCCGCCCACATCTACGCCAACAAGGACCGCCGGCTCGGCAACCTGCACCAGATCATGGTCCCGGTGGTGCCGGGCATGCTGCTCGCCACCGCGCTGGTGATCGTCGGCAAGGACCTCGGCACCGCCCTGATCTTCTTCGCCCTGATGCTCGGCATGCTCTGGGTCGTGGGCGCGCCGGCCCGGTTCTTCGTCCTGTGCATCTCCGTCGTCAGCGTCGGAGTCTTCGCCCTGGCCACCGCCGACAGCGAGCGCTTCGCCCGGATCACCACCTTCGTCGACCCTTTCAAGGACTTCCACGACACCGGCTGGCAGCCGGCCCACGGGCTCTACGCGATGTCCACCGGCGGCATCTTCGGACAGGGCATCGGCGCCAGCCAGCAGAAGTGGGGCGCGCTCCCCGAGGCGCACACCGACTTCATCTTCGCGGTGCTCGGCGAGGAGCTCGGCCTGGTCGGCACACTGCTGGTTATCGCGCTCTTCCTGTCGATCGCCTACGCCGCGCTGCGGGTCGCCCGCGAGGCCAAGGACCCGTTCGTCCGCTACACGTCCTTCGGCATCGTGGTCTGGCTGATCGGCCAGATGATCATCAACGTCGGCATGGTGCTCGCGCTGCTCCCCGTCATCGGCATCCCCCTGCCACTGGTCTCCTACGGAGGCTCGAGCCTGCTGCCGACATTGGCCGCCCTCGGCCTGCTGGTCGGCTTCGCGCGGCGCGAGCCGGCGGCGGCGCGCGCCCTGAAGCAGCGCCGTCGCTCGCGCTCGGCCCGTCGGTAGCGTTCGGGAAATGCGAGCACTACTTGCGGGAGGCGGTACGGCGGGGCACACCTCGCCGCTGCTGGCGACCGCCGACGCGTTGCGCCGACTCGACCCAGAGGCCGAGATCACCTGCCTCGGTACGCCGCGCGGGCTGGAGAACAAGGTGGTGCCGGCCGCCGGCTACGCACTCGAGCTGATCCCGCCGGTGCCGTTGCCCCGCCGCCCCAACGCCGACCTCCTCAAGGTGCCGGCCCGGCTGCGCGGGGCGGTCAAGGAGACGACCGCGATCATCGACCGGCTCCGGCCCGACGTGATCGTGGGATATGGCGGCTACGTGTCGATGCCGGCCTACCTCGCCGCGCGGCGCCGCAAGGTGCCGTTGGTCGTGCACGAGCAGAACGCCCTGCCCGGGCTGGCCAACAAGGCCGGTGCCCGGATCGCCGCCCGGGTCGCGGTGAGCTTCCCCGACACCAAGCTCCCCAAGGCCGAGTACGTCGGGCTGCCGATCCGCCGGATGATCTCCCAGCTCGACAGGGCGGCAATGCGCGCCGAGGCACGGGAGTTCTTCGGCCTGCACCCCGACCTCCCGACCCTGGTCGTCACCGGCGGCTCGCAGGGAGCCCGGCGGCTCAACCAGTCGGTCTCCGCCGCGTCGGACGTGCTCGGCGAGGCCGGCGTCCAGGTGTTGCACGTGGTCGGTCCGAAGGGAGAGGCGACGCCGGCGGCGACCGGCACGCCGTACGTCGTGGTCGACTTCGTCGACCGGATGGACCTCGCGCTGGCCGCGGCCGACCTGATGGTCTGCCGGGCCGGCGCCTCGAGCGTCACCGAGGCCGCAGCCACCGGCGTCCCGGCGATCTTCGTGCCGCTGCCGATCGGCAACGGCGAGCAGGCGCTCAACGCCCAGCCGGTCGTCGAGGCCGGGGGAGCGCTGGTCGTCGACGACGCCGACTTCACCCCCGACTACGTCGCCCGGACGGTGCCCGCCCTGGCCACCGATCCGGACCGGCTGGTCGCCATGAGCGCCGCAGCCTCCCGGCTGATCCCGCGCGACGCCGACGACAAGCTGGCCGCGATCGTGGCCGAGGTTGGTCGGGGAGGCGCCCGATGACCACCCCACGACATTCTTCGGCTCCCCCGCTGCGCTCCTCCACCGAACCACGCCGCGGGGACCCCGGATGAAGGTGCCGGTGCCCGAGGTGATCCCGAGCGCCGATCAGCTGGGCCGGGTGCACTTCGTCGGAATCGGTGGCGCCGGGCTCTCGGGCATCGCCCGGATCATGCTGGCGCGCGGCATCCCGGTGAGCGGCAGCGACGCCATCGACTCGCCAGCGCTCGCGGCGTTGCGTGCTCTCGGTGCGAGGGTGGCCCTCGGCCACGACGCCGCCAACATCAAGGACGTGGACACCCTGGTGGTCTCGGTCGCGGTCCGCGACGACAACCCGGAGGTCGCCGAGGCCCGCCGCCAAGGCCTCGTGGTGCTGCCCCGGTCCGCCGCGGTCGCGTCGGTGATGGTCGGCCGGCGGGCGATCGCCGTTGCCGGCACCCACGGCAAGACCACCACCACCTCGCTGCTCACGGTCGCGCTGCAGGCGGCGGGCGCCGATCCGTCGTACGCCGTCGGCGGCGACCTGGCGCAGACCGGCACCAACGCCGCCGAGGGCGCCAGCGACCTCTTCGTGGTCGAGGCCGACGAGAGCGACGGCGCGTTCCTGGTCTACCGACCGCACGCCGCCGTGGTAACCAACGTCGAGGCCGACCACCTCGACCAGTGGGGCAGCGAGGAGGCCTACCGCGCCGGGTTCACCGAGTTCGTTGGCCGGATCGAGCCCGACGGCTTCCTGGTCTGCTGCGCAGACGACGCCGGTGCGGCCGCGCTGGTCGCTGTTGCGCGCGACCGCGGGCTGGCGGCGTACGCCGTGGGCGAGGCAGGCACCGCCGACGTTCGCTGCGTCGACCTGGTGTTCGCGGGCGAGACGTCGGCGTTCACCGTGGTCGACGGTGGCAACGAGCTGGGTCGGGTGACGCTGCAGATCCCCGGCCGGCACTACGTGCTCGACGCGCTGGCGGCGCTCACCGTCGGCCTGCGCCTCGGCTACGAGTTTAACGACCTGCGTCGCGGGCTCGAGGGCTTCACCGGCACCCGTCGGCGAATGGAGCGCAAGGGCGACGCGGGCGGCGTGCGCGTCTACGACAGCTATGCCCATCACCCCGCGGAGATCGCGGGCGACCTGCAGGCTGCGCGCGCGGTCGCGGGAGAGGGCCGGCTGATCGTGGTCTTCCAGCCGCACCTGGTCTCGCGCACCCGGTTGCTCGGCGCGGAGATGGGAGTGGCGCTGGGGACCGCCGACGAGGTCGTGGTCCTCGACGTCTACATCGCCCGGGAGGAGGCCGACCCGGCCGTCACCGGTGCGTTGGTGGCGGACGCCGTACCCCTCCCGCGTGAGCGCGTCGGCTACGTACCCGACCTGGCCTCGGCTCCCGCCGACGCGGTCGCCCGGGCCCGCCCCGGTGACCTGGTGCTCACCCTCGGCGCAGGCACCGTGACCGAGCTCGGTCCGCGGATCCTCGACCTGCTGGCGGCCCGCGATGGCTGACGCGCGCAAGCGCTTCGCCCGGCGCCAGTGGGCCCGCAGGTGGCTCACCTGGCGCTACGTGCTGGCAATCCTTCTGGTCGTGGTCGTGGCTGTCGGCGGCGTCTACCTGGTCTTCTTCTCCAGCACCCTGTCCGTGCAGGGAGTAGAGGTCTCCGGCACCCAGACGCTGAGCGAGAAGAAGGTGCGCGAGGTGGCCGCCGTCGAGACGGGCGGGCCACTGGCGACCATCGACCTGGACAAGATCGCCTACCGGGTGCGCTCGCTGGCCGTGGTCAAGTCGGCCGAGGTCACCCGGAAGTGGCCGCACGACGTACTCATCGAGATCGTCGAACGCCAGCCGGTCGCGGTGGTCGAGATCGCCGGGGAGCTGCACAGCCTCGATGCGGAGGGCGTGGTTTTCGGCAGCTACGACCGTCCACCCGATGGGCTCCCGCGCGTCCGCGCCGAGTCGGGCGTGAACGCCGAGGCACTCGCCGAGGGAGCCGAGGTCGTCGCCGCGCTCCCGACCGACATCGCCACCAAGGTCGACTATGCCGAGGTGCTCAGCGTCGACCAGATCACCCTCCGGCTACGCGACGAGCGCGAGGTGCTGTGGGGGAGCGCCGACCAGTCGGCCGAGAAGGCCGAGGTGCTCGCCGGGCTGCTGGCGGCCCGGCCGAAGGCGGAGAGCTACGACGTCAGCGTCCCGGGAATGCCCACCACTAGCTGAGGCGCGCGGCGTGTCTGCGCCGAACCTGCGTCGCCGGTCTCTACTGTCGTCCGCATGACGAGGTTGACATAACTATAACCCTCCACTTGAGGGTAAGAGTTGATCGACCCGCCCTTCCCCGCCGCCAGCAGACCAGACCCACATGAGAGGTGAAGCCGCCGTGGCAGCTGCACAGAACTACCTGGCCATCATCAAGGTCGTCGGCATCGGCGGCGGCGGCGTCAACGCCGTCAACCGGATGATCGAGGTCGGCCTCAAGGGCGTCGAGTTCATCGCGATCAACACCGACGCCCAGGCGCTGCTGATGAGCGACGCCGACGTCAAGCTCGACATCGGCCGCGAGCTGACCCGCGGTCTCGGTGCCGGCGCCGACCCCGAGGTCGGCGCCCAGGCTGCCAACGACCACGCGGACGAGATCGAGGAAGTGCTCAAGGGCGCCGACATGGTCTTCGTCACCGCGGGTGAAGGTGGCGGCACCGGCACCGGCGGCGCGCCCATCGTGGCCCGGATCGCCCGGTCGCTCGGGGCCCTGACGATCGGCGTGGTCACCCGCCCCTTCGCGTTCGAGGGTCGGCGCCGCGCCAACTCCGCGGAGGAGGGCATCGCCCAGCTGCGCGAAGAGGTCGACACCCTGATAGTGATCCCCAACGACCGGCTGCTCTCGATCAGCGACCGCAACGTCTCAGTGCTCGACGCTTTCAAGCAGGCCGACCAGGTGCTGCTCCAAGGCGTCTCCGGCATCACCGACCTGATCACCACACCCGGACTGATCAACCTCGACTTCGCCGACGTGAAGTCGGTGATGGCCAACGCCGGCTCCGCGCTGATGGGCATCGGCTCGGCCCGCGGTGAGGATCGAGCGGTGGCGGCGGCAGAGATGGCGGTGTCCAGTCCGCTGCTCGAGGCGTCCATCGACGGCGCGCACGGCGTGCTGCTCTCCATCGCCGGCGGCTCGGACCTCGGGCTCTTCGAGATCAACGAGGCCGCAGCGCTGGTTCAGGAAGCCGCACACGTCGAAGCCAACATCATCTTCGGCGCGACCATCGACGACGCGCTCGGTGACGAGGTCAGGGTCACCGTGATCGCGGCCGGCTTCGACGGGGGACAGCCCAAGCGTCGCGAGGACGGTCATCGCGGTCTGCGCCGGCCCGGCACACGTCCCGCGCAGACCCAGGAGGAGACCCGTGCCGCCGCGGCAGCGGTCGCGACCAAGCGCGAGGAGCCCGCAGAGGTCGAGGAGAAGGAGAAGGAGCCGGCCACCGCCGCCGCCCGACCCGCATCCAGCCCGGAGCCCGCGTCCAAGCCCGCACCGCGTCCGATGCAGTTCGACGACGACGACCTGGACATCCCCGACTTCCTGAAGTAGCGGCTTGTACTCCTTCCGCAACACTCTCGGCCCCGTCGCGGTTGCGTTCACCGACCGTCGCGACGGGGTCAGCGGTGTCCCGTTCGACTCCCTCAATCTCGCAATCGTCGACGACGACGACCCGGCCGCCCGCGCCGACAACCTGCGGCTGGTCCTGGACGACTTCGCACCCGGCGCCGCGCTGGCCGACCTGCGCCAGGTGCACGGCGCCACCGTGGTCGCGGCGGCGAGGGCGACTGGCGACGACCGGCCGGAGGCCGACGGGGTCATCAGCGGCCATCGCGACCTGGTGCTGGCCGTCCGCGCGGCCGACTGCGTCCCGATCCTGTTCGCCGACCCCGACGCGGGCCAGATCGGCGCGGCGCACTGCGGGCGACCGGGGCTCGCGGCCGGGATCGTGCCTCGCATCGTCGAGGTGATGCGCAACCAAGGCGCGGAGAAGATCACCGCGTGGATCGGGCCGCACGTGTGCGGAGGCTGCTACGAGGTCCCCGCCGAGATGCAGGACGAGGTGGCCGCGGTGGTGCCCGAGGCCCGGGCCACCACGACCTGGGGCACGCCGTCGCTTGACCTCGGCGCCGGCGTACGCGCCCAGCTCGCTGCCGCGGGCGTCTCCGTGGAGGACGTCTCGCGCTGCACCCGCGAGTCGCCGGATCTCTACTCCTACCGCCGCGACGGCCGCCAGTCCGGTCGGATCGCCGGGCTGGTCGTACGACGATGACCGAGCGTCGACAGCAGATCGCGGCCGGCCTGGCCGCCGTACGCGAGCGGATCGCCGACAGCTGTGCGACAGCGGGTCGCGAGGAAGCCGACGTGCGGCTGATCGTGGTCACCAAGTTCTTCCCCGCGTCCGACGTGCGCCTGCTCGCCGACCTCGGGGTCACCGACGTTGCCGAGAACCGGCACCAGGAGGCCGAGGCGAAGGCTGCCGAGTGCGCGGACCTCGAGGTGACCTGGCACTTCATCGGCGGGCTGCAGAGCAACAAGGCCGCTGCGGTGGCTCGCTATGCACACGTGGTCCACTCGGTCGACCGGCGCAAGCTGGTCGCGCCCCTCGACAAGGGCGCCCACGAGCGCTCGCACCCGGTCGACGTACTCCTGCAGGTGAGCCTCGACCCTCCCGGCACCGACCAACGGTCCGGCGCCGACCCGGGTGAGCTCGAGGCGCTGGCCGACGCCGTCGACGAGGCAGGGATGCTCCGGCTGCGCGGGCTGATGGCCGTGGCGCCCCTGGGTGAGGATCCGGCAGTGGCGTTCGCGCGGCTGGCGGAGATCCGCGAGCGGTTCCTCGAGCTGCGGCCCGAAGCGGACTGGCTGTCCGCGGGGATGAGCGCCGACCTGGAAGCGGCGGTTGCGGCCGGCGCGACACACGTACGGATCGGCTCGGCGGTCCTCGGATCGAGACCCGAGGTCAAGTAGTGTCCAGAATCAGAAGAAGCGTCTTCGGATGGGGACGCTGGAACACCGGAGGGCAACACTCATGAGCGGTGCGATGCGCAGGATCGGCGAGTACCTCGGCCTGCTCGAGGACACCGGTCGCTACGACGACGACTACGAAAGCGACGACTACAACACCGAGGAGACGGCGCCGGTCCAGCAGAGCCGTGCACCCAAGGTGCGCGAGCCGCGCCCCGCCGCTGTTGCCGACATCGCCGAGCGCCGCCGCCCCGGCCCGCAAGGGGTGGTCGCAGAGCTCTCCCGGATCACGACCCTGCACCCGCGCACCTACAACGAGGCGCGCACCGTGGGCGAGAACTTCCGGGACGGCACGCCGGTGATCATGAACCTTTCCGAGATGGATGACAGCGATGCCAAGCGTCTCGTGGACTTCGCGGCTGGGCTCGTGTTTGCCACCCGTGGCACCATCGAGCGCGTCACCAGCAAGGTGTTCCTGCTCTCACCGCCTAACGTCACGGTTGCCGCCGAGGACAAGCAGCGGCTCGTCGAGGGTGGCTTCTTCAACCAGAGCTAGGTACCGACATTGCATATTGCCGGCCAGATCATCGAAGGTCTGCTCTGGTTCTTCATCGCCATGCTCTGGATCAGGTTCGTGGTCGACTGGGTCCAGATCTTCGCCCGCTCCTGGGTGCCGAAGGGCCCGCTCCTCGTACTCCTGGAGATCGTCTACTCCGTAACCGACCCGCCGATCAAGGCGCTGCGCAAGGTGATCCCGCCGCTCCGTCTGGGCAACTTCGCGCTCGACCTCAGCTTCATCATTGTGATGATCGTCGCGTACGTGCTTCTCTACGTGAACCGATCCGTCTTCCTGGCCTGAGCGTGGGGGCTCGCGGGGAAGTCACTCCAGCCCCATACAGGCGCTATTGTTCGCCACAACGCACTAGTGAACCAACAGAGAATTAGGTGAGGTCATGCCGTTGACGCCTGAGGACGTGAGCAACAAGCGCTTTACGCCTGTCCGGCTCCGCGAGGGCTATGACATGGGTGAGGTCGACCAGTTCCTCGATGAGGTGGAGGCCGAACTGGCGCGGCTCACGAAGGAGAACGAGGATCTGCGGTCGAAGCTGTCCGCGGCCCACGGTGCCGGCGGCACGAGCTCGATCGCCCCGGTTCCGATCCCCGAGCCGGAGCCGATCGTCGAGAAGGCCCCTGAGCCGGTGACCGCACCGCAGCCCGTCATCGCCGCCCCCAGCGTTGGTGAGAGCGTCGTGGAGACGATCCGCGTCGAGACCGTGCCGGATGCGTCCAACGCCGCCGCCCGGCTCCTCGAGATCGCCACGCGCAACGCTGACGAGCTGGTCGAGGACGCCAAGAACGAGGCCGACAAGATCGTGGGCGAGGCCCGCACCAAGGCCGAGCGCCTCGAGTCCGAGGCCAAGGGCAAGTCGGAGCGTCTCGAGTCCGACGCCCGCACCCGCGCTCAGATGCTCGACTCGGAGACCTCCGAGCGCCGCGCGCAGCTGTTCGGTGACCTCGAGAAGGAGCGCGACAAGCTCAACGTGGACGTGGAGAACCTGCGCTCGTTCGAGCGCGAGTACCGCTCCCGGCTCAAGACCTACTTCACCCAGCAGCTCGAGGCGCTGGCAGGGTCGGCCGAGACGCCCGCGCCCAGCACCGAGGACACCCCTGCGCCCAAGCGACTGCGCTCAATCCTCGGGGAGGAAGAGCGCTGAGCCGGCTCCGGCACTAGGCGTCCCCGGGGCGCGCCTGTTTGAGCGACCCCCCAGCAGCGACTACCCTCCCGGGCAGCCCGTGGTCCCAGTTGCGGCCGCGGCCACAGGAAGGCCTGGAGCACATGGCTCGCAGCACCCGCAAGTCCTTGGCTGGGAAGGCGGCCACGGCCGCTCGTCGCGCGGTGTCGCGATCGGCGAAGAAGACGACCACGAAAAAGGCCGCTCCGGCGAAGAAGGCCAGCGCGAAGAAGGCCGCTCCGGCCAAGAAGGCCGCAGTCAAGAAGGCGCCCGCCAAGAAGGCGCCCGCCAAGAAGGCGCCCGCCAAGAAGGCGCCCGCCAAGAAGGCGCCCGCCAAGAAGGCCGCCCGCCAAGAAGGCGCCCGCGAAGAAGTCCGCGCCGGCAAAGAAGGCCTCCGCCAAGAAGGCGCCGGCGAAGAAGGCCGCCGCGAAGAAGGCGTCAGCGAAGAAGGCCCCGGCCAAGAAGGTGCCAGCGAAGAAGGCCCCCGGCGAAGAAGGCCCCCGCGAAGAAGGCCCCCGCGAAGAAGGCCCCCGCGAAGAAGGCCCCCGCCAAGAAAGCACTGGCCAAGAAGACGCCCGCGAAGAAAACTACGCCCGTGAAGAAGGCAACCGCCAAGAAGGCCGCAGTGAAGGCGACACCGGCCAAGAAGGCGCCCGCTCCGAAGGTGCCGGCCAAGAAGGCCCCGGCCAAGAAGGCCGCTCCGCCGAAGAAGACGTCCGCGAAGGCTGCGCCTCGCAAGGCGCCGCGCAGCGCTCTGGTCGTCAAGGAGGGCGAGGGCGCGTGGACCAAGGCGGAGCTCAAAGAGGTCATCGACGAGCTGCACGAGCAGCGCACCCACATCGGCGAGATCATCGAGGCGCAGGAGGAGGAGCTCTCCGGGCTGCTCCGTGACTCCGGTGACGGTGCCGGCCAGGACCAGGCCGACATGGGAGCCACCAGCTTCGAGCGCGACCACGAGCTGACGGTGCTGAACAACGAGCGCGACAAGCTCGCCCAGATCGAGCGGGCGCTGGCCCGCATCGACGACGGCAGCTACGGCGTCTGCGAGTCGTGCGGCAACCCCATCGGCAAGATGCGGTTGATGGCTTTTCCGCGTGCGACACTGTGCCTGCCATGCAAGCAGCGCGAGGAACGTCGCTAGAACCAGGCGACTCGACCGATCCGACCGACCCCCCGTCGATGTCCCGCGGGCGCGTGCGGATGGTGTTCGTGCTCGTCGCGCTGGTGCTGTACGCCGTCGACCTCGGCACCAAGATCCTCGCGATCGAGAAGCTCAGCGACCGCGACGACGTACAGGTCATCGGAGACCTGCTCCAGCTGCATCTCACCAGCAACGCCGGCGCGGCGTTCAGCACGGGGACGCAGTTCACCGTGCTGCTCAGCTGCATCGCCCTTGCGGCCCTGATCATCGTGCTGTGGCTCAGCCGCCGGCTCGGCAGCCTGCTCTGGGCCGTCGCCCTGGGGTTCCTGCTGGCGGGCGTGGCGGGCAACCTCACCGACCGGATGTTCCGTGAGCCGGGGCCGTTCCGAGGCCACGTCATCGACTTCCTGATGCTGCCGAACTGGCCGGTCTTCAACGTCGCCGACATCTGCATCAACGTCGCCGCCGGACTGATCCTGATCCAGGCGTTCCGGGGCATCCGGATCGACGGCACCCGCAGCCACGGCCGCGACGAGGCCGCCGGGGAGCCGGGGGAGTGACCTCTGCGGACCACCGATCCCTGCACGTGCCCGACGGTCTGGCCGGCGAGCGCGTCGACTCGGCGATCGCCCAGATGCTCGGCCTGTCCCGGTCGCGTGCCGCGGACCTGATCTCTCGCGACCTGGTGCAGGTCGACGGCGAACCGGTCAGCAAGAGCGACCGGGTGCTGCCGGGCGCACACCTCGAGGTGACCATTCCCGCCGAGGCCGACCGGCTGAAGGTCGTGCCCCAGGTGGTGGAGGGCATCAAGATCATTCATGACGACTCCTCGATCGTGGTGATCGACAAGCCGGTCGGAGTTGCCGTCCACCCCTCGCCGGGATGGAAGGGGCCGACCGTCGTGGGCCACCTGGCCGGTGCGGGCTTCCGGATCGCGACCAGCGGCGCCTCGGAGCGGCAGGGGATCGTGCAGCGGCTCGACGTCGGGACCTCGGGCGTGATGGTGATCTGCAAGTCCGAGCACGCCTACTCGCTGCTCAAGAACGCCTTCCGGCGGCGCACCGTCGACAAGACCTACCACGCGCTGGTGCAGGGCCACCCGGACCCGCTCGAGGGCACCGTCGACGCACCGATCGGCCGGCACCCGGGTGCCGACTACAAGTTCGCGGTCATGGACGGCGGCCGGGCCAGCGTCACCCACTACGAGACGCTCGAGGCGCATCGGTTCGCCAGCCTGGTCGAGGTCCACCTCGAGACCGGGCGCACCCATCAGATCCGGGTGCACATGGCCGCTCTCAAGCATCCATGCGTCGGCGACCTGACCTACGGCGCCGACCCGACCCTGGCCAAACGGCTCGGCCTGAACCGTCAGTGGCTGCACGCCACGCGTCTCGGCTTCGAGCACCCGGACTCGGGCGACTACGTCACCTACGAGTCGGAGTACCCCGAAGACCTCGCCGCGGCCCTGGAGAAGATCCGTGACGGCCAGTGAGCTCACCCTGCGTCCGGCGACCGACGAGGACGCGTCGGCCCTAGCCGATCTCTATTCGGCGGCTCGAGTCGCCGCCGTACCAGCGATGCCGCCCGCCATCCACACGAATGCCGAGGACCGGGTCTGGTTCGCGGCCCGCTTGGCCGACGGCGAGCACGAGGCCTGGCTGGCCGAGGAGTCCGAAGAGCTGCTCGGCTACGCACTCTTCACGCCCGCCTGGCTCGATCACCTCTTCATCCGTCCGGACCGGCTCGGCAACGGGGTCGGATCACTTCTCCTGGACGTCGTGAAGTCGCACCGTACCGATGGCTTCTGCCTGTGGGTTTTCGAGCAGAACGAGCGTGCTCGCGCGTTCTACCGGCACCGCGGCCTGATCGAGCTGGAGCGCACCGACGGCGCGGGCAACGAGGAGCGCACCCCCGACGTTCGGATGGCCTGGCCGGGCGCCGACCCCCTGGGGTTCCTGCGCGGGTTGATCGACGACGTCGACGACGAGCTCGCCAGCCTGCTGTCCCGCCGGGCAGCGCTGACCGCCGCGGTGCAACCGCTCAAGGCGGCCGCCGAGCGGGACCTCGACCGGGAGCGCGAGATCGTGGCCCGGATGGCCGCGCGGGCACCAGAGCTGGGTGAAGAACGCCTGACCCGCATCGTGCACGCCATCATCACCGAGAGCCTGGACGCCGCCGGACACTGAGCTGGCGCGCCCGGTCCCCATAATTCGGCAAATCGTTGCTCGAACCCGGCTCCGGGTGGCCGAGTACCGGACGCTGAAGCATGGCCCCCAGACCACTGACAAGAGCTCTCGGGTTCGGGCACCGACTCCGAGCGCCTTACCGTCGCTGGACACTTGCGGTTGCGGCACTGGTGTCGACGCTCCTTCTGGCCACTCTTTTGCAGCCGCCCGGGTCGACCGCCACGGCGGCGACTGCCCAGAGCAACGTCCTGATTCATGGTTGGCCTGGCACCCAGGCCGGTCTCAGCGTCTATCGATTCATCTGCGACGACGGCCGAGTGCCAAGGCCGGACTGGGACTTCGATGCGGTTTATAACGGGCCCCCACCCTTCGGGCCAGAGGCCATCGGCTGGATTCCCAAGCCCGGCGGTGGTGCTTACGGCATCCAGACCTATTTCCCGAGCGCGCAGGATGTGGACATCTTCCAGATCGAGGCCTACGCGCCGGGAGGACAGACATCCGGGTGGGCCCGGGTCGACTACTCCCCACGTCCCGGCAACGTCGACTACCGCGGGGTCATCGAGGACTTCGTCGACACGCAGGCCGGCTGGCACACGATCGATGCCAGCGACTGGCAATACGACTGGTACCCGTACATCGGCGATGAGCCGGCCGGCGCCGCGATCCAGAACCAGACGATCGAGCAGATGACTGACAGCTTCGGCCCCGGCGGCGCGTCGTTCACGATGTACATGGGCTGCGACGGCAACAAGTTCTACGTGGACGGCTACCAGGTCGGCAGCTCCGTGACGGGCTGGAACTCGTTCGACTTCGAGGACTACCTGCAGTCGGACGTCTCGCTGTGGTTGAACGGCGGGCCGATCAGCACGTGCGGGACGTCTCCGAAGCGGTTCCCACGCACCGTGTCGTTCCAGGGCAACTTCAGCCCGGCCGGTCCGTGGGAGGGCCAGCAGTTCGTGGGGCGTCGGAATGGCAAGTGGCGAGTGGTCGCGCGGGGGAGCAGCGCTGGAGCGTTCTCTTACCGAGCCAAGGTGACGGAGAACTCGTGGTTCGACGGGGTGTATGCGGGAACCGTGAACACCGAGTTCAGCCACAGTGAGCCCGATTGGTACGTACCAGCCTTCCCGAGCATCAAGATCCGCGCTGCGGACCTGACGGTGCGCCAGGGCACGCCGATGGTTTTCACGGGTTCCATCAAGCCCGCAAAGAAGCTCAGCTACACGGTGCTGCAGGCGGTGCCGAAGGGGCGGAAGTGGAGCAACTTCCGGAGCCGCGACACGTTCAAGACCGACAACAGGGGCAGGTTCCGGTTCACGGTGCGCACACCCACGCCGGGGTGGGCCCGGATCAACATCCTTACCCAGACGGAGAAGGACCTGACCAGCACCCTGACCCCTCGGGCGATCGTCTACCAAGTGCTCAAGCCGAAGAAGAAGCCCAAGAAGAATGGTTCGTCCGGGCCCGCACCCGAGTCGACCGGGCCCGACCCGTCGCCGGACTACAACGCCCCGGACCCGGGGACCACTGACCCACCGACGTCGTACGGAAGGCCCCGTGGCTTCGGCAAGTGCCGTTGGGTTCCCGTTGGCGGACCGCCGGGCCGGCCGATCGCGGGCCGCACCCTCGACGATGCGGTCCTGGGCGGTGACCGGACAGAGGCGATGGTGACACCTCCGATCGCCGCGCCGCCGGAGACGAGCTTCGGAAGGTACGCCGAGACCGAGGCACCGTTCGTTCCGCCCGCCGTGCCCTTGCTTCCGAACGCCAACCCGCAGACGAAGGCGGACTGACGAGAGGGCTGCACTCGGGTGCAGCTGACTCTCGTTGCTGGGGACTACTGCGGTGCCTCCAGCTGGGACTGCTGGCCGGCCACCTTCAAGGTCGTGACCGAACCGGTGAACGCTTTGACAGCATCGGGCAGGATGCCGCGGCCGGTGTCGTTGACCTTGACCTTCTTGGTGCAGGTCTGCTCGCACGGATAGAAGGTGGAGGAGGGCGGGTAGGCATTGCCCACGATCTCCATGGTCAGCGAGGAACCGGGTTCGAACCCCGATACCTGTAGGTCGAACGTGTAGCACGTCAGACCCTGGGCGGGCGGGCATCCGGTGTCGCTACGGACCCATCGAATCGTGGTGGGCTTGCTCTGTGCGCACATACGCGCGGCCGGCCCGGGCGCAGACTGGTCGCCGTCCGTGCGTACGCCCCGCACGCGGGCGCAGACCCGCTGCCCGCCTTTGTCGGTCGGGATCGTGAAGCGCGGCTCCGTCTCCGCCCAACTGTCTTCGGAAGCCACTTCCAGCACGACCCCGTCCTCGCTGGCCACCGCACCCGAGACGGTGAAGACCACAGAGCGATACGCAGGCGCGGCCTGGAGCTTCGGAGCGCTGGGCGCGGTCAAAGGTGCCGGCGGGGTGCTGCCCGCACTGGTCGTTGGACTCGAAGGTGTGCTCGACGCAGCCGAGTCCTTCGCAGTAGGTCCGGGTGCGTCGTCGTCGTCCGCGTTCGCCACGACGAGGTAGGTCCCCACGCCTGCGGCGGCCACAGCCGCCACCGCGGCAGCCGCGATCAGCCCGGCCCGCCGGGACCGCCTCCGCGGCTCGGTAGGGGACGAGCCCGGCGGCGCCGAGACCGGGCCTCGGCGCAGCGGTGCCGTCACGGTCTGGGGCTGCGCGGGCGTGGACGACGCCGCGGCCGGGCCCGCCGGCACGGGCTCAGAGGTGGCGGGCGGGGGTGCGGGTGTCGACTTCTGGGCGGGCTCGGGTGGCTGCTCGGACGTGGGCCACGAGGGCGGCGTCCCCGGCGCTGTCTCGACCAGCGGCACGTAGGTCGGTGGCGGCGGCACCGGATTCGCGGTGGGCGGTGGGCCCGACGGCACAGGTGGGTGCGACTGGGGCGGAGGGAACGACTGAGGCGGCGGGTAGGGCGGGGGCGGCCCCGGAGGCAGACTCCCCGGTGGCGGGCCGGACGGAGTCGGGACCGACGGCGCGGGGTCCCGCATGGGTCCACCCGCCGTGTCGGGCTGCAGGAACACGGACAGCGCATCGGTCGCGAGGTGCCCCGTCGCGTGCGCAAGGGACGCCACCGCCCACCGCGAGGTGATCACCTCGGTGGTGCCGCGGTCGCGGGCCAGGAGGTCCCCAGCGGTGCCGACGGCGAGCATCGGGTCGCTGCCCCGGGACAGCAGTTCCACGCACCGGGCGTATGCCCCGAAGCGCACGGCGTCGTACAACACGTTGAGCTGGCCGGGAAGCGCCGCGTTCTCGGGCAGGTAGTCATCGAGGGCAGCACGAAACTGGTCGGCGTCGCCGAGCAGACCCTCACCGAATGTGTCCACGAGCTCCCTGAGCTCGTCGTGCAGCGTCACGGACCGAGGCTGTCAGAATCGCCCTCTGGTGAGCGCCGAATCGGGCAAGTTTGACCGATGTGCGGTAGGGAGTCGGCGGGGGCACGGACATGTCGGTGCGCCCTGCCACCATCGACGTAGGCGTTCGCGTACGCTGGCGTTCTTCCCCAGAGGATCGCCCGGCGGCGCCCCGCCGATGCTGCTGCATGCCCGGTCTCAATGGTGAGGAGCTCCCGCAGAAATGACGAACGGCGCCGGGGACTCATTCGTCCACCTGCACGTGCACACCGAGTACTCCATGCTCGACGGTGCCGCTCGCCTCGGACCACTGGCCGCGCGCGCCGCCGAGCTCGGCATGCCGGCGGTCGCGATGACCGACCACGGCAACCTGTTCGGTGCCTACGAGTTCTACCGGCAGGCGAGGGAGCACGGGGTCAAGCCGATCATCGGCATCGAGGCCTACGCCGCCCCCAACATCTCCCGGCACGATCGTCGGAGGGCCAACTTCTACGACGGTGGTCCCGACGACGTCTCCGCCCGTGGCGCCTACACGCACATGACCCTGCTCAGCGAGACCACGGCCGGGATGCACAACCTGTTCCGGATCTCCACCGGGGCCTGGCAGGACGGCTACTTCCACCACCCCCGGATCGACCGCGAGCTGCTCGCCCAGCACAGCAACGGGCTGATCGGCACCACCGGCTGCCCGAGCGGCGAGGTGCAGGTCCATCTCCGTCATGACAACTACGACCGCGCGCGGCAGTCGGCTGCGGACTTCCAGGACATCTTCGGCAAGGGCAACTACTTCCTGGAGCTGATGGACCACGACCTGGAGATCGAGCGCCGGGTGCGCGACGGGCTGCTCCGGCTCGCCAAGGATCTGCAGATCCCGCTCCTGGCCACCAACGACAGCCACTACGTCATGCGCGAGGACGCGCCCTCGCAGGAGCACCTGCTCTGCATCAACTCCGGCTCCACGATGGATACCCCGGCCGGCGACGGTCCGGGCCAGCGGTTCGCGTTCTCCGGTGATGGCTACTACCTGAAGTCCGCGGAGGAGATGCGGGCGTTGTGGGTGGACAAGTACGACCTCCGCGAGGCGTGCGACAACACGCTGCTGATCGCCGAGCGGTGCGATGTCGAGTTCACCGAGGGCAACGGCACCTACATGCCGCGGTTCCCCTGTCCCGAGGGGGAGAGCGAGGACTCCTGGCTGGTCAAGGAGGTCGAGAGGGGGCTCCACGTCCGCTACCCGGGCGGCGTCCCCGACGACGTACGCAAGCAGGCCGAGTTCGAGATCGGCGTGATCACCTCGATGGGGTTCTCCGGCTACTTCCTGGTGGTCGCCGACTTCATCAACTGGGCGAAGGACAACCGCATCCGGGTGGGGCCGGGCCGCGGCTCCGGTGCCGGCTCGATGGTCGCCTACGCGATGCGGATCACCGACCTCGACCCGCTCGTGCACGGGCTCATCTTCGAGCGTTTCCTCAACCCCGACCGCGTCTCGATGCCCGACTTCGACATCGACTTCGACGAGCGTCGGCGCGGTGAGGTGATCAAGTACGTCACCGACAAGTACGGCGATGACCGGGTCAGCTACATCGTCACCTACGGCACCATCAAGGCGAAGCAGGCCGTCAAGGACTCCGCCCGGATCCTCAACTACCCCTTCGCGATGGGCGACCGGATCACCAAGGCGATGCCGGCCTCGGTGATGGGCAAGGACGTCCCGCTCGGGGAGATCTTCGACCCCGAGCACAAGCGCTTCGGCGAGGGCGGCGAGTTCCGGTCGCTCTACGACTCCGACAATGACGTGAAGAAGGTCGTCGACACCGCGATCGGCATCGAGGGCCTCAAGCGCCAGTGGGGCGTCCACGCGGCCGGCGTGATCATGTCCAGCGAGCCGCTGATCGACGTGATCCCGCTGCTCAAGCGGCCCGCCGACGGGGCGATGATCACCCAGTTCGACTACCCCACGTGCGAGGCACTGGGCCTGATCAAGATGGACTTCCTGGGGTTGCGCAACCTCACCGTCCTCGACGACGCCCTGGAGAACATCGAGGCCAACCGGGGCGAGAAGGTAGTGCTCGAGGACCTCGAGCTCACCGACGAGGCCACCTACCGGCTGCTCCAGCGCGGCGACACCCTCGGCGTCTTCCAGCTCGACGGCGGGCCGATGCGAGCACTGCTGAGGTCAATGCGGCCCGACACCTTCGCCGACATCTCCGCGGTCGGCGCGCTCTACCGGCCCGGGCCGATGGGCGCCGACTCCCACAACAAGTACGCCCGCCGCAAGACCGGACGCGAGCCGGTGGAGCCGATCCACCCCGAGCTCGCCGAGGCCCTGGAGGACGTGCTCGGTGAGACCTACGGCCTGATCGTCTATCAGGAGCAGGTGATGGCGATCGCGCAGCAGCTGGCCGGCTACACGCTGGGCCAAGCGGACCTACTGCGCCGGGCGATGGGCAAGAAGAAGAAGGCCGAGCTGGACAAGCAGTTCGAGACCTTCTCCGGCGGCATGGTCGAACGCGGCTACTCCCTGCACGCGGTCAAGACCCTGTGGGAGATCCTGGTCCCGTTCTCCGACTACGCCTTCAACAAGGCCCACTCCGCGGCGTACGGCCTGGTGTCCTACTACACCGCCTACCTCAAGGCGAACTACCCCGCCGAATACATGGCGGCCCTGCTCACCTCGGTCAGGGACGACAAGGACAAGTCGGCGATCTACCTCAACGAGTGCCGCCGGATGAAGATCCAGGTGCTGCCGCCCGACGTCAACGAGTCGGCCAAGAACTTCACGCCGGTCGGCAACGACGTCCGGTTCGGCCTGACCGCAGTCCGCAACGTCGGCGCCAACGTCGTCGACGCGATCGTCGCGGGCCGTGAGGAGAAGGGCCGGTTCCTCGACTTCAACGACTTCCTCTCGAAGGTCGCCGCACCGGTCTGCAACAAGCGGGTGATCGAGTCGCTGATCAAGGCCGGCGCCTTCGACGACCTGAAGCACAAGCGCCGGGCGCTGGTGGCCATCCACGAGACCGCGGTCGACCAGTACGTCGACATCAAGCGCAACGAGGCGATCGGCCAGGACTCACTGTTCGCGGGGCTCGACGGGGTCGACGACGGTGGCGGCTCCGGCTTCGGGGTCACCGTGTCGGTGCCCGACCTGGACGAGTGGGACAAGATGACGCTGCTCGGCCACGAGCGCGACATGCTCGGCCTCTACGTCTCCGACCACCCGCTGCTCGGGCTGGAGCACGTCCTGGCCAACGGCACCGACTGCACGATCGGCCAGCTGATGCTCGACGAGGACCGGCAGGACGGGACCACGGTGACCGTCAGCGGCCTGGTCACCTCGGTGCAGCGCAAGATCACCAAGCGCGGTGACGCCTGGGCGATGGTGACCCTGGAGGACCTCGAGGGCGCGATCGACGTCCTCCTGTTCCCCAGCGCCTACCAGCTGGCCGGCAGCTACCTCGCCCAGGACGCCATCCTGACGGTCAAGGGCCGGCTCTCGAGGAGCAAGGACCAGCCCGAGCTGCACGGCCAGGAGGTGACACTCCCCGACGTCTCCGATGGTCCGGCCGGGCCGGTGGTGATCAGCCTTCCGTCCACGAGGTGTACTGGTCCCGTGGTCGAACAGCTCAAGGACGTCCTCGCGACCCACCCCGGCGTGACCGAGGTGCGGTTGCGACTGCTCACCCGCAACGCCACGAAGGTGATGAGGCTCGACGACCGGCTGCGGGTGACCCCCAGCCCGGCACTGTTCGCCGACCTGAAAGCACTGCTGGGTCCCGGATGTCTCACGTCGTGACGGAGCCGGCGCCTCCGCGCCTCCGGCAGGCCCTTCCGTACGTCGTCGAAGTGGTCGCCGTGCTCGCGCTGTACGCAGCCGTGGGCGCCGGGTGTGGCTGGCTCTGGTTCCACGTGTGGCCCCAGCCGACCGGGACGGTGTTCGGCAACGACTGGTTCGCCGACGAGGAGGGCCTGCGCAGCGTCTTCGAGGGCACCGCCTGGTACGTCGTGTTGGCGGCCGCCGGCGGGTTGCTGTGCGGTGCGCTGGCGACGGTGTTCGCGCAGCGCTCACCGCTGGTCACCCTGGGAGCGGTGCTCGCCGGCAGTGCGCTCGCTGCCTGGCTGATGCTCCGCGTCGGGCTGCAACTGAGCCCGCCGGACCCGGAGACGCTCGCCAAGACCGCCGAGGACGGCACCAAGCTCCCCGGTCGGCTGTCCCTCGAGGGTGGCCACAGCCCCTACCTGGTCTGGCCGCTCGCCTCGCTGATCGTCCTGATGGTGCTGAACTTCCTGCTCTCGTCCCGGGACGACATCCAAGCCCGCGAGGGGGAAGATCCGCGATGGTTGTCGCGGAACCATCCTGGGTAGCCTCCCGTCGAACCGAGCGTCTGATCCACCACACAACAAGGGGACCCGATGTCCAGTGACCTCCCTCCCACCGGACCGCCGAGCGGGCCCCCACCCATGCCCCCGAGCGGTCCACCTCCGGGCGGCCAGCCGCCCAGCGGCCCGCCCACGATGCCGGCTGGACCGCCGCCTGCGATGCCGCCGGAGTACCTCCAGCAGGGTGGCGGGCAGCCGCTCCCGCCCACATCGAGCGGTTCCTCCGGCCGCCGGAAGGCGGTGATCGCCGGCGGCGCGATCATCGGGCTGGGTGCCGCGACCGCGGCCGTGTTCGGCGCGGTCTGGTACTTCGGCACCGGCCCGCAGCCGGCCGAGGCGCTCCCGGACAGCACGATCGCCTACCTCAGCGTCGACATCGACCCGAGCGGCAAGCAGCTGCTGGAGGCGAAGGAGGCGCTCGAGAAGTTCCCGGCGTGGAACAACGAGGAGATCAGCAACAAGAAGGACCTCCGCGAGGCGCTGTTCGACGAGGCCCTGGCCCAGGCGCCGTGCGACCTCGACTACAACGACGACATCGAGCCGTGGCTCGGCGACCGGGCGGCGGCCGCCGCCGTCGACCTCGGCGAGGACCAGCCGGTTCCGGTGTTCGTGGTGCAGGTCAAGGACGCCGACAAGGCCGAGGACGCCTTCGCCAAGTTCAACGACTGCGAGCCCGGCGAGGGCCAGTCCGCGGGATGGGCGATCTCGGGTGAGTGGGCGGTGCTCGCGGAGACCGAGGAGATCGCGACCCAGGTCGCCGAGGACGCCAAGGACAACCCGCTCTCCGAGGACGACGACTTCGAGAAGTGGACCGATGAGGCGGGTGACCCCGGCATCCTCACGGCGTACGCCGCGCCCGAGGCCGGCAAGTGGCTCGCAGAGAACGGCGCGGGGTTGTTCTTCGGAGGCATGGACTACGCATGCGCCATCGAGACCCCGGAGCTGGGCGACGACGCCGAGTCCGACCTCCCCGACTTCGCTGACGGGGACTGCGCGCCGGAAACCGAGGTGTCCGACGAGCTGAAGGAGGTCCTCGAGAACTTCAGCGGAGCCGCGCTCACCGTCCGCTTCGACGACGGGGCGCTCGAGGTCGAGTCCGCGACCAGCGTGGAGGACTTCGGCTTCGAGGCGCTCACCAGCAGCGACAACGCCGGGGAGTCGATCGAGACGCTGCCCGAGGACACCGCGGCCGCGATCGCCTACGGATTCGAGGAGGGCTGGTTCGAGGACTTCCTCGACTACGCGGAGTCGTTCTCCGGCCTGGACATCGACGTCGACGAGTTCGTAGCGGAGGCCGAGGACGAGCTCGGTGTCGACCTGCCCGAGGATGCCGAAACCCTGGCGGGAGAGTCGGCGGTGATCGCGGTGGGTTCCGACTTCGACCCCAACGTCTTCTTCGGGTCCGACGCCGATGTCACCGAGCTGCCGATCGGCGTGAAGATCAAGGGCAACCCCGACGAGATCCAGGAAGTCATCGACAAGATCCTGGACGGCCAGGACGTCCCGGAGGAGGACAAGGAGCTCTTCGTCAGCGACAGCGATGGCGAGTTCATCGCGATCGGCCCCAACGAGGACTACCGCTCGGAGATCCTCGAGGACGGTGACCTCGGCGGGTCCGACACCTACGAGAACGTCGTGCGCCAGTCCGGCGACGCCGCCTCGATCTTCTACGTCAACTTCGACGCCGGTGACGGTTGGCTGGAGGCGCTCTTCGAGGGCGACGAGGAGGTCCAGGAGAACGTCGCGCCGCTCGAGGGCGCCGGCCTCTCGGCCTGGGCCGACGACGGGGTCGGACACGCCGTACTCCGCATCACCACCGAGGACTGACCCGACGGGTCAGTGGCCGATCGGGGCAGTGATCGCGTCGGTGATCCGGACCAGGTCGGCGGGGGCGAGCTCGAGGTCCAGGCCGCGCTTGCCCCCGGAGACGAAGACCGTCGGCCAGTCCAGCGCGCGCTCGTCGAGCACCGTCGGGTGCGCGCGTCGCTGACCGATGGGGGAGATGCCGCCGACGACGTACCCGGTCACCCGCTGCGCGTCCGCCGGGTCGGCCATCACCGCCTTGGACCCGCCCATCGCCCGGGCCAGCGCCTTGAGGTCGAGCTGACCCGCCACCGGCACGATCGCGACGGTCAGCCGGCCGTCCACCGACGCCATCAGGGTCTTGTGCACCCGCGCCGGGTCCAGGCCCAGCGCCTCCGCCGCCTCCAGCCCGTACGACGTCGAGCGCGGGTCGTGCGGGTAGGCGTGCACCGTGTGCGCGATGCCCGCGCTGGTCAGCGCCACCGTGGCCGGCGTGCCGCCGGCCGTCTTCTTCTTGGCCATCGCCCTAGTTCGGCGACCAGCGGGTGCGCGCGACCTCGGTGGCCGGCAGCGACGCGATCACGTTCATCGCCTTCAGCTCCTGACGGAGCAGGTCGGTGACCAGCATCAGCCGGGTGCCAGCGTCCTCGGCCTCGAGCAGGGCCTGCCGCTCCGGCATCGGCAGTGGCGCACAGGCGGCCAGCGTCCAGGAGAGGTACGTCGGGTCCTTCGGCAGGCTGCCGGCGTACGGGTCGGACCGGATCTCCGCCAGGGCCGCCCGGTAGGCAGTGAACGTCGCCCTGGCCCGCTCCAGCACGTGGTCCGGGACCGTCGACTCGTCCTCGGGGCTGTCGACGACGTGACCCACCGGGAAGTTGCCGGTGGTGTCCAGCCGCTCCAGCTGGATCCGGTCGAGACCCACGGCGACGATGTCGAACGTGCCGTCGGAGTTGCTCTCGACCTCGGCGAGCTGCACCCGGCAGCCGATCCGGAACAGCGACTGTGCGCCGTGGTCACCGACCTCGTAGCCCTCGCGGATGGCCACCGAGCCGAACACCCGCTCGGTGGGATCCTCGACCCGCAGCAGGTGGTGCACGAGCGCGCGGTAGCGGTCCTCGAAGACGTGGAGGGGCACGCTGACGCCCGGGAACAGCACGGTGTTCAACGGGAACATCGGCAGCGTGTCGTTCACATCTCCGACCGTAGTCCAGCCACCGTCGCCGATCGGGGTGAACAGGCTCCTCACACCTAGAATCGGGTCCATGATTCGCCGGATCGACCTGCGCGGCGCCACCGGCGCCGTCGACTACCGCGCCGCCGTGCCGCGCGCGGAATTCGACGTCGAGGCGGCGGTGCCGGCGGTTCACGACATCTGCGAGGCGGTGCGAACCCGCGGCCTCGAGGCGATCCGGGAGTACTCCGAGCGGTTCGACGGCATCGCGCCTGACGAGATCGCAGTGCCCGCGGACGCGCTCGCCGATGCCCTCGAGCGGCTGGACGCCGGCGTACGAGCCGGCCTCGAGGAGTCCGTCCGGCGGCTCCGCGCCACCTGTGCCGCGGAGCTCGAGACCGACGTGACCACCGACCTCGGACCCGGGGCGAAGGTCACCCACCGCAAGGTGCCGGTGGGCCGGGTCGGGCTCTACGTGCCCGGCGGGCTGGCCCCGCTGGTCTCCAGCGTGCTGATGAACGTCGTGCCCGCGCAGACCGCCGGTGTCGGCTCGATCGCCCTCGCCTCGCCGCCGCAGCCCGACAACGATGGCCTGCCGCACCCCACGATCCTGGCCGCGTGTGCGCTGCTCGGCGTCGAGGAGGTCTACGCCGTCGGCGGAGCGCAGGCGATCGCGATGTTCGCCTACGGCGTGGGGCCGTGCGACCGCGTCGACCTGGTCACCGGGCCGGGCAACATCTACACGGTGACCGCGAAGCGGTTGCTCAAGGGCCAGGTCGGCATCGACTCCGAGGCAGGCCCGACGGAGATCGCGATCCTGGCCGACGACACCGCCGATCCGACGTACGTCGCGGCCGACCTGGTCAGCCAGGCCGAGCACGACCCGCTGGCGGCCTCGGTGCTGGTCACCACCTCCGAGGCGCTCGCCGACGCGGTGGCGGCCGAGCTCGAGACGCAGGTGCCTGCCACCAAGCACAGCGAGCGGATCCGCACCGCGCTGACCGGCGCCCAGTCCGGCGTGGTGCTGGTCGACGACGTCCAGCAGGGCCTCGACGTGGTCAACGCCTACGCCGCCGAGCACCTCGAGATCCACACCGCCGACGCGGCCGCCGACGCCGCCAAGGTGCACAACGCCGGCGCTATCTTCGTCGGCCCGCACGCCCCGGTCTCGCTGGGCGACTACTGCGCCGGCTCCAACCACGTGCTGCCCACCGGCGGCTGCGCCTGCCACTCCTCGGGGCTCTCGGTGCGGGCGTTCACCAAGTCGGTGCACGTCGTCGACTACTCCCGTGACGCCCTGGCCGAGGTGGCCGACCACGCGGTCACGCTGGCCGAGGCGGAGAACCTCCCCGGCCACGGCGCCGCGATCCGGGTCAGGTTCGACGAATGACCTTCCCGCCGCTGCGGGACGAGCTGCGCGGCATCGAGCCCTACGGCGCCCCGCAGCTCGACGTCCCCGTCCAGCTGAACGTCAACGAGAACCCCTATCCGCCCGGCCCCGAGGTCGTGGCGGACATCGCGGCCTGTGTGGCCGAGACGGCCGGCACCCTGAACCGCTACCCCGACCGCGAGTTCACCCGGCTCCGCGAGGCGCTCGCCGACTACCTCGGGCACGGCGTCGTACCCGAGCAGGTCTGGGCGGCCAACGGGTCCAACGAGGTGATGCTGCAGCTGCTGCAGGCCTTCGGCGGTCCGGGTCGCAGTGTGTTGAGCTTCGCGCCGACGTACTCGATGTATCCGGAGTACGCCCGCGACACCCACACCGAATGGGTCACCGGCCACCGCGAGGAGGACTTCAGCCTCGACCTCGATCACGCCCGCTCACTGGTCGAGGAGCGCCGCCCGTCGGTGGTGCTGCTGCCGTCGCCCAACAACCCGACCGGCACCGCGCTGCCGCCGGAGGCGATCACCACGCTCTGCGAGGCCATCCGCAGCGATGGGCACAGCGGCATCGTCGTCGTCGACGAGGCGTACGGCGAGTTCCGGCGGTCCGGCACCCTGAGTGCGCTCGAGCTGCTGCCGCGACACCGCAACCTGGTGGTCACCCGGACCATGAGCAAGGCGTTCGCGCTGGCCGGGGCGCGGGTCGGCTACCTCGCCGCCGACCCCGCGATCGCCGACGCGATCCGCGTGGTCCGGCTGCCCTACCACCTGTCCGCTGTCACCCAGGCGGTCGCACTGGCGGCTCTGCGGCACGCGCCCGCGCTGCTCGCCCAGGTCGACGACCTGCGCGCCGAGCGCGACCGGACGGTCGCCTGGCTGCGCGAGGCCGGTTTGCGAGCCGCGGACTCCGACGCCAATTACTGTTTGTTCGGGACCTTCGAGGACCGTCATGCTGTCTGGCAGGACCTGCTCGACCGGGGCGTGCTGATCCGGGAGACCGGGCCCGACGGGTGGCTACGGGTGTCCATCGGTACGCCAGAAGAGATGACAGCGTTCCAGGACGCACTCACCGCCGTGATGGGAGAGATCGCATGAGCCGAGTCGCGAAGATCGATCGTGAGACCAAGGAGTCGAAGGTCCACGTCGAGCTCGACCTCGACGGGAGCGGCCGCACCGACGTGGCGACCGGCGTGGGGTTCTACGACCACATGCTGTCGTCGTTCGGCCGGCACGCGCTGATCGACCTCACCGTCCAGACCGACGGCGACACCCACATCGACGCCCACCACACGGTCGAGGACACCGCGATCGTGCTGGGCGAGGCGATTCGCGAGGCGCTGGGCGACAAGGCCGGCATCCGCCGCTTCGGCGACGCCACGGTGCCGCTCGACGAGACCCTCGTGCAGGCCGTGGTCGACGTCTCCGGTCGTCCCTACTGCGTGCACACCGGCGAGCCGGATGGCCAGGCGTTCGTGACCATCGGTGACGGCTACCTCGGCTCGCTGACGCGGCACGTCTTCGAGACCCTCGCGTTCCACGCCCACCTCGGGCTGCACGTGCGGGTGCTCGCGGGCCGCGACCCGCACCACATCGTCGAGGCGCAGTTCAAGGCGTTCGCCCGGGCGCTGCGCGACGCCGTGGCATTCGACCCGCGCGAGACCGGCGTGCCCTCCACCAAGGGCACGCTCTAGACGCGTGGCCAAGAACGTCGTCGTCCTCGACTACGGGTCGGGGAACCTCCGCTCCGCCGTGCGCGCGCTCGAGCGCGCCGGCGCCGAGGTCACGCTCACTCCCGACCTACGCCTGGCCCAGGAGGCCGACGGCCTGGTGGTGCCCGGGGTCGGCGCCTTCGCCGCGTGCATGGCCGGCCTGCGCCGGATCCGCGGCGAGCGGGCAATCGGCCGTCGACTGGCGGGCGGGCGGCCGGTGCTCGGCATCTGTGTCGGCATGCAGATCCTGTTCGAGCGCGGCGTCGAGCACGGCGTCGAGACCGACGGCTGCGACGAGTGGCCGGGCGTCGTCGAGCGACTGCAGGCGCCGATCGTGCCGCACATGGGCTGGAACACCGTCGCCACCCCGGCCGGGACCTCGCTCTTCGACGGCATCGAGGACGAGCGGTTCTACTTCGTGCACTCCTACGGCGTGCGCGCGTGGACCCTGGAGACCAACGACCGCACCAGGGCGCCGCTGGTCACCTGGTCGGAGCACGGTGGTGACCGGTTCGTCGCTGCCGTGGAGAACGGACCGCTGACGGCCACCCAGTTCCACCCCGAGAAGTCCGGCGACGCCGGCGCCGCCCTGCTCCGCAACTGGGTGGGGTCCTTGTCATGAGCAAGGAACGAGCGCAGCGCCGGGCCGAGAGAGAGCGCGAGGCAGCGGTGCGCGCGGCCGCCCGCGCCGCAGAGGCCGAGCGGGCCGAGCGGCGGGCCGCCCGGAAGCGGGCCCTGACCAAGTGGCTCCCCGCGCGCCACTCGCGGCAGACCGGTGTCCTGGCCGAACGCCGTCGCCGACAGATGGGTGCCACGCTGGCCCTCGTGCTCGCGATCAACGTGCTGGTGTGGGTGTTCTTCGACGACTGGGCGGCGCGGGCGATGATCGCCGTGGTCTCGGTCCTGGCCGCTCCCGTGCTGTACACGATGATGTTCCGACGCTGAGAAAAGATGCCGATGAGCCCCTACCTCGAACTGCTGCCCGCCGTCGACATCGCCGACGGTCAGGCCGTGCAGCTGGTCCAGGGCGTGGCCGGCTCCGAGAAGCGGTTCGGCGACCCGGTCGAGGCCGCGCTGCGCTGGCAGGAGGCCGGCGCGGAGTGGATCCACCTGGTCGACCTGGACGCCGCGTTCGGTCGCGGCCACAACCGGGAGCTGCAGGCGAAGATCGTCGGCACACTCGACATCAAGGTGGAGATGAGCGGCGGCATCCGTGACGACGACTCGCTGGCTGCCGCGATGGCCACCGGCTGCCGCCGGGTCAACATCGGCACCGCCGCCCTCGAGCAGCCGGAGTGGTGTGCCGCCGCGATCGCCGAGTACGCCGACCGGGTGGCCGTCGGCCTCGACGTCCGCGGCCGCACCCTGGCCGCCCGGGGATGGACGCGCGAGGGCGGCGACCTCTACGACGTGCTCGCCCGGCTGGACGCCGAGGGATGCGCGCGATACGTCGTCACCGACGTCAACAAGGACGGCATGCTGCAGGGCCCCAACCTCGACCTGCTGCGCGACGTCTGCGCAGCCACCGACCGGCCGGTGGTGGCCTCCGGCGGGATCACCGAGCTCGCCGACCTCCAGGCGCTGACTGCGCTGGTGGACGACGGAGTGGAGGGGGCGATCATCGGGACGGCGCTCTACGAGGGGCGGTTCACCTTGGGTGCCGCCCTGGAGCTGACTCGCCCATGACCCTGGCCGTGCGGGTGATCCCGTGCCTGGACGTCGACGCCGGCCGGGTCGTCAAAGGCATCAACTTCAAGGAGCTGCGCGACGCCGGCGACCCGGTGGAGCTGGCCCGGACCTACGACGCGGAGGGCGCCGACGAGCTGACGTTCCTCGACATCTCCGCCTCCCACGAGGGCCGGGCCACCACGATGGAGATCGTCTCGCGCACGGCGGAGGAGGTGTTCATCCCGCTGACGGTCGGGGGAGGGGTGTCGTCGACCGACGACGTCGACCGGCTGCTGCGGGCCGGCGCCGACAAGGTGGCGGTCAACACCGCGGCGATCGCCCGACCCGAGCTGGTCGCGGAGATCGCCGACCGGTTCGGCAACCAGGTCCTGGTGCTCTCCGTCGACGCGCGCCGGGCAGCGGACACCCAGTCCGGTTTCGAGGTCACCACTCACGGTGGACGTCGCTCGGCGGGGCTCGACGCGATCGAGTGGGCGGTGCGGGCGGCGGAGCTCGGGGCCGGCGAGATCCTGCTCAACGCGATGGACGCCGACGGCACCCAGGACGGCTTCGACCTCGACCTGATCCGCGCGGTACGCCGTGAGGTCACGATCCCGGTGATCGCCTCCGGAGGCGCGGGTGCGACCGAGCACTTCCCACCGGCCGTCGAGGCCGGTGCGGACGCCGTACTGGCTGCGACGGTGTTCCACTTCGGCACCCTGCGGATCGCAGACGTGAAGGCAACTCTGGCAAACGCCGGTCATCCGGTGCGCTAGCCGGGCACAATCCCCGCGTGCGCACCATCCTCGCGGTACTCGCCCTCGCTCTCACCCTCACCGCCTGCGGTGACGACGACCCGATCTCGTCCGGTGGCACCAACGAGACGCCGGAAGAGTCGTCGACCACAGCCTCGGAGCCGACGGCGACCGAAGCGGCGCCCGTGCCCGTCGACGCGGAGGTCTGCGAGCTCGCTACCGAGGCCGACGTCGAGGCGGCGTTCGCCGAGGACCTGGGGGTCGGGACGTTCTCCAGCGGCAGCACGGATGAGGACGGCGTCCAGTGGATGAGCGACAACTGCAACTGGGAGGTCGATGAGGGCACCGAGGTCTCGCTCGAGGTCTCGACCGCAGAGGACTTCGCCGACGGCACGCTCCAATGCCCCGAGCTCGACTCGTTCGACGTCCCGTCGACTCCGGTCGAGGGGCTGGACGCCACGTCCGCGGCCTGGGTCAACGACAAGATCGACCCGAACGAGGGCACCCTGCGGATCTGCACGGACTCATACCTGCTGGGCATCGACGTCGAGTCGCCCGACGGCAGCCGCGACCCCGAGACGATGCAGTCGCAGGCCGTGGCCCTCGCCGAGGTCGTGCTCGCCAACCTCGGCTAGCAGGCGGCTGACCCCGCTGGGCAGCCCGGGGGAGCGGTGACTTATCCCGGTATCGTTGCGGTGGAACGGGGGATATCTCACCGCCCGAGCCCGCCCTAGAAGCCCAGGTCCGCGTCCCGTAGCCGCGCGACCGCCTCGGTCGGACCCTCGAAGTCGACATCGCGGAGCTGGTCGCGGCCGAAGAGGAACAGCACCACCTCGCCCGGCGGCCCGGAGACGACCACCGGGTCGTCGCCGGATGACAGGTTTGCTTCGGCACCGGTGTCGCTGCGGCGGATCCGGAACGGCCCGTCGACCCGCCGGGCCATCAACCGGCCCGACCCGCGGCCGAGCTTCCAGATCAGGTCGACGTCGTCGGGGTCGAGGTCGCGCGGCTTCCATCCCGGCGCCGCTCGGCGGATGTCCTCGTGGTGCACGAAGTACTCGAGGGTGTTGAAGGCGACCTCCGCGGGGGGGAGGCGGTACACGTTCAGGCCCGGGTCACGGAGCTTCTCGACCAGTACGCCGAAGTCCTTGCGGGCCATCCGCTCCATGGACTTCTCGGTCAGCCCCGACAGCTTCGGCACCACGATGCCGGCGGCGGCCCACGGGCGGTTCTCCCGCACCAGCAGGTGCGCGACCAGGTCCTTCACGGTCCAGTCGCCGCACAGCGTCGGGGCGTCCTCACCGACGGTGAGGGCCAGGTCGCAGAGCTCGTGACGCTCGCGACGGGCCAGGGAAAGGGTCACCCGGCAACCGTACTCAGGGCAGGGGGAGGGTGTAGATCGTCTGCGTGTCGGGATGGGTCACGAACAGCTGGTCGCCGACCACCGCTGCCCCGACGTTCTCCTGGGTCTTCGCGGCGTCGCCGAGGACGACCTCGTCCCGGATCTCGCCGGTCGCCGCGTCGATCGCGTAGACCGTCGGACCGGACTGGCCGACGACGTACACCGTGTCCTCGTGGGCGACGACCGCGTCGGCATCCGGCACGTCTTCGATCGTGATCAGGTTCTCGCCGCCGACCGCGACCACGTTCGAGGTGACCGTGCACGCGACCCACGTCTTGCCGGCCAGCTCGGCGACGCCCTGCGGGCCGGTGCAGCCGGACAGGGTCACGGCCCCTGCCTGACCGTCGACGATCTGGGTGATGGAGCCGGCGACGTAGCTGGTGACATGGATCCCGTTCGCGCCCGCTGCCACCAGACGCGGCCCCTCGCCGACCTTCATCGAGCCGACCTGCTTCCCATCGGGATTGAGCTGTACGACGCGGGCGTTGGCCTGGTCGACCACCCACAGGCTCTCGCCGTCCCAGGCGAGCCCCTCGGGCTCGCTCCCGGCCGGCTTCAGGGTGACGGTCTTGTCGATCTCGCCGGTGGCCGGGTCGATGCGCACCACGGTGCCGTCGCCGATCACGCTCACCCACACACCGTCCGGGGTCTCCACGATCCGCAGCGGCGCCTCGCCCACGGCGATCCGGGTGTCGTCGGCGGTGCGCACCTCGCCCTTGTCCGGGAGCACCGTCCACGCCTCACCGCCCACGTCGGCGACGCCCACCGGCCCGCCGTCGATCTCGAGGGCGGCCTGGTCGGAGGAGGGAGACCCGCTCGGCTCATCGTCCTTCCCACCGGCCGAGTCGTCGTCGCCACCGCATCCTGCGACCGCGAACAGCGTGACGACCAGGGCGAGTGCGGCTCTCATGGACGGACCTTATTCGGGTGGCACCTGTCGGTGGGCGGGAATAGCCTGCCGGAGCCGCGAGGTTGCGGCAGCAGGACAAGATTAGGGAGACATGAGCGACGATCGCAGTGACGGACGGGGTTCGACCCGGGCCGGTTTCGCCGTACTCCTCGTCGCCATCAAGCGAGAGCGGCTGATCTTCGCCCTTTCCACTCTCGGGTCGCTGCTGTTCGGCGCGCTGACGGTCGCCGACGCGTGGGTGCTCGGGTGGTCGACCGACCACGTCGTGCTGCCCGCTTTCCGTGACGGCGAGATCGAGGCCGAGCTGCTGGTCGCCGTGCTGGCGCTCTTCATGGGAGTCGCGATCCTGCGCGCGGTCGGCATCGTCGCACGGCGGCTCGGGGCCGGAGTCATGCAATACCGCATGCAGGCTCGCACCCGCCGGGCCGTCACCCGGCAATACCTCGCCCTGCCGATGGAGTGGCACCAGCGGCATCCCACCGGCGAGCTGCTCTCCAACGCCAACGCCGACGTCGAGGCCGCGTGGGGGCCGATCGCGCCGCTGCCGATGGCCGTCGGCACGGTAGCCATGATGCTGATCGCGGTCGTGCAGATGCTGCTCGCCGACCTGGTGCTCGCGATGGTCGGGCTGCTCGTGTTCCCGCTGGTGATCGTCACCAACATCGTCTACCAACGGCTCGCCCAGGGCTGGGCCACCCAGGCACAGCAGCTGCGCGGCGAGGTCAGCGAGATCGCGCACGAGTCGTTCGACGGCGCCATGGTCGTCAAGACGCTGGGTCGCGAGACCGAGGAGATGGAGCGGTTCGCCGCAAAGGCCCACCACCTCCGCGACGTCAACATCAAGGTCGGGCGGATCCGGGCGGCGTTCGACCCCACCCTCGCCGCGCTGCCCAGCCTCGGCGTCCTGGTCGTGCTCGGCGTCGGCGTCTCGCGGGTGATGAGCGGCGCCACCGACCCCGGTGACGTGGTCACCGTCGCCTACCTGCTCACCATCGTCTCGTTCCCGATCCGGTCCATCGGCTGGCTGCTCGGCGAGTTTCCGCGCAGCGTCGTCGGCTTCCACCGGGTGCGGTCGGTGCTCCAGGCCACCGGCGAGATGACGTACGGCGACGAGAGCGCCCCGCACGCCGATCGAGGCGCCGAGCTCGACGTCCAGGGCGTCACCTACCGCTACCTCGAGGACCAGCCCCTCCTCGAAGGGCTGACCTTCACGGTCGAGCCCGACCGGACGGTGGCGCTGGTGGGCGCGACCGCCTCCGGCAAGAGCACGCTCACCACCCTGCTGACCCGCCTGGTGGACCCCCAGGAGGGCAGGATCACCGTCGACGGCGTCGACCTCCGCGACCTGGACCGCGGTCAGCTCGCCGAGGCGGTCTCGATCGTGGCGCAGACCGCGTTCCTGTTCGACGACACGGTGCGCGACAACATCACCCTGGGCGCCGACGTCTCCGACGCCGACGTGTGGGCGGCGCTGCGAGCCGCCCAGGGCGACGGCTTCGTGGCCGCGCTGCCCGACGGCCTCGACACCCAGCTGGGCGAGCGCGGCACCTCGCTGTCCGGTGGGCAGCGGCAACGGATCTCCCTGGCCCGGGCCCTGGTCCGCCGGCCGCGGCTGCTGATCCTCGACGACGCCACCTCGGCCGTCGACCCCGAGGTCGAGGCCCGGATCCTGGCGGCGCTCCGCGAGTCCCGCACCGGCTGCACCCTGGTGGTGGTCGCCTACCGCAAGGCGACCATCGGACTGGCCGACGAGGTGCTCCACCTGCAGGGCGGCCGGATCGTCGACCGCGGCACCCACACCGAGCTGCTCGCCCGGAGCCCGGCCTACGCCGACCTGGTCAACGCCTACGAGCAGGAGGCGGCGCACGCCGAGGAGGAGGTGACGACATGAGCACCCTCGAGTCTGGCGAGGACCTGCGGCCGATGGAGACGATCCGTCGTGGCGTCCACTACTCACCGGAGCTCAAGGACGGCATCGGCGGCACCCTGGCGCTGGCCGTCGTCGCCTCGCTCGGCCAGGTCGTCGTCCCGATCGCGGTGCAGCAGACCCTCGACCGAGGCATCCGTGCAGACGGCGGCCCCGACGTCTCGTTCACCGTGTGGATCGGGCTGCTCGCGGCGGTGGCGATCGTGATCGCCGGCTGGGCGTCGTACGCCATGACCAGACGGTTGTTCTCCACCTCCGAGCGCGGGCTGGCGACGCTGCGGATCAAGGCGTTCCGGCACGTCCACGACCTGCCGCTGCTCACCCAGAACACCGAACGCCGCGGAGCCCTGGTCTCCCGGGTCACCAGCGACGTCGACCAGGTCAGCCAGTTCCTGGTCTTCGGTGGCCTGCTCTTCGTGGTCAGCATCGGTCAGGTCCTGGTGGCCACGGTGGTGATGCTGATCTACAGCTGGCAGCTCACGATCGTCGTGTGGGTCACCTTCGCCCCGCTCTTCCTGTCCCTCCGCTTCTTCCAGCGCAAGCTGTCCGCCGCCTACGGCATGGTGCGCCGACAGGTCGGGATCATGCTCTCGGCGATCTCCGAGCCGGTCGTCGGCGCCGCCGTCGTCCGCTCCTACGCCGTGGAGGCTCGCACCCAGGCGCGGATCGACACCGCGATCAGGGCGCACCAGTCCGCGAGCACCCGGGCCCAGGGGTTCACCGCCTTCTCGTTCTCCCTCGGCGGTGTCTCGGCCGGTCTGGCCAACGCAGGCGTCATCATTGTGGGGGTCTGGTTGGGCTTCGCCGACCAGATCACTGCGGGCGAGGTGCTCGCCTTCGCGTTCCTGGTCACCCTGTTCGTCGGACCGGTGCAGATGGGCACCCAGATCCTCACCGACGCCCAGAACGCGATCGCCGGCTGGCGCCGGGTGATCGGCATCCTCGAGACACCGGCCGACCTGATCGATCCCGGCCCGGAGGGCGAGATCCTGCCGCGTGGCCCGATCGACGTGCGCTTCGACGACGTCGAGTTCGCCTACCCCGAGGGCCCTCCCGTCCTTCGTGACGTCGACCTCGAGATCGCGGCCGGTCGCCGGGTGGCGATCGTCGGTGAGACCGGGTCGGGCAAGTCGACGTTCGCCAAGCTGCTCACCCGGCTGATGGACCCGGCGCGTGGAGCGGTGCTCCTCGACGGCATCGACGTACGACGCATCGGTCAGGCCTCGCTCCGCCGCAGTGTGGTGCTGGTGCCGCAGGAGGGCTTCCTCTTCGACGACTCGATCGCCGCCAACGTCCGCTACGGGCGGCTGCACGCCACCGAGGCCGAGATCCTGGCGAGCGCCGACGAGCTCGGCCTGCGCGACTGGATCGACGGGCTCCCTCGGGGCCTGGACACCCCGGTGGGCCAGCGCGGCGAGTCAATGTCGGCTGGCGAGCGGCAGCTGGTCGCGCTGCTCCGCGCCCACCTCGCCGACCCCGACCTGCTGGTGCTCGACGAGGCCACCAGTGCCGTCGACCCCGCGCTGGAGATGCGGATCGGCCGGGCGCTCGAGCGGCTGATGAGCGGCCGCACCTCGGTCACCATCGCGCACCGGCTCTCCACCGCCGAGAACGCCGACGAGGTGATCGTGGTCGACCGCGGCCGGATCGTGCAGCGCGGACCGCACGCCGAGCTGGTCACCCAGGCGGGCAGCGTCTATGCCGGTCTGCACGAGTCGTGGACGGCCCAACACGGCGCCAGCTGAGGCGACGGGATAATGGTCCGCATGTCCCTCGACCCCGCCGTCGCAGAGCGCCTCAAGCGCACCGCCGAAGGCCTGGTGCCCGCCGTCGTCCAACAGTTCGACACCGGCGAGGTGCTGATGCTCGGCTGGATGGACGACGAGGCGCTGCACCGCACGCTGACCACCGGCCGAGCGACGTACTGGAGCCGCTCCCGCAGGGAGTACTGGGTCAAGGGCGAGACCTCCGGCAACATCCAGCGGGTCAAGGAGGTGCGCCTCGACTGCGACGCCGACACCTTGCTGGTGAAGGTCGACCAGGAGGGCGCCGCCTGCCACACCGGCACCCGCACCTGCTTCGATGACGGGCTGATCGGTGGCTAGCAGCAGGACCTTCGGCCCGGCCGTGCTGGTCGGCCTCGCCTCGGCGGCCCTGGTCGCCGTGGCCGGCAACCAGGCCTGGGCGAAGGCCGCCGAGGACCAAGGCATCGGCGAGGAGGTCGCGTCGGTCTCTGTCGCCGTCGGCGAGGCCAAGGCCCCGCTGGCCACCGCCCTGGCCCTGGTCGTGCTCGCGGCCTGGGGAGTCCTGCTCGTCACCCGCGGCCGGTTCCGCCGGGTGATCAGCTGGGTGCTCGCGGTCGTCGCCGTCGGGCTGCTGGTCGCGGTCGTCGGGGCGCTGTTCGCGGCTCCCGACGCGGTCGCCGATGCCTACGCGCCCTACGGCATCGCCGACATCGACGTGCAGCGCACCGCGTGGTCGTGGGTGGCCCTGGTCGGAGCGATGCTGGCCCTCGGCGCCGCCGCGCTGGCCGTGCGCGACATCGGTCGCTGGCCCCAGATGGGCAAGCGGTACGACGCACCCGGCGCCGCCGAGTCCGAGGCTGAGCCGGGCGAGCGGTCCAACCTGGATCTGTGGAAGGCCATGGACGAGGGTCGCGACCCCACCGAGTGACTCGCAGCCCTACACTTTCCCCGCACGCACGTCGTACCAACGAGGAGCCCGCATGTCCCACCACGGCAACACCCCGGCCGCCTGGACCGCCGTCGTCGTCGCCCTCGTGGGCTTCGTGGTCGGTGGCGTCGGGCTGATGCTCGACCCGGTCGAGATGACGATCTTCTGGGTCGGCGTCGCCATCGTCGTGGCCGCGGGCGTGCTGTTCGCGGTGATGTCCAAGATGGGGCTCCACGAGTCCCCGCGCTGACCGCACCGATGGCGCAGATCGCGACCCTCGCGCCCGCCGCTCAGCGGTGGCAGCGGATGCTCGCGCCCGCCATCACCGTCGGCGGGCTCGGCGCCGCCACGATCGCGCTGCACCTGCGTGACCCGCACGCCTCCGGCTCGTGGGGCCTGTGCCCGAGCGCGATGCTCGGCATCTCCTGCCCCGGCTGTGGCGGACTGCGTGCCGTCAACGACCTGACCAACTTCCAGCTCGTCGACGCCGCTGTCGAGCAACCTGCTGTTCGTGCTCGCCCTGCCGGTGATCCTCTTCGCGCTGGTCCGCTGGGCCGCCGACGGGTGGCGCGGCACCACCCGCGTCAGCCCCGGCGTCAACTGGCTCGCCACCACCGGGGTGGTCGTCGCGCTGGTGGTCTTCACGGTGCTGCGCAACCTGCCTCAGTTCCACTGGCTAGCGCCCTGAGTCCGACGTCGTTGCGCGCTTCGCGCGCCCATGGCACGCACCTCGCTGCGTTGGCGTCGCTCGACGTGCGCCCAGCATGCCAGCGCTCCGCCGCCTTGCGATGCACACACCCTGAACACGCCAACCACATAACGACGTCGGACTCAGGGCTCGCCCCCTGAACCTCGCCGCGGATCGCCTTCGTCCGCGTGACAGACTCGACCCCGCACATCCCACCCGTTCCGCTGGAGACGTCATGCCCGTGCTCGACGAGATCGTCGCCGGCGTCCGCCTCGACCTGGCTCGCCGCCAGGCGGCCACGCCGTTGGCGGATCTGCGCGCCCGCCTCGCCGACGTCGCGCCGGTGCGAGACCCGATGCCGGCGTTCCGTGCCGAGGGTTCCAGCGTGATCGCGGAGGTCAAGCGGCGGAGCCCGAGCAAGGGCGACCTGGCCGAGATCCCGGACCCGGCCGCGCTCGCTGCGGAGTACGCCGCCGGCGGGGCCGCCGCGATCAGCGTGCTCACCGAGGAGCGACGGTTCGGTGGCAGCCTCGACGACCTGCGTGCGGTGCGCGCCGCGGTCGACGTACCGGTGCTGCGCAAGGACTTCATCGTCACGCCTTACCAGCTGGTCGAGGCCCGCGCTGCCGGTGCCGACCTGGCCCTGCTGATCGTTGCCGCCCTCGACGACGAGGAGCTGACCCGCCTGCACGACGAGGCGCGAGAGCTCGGGCTGACCGTGCTCGTCGAGGTCCACGACGAGGCCGAGACCGAGCGCGCGGTCGAGCTCGGCGCCGAGCTGATCGGCGTCAACGCCCGCAACCTCAAGACCCTCGACGTCGACGTCGACACCTTCGGCCGGCTGGCGCCGCTGGTGCCCGCCGACCGGGTGCTGGTGGCGGAGTCGGGCATCACCGGGCCCACGGACGTGAAGCGCTTCGTCGCCGAGGGCGCCCGCGTGGTGCTGGTCGGCGAGGCGCTGGTTCGTGACGGCGCGCCGCGCGAAGCGGTCGCCGCGATGACAGGACTCGAGGCATGACCACCTGGGATGCCGACGAGCGCGGCTGGTTCGGTAGCCAAAAGGACGGATTCTGGGGCGGCCGGTTCATGCCGGAGGCGCTGGTCGCCGCGCTCGACGAGCTCGACGCCGCCTGGCGCGAGGCGATGGCCGACGCCTCGTTCCGCGAAGAGTTCGACGCCATCCTGCGCGAGTACGCCGGCGTGCCCAGCGACCTCTACGAAGCCCAGCGGCTCTCGGACAAGCTGGGCGTCCGGGTGCTGCTCAAGCGCGAGGACCTCAACCACACCGGCGCCCACAAGGTCCGCAACGTGCTCGGCCAGGCGCTGCTGACCCGCCGGATGGGCAAGCACCGGGTGATCGCCGAGACCGGGGCAGGCCAGCACGGCGTGGCCAGCGCCACCGCTGCGGCGTACTTCGGCCTCGACTGCACCGTCTACATGGGCGCGGTCGACGTGAAGCGGCAGGCGCTCAACGTCGCCCGGATGCAGCTGCTCGGGTCGAAGGTCATCGCCGTCGACTCCGGCAGCGCGACCCTCAAGGACGCGATCAACGAGGCGCTGCGCGACTGGGTCGCGACCGTCGACCACACCGCGTACCTCTTCGGCACCGCCGCCGGCCCGCATCCGTTCCCCAGCATGGTCCGCGACTTCGCCCGCGGCATCGGCGACGAGGCCCGGGAGCAGTGCCTCGAGCGGTACGGCGTGCTGCCCGACGCGATCGCCGCCTGCGTCGGCGGCGGCTCCAACGCGATCGGGCTGTTCCAGGCGTTCCTCGACGACGAGAGCGTCGCCATCCACGGCTACGAGCCCGGTGGCGACGGCGTCGACACGGGCCGGCACGCCGCGACCATCTACGCCGGCGACAGCGGGGTGCTGCACGGCGCCCGCACCTACGTGCTCCAGGACGAGGACGGCCAGACGATCGAGTCGCACTCGATCTCCGCCGGCCTCGACTACCCCGGCGTCGGCCCGCAGCACGCGCACCTGGCGAAGACCGGGCGGGCCAGCTACGAGCCGGTCACCGACGCCGAGGCGATGGACGCGATGGCGCTGCTCAGCCGGACCGAGGGGATCATCCCCGCGATCGAGTCGGCGCACGCGATCGCCGGCGCGCTGCGGGTGGCCGAGAAGCTCGCCGCCGACAAGGGCCCCGAGGCGATCCTTCTGATCAACCTCTCGGGTCGCGGTGACAAGGACATGGAGACCGCGCTGGAGTGGTTCAAGCTCGGCGAGGAGAAGGCGGAGTGAACGCTGCCACCGCCTTCGAGAAGGCGCGCGCCGACAACCGCTCCGCGCTGATCGGCTACCTCCCGGCAGGCTTCCCCGACGTCGACGGCGGCATCGAGGCGATGCGGGCGATGGTCGACGCGGGCTGCGACGTGATCGAGATCGGGCTGCCCTACAGCGACCCGGTGATGGACGGCCCCACCATCCAGGACGCCGCCCAGCGCGCGCTGGACGGCGGCGTGCGCACCACCGACGTGCTGCGCACCGTCGAGGCGGTGGCCGAGACCGGCGTCCCGACGCTCGTGATGACGTACTGGAACCCGGTCGAGCGCTACGGCGTCGACCGGTTCGCCACCGACCTCGCGAACGCCGGGGGAGCGGGCCTGATCACGCCTGATCTGACCCCCGACTTCGCCCCGGAGTGGCTCAAGGCCGCCGACGAGCACGACCTCGACAAGGTTTTTCTGGTCGCCCCCTCCTCGACCGACGAGCGGATCGCGATGACCACCGCCGCCTGCCGCGGGTTCGTCTACGCCGCCGCCGTGATGGGCGTGACCGGCGCTCGCACGACGACCAGCGACCTGGCCGGCCCCCTGGTGGCCCGGACGAAGGAGACCACACACCTTCCTGTGGGAGTCGGCATCGGGGTGAGCAACGGTGTGCAGGCGGCCGAGGTGGCGGCGTACGCCGACGGCGTGATCGTCGGCTCGGCGTTCGTCCGGGTGCTGCTCGACCACCTCGACGACCGGACCGCGGGTCTGAAGGCGCTGACGGCGCTCACCGAGGACCTGGCGGGCGGTGTGCGTGCGTAGAACCCTCGTCGTACTCGTGGGATTACTTCTGCTGGCCGGTTGTGGTGGGGGAGACCCCGACGCGCAGTTCAACGGACGCAAGCTCGACAAGCCCTACGACGTCCCCGACATCGCGCTCACGGCCACCGACGGGGCGTCATTCTCGCTGGCCAGCGACCGCGAGGAGCCGCTCACCCTGGTCTTCTTCGGCTACACCCACTGCCCGGACCTGTGCCCGATGGTGCTCAGCTCGCTGTCCGCGGGGCTGACCAAGCTCGACGACGCCGACCGGGAGCGCGTCGAGGTCGTCGTGGTGACGACCGATCCTGCGCGCGACACCGAGCAGGTGCTGCGCGACTACCTCGACGGGTTCGACAAGACCTGGGAGGGGCTCACCGGCAAGCTCGATGCGATCACCGAGCTGGGCGACCCGCTCGGGATCTACGTCAACGACGGCAAGAAGCTGCCTTCCGGCGGCTACGACCTCGGCGGGCACAGCACCTCCGTGGTAGGTATCGACGAGTCCGACCACGCCTCGGTCTACTGGGACCAGGACACCTCGCCCGCGGAGTTCGCCTCCGACATCCACACGCTGTTGAACGAGGATGAATGACGTGACGTCACTGCTCAGCACCCTGACCATCCCGAGTCCTCACGACGGTGTGTGGAACCTCGGTCCGGTCCCGATCCGCGGCTACGCCATCAGCATCATCGTCGGCATCATCGTGGCGATCTGGATCGGGGAGCGCCGCTGGGTCGCCCGAGGCGGCCGGCCGGGCGACGTACAGGACCTCTCGGTCTGGGCCGTTCCGTTCGGACTGGTGGGTGGCCGGCTCTACCACGTGGCCACCGACTGGGAGAAGTACTTCGGCGACGACAACAATCCCGTCACCGCGCTCTACGTCTGGCGCGGGGGGCTCGGCATCTGGGGCGCGGTGGCGTTCGGTGCCCTCGGCGTGATCATCGGTGCCCGATTCAAGGGCATCAAGCTGCTGCCGATCCTCGACGCGATGGTGCCTGGAGTGCTGATCGCGCAGGCCTTCGGACGCTGGGGCAACTGGTTCAACCAGGAGCTCTACGGCCGACCCACCGACAAGCCCTGGGGCCTGGAGATCGAGCCGGAGCACTGGCCCGCCGGCAAGACCTACCCCGCCGACACGGTCTTCCACCCGACGTTCCTCTATGAGTGCATCTGGAACCTGGGCGCCTTCGGGCTGGTGATCTGGGCCGACCACCGGTTCAAGCTCGGCTACGGCCGGGTCGTGGCGCTCTACGTGATGTGCTACACCGCGGGCCGCGGCTGGATCGAGTACATCCGGGTCGACGACGTCCAGCTCGACGACGTCTACGGGCTGCGGTTCAACGTGTGGGTGTCGATCGTGCTGTTCATCGCGGCCGCGGTCTACTTCGTCTGGAGCGCGCGCCGGCACCCGGGCCGCGAGGAGGAGATCTACCAGCCGGGTCGCGGGCCCGACGCGGACGCCTCCGATGCAGCCGATGAGCCCGATGAGACGGAAGAGACGGACGAGGCGGTCGACGAGCCTGCCGAGGCTCCCGACGAGGCCACCGAGGACGCCGCCCCGGACCGCTGATTCGGGCGTCCACGGCTGCGACTGACCCGTTACCTGCCGGTGACTCGGTGGTAATCTGACGCTTCCGCCGCGTGGGCCAGTGTTGTCCCTTGCGCCCAAAGTTGCAGTGCTCGGCTGCACGAACGACGACGGGAGAACCCCAGTGCCCTATTCGCACGCGTTCCCGCCGCCCCAGGGGCTGTACGACCCGATTCACGAACACGATGCCTGTGGTGTCGCCTTCGTGGCCACGCTGACCGGAGAGGCCAGCCACGACATCGTGGTCAAGGCGCTCACCGCGCTCCGCAACCTCGACCACCGCGGCGCCGCCGGCGCCGAGCCGAACTCCGGGGACGGCGCCGGGATCCTGATGCAGATCCCCGACGCGTTCCTCCGTGAGGTCGCCGCCGACGCCGGCTTCGAGCTGCCCGGAGCCCGGGCGTACGCCGTCGGCACGGCGTTCCTGCCCGGAGACGACGAGCAGGTCGCCAAGACCCGCAAGCAGATCGAGGAGATCGCGGCCGAGGAGGGCCTGGCGGTCCTCGGCTGGCGCGAGGTGCCGGTCAACCCGAGCATCCTCGGTGCCACCGCCCTCGGCGTGATGCCGCAGTTCAGCCAGGTCTTCGTGGCCGGCGCGGCGCAGCGGCTGACCGGCATGGCCCTGGAGCGCCTGGCCTTCTGCCTGCGCCGGCGGGCCGAGCGCGAGACCGACGTCTACTTCCCGTCGCTGTCGTCGCGCACCCTCGCCTACAAGGGGATGCTGACCACCGAGCAGCTGCACGAGTTCTATCCCGACCTCGTCGACGAGCGGATCGCCTCGGCGCTGGCCGTCGTCCACTCGCGGTTCTCGACCAACACGTTCCCGAGCTGGCCGCTGTCGCACCCGTTCCGGTTCATCGCGCACAACGGCGAGATCAACACCGTGATGGGCAACCGCAACTGGATGCGGGCCCGCGAGGCGCTGCTCGACTCCGACCTGATCCCGGGCGACCTGTCCCGGCTCTACCCGATCTGCACTCCCGGCGCCTCCGACTCCGCGTCGTTCGACGAGGTGCTGGAGCTGCTGCACATGGGCGGCCGCACGCTGCCGCACGCGGTGCTGATGATGATCCCGGAGGCGTGGGAGAACCACACCGAGATGGAGCAGAGCCGTCGCGACTTCTACGCGTTCCACGCGTCACTCATGGAGCCGTGGGACGGCCCAGCGTGTGTCGTCTTCACCGACGGCGCGCAGATCGGCGCGGTCCTCGACCGCAACGGCCTGCGGCCCTCCCGCTACTGGGTGACCGACGACGGGCTCGTCGTGTTGGCGTCCGAGGTCGGCGTACTCGACATCGACCCGGCCACCGTGGTCCGCAAGGGCCGGCTGCAGCCTGGCCGGATGTTCCTCGTCGACACCGACGAGGGCCGGATCATCGAGGACGAGGAGATCAAGGCCGAGCTAGCCGCGGAGCACCCCTATGGCGAGTGGCTGCACGCCGGGCTGATCCACCTCAACGACATCCCCGACCGCGAACACATCGTGCACACCCACGCCTCGGTCACCCGCCGCCAGCAGGTGTTCGGCTACACCGAGGAGGAGCTCCGGATCCTGCTCACGCCGATGGCGAACACCGGCGGCGAGCCGCTGGGCTCGATGGGCACCGACTCGCCGATCGCGGCGCTCAGCGACAAGCCGCGGCTGCTGTTCGACTACTTCAGCCAGCTCTTCGCCCAGGTCACCAACCCGCCGCTGGACGCCATCCGCGAGGAGCTGGTGACCTCCCTGAACGGGACCATCGGCCCGGAGTCCAACCTGCTCGAGCCGCAGCCGGCGTCATGTCGGCAGGTGGTGCTGCCGTTCCCGGTGATCTCCAACGACGACCTGGCCAAGATCCGCCACGTCAACCGCGACGGCGACATGCCCGGATTCATCACTCACGTCTCTCGCGGGCTCTACCCCGTCGAGGGTGGCGGCGAGGCGATGGCCCGGCGGATCGACGAGATCTGCCAGGAGGTCAGCGAGGCGATCGCCGGGGGAGCGCGGATCATCGTGCTCTCCGACCGGCACTCCACCGCCGAGCTGGCCCCGATCCCGTCGCTGCTGCTCACCGGCGCGGTGCACCACCACCTGGTCCGCGAGAAGACCCGCACCCAGGTCGGCCTGCTCGTGGAGGCCGGCGACGTCCGCGAGGTCCACCACGTCGCCCTGCTGGTCGGGTACGGCGCGGCCGCGGTCAACCCCTACCTCGCCATGGAGTCCGTCGAGGACCTGGCCAGAGAGGCCTACTACGTCAAGATCGAGCAGGAGCAGGCGGTCGCCAACCTGATCAAGGCGCTCGGCAAGGGCGTGCTCAAGGTGATGTCGAAGATGGGCGTCTCCACGGTCGCGTCCTACACCGGGGCGCAGATCTTCGAGGCGGTCGGTCTGTCCCAGTCGGTCGTCGACCGCTACTTCACCGGCACCACCTCCAAGCTCGGCGGCATCGGCATCGACACCATCGCCGAGGAGGTCGCGCGCCGGCACGCCAAGGCCTATCCGCGTGGCGGCATCCTCCCGGCACACCGCGAGCTCGAGATCGGCGGCGAGTACCAATGGCGCCGCGAGGGCGAGCCGCACCTGTTCGACCCCGACACGGTGTTCCGGCTCCAGCACGCCACGCGCACCGGTCGCTACGACATCTTCAAGCAGTACACCCGGATGGTCGACGAGCAGTCGGCCAAGCTGATGACGCTGCGCGGGCTGTTCCGGTTCAAGGACGCTGAAATCACCGGACGTCAGTCGATCCCGATCGACGAGGTCGAGCCGGTCTCCGAGATCGTCAAGCGGTTCTCCACCGGTGCGATGTCCTACGGGTCGATCAGCAAAGAGGCCCACGAGACGCTGGCGATCGCCATGAACCGGCTGGGCGGCAAGTCCAACACCGGCGAGGGCGGCGAGGACGCCGACCGTCTCTACGACCCCGAGCGGCGCAGCTCGATCAAGCAGGTCGCCTCGGGGCGCTTCGGCGTGACCTCGGAGTACCTCACCAACTCCGACGACATCCAGATCAAGATGGCGCAGGGCGCGAAGCCCGGCGAGGGCGGCCAGCTGCCGGGCAACAAGGTCTACCCGTGGGTGGCCAAGACGCGCTATTCCACGCCCGGCGTGGGCCTGATCAGCCCGCCACCGCACCACGACATCTACTCGATCGAGGACCTGGCCCAGCTCATCCACGACCTCAAGAACGCCAACCCGCGGGCGCGGGTGCACGTGAAGCTGGTCGCCGAGGTCGGCGTCGGCACCGTCGCGGCCGGGGTGTCGAAGGCGCACGCGGACGTCGTACTCATCTCCGGGCACGATGGCGGCACCGGCGCGTCGCCACTGACCTCCCTCAAGCACGCGGGAGGTCCCTGGGAGCTCGGCCTCGCCGAGACCCAGCAGACGCTGCTGATCAACGGGCTGCGCGACCGGATCGTGGTGCAGACGGACGGCCAGCTCAAGACCGGGCGCGACGTCGTGATCGCCGCGCTGCTCGGGGCCGAGGAGTACGGCTTCGCGACGGCTCCGCTGGTGGTGTCCGGCTGCATCCTGATGCGGGTCTGCCACCTCGACACGTGCCCGGTAGGCGTCGCGACCCAGAACCCGGTGCTGCGCGAGCGCTACACCGGCAAGGCGGAGTACGTCGTCAACTTCTTCGAGTACATCGCCGAGGAGGTCCGCGAGCTCCTCGCCGAGCTGGGCTACCGCACCCTCGACGAGGCGATCGGACAGGTGAATGCGCTCGACATCGCCGAGGCGGTCGACCACTGGAAGGCCTCGGGCCTCGACCTGACCCCGATCCTGCACGCCCCGGACACGAGCCACTTCCCCGAGCAGGACCTGCACTGCACCAAGTCGCAGGACCACGGCCTCGAGAAGTCGCTCGACCTCACCGAGCTGGTGCCGCTGGCGCAGCCGGCCATCGAGAGCGGCGAGCCGGTGCGGGCCCAGGTCGCGATCCGCAACGTCAACCGCACGGTCGGCACCATCCTCGGCCACGAGGTGACCAAGAAGTACGGCGGCGAGGGTCTGCCCGAGGGCACCATCGACCTCACGTTCATCGGGTCCGCGGGCCAGTCGTTCGGCGCGTTCGTGCCTCGCGGGATGACCCTGCGGCTCGAGGGCGACGCGAACGACTACCTCGGCAAGGGGCTCTCCGGCGGGCGGTTGATCGTCCGGCCCGACCGCGCCGCGACGTTCGAGGCCAACGAGCAGATCATCGCCGGCAACGTGATCGCCTATGGCGCCACGGCCGGCCAGATCTTCATCCGGGGCGGTGTGGGCGAGCGGTTCTGCGTCCGCAACTCCGGGGTGTGGGCCGTCACCGAGGGCGTCGGTGACCACGGGTGTGAATACATGACCGGCGGCCGTGCCGTCGTACTCGGTCCGACCGGGCGCAACTTCGCGGCCGGCATGTCCGGCGGCATCGCCTGGGTGCTCGACCTCGACGAGGGCCGGGTCAACCGCGAGCTGGTCGAGCTCCGTCCGGTGATCGACGAGGCCGCCACCGAGCTCGAAGGCATGGTCCGCGCGCACTTCGAGGAGACCGGGTCGACCGTCGCCGAGGCGCTGCTGGCGGACTGGGAGACCTCGTTGACCCGGTTCACCGAGGTGATGCCGACCGACTTCCGCAAGGTGCTCGAGGTGAAGGCGAAGGCGGAGGCCGACGGCCTGAACGAGGACGAGGCCGCCCACGCGATCATGGAGGTGCTCCATGGCTGACCCCAAGGGCTTCCTGAAGAACGGCCGCGAGGTCGCCCCGCGACGTCCGGTCGACGAGCGGGTCAAGGACTGGGAAGAGGTCTACCCCGGAGGGGTGGGCCGCGCACTGCTGCCGATCATCACCGAGCAGGCCGGGCGCTGCATGGACTGCGGCATCCCGTTCTGCCACCAGGGCTGCCCGCTGGGCAACCTGATCCCCGAGTGGAACGACCTGATCTGGCGTGACGACTGGGACGGCGCGATCGAGCGGCTACACGCGACCAACAACTTCCCGGAGTTCACCGGCCGGCTCTGCCCGGCGCCGTGCGAGCCGGCCTGCGTCCTGGGCATCAACCAGGACCCGGTGACGATCAAGAACGTCGAGGTCTCGATCATCGACCGGGCGTGGGAGTCCGGCAACGTGCGGCCGCAGCCGCCGGAGTGGCTCTCCGGTCGCACCGTCGCAGTCATCGGCTCCGGGCCGGCAGGCCTCGCCGCGGCCCAGCAGCTCACCCGCGCCGGCCACACCGTCGCGGTCTACGAGCGTGACGACAAGATCGGCGGCCTGCTCCGCTACGGCATCCCCGAGTTCAAGATGGAGAAGAAGCACGTCGACCGGCGGATCGACCAGATGAAGCGCGAGGGCACGGTCTTCCGCGCCGGCGTGCACGTCGGTGAGGAGCTCACCGGCGACAAGCTCCGGGACCGGTACGACGCGGTGATCCTCGCGATCGGCGCCACCGAGCCGCGCGACCTGCCGGTCACCGGACGCGAGCTCGGCGGCATCCACCAGGCCATGGAGTTCCTGCCGCAGGCCAACCGGGTCGCGCTGGGGGAGGAGGTCCCCGACCAGATCACCGCCGAGGGCAAGCACGTCGTGATCATCGGCGGCGGCGACACCGGGGCCGACTGCCTCGGCACCTCCACCCGTCAGGGCGCGGCGTCGATCACCCAGCTCGAGATCATGCCGGAGCCGCCCGAGGCCCGGCCGGACGGCCAGCCCTGGCCGACCTACCCGATGATCTTCCGGGTCTCCTCGGCCCACGAGGAGGTCGGTGAGGGCGACGCCGACCCGCGGGTCTACTCCGTGTCCACCCAGGAGTTCCTCGGCGACGAGGAGGGCAACGTGCGGGCGCTGCGGCTGGTCGAGGTGGTCTTCGAGAACGGGCGACCCACCGAGGTGGAGGGCACCGAGCGTGAGATCCCGGCCCAGCTGGTGCTGTTCGCGATGGGCTTCCTCGGCCCCGAGAAGCCCGGGCTGGTCGAGCAGCTCGGCGTCGACCTCGACGACCGCGGCAACGTCGCCCGCGACGCGTCGTACGCCACCTCGGTCCCGGGTGTGTTCGTGGCCGGTGACGCCGGCCGCGGGCAGTCGCTCATCGTGTGGGCGCTGGCCGAGGGCCGGGCCGCGGCGGCAGCGGTCGACAAGCACCTCACCGGCTCCACCGCCTTGCCTTCGCCGATTCCGCCCACGGCGCGCCCGCTGGTGGTCTGACCTGTCCGACCGGTGACCCGTCACAAAGTTTGTGGGCGCTCACCTTTGGAACGATCAAAATGTCGCTAGGGTTGGCGCCGTGCGTAGAGCCAAGATCGTCTGCACCCTGGGGCCGGCCACTAGTTCCGAGCGTCGCATCCGCGAGTTGGTGTACGCCGGGATGGACGTCGCCCGGCTGAACATGAGCCACGGCACCCACGCCGAGCACGCGGAGGCCTACCGGCTGGTGCGCGCGGCCGCCGACGCGAGCGGGCACGGTGTGGGCATCTTCGCCGACCTGCAGGGCCCGAAGATCCGGATGCAGACGTTCGCGGAGGGCTCGGCCGTGCTGGAGCGCGGCCAGCAGTGGACGATCACCACCCGCGAGGTGCCGGGCGATGCCAAGGTCGCGGGCACGACGTACCAAGGGCTGCCGGGTGACGTGCACCCCGGCGACCCGATCCTGATCGACGACGGCAAGATCCGGCTCCGGGTCACCGAGGTCACCGACACCGACGTCGTCACCGAGGTGCTGGTAGGCGGCAAGGTCAGCAACCACAAGGGCATCAACCTGCCCGGCGTTGCTGTGTCGGTGCCGGCGCTGTCGGAGAAGGACGAGGCCGATCTGCGGTTCGCGCTCTCGCTGAGCGTCGACTTCATCGCGCTGAGCTTCGTCCGCGACGCCAACGACGCCGAGCAGGTACGCCGGGTGATGCGCGACGTCGGGTGCCACCTGCCGGTGATCGCGAAGATCGAGAAGCCTCAGGCCATCGACAACCTCGACGCCGTCATCGAAGCCTTCGACGGGTTCATGGTCGCCCGCGGCGACCTCGGGGTCGAGTGCCCGCTGGAGGAGGTGCCCTTCCTCCAGAAGCAGGTGATCGAGAAGGCCCGGCTCAACGCCAAGCCAGTCATCGTCGCGACGCAGATGCTCGAGTCGATGATCACCAACCCGGCGCCGACCCGCGCCGAGGCCAGCGACGTCGCCAACGCCGTGCTCGACGGCGCCGACGCCGTGATGCTCTCCGGTGAGACCAGCGTGGGGGAGTACCCCATCCACACCGTCGAGACGATGGCCCGGATCATCACCGCGACCGAGGCCCACGCCCTCGAGCAGCACGCCTTCGGCCACTTCGAGGAGATCGACTGGGACCCGCGCACCCGCGGCGGGGTGATCGCGAAGGCGGCCGAAGAGGTCGCCGACAGGGTCAAGGCGAAGTACGTCGTGGCGTTCACCCAGAGCGGCGACTCCGCCCGTCGCCTGGCCCGCCTGCGCAGTGCGATCCCGACCCTGGCGTTCACGCCGGAGGCCCGGGTGCGCTCGCAGCTCTCGCTCAGCTGGGGCGTCGAGACCTTCAAGACCGTCAGCGTCGACCACACCGACGAGATGGTGCGTCAGGTCGACGAGCAGCTGCTGCAGATCGGGCGGGTGCAGGAGGGCGACCTGGTGGTGATCGTGGCCGGCAGCCCGCCGGGCATCCCGGGCTCCACCAACGCGCTCCGGATCCACCGGATGGGCGATGCGATCAACGAGGTCGCCCCGGCGTACCGGAAGCAGCGCTGATCACGACTTCTGTCCGATCAGCTCGTCGAGCCGGGCAACTCCCGCGCGGGTAGAGACGCTGATCGTCTTGTGGTTGGACTGCCGCCAAGGGACGTCGACGAGGTCGAGCGCCCAGCAGCACAGCTCGCGAATGTCAGCGGAGACATTGGTGAACTGCCACCTGGGGTAGTCGTACCGCTTCCACTCGCCAGAAACCAGCCTGCGGGTCCAGTTGTTCGTCCGACAGCCGTCGGAGTGGAAGAGCCCCCTCAGGAACGGATCGGGTTTGGCCTCGACGATCTGCCGTTGCCACTCCTCGAGAATGATCGGTCGCTCGTGCTTGCGCCCTGGTCCGTGCTGAGGGAAGAGGCAGGGCCAGTGCTGCCAGTTCGACTGCACGACCACACAACCCGGGGCCAGAACTCGATAGACGTTTCCGGTGGCACGCACGCCGCGGATGGACGCCGAGACGTCCTCGACGATCGTCGGATACTTCAGGTCGCAGGCCACTCTCAGGAAGTAGTAGCGCGGTGCTGCCGAGATGCAGCCGTCTCCCAGGTAGTACCCGAGCAGGGCGGCGTAGGCGTTGAGGTCTAACGGCGTGCCCTCGCAGATCGCACAGCCAGACGAGCGTGGAGGCGCTGGGGTCCCCTCGCCCAGGCCTTCAGTGTCGACCTGCTGATGCGTAGCTCACGGCTGATCGAGGACCAAGACCTACCCTCGGTGCGGAGGCGTGCCGCAGCCGCGCGAACCGCTGCCGAATACATGACCAAAGGATCGCCGTGGGCGCCGACACTGGTGCCCCGAGTGGGATTCGAACCCACACTGGATCGGGTTTGAGCCGATTCTCTCTGCCAAGTTGGAGTATCGGGGCCAGAGCGACGAAACCCTAGCCGATCAACGGTTCACTTCTCCTCTTGCCGAAAGTCGAGTGATTCACTACAATTACTGGTCCAGGGACAAGGGAGCAGTACATGTGGAATCCGTGGCAGTGGGCCAGCGCCAGCAACGAGCAGGCGATCGCCAACGCGAGGGTCGGGTCCACCGAGTGCAGCCGGCTTCGGCTCGAACGCGTGGAGGTCGAGCAGTTCCTCGCCGGCCTCTACCCGGAGCCCGCGCCCTCCAGTCACCCGGCCTGACCCGGAGCACTAACCTGAGCGGGTGACCGCAGCCACCCCTGAATCCGGGTCGACCACGCGCACCGTCGTCATAGCCGAGGACGAGACGCTGATCCGGATGGACCTCGCCGAGATGCTCACCGAGCAGGGGTACGACGTCGTCGGCCAGGCCGGCGACGGGGCCAAGGCGATCGAGCTGGCCGAGGAGCTCCTGCCGGACCTGGTCATCCTGGACGTGAAGATGCCGGTCCTCGACGGGATCGCCGCTGCGGAGGCGATCGCCGGCAAGCGGATCGCGCCGGTGGTCATCTTGACCGCCTTCTCCCAGCGCGACCTGGTCGAGCGGGCCCGCGACGCGGGCGCGATGGCCTACCTCGTGAAACCGTTCACCCAGTCCGACCTGATGCCGGCGATCGAGATGGCGGTCAGCCGGTTCGCCGAGCTGAACACGCTCGAATCCGAGGTCGCAGACCTCAGCGAGCGGCTGGAGACCCGCAAGGCGGTCGACCGGGCCAAGGGGATCCTCCAGGAGCAGCTGCGCCTGAGCGAGCCCGACGCGTTCCGCTGGATCCAGAAGACCGCCATGGACCTGCGGCTCTCGATGCGCCAGGTCGCGGAGGGGGTCGTCGACCACGGTCCGGGTCTGGCGGACCAGTCCGGCAGCCGGACACAGTAGGTTACGAATCGGCAACGACCACAACGGTTGGCCCGAACTCCTGTTCCTGACCGCCGCTGAGCGTTACCTTGCACCCTGCAGATCCAGTTCCGGATTCCGTTCCGGAGTTGCCTAATGACCCGGAGGCCCCATGATCCGCCGAACCCCCGTACGACGCCTGGCTGTCGCCTTCGCCGCGACCGCACTCGTCCTCACCGCATGTGGTGACGACGGCGGCGACGACGACGACAACACATCGGGAGACAACAACGAGAGCTCAGCGCCTGCCACGAAGGGTGATGGCACGCTGACCGTCGGCATGCTGCTCCCGCAGACCGGCGACCTGGCCTTCCTCGGCCCGCCGGAGTTCGCAGGCGTAGACCTGGCGATCGAGGACATCAACGCCGCCGGTGGCGTGCTCGGCAAGGACGTCGTGGGGGTCAAGGCCGACTCTGGGGACGGCACGCCCGACATCGCCGGTGCCGAGGTCGACAAGCTGCTCAGCGCTGACGCGGACACCGTCATCGGTGCCGCCGCATCCGGCGTCTCGATCACCGTCATCGACAAGATCACGGGTGCTGGCGTCGTGCACTTCTCACCGGCCAACACCGCGGCGGGCTTCGACAGCGACGAGATCGACAAGGAAGGCCTCTACTTCCGCACCGCGCCGTCCGACTACCTGCAGGGCGAGATCCTGGCCAACCTCATCGTCGAGGACGGCTTCGAGAACGTCGCCATCATGGGTCGTCAGGACTTCTACGGTGAGGGCCTCTCCGAGCGGGTGCGCGACGTCCTCGAGGAGAAGGGCGCGACTGTCAGCGACTTCGTCCTGTACGCCGCCGATGCGCAGAACTTCACCGCCGAGGTCAACCAGGTCGCGGCCTCCAAGCCCGACGCGATCGTGATGGTCTCCTTCAACGAGACCACCAAGATCATCCCGCAGCTGATCGCCAAGGGAATCGGCCCGCAGGACCTCCAGATCTACTTCGTGGACGGCAACCTGGCCGACTACTCCGAGGAGAACTTCGACCTCACCGGCGTCATCGGCACCGCTCCTGGTGCTGCTGAGCCGGACGCCGAGTTCGAGGCACGGCTGAAGGAGGACCCGACGGTCAAGGACCTGACCTACGGACCGGAGAGCTACGACGCCACCATCATCACGGCGCTCGCGGCGATCTCGGCCGGCGACGACTCCGGTGAGGCCATCGGAGCCGAGATCGTCAACGTCACCCGTGAGGGCACCGAGTGCGCCACGTTCGAGGAGTGCGCCCCGCTGGCCGAAGAGGGCGAGGACATCGACTACACGGGCAAGAGCGGTCCGACGGACATGACCGACTCCGGCAGCCTGATCGCCGGTACGCTACGGCATCAACGAGTACACCGGTAACACCTACGAGCGGATCGACACGATCTCCGGCGTGGTGCCGGCGACGCAGTGATCTCGCTTTCCACCTGTAGCAACGGACGAGGGCCCAGCCGTTCGGCTGGGCCCTCGTTCGTGCGTGAGGTGAGCGGATCAGGCCTTCGCCGAGGGTGCCGAGGTAGAGCTCGATCACCTTGGGGTCGTTGGCCAGCTCCGCGCCGGTGCCGGTGTAGGCGTTACGGCCCTGGTCGAGGACGTAGCCGCGGTCGCAGATCTGCAGGCAGCGCTTGGCGTTCTGCTCGACCATGACCACCGAGACGCCGGCCCGGTTGATCCGGCGGGTCTGCACGAACACCTCGTCCTGCAGGACCGGGGAGAGGCCCGCGGAGGGCTCGTCCAGCAGCAGAACGGACGGTTCCATCATCAGAGCCCTGCCCATGGCGACCATCTGCCGTTCACCACCGGACAGCGACCCGGCCCGCTGGGCGCGGCGGTCCAGGAGCGCCGGGAAGATGTCGCCTACGAACGCGAAGCGCTCCTTGAACGACTTGGGGCGCTGGTAGACGCCCATCTCGAGGTTCTCCTGGATGGTCAGCGACGGGAACACGTTGTTCGACTGCGGCACGAACCCGATGCCCTTGGCCACCAGGGTGTCGGCCCGCTCGTTGGTGATGTCCTGGCCCTTGAGCTTGACCGTGCCCGAGCCGACCTTCACCAGCCCGAACAGCGCCTTGAGCAGGGTGGACTTGCCCGCGCCGTTGGGCCCGATGATCCCGACCAGCTCGTTCTCGGTGCAGTAGAGGTCTGCCCCGTTGAGGATGTTGACCCCGGGCAGGTAGCCGGCCACGAGGTCGTCGGCCCGGAGTACGGCGCCCTCGGCCTCCGTGGAGTGCGCCGCGCGGACCTCGTCGGCGCCGGTGGAGCTCGGTGCGGCCGTCTCGCCGGCTTCTGGCCTCTGGAATGTCGAGTCGTCACTCATTGCGCGCTCCCTCCTGCGTCTCGTGGCCGCCCTCGCGTTCGCTCGCCAGGACCTCCAGCTCGGCCTCCGCCGCGGCGAGGATCTTCTCCTCTTCCTCGAACGTGAGATCCGAGTCGTGGTGGGCCCCCAGGTAGGCGTCGATCACGCGTTGGTCGCCCATCACGCTGTCCGGCGGCCCCTCGGCGACGATCTGACCCTGCGCCATCACGATCACCCAGTCGGAGATGTCGCGAACCATGTCCATGTCGTGCTCGACGAACAGCACCGTGCGCCCTTCGTCACGCAGCGACTTCACGTGACCGAGCAGCGACTGCTTGAGTGCGGGGTTGACGCCTGCCATCGGCTCGTCGAGCATCACCAGCTCCGGGTCGGCCATCAGCGCCCGCGACATCTCGAGCAGCTTGCGCTGGCCTCCGGACAGCGATCCGGCGAAGTCCTCCCGCTTCTTGATCAGCAGGAACCGCTCGAGCAGCGCGTCGGCCTTCTCGGTGTTGGACTTCTCCTCCGACCGCCAGAACGCCGGGAACATGGCCTTCCACAGGCTCTCGCCGCTCTGCCCGCCGGCGCCGACGCGCATGTTCTCGATCACTGTCAGCTTGGACAGCACCTTCGTCAGCTGGAAGGTCCGGATCATGCCGCTCTGCGCGACCTTGGACGCCGACATCTTGTGCAGGCTCTTGCCGTTGAACGACCACTCGCCCTCGTCGGGCTGGTCGAAGCAGGTGAGCAGGTTGAAGAACGTCGTCTTGCCCGCGCCGTTCGGCCCGATCAGCGCCGTGATGAGCCCGCGCTGGATCTCCACGTGGTCCACGTCTACGGCGACCAGGCCGCCGAACGTGCGCTTGATGTTGGACGCGACCAGGATCGGGTCGGGCTTGGCCGACCCCGGCTCGTGCTCGACACTGTCGAGCGGGCGGGTCCCCGCGGACGGGGCTTGGCTCTCAGCGGGCATCGATCGCCAGCTCCCTTCGGTCTCCGAAGATCCCTTGTGGTCGGAAGATCATCAACAACATCAGTCCGAGACCGAGGAAGATGAAGCGCATCAGGCTGGCCTGAGTCTGCGTCATGATCGAGTCCGGGATGAGCGGATCGCTTCCGCTGGTGGCCTGGCTGAAGAAGATGCCGAGCGCGGAGATCAAGAACCAGAAGATGATCGAGCCCACGACTGGTCCGAGCACGCGCGCCGCGCCACCGATCAAGAGCACGGTGTAGGCGAAGAAGGTCACGTCGGTGGCGAAGAACGACGGGCCGATCGACGCCGAGCGCAGGGCGGTCATGATCCCGGCGAGGGCGCCGAACATGCCGCCGATGATGAGCGACTGCATCTTGAAGGCGTAGACGTTCTTGCCGAGCGAGCGAACGGCGTCCTCGTCCTCCCGGATCGACTTCAGCACCCGGCCCCAGGGGCTGCGCATCAGCAGCCAGACGATCAGGCAGCAGAGCGCGACGAGCACCCAGCCGACGTTCATCACCCAGAAGTCGTAGGCGCTCCACTCCACCCCGCCGATCTTGAACGGCTCGGAATAGGGGTTCAGGTCCCGGAAGGGCTGGATGAAGCCGGTGACACCGTCCTGGCCGCCGAACGTCTCCGAGAAGCTGGCGGCGCTGATCGTTTGTCGGATCACCTCGGCCGCCGCGATTGTCACGATCGCCAAGTAGTCGGCGCGCAATCGCAGGGTCGGGACACCCAGGAGCAGGGCCAGGAGGATCGTCATGACCAATGCCAGCGGAAGCCCGAGCCAGAGGTTGAGGTCCCAGATCGTCGCGACCGACACGAAGGAGTAGCCGGCGACCATCATGAAGGCCGCTTGGCCGAAGTTGAGCAGCCCGGTGTAGCCGAAGTGCACGTTGAGGCCGATGGCCGCCAGGCAGTAGATGATCGCCGTCGGTCCGAACGCCTGCTGCAGGGACAGGCTCAGAAGATTAGGAAAGTCCATGTCGTTGCCTCCTTCTCAGCCGACCCTTTGCGCCTTGCCGAGCAGACCTTGAGGTCTGATCAGCAAGACGATGATGAGCACGAGCAGCGCGCCCACGAACTTGAACTCAGCAGGTACGAACAGCGTCGAGAGCTCGACCAGCAGGCCGATGGCGAACGCGCCGACGATGGCTCCCCAGATCGTGCCGAGGCCACCGAGCACGACGGCCGCGAAGATCAGCAGCAGGATCTTGAAGCCCAGCTGGTAGTCGAAGCCCTGGGTCATGCCGAGAAGGGCTCCGGCCAGTCCGGCCAACGCGGCACCGCCGACCCAGACCAGACGTATCACTCGCTCGACGTTGATGCCGGTGGCGGACGCAAGCCCAGCGTTGTCGGCCACCGCTCGAGTGGCCTTCCCGAGCCTCGTGAACTGAAGCAGGCTGGTGGTCCCGAACAGGACGGCGAGGCCGATCAGCGTCACCGCCAGCTCTTTCGGTGTCAGGAGGATGGGTCCGATCTCCCAGGGCTGGACGGCGGAGTACTGGGAGTAGTTCTGGCTCTGTGCTCCGGCGAAGTACTGGAAGATGTTGCGCAGGAAGATCGAGAGACCGATGCTCACGATCATCATCGCGACCAGGCCGCTTCCCCGGTGGCGCAGCGGCTTCCAGAGGGCGGCGTCGTTGAGCCAGCCGAACGCGCCGCCGACCACGAACGCCGCGATCACGCCGAGCACGATGGTGATGTTGGCCCCGCCGATCTCGATCGCGCCGGGTAGCCGGTCAACGGCGAAGGCCACCAGGGCGCCGAACGTCACGAGCTCGCCGTGGGCGAAGTTGGTCAGGCCGGTGGTGCCGAAGATCATCGACAGCCCGAGCGCCGCCATCGCGAGGAGCACGGAGAAGACGATCCCGCCGATGGTCAGCTGGAGAGCCTCGGTGAGCTTGCCCGTGCCGCCGGGGCCGGCCTCCCCGATCGGGAAGGTGACGGACTGGTCCGTGTCGAGGTTGATCGACAGCGTGCGCGAAAGCACCTCGGGCTTGGTGTCTTCAGGGAGCGTGGACTCGTCGAGCCTGACCGTGTACTTCTTGCCGAGGTGGTCGATCGCCGCGCCCGGAAGGTCGATCACGAACGTGCCGTCGGGGCCGGAGGTTGCCTCGCCGATGACCTCTCCGGCGTCGTCCTCGACGGTGACGGTCACGCCCTCGACCGGCGCCTGGGGACTCTCCCGGCGGTCGCAGATCCGGCCGAGGATCGAGATGGTGTCGTCGTCGGTCGGCTCGGCCAGCTCACAACTTGCCGAGCCATCGGCGGCTGTGGGGGGTGAGGCTACGGCTGCCGGTGCAAGGACGGCGAGGAGCGCGAGGACTACGGCTCCAATGGCGACCCCGAGACGCAGGGC
>CAVZZC010000008.1:0-93281 GCA_963779635.1 uncultured Actinomycetota bacterium | reverse complement strand
CCGACCTCCGCGCCGGTGATCCTCGAGCCGACGGCGAGGCCGAGCCCGGTCGGTGGCTTCTTCGCCGCGAGCTTGTCGACCATCGGGGTGATCGCCACCCGGAAGCCGTCGGCGTTCGCCCGCACCCAGCCCGCCCGGTCGACCACCAGCACCGGGGCGTCGTGCTCGGCCGCCACCAACCCGGTGAAGTCGCGGACCAGTCCGGTGGAGCGCTCGGCATCGGCGCGCAGCTCGGCCACCACCGCGTCGGCCTCTTCGCGCTCGACGTGCGGGCCCTCGCCGGCGAGCCGCGACCCGATCCGGACCGCGAGGTCCCAGTCGATCATGCCCTTGGGGGCGCCGGGGCCGCCGGAGGAGCTCGCCATGGCTAGAACCTACAGACCGCAGCGGCAGGCACCCAGGGACGCAGCGGCGTTGTCCATCGCGACCCTGGCGAAATAGTCGCGGTTCCTGCGGACCCGGTCGGCCATCAGCACGAACACCAGCACGTTGCCCTCGACGTCGGCGGCAATGCCCGCCAGCGAGGCGACCCCGGTGAGGGTGCCGGTCTTCGCGCGGACCCGGCCGAGCCCCTCGGGAGGACCCAGGTCCATCCGGTCGGCCAGCGAGCCGGTGAAGCCCGCGACCGGGAGACCGGTGAGCACCGCCCGCAGGTCGGGGTGGCTGGGGCGCATGGCCAGCCGGAGCACGTCGACGAGGACCCGATGGGTCCAGCCGGTTGTCGCGGGACAGCCCGCTGCCGTCGTGGAGCACGCTGGCGCGGAGCGGCACCCCTTGCACTCCAGGATCCGGCGCACGCCACGGCGTCCCCCCTCGAACGAGCCGTCGCCCTCGACGGCCAGGCCGACGTGCCGCAGCAGCACCTCGGCGGCCTCGTTGTCGCTGACGGTCAGGATCCACTCGACGATCTCGCCCAGCGGTGCGCTCGAGACCGTGGCGAGCGGTGCCGAGCCCGGTGCCCTGGTCTCCTCGGGCACCCCCTCGACCCGGACACCGGCCTTGCCGAGCTCCTGGGCGAACGCCTCTGCGGCCGCCGCCGCCGGGTCGGCGACCCGGCCGAACCCCGACGCCGGTCGGCCCTCGTCGACCCAGAGGGCGCTGATCGGGGCGACCTCGCCGTCGGGGATGTAGTCGGGCTCCCAGGTGGGGTTGGCGTCCGGGCCGGTGAAGAGCCCGGCGTCGTAGCCCAGCCGAACGGCGCGGATGCCCTTCCTCGCGCAGCGCCTTGGCCGTCCGCTCCGCAAGGTCGACGATGTCGGCACGGCGGGGTACGCCGTCTCGTCGTTGTCGGGCGCGCTCGCCAGCAGCGGGTCGCCGCCGCCGACCAGCACCACCCGGCGGCGGCCGTCGGGCACCACGGTGGTCTCGAAGACGTGGTCGGCGCCCAGCGCGTAGAGCGCGGCCGCGGAGGTGACCACCTTGGTCGTGGACGCGGGCACGGCCGTCCCGCTGCCGAGCGTGTACGCCGCCGCCCCGGCGGCCAGCGGCGCCACCTCGGCGAGCACGTGGCGGCCGAGATCGCGGTCGCTCAGGTCCGGCTGCACCGCGCCGGCGTACGGCTGCCCGGTCGAGCCGCGGCCGCGCGGGCAGCGGCCGGCGACGGCCTCCGGCAGGTCGACGGGAGGCAGGTCGAGGCCGGGCGGCGGGGCGATCGCGGCCGGCTCGACGGGGCGCCTCCGGCTCCTCCTCGAGCCAGCGGTCGACCAGGTCGTAGCGCCAGACAGCGACGCCGCCGGCGACCAGGGCGATCACGAGGAGCACGCCGAGGATCCGCAGCAGCGGTCGCCGAGCGTGCTCTCGGTCACTCCCAGCCACCCATCGCCCCTTCCGCGCTACGCAGTCGGAGCCATTGTGCGGGACACTGGGTGGGCGACCCGATGGGGCCGCTCGCGCTGGACATGCGGAGGATGAGGTGCTGGAGTTCGACGTGCTCGTGGAGATCCCCAAGGGGGAGCGCAACAAGTACGAGGTGGACCACGAGAGCGGCCGGATGCGCCTGGATCGGATGCTGTTCACCTCCACGCAGTACCCCGCCGACTACGGCTACATCGAGCACACCCTCGGCCACGACGGCGACCCGCTCGACGCGCTGGTGCTCCTGCAGGCAGCCGACGTTCCCCGGCTGCCTGATCAAGTGCCGCGCGATCGGGATGTTCCGGATGACCGACGAGGCCGGCGGTGACGACAAGGTGCTGTGCGTGCCCGTCCACCGACCCGCGCCAGGAGCACATGCGCGACATCAACCACCTGCCGAAGTTCGACCGCCTGGAGATCCAGCACTTCTTCGAGGTCTACAAGGACCTCGAGCCCGGCAAGTCCGTCGAGGGCGCCGACTGGGTCGGCCGCGCCGAGGCCGAGCCCGAGGTCCGCGCGTCGTTCCAGCGGCTGAAGGACAACGCCGCCGAGCACGGCGAGACGGGTGCAGGTTTCCCCGGTTAACCGGGGAAACCTGATGTTCTCGGGCGATCCTTCACCCCAGAAGTGCGGGGATCCCCGGTGAGCCGGGGAAACCCGCGAGGTCAGGTCAATCCTTGATCCCGCGGAAGAAGCCGATCCCGCCACTCCGGTCGAGGGTCGGCTCGGTGACGCCCTGGGCGGCCAGCCAGTGCACGACCTCGTCGCCGGTGCAGCCGGGTCCGAGCAGTCCGCTGAGCCGGCCGGCGCGGCGGATCGGCTCGTGCTGGATGCCGCAGTCGTTGAGCAGCGCGCTGCCGGTGATCACGCCGCCCGGGCGCAGCACCCGCGACCATCTCGACCACGGCCCGAGCCGGGTCGGGGAAGCAGTGCAGGCCGGTGAACGAGACCACCAGGTCGAACGAGTCGTCGGCGAACGGGCAGGTCGCCGACGTCGGCGATCCGCGGCTCCACCTGATCGTCGACGCCGCGGTCGCGGGCGGCTTCGGGGTGCGCTCGAGCATCGTCTGGGCGATGTCGGCCGCGACGTACGTGACCCCCTGGCCGGGCGCGCAGCCCGCGCAGCGCGACCCCGCCGCCGCACGGGATGTCCAGCATCCGCGCGCCGGCGGGCTGCCGGCCGATCTCCTCGGCCGCGGCGTACAGCCGGCGCAGGTCGCTCTGCATCCCGATCCGCCACATCGCACCGCCCACCCGTGGGTGCTCGACGGTCCAGTCGTAGAAGCGCGCCCACAGCGGGTCGTCGCTCCAGCCGCCGAGTCCGGGGAGCCTCATGCCGGCTCCAGCCGGCGAGGAAGGCGGCCATCCGGCGGGTCACCTCGCCGTGGATCTCGGCGCTGGGACGGCGTCGCCGGGCACGCACAGCCCGTGGTCTGCGTCGGGGATCTCCATCACGTCGCAGCCCTCTCGCCGCAGCCGGCGGCGATGTCGGCGTCCCACGCCTGGTCCGCCTCCCCGCAGACCAGCAGCTGCGTCCGCGATGCGCCGCGATCCCGGCGACCAGCTCGTCGACGAAGAGCAGCGGCGTCAGCCAGATCGCGTCGTGGCCCTGCTCGGCCGCCCACGGCGCAGCTCGGGTGCCGAGCGACTTGCCGACGACGACCGTCCTCGGGAGTCGTCGGGCTGCGCGGCGAGGGCCGCCACAGCCCGCTCCGTCACCCAACCGCCCGGGTCGTCGTCCGGGCACTGCTGGGAGTCCCACGACACCTGCTCGACGGCGTACCCGTGCTGCAACAGGGCCTGGCCGGCGAAGTCCAGCAAGGGTGCCGCCGGCGCGTAGCCACGACCCGGCAGCACCGCCCGAGCCCCCGGCCTCGCCGCGGACGGACCGCGTCGGCATCCCGCCGAATGCTCCGTTCATCGGACCAGGTCGGGCGCGCGCAGCATCGCGACGGGCACGCCGAACCCGTCGACCAGGTCGCCGGCGATCGGCCGGATCTTCCGGCACAGGTCCGCCGACCTCGCGGGTGATCGCCTTGCAGCGCTGCGAGGTGAGCCGGCCGTGCTCCATGAACCACGCGCGGTCGGCCTCGATGCCGGACAGCGCATGCAGGTCGCAGAGCAGGTTGAGCGCGACCTTGAGGTCGCCGTCGGGCAGCGCCCGCGTCTTCGCCGACGAACGCCTCGAGCACCAGCCGCTCCATGTGGGCCCGGGCCGCGCCGATCACGTGGTCCTGGACCAGGGAGAAGACCTCGCCGGGGTTCATCTTCTTGTCGATGCCGCGCTTCAGCCGCCGGGCGACGCCGCCGAGCATGTGCTCCTCGCGGAAGCGGTACATGGCGAGCTGGTACTCCGGGTCCAGCAGCCCGGCCTCCTGGTCCCAGCCCTCGTCGCCGCCGGGCAGCACGTCCTTGATCCGCTCGAGCAGCTTGTGGACGCCGGCCTTCTCGAGCACCGTCTCGACGCCGAGGCCGGCGACGTACCGGACCATGCCGAACTGGTCGAGGTCCTCGAACTCGCTGGAGTAGTCGGTGAGCAGCCCCTTGGCGACCAGCTGCAGGAGCACCGTGGTTGTCGCCCTCGAACGTCGTGAACACGTCGGTGTCGGCCTTCAGTGCGGCGAACCGGTTGACCGACAGGTAGCCGGCGCCGCCGCACGCCTCGCGGCACTCCTGGATGGTGCGGGTCGCGTGCCAGGTGCCGAGCGCCTTGGTGCCGGCAGCCCGCGACTCGAGCTCGCGCCGGGCCTTCTCGTCGCTCGAGCGTGCCGGAGAAGACGTCGTGCAGCTGGCTCGCGACGACCTCCTGGGCGAAGTGCAGCGCGTAGGTGCGCGCCAGCAGCGGGAAGAGCCGGCGCTGGTGGATGCCGTAGTCGAGGAGCAGCTCCTCCTGGTCCTCGCTCGTGGCCTCGAACTGCCGCCGGCTGCAGGGCGTACTTCGACCGCGATCGCCATCGCGACCTTGGCGGCGTTGATGCCGGCGCCGCCGACGCACACCCGGCCCTGCACGAGCGTGCCGAGCATCGTGAAGAACCGCTTGTTGGGGTTGTCGATCGTCGCTCTCGTAGACCCCGTCGGGCGTCACGTCGGCGAACCGGTTGAGCAGCGCGGTCGCGCGGCACCCGCACGCCGTCGAACCAGATCCGGCCGTTGTCGACGCCGTTCAGCCCCATCTTCTGGCCGTCGTCCTCGATCCGGACGCCGTGGCACGACCTCGCCGTCGACCCGGATCGGGACCACGAAGGCGTGCACCCCCTCCGACTTCGCCGCCGACCTCGAGCTGGGCGAACACCACCGCCAGCTCGCCGTGGTCGGCGGCGTTGCCGATGTAGTCCTTGTTGGCCTCCTCGCCGCGGGTCTCGATCACGAACTCCTGGGTCGTGAGGTCGTACGTCGCCGACGGTGCCGAGCGCCTGCACGTTGCAGCCGTGGCCGGTCTCGGTCATCGCGAAGCAGCCCATCTTCTTCGCGGTGACGATGTCGGCCAGGTAGCGCGTCGTGGTGCGGCTTGGTGCCGAGCTGCAGGATGGCGCCGCCGAACAGTCCGAACTGCACACCCACCTTCACCAGCACCGACAGGTCGCCGAACGCCAGCGTCTCGAACGCGGCCACCGACGCCCCGATGTCGCCGCCGCCGCCGTACTCCTCGGGAAGCCCATCCCGGTCTGGCCGGTCGCCGCCATCTCGACGACGACCTCCCGCACCCGCTCGCGGAACTCGGCGCGGGTCATCGTCTCGGCCTCTTCGAGGATCGAGGAGTGCGCCGCGAGGTTGGTGCGCACCAGATCGCGGACCTCGGCGTACTTGCCGTCGAGGAGTGCCTTCAGCTCCGGGACGTCGACCTCCGGCTGGACGTAGGTGCGGGGCTCTCGTCGGTGCCGGTCTCAGCGGTGTCCGTCGCCATGCGGTCAAACTACCGAGCGGTACCGGCGGTCACGGCCGAGCGTAGAAGTTCGGGGTGATCCAGTAGTACATGGACTCCTCCGTCACCGGCCGTCCGGTGCGGGGCGCGTGGATGATCCGGCCGTCGCCGACGTAGAGGGCCACGTGGTAGATCGACGACGAGCTGCTCGAGGAGCCCCAGAACACCAGGTCGCCCGGCTGCAGCTGGCCCGCGGTGATCGGGGTCGACTGCTGGTACTGCGCCACCGAGTAGTGCGGCAGCGACTTCCCGCCGGCGGACCAGGCACCCATGGTCAGCCCGGAGCAGTCCCAGGAGCCCGGCCCCGCGGCGCCCCACTGGTAGGGCTCGCCGAGCTGGGCCCGGGCGAACGCGATCGCGGCCTCGGCGCCGCCGCTCGGCGCGGGGCGGCGGGGTCGGGCTCGGGATCGGCCGGGGGCTCCTGCGGCTCCGGCTCGGTCGGCGGCTCGTCGGCTCGGGGTCGGCCGGGGGCTCCGGCTCGGCCGCCCGCTGCGCGTCCTCGGCCGCTCGCTCGGCGGCCTCCTCCGCGGCGCGCGCCTCGAGCCCGGACTGCCGGCGCTCGGCCAGCCGACGCTGATGCCCTTCAGCTCGGCCAGCCGCGCGATCAGGTCGGTCTTCTCGGCGGCGATGTCCTGGGCGGCCACGGCCGCGTCGTCCGCCGCCACCTGCGCCGCGTCGCGTGCGTCGCGGGCGCTCTCCTCGGCGTCCTCCGCCTCGTCGAGCGCGTCCTCGGCGACCTCGGCGGCGTCGTCGGCCTTCGACTGGGCGGCCACGAAGTCGTCGTACCTGGCGTCCATGGCGCTCCGGAGTTGCGCATCGTCGCCGACCGCTGCACCAGCTCGGAGAGCCCGTCGGACTCCACGACCGACGAGAGCGCGCCCAGGCTCGGGCCGTGCGTGTACGACGTCACCAGCGTGTCCTGGTACGCGTCCCGCTGCCGCTCGGCGTCCTCGGCCGCCTCCAGCGCGACGGCCGCTGCCCGCCGCGACTCGCCCCTGGCCGGCTTGGCCTCCCAGCGCGCGCCGTTGAACTCCTCGGCGGCCTGCGCCGCGGCGATGCTGGCCGCCTCGAGGCGGTCGTTGGCGGCGGCCAGCGCCTGCTGGATGCCCTCGACGTCGAGGGTCCGCTCGTCGACCGCTGCTTGGCCTCGCGCACCTGCTTGCGGGTGGGGACGTCGGCGTCGTCGTCGGCGATGGCCACCTGTGCGGTCACCCCGCCGAGCGCCATGGCCAGCACCAGCGCTGCGGCGAGGCGCGATCCACGTCCCTGCGGGCGCACGGCTGAGCTCCTGACGGTTGGCGTAGTCGGTCGCCGCTCCGAGAGGACTTCCCCTCCACTCGAGGCAACTTGCGGCACGTTAGTGCGCATTAGTCACATTGGGAACAGTTTCCTCAACTTTTCAGGTCGCTACGGCGTGTCGGCTTGCGAACTACAAGGATGTAGTTCGTCCACGCAGCTCAGTCCGGCGGCCCACGGGAACTGCGATGTCGTGGTCGTCGGATGCGAACGCAGGCTGCGCTTCTGAACTTCTGCCCGCTGGCGATGCCACCGAGGTAGAAGGAGATGAACGCGATCATCACGCCGGCGATGTCGTCGGCGAGGTAGTGCCAGCCGAAGTAGACGGTGGCCACCATCGTGAGCGCGAAGTTGGTCCAGAAGATCCCCTTGAGGACCCGCGACTGCAGGGTGTACTGCACCATCAGCGCGACCAGCAGCGTGATCGCGCAGTGCAGGCTGGCGAAGCCCGCGACCGAGTTGACGATGCCCTCGACGCCGGTGCCGTCGTAACCGCCGGTGAGGATCGATGTCGGGCCTCGACCAGGGACCTCATCAGGTCGTCCGTGGGCGTGTGCGCGAGGTCGATGTAGAGCGGGCGGTACTCCAGGCCGGGGCCGAGGGTGGGCAGCGCGTAGTAGGACAGGGTGCCCAGCGACCAGGCGAGGCACTGCGACGTCGCGAACCAGTAGCCGAAGGACATGTTGCGCGACCACACCAGCCACGCCATCAGGGCGAGCGGCACCAGCGGCAGGAACCACAGGTAGATGTAGGAGAGCACGTGTGCCGTGACCCCGGTGCCGAGCACGTGTGCATCACCGTCGACGGGTCGTTGCCGAAGAACAGCGCCTTGTCGAGCAGGTGCAGCTCGCGGTCGTACTTCGTGCCGATCACGAACGGCAGCGCCGACTTGAGGTTGCGGTAGCTGACGTAGGTGACGTAGAAGCAGACGACGCCCAGCACCACCAGCCTGATCCGCTCGCCGGTCCAGTGTGTCCTCAGCCGGTGCTTGACGGCGGGCATGAACGAGCCCGGGCGGCCCCGGGAGTTCCAGATCGCCTTCGGCAACAGGTCGATCCCGATCGCGAGCATGAGCAGTAGCGGGAGCCGTGCCCACGAAGGCCCGAGGAACTTGCCCTCCGGATCGAGGAGCGGCTGGTCGTAGCGGATCGAGACCACCAGCGCCAGACCGCCCATGACGGCCGCGACGCCGATGAGCAGGGTGTAGGCACGGCGATACACGCGGGTCAGTCTAGGGACGGCTCCGACATCGTCTCCTTCGGGATGGCCGCGAGCCGGGCGGGGTCGACGGCCAGCCGCACCCGCTCCCCCGGCCCGGGATGCCGGTCGGCCCGCGCGACCGCGTCCACCTGGCCCACGTCGTCGACGTCGACGACCAGCCGCACCTGGTCGGGGGTGGCCAGCGCCGACACCACCTCGCCGGCCAGCGCGCCGTCCGGATCGGCGCTCAACGCCGACCGTCGTACGGCGACCGCGGGCGCCGCGGGCAGCCCGCCCGCCGCCAGCACCCGCGCCGCGGCCGGACCGCGCAGCACGCCCGCGTAGCCCAGGAACAGCGCGGTCTCCGGGTCGGCGGGCGCGGCCCAGACCTCGGCGATCTCGCCCTGCTGCACCACCCGCCCGGCCCGCATCACCGCCAGCCGGTCGGCGACCGTGTAGGCCTCGTCGTGGTCGTGGGTGACCATCACGGCGGTCGTCCCGGCCGCGTGCAGGATGTCGCGCAGGTCGCCGGCCAGTCGCTCCCGCAGACCGGTGTCGAGCGCGGAGAGCGGCTCGTCGAGCAGCAGCAGGCGGGGCGACGCCGCCAGCGAGCGGGCCAGCGCCACCCGCTGCCGCTCGCCACCGGAGAGGGTGGCGGGGAGCCGGTCGGCGTACCCGGTCAGCCCAACCAGTTCGAGCAGCTCGGCCACCCGGGTGTCGATGCCGCGGGCCCGCCGCAGCCGCAGGGAGTAGCCGACGTTGCGGGCCACCGTGAGGTGGTTGAACAGCTGCCCGTCCTGGAACATCAGCGCGAACCCGCGCCGGTGCGTGGGCACCCGGGTCAGGTCCTGGCCGTCCCAGCCGATCGTCCCGGTAGCGGTCGGCTCGAGCCCGGCGATCGCCCGGAGCAGCGTGGACTTCCCGCTGCCCGAGGGCCCCAGGACCGCGAGCACCGCGCCGTCGGGCACCTCGAGGCTCACGTCGAGAACTGCAGGGACGCCCTCGAAGCGCACGGTGACGTCGGAGAGGCTCAGCATCACCAAGCCCCCAGCGCCGGCACCCGCAGCCGCTCGACGGCGAGCATCACCAGCGTCGTGACGCCGGCCAGCACGACGGAGGCGGCCAGCGCCATCCCGTAGTTCAGCTCACCCGGCTGGCCGATCAGCCGGAAGATCACCACCGGCAGCGTCGGCCGGTCCGCCCGGGCGAGGAACGACGTCGCCCCGAACTCGCCGAGGGAGACCGCGAACGCGAACCCGGCCGCGGCCAGCAGCGGGAGCCGGATCGCCGGCAGGTCGGCGGTCATGACGGCGCGCAGCGGTCCGGCCCCGAGTGAGGCGGCCGCCTGGCGCTGCCGGTCGTCGACGCCGTTCAGCACCGGGACCAGCGCGCGCACCACCAGCGGCAGCGCCACCAGCGCCTGCGCGATCGGGACCAGCAGCGCCGAGTCCCGCAGGTCCAGGGGCGGCCGGTCCAGGGTGATCAGGAACCCGAAGCCGAGCGTCACCGCCGAGACCCCGAGCGGCAGCATGAACGCGCCGTCCAGAGCGCCGCGGATCCGGCGCTCGGGGCGTGAGTGCGACCGACGGGTCACGGCGACCGCGACGAGCAGCCCCAGCAACAGCGCCATCCAGGTCGCGTCGACCGCGATCCGCAGCGAGTTGAGCAGCGCCGTGGTGACCGGCACCGCGAGCGCCTCGTCGGTCCCCTCGGTCTGCAGGGCGCGGTAGAAGTCCAGGCTCCAGGCCTGGTCGACGCGCAGCGACCCCACGACGAGCGTCACGATGGGCGCGGCCACCAGCACGAGGAGCAGCCCGGTGGCGGCCAGCTGCGGCAGATCGGCCCGTCTCGGGCGCACCGGCCGGCTGGTCACCCGGCCGACCGTGGGATCCGGCACCGTCCGCAGCCGCCCGGCGACCACCAGCAGCACGATCACCGCGACCAGCTGCAGTATCGAGAGTGCCGCCGCCGCCGGCAGGTCGAGCAGGTCCTTGGTGAGCAGGTAGATCTCGGTCTCGACGGAGGAGTAGCGGGTGCCACCGAGGGTGAGCACCACGCCGAAGGCGGTCGCGCAGAACAGGAACACCACGCTCGCGGCCGACACGATCGTCGGCCGCAGCGCCGGAAACGTGACCGTGCGGAACACCTGGGCCGGACTGGCTCCGAGGGCCGCGGCCGCATCGGCGGGCCGGCGGTCGAGTGACTCCCACGCGGCACCGACGGTGCGGATCACCACCGCCACGTTGAAGAACACCAGTCCCGCCAGGATCGCGACCGGGGTGCCGTCGAGACCGAGGAAGCCGAGCGGGCCGGCCTCGCCGAGCAGCTGCCGGAAGGCGACGCCGACCACCACGGTCGGCAGCACGAACGGCACCAGCAGCGCGGCCCGCAGTACCGACCGCAGCGGGAACGCCAGCCGGTGCAGCGCGTACGCCGCCGGCAGCCCGAGCAGCACCGAGAACGTCGTGGCCACCGCCGCGGTCCACACGGTGAACCACAGCACCCGGTGCACCCGCGGCCGGCCGAGCACGTCGAGCACCGCGCCGGGGTCGAACTCGCCGTCCGGCCAGAAGCCGCGCGCCGAGCATTCCGAGGACCGGCAGCACGAAGAACACGCCGAGGACGAACAGCGGTAGCGCCGCCAGGGCGAGCAGCGTGAGAGGTCGTGCGAAGCGACTGCTCACCGGCTGCTGACGTCGCTCCACTCGCGCAGCCAGGTCTCGCGGTTGGCGGTCACCTCGGCCGGGTCGACGGCGTACGGCTCGGTCGGCTGCTCGGCGAACTCGGCCCACTCCTCGGGCAGCTCCACTCCGTCGACGACCGGGAAGACGTACATGCTCGTCGGGAGCGCGGCCTGCACCTCCGGGCCGACCAGGAACTCGACCAGCTCCTCCGCGCCCTCGGGGTTGGCCGCGCCCTCGATCACGCCGGCGTACTCGACCTGCTCGAAGCAGGTGTCGAGCAGCGCGCTGGTCGACGACGTCCCGTCGGCCACGGTGAAGGCCGGCGAGGAGTCGTAGGACAGCACGATCGGCCGCTCGCCGTTGCCGCCGCCCTGGGTGAAGTCGACGTTGTAGGCGTCCTCCCAGCCCTTGGTGATCTTGGCGCCGTTGCCGAGCAGGTCTTCCCAGTAGTCGGGCCACTCGTCGCCGTACGCGGCGATCGTGGTGAGCAGGAACGCCATGCCCGGTGTGCTGGTGGTCGCGCCAGGGGTGACGAACAGGTCACGGTAGGCAGGGTCGGTCAGGTCGTCGAGATCCTCCGGCGGCGCGAGACCCTCGTTCGCGAACCAGGTGTCGTCGACGTTCACGCAGACGTTGGCGTTGTCGACCGGGGTCAGCGCATGCTCGTCGTCACCGTCCAGCGAGTAGTCCTCGACGCCGGCCGGGGCGTCGAAGTCGTATGACGCGAACACACCCTCCTCGAGCGCCCGCGACGCGAACGTGTTGTCCACCCCGAACGCGACGTCGCCCAGCGGCGAGTCCTTGGTCAGCACCAACTCGTTGGTGAGGGTGCCGCCGTCGCCCACCTGGCGGATCTCCAGCCGGAAGCCGGACTGCTTCTCGAAGGCGTCGACGAGCTCGTCGGGCAGTGAGAACGAGTCGTGCGTCACCAGCACCACGGTGTCGGTCTCGCCGGCCGAGTCGTCGTCGCCGCCGCCGTCCCCGATCAGCGAGCAGGACGTCGCCAGCGCAAGCGACGCGACCAGCGCAACAGTGGACCTCATCTGGACTCCCTTCGCCGGTGCTAACCGGAGCAGGTTCGGAGGGTCTGCGAGCTCTCTGCACTCTCAGCACGCTGGTGGCGTGCTCCCCTGTCTTCTCTTGCGGCCACTTTACTCGCGGCATTCGCGCGGCCTCCGAGGTGGTCACCTGTTGAGCGGTGACCTATCCAGCGTCTGCTTCGCCAGGTCCATGGATTCCGCACCGCTGTCGTGGCCATCCGGACGGGCCTCCACAGCCGCGGTAGGACCCTGTTTGGTTCCCTCCCCCAGCGGCCATGCCGGAAGCATGAAGCCCATCCCCCGCCCGCTGAGCACCGGCGTGTTCAGTCGCGCCCGGGCGCGGGAGCTCGGGGTCACCGACGCCATGCTGGAAGGGTCGCGCTTCGTCCGAGTGCTGCCCCGGGTCTGGCGCATCGCGGCCTACACGATGCAGGACCAGGACTGGGTGGATGCCGCCCGGCTCGCACTGCCCGCCGATGCGCATCTGACCGGCGTTTCGCGCATCCAGGCCTGCGGGCTCGACTACGGGCAACGCCTACCCGTCCGCTTCGTGATCGAGGGCGAGCTGCATCTCGCCTTCGACAATGTGTTCTTGCACCGCACGAAAAGGCTGCCGCCCACCGACGCGGTCGGCGTCGTCGTACCGGCCGCCTTCATCAGCTACTGCGCCCGCGCCCTTGTGATCGATGCCATCAAGGTCGGCGACTGGCTGCTCCATCACGGATGGATGACCATCGAGGACGTGCGACACCTCGCGCTCGCCGAGCTGTGGCGGCCCGGATCGGATGAGGCGATCTGGATCCTCGAGCACCTCGTCGCCGCTGCGCGGTCCTTGCCCGAGTCGGAGACCCGAGCGGTACTGGAGTTCGCGGGTCTGCCCGCACCGGGCGTCAACGTGCCGATCGAGCTCGAGGAGGGACTCACCGTCATCGGCGACCTGGTCTACGAGGAGTGGGGCCTCTTCGTCGAGTACGACGGGATGCAGCACCAACAGGACCGTGCTGTCTACAGGATCGACGTCGACCGGTACGCCGCACTGCGCGCCCACGACCTCCGCTACGTCCAGGTGACGAAGGAGAAGCTGGCCATGCACGCACGCTTGCGGGTGAGGTCTACCGGCTGCTGCTGGCGGGTGGGTACGCCGGCGATCCCCCGACCTTTCGTGGCCAGTGGGAGCTGTTGTGGGTGCCCATCAGAGTGGCGGTCGGTCCGCGCAACTGGTCGGCCCGGCGGCTCGGATGAGCTGCGGCCCCGTGGCGGCGGTGACTTATCCAGGTTCTGACGCGACCAGATCCGGGATAACCCACCGCCGCACCTCGACCCCCGGCCCCGGCCCCGGCCCGTAGGCTCCGCTGCATGCCCAGCCTGCGCCACGAGCTGATCGCCTGGGCACTGCCCCGGGTACGGCGCACCCGCGACCTGGACACCAAGGAGTTCGAGCGGGCCCGGCTGCTGCGCCGCAACGACGCGCTCGAGCCGGCCCTGCCCACCGGGCTGGTCCCAGGCTTCCACCGCCGGTTCACCGTGGAGGAGGAGACCCTGAGCGGCCCGGCCGGTGACGTCCCGTCGTACGTCGTGACGCCCGAGCGCGCCGACGGCGAGCTCACGATCTTCTACGTGCACGGCGGCGGCTACGTCGCGCCGCTGGACCCGTTCCACCTCCGGTACGTCGCCCGCCTCGCCTGGGCGCTGAAGGCGCGAGTGGTGCTGCCGACGTACCCCCTGGCGCCCCGCCACTCCTGGCGCGACTCGCACGACGTCCTCGCCGACCAGTTGGCGGAGTGGGCCGGCCGCGGCCGGGTCGTCCTCGCCGGCGAGTCGGCCGGAGGCGGGATCGCCCTCGCGCTCGCCGAGACGCTCCGCGACCGCGGCGGACCCCAGCCCTGTCGGCTGCTGCTGATCTCCCCGTGGGTCGATCTGACCACCAGCACCCCGGAGACGAAGGCGCTCGACGCGATCGACCCGTGGCTGTTCATCGGCAAGGTGCACGCGTACGCCGAGTGGTGGGCCGGCGGTCCCGACGACCTGGCGCGACCCGAGGTCTCGCCCGCACTCGGCCGGCTCGACGGGCTGCCCCGGGCCCTGATGCTCTGCGGCACCCGCGACCTGCTGATGCCCGGGTGCCGGCTGCTCGCGGACCGCGCGGCTGCTGCGGACTGGGACCTCACCTACCTGGAGGCACCCGGCCTGCTGCACGTCTTCCCGCTGCTGCCGTTCATCCCCGAGGCGCACCACGCGCACCGACATGTGTTGGAGTTCCTGCAGTGAACATCGAGGCGGTCCCCTTCCAGTCCCTCGACGCGGCGACGGCGTACGACGTGTGGCGGCTGCGCCAGCAGGTGTTCGTCGTCGAGCAGGCCTGCGCCTACCCCGACCTCGACGGTCGCGACGACGAGCCCGACACCCGCCACGTGCTGCTCCGCGACGGCACCCGTCTGGTCGGCTACGCGCGCGTGCTGGATGACGGCGAAACCTGGCGGATCGGCCGGGTAGCGCTGGCCGAGGAGGCCCGCGGCCGCGGCCTCGCCGGCCCGCTGATGGAGACCGCGCTGAAGGTGTGCGTGGATCGCGACGTGGTGCTCGACGCCCAGACCCCGCTCGCCGGGTGGTACGAGTCGATGGGGTTCGTGGTGACCGGCGAGGAGTTCCTCGACGACGGCATCCCGCACCTGCCGATGCGGCTCACCCGAGGCTGAAGACGAGCCCGTCCGGGCTGTCGGTGCGGGACACCTGACCGCGGGCCACGAGCAGCTCGAGGTGTGCCTTGGTCTCCATCGCGGCCATCCCGCGGTTGAAGACGTCGAGGTCGGCGTAGGCCTGCTCGTGCCGCGTCCACGGCAGGTGGCCGGCGACCTGCCGCGCGGTCTGCGGCCCCTCGGCGAGCGCCTTGACGCACAGGTCGAGACGTACGTCGTGGTGCCGGAGCAGCCGTCGACCCGGTCGTGCGACGACGGCGCCACCGGCCGGCGCCGGCAGGATCCGCAGGTCCGGCAGGGAGCGCACCTTGACCAGTGAGGCGAGGAAGTCCCCCAGCGGTAGCGGGGTCTCCGGCACGGTGAAGCCGATGGACGGCGTGATCGTCGGAAGCACGTGGTCGCCCGCGAACAGCAGCCCCTCCGCCGGCTCGGCGAACACGTAGTGGCCCGGAGTGTGGCCGGGCGTGTGCACCGCGTCGACGGTCCGCGTGCCCACGGTGATCTCGTGGTCGCCGTCGAGCCAGGTGTCCGGGAACTGCCACATGCTGAGGTCGGGCCGCTCCATGTGCTGGGTGCCCGCGACCCACTCCTCCGCGACGTCGCGCGCGCCGGCCGAGACCAGGATGTCGGCGAACGGGTTGCTGTCGATCCCGGGCCCGCGTCGTTGAGCAGCTCCAGCCCCGGGTCGCTCGCCGACGCCCAGGGCGACGTCGGCGCCGTACTCGTGGCCCAGCACGGTGGCCATCGTGAAGTGGTCGCGGTGGATGTGGGTGACCAGGAACCGACGGATGTCGCCGAACCCGCTCCCGATGTCGCGCAGGCAACGGTCCAGCAGCTCGCGGGCCTCCGGGATCGCCCAGCCACCATCGATCAGGGTGAGCCCGTCGTCGGTCTGGATCCACGAAGACGTTGATCGCCTTCAGCCCGTCCATGGGCAGCGGCAGCGGGATCCGGTAGATGCCCTCGCTGACCTCCCACGCACCCTCCGCCGGTCCAGTGCTCCCCCGAGTCGGGGGACACTGCGTGGGCGGTGTCGATGCCGGGATCGGCTCACCCGCCGGACCCTACGGGGTGACGTCGGGCAGGTTGAGATCGAGGTTGGGCGCCTGGATGCCGCCATCGACCTCGAGCATCTTGCCGGTCACGAACGCGCCAGCCGGCGAGGAGAGGTACAGCGCCGCGGCCGCGATGTCCTCCGCCTCGCCGATGCGGCCCAACGGTGTGTTGTCCTCCAGCTCCTGCTTCATCTCGGGAACGCCGGCCACGAACTCCAGAGCCGGGTCAGCACGGACCCGACGTAGACCCCGTTGACCCGGATGTTCGGTGCGAGGTCGGTCGCCGCCGACCGGCTCCAGTGCGCGAGTGCCGCCTTGGCGGTGCCGTAGGCAAGGTAACCGCGACCGGCGCTTCGGCCCATCATCGACGTGATCGACGTATCGACTTCTGCGCATCCGTCCCGCCTCCAGCATCAGCGGTACGGCGGCCACGCTCAGCGCGTGCGCGGTGCTGACGTTGAAGTGGAACGCCTGCTCGAAGAAGGCGATGTCGGTCTTCGAGGAACTCGTTCGGGAAGTTGCCGCCGACGTTGTTGACCACGGTGTCGAGGCGGCCGAATTCGTCGAACGCCGCCTGCGCCAGGCCGGCGACCGCGTCGGTGTGGCTGAGGTCGGCGGGCACCACCAGCGCCCGGCGGCCGGCCGCGCGGATCTTCTCGGCGACCTCGTCGAGCTGGGCTCGGTGCGGCTGGAGATCACCACGTCTGCGCCCGCCTCGGCGAACCCGATCGCGGTGGCGGCACCGATGCCCCGGCCGGCCCCGGTGACCATGGCGACCTGGTCGGTGATCGCGAAGCGATCGAGGATGCTCATGCCGGTGGTCGAGCGGACCAACCCGCGGCCGGTGACCAGCGGCAGGTCGAGGACCGTGACGAGTCCGGGCTCGGCGGCGCACACCGCCGGCATGGCGTTCACGAGGCGCTGCGCGGTGGTGATCATCCCGCAGACGTTGTGATCGCCGGACTCGCCGTGGTGCACGAAGTCGAGCTGCATGGTCGGCTCGCCGGTGATCGCGACCCGGTAGCAGCCATCACCCTCCGGTGGCGTCGGCCAGTCGGGATCCTGGTCCTCGGCGGTGCGGGTGACGTGGTCGAGGGTGATCCGCGCGACGCCGTCGACGGTGCCGATCACCTTGAACCGCACCGCGCCCATGGTGCCGGCGGGCACGTGCACCGAGCGCGTCTCGACGTCCCGCTCGGCGGGCCGCCGGTCGACCTCCTCGAGCAGCGGCTCGTCCAGCGTGACGCCCAGGCCGGCTGCGATCAAGCGGACCACCGGGCCCCACGCCGTACTCAGGATGCCCGGCTCCCACAGCAACGCGCGGTGGTCCATCGGCTTGCCGAAGCCGTAGATGTCGCTCATCACCACCGGCTGGTAGTAAGTGGAGTAGTCGGCGATCTCCGAGACCGCGACGTGGTCGATCCGCTGGCTCAGGCTGCTGAGCACCAGCGGCAGCAGGTCGTTGGCGAAGCCGGGGTCGATGCCGTTGACGTGCAGGCTCGCGCCCCCGCGCCGGCCGCTCTCGTGCAGGTCGGCGACCATCTCCGGCGGCAGTGTCTTGTCGGGAAGAGCAGGATCACCGGCCCGCTGGAGACGACGTTGATGCCGGCCTCGACGAATGCCTGGCAGGTCCTTGATCGCCTCGAACACCCGATCGTCGGTCATCGCCGCGTGCACGATCGCGTCCGGTGCCAGCGCGATCAGCTCGTCGCGGTCGGTGGTCGCCCCGATGCCCAGCTCGCGCCCGAGCCCGCCAGCTCCCCGACGTCCTTGCCGGCCTTGTCGGGGTTGCTCACCCAGACCCCGACCAGCTCCAGGTCCGGGTGGGCATCGATGCCCGCGATCGCGTGCCGGCCGATGGTCCCGGTGGACCAGACGACGACACGCAGCGGCTTCTCGGGGACGACCTGGCTCATGAGCGCCAGATCTGAGAACACGTTCCAATTTCCCGGAAGGGCCGCCGAGCCGCATGTAACACGTCGTTAACCCATCTACCAGGTCGTTGCAGCGGCCGGGTAGATGGGTGGACGACGTGTTACAAGCGCGCGGCCGACTCCCGCACCGGACACCGCGTGCCGGTGTAGATCGTCGGCATGCACTTGTTGCAGTGGATGCAGACGCCGTCGTCGGCCCCGCCTGCAGCCAGCGGCCACCAGGTCGGGCTCGCGCAGCAGCGCGCGGCCCATCGCGACGAACTCGAAGCCCGCCTCGATCGCGCGCTGCATCGTGTCGACCCGGTTGACCCCGCCGAGCAGCATCAGCGGCATCGCGAGCGCGGCGCGGAACTGGCGGCGCCGTCCGCAGAAGAACGCCTCCTCGAACGGATACTCCTTCAGGAACGAGCGGCCGATCGAGCGTCCGCATCCCGATCCGCAGACAGCGGCGGCATCGAGGCGGCGAACTCCGCGAGCGGCACGTCGCCGCGGAACAGGTACATCGGGTTCATCAGCGAGCTGCCGCCGCTGATCTGCAGGGCGTCGAGGCGTCCGTCGGCCTCCAGCAGCCGGGCGAAGTCCAGCCCCTCCTCGGTGGTCACCCCGCCGCGGAACCCGTCACCGACGCTGACCTTCGCCGTCACCGCGGCCTGGACGCCGACCTCCTCGCGGACCGCGCGGGCGACCTGGCGGCCCAGCCGGGCGCGGTTCGCCAAGGACCCACCCCACCGGTCGCGACGCCGGTTCAGGCCGGGCGCGAGGAAGGAGCTGATCAGGTAGCCGTGCGCCATGTGCAGCTCGAGCACGTCGAACCCGGCCCGGACCAGGGTGCGCGCGGTGCCGACGTACGCACGGGTGATCCGGGTCAGGTCGCGTTCGCTCGCCGAGCCGATCATCTGCATCGACAACGGGCTCGGCATCCGGCTCGCGCTCAGCGCGCGGACGCCGTTGAGCGGCCGTTCGCGACCGGACCGGCGTGCCCGACCTGGCCGCGCGATCGCCGCGCCGGCGTCGTGCACGGCATCCGCCAGCCGAGCGCAGACCGGCCAGCGTGGCGTCGCCGACGACCACCTGCTCGGCGTGCGTCCGGCCCTCCGGCGTCACCGCCAGGTAGGCGACCGTGGTCAGCCCCACCCCGCCGCGCGCGAAGCCCACGTGGAAGTCGACGAGGTCGTCGGTCACCTGTCCGTACGGCGTGCGCCCCTCGAACGTCGCCGCCTTCACGGTGCGGTTGCGTAGCGCGATCGGGCCGAGTCGGGCCGGGCGCGAAGACGTCGGGCGTCACCGCCGAACTGTAGTGCGTTCTCCTGCGAGCATTCGGGCGATGAACGAGGAGCGGATCGTGGCCCGGCTGCGCGCTGCCGGCTGCGTGTTTGCCGAGGACGAGGCGGCGCTGCTGACCGAGGAGGCGGCGGGCGACGACGACCGACTGAAACGAATGGTTCGGGACCGCGAGAGCGGCCGGCCGCTGGAGCAGATCCTCGGCTGGGCCGAGTTCGCCGGGATCCGGGTCCGGGTGGCGCCCGGCGTGTTCGTGCCGCGACGCCGGAGCGAGCTCGTGGTCCGGCTGGCGCTGGAGGCCGCCGGGCCGGACGCCGTGGCGGTCGACCTGTGTTGCGGGACCGGCGCACTCGGGGCGGCGCTGCTCGCCGCCCGGCCAGACCTGGAGGTGCACGCCGCCGACCTCGACCCCGCGGCCGTCGCCTGCGCCCGCCGCAACCTGCCGCCGACTCGCGTGCACGAGGGGGACCTGTACGCCGCCCTGCCCGACCGGCTGCGCGGCAACGTCGACGTGCTCGTGGTGAACGCGCCGTACGTGCCCACCGAAGAGATCGCGATGATGCCGCCCGAGGCCCGCGACCACGAGCACCGGATCGCGCTCGACGGCGGACCCGACGGGCTCGACGTCCAGCGGGCGGTGTGCGCCGGGGTCCGCACCTGGCTCGCGGAGGGCGGCACCCTGGTCATCGAGACCGGCCGCAGCCAGGCGGCCACGACCGCCGCGCTGATGAGCGCCGCGGGTCTCACCCCGAGAGTCGTCACCGATCCGGAAGTCGGCGCCGTGGCGGTAAAGGCCACCTGACCGGATCGCGGCGTTCGGACGGATATCCTGCCAAGGCTCCCCAGGAAAGGGACGTCGTGTCTCGCCTCGCCCCCCTCGCCCTCGCGCTCAGCCTCGTGCTGGCGACTTCGTCATGCGCGGGCACGGACGCCGGCTCGAAGACGCCCGAGCCCGCCGCCAAGCTGACCGCCACCTGGAAGCCCGGCTCGGACGCACCGTTCCCCGGCAGCCTCACCGGCGAGGTGGTGGTGCCCGCCTCCGATGCGGCGATGGTCACCATCTCGCTGCGCAACGCCCGGTTCACCGCACTGCCCTCCGCGTGCCGGCAGAGCACCATCGTCCGGATCCGGTCCCTGATCGTCGACGGCAACGCCCGGCTCCGGTGCGAGCTCACCAAGAGCGGGGACCCCCGCCGGATCCGGTTCGCCGCGGTCGCGGACGGTGCCACCGGAGACGAGATGGACGGCACCGTCCGGTTCAGCGAAGGCGACCCGGGTGAGGTTGCGCTGCCCATCCTCCAGATCGGCGAGACCCCTGCGCTGAGCCCCAGGTTCCGCCTGGTCTCCAGCCCCGACTTCCTGAACGCCGATGTCGGCGACCTGGCCCGCGGACCGGGCTTCTGGAACCCCCGCCGATCACCCAACGGCATCAACGCCGACTACCGCCGTGCCCTCGACAAGGTCCTCGACGACTGGGCGTCGACCGACCCCGACGGAGTGTTCGTCGCCGGCGACCTCGTCGACGGCCGCTGGGGCCGGGACGCCAAGGGCACCGGCAACTTCGGTCCGGTCCGCACCCTGCCCCAGCAGAAGCGCGCACTGGACCGGGCGGCGGCCACCTACTACCCCCAGTGGCTGCAACGCTTCCGTCAGCACGGGCTCGACGTCTTCCCCGCCATCGGCGACCACGAGTACGGCGACAACCCCTGGCCTGCCGCCAAGCGCGTCCTGGCGCCCAGGTTCCGTGCGCGGTTCGCCGACCACTTCACCCGTACCCGCAGCGGCAAGGCCAGGTACCCCGACCATCCCAACGGGCCCCACGCCTTCACGGCGTACGCCGGCCGCCCACTGCCCGACCTCCAGATGATCACCATCGACCCGTTCGACATCACGCCCGCCCGGGCCCGGCTCGGCCTCGACCCGCCCCAGCGCAGGTGGCTGCGCAAGGTGCTCAGCAAGGCCAAGCGCGACAAGGTGAAGTGGATCATCGTCCAAGGCCACGTGCCGATCCTCGGGCCGGTGCGGACTCGCGGCTCGAGCCGGCTGCACCTCCCCGGCGGCGGCAACTCGCAGGTCTGGAAGCTCTTCGAGAAGTACGACGTCGACCTCTACCTCGCCGGCGAGGCCCACGACGTGACGGTGCTGGAGAAGGGCGGGGTCACCCAGATCGTCCACGGCGGCCTGTTCCAGTTCGGGCTCACCAACGCGCTGCTGCTCGACGTCTACGACGACTTCATCTACCTCACCCTCCGCGACTACGACGTCCGGCACCGCGACGCCGCCAACGGCACCCGGCTGTGGGAGACGGTCCGCGAGGGCCTGCCTCGGCACATCAAGGTCCTGAACGCTCCGTTCGGGCTCGGCACGGGCGTGGTGCGCGACGATGGCGGTCTCCAGCACCCGAGCGGGCTGCTCCGTCCCGGCCGCTAGGTCCTGGTGCCATGAGCGGCCTCGCCGATCGCCTCCATCCTGCGCGGGTCATCGCACGCTCGGGGCTGATCGGACCGCTCCGGGCCGACAAGTACCTCCGGATCGGTGCCGTGGCCAGGCGCCAGGGCATGCACGCCCTGGTCGGTGCCAGCCTGGCCGCGCAGCGCTGCCCGCACCGGCCGGCGATCATCGACGAGCGCGGCGCGATCACCTGGCGCGAGCTCGAGCGGCGCCCGACGCGCTCGCGGCCGCGCTGTTGGCCCACCTGCCCGAGGACAACCGCGGATCGGCCCCGCCAGCGGCAAGGTCGTGAAGCGGGACCTCCCGAGCGACTGACGGAGCCGCGCTAGCAGAATGCCGCGGCACCGTGGGGGGCCCGGGGCCAGCTGTCCCGCTCGAGCGCCTCCAGTGGGGTCAGGACGGTGGCAGTGTCACCCAGCGCGAGGGTGGCCAGCACCGTTCGGCCCTCGGCCGTGATGCTCTTCAGCTCCAGGACGCCGCTGAACGCGTGCCTCAGTGGCCCGACGAGTCGCCTCGCAGCCTCAGCACAACCGGCGTCGTAGATTCCCACGATCAGCGGCTCGTCTCGACGCACCGCCCACCCGATGCCGTACGCGCCGACGGCATCGGCCCGGCCCGGTGCCACCAGGTACGCCGACAGCACCTTGGTCTGGTCCAGCCGCTGAGCGATCGCGAGCAGTGCCGGGTCGTCGGCAAGGGACGGGCCGCGGTGCACCTGCCAGCGCCGGATCATCGGCGTGGACAAGGACAAGGCGATCCGGCCTCCCACGCGCGCCATCCGCACCGGCCTCCCGTAGAAGTCGGCGCCGCGTCGCGACCCGCCGCCCCCAGCGGCGTAGTCGCGGCCCCTGCCGATGGACACGATGCCCTCTTCCACCTCGGTGAGACCCCGGGACAGGTCGACCCTCGCCCAGTTGCCCGTGACCACCGTGAACTCCTCCGGTCTGGTGATCATGGACGCGAACGTCGTGAAGTCCGCCACCGAGATTCCCGTCTCCGAGGTGAAGGCTGCCGGCTCCCCTCGGATCACCCACGGCAGCTCGGCGCTGGCCAGGGAGCGGCCGCTCCCGAAGCCGGCCAGGGCCCGCGTCCATTCCAGGACCGCGGAATCGTCTGTTCGTTCGGGGATGTCGACGCCGTTCGCCGCGCTGAGCGCGTGCAGGTCCACGATGGAGATGTACCTGACCTCGTCGGACGGGGGCATCGGCAGCGACCTGAGCTCTGCAACGAACGAAAGGGTTCGCTCCACCCGAGGGCTCGACTCCGTGGCCCGCTCCTCGGTCGGCTGCTCAGCGGAGCAGGCAGTGACCAGGCTCAAGAGCATGAGCGTGAAGGTCGAGGGGCGAACGGGGACCGCGTCCACGGTTCGGAGTGTGCGCCTCGCGCCCCGCCATCGGGGACTTCGTCAAGCCCTATACCCAATCGAGGGAGTCGTGACTAGTCGTCGTACGACCTCGGCCGCCGGCTCCTCGCGCGCCAGCGCGACGGCCTGACCCGCCCAGAGCGGCGAGAACTCCCCGGACCCCTGCGCCTCGGCGGCCGCCCGCAGGGGGGCGGTGCCGGCAGTGGCGTAGGGGAACGCCGGGGCGTCGTCGGCGAGCGGGCCGACCTCGCGGAGCAGCCGGTTGGCGATGCCCCGGGCGGGGCGGCCGGTGACGACGTTCGTGAGCACCGTGGCGTCGTCGGTCGCGGCGGCCAGCGCGGTCCGATGCACGTCCGAGGCGAGGGACTCGGGACAGCGCAGGAACGCGGTGCCGACCTGTACCGCCTGCGCGCCCAGCGACAGCGCGGCCGTGACGCCTCTGCCGTCGGCGATGCCGCCGGCCGCGATCACGGGTACGTCGACCGCGTCGACGACCTGGGGCACCAGGGCGAGCGTGCCCACCTGGGCGGCCGGCTCGTCGGTGAGGAACATCCCGCGATGGCCGCCGGCCTCTGCACCCTGGGCGATCACCGCGTCGCAGCCGTGGTCCGCGAGCCACCGGGCCTCGGCCACGGTGGTGGCGGAGGAGAGCACCCGGGCGCCGGTGGCCCGGACCCGGTCCACCAGGGACGCAGCCGGCAGCCCGAAGTGGAAGCTGACTATCGGGGGCCTCAGCTCCTCGACCAGCTCGCACTGCTCCTCGGCGAACGGAGCGCGACCGGCGCTCAGGCCTGCGGGTCGGGCCACCCCGAGCTCGTCGTAGTAGCCGGCGAGACGGTCGAACCACCGCTCGCCGATCTCGGCAGCCGGCGGAGCTTCAGCGTGGCAGAAGAAGTTGAGGTTGAACGGTCGGTCGGCGCCGGAGCGGAACGCGGCGACCTCGTCGCGGACCTGGTCGCCGGTCAGCATCGCGCACGGCAGCGATCCCAGGCCGCCGGCCGCGGCCACGGCCAGCGCGAGCGCGCTGCCGCTCGAGCCAGCCATCGGCGCCTGCACCATCGGCAGCTCGATCCCGAACAGGTCGAGCAGGGTCACTCGACGGATCATGGTCGACGAAGCGCACCGCGTCCAGGAGCGCAGGAGGTGCCGCGAACATGAACCCGAGGCCGCGGTGCACCAGCGCCCGGTGCAGGCCCAGGCACACCAGCGTGATCGCTCCGGTCAGCAGCACCGGGTAGGTCACCGTCAGCAGCACCGTGCCCGGAGCCCAGCCGACGTCGGTGCCGATCGGCAGGTGCACGACCGCGGCCAGCACGGCCAGGTGCAGCACGTACACCTGGAGGGTCCGCTGGCCGAGCCAGGCGAGCGGCCGCGAGCACGACCGTCCGCGAGAGCCGCACCGCGGCCACCACGCCCATCGGTACGCCGACCAGGCTGAGCACCAGGACGGTCACGCTGTGCTTCGCGCCGGCCGCGTCCAGCGCAACGGTGAGGGCGACGTACGCCGGCAGCAGGCCGAGCAACGGCAGCCGCAGCGACGCGAGCCTCCGGAACAGCTGCGGGTAGTAGGCGCCGAAGGCGAAGTACCCGAAGTGCGCGAGCACGGCCACCCGGTTGGTCTCGTACAACGGCAGCCACGAGGTCACCGCCGCGACGGCCGCGGCGACCGCGAGGACGACCGGCGCAGGCACGCGGCGCAGCGCCTTGGCGAGCGCGAAGTAGGCCGCCAGCGCGAACAGGAACCACATGCTGGTGGCCGCCCAGACCAGCTCGGTGAGGAAGTCGAGGGGCCCGTCGGTGCGGTTGGCGGGAAGGGTGCGCTCCACGGAGTAGATCCCGGCGAAGACCACGAGCCAGACGGCGTACAGGTAGTAGGGGTTGACGATCCGCTTGCCGACCGCGCTCCACGGCCTGGCGATCGACGAGGCCGCGAAGAACCCGCTCACCGCGAAGAACAGCGGCATCCGGATCGGCTTGAGCGCCGCGGTCACCCAGAGCCAGGCATCCTCCGCGACGCCGAGGCCACCCGGGACCACCATTCCGTACTGCTTGCCGGTCACGTGGTGCAGCACCACGAGGAGGATGCACACGCCCTTGGCGACGTCGGGCCACTGCAGGCGGGTCGTGGAGTCGGTCATACCTCCACTGATGCGGCCGGGCCTGGGTTAGTTCTCGAGACGTGGCGTCATCTCAGGGCGAACCGGACCAGCAGCGGGCGGTGGTCACTGTTCAGGCCCGGGAACGTGCGCTGGCCGAGGAACTCGATGTGGCCGGCCCGGAGGTCGGAGTTCGCGGCGTGCACGTAGTCGATGTAACCGCCCCGTGGGCGGGTGGGTCGGGAGCAGGTCGCGGTCCCCGAGCACGGCGTACGACGAGATCGCCACCGACGCCAGGGCCTTGGCCGGCGCCTTGGCCAGCCCCGCCTCGGCGTCCGCACGCGCGTCGAAGTTGTAGTCGCCGGTGCCGATCACCCAGCGTCCCGGCGACTGGTGCCACTCGCGGGTCATCCGCTCGAGCTGGAAGCGCGCCCGGGCGGCGTTGCTGGTGGTGGTCCAGCGGCCCGGGCGGGCGAGGTCCTCGATCTTCTGCGGGAGGTGGGTGTCGAGCACCGAGAGCAGTCGGCCGGTCTCCCGGTGCCGCAGGGTGACCCGGATGATGTAGCGGTGCCCGAACGGGTAGCGGCCGGTCACCTGGTCCACGCCGTACGCGACCAGCCGCGAGGACGATGAGACGTACTCGAACTCCGAGCGCCGCCAGGAGATGGCCAGCTCGTTGGCGCCGTTGGGGAACCGCCTGGTGGCCCATCCGCGCTGACGCAGGGACGCGAACACCGGCCCGAAGCGCTGGGACTCCTGCCAGCCCACGACGTCGACTCCGGAGCGGGAGGTCACGAACAGCGCGTCCTCACGGGCCTCCTCGACGGAGAGCTCACGGAACTGGTTCATGGTCACCACGCCGAGCAGGTCGCGGCGCTCGATCACCTGCCCGGCCCGGGCCGGCGGCTTCGCGCCGATCGGCGGGATCTCCTGGGCGACGTCCGAGGCGAGCGACGCCTGCACGCCGTCCGAACCCTCGTCCGCGTGCGTGGTGTCGGAGCCGCTGAACACCGGGGCGATCACGAAGGCCAGCACGGTCGCCAGCACCAGCAGCGGCGGCGGCCCGGCCCACCGCCGTTGGCGCACGGCTGACCCCACGTTCGACTCTCCCCTCTCGTTCGCGCTGGATTCGGGACGCATCGTGACGCTAACCGGCCGGCGACCGACCATCGGGGATTGGCGCGCCGTGTCGGAGCGTCGAACCCGCGGCGCGCGCTCAGCCCCGTTCGCGCCAGCGCACCCGGGGCGGCTGGCCACCGGGGCTCTCCGACATCCGACTGCGGTGTAGTCGAACGTCGGGTCGTTGGCCAGCCGGTCCCAGCCGACACCGCGCGGCACGGCCCCGGGATCGGCGTCGAGCCGCCGGCTGCGACGGGCGCGGAGCCGGCGTACGAGTGAGGCGAGCACGTCGGCACGGTAGGTCCGGGTCCGTCGCCGGCACCTCCACTTCGAGCAGCCTCGAAGGGTCAGCCACCCGTCAGCGAGGCGCCCAGGGTGGTCCGTCGGTAGAACACCTGCCGGCCGCGGCGGCTGCGGTCGACCAGGCCGGCGCGCAGCAGGATCATCAGGTGGTAGGAGACGGTGGGCTCCGACCAGTGCAGGTCGCGGCTCAGCTCGCCGGTGGACATCGGGCTCGTCAGCCGCGCGAGGAGCGCGGCCCGGGTGCCGCCGAGCAGGTCCGCCATCGCCCGATCCGGGTCCGGCTCGGCCGGTCGCTCCCACAGCCGGGCGATCCCGTCGGCGCGATAGATGACCATCGGCCGCACCGGGCGCTCGGCAGCGAACTGCACCGGCCCGGCATGAGACGTGACCGGCACCAGCAGCAGGCCGTCGTCGGCCCAGTCGATGACACCCTCGTAGGGCCGGTCCAGGGTGATTCCCTCGCCGTTCCAGGCCATCCCGGCGCCCAGGTCGTCGAGCATCGCGAGCACGCCGCGAGCAGCGATCACGTCGCCGCGCCGGCGTATGTCGTCGTCCAGCACCGCACGGACCGCTGGCCAGTCCTCGGCCACGGCCGCGTCGTGGAACGCCAGCAGCGCCTCTGCGGCGGTCTCCGCGACCGCGGCCGGTCCGGCGTCGATCAGCCCGACGAGCGAGGCCGGCACCGGCCGCCGCCACTGCTCGTACGCCGCCTCGCTGCCGTGCGCCCTCGACCACCTCGGGGCGCATCCGGCGCCCGCGCAGCGCGACGTCGAGGTGGTGCTCGACGATCTCCGCCGGGGTCTCGGCCACCCGGCGGGCCAGGTCGTCGATCGTCTCGGCCGACCTCTCGGGCGCCGGGGCCAGGAAGTCCGGCGAGTACGGGTGGTCGTCGGGCACCAGTGCCTCCAGCACCGCACGCAGCTGCGCCGGCATCCGGCTCGCGTGCGCGGTCGTACCACCGGCCGCGCATGCGGAGCCGGGTGCCGGCCGCGGTAGCCGGACCGCGCTGACGACCTCGTGGACCGGCGAGAACGCGAACCTGGAACGGCCGAGCACCTCGGCCGTCATCGGGATCCGGATCGCCACCGGGACAGTGTGCACCCCTCTGCCTGAGCCGATTCGAGAGTCCTCTAATCACTGGTCCGGCCCGGACCCGGACCGCGTTTGCTACCCACCTCAGACCACGACGTAAGGAAACCAGATGACGACAATGACGCGACGCGGGATGTTCCGATCGGGCGCCGCCGTGGGCGCCGGTGGCGCCGTCGCCTGGGCGGCGGGTATCGGCGGCCTGGCGACGACGGCGGCGGCCGCGGCCGACGACCCGGCGCTCCGCAAGCCGGTTCTGGTGGGCGCGAACCCCGCCATCCAGCTGTTCGCCGACGGGAGCTGTACGGCGTACGTCTCGTGCTGGCGGGTCGACTGGTCGACGCACGGGCCCGGGACCGCGATCGTGCTCTGGCAGCCGACCGGGGTCTCGTTGCACACCGACCGCCCGGCGCTGGGGCACTGGCTGGCGGACAGCTTCGTCCGGCACTTCCCCGAGCTCGAGGGGCTGCCCTGGTCGACGCCGCGGTTCCGCCCGGCGCGGGCGCACGTCGACATCGATCTCGCGCGCGGCATGCGGGCCCGTGCCGGCGCGCTCTCGGTGGTGACCGCCGGCGTCCTGGACCGCCGGACGTTCGCCACCGACGACTTCACGCTCGGCGGGGTGCCGCACAGCCTCAGCCTGGTGCTCGGCCCGTGCGCCAACGGCGAGATCAAGCTGGGCGGCCGAGAGCTGCCCGGAGAGATCGAGCGCGGCGGGACTCCCGAGCGCCCGGGCTCCTCGGCGTTCGTCACCGAGGCCGAGGTGTGGAAGGCCTGAGCCGTCGGGAGAGAGTCCCGGCCGGCCGAGACCTCCCCAGGCCCGGCCGACCGGAGACGAGCCGGCGCAGCCATCTCGACGGCTGGACGCAGGTTCGCTTCCTGAATACCAGGCCGCTCAAGCGCGGCCGGTCGGCTAGTCGGGCAGCGGAGCAGGGTCGGCCACGGGCATCCCGTCACCCGGGGTGTCGGCGGCGATGTCGTGGAGAAGGGTGTCGAACCGCCGCCGCAGGTCGTCGCTGGTGGCGCTGCCGGACTCCCAGTTCTCGACCAGCCGGGTCGCCAGCTCGCGGACCTTCAGGTTGCGGTGGCTCGACCACCAGTTCAGCATCGCGAAGGCCTGGTCGGCGTCCAGGCCGTAGGCGAGCATCAGGCTGCCCTTGGCCTGCTCGATGACCGCCCGGCTCTCGGCCGATGCCGCAACCGCCTCGTTGGCGTGCTGCACACTCTCGGCGCGGAACTGTGCTGTCAGGTCGACGTAGTAGCCGTCGATGGAGGTGACCGTGTCCTCCTCGCAGACGCCACCCTCGCAGACGAGCACCACTCGGCGCTCGATGCCGTCGGCGCCGACGAGCCGGTAGGAGATGCTGAACGGCTCACCGGTGCGGGTCGCCTTCGTCAGCACCGAGGCCACCCGCTCCCGGTCCTCGGGATGCTTGCAGTTGAGCACGTAGTCGGTCGTGGGCGTGATCGACCCGGGTTCGAGACCGTGGATGCGGAACGCCTCGTCGTCCCACTCCCAGTTGCCGGTGATCAGGTCACAGGTGAAGCGGCCGACCTGGGCCTCGCGCTCGCGCATGTCAACGCCTCCCTCGTCGGAAATGTGAGCAGAGCGTAAGCCTTCCGACGCGTATCGTCACCACGATGCAGCTCACGGTTCTCGGCGGCTCCGGCGCGTGGCCTGACCGGGGCCGGCCCTGCAGCGGCTACCTCGTCGAGCACAACGGCTTCTCGCTCCTCGTCGATCCCGGATACGCCACGTTCTCTGCGCTCCTGGAGCACAGCACCGCCGCCGCGATCGACGCCGTCTACGTCACCCATGGGCACCCCGACCACTGCGTCGACCTCAACCCGCTGCTGCGCGCTCGAGTGCTCCCTGAGGAGGGGCTTCCACCGCTCCCGGTCTACGCGCCGCGGGGCGCCCTGGACGTCGTTCTGGCCCTGGACCGACCCGGCATGCTCGACCCCGGCTACACCCTCCATGAGCTCGACGGCGGGGAGCCGCTGACGTTCGGGCCGTTCGCTGCCGAGACCCGGCTGCTGCCGCACTACCTGCCCAACCTGGGCCTGCGGCTCGAGGCCGACGGACGGGTGCTCGCCTACACCGGCGACACCGGGCCCAGCCCGGAGGTGGCCGTGCTGGCCCGGGACGCCGACCTGCTGCTCGCCGAGGCGACGTACGCCGACGAGGTGCCCGCCGACAGCAGGGAGCATCTCTCCAGCGCGGCCGTGGCCGGTGACCATGCCGCGGCGGCCGGAGCGCAGCGGCTGCTCCTCGTACACCTCCAGCCCGGCACCGACCCCGATGCCGCGCTTGCCGCCGCCCGGAGCCGCTGCGAAGCGGAGGTGCTGGTGGCGATGCCAGGGCGGGTGCTGCAGGTCTGAGGCGTGCGGGCCAGGATGGGTCCGTGTACGCGATCACCCTGTCCACCACCCCTCCCGCCGAGCTCCGCCCGCTCGAGCCCTGGCAGGCCGAGGAGTTCCTCGCCCACATGGACCGAGCGCGAGAGACGGTCGACCCGTGGATCCCCTGGGCCGCCCGCTCGACGGACCTCGAGTCCGCCCGCGCCACCCTCCAGTCGTACGCCGACAAGCAGGCCGCCGACACCGGGCGCCTCAACGGCATCTGGCTCGACGGCACGCTCGTCGGCGGCGTGATGTTCGTCCGGTTCGACGCCGAGATGGGCACCTGCGAGATCGGCGTCTGGACCGAGCCGGCAGGCTCGGGCCACGGCCTGGTCACCGCCGCGGCGCGGGTGCTGGTCGAGTACGCCGTCGTCGAGCGCGGCATGCAGCGGGTCGAGTGGGTCACCACACCCCGGAACGCCCGCAGTCGAGCGGTGGCCCAGCGACTGGGCATGAAGCTCGACGGCGTACTCCGCTCGGAGTACGTGCACCACGGCGAGCGGCACGACAGCGAGGTCTACTCCCTGCTGGCCGACGAGTGGACGTCCCGCGATGTAGCACCCCGGCCTAGCCGATCCCGTTGCGCGAGTCGGCCGGCACGATCGCCTCCACGGGCTGCCGCGCCGGCAAGAGCGCTCGGATCAGCAGCGCCGTTGCGGCGGTGGACGTGGCGGTGCGGACGATGTTCCACACGGTCCACGGCGTCTCGAAGTCCTCGCGGGCCCGGTGCAGGTTGTCCTTCGCCAGGTCGACGGCGTACAGGGTGTCGTTGAGCGGCACGTTGGCACCCATCGTCACGAAGAACGTCACGACGTTCGCGCCGAGGGCCGCGAAGAGCCAGGGCCGCATCGCGCCCTTCTCCGTGAACGCCGCGATCCCCGTCAGCACCGGGGCGCCCATCAGCACGGCCATGAACACCGGGTTGACGATGACGCCGTTGATCTCGTTCATCGTCTCGACGAACGTGTGGTCCGAGGAGTTGGCGAGGCCAGGCATCACGCCCGTCGCCCAGCCGAAGTAGACCCCAGCGTTCAGGCCGGTCGTCAGCGTGGCCGCACCAAGCAGCCAGCGTCGTCGCGTCGTCATGACCAGACCCCCGTCGCTGCGGTCCGCTCCGCGAAGTCCCTGAACGAGCGGGGCTCGCGGCCCAGCGCACGCTGCACGCCGTCGGTGACGAACGCGCCGCCGCCGACCACGTCACTGAACAGGTACGTCAGGAAGTCGACGAACTCGCCGGGGATGCCGTGCTCGGCGGCACCGGCGGCGTACTCCTGCACCGACACCTGCACGTAGGTGATGTCGCGTCCGTTGGCCTTGGCGATCTCGGCGACCGCCTCGGGGAAGCTCAGCAGCTCGGGGCTGGTCAGCTCGTAGACCTGTCCCGCATGGCCCGGCTCGGTGAGCGCCGCCACCGCGACGTCGGCGATGTCGTCGGCGTCGACGAACGGCTCGAGCTGGCCCTCGTGTGCCGGGAGCACCACCTCACCGGCCCGGACCGGGTCCAGCAGGTAGTCCTCGCTGAAGATCTGCATGAACCAGGCGCAGCGGAGGATGGTCACGTCGGCGCCGGTGGCCTGGACCTCCCGCTCGGCCCGCTGGGCCTCGTCCTCGCCCCTGCCGGTCAGCAGGACCAGTCGGTCCACGCCGTGCTCGATCGCGAGCTCGGCGAACGCCCGGGTGGCCTCCGTCGCCTGATCGAAGAGGACCAGGTCGGGATAGGGGATGTAGACCGCCCGAGCCCCCTCCAGCACCGGAGCCCAGGTGGATGTGTCGGCCCAGTCGAAGGCCGGCTGGCCCGAACGGGATCCCACGCGGACGGGCAGTCCCCGGTCGCGGAGTCGCTGGACGACCCGATGGCCGGTCTTGCCGGTTCCGCCCAGCACCAACGTCGGGCGTTCATTGTCTGGAGTCTCATTCACGGTGTGTCCTCTCTCAGTGGTTGATGTACCTGTCGTCCACTCTGAGGGATAGTTCTTGGTGAAACACTGCCTATCTGTCGCCTATTCATGCCTGTTCGTCCAGCAGGCCTGGACGCAGCGGCCATTCGGGGCACACTGGGACCATGCGAGGCGAAGACCCCTGGACCACACCCGACCCGCTCGGCGAGGCGCTGCACGTCCTGCGCATGTCGGGCACGTTCTACTGCCGGTCCGAGCTGACCGCGCCCTGGGGGCTGGACCTGCCGCCCGAGCCCGAGTCGATGTGGTTCCACGTCGTGAACGCCGGCCGCTGCTGGCTCGAGGTGGACGGCGAGGAGCCCCTTCTGCTGCAGCCCGGCGACTTCGCCCTGGTGCCGCACGGTCAGGGCCACCAGCTGGTCAGCGAGTCCGGGGTCCCGACCCCGCAGGTCGACAAGCTGGACTACGAATACGCCAGCGACCGCTACGCGATCCTGCGGTACGGCGGCGGTGGCGAGGCCACCAGCATCGTGTGCGGCACGGTCCGCTTCGGGCACCCGGCGGCCCGCAACCTGGTGGCGCTGCTGCCCCGCACGATCGTCGTCGAAGGAGCGCCGGGATCGCAGTCCCCGGAGGCCGACTGGATGCACAGCACGCTCCGGCTGATCGCCGCCGAGGGGCGCGAGCTCCGGCCGGGCGGCGAGGCCGTGATCACGCGGCTGTCGGACATCCTGGTCATCCAGGCCATCCGCTCGTGGATCGCCGGTGACCCGGCGGGGCAGACCGGCTGGCTCGGAGCCCTGCAGGATCCCCGCATCGGCCGGGCCCTGTCGCTGGTGCACCGCGACCCGGCCCAGCCCTGGTCGGTGGCATCGCTGGCGCGGGAGACGGCCATGTCGCGGTCGGCGTTCTCGGCCCGGTTCTCCGAGCTGGTGGGCGAGCCGGTGATGAAGTACGTGACCCGGTGGCGGATGCAGGTGGCGCTCGACTGGCTGCGGAACGACGACGCCCCGGTCGCGGCACTCGCCGCCCGGCTGGGCTACGAGTCCGAGGCGGCGTTCAGCCGCGCCTTCAAGCGCACGATCGGCCTCTCCCCCGGCGCCTCGCGACGGTCGTCACCCGACGTACTGCTCGAGGGCTCGGACCTGGTCACCGCCTGACTGCGGAGCCGCCTGTCGGAATCGAACCGACGACCTTCTCATTACGAGTGAGACGCTCTACCGACTGAGCTAAGGCGGCCTGCCGTCCGGCTCGGCAAATCAGTCCGGACAACCCGCGGAAGTATAGGGAACGGGTGCGCCGCCGACGAAACCGGCGGCGTCGGGGGGCGGGCTGCGTCGGTTTGCGACCGAAACCGGCACCGCTCCCCGGTCAGCCCGGCGCCGCGGACCTGAGCTTCTCCAGAAGCGGCTCGGCGGCCTCGGCGAGGAACCTCTCCTGGCCATCGTCGCCGACCTGCACCAGGGCCACGTCGGTGAAGCCGGCGTCCCAGAAGGCGGCGACGGCCTCGACGATCCGGTCCAGGTCCGGGCCGCAGGGGATCGACTCCGCGACGTCGTCGGGGGTGACGTACTGGCTGGCGCCCGCGAAGCCTGCGGTCGTCGGCAGGTCGGCGTTCACCGACCAGCCGCCGCCGAACCAGCGGAACTGCTCGTGCGCCCGCTTCCGCGCGGTGTCCTCGTCGGGGTCCCAGCAGATCGGGAGCTGGCCGATCGCCCGCGCCCGGTCCGGCACCCGCGGCGCCCCGTCGACCGCGTTCCAGTCCTTCACCAGGTCGGCGTCCGGCTCGACGGCGATCAGGTCGTCCGCGAGCGGGGCGAACCGCTCGACGGCGCGCTCCCCGGCGACCGCGACCGCGAGCCGCACCGGATCCTCGGGCAGGTCCCACACCCGCGCCGAGTCGACGGCGAAGTGCTGACCACGGTGGGTGACCAGGTCGCCCCTGTGCAGGGCGCGGATGATCTCGATCGCCTCGGCCAGCATCTCGTGCCGGGTCTCGATGGCCGGCCAGCCGCGGCCGATGGTGTGCTCGTTGAGGTTCTCGCCGCTGCCCAGGCCGAGGCTGAACCGGCCGCCGGACAGCAGCGCGACCGTCGCCGCCTTCTGCGCGACCACTGCGGGGTGGTAGCGCATGGTCGGGCAGGTGATGTAGGTCATCAGCCCGACCCGTTCGGTCGCGTGGGCGACCGCCCCCAGCACCGACCATGCGTACGGCGAGTGCCCCTGCTCGGTGAGCCACGGCGAGTAGTGGTCGCTCATCACCTCGAAGTCGAAGCCCGCGCGCTCACCGCCGACGGCGTACTCCACGAGCTCCCTCGGCCCGCTCTGCTCGGTCATCAGGGTGTAGCCGAATCGGGTCATGACCCGGCGGTACCCCGACCGTCAGGCGGTCAACACTCCAGGCCGTCCTTCGGGACGGTGCCCTCGATCAGGTAGTCCTCGACCGCGACGTCGATGCAGTCGTTGCCCTTGTTGTAGGCAGTGTGGCCGTCGCCGTCGCGGCTGACCAGGACGCCGGACTCGAGCTCGCCGGCGAGCGCCACGGCCTCGTCGTACGGCGTGGCGGGGTCGCGGGTGGTGCCGATCACCACGATCGGCGCGGCGCCCTCGGCGTGGATCTTCAGCGGCTTGTAGGCCGGCTCCACCTGCAGGCCGCGGCAGTTGAGCAGGCTCCAGGCGAACACCTCGCCGAACGTCGGCGAGACCTTCTCGAAGTCGCGGGATGTTCTTGGCCACCTGGTCCGGCTCGATCGAGGTCGGGTCGTCGAGGCAGTTGATCGCGTAGATCGCCTCCAGGCTGTTGTCGACGTACTCGCCGTTCTCCCTGGACCCGTAGTAGTCCGAGAGCAGCAGCAGCGTGGAGCCGTCGCCGTCGAACGCCTGCTGGAGCCCCTGGGTCAGGATCGGCCAGTTCTCGCTCGCTGTAGAGCGGAAGCACCAGCCCGTAGAACGCGTTGCCGATCGCCAGGTCGCGGTCCTCGTTGGTGGAGAGCGGCTGGTCGTCGATCTCCTCGAGCAGCCCGCTGATCCGGTCGAGACCCTGCTGCACGGTGTCGCCGAGGAAGCAGTCGCCACCGTCGACGCAGTCCTGGATGTAGGCCTCGAGCGCGACCTGGAAGCCACCGGCCTGGCTGAGGATGCTCTCCCGGACCGTCAGCGTCGGGTCGGTGGCCCCGTCGAGCACGAACTGGCCGACCTTCTCCGGGAACAGCTCGGCGTACGTCGAGCCCAGGCGGGTGCCGTAGGAGAAGCCGAAGTAGCTGAGCTTCTCCTCGCGGAGCGCGGCGCGCAGCACGTCCATGTCGCGGGCCGCCTCGTTGGTGGAGACGTGCCCGATCAGCTCGTCGGAGTTCTCGACGCAGCCGGCGAAGAGGTCCTCGAGCCCGTCGGCGTACTCCTCGTCCTCGCCCGGGTCGTCGGGGGCCGGGTCGGCCGCGATGAACGCGTCGAGCTCCTCGTCGGAGAGGCAGTCGACCGGGTCGCTGGAGCCGGTGCCGCGCGGGTCGAAGCCGACGATGTCGAACGACTCGCGCAACGGGTCGCCGAAGTAGCTCTCGGCGTCCTTGGCGGTGTTGGTGCCGGGGGCGCCGGGACCGCCCGGGTTGACGACCAGCGAGCCGACGCGGGCGTCCGGGTCCTCGGCGGGGGCTCGCAGCAGGGCGAGGTCGATGGTGCCGCCGGTGGTCGGGTCGCGGTAGTCGATCGGGACCGTGAGCGTGGCGCACTCCTTGTCGCCCTCACACGAGCTCCACTCGAGCTCCTGGGTGTAGAACGGCTCGAGCTCCGGAGACGGCGCCTCGGTGACCGAGGGATCGACGGGCTCGGTGGGGGTCGTCGGCGTGGTCTCCGGCGACTGTTCCTGGCTGGAGTCGTCGCCGTCGTCATCGCCGGTGAACACCAGCGCGGCCGTCGCTCCTGCACCCAACGCGAGCAGGGCCACCAACACGATGGCGACGATCTGCTTCGGACTCACCGACCACTCCCCTCGGGCACCTTCAGTGCCACCATCATGGACTCCAGCGCCAACGCGACCGGGACGTTGAACTCGAGCATCTGCTCCCGCGCCTCGAAGATCCAGCCGATCCGGCGCAGGTTGAGCTCGGGTGTCGAGGCGGCCACCACCCGCTGGACGTCGTTGCGGATCTCCTCGTTGACCAGCGGCCCCGGCGCACCGGTGGCGATCGCGATGGCGTCGCGGTAGACCGACACCAGGTCCATCAGGCCGCGGTCGACCACGTCGAGCTGGCGGCGCTTGGCGCGGGTCTTCTGCCCGCGCTCCATGGCCGAGAGCGCAGGTGCGTATTCGCGCGGCCGGCGACCGCGCTCGACCACGCCGTAGGCCGTGTCGAGGTCGGCCTTCTCCCTGGCGTCGAGCTCGCCGGTGATCACCTCGGCCTCCTCCTTGGTGACCTCGGCGAGGTTGGACGCGGCGTTCATGCAGGCGCCCAGGGTCGTCAGCCGCGCGGGGATCGAGACCACCTCGCGGCGCCGGTTGCGGGTCTCCTCGTCGCGGGCCAGCGCCCTGGCCCGGCCGATGTGGCCCTGGCTGGCGCGGGCGGCGTACGACGCCAGCGCGTCGTCGACACCGTCGCTGCGCACGAGGTGGGCGGCGACCTCCTCGGGGGTCGGCGTGGCCAGGGTGAGCTGGCGGCACCGGGACCGGATGGTGGGCAGCACGTCCTCGACCGTGGGCGCGCAGAGCATCCACACGGTGCGCGCCGTCGGCTCCTCGATCGCCTTGAGCAGCGCGTTGCAGGCCTGCTCGGTGAGCCGGTCGGCGTCCTCGATGATCAGGATCTGCCAGTGCCGGCCGACCGGGGTCAGCGCCGAGCGGCGGACCAGGTCGCGCACCTCGTCGACACCGATCGAGAGCTTCTCGGTGCGGATCTCGGCGACGTCGGCGTGGCTGCCCGCGAGCACGGTGCGGCAGGCGTGGCACTCACCGCACCCCGGGTCTTCCGGCGCCTTCTCGCACTGCAGCCCCGCTGCGAAAGCGACCGCTGCGTTGGAGCGGCCGGAGCCCGGCGGACCGGTGAACAGCCACGCATGGCTCATCCCGCGGCCCTCGGCCGCCGCTCGCAGCAGCTCGCTCGCCCGGCGCTGGCCGACCAGACCGTCCCAGACGGTCATGGGGGATCCAGGAGCGGGTTGAGCCGGTCGTGGACGGCCGCGGCGATCTCGTCCACCGCACCGGCGGCGTCGAGCACGAGGTAGTGGTCGGGGTCGGCCGCGGCGATGGCGAGGAAGGCCTCGCGGGCCCGGCGGTGGAACTCGACGGACTCGGCCTCGATCCGGTCGCGGCCCTCGAAGCGGCCGAGCCCGGCCTCCGGGTCGACGTCGAGTACGACAGTCAGGTGCGGCCGGAGGTCGCCGGTCGCCCAGCGCAGGACGTGCTCGAGCTCGGCGGCGTCGAGTCCGCGCCCGACGCCCTGGTAGGCGAGGGCGGTGTCGACGTAGCGGTCGGTGATCACCACCGCACCACGGTCCAGGGCCGGCCCGACGACCTTCTCGACATGCTCGGCCTTGTCGGCGGCGTAGAGCAGGGCCTCGGTGCGGTCGGTCAGGTGGCCGGTGGCCGGGTCGAGGACGATCCGGCGGATCTCCTTGCCGACGGCGGTGTCACCGGGCTCGAAGGTCAGGAGCACGTCGCGGCCGGCCTCGCGGAGCCGATCGGCGAGCAGCCCGCACTGGGTGGACTTGCCCGACCCCTCGCCGCCCTCGAAGCACACGAAGACGCCGGTGGCGGAGTAGCGGCCGGGTGTGCTCACGCGGAGAACCTACGAGACGGCGCCGACCGTCGCCACAGCGGTCCGCGGGTGGTGCTACTTCTTCGCGGACTTCTTGGCGGTCTTCTTCGTCGTCTTCTTCGCGGACTTCTTGGCGCCGGACTTCTTGGCGGTCTTCTTGCCGGCCTTCTTCGCCGGGCCCCGCTCGCGGCGCTCGGCGAGCAGCTCGGCGGCCCTCTCGATGGTGATGGCCTCGACGCTGTCGTCCTTGCGCAGCGTGGCGTTGTACTCACCGTCGGTGACGTACTCACCGAACCGGCCCGACTTCACCACCACCGGCTGCCCGGAGACCGGGTCGTTGCCGAGCTCCTTCAACGGCGGGGCGGCCGCGGCCCGGCCCCGCTGCTTCGGCTGCGAGTAGATCTTCAGCGCCTCGTCGAGGGTGATGGAGAAGAGCTGGTCCTCGGTGGTGAGCGACCGCGAGTCGGTGCCCTTCTTCAGGTAGGGCCCGTAGCGGCCGTTCTGCGCGGTGATCTCCTCGCCGCTCTCCGGGTCGGCGCCGACCACGCGCGGCAGCGACAGCAGCTTCACCGCGTCGTCGAGGGTGACCGTGTCCAGCGACATCGACTTGAACAGCGAGCCGGTGCGGGGCTTGGCGCTCTTGGGCGCGTCGTCGGGCAGCGCCTCGGTGACGTAGGGCCCGAAGCGGCCGTTCTTCGCCACCACGTGCAGCCCGGTGTCGGGGTGCGAGCCCAGCTCGATCTCCTCGCCGGCCGGGTTGGCGAACAGCTCGCGCGCCTTGTCCAAGGTGAGCTCGTCGGGCGGGAGGTCCTCGGGGACGTTGGCCCGCTTGCCGGTCGGGTTGCCCTCATCGTCGGGTCCTTCGAGGTAGGGCCCGTAGCGCCCCACCCGCAGGTTGATGCCGGAGTCCGGCCCGCCGATCGGGAACGTCGCGAGCTCGCGGGCGTCGATCTCGCCGAGCTCGGTGACCAGGGTGTGCAGACCGGGCACGGTGTCGGTCCCGTAGTAGAACTCGCTCAGCTCGCTGACCCGGTTCTTGTGACCGGCGGCGATCTCGTCGAGCACGTCTTCCATCACCGCGGTGAACTCGTAGGACACCTGTCGCGGGAAGTGCTCCTCCAGCAGCCGGATCACCGAGAACGCCAGCCAGGCCGGCACCAACGCGGTGCCCTTCTTGTAGACGTAGCCCCGGTTGAGGATCGTCCCGATGATCGAGGCGTACGTCGACGGGCGGCCGATCTCGCGCTCCTCGAGCTCCTTGATCAGCGTCGCCTCGGTGTAGCGGGCGGGCGGCTTGGTCTCGTGGCCGGACGCCGAGAGCGCCGCGGCGGACACCCGGTCGCCCTCCTCCAGCGCCGGCAGCCGGGTCTCGGCGTCGTCCTTGGCGGCACCTTCGTCGGTGCCCTCGACGTAGGCCCGGAGGAAGCCGTGGAACGTGATCACCCGGCCGGACGCGGAGAACACGACGTCCTCGCCGTTCGACGCGGCGCCGCCGAGCCGGACCGACACGCTCTGCCCGGTGGCGTCCTTCATCTGCGAGGCGACGGTGCGCATCCAGATCAGTTCGTAGAGCCGGAACTGCTCGCCGGTGAGGCCGGTCTGCGCCGGCGTCCGGAACGACTCGCCGGCGGGCCGGATCGCCTCGTGCGCCTCCTGGGCGTTCTTGACCTTCGAGGCGTAGGTGCGGGGCGAGTCGGGGAGGTACTCCGAGCCGTAGAGCTCACGGACCTGCGACCGGGCGGCGTTGACCGCCGAGCCCGACAGCGTCGTGGAGTCGGTACGCATGTAGGTGATGTAGCCGTTCTCGTACAACCGCTGCGCCACCGACATCGCCACCGAGGCGGTCATGCCGAGCTTGCGGCTGGCCTCCTGCTGCATGGTCGTGGTGCGGAACGGCGCGTACGGCGAGCGCCGGTAGGGCTTCGCCTCCACCGACCGGACGTCGTACGACGTGTCGGCGAGCGCCGTGACCAGACCCTCGGCGCGACTCCGGTCGAGGTGGACCACGTCGACGCCGGGCTTCAGCTGCCCGTCCTCGCCGAAGTTGCCGCCCTGAGCCACCCGCTTGCCGTCGATGGAGTGCAGCCGGCCGGGGAACATCCGCGGACCAGAACTGTCACCGGCGGCTCCACTGTCAAAGGTGCCCTCGAGGTCCCAGTAGGACGCGACCCGGAACCGCATCCGGTCGCGCTCCCGGTCGACCACGAGCCGGGTGGCCACCGACTGCACGCGGCCGGCGGACAGCCCGGACATGACCTTCTTCCACAGCACCGGGGAGACCTCGTAGCCGTAGAGCCGGTCCAGGATCCGCCGGGCCTCCTGGGCCTCGACCAGGTCCATGTCCAGCTCGCGGGGACTCTCCGCCGCTGCCTGGATGGCGGCCTTGGTGATCTCGTGGAAGACCATCCGCTTGACCGGGATGTTCTTCGGCTTCAGCTCGTCGAGCAGGTGCCAGGCGATCGCCTCGCCCTCGCGGTCCTCGTCGGTGGCGAGGAAGAGCTCGTCGGCGTCCTTGAGCAGGCCCTTGAGCTTGGAGATGTGCGCCTTCTTGTCGCGGGGCACCACGTAGTAGGGCTCGAACTCGTTCTCGACGTCGACCGCCAGCCGCCCCCACGGCTTGTCCTTGATCTTCGCGGGGGTGTCGGCGGCACTCTGCGGAAGGTCGCGGATGTGGCCGATCGAGGACTCGACGACGTACCCGGCGCCGAGGTACCCGCCGATGGTGCGGGCCTTGGCCGGGGACTCGACGATCACCAACTTGTGAGCCACGTGCTGACTTCTCCTACCGGAAATATGCTCGCGAACCCCGTTGCTCGGGGCTCACGGCCGAACACGGTAGCGCGTGCTGTCCAGTTCCCAGCCCCGGTGGGCATGGGGTAAGCCCCGGATCACCGGCTGATTCAGTCGTCGACGGTGAGCTCTTGGGTGGCGGCGTCCTGCTGGTTGATCAGCCCCTGGTCGCCGATCGGGACCACGCTGACGTAGAGGCCGAACGAGTCCTCGTCGCCGGTGTCCACGACGACCACCCGGGCCACGTCACCCTCGACCTGGATGTCCGGGTCGTCGATCCGGAGCTCGCTGGAGACGGAGTACGCGTCGTGGCCGTCGACCTGGATGGACTCGCGGTCGAGGTCGGTGCGTTCGGTGAAGTTGCGGTAGAAGCTCGGCGACTCGGTCATGCAGGTGATCACCTGGTCGGCCGACGCGGCCAGGTCGGTGTAGCCGTTGTCCTTCGGCAGCGCGCCGACGGAGTAGAGCGCGATCCAGCCCTCTTCGATCGACCTGCCCACGGCCGCGACCTCGTCGGCGAACGTGAACGTCGAGATGATCTGGGCCTCGAGCGGGTTGAAGCCACGGACCGGAGGCAGGTTGAGGTTGCCGCCCAGCAGCCGCTTGCCACCGGACACCTCACCGCCGACGGTGGGCGCGCCACCGGTGCACGGGTCACTGGCCGGGCCGGCGGTCTCTGTCGGCTCCGTGGGGGACTCCTCGGTGGACGACTCCGTCGGGCTCTCCTCGGTGGGCGACTCGGAGTCGTCGGTCTCCTCGGTCTGCGAGCTGTCGTCGTCCGCCGAGGAGTCGCCGTCGTCGTCGGTCAGGGTCCGCACGAGGAAGAAACCGCCGACCGCCAGACCGGCGATCAGCAGTACGGCGAGCGCGATCAGCCCGACCCGCTTGCCCGTACCGCCGCCCGAGCCGCCGGGCGCGCCCGGGTAGCCCTGGCCGTAGGGGTCCTGGCCGCCGTAGCCGCCGCCGTACTGGGCCGGCTGCGGCTGCGCGGGCTGCTGCTGGGCGTAGGGGTCCTGGCCGTACTGCTGGGGGTACTGCTGGCCGCCGTACTGCTGGGGCGGCATCTGGGTCGGGGCTGCGGGCGGCGGGGGCACGGCCGGGCCCGGAGGCGGCGCGGAGGCATCTGACGTGGTCTGTTCACTCCAGGACTGGCCGTCCCAGTAGCGGAACATCTGAGGCTGACCGGACGGGTCTGGGTACCAACCTGGAGTGGCCACGCCCGAAGGCTAACCGTTTGCCCGGGCCTGGAGTGCGAGGCGGGTCGCCGCGTCGGCGGGGTAGAACGCCTCGATCGCCAGCTCCGAGACGGTGACCTCCCGGGGAGTGCCGAAGACCGTCGTCGTCGACCACAACCGCAGCTCGTCGTCACCGGCCAGGATCCGCAACGGCACCACCAGGCCGGGCGACCGCTCGGTGTCGGCTCGGCCGGTCGCGTGCTCGATCAGGAGGTCGGCGATCCGCGGGTCGCGGCTGACGTCGTACTCATGCCGGAGCCGGGCGACCAGGTGCCCGCGCCACTCGTCGAGGTTGCGGATCATCGGCGCCAGGCCCTCCGGGTCGAGGCTCAGCCGGATCACGTTGACCGGTGGCTCGAGCAGCCGGGGCGCGACGTTCTCCAGGATCGAGTAGATCGCGTCGTTGGCCGAGACCAGGTCCCAGCCGGTGTCGATCACCAGGGCGGGGTAGGGCAGGTGCGAGGCGAGGATCGCGTCGATGGCCTCGGAGATCTCAGCCATCGGCGGCTCGGACAGGCCGTGCTCGGGATGGGCGGGCGCGAAGCCGCCGGCGTGCAGCAGCCGGTTCTGCTCGCGCAGTGGCACCGAGAGCTCGTCGCACAGCCGCAGGATCATCGCCGGGGTGGGCCGGGACCGCCCGGTCTCGACGAAGCTGACATGCCGCGTGGAGACCCCGGCGCGCGAGGCCAGCTCGAGCTGCGACAGGTTCCTCCGGTGCCGCCACTCGCGCAGCAGCACCCCCGGGTTCTGGCTCATGTCGATCGACCGTAGCGAGCGCGGGTAGCGGTGCCCATGACCTCGCAGGTAATCGACGGTGGGCGGTCGCCGCGATGGGGTGGGGTCTTCCATCGACCGAGAGGAACCCCATGAACGTCCCCGCCTACGCCATCGCCTACATCCGCGATCTGGACTTCGGGCCGGAGATCATCGAGTACATCGAGAGGATCGACGCCACCCTGGCGCCGTACGGCGGCCGGTTCATCGTGCACGGCGGCCCGATCGTCCAGGCCGAGGGCGAGTGGACCGGCGACGTCGTGATCATCGAGTTCCCGGACGCGACCGCCGCCGAGGAGTGGTACGCCTCGCCCGCCTACCAGGAGATCCTGCCGCTGCGCACCGAGCACTCGCGCTCGATGGCCGGGCTGCTCCGCGGGGTGCCGAAGGACTACCGCGCCGTCACGAAGCTCGAGGAGCTGATGGCCGACGCCGGCTAGGCCGGCAGCAGGAAGCCCTCGTCGACGAGCTCCCGGACCATCGGCAGGTAGGTGGTCCGGGACTCCTCGACGTCCAGGTCGAGCAGGTCGGCGAGGGCGGCGAGGATCTGACCGACGGACAGCTCGCCGTCGCAGGCGCCGACCAGGCCGGCCACCACGGTGTCGGCCGTCCGGGCCCGGCGGAAGCCGCGCTGCTGGCGGAGCACGATCGTCTCCGGGTGCTCGGCGCCGACCGGGCCCACGGTCTCCTGGAGCAGGTCGGGCCGGGCCAGCAGCCTCGTGTCGAGGCCGATGTCGAGGCCGGTGGTGGTGCCCCACTCCGCGATCGCCGGGGCGATCGGCTGCTCGACGTCGTAGGGCCAGTCGAGCAGGGAGTGGGTGCCTCCGCCGTTGCGCAGGTTGACCCAGCCGAAGCCGATGCCTTCGATGCCCTGCTCCTCGAACCAGGCGAGCCAGGTGTCGTAGCGGGCGAGGTAGTCCTCGGCCCCGTGGTGGCCGGAGTCCTTCAGCCACAGCTCGACGTACGCCGCCGGGTCGACGACCTCGCGTTGCACCACCAGCGCGTCGCAGCCCGGGTCCAGCCAGGTCGCCACCCGCTCGTCCCAGGGCTGGTCCGCCTCGATCGCCCAGTTGGCGAGCACCTGGCACCACCCGCCCTCGGTGAGGTGGCGGGGCGCCTCGCGCACGATGTGCTCGACGACGCGGTCGCCCGGCATGCCGGAGTCGCGGTAGACCAGGCGTTCGCCGGTCGCCGGTGAGATCACGAACGGCGGGTTGGTGGCGATCAGGTCGAAGCGCTCGCCCGCAACGGGCTCGAAGTAGGAGCCCTCGCGCACCTCGATCGTGTCCAGCTCGTTGAGCGCGGCGTTGAACCTGGCGATGTCCAGCGCCCTGCGGTTGACGTCGGTGGCGACCACCCGGTCCGCGTGCCCCGCCAGGTGCAGCGCCTGCACCCCGCAGCCGGTGCCGAGGTCGAGCGCGGCGCCGACCGGCGCGCGGATGGTCAGCTGAGCGAGCGAGGTCGACGCCCCGCTGATGCCGAGCACGTGGTCGGGCCCGACCCGCTGCGGCCCGCCGTCGAGGCCAGGCGTCAGGTCGCTGACCACCCAGAGCTCGGTGTCGTCCGCGGCGTACGGCCGGCAGTCGAGGCGGGCGGCAACCTCCCCGACGCTGCGCTCGACGATCCCCTCCGCGGCCAGCCGGTCGACCAGGCCCGGCAAGGCTGCCTCGGCGGAGGCCAGCGGCACCGGGTGCTGCAGCAGGAACAGGCGGACCAGGGTCTCCAGGGGCGACCCCTCCGTCGTACGACGGAAGGCCGGGGTGGTCTCGTTGCGGCCGAGTGCGTCGTGGGCCCGCGGGCCGAGCAGATCGGCGACCGCCGCATAGGTGAAGCCCGAGTCGACCAGCGCCTCGCGGAGCCGGGCGGGGAGGTCGCTGCTCACCGGGCGAGCGTAGTGGCCGCGCGGTCTGGACCACTGAGCAAAGGATCCTGGGTACGCCACGGCAGACGTCGGACCCGCCCTAGCCTCCGAAGAATTGCGCGGTTGAGGGACTGCGCTGCATGGGAGGGAAACCATGAAAAAGCGTTCACTGATGCGCGCCTTCAGCGCTGCCGTCGCCACCGTACTGATCAGCTCTGGCCTGCTTGTGGGAGCAGCCGCCACTGCGAATGCCGAACCCACACCACCGGAGAACAAGGATCTGATCGGGTGCCTGCTTGAACTGAAGCTGGCCGAGTGCCTGACCGGGGACTCCGACCTGCTCGGCACCGGCGTCGTGGGCGAGCCACTCACGCTCGTCGAGCCACTGTTCGAGCTGCTGCCCGTCAACCTGCTGGGCCTGCTCTCAACCGACATCACCTGGCTCTGTGACGGGGTCGAGATCCCCGGTACCGAGGGCCTCACCGAGCTCGTCCCGACCGAGGCCATGGAGGGCTGTGAGGTCGCCGTACAAACGGTGACCACGCTGCTCGGCTTCATACCGTTGACGTTGGTGACCGACCTGATCGGCATCACCGGCGGTGACGAGGAACCGGAGCTGCCGGCGACCCTGCAAGAGGTGCTCACCGAGAACCCCGTGCTCTCTGGCTCGGGCGACATCGGCGACCCGCTGACGCTCACGAAGCCGGTCTTCGGGCTGCTCGAGCCGGCGCTGCAGTTGCTGCTCGACACCGACATCACCTGGCTCTGCGACGACGTGCCGATCCCCGGGGCCGATGGGTTGCAGTTCGTCCCGACCGAGGTCCAGGCGGGCTGCGAGATGACGGTGAAGGTCGTCACCACGCTGCTCGACCTGCTGCCGCTGGAGCTGCTCACCAACATCATCAACGTCGATGAGGAGCCCGACCCGGTGGAGGAGCAGCTCACCGCGAGCGTGCTGCCGAAGATCTCCGGCGCCAACAAGGTCGGCGGGATCCTCTCCATCGACCCCGGCAAGTGGCTGGGCGGTACCGACCTCGTCACGCCGCTCTTCGACTACCAGTGGTACAACGCCTCGGGCCCGATCCCGGGTGCCGTCGGAGCGCAGTACGTGCCGAAGCTGGCTGACGCCGGCAGGCCGTTGGCGGCAACCGTGACCGCGAAGCTGACCGGCTTCCTCCAGGGGCTCGGCATCACCAACGTGGTGAAGGTCGCCAAGGCCAAGAGCAAGACCAGGCTCAGCAAGGCCGGCGGCAAGCTGGTCGCGCTGAAGGTAGGTCCGGGGGCCGCGCACCCGACCGGCAAGGTCAAGCTGATGAAGGGCGCCAAGCTGCTCAAGGTCTACAAGCTCCGGGCGGCCGACAACGGCAAGCGCATCGTGCGGCTCCCGAAGCTCAAGAAGGGCGTCCACAAGATCCGCGCGGTCTACAAGGGCAACAAGGCCCTGAAGGGCTCGAAGTCCAAGGTCCTCCGGTTGGTCCTGCGCTAACCGACACAAAAACACGCTGACCCGTCACCAACTTAGTGACGGGTCAGCGTGCTTTTGACGGTGCTACGGAGTGTTCGAGTCGACCGGCTCCGTTGGCGTCGGGTCGGAGGCACCGGGAGCCGGTGGCGAGGCGGGCGTGCCCGCGTCGTCGCCGCCGATGACCACCGACCGCTGCTTGGAGATGTAGACGGCGCCAGCGATGATCAGCGCCGCCACCACCGCGATCAGGATCCGGACCACGTCGTTCTCGTCGTCGCCGTAGGACAGCGCGACAACCGCGGGCACGATCAGGAGCGAGACCAGGTTCATCACCTTGAGCAGCGGGTTGATCGCCGGGCCGGCGGTGTCCTTGAACGGGTCACCCACCGTGTCACCGATGATCGTCGCCTCGTGCGCCGGCGAGCCCTTGCCCCCGTGGTTGCCATCCTCGACCAGCTTCTTGGCGTTGTCCCAGGCGCCGCCCGAGTTGGCCAGGAAGACCGCCATCAGGGTGCCGGTGGCGATCGCACCGACCAGGAACCCGGCGAGCGGTCCCACGCCGAGCCCGAAGCCGACCGCGATCGGCGCAAGGATGGCCAGGATGCCGGGTGTCGCCAGCTCGCGCAGCGAGTCCTTGGTGACGATGTCGACGACCTTGCCGTACTCCGGACGGCCGGTGCCCTCCATGATCCCGGGGATCTCACGGAACTGCCGGCGCACCTCGAACACGACCGCGCCCGCAGCCCGGCCGACGGCGTTGATCGCCAGACCGGAGAAGAGGAACACCGCGGCGGCACCGAGCAGTGCACCGACGATCAGCTTGGCGTCGAACACCAGGAACCCGCCGAAGACGTCCGCCGCGTCGGTCGCGCTGGCGCCGGACTCACCGAGCTTCTCGAACGCCGAGGTGACGTACGACGCGAACAACGCGCTCGCGGCCAGCACCGCGGTCGCGATCGCGATGCCCTTGGTGATCGCCTTGGTCGTGTTGCCGACCGCGTCGAGCTCGGTGAGGATCTGCGCGCCCTCGGGGCTGACGTCGCCGGACATCTCCGCGATGCCCTGCGCGTTGTCGGAGACCGGACCGAAGGTGTCCATCGCCACGATGACGCCGACAGTGGTGAGCAGACCACAGCCCGCAAGAGCGACCGCGAACAGGGCGTAGATGCCGCCGGCACCGGCGAGCAGCGCTGCACCGAAGACGGCCGCGCCGATCACGATCGCCGTGTAGACCGCCGACTCGAAGCCGACGGCCAGGCCGGACAGGATGACGGTTGCGGGACCGGTCAGCGAGGTCCGGCCGACGTCCTTGACCGGCTTGTGCTCGGTGCCGGTGAAGTAGCCGGTCAGCGCCAGGATCGCGCAGGCCAGCACGATGCCGATGACGACGGCCCCGGCGGCGAAGGCCGCCGGCCCGATGTCGGGCACCGAGGTGGCGAGAACGTCTCCGATGCCGCCTCCGGCGCCGTCGAGCTCGCTCCACTCCGAGGGGAGGTAGACGAAGGCGAGGATGATGCTGCCCAGCGCGCCCATGGCGGCGGAGATGTAGAACGCCCGGTTGATCGTGGTCAGGCCGCTCTCGCCGGCCCGCGGCTTGGTGAGGTAGACACCGGCGACCGCGGTCAGCGCGCCGATGGCCGGGACCAGCAGCGGGAACACCAGGCCGGCGTCGCCGAAGGCCTGCGAGCCGAGGATCAGCGCGGCTACCAGGGTCACGGCGTACGACTCGAAGAGGTCGGCGGCCATACCGGCACAGTCGCCCACGTTGTCACCGACGTTGTCGGCGATGGTCGCGGCGTTGCGCGGGTCGTCCTCGGGGATGTTCTGCTCGACCTTGCCCACCAGGTCGGCGCCGACGTCGGCCGCCTTGGTGAAGATGCCGCCTCCGACACGCATGAACATCGCGAGCAGTGCGGCACCGAAGCCGAAGCCCTCGAGCACGTCGGGCGCGTGGTCCTGGAAGAGGAGCACGACGACGCTGGCGCCCAGCAGTCCCAGACCGACGGTCAGCATGCCGACCATGGCGCCGGTGCGGAAGCCGATGTGCATCGCGGGGTCGCGGCCCTGCTCGTTGGCGGCCGCGGCCACCCGGAGGTTGGCGCGCACGGCCAGGCCCATGCCCAGGTAGCCAACAGCGCCCGAGAAGCCGGCACCGGCGAGGAAGAACAGCGAGCGGCCGATGCGCACCCAGGCGTCGTCGGCCGGCAGCGCCAGCAGGGCCACGAACGCGATCGCCGCGAAGATGGCGAGCGTGCGGAACTGCCGGGTGAGGTAGGCGTTGGCGCCCTCCTGCACCGCTTGGGCGATGTTCTTCATGTTGTCGGTGCCTTCACCGGCAGCAAGGACTTCCTGGCGGAACATCAGACCCATCGCGAGCGCGCCAAGCGCGATCAGTGCGACGACGATGACCAGGATGAGGTTGCCGCCGGAGACTTCCACGACAGCGGGATAAATCCCGGTCATGTGCTTCCTCCTGCGAGTTCAAGGGGCGAGCCGGCCTACGTCGTGGGCACGGCTCAGGTCATGGAACGCGCGCAGTCTACGCACGGCGTGAGGTGCGTGACACAGGAGGTGTGAGTCGGGTCACGCGGCGAGACGGAGTCGCCCCGGACCGGTCAGGCGAAGGCGGCGTCGGTGGACTCGTGGATGACGAAGACCTTCGCCAGCCCGGTGATCCGGAAGATCTTCAGCAGCCGGTCCTGGTTGCAGACCAGCTCGAGCGAGCCGTCGTGGGCGCGGACCTTCTTCAGTCCGCCCACGAGGACGCCGAGCCCGGTGGAGTCGAGGAACTCGACACCGGCCATGTCGATCACCAGGTGATAGGTGCCACCGCCCACGAGCTCGGTGATCTTGTCGCGGAGCTTGGGAGCGGTGTAGACGTCGATCTCGCCGCCGACCGAGACGATGGTGCGCCCATCGACATCGCGCGTCTCAAGAGTCAGGTCCACGTGCTCTCTCCTGGAAAGAACTTACTGACGATGCCCGGATCGCCGGAAAGCACTAGTCCATCCCCGACACCCGGCCGGGAATATGTAACCACGCCGCCCCGCACACTGCACAAGAAGTAAAGACGTGAACCACTTCTGAAAGGTTCCACGTCGGCGGTCCCAGCCATCATTTGGGCCACGATGAAGTCCACAATGAGGAGCGTGACGCAGGTGGCCCAGCAGCCAGGATCCGGGGTCGCCGGCGCGGTTCGTCGGCTGGCCTCGGTCCCCGGCCGCGAGGACCGGCTGACCCACCTGGAAGTGCTGCCCCGACGCCCCGCTCACTACGCCCAGTGGCCCGACTGGGCGTCGCCGCGCCTGGTCGCGGCGCTGGCCCTGCGAGGCGTGACCCGGCCCTGGTCGCACCAAGCCGCGGCCGCCGACGCCGCCCATTCGGGCACGCACGTCGTGGTGGCCACCGGCACCGCCTCGGGCAAGTCGCTCGCCTATCAGCTCCCGGCGCTGACCGCGATCGAGGCTGGTCGCGGCCCGCGCGGGCAGCGCGGCGCCACCGTCCTCTACGTCGCCCCCACCAAGGCGCTCGCCCAGGACCAGCTGGCCTCGCTGGTCGGACTCGGCGTGGACCTCCGCGCCGGCACCTACGACGGCGACAGCCCGCTAGACCAGCGCGACTGGGTGCGCGACCACGCCGACTACGTCCTCACCAACCCCGACATGCTGCACCGCTCGATCCTGCCCGGCCACGTGCGCTGGGCGGCGTTCCTGCGCACCTTGCGCTACGTCGTGATCGACGAGTGCCACCACTACCGAGGCGTCTTCGGCGCCCACGTCTCACACGTGCTCCGCCGGCTGCGCCGGATCTGCGCCGCCTACGGCGCCGAGCCGACCTTCGTGCTCGCCTCCGCGACCGTAGCGGAGCCCGAGGTCGCGGCCACGCGGCTGACCGGCCTCGAGGTGCTGCCGGTGACCGGTGACGGCGCACCCCGCGGCGAGGTCGCGCTCGCGCTGTGGGAGCCGCCGCTGACGTCGTACGTCGGAGAGAACGGCGCGCCCGTCCGCCGGGCCGCTTCCTCGGAAGCCGCCGACCTGCTCGCCGACCTGGTCGCCGAGGGGGTGCACACGCTGGCCTTCGTGCGCTCCCGACGCGGGGTCGAGCAGGTCGCTCTCAGCGCGGCCGCCGCGCTGGCCGAGGTCGACCCGTCGCTCCCGGGCCGGGTCGCGGCCTACCGCGGCGGCTACCTGCCCGAAGAACGTCGTGAGCTGGAGCAGGCGCTGCGCCGCGGCGACCTGCTCGGGCTGGCCGCCACCAACGCCCTCGAGCTCGGCATCGACGTGTCCGGGCTCGACGCGGTGCTGATGGCCGGGTTCCCCGGCACCCGTGCCGCGATGTGGCAGCAGCTCGGCCGGGCCGGGCGCGGCGCTCAGGACGCCGCCGGGGTGCTGATCGCCCGCGACGACCCGCTGGACACCTATCTCGTGCACCATCCCGAGGCTCTGCTGGGACGCCCGGTCGAAGCAACCGTGTTCGACCCGAGCAACCCCTACGTGCTCGGCCCGCACCTCTGCGCGGCCGCCCAGGAGCGGCCGTTGCTCGCCGGCGAGCTCGATCTCTTCGGACCTGGGGCGCGCACGGTCGTCGACGCGCTCACCGACGCCGGGCTGCTGCGCCGCCGCCCGACCGGCTGGTACTGGACCGACCGGCGCCGCGCCGCCGACCTCGCCGACATCCGCTCCGCCGGTGGTGCCCAGGTGCAGCTCGTCGAATCCGAGACGGGCCGGGTGGTCGGCACCGTCGACGGCGGCAGGTCCCACAGCAGCGCGCACCGTGGCGCGGTCTACGTCCACCGCGGCGAGACCTACCTCGTCGAGTCGCTCGACCTCGACGAGCACGTGGCCGTGATCGGTCGGGCCGACCCCGACTACTCCACCTCGGCGCGCGAGATCACCGACATCACCGTCGTGCAGGAGCGCACCCATCGGATGTGGGGCGAGTGCCGGCTCTCGTGCGGCGAGGTCGACGTCTCCCACCAGGTGGTGTCGTTCCTCAAGCGCCGCCAGCCCAGCGGCGAGGTGATCGGCGAGGAACCGCTCGACCTGCCGATCCGCACGCTGCGCACCACCGCGGTGTGGTGGACGATCCCCGACGACGCGCTGATCGAGGCCGGGCTGGCTGCGGAGGTGCTACCCGGCGCGGCGCACGCCGCCGAGCACTGCGCGATCGGGCTGCTGCCGCTCTTCGCGACCTGCGACCGCTGGGACATCGGCGGGGTCTCGACCGCCCGGCACGCCGACACCGGCCGGCTCACGGTCTTCGTCCACGACGGCCACCCCGGCGGCGCGGGGTTCGCCGAGCGGGGCTACCGGGCCGCTTTGGAGTGGCTGACCGCGACCCGCGAGGCGATCCGGTCCTGCGAGTGCGCCGAGGGCTGCCCCTCGTGCATCCAGTCACCCAAGTGCGGCAACCAGAACCACCCGCTCGACAAGGTCGGTGCCGCCCGGCTGCTCGAGGTGTTGCTCACCCACGCCACCTCCGCCGAGGAGTAGCCTGCGGCCATGTTGATCCTGGGGCTGCTCCTGGTGGCCGCCGGCGCCGCCGTCATCATCGCGGCCGTGTTCACCGCCGAGGTGACCGGAAGCCACATCGAGATCATCGGCATCGAGGTGGGCGCGGCCACGCTGTTCGTGCTCGGCCTCGCGGCCGCCGTCGCGATCTGGTGGGGCTTCTCGATCGGGAAGTTCGGGGCCCGCCGGTCGATGCGACAGCGCCGCGAGGACAACCGGCTCCAGGAGCTCTCCGAGAAGCTGGACCGGGTCGAGGCGGACCGCCGTAAGGACCCCGACGAGGACCGGCGCGAGCACCTCTGACCCCGGGCGCCCCTACAACAGGTCGAAGGTGCCTCTCGCCAGCAGCACGACGGCGAGTACGGCGAGCGCGCACAGCAGCGCGCAGGCGACGGCCTCGGCGGGGCGGAAGACGCGGGCCTGGTGCTCTCGGCGGGCCACGACGTACAGGACCGTGCCGGGGGCGTAGATCAGGCAACCGAGCAGGAGGAACTCCGGGCCCGCGGCGTACAGCAGGTAGCCGGAGTAGATGATGGCCAGCGTCGCCACGAGCAGATGCTTGCGCCGCTCGGGCTCCTCGTCGGCGGCGTAGGTCTCGCGGGTGATCGCCAGCTTGGCGGCGTACCCGGCCGCCAGCAGGTAGGGCACCAGGGTCAGGGCGGTGTCGAGCTTCAGCATGAAGTCGAGGGCGTCGTCGACGACGAGCACCAGGAGCAGGAACGCCTGCACCGACAGGTTGGTGGTCACCAGCGCGGCGATCGGCGTCCCGTTGTTGCTCTCGCGGGCCAGCACGCCCGGCATCACGTCTGTCCGCGCCGGCATGTACATCACCTCGGCGTTGAGCAGGGTCCAGGCGAGATAGGCACCGAGCACGGAAACGATGACGCCGATGCTGATGAAAGTCTCGCCCCACTCGCCCACCACCGACTCCAGGACCACGCCCATCGAGGGTTGGTCCGCCTTCGCGAGGTCGCTCTGCGGGAGGACGCCGTACGAGACGAGGGTGACCGACGCGAACAGGGCCAGTGTGCTGGTGAACCCGAGCAGGGTCGCGCGCCCGACGTCCTCGCGACGCCGGGCCAGCCGCGAGTACACGCTGGCGCCCTCGATCCCGAGGAACACGAACGTGGTGACCAACATGGTGTCGGTCACCTGGTCGAAGATCGACCCGATGCTGCGTTCGTCCCCTCCCCAGAAGTTGTCGGAGAAGACACCGGCGTCGAACGCGACTGCCGCGATCACCACGAACACCACGATCGGGACCAGCTTGGCGATGGTGACGATCCGGTTCAGGGCCGCCGCCTGGCGGATCCCGCGCGCGATCAGCACGTGGAAAGCCCACACTCCCGCCGAGGCGAGCAGGACTGCGAGCACGGTGTTGCCCTGGCCGAGGCCCGGCACGAACTCGCCGATGCTCGCCATCGCGAACACCATGAAGAAGACGTTGCCCACCACGTTGCTGGCCCAATAGCCCCAGGCGGCGTTGAACCCGCAGTAGTTGCCGAAGCCTGCCTGGGCGTAGATGTAGATGCCGCTGTCGAGGTCGGGGCGACGGACCGCGAGCGACTGGAAGACGAACGCGAGCATCAGCATGCCGAAGCCGGCGATCGTCCAGGCGATCAGGGCACCGAGGACTCCGGTGGCCGACCCGAAGCCCTGCGGGAGGGTGAAGACGCCACCGCCCACCATGGAGCCCACGACCATCGCGGCCAGGGTGAGGACGGAGACCCTGGGGATCGCGTCTCTCACCGTGGTGTCGCTCATGACTGGCTCAGCTGGTGGGTTTCACCAGCGGGAACAAGATGGTGTCGCGGATGCTGAGCCCGGTGAGGTTCATGACCAGCCGGTCCACCCCGAGGCCCATGCCGCCGGTGGGTGGCATGCCGTACTCGAGGGCCGCGAGGAAGTCCTCGTCGACCTGCATCGCCTCGGCGTCGCCGGCCGCCGCGAGCAGCGACTGCGACACCAGTCGCTCGCGCTGGTCCACGGGGTCCACGAGCTCGGAGTACGCCGTCCCCTGCTCGGCGCCGAAGATGACGAGGTCCCACTTCTCGGCGAGGCGCGGATCGTCGCGGTTCGGCCGGGTGAGCGGCGCGTTCTCCTTCGGGAAGTCGGTGTAGAACACCGGCGTCGTGGTCTGGCCCTCGCAGAGCTCGCCGTAGATCTCCTCGAGCACGAAGCCCCACGACGGATCGAGGTCGAGCTCGAGCCCGATCCCCTCGGCGTGACGCAGCAGCTCGATGAGCGGGGTGTCGGCCGTGACTTCCTCGCCGAGCGCCTCGGAGACCGCCTCGCAGATGGTCTTCACCGGCCACTGGCCGGACAGGTCGTACTCGACGGTCCGCCCGTCGATGTCGGTACGCCGCGCGACCGGCTCGCCGTAGATGGCGACGGCGGCATCCTGGATGATCTCCTGGGTCAGCACCCGCATCGTGTCGTAGTCGCCGTAGGTCTCGTAGACCTCCAACGAGGTGAACTCCGGGTTGTGCTTGAAGTCCACGCCCTCGTTGCGGAACTGGCGGCCGAGCTCGAATACCTTCTCCATCCCACCGACCAGCAGTCGCTTGAGGTGCAGCTCGGTGGCGATGCGCAGGTAGAGGTCCAGGTCGTAGGCGTTGATGTGCGTCTCGAACGGCCGCGCGTTGGCGCCGCCGTGGATGGTCTGCAGGACCGGCGTCTCGACCTCGGTGAAGCCCCTCGCGTGCAGCGAGTCGCGCAAGCTGCGCACGACGGCCGCACGCTGGTAGGCCACGGTGCGCGCGTCCGGTCGCACGATCAGGTCGACGTACCGCATCCGGACGCGTGCGTCGGGATCGGTCAGGCCCAGGTGCTTGTCGGGCAGGGGCCGCAGCGACTTGCTGGTCAGCCGGACGGACTCGGCGCGGACGCTCAGCTCGCCCTTGTGCGTCGTGACCACCTCGCCGGTCACGCCCACGTGGTCGCCGAGGTCGATGTCGTGCTCCCAGAAGGAGAGTCCCTCGTTGCCGAGGTGTTCGCGCGCGACCATCACCTGCAGGTCGCCGCTGCCGTCGCGCAGCTCCGCGAACCCGAGCCCGCCCATGTCGCGCTTGAGCAGCACCCGGCCGACGACCGAGACCCGGACCCCGGTCTCGGTGTCCGGCGGCAGGTCGCCCACCTCCTCACGTACCTGCGCGAGCGTGTGGGTGCGCGGCGTGGTGACCGGGTAGGGGTCGATTCCGTCGGCACGCAGCCGGTCGAGCTTGCGCCGGCGTACCCGCATCTGGTCGGGCAGGTGCTCGGTGGACAGGGCCTCGGCGACGATGTCGCGGGCCGGGGGCATCAGCGCGAGAACGGCGTCCGCATGCTCCGGTCCGCCGGTGTCGAGGGTCTCGCCGGCCCCGCCCTTGCGATGGAGCATCGAGATGGACGGCGCGGTCAGGAAGCCCTCAGCGCTGCCGGCGGCTGTGCCGACCCGCGGCAGGTCGGAGGCGTACTCGAAGCCCATGTAGCGCGGCTGCCACTCGGGCAGGTACTTCGCGTTGGACCGGTAGAGCGACTCCAGCTGCCAGTTCTTGCTCGCCAGCAGCAGTGCCTGGCGCCACAGCCGGGCCACCGGCCCGGCACCGATCTCGGCGCCGCGCTCGAAGGCCTCGCGGAACATGGCGAAGTTGAGCGAGACGGGGCCGATGCCGAACACCGGCGCCTGGGCGGCCAGGCTCGCGACCATCAGCTCGACGAGACCGTTGTCGGCGGTCGGGTCGCGCCGCATCAGGTCGAGGGACAGGCCCGTGCGACCCCAGGGGACGAAGCTCAGGAACCCGCGCAGCCGCTCGTCACCGTCCCTGGCCGCGACCAGGACGCACTCACCATCAAGGGGGTCGCCGAGCCGACCGAGCGCCATCGAGAAGCCGCGCTCGTCGCCGCCGTCGCCGCGCCACTGTCCGGCCGCGGTGCTCAGCTCCGCGAAGTCGTCGTCCGTGAGGGTGGCGTGGCGGACCACCTGGGTGGTGTATCCGCGCCGCTGCAGGCGGGAGACCGACTGGCGCACGGCCTTCATCCCCGGGCCGTTGAGCGAGAACTCGCTCATGTCGACGATCGCCTCGTCCCCGATTTCCAGCAAGGTGAGGCCGGCCTCGGCGTACGCCGCCGCTCCGTCGTGGCCGGCGCCCATCACGGCCAGGGACCAGCCGTTGCCGCGCGCTTCCTCGCGCCAACGCGCGATCGCCTCCGGCCAGAACTCCGGTTCGCCGACCGGGTTGCCACTGGCCAGGCTGACCGAGCCGATCACCCGGTAGGAGACGCCCGAACGCGCCGTGGCCGCCTCGCCGCTGTCCCACACCACCGACTTGTCGCGGCGGGTGGCGAAGTAGCCCAGCGAGTCGTGGTCTCCGTGGTCGCGGAGCATGGCGCGGACGTACGCCTCGCCGGTGACGTCGAGCCGGCGGGAGTCGCCAGGCGCCCGGAACAGCAGGGTGGCGGCGGTGAGCACGACCACCGCGCCGGCCAGGCCGATGACCAGCCGCACCCACCAGGGCGAGTGCACCACGTCCGGACCGTCGGCGAACCGGCCGATGTCCGCGAGCATCGCGTCGAACACGAACGTCGCCGACGAGCCGAAGTCGGGGGACTCGCCGAAGGCACTGACGAGAGCAGCCCCTCCCAGGAGGACCACGGCCCCGCCCAGGAGGAAGACCGCCAGGGCAGTGCGAAGGCTGCCGGGGACCCGGTGCGCGACGAACTGGGGACGGGCCCGCACGGCGAGCACGATCACGGCCGCGACGATCACGAAACCGGTCGCGGCGAGCACGACGTGCTCGCCCTCGGCGATGGTGATCAGCCTGCTGATCTCGGGGATCACCAGCCACCAGATCATCAGCACCCACCAGGCCGCCCGAAGCCGGCGGCGAAGTGCCACGCCCAGCACGAACAGCAGCGCCGCGTAGATCAGGCTCGGCACGATGGGGATCGTCAGCAGGGAGACGGCATCGTTCGTGCGGTCGAAGTAGCTGTGCCACGGCGGCACGAGCGCGATGACGAGCACGAAGCCGGCGAACAGAAACGTCGCAGCCGCGAAGCGATCGGGCCAACGGTCCTCCATGGGCCGCACCGCCTCTCGAGTGTCTGGCAGGCAAACTACCGAAGTTCAGGAGTTCTGACCGCGGGCCCGGACCGGCGGCGGGGAGGCGCGGAGGCCGACGGTCGCGGCGTACACCGCGAGAGCGACGATCCAGGCGCTGATGCAGAGGATGTGTACACGCTGCGCGGCGCCGACCGCCCAGCCCGGCTCGCCGCTGCTGTCGACGTACCTGAAAATGGCGCTGGAGAGCACCCCGCCGCCCCAGAACAGCCAGAACGCCGTGCGTCGGAACCAGGCCGGTCCGGTCTGCCGCGTGGCGAGCCAGGCCGCGGCCACGCCGACGTACAACGCGGTGTCGGAGACGGTGCTGCTGAGGTCGTGGACCCGCAGCTGCGTCTGGACATCCGCCGCGGTGCAGGCGGCGTCGGGGCCGCACGGTGTGGGGACGAACGCCGCGACGGAGGCACCGAGCGCGAAGAGGACCGTTGCCCACACGACGACCTCCCGCGAGGGGCCCCGCGGCAGGCCGGCGCGGACCCAGGGCAGCAGCGCGACGACGAGGACGGCGCAGACGACGTCGGTGACCCGCAGCAGGACGGCGTGCGGCTGGCCAGCGGCCTCGAGCTCGCTCACCACGTCGTCCATCCCCTCGAATCCGCGCAGCACCCAGTCCAGGACGAAGTTCGCGTAGAGCAGCGCCGCAACGGAGCCGAGCAGGACGAGCGCGACGGCTCGCGGGTCGCGACGCCCGGTGCCGGTCATCCGACGCTCTAGACCCGGGTGCGGGTGGCGAACTGACGGGCCGAGCGGCTCGACAGGGCGAGGAGGACCAGGATGCTGGCGCTGAGGGTCGGCAGGCTGGCGTAGCCCACGGGCCGCCCGTCGCTGCCCACCGTCGCCGCGAACGCCGTGGCGGCCGTGATGGTGCACGCGCCCATCAGCAACAGACGCGCCCAGTTGCTCCCGCGGAACACCGTCAGGGCGAGTACGCCGTCGAACACGGCCGCGACCACGCCGACTGTGGCCACCGAGTAGGCGAACACCTCGAGCTCATCGTGGTTCACCCAGGTGTCCTCGAAGACGCCGGTCCCGTCGGCCGACGCCAGGGCGAGGGCGGCGATGACGACGTAGGAGAGCGCCCGGAGCAGCGCGATCGCCGACCCGGTCGTCGTGGACGCTGGGCGCCGAGCACGGCTGTCCGTCGGCGCTGCCGGCTGCTCGGTCGGCGTTGTAGGGACGCGGCGAAAGTCGAGGATCGGCAGGTTGCCGTCGGTCCGGATACGGTCGCCACCGCCGTTGCGCGCGTGGTAGCCCGACGAGAAATTCTCGATCACCTCGACGCCGACCTCGGGGACCGCGCCGGTGATGCTCTGCACGAGGAAGTCACGCTCGACGTCGGTGTTCTCCTCGATCTTGTGCGTGATCTGGAGGGTGAACAGGGAGAGCCCGACCTTCTTGTCGAAGGTCGCAGCGGCCAGCCAGTCCGCCGCGAACCCGCCGGGGAGCAGCCAGTCCTCCGGGCAGCGCCAAAATCGCACGTGGTGGCGGCGGGACGGGTTGCCCTCGACCTCCTGCTGGTAGGCGAAGTCTTGCTGGCGGTCGAACAGGTGCAGCGGGCTGACCGGCGCCTCGGGGTAGCTGCGACGACCCGCGACGCTCAGCGCGATCCGGCGTCCGGCACGGAAGTCGAGGTCGTCCGCCCGGATCCAGCCTGCTGTCTCCAGGGCACGGTGTACCTGGCCCTCGTCGCCGCGCAGTCCCAGGTTGACCGGGTCGCCGAGCAGGCCGTCACTGGTGCGGGTGCGGCCGATGAAGTAGCCCGGCACGTAGATCTCGGTCAGGATCCGATGTAGCCGGGGCAGCACCAGGTAGGTGAAGAACACCCAGAACACCAGGAGCAGCAGGGAGGACCAGCCAGGCCGCACACCGTCGCGGACCAGGAGGTAGGCCAGCCAGATCGCCGCCGCACCCGAGAACGCGAAGAAGCAGCCGTCCACGACGTCCGCGACGGAGTGCCGACGTTCGAGTCGACGGTTGCTCCGCACGGCGACCAGTCTGCCGGACCGAGGCCTGCTCGGGTCCCGTTCCGTTAGCGTCGTCGGATGCTGGTGGGACTGGCGGCGGCGTTCGCCGCTGCTCTCTGCTACGGCGTCGGCTCCGTCCTCCAGGCGGTCGCAGCGCGCAGCACGGACTCGGTCGAGGGCCTCGACCCCCGGCTGCTCGCGCGACTGCTGCGGTCGTGGAAGTACCTCGTCGGCGTCGGTCTCGACGGCCTGGGCTTCGTGCTGTCACTCGCGGCGGTCCGCGTCCTGCCCCTTTTCGTGGTGCAGGCGGTCGTGGCCAGCTTCCTCGCCGTCACGGCTGTCCTGGGCGCGATCTTCCTGAGCATGCCGCTCACCCGACGGGACCGGATCGGCCTCGGGATCGTCGTGCTGGGCCTGGCACTCGTCGCTGCCTCGGCGGCCGAGGACCGCACGGTCGACGTGACCCGGGCCGAGGAGTGGGGCGTGCTCGTCGCCGCGGTGCTGCTCGGGGTGGCGGCCCTCCCCCTCGCCCGGATGCCCGGCGGTCGTGGCGCCGCGGCCCTCGGCTCCATCGCCGGACTGGCGTACGGCGCCACCGCCGTCGCATCGCGGATGCTGCCGGGCGACCTGTCGCTTGACGGGATCGGCGGCGAGGTCGGCACCCTGCTCACCAGCCCGGCGACGTACGCCCTCGTCGTGGCCGGCGTCCTGGCCATGCTGACCTACTCCATCGCGCTGCAGCGAGGCAGCGTCACCCAGGTGACCGCGCCCCTGGTTGTCGGCGAGACCGTCGCCCCTGCTCTCGTCGGCCTGCTACTCCTCGGCGACCACGCCCGGCCCGGCTGGGGCTGGGTCGCCGTCGCGGGCTTCACCCTCTCGGTGGCCGGCGCGGTGAGCCTGGCCCGGCACGGCGAGGTCGAGTCCGAGGTAGCAGCATCGCCATGAGCACCGCTAGCGCGTGGGTCCGGCCCGCGCCTCTGCAGTGAGGTCGGCGGACTGCCCGAGCCACCGCGGACCGCCCACCTCGGCGGTCACCCGCACCTCGAGCCCGTCCGGCATGCAGGCTGCGACGACGGCCCCGTTGGTCGCGGCGACCGAGGCGGCGGCCGCGCACGGGTCCTCTCCGCGGGCGAGCGCCGCCGCGCCGGCCAGGGCGGCCAGGTCGGCGGCGGACTGCGCGGCGCGATGGGCGCGCACCATTGCACCCACCACGCCCAGAGCTGCTCCCACGAACAGGAGCAGGCCGAGAAACGCGAGCACCAGGACGGTGGCCGCGCCGCGCTCCTCGCGCCGCGCCGTCACTCCGACTCCTCGTCGGCGGCGACCGCCTCGGCTCGCACGGTGACAGCGGGCAGGAACCCGAACAGCCCGCCCGGACCGTCGACCGTCGCGCTGCTGATCGCCACCACCTGGCCGCCGCCGCGGCTGACCGACACCTCGGCACCGTCCGGTGCCACCTGCTGCCCCCTGGCGACCGCCGCACCGACGTCGTCGCCGCGGGCCACGGCGCGCGCGGTCTCCCGGGCGGCGTCGACGGTGCGGATCTGGGCCGCTCCGACCGAGAGCAGCCACACCAGGCCGATGGTGACCGCGACCAGCAGCGGCAGCCCCATCGCCAGCTCGGCGGTGACGGCGCCCCGGTCCGAGGTGGATCGCACGGTCATCCGATGCCGAGCAGGCCGAGCACGTGGTCGAACAGCGTCTTCAGCAGCCGGTCGCCGAAGCCGCCGGTGAGCAGCTTGTAGAGCAGGCCGGCCAGTCCGGCGCCGGCGGCCGTGCCGACGGCGTACTCCGCGGTGGTGATGCCACGGTCGTCGCGGGTGATCTGCAAGGGAATCCTCCTCGTCCGGGGCCGCCGGTTGCGGCCCGCCACTCCGACTTTCCGGCCGCCGCCCGCCGCGCGCGAACCCGGCGGTCCGGGGCTGTGGAAAGCGGTGTCACAGCGGCGCCGGTGGACGGTTTCTGGTCCGCGGCTACACCAAGGAGAGCTCGCCGAGCAGGCCGGCCACCAGCGGCACGATGCCGATCAGCACGAACGCCGGCAGCAGGCACAGGCCGAGGGGCAGGGCCGCCTTCACCCCCACCGCGCGCGCCCGATCCTCCACCTCGGCCCGGGCCCGGCCCGCGAGATCGTCGGCCAGCCGCTCCACGGCGGCGACTACCGGCGTGCCGCTCGAGTGCGCCCGCGCCAGGGTGCGGCCGAGCGGACCCAGCTCTGGTTCGTGGGTGAGCGTCGCCCAGACCTGAGCGGGGTCCGCACCGAGGGCGAGGCGCGCGGCGAGCGGCTCCAGCCGGGCCGCCGCCGGACCGGGCAGCGCCTGGCACACCAGGCTCACCGCTGCGCCTGGTGCCGCACCGCCAGAGAGCGCGGACCCGAGCAGGGTGACCACGTGCGGCAGGTCGCGGCACACCGCCTCCCGTCTCCGCCGCTCCTCAGGCGGCTCGGCCCGGCCGATGAAGATCCAGGTCGCGACGCCGGCGACCGCGGCGGCGACCAGCCCGGGACCACCGCCGACGACGACCGAGGCGCCCACGCCCGCGAGGGTCGACCACACCAGGCGATGTCGCATCAACCAGCCCGGCCGCGCGGACGGGGCCGCCGGCACCACCGGGTCGCGGATCCGAAGGCGCGCAGGGACCAGCAGCGCGACCGCCGTGGCCGCTGCGAGGGCCGGCAGCCACGCCGCCGACACGACGTTCATCGGGCCCGGTCGACGTCGCGGGCGATGGCCTCGATCCACCAGAGGCCGGCGAGCCCGAACGCCAGGCCTGCGGCCAGACAGCCGAGCCCTACCGGATGCCCGAGCAGGAAGCCCCACGGGTCGCCACCGGTGCCAGAGCCCATCAGCAGCGCCAGGATCGGCAGCCCTGCGACCAGTCGAGCGGTCGCCCTGGCCGAGGCCAGCTCACCGTCGACGATCCGCCGGGTCGCCTGGGCACCGCGCAGGTCGCGCGCCACCCGGTCGATCGCGTCGCCGAGCCCCTGGCCGGTCCGGTGCGCGACCTGCCAAGCCGCCGCGACGATCCGCAGGTCGCCCGCTCCGGGGAGAGTCGCCGCGTTCCGGAGCGCGGCCGGAACGTCGGCGCCGACCCGGAACGCCTCGGCGACGCCGCCAAGGTGCGGCCAGTCCGCGGCTGCCCGCTCCAGGGCGGGGCCGGGAGGCCGGCCAGTGCCGAGCTCCGCCGCGAGCAGCTCGCATCCCTCGAGCACCCGCCCTGTGGTGGCCCGGGCCTCGCGGCGGCTGACCCGCTGCCGGACCAGCCGCACCACCACCCAGGAGGTCGTGGCGGCCAGTGCCACCAGAAACACCCATCGGGCCGATCCGCCCGCCAACGCCACCGCCACGATCGAACCCAGCGCAGGACCGACCAGCCACCGCGGTGGCTCCGCGATCGGCCGGGCCGGCAGTCGCGGCGGGGCCGGCATCGCGGCCAGCATCGCGACCACCGCACAGGCCACCGCGAACGCCGTCACCCGGCGTCCCGGTCATCGAGCAACCGGGCCAGGATCGACGCCGCGGGCCCGGGGTGTACGGCGCCGACGGCATCGACCGCGACCGCGCACGCCATCGTGACCAGACCCGTCACGCCCCGCTCCGGCACGGCCACCTGGGCCAGCCGGCGCCGCCCGTCGGGCCCGCGGGTCAGGTGCAGGACCAGGTGGACGGCCGACGCGAACTGGCTGTGCGCCGCCGCCCGATCGAGCCCTGCCGCCAGGGCCAGCGCCTCGACCCGGGCGGGCACGTCGAGTGCCGAGTTGGCATGCAGCGTGCCGCACCCGCCCTCATGGCCGGTGTTCATCGCGGCCAACATCTCGACCACCTCGCCGCCGCGGACCTCGCCGACCACCAGCCGGTCGGGGCGCATCCGCAACGCCTGCCGGACCAGGGTGCGCAGGGTGATCTCGCCGGCGCCCTCGATGTTGGCGGGCCGGGCCTCCAGACCGACCACGTGCGGGTGGTCGGGGCGGAGCTCGGAGGAGTCCTCCACCAGGACCAGCCGCTCGGTCCTGCCCACCAGGCCGAGCAGCGCGGCCAACAGGGTGGTCTTGCCCGAACCGGTGCCGCCGCTGACCAGGAACGCCAGCCGGGCGTCGATGATCCGGCGCAGCAAGGCGGCCACCTCGTCGGTGACGGTGCCAGAGGCGACCAGCTCGTCGAGGGAGAACCCCGACCGCCGGGGCACCCGGAGCGAAATCACGGTGCCCGGGCGGGCAACCGGGGCGAGCACCGCGTGGAACCGGGTGCCGTCGGCCAGCCGGACGTCGACGTACGGCGTGGCGTCGTCGAGCCGTCTGCCACCGAGCCCGGCCAGCCGCTGGGCCAGCCGGCGCACGGCCTCCTCGTCCGGAAACAACACGTCGCTCGGCTCGAGGCCGTCGCCGCGGTCGAGGTAGACACCGGCGGGGCCGTTGACGAGGACGTCGGTGACACCCGGCGTCCGCAGCAGTGGCTCGAGCGGACCCGCCCCGACCACGTCGCGGCGCAGCGCCTCGTGCACCGCCAGCACGGTGGCGTCGCCGACCGGACGACCGGCATCGCGCAGCGCCAGCGCCACCCGGTGCGGTGTGAGCTCGCCGGGGTCACTGGCCAACCGGTCGCGTACGGCGTCGACCAGCGCCGTGGGCACCTCAGTCATGCCGCGGCGGCCTCGATCGAGGAGGCGTGTGCCAGTACGGCGGAGCTGGCCCTGCCCAGCGGGCCGCGCGGCGAGCGGACCGGCCCGAGCCCGAGGTCGATCGCCTCTGCCAGCCGTCGCTGGTCGGGCATCGCGGCGACCACGCCGACACCGGTCACCCGCGAGATCTCTCGCGGCTCCAAGCCGTCGCCACGGACCAGCAGCCGCAGCCCGGGATGGGCGGGGAACCGGGCGCACAGCCGGGCGGCCGACGCCGTGCCGGCCACCGTCGGCACCACCACGACGAGCAGCAGGTCGCAGCGCGCGGCCACCTCGTCGACGAGCGCGTCCGTGCTCCGCGGCAGGTCGATCACGACGACGTCATGGCCGCGCCGGGCCGCCGACAGTGCCTCGCGGACCGCGAAGGCTTGAAGGCTGCCGGACGCGCCGGCGTACCACGACAAGACGCCCAGCGGCCCGCGCCTCGGCAGCGCCTCACGCAGCGACCGGGCACTGAGCCGGCCGGTGGTCTGGCACAGCGCATCCCAGCGAAACCCGTCCTGTGTCTCGAGGCCGAGCACTCGGTCGATGCCGGGACCGAGGGGGTCGCAGTCGATGACGACGGCGTCGCCGGACCGGGCCGCGGTCTGGCCGAGCGCGCACGCGAGGGTGGTCGCACCGGCACCGCCCGAGCCGCCGACCACCCCGATCACCAGGCCGCGACGGGGGCCGGTGTCACCGAGGTCGGTGAGCGTCTCGACCAGCCACGTGTCCGATCGCGGCAGCTCGTCGACCGCCTCCGCACCGATCGCGACGGCGATCCGGAACACCTCGTCGGGCACTGGTCCCATGGCCACGATGTGGAGGCGAGGCCGTCGGCCGGGATCGATCCGCGCCATCGACGCCGCCTGGTCGGTGCCCACCATCACCAGTGGTGCGGTGCCCCAGGAGTGCAGGGCGGTCGCCGGATCCGGCGCGACCTCGGGCGTCACACCGGCGGCGGCCGCGAGCCGCAGCAGCTCGTCGAGGAGGGTCTGGTCGGAGGTGACGAAGAGCGGTGGAGTCATGTCGACGACGATCCCCGGAACCGCAGAGGTCCCATCAGACAAGGCCAAACTCTGTGGACTACTCGCTGGCGAGGCCCGCCTGTGGACGGTTCGTGGGCCTCTAGAGTTGCCGGCATGGCGCCCACCGCGGCCTTCTTCGATCTCGACAAGACGATCATCGCCAAGTCGAGCACGTTCGCCTTCTCCAAGCCTTTCCAGGCCGGAGGGCTGATCTCGCGCCGCGCCGTGCTCCGCTCCGCCTACGCCCAGTTCGTCTATCTCGTCGGCGGCGCCGACCACGACCAGATGGAGAAGATGCGGCAGTTCATGTCGCAGCTGTGCGCCGGGTGGGACGTCGCGACGGTCCGCGAGATCGTCGCCGAGACCCTGCACCACGTCGTCGACCCGCTCGTCTACGACGAGGCCGTCACGTTGATGGAGGAGCACCAGCTGGCCGGCCGTGACGTGGTGATCGTGTCGGCGTCCGGCACCGAGGTGGTCGAGCCGATCGGCGAGCTGCTCGGCGCCGACGACGTGGTGGCCTCCCGGATGGAGATCGAGGACGGCAAGTACACCGGCGAGATCAGCTACTACGCGTATGCCGAGGAGAAGGCGCGCGCGATCCGTGAGCTCGCCGAGGAGCGCGGCTACGACCTGGCCGAGTGCTACGGCTACAGCGACTCGGTGACCGACGTACCGATGCTGGAGGAGGTCGGCCATCCGCACGCGGTCAACCCCGACCGCGAACTACGCCGGATCGCGGCCGCCAAGGGATGGCCGGTGCTGGTGTTCACCAAGCCGGTGGCGCTGCGCAGCCGGGTCCCGTTGCCCCCGGCCAAGCCCACTCTCGCGGCTATTGCCGTGGGCGGTGTGGTCGCTGTCGGCGGGGTGCTGTGGGCCAACGCACGCCGGCGTCGGCTGGGTGCTTGAGGCGTCTCGTCCCCGGGCCAAAAGTCAAGCCTTGAACCCGGCACCGGACGGGCGTACAAACGGAGTCACACAACTCCAAAAGCAGCACGTGATCCGGGTACCCACGCGGCGATCCACCCTTCTTGAGGGAGCTTGCACACCGGGAACTGCCCGGGGCAGCAATATGAGATGCACGCCTGGTAGCCATCGGGTCACGTGTCAGCGGTGGCACTCGAGATTCCTGTGAGAGCTCGGGTGCCACCTGCAATTTCACGGGGCAGTCGGGCGCGAGGGACGAGCGCACGGCGTCGCACCGGGAGGTTGAGTAGCCGCTCGACCGAGCCTGCGAGGTCGCGACCGGCGTATCGAAACCCGGCGACCTACGAGGACACTCCCATCACCCAGCGTCCCTCAAGGGGCTCGCCTCGGCGCCGGCGGCGAACGCCTCCGCGGCGTACAGCGCCCACGCGTGTACGCCGGCCCGGCCGCCGGCGGCGTACCCCTCCAGGTTCGACTCGTACGCCGCCCGGTTGGCCAGGTGACCCGCCTCCGGCACCACCAGCGACTTCTCGTCGACGCCGCGCGCGGCCAGCACCAGGCGCTCGGCGGCCCGGGCGACGATGCCGTTGTGGGACGCGAACGGGGCGGCGGTGAGCAGCTCCGCGTGCACCATCGCCGCGGTCAGCAGCGCCGGCACTTCGGAGCTCGCGAGGAGCGCCTGCGCCACGCCCTGGACGCGATTGGCAGCGTCATCCCCACGCGGCCGGCCGAGCTGGTCGTCCGGGACCGACCCGGCCCCGGCCAGCGAGTGCAACCGCGCGAGCGCCTGGAGCGGCGACCGGTTGACCACGGGGACCAACGACAACAGCTCCGTCGACACCCGCAGCGCGGCCTGGGCGGTCTCGTCGCCGGCGCCGTCGCGGACCTCGTCGAGCGACGACGTCGAGCCCTCCAGGATCGCGCTGGCGTGGGCGCCGAGGAGCAGCGACTCGGCGGTCAGGTCGGGGGAGGTACGCCGCAGCCCGCGGTCGCGCAGCATCACGTCGATCCCGTCCCGCGCGGCGGCGTACGCCGAGGGCACGCCCTCCAGGGACACCAACCAGGCAAGGGGATCCGCGGGCATGGCGGAACCTTATCGACGGCCCTCAGCGGGTAACCTCGCGGTGATGGAAGACCAGCAGCGACGGGCCCGCTCGTTCGGCGGAGTCGCCGAGGCCTACGAGCGCGGCAGGCCGTCGTACCCCAAGGACGCAGCCGTCTGGTTGACCTCCGATCAGCCGCTGACCGTGCTCGAGCTCGGCGCCGGCACCGGCAAGCTCACCGAGCAGCTGGTGGCGCTGGGTCACGACGTCCACGCCACCGATCCCGACCCCGCGATGCTCGAGATCCTGCAGTCGCGGCTGCCCGGCATACGCACCACCGAGGGGGTCGCCGAGGAGATCCCCGGACCCGACGGGATGTACGACGTCGTGGTAGGCGCCCAGTGCTTCCACTGGTTCGACTTCGACCGGGCGGTGCCCGAGATCGTGCGGGTGCTCAAGCCCGGCGGCTCGGTGGCGCTCGTCTGGAACCAGCGGGACGAACAGATCCCGTGGGTGCGCCGGCTGGGCAAGATCATCGGCACCGCCGAGCAGGTCGACGACCCGAGCGAGATCCTCAAGCAGTCCCTGCGGTTCCTCTACGTCGAGACCGAGACGTTCAAGCACTGGCAGGTCATCGACCGCAACTCCATCCAGGACCTGGTGCGCTCCCGCTCGGAGGTCGCAGTGCTCGACGACGACGCTCGCGCGGCCAAGATGGAGGAGCTGCTCGCGTTCTACGACGACTTCGGCCGCGGCATGGACGGCATGCAGCTGCCCTACCTCACCCGCTGCTTCCGGGCCCGGGTGATCAAGTCCCGCGCGGAGACGGAAGTGAAGGCCGAGGCCGAGGCACCGGCCGAGCCGCCCACCGACGACGACAGTGGGACGCTGCTCATCGACTTCCGCTGACGAGGGGCGCGCGCGCCTGCGACCGGCGTGTCGAGACCCGGTGAGGAGGAAGCAGACCTCACGCCGCACGCCTTGCTCCGAGATTTTCTGCGATGGTACGTCGCATGGCGCGGCCATGGCGCAGAACGCACCTCGGCACTGAAGCCGACCGGGCGACGTTCCGGACGCTCCATCGCGCCTCCCTGGCCTCGCCCGCGTTGCGCGAGGGGCTCACCGAGGAGAGCGCGGACCGGTCGGTGCGGCACCTGCGGGTGCTGCTCGGTACGCCGGCGGTGGCGCTCACCGACACCGCGGGCGTGCTCGCCTGGGACGGCCAGGGCGACCACCACGTCGCGCAGCTCCCGGCACTGGTCGCCGGCACCCTTGACCGCGGCCACACCCGCAGCTTCGACCGCAGCGACCTGCGGTGCGGGGAGCAGGGTTGCCCGATCCGCACGGCCGTCGTCAGCCCGCTGGTGGTCGACGAGCGGGTGGTCGGCACCCTGGCGGCGTTCGCGCCGTACCCGACCGCGGGGCTGGCGCGGGCGGCCGACGAGGTGGCGCAGTGGGTTTCCGGGCAGCTCGAGCTGGCCGAGCTCGATGCCAGCCGGAACCGCCTGATGGAGGCGGAGGTGCGCGCGCTGCGGGCCCAGATCAGCCCGCACTTCATCTACAACAGCCTCGGCGCGATCGCGAGTTTCGTGCGCACCGACCCCGACCGGGCGCGGGAGCTGCTGCTGGAGTTCGCGGACTTCACCCGCTACTCCTTTCGCCGGCACGGCGACTACACGACGCTCGCCGAGGAGCTGCGCTCCATCGAGCGCTACCTGCTGCTCGAGCAGGCCCGGTTCGGGGACCGGCTGCGGGTCACGCTGAGCATCGCGCCGGAGGTGCTGCCGGTCGCCGTACCGTTCCTCTGCATCCAGCCGCTGGTCGAGAACGCCGTACGACACGGGCTTGAGGGCGAGGCCGGCGAGGGGCACATCCGGATCGTCGCCCTCGACCGCGGCCAGGAGTGCGTGATCGAGGTCGAGGACGACGGCGCGGGCGAGGACCCGGAGAAGGTACGGCGCGCGCTCGCCGGCGACCACGCCATCGACTCGGTCGGGCTCGGCAACGTCGACGCCAGGCTGCGTACGTCGTTCGGCGACGACTACGGCCTGGTCGTCGAGACCGCGCCCGGCGCTGGCACGAAGGTGATCGTGCGGGTGCCGAAGTTCGCACCGGGGGTGGCCACGTGAATCGCAACGGTGGGCTCCGGGTCCTGGTCATCGACGACGAGAGGCCGGCCCTCGACGAGCTGTCGTTCCTGCTGCAGGAGGACGAGCGGGTCGCCGACGTACTCACCTGCGACTCGGCCACCGACGCGCTTCGCATGTTGCGTGAGCAGGAGGTCGACTGCGTCTTCCTCGACATCCAGATGCCGGGCCTGACCGGTCTCGAGCTGGCGCAGGTGCTGTCCAGGTTCCGGTCGCCCCCGCCCGTCGTGTTCGTGACCGCCCACGAGGGTCACGCCGTCGAGGCCTTCGACCTGCAGGCCGTCGACTACGTGCTGAAGCCGGTGCGCGCCGACCGGCTCGCCGAGGCGGTACGCCGAGTGGTGGACGGCGGCGAGCGGTCGGCCGCCGCCGTGCAGGGCGTGCAGATCCCGGTCGAGCGGGCGGGTGTGACGAGGTTCGTCGACCGCGACGACGTGACGCACGTCGAGGCACACGGCGACTACGCCCGGCTGCACACCATCGGCGACTCCTACCTGATCCGCACGCCGCTCACCTCGCTGGAGGAGGAGTGGGGTCCGGCGGGCTTCGTCCGGATCCACCGCTCGTTGCTGGTCGCGCTGGCGCACGTCAAGGAGGTCCGGATGGAGGCCGGCCGGTGCTCCGTGCTGGTCGGTGGCACCGAGCTCGGAGTGAGCCGACGGCACACCCGCGAGCTGCGCGACCTGCTGCTGAAGCGCGGCGGGGCCTGAGCACATGAGCGAGGAGCGGCCGCAGCGGGTGCGGGTCACCGGCCCGCCCCGTCGACAGGGCTCGCGGCCGCGGACCGGCGACATCGACGAGGAGACCCGGCTGGGCGGGGTCTACCTCGGCTCGCTGCTGCGCGAGCAGATGTGGCTGGCGCTGCGCATCGTCGCCGTCCTGGCCGTCACGATCGGCTCGCTGCCGCTGGTGTTCCACCTGTTGCCTGGCCTGACCGACGTCGACGTGATCGGGATGCCGCTGCCGTGGCTGCTGCTGGGGGTCGTGGTCTACCCGGTGCTGGTGCTGCTCGGCTGGCGGTACGTCCGCAGCGCCGAGCGCAACGAGCGCGACTTCGCCGACCTGATGAGCGAGGTCGACCGATGAGCAACGACATCGCCCCCGGCATCGTCGCGGTCACGATCGTCACCATCGCCACGCTGGCGATCGGCACCTGGGGGCTGCGGTTCTCGCGCACCACCAGCGACTTCTTCGTCGCCTCCCGCAGCGTGCGGCCCGGGCTGAACGCCTCGGCCATCGGCGGCGAGTACCTCTCCGCCGCGAGCTTCCTCGGCGTCGCCGGGCTGGTGCTGACGTTCGGCGCGGACATGCTCTGGTACCCCATCGGCTGGACCGCGGGCTACCTGATGCTGCTGCTGTTCGTGGCGGCGCCGCTGCGCCGCTCCGGCGCCTACACGCTCCCCGACTTCGCCGAGGCCCGCCTTGGGCCGGGCGTCCGCGCGGTCTGCTCGGTGCTGGTGGTCGCGATCGGCTGGCTCTACCTGCTGCCCCAGTTCCAGGGCGCCGGCATCACCCTGAGCGCGGCCATCGACGCACCGGAGTGGGTAGGCCCGGCGATCGTCGGCCTGGTCGTGCTCGCCAACGTCACCTCAGGCGGCATGCGCAGCATCACCTTCGTCCAGGCCTTCCAGTACTGGCTCAAGCTCACCGCCCTGCTCATCCCGGCGGCCGTGCTCCTGGTCGTGTGGGCAGGAGACGGGTCGCCCGGCAGCGGCCAGGGAGGCGGCGCCTGGTCGATGCCACTCGCCGACGGTGGTGGCGAGGGCCTCTACACGACGTACTCGCTGATCATCGCGACGTTCCTCGGCACCATGGGACTGCCGCACGTGGTGGTGCGCTTCTACACCAACCCCGACGGCCACGCCGCCCGGCGCACCACGCTGGTCGTACTCATCCTGCTCGGCGTCTTCTACCTGCTGCCGCCGATCTACGGCGCCCTCGGCCGGGTGTACGGCGACGAGCTGGTCGCAGCCGGCCGATCCGACGTACTGGTCCTGGAGCTGCCGCGGCTGATGGTGCCCGGGCTCGGCGGTGAGCTGCTGACCGGGCTGGTGACGGCGGGCGCGTTCGCGGCGTTCCTGTCCACGTCGTCGGGCCTGGTGATCGCGGTCGCCGGCGTGCTGACCCAGGACGTCACGGCACGCCCGTGGGCGGGGCGGCGACTGGACGGCATCACCGCGTTCCGGGTCGGTGCGGTGCTGGCGGTCGTGGTGCCGCTGTTCGTCGCGATCGCGCTGCCCAATGTCGGCGTCGCGCGCGCTGTCGGGCTGGCGTTCGCGGTGGCTGCATCGACGTTCTGCCCGCTGCTCGTGCTCGGCATCTGGTGGCGAGGGCTGACCGACGCCGGGGCCGTGGCCGGGCTGCTCGCCGGCGGTCTCGGCTCCGGTGCGGCGGTGGTGTGGGTGCTCGCCGACGGCTCGGGCGACGGCTTCGGCGCGGTGCTCCTCTCACAGCCGGCGGCCTGGAGCGTGCCGCTGGCGTTCGTGACGATGATCGGCGTCTCGCTGCTCACCGCCTCGCGGGTGCCGGCACACACCCGGCGGTTCATGGTGCGGCTGCACGCTCCGGAGACGGTCCAGCTCGACCGCGGCCCGATGTAACACGCTGTTAGCCGAACTACCACGCCGTTGCAGCGGCCAGGAAGACCGGTGAACGGCGTGTTACAAGCGGGCGCGCGCGACGATCAGGTCGACGACGGCCTCGTGCACACCGATCACGTCCGCGATCACGGCCGCACCCAGCGACTCGGAGCGCGCCCGCTCGGCGAACTGCCCCTGCGCCAAGAGGTACGGCGAGACCGCGTCGCCCGGCCGCACCACCTCCGCCGGCCGCTGCCCCGGGCCGCCGAGCGTGGCCAGCGCCACCTCGCCACCCCACTCCTCGGCCAGCAGCGCGGCCGCCCGCTCCAAGTCGGGCATGGCGGCGGGGTCCTGGGAGCCGGCGGCCACCATCACCACGCGCTGGCCGGAGTCGGCACCCGCCTCGCGCAGCCGATCCGCCTGGGCCGTGGCCAGCGCGGCATCGGGCCCCAGCGCCGCACCCATCGTCACCGGCACCGACGCACTCTCCACGGCGCGAGGCAGGTCCACGGTCACGTGGTAGCCGGTCGACAGCAGCAGCGGCACCACGACTGCGGACTCGGTGAGCCCCGCCATCACGTCCGCGAACAGCGGCTCGGACAGCTCGACGTACGACGTCACCGCGGTGATCCCGAGCCGCTCACCGGCGGCCGCGGTCAGCGCCCTCGCCACGTCGTTGCCGGTGGGGTGCCGGGTGCCGTGGGCGACGGTCACCAGCCTCACGACGACCGCCGGCCCGCCCATGCGGGCAGCTCGACCTCGAGCTGCTTGACCATCGCCGCAAGCCGCGAGCGATCCGGGTAGACGGACGGGACGTCCCAGACATCGAAGGCCGCGGCCGTGACCGGCCCGACGCACGACGCCAGCACCGAGCGGCGGAAGGCATCGACGACGGCATCCCGCCGGCCGGATGAGTCGGCCGCCGTCATCAGCGCCGCAACTGCCGGTGCGGACGTGAAGGTGACCGCGTCCACCTCGCGCCCGGCGATGCCGTCGACGAGCGCGCAGCAGAGGCGCTCGGGTCCTCGGCCGGCGCGATCCGGTAGATCGCCACGGTGGTCACGTCGGCGCCCCGGCCGCGCAGCGTGTCCGCAACCGTCGACAGCGACTGCCCGTGCTCCTGGACGACGACCCTGCTGTTGCTCAGGTCTCGGCCGTCCAGGTGCTCGATCATCTCGGCCAGCTCCTCCGACTCCGCCGCCCACCGCTCCCGCAGCCCACGGCGGCGCAGCGCTCCCACGCTCTTCGGACCACGGGCCAGGATCTCGGCCGCGCCCAGCGCCTCGACCAGCCGGCCGGCCAGGCCCCACTCGTCGGCCGCCGTGAACCAGGTGCGCATGCCGATGCCGGTCGTGGCCAGGAACAGGTCGACCGGCCGCCGCAGCACCTCCTCGGTCGCCGCCCGCAGGGACGCGTCGTCGACCCGGTTCGAGTCGGTCGAGAGCGCCGGCGCCCAGACGACCGTGGCGCCGCGCCGCTCGAGGAGCTGCACCTGCTGCTCCACCTTGCGCGCGGCCGTCACCCCGATCCGGTACCCGGCCAGCGGCTGCATCCGTTCATTCTCCCCGGACCCCGTCCCGCAGCGCCGCCGGGCGCCGTTCGTCGTACGAAATCGACCGCTCACCGAATCGGCGGTTCCACCCGCCGCATGCGAGGTGCGCACCCCTGACCGGTGGGTACCGCCGTCCCTACGGTGACCGTGATCACACCATCTCAGGGAGGCAGCCCGTGACATCCGTGACAGACCCCAGCGGGGGTGGCGACGGGGGCGTGCACCAGCGCTCCGACCATCCCATCTACGTCGAGCTGCATCAGTCCCCGGAGTTCTCGGAGCTGCGCAGCAAGTTCCGCAGGTTCGTGTTCCCGGCGACAGCGGTGTTCATGGCCTGGTACCTGCTCTACGTCGTGATGTCGAACTGGGCGCACGACTTCATGAGCAAGCAGGTCGTGGGCAACATCAACGTCGCCCTCGTGTTCGGGCTCCTGCAGTTCGTCTCGACCTTCCTGATCGCCTGGCTCTACGGCCGCTACATGAACAAGAACGTCGACCCGATCGCGCGTGACCTGAACCAGCGCTACGACGAGCGGATCGCGAGCGAGGGAGTGAACCGATGAGCTCAGAGACTCTCTCCACGATCCTGTTCATCGTGATCGTCGCGGTCACCATCGGCATCACGTTCTGGGCCAGCCGGAACACCAAGACCGCCGCGGACTACTACGCCGGTGGGCGCAACTTCAGCGGCTTCCAGAACGGCCTGGCCATCTCGGGCGACTACATGAGCGCGGCGTCGTTCCTCGGTATCTCCGGCGCCATCGCCCTCACCGGGTACGACGGGTTCCTCTACTCCATCGGCTTCCTGGTCGCCTGGCTCGTGGCCCTGCTGCTGGTGGCCGAGCTGCTCCGCAACTCCGGCCGCTACACGATGGCCGACCAGCTCGCCTACCGGATGCGCCAGCGTCCGGTGCGGACCGCGGCGGCGACGTCGACGGTCGTGGTCTCGATCTTCTACCTGCTCGCCCAGATGGTCGGCGCGGGCCTGCTGGTGACCCTGCTGCTCGGCATCGATGGCGACTGGGCGATCCGGTTCACGATCCTCGCCGTCGGCATGCTGATGATCTTCTACGTCGTCGTCGGCGGCATGAAGGGCACCACCTGGGTGCAGATCGTCAAGGCCGTGCTGCTGATGTCCGGCACCATCCTGATCACGGTGTTGGTCTTGGCGAAGTTCGACTTCAACCTGAGCGACCTGCTGGGAGCCGCTGCCAGCAACACCGGCAAGGGCGATGCGTTCCTCGAGCCCGGGCTGAAGTACGGCATCAACACGACCAGCCAGATCGACTTCCTGTCGCTCGGTCTGGCGCTGGTACTCGGGACAGCAGGGCTGCCGCACATCCTGATCCGCTTCTACACGGTGCCGACCGCAAAGGATGCGCGCACCTCGGTGAACTGGGCGATCACTCTGATCGGCGCGTTCTACCTGATGTCGCTGGTTCTGGGATTCGGTGCGGCGGCCCTGCTGAACACCGGACCAGAGAGTGAGGTCGCCACCAGTGGTGGCAACCTGGCCTCGCCACTTCTGGCCGAAGAGGTCGGCGGCGGTGCCGGTTCCAACGGTGGCGCAATCCTGCTCGCCTTCATCGCCGCGGTGGCGTTCGCGACGATCCTGGCGGTGGTCGCGGGGCTGACCCTCACGTCCGCGTCGTCGGTTGCCCATGACATGTACGCAAACGTGTGGAAGAAGGGCAAGGCCAGCGAGAAGGATGAGGTCAAGGTGGCCCGGATCGCCGCCTTCGTGATCGGCGGCATCGCCATCGTGTTGTCGATCTTCGCGCAGGAGCTGAACATCGCGTTCCTGGTGGCGTTGGCGTTCGCGGTCGCTGCCTCCGCCAACCTGCCGGCGCTGGTGATGAACCTCTTCTGGAAGCGGTTCAACACCCGCGGCGCGACCTGGGCGATCTACGGAGGCCTGATCACCTGCGTGGGCCTGGTGTTCTTCTCGCCGACCGTTTCCGGGCCGACCGGCGTCTTCTGGACCAGCGTCGACTTCTCGTGGTTCCCGCTGGCCAACCCGGGCATCATCTCGATCCCGGTGGGCTTCCTGTGCGGCATCCTCGGGACGCTCACGTCCCGGGAGGATGGCGACGAGGAGGCCTACGTCGAGCTCGAGGTGCGTTCCCTCACCGGGGCGGGCTCGGAGAAGGCGACCGGCCACTAGCCACAGGGTCAGCAAGCCCGCCCCGGCGCCAGAGGCCCGGGGCGGGCGAGCACCTTTGCCCAGCTTGATGACATGTTGCTTACCTGGCTGGGAGTTCTACTGTGAGCACCAAGCCAGCCGATTCGACCCATCCGGGAGACACCGTGACCGAAGAGACCCTGTCGAACCTGCTCAAGGAGGATCGGCGCTTCGAGCCGCCGGCCGACCTCGCGGAGAACGCCAACCTCAAGGAGGAGGCGTACGACCGTGCGGCGGAGGATCGAGAGGGTTTCTGGGCCGAGCAGGCCGAGCGGCTGACCTGGGAGCAGAAGTGGGACCGGGTGCTCGACTGGGACGACGCGCCGTTCGCCAAGTGGTACGTCGGCGGCCGGCTCAACGCGGCGTACAACTGCGTCGACCGGCACGTCGAGGCCGGCAACGGCGACCGGGTGGCGCTGCACTGGGTCGGAGAGCCGGAGGACGACACCCGCGACCTCACCTACTCCGACCTGAAGGACGAGGTGTCCAAGGCGGCCAACGCGCTGACCGACCTCGGCGTCGAGGCCGGCGACCGGGTCGCGATCTACATGCCGATGATCCCCGAGGCGATCGTGGCCATGCTGGCCTGCGCCCGCATCGGCGCACCGCACACCGTGGTGTTCGGCGGGTTCTCCTCCGACGCCCTGGCGACCCGGCTGGTCGACTGCCAGGTGAAGCTCGTGGTCACCTCTGACGGCGGCTACCGGCGCGGATCCGCTTCGGCGCTGAAGCCGGCCGTCGACGAGGCGCGGGCGAAGACCGCGAGCGAGGGACACACCGTCGAGAAGGTGCTGGTCGTACGCCGCACCGGCCAGGACCTGGGTGATGACGGGTGGGACGACGATGTCGACGTCTGGTGGCATGACGTCGTCGACGCCGCGTCCGCCGAGCACACGCCCGAAGCCTTCGACTCCGAGCACCCCCTCTACGTCATGTACACCTCCGGCAGCACCGGTAAGCCGAAGGGCATCCTGCACACCACGGGCGGCTACCTGGTGGGATCGGCGTACACCCACTGGGCGGTGTTCGACCTCAAGCCGGAGACCGACGTCTACTGGTGCACCGCCGACATCGGCTGGGTCACCGGCCACAGCTACATCGTCTACGGGCCGCTCGCCAACGGCGCGACGCAGGTGCTCTACGAGGGCACGCCGGACAGCCCGGAGCGCGGCCGCTGGTGGAAGATCATCCAGGACTACAAGGTGTCGCTCTTCTACACCGCCCCGACGGCGATCCGGTCGTTCATGAAGCAGGGACAGGAGATCCCGGACAAGTTCGACATGTCCTCGTTGCGGCTGCTCGGCTCGGTCGGCGAACCGATCAACCCGGAGGCCTACGTCTGGTACCGCCACGTCATCGGCGGCGACCGCACCCCGGTCGTCGACACGTGGTGGCAGACCGAGACCGGCTCGATCATGATCAGCCCGCTGCCCGGCGTCACCCACGGCAAGCCCGGGTCGGCGATGATCCCGATCCCCGGTGTCGCCGCCGACGTTGTCACCGAGGAGGGCGAGTCCGTGCCGAACGGGTCGGGCGGCTACCTGGTGCTGACCGAGCCGTGGCCGTCGATGCTGCGCACCATCTGGGGCGACGACGAGCGCTACAAGGAGACCTACTGGGCGAAGTACGCCACGCAGGGCTGGTACTTCGCCGGCGACGGCGCCAAGAAGGACTCCGATGGCGACCTGTGGGTGCTCGGCCGGGTCGACGACGTCATGAACGTCTCCGGCCACCGGCTCTCCACGACCGAGATCGAGTCCGCCCTGGTCTCCCACCCGAAGGTGGCCGAGGCCGCGGTGGTGGGCGCCAAGGACGAGGACACCGGCCAGGCGGTCTGCGCGTTCGTGATCCTCCGAGAGAGTGCAGGGGGCGACGGCGCGCCCGACAATGCAGACATCGTGCAGGAGCTGCGCCAGCACGTCCGCAAGGAGATCGGTCCGATCGCCACCCCGCGCCAGATCATGGTGGTGCCCGAGCTGCCCAAGACCCGCTCCGGCAAGATCATGCGCCGGCTGCTGCGCGACGTGGCCGAGCACCGTGAGGTCGGCGATGTCACGACCCTGGCCGACTCCTCGGTGATGGACCTGATCTCGGAGGGCATCGACTCCGACAAGGAGGACTGAGCCGCTCCTCGCTACGATGGAGGCGGTGCGCCGGGAAGCCTGGTCGGCAGACTCCCATCGCCGACCCCGAAGGATCCGCCGTGTCCGAGATCCAGCAGCAACGTCCACTCTTCTCGCGGGGCTCCTTCCTGGAGAGTTCGCGGGTCGCGAACGTGCTGCGGGCCGAGACCACCGGCGGCCTGCTGCTGCTGCTCGCCGCGGCCGTGGCCGTGGTGTGGGCGAACACCCCGTGGTCCGACACGTACTTCGACCTTCGCAACCTCGAGGTCGGCCCGGCCTCGCTGCACCTCGAGCTCAGCCTTGGTACATGGGCAGCCGACGGCCTGCTCGCCATCTTCTTCTTCGTAGCGGGGCTCGAGCTCAAGCGTGAGTTCGTCGCCGGCGACCTTCGCGACCCCCGTCGTGCGGCACTGCCGGTCGTGGCGGCCCTGGGCGGGATGGCCGTTCCCGCTGCCCTCTTCGTCGTGTGGAACCTCGGTGACTCGGGTGCTTTGCAGGGCTGGGCGATCCCGACGGCCACCGACATCGCCTTCGCCGTGGCGATCCTGGCCCTGATCAGCACCCACCTTCCATCGGGCCTGCGCACCTTCCTGCTCACGCTCGCGGTCGTCGACGACCTGCTAGCGATCACGATCATCGCCGTCTTCTACACCGACGACCTCCGGCTCCAGTACCTCCTCCTCGCGGTGTTGCCCATCGGGGCGTTCGCGGTGCTGGTCCAGCGACGCATCAGCCCGCCGTGGCTGCTGGTACCGCTGGCGCTCATGTCGTGGGGGTTCGTCCACGAGTCCGGCGTACACGCCACGGTGGCGGGCGTGATCCTGGGGTTCACGGTTCCGGTGCTGCGCAGGGACGGCAGGGAGGACGCCCGCGGCCTGGCCGAGCATCTCGAGCATCTGGTGCGCCCGGTGTCGGCTGGGGTGGCCGTCCCGATCTTCGCCTTCTTCGCGGCCGGGGTGTCGGTCGGAGGTTGGTCGGGCCTCCTCGACGCCCTGGGCGACCCCGTCACGCTCGGCGTGGTCACCGGGCTGGTCCTCGGCAAGAGCGTGGGCACAGCCGGTGCGGCCTGGCTGGTTGCGAGGTTCACCCATGCCCGGCTCGACGACGAGCTGTCGTGGGTCGACGTCGTGGGCATGGCGATGCTGGCGGGCGTGGGCTTCACCGTGTCCCTGCTCATCGGCGAGCTCGCTTACGGCCCGGGCACCGAGCGGGACGAGCTCGCCAAGGTGGGCGTGCTCGTCGGGTCGCTGGCCGCCGCGTGCCTCGCCGCCGTCGTACTGCGGATGCGCAACCGCGTCTACCGACGTATCTGCGAGGCGGAGGAGCGCGACGAGGACAAGGACGGCGTTCCGGACGCGTTCCGGGGAGACTTGCCCGAGCCAGGTTCCCGCGGTCTGTAGGGTCGGGTCCGAAGACCCCCGAGAGCGCACGAGGATCCGAATGGCAACCGAACCGGCTCAGGGCGACGAGCCCACCATCGGGCGACTCGTCACCGATGCCCAGCGCGACCTCCGCAGCCTGATCAGCAAGGAGATCGAGCTCGCCAAGTCGGAGCTCAAGGTCAGCTTCACGGCCGGGGGCATCGGGCTCGGACTGTTCGCGGCGGCCGCCTTCCTGCTGCTGCTCGCGGTGATCATGTTCTCGGTCGCGCTCGCCTACCTGATCCACTGGAACGGCGACGGCCTCGACCTGCAGTGGGCGTTCCTGATCGTGTTCGGCTTCTACGTCCTGGTCGCGGGGTTGATGATCTTCGTCGGCGTCCGAAAGATGAAGAAGGTGAAGGCCCCGGAGAAGGCCATCGAGCAGGGTCGGGAGATCCCGAAGGCGCTCAAGGGCCAGGCCTGATCGAGGCCAGCTTCGAGCGGGTCCGGGCCGGAGCGGTGGCGGGGAGGCTCGCCAGGATGTCGGCCAGCGACTCGGCGGCCAGGCTGCTGCGCCACGCGTCGTGCGCGTCGACCATCTTCGCGGCGAGGATGCACGTGTCCCGACAGTCGCGGGCCGGCAGCGCGCCCACGCCCTGCTGCCGGATCTCCCGGCACTCGTACGGCGACGAGGCCCCGTCGACCGCCTCGACGACCTGCAGCAGCGTGACCTCGCCCGGCGGCCGGGCGAGGCGGAACCCGCCGCGCGGTCCAGTGGTCGCCGTCAGGATGCCGGCCCGCACCAGCGACTGGAGCTGCTTGGCCAGATAGGGCGCCGGCAGGTCGTAGTAGGCGGCCAGCTGCGCTGCCGACGCGCTCTCGTGCGGCTCCAGCTGGGCCAGCGTGGCGGAGCAGTGCAGCACCCACTCGGTGCTCGACGGCAGCTTCACGGGGCCAGTGTATAACGGATATTGCCGACCTATTTTATCCGAGATAGAGTCGTCGGCAACCGACCCAGGAGGACTTCCCCATGCGCATCGCCGTCGCCGGCGCTACCGGCAACATCGGCAGCTTCACCGTCGCCGCCCTCGAGCGCGAGGGCCACGACGTGGTCCGGATCAGCCGCTCGCTCGGCGTCGACCTCTCGACCGGCGAAGGGCTCGACCAGGCCTTGGACGGCGTTGACACGGTGGTCGACGCCACCAACGCTCCGCCGCTCGACGAGGCCGCAACCGTGGCCCACTTCGCCCAGATCACCGGCAACCTGCTCGCGGCCGAGGCACGAGCGGCAGTGCGGCACCACGTGCTGCTGTCGATCGTGGGCATCGACCGGGTCGGGGGCAATGCGCACTACGCCGGCAAGCGGGAGCAGGTGCGGCTGGTCGCCGAGGGACCGGTGCCCTGGACCATCGTGCCGGCGACGCAGTTCCATGACTTCGCCGCGATGGTGGCCGGCTGGACCGAGTCGGACGGCGTGGCCACGATCCCGCCGCTCCTGGTGCAGCCGATCGCGCCCGGCGACGTGGGCGACGTACTGGCCGAGGTGGCCGTGGGCGAGCCGCAGGGCCGCTACGCCGACGTCGCGGGTCCCGACCCCCAGGACCTGGTCGACATGGCCCGGCGCACCCTGGCCGCCCGGGGCCACACCGTCAAGCTGGTGCCCACCTGGGCGGGGCTGTTCGGGCCGGAGATGGCCGGCGCGGTGCTGCTGCCCGGGGAGGACGCCCGGATCGCGCCGACGACGTTCGACGACTGGCTGGCCACCGCGTCGTAGGCGGCGGGGTCAGCCGGCGCAGTCGCCGGTCGACACCTCGTCGGTGCTGGTCCGGCCGTCCGCGGCGCTCTCGGCGACCTGCTTGGCGGTGAGTGCGTAGCCGGTGTCGTCGTCGGTGACCGATGCGGCGAAGACCACCCCGGCGACGTCGCCCGCGGACGTCACGATCGGGCCGCCGGAGTTGCCCGGCCGCACCAGCCCGCGCAGCGAGAAGACCTCCCGGATCACCGTGCCCTCGCCGTAGATGTCGGGCGAGCGCAGCCGCTGGTCGGACCGGATCCGGCCGACCTGCACGTCGTAGGGCCCGTCCTGGGGGTAGCCGAGGATGGCCACGCCGTCCTCGGGCCCGGCCCCGGTGGCGAAGGGCAGCGTCGGCAGGCTGCCGGTCTCGACGTCGAGGACGGCGACGTCGAGGTCGGGGTTGTAGTAGACGACGTCGGCGTCCACGGACTCGCCGTCGATCTCGACCTCGGGGTCGTCGACGCCGGCCACGACGTGAGCGTTGGTCATCAGCCGGTCGGCGGCGTAGAGGAAGCCGGTGCCCTCGACGCCGCGGCCGCAGTCGTTGCTGCCCCGGACCTTGAGCACGCTGGCCTCGGCGTCCATCACGTCGGGGTCGGTCAGCAGTCGCTCCGGACCCGGTTCGACGTCGACGATCCGCTCCGGCGCGAACGGCTCGAGATAGCGCGGGAAGAACGTGGTGCCGACGACGTTGTTGAACGCCTGCAGCAGGTTGCCGGCGGACTGGGGCAGCGCGGCGTTGACCTTGGCGAGTACGGCGGACTCGCGGACCATCGGGGTGACCTGGCCGATCCGGGAGCCGGAGATCGCGACCCCGAGCGCCCAGGCGACGATCAGCACGGCCACGGCGCTGAGGAGCGGCGCCACCGATCGCGTCGAGGGCGCGGGCCGGCTGCCAGGTGATCTTCTCGCGGATCCGGGCGCCGGCGTACTGGAACAGCGCCTGGCCGAGCGACGCCGCCAGGATCACGATGAACAGCGCCCCGAGGGAGACCCACAGCGAGGGGTCGGCCCGGCCGAGCGCGATCGGGGCGAACCAGATACCGAGCAGCCCGCCGAGCAGCAGGCCGGCGGTAGCGAAGGCTCCGGTGACGAAGCCCTGCCAGTAGCCCGAGAGCGCGTACGCCGCCACGAGCAGCAGGAGCAGCCAGTCGAGAAGGTTCATCTCAGCGTCGCCGCTCGTCGAACTCGGTGTTGGTCTCGAAGTCGGTGTTGACCGGGTCGCCGCCGAGCATGTAGCTCGGCAGGTCGTGGAGCGGCGGGTCGTCGACCTGCTCGGCCCAGCCGAGGAACTCGAAGAGCCGGGAGATGATGCCCGCGGTGAAGCCCCAGCAGATGACGTCCTTGTCGTCGCCGATCAGGAAGCCGGGGCCGACCCAGCCGCTCGGGTGTTGCACGCTGATCCGGTGCTCCGGCGCGAGCAGCTCCTTGAGCGGCACCCGGTAGACCTCGTGCACCTCGTCGGGCGAGATCACCGCGACCGGGCTCGGCTCGCGCCACCAGGCCAGGACCGGGGTGACCGCGAAGTTGCTGGGCGGCAGCCACAGCTCGGGCAGCTCTGCGAAGACCTCCACGCCGCTCGGGTCGAGGCCGGTCTCCTCCTCGGCCTCCCGGATCGCCGCCTGCACCGGGGTCTCGTCGGCGTCGATGGAGCCGCCGGGGAAGGACACCTGGCCGGGGTGGGAGCGCATGTAGTGGGAGCGCTCGGTGAGCAGCAGGTCGGGGCCCTCGGGCCCTTCGCCGAACAGCATCAGCACCGCGCCGCGCCGCGGGTCGGAGTCCTCCGGCGGCATGAACCGGGTGAGGTCGTGGACCGTGATCGAGCGGGTCCCGGCCTCGACCGGCCGCAGCCACTCGGGGAGCTCGGGGCCGGTCACAGGGTCGTCCCGAGGTGCTCGTTGACCATGGCGACGACCTCTTCGACCGACTCGAGGCCGCCGGCCTGCTGGTGAGTCACGGCTCCGTCGGCGTCGATGAGCAGGAACTGCGGGTTGCCCGGTGCTAGCCGAAGGTCCTTCTGTTCGAGAAGCAGCCCGTCGGGGTCAGCAAGCGACGGGTACGTCGCCCCGACCTCCTCCGCCAGCGCGAGGGCCGCACCGGGCTGGGTGTCGATGAAGTCGATGCCCAGCACCGCGACCTTCTTGCCGTACTTCTCGTGGAACTCCTGCAGGGCGGGCATCTCCGTGCGACACGGCCCGCAGTTGGATGCCCAGAGGTTGATGACCATCGGACCGCGCAGGGTCGACAGGTCGATGTCTGGCCCGCCGCCGAGGCACGGCGAGGCTGACCGCCGGGAGCTCGCCGCCACCCGGTCCGGGCACGCAGTCCTCGATGCCGGCCTTCGCCTTGAGCTCGCGAAGCTCGGCGGTGTCGACGTCGACGTTCGTCTCCCCCGGGGGAGGCACATCGTCGTCGCACGAAGTGAGTAGGAGAACCACGGCCAGCACCCCGAGAAGCCGTCGAATCATGCGCGGCCCTCTGTCTTCACCAGCTTCGCGGCGGTCTCGGGGTCGGTGGGACCGGCGCCGTAGGACGGGCACCAGCGGGCCACCGGGCAGGCGCCGCAGGCGGGTTTTTGGGCGTGGCAGCGCCGGCGGCCGTGCCAGATCAGGTGGTGGCTGAGCATCGTCCAGTCGCGCTTGGGGAACAGCGCGCCGACCGCATGCTCGACCTTGACCGGGTCGGTCTCCTCGGTCCAGCCGAAGCGGCGGGCGAGTCGACCGAAGTGGGTGTCGACGGTGATGCCGGGGATGCCGAAGGCGTTGCCGAGCACCACGTTGGCCGTCTTGCGGCCGACGCCGGGCAGGCTGACCAGGTCGTCGAGACGGGGCGGCACCTGGCCGTCGAAGCGCTCGACCAGCGCGGCGCTGAGCTTGAGCAGCGTCTCGGTCTTCTGCCGGAAGAAGCCCAGCGGGCCGACGATCCCCTCGAGCTTTTCGCGGTCGGCGGCGGCCATCGCGGCAGCGTCGGGGTAGGCGGCGAACAGGGTGGGCCGGGCGGCATTGACACGCCGGTCGGTGGTCTGCGCGCTGAGCACGGTGACGACGAGCATCTGGAAGGGGTTGTCGAAGTCGAGTTCGCTCTTTGCGTCGGGGTAGGTCTCAGCGAGCGCCCGGTCGATCTTACGGGCGCGACGCACGAGTACCGTGCGACTGGGGTCCACATGCCCGGATTGCGTCGACGCCATGTCGTCCAGCCTAGTTGGCGGTGCGGACGCGTTGTCCGCGCATCACTCCGGCGGGAGAACCCGTCCGAGCAGATCGCTGGCGCTGATCGCCCCGAGCAGCGAAGCGGTGGGACTGTCCTCCTCCACCACGGCGACGAGCGGACACCGTTTCGCCGCCATGATCGCCGCGATCTCGAGCACCGTGTCGTCGGGGGCCACGACCGGCAACGCCACCCGATCCTTGGGAATCAGGTCGCGCACGGTGTGCTCCTCGAGCACGGCGTACAGATTGTCGGCGTACTCCTCGTCGAGCACCCGAGCCAACGCCGGGTCGTCCTGAACATAGCTCGGAATCATCATCCGCAGCACTTGTGACCCCGGCAGCACAGCGATGGGGTGCTCGTTGTCGTCGACCACGATCAACCCCGGGCGGTTGTGCTCGGTCAGCAGCCGTGCCGCCGTGAGGCCGTCCGCGTCGACGCGGACGGTTGGGTAGGGAGTGGCCAGGTCGCGTGCTTGCACGCTTCGAGGCTAGTGCGTTAGCGCGTTCTCGGGTGCACTAGGGTTGCTGACGGTGTGCCGGGAAGTCTGGTCGGCGTCGTCCGACCGACCCCGGCCGCAGGAGCACCTCCCTTGACCGCCACCGCGACCATCGCGCTGCTGATCTTCGTCGGTGCCTACGTCGCGCTCGCCATCGACAAGATCCACCGGACCAAGGTCGTCCTCGTCGGCGCGGCGCTGATGCTGCTGCTGCGGATCACTGACGCGGAGAAGGCGTTCTTCCACGAAGAGACCAGCATCGAGTGGAACGTCATCTTCCTGCTCCTCGGGATGATGATGATCGTCTCGGTGCTGCGGCAGACGGGCGTGTTCGAATACATCGCCATCTGGAGCGCCAAGCGGTCCCGGGGCCGGCCGTACCGGTTGATGGTGATGCTGTGCGTGCTCACCGCGGCCGCCTCCGCTGTGCTCGACAACGTGACCACCGTGCTGCTGATCGCCCCTGTGACCTTCTTGGTCTGCGAACGGCTCGGGCTGCGCCCCGTCCCGTATCTGATCGCCGAGGTGCTGGCATCGAACATCGGCGGTGCGGCCACGCTCGTCGGCGACCCGCCGAACATCATCATCGCCAACCGTGCCGAGCTGACCTTCAACGACTTCCTGGTACATATGGCGCCCTGGGTGGTCGTCCTGATGGTGGTCTTCTGCCTGATGTGCCGCGTGCTCTTTCGGTCCGCATTTCAGTACGACCCGGAACGCGCCGAGGCGGTGATGTCCCTCAACGAACGGGAGGCGATCAAGGACAAGCCGCTCCTGATCAAGTCGCTTGCCGTGCTGGTGCTGGTGGTGGCCGCGTTCGTGTTGCACCCGGTGCTGCACTACGAGCCCTCCATCGTGGCGCTGCTCGGTGCCGGGCTGCTCGTGCTGGTCACCGACGTCACGACCGAGGACGCGCTCCGGGACGTCGAGTGGCCGACGCTGGTCTTCTTCGCCGGCCTGTTCGTGATGGTCGGCAGCCTCGTTGAGACGGGTGTGATCGGGGACCTGTCCAGGGCCATCGCCGAGGCCACTGGTGGCGAGCTGGCACCGGCCGCGATGCTGCTGCTCGGAGGCTCCGCCGTGCTCTCGGCGATCGTCGACAACATCCCCTACGTCGCCACCATGAGCCCCGTTGTCGAGGAGCTCGTGCAGCCCCACGGCGAGGCCGGTCAGGGTCTCTGGTGGGCGCTGGCGTTCGGCGCGGACCTCGGCGGCAACGCCACCGCGATCGGGGCGTCGGCGAACGTCGTGATGCTCGGCCTGGCGGAGCGCGCGGGCCACCGGATCGGGTTCTGGGAGTTCACGAAGTACGGCTTGGTCGTCACGTTCGTGACCGTCGGCCTGACCGTGCCCTACATTGCGCTGCGGTACCTCTGAGCCCCGCTCCGGCCGGAAGTCCGGGGTGGCCGTTAGGTGTGACCTGGGCCACTGGATAGGATCGCGGCGGCGATCACGAGTTTGGAGGGTTCTGTGGACAACGACGTACTCCGTCAGGCTCCGCTGTTCAGCGCGCTCGACGACGAGGCGGCCACGGCACTCCGTGCGTCGATGTCCGAGACGCGGGTGCGACGCGGCGACGTGCTGTTCCACGAGGGCGACTCCGGCGACAAGCTCTACATCGTGCTCGACGGCAAGGTGAAGCTCGGGCGCACCTCCTCCGACGGCCGCGAGAACCTCCTCGCGATCCTCGGCCCCGGCCAGATGTTCGGCGAGCTGTCGCTGTTCGACCCCGGCCCCCGCTCCGCCACCGTCACCGCGGTCACCGACGCCAACTTCGCCTCGCTTTCCCACGAGGACCTGTTGCGCTGGCTCGAGGGACGCCCGGTCGTCGCCCGCGGGCTGCTGGCTCAGCTCGCCGGTCGGCTCCGCAAGGCCAACGACGTGGTCGCCGACCTGGTGTTCTCCGACGTCCCCGGCCGGGTGGCCAAGGCGCTGCTCGACCTCGCCGACCGGTTCGGCCGCACCGCCGACGACGGCGTCCACGTCCACCACGACCTCACCCAGGAGGAGCTCGCCCAGCTGGTCGGCGCCTCCCGCGAGACCGTCAACAAGGCGCTCGCCGACTTCGCCTCCCGCGGCTGGCTCCGCCTCGAGCCCCGCTCGGTCGTGATCATGGACGTCGAGCGAATGGCCCGCCGAGCCCGTTGATTCGGGTTGGCATTTTGGCGCAATTGCGGTCGTTGGACAGGTTCTCCGCCCGGTCATAAGTCGGGGCGCCGCAATTGCACGGTCGATGGGCACTGACTACCGAGTCAGTGAAGCGTCAGCTGGCGAAGTGCTGGGCCCAGCGCGGATTCACGGGCGGGACATTGCCCCAACCGCGCAGCACGAGCTGCCGCCGGATGCGTTGAAGCGTGCGGGCCGGCTCCACGAAGATGCCCTCAGCGGTGACGACGATGATGCGTGAACCCTCATCGTCCAGATCTTCGCGACGATTCAAGTCGCGGGTCCACTGCGCTGTGGAGCCGGCGTGCTGCCGACCGTCGTACTCGACGATCAGCTTGATTCTCGGGTAGCACAGGTCGTATCGCCGAAGGAGAACGCCTGACTCGTCGTAGATCCGATAGTCGACCTGGGGCTCCGGAAGTCCGGCAAGGACGATGAGTAGGCGCAGCCGCGACTCCATCGGGGAGTCGACGCCGTCGCGGACAAAGCGAGCCGCATCTCGCGCCAGACCCGCGTAGTAGTCATCGCTCGAGTCGCACTTTTGGCGCAATTGCCCTGCGGTGATGTCGTATCTCCTCACGATCGCGTCGCCGAGGATCACGCGATCGACGAACGAGAGCTGCCCCGCGCACTGGATGAAGGTGGTCACCGGATCTGTCACGCGCATTCCGCGCACCCGCCAGAGTCGGCGAGGGCGCTTCGTGACGTGCGGCTTGATCTTGGGCCGATAGCGACGATCGTCCTTCTCGCTCACGCTGACGTGGACGAAAGCGTGACTCGGCACGGGCAATCGCAACACCTCGGCCGCGCTCGTGTGACTTGCCCAAGCGGCCTCGGGATGAATGGCAAGAGCTGCGCCGATGAGCGTGTCATCGTCCACCCCGTCTCGGTGGATCCAGACTCCACGCATCACCTGTTTGAAGTCGGTCGTGCGCAATATCGACTGGTCGTACCCCGCTTCCCGCAGTTGCGCGCGCGTGAACGGCCGCATGAGGTCGACCTCCCGCGCGTCCATACGCGCACTTTGCCCGCACCGGTGCGCGCGGCGCCGTGCTCATCCACAGGCACCGAACCGCGCAATTGCGCGGTTCGGACATGTCCTGGGCACGACTTCGTGTCACACGGCCGCAATTGCGGCGCAAAGGCAGCTTCCGGAGGCTAGCGCCGCTCGGCGAGGTACTCCAGCTGGGCACGGACGGAGAGCTCGGCGGCGCCCCACAGGACCGGGTCGACGTCGACGTACACGATCTCGACGACGCGGCGGGGGAGCTCGTCGGCGGCGAGGCCTTCGGGGTGTGGAGCGTCCTTCAGCGACGCCACCGCCGCCTCGACCTGCTCCAACCGCTCCTGGCGGTGCGCGCGGTAGTAGTCCAGCGCGCCCAGCGCGTCGGGGATCACCGGCCCGTGGCCCGGCCAGATCGCGGACAGCTCATTCGCGGCGGCGAGCGCGTGCAGCCGGTCCAGCGACGAGAGGTAGGCGCCGAGCTGGCCGTCGGGGTGGGCGACCACCGTGGTGCCGCGGCCGAGCACCGTGTCGCCGGTGAGTACGGCGTCCTCAGCGGGCACCAGGAACGACAGCGAGTCCGCGGTGTGCCCGGGGGTCCCGATCACCCGCACCTCGAGGCCGTCGACCTCGACGACGTCGCCGTCGGCCAGGCCCTCGGAGCCGAGCCGGAGCTCCGGGTCCAGCGCGCGCACGCCGCAGCCCACCCGCTCGGCGAACTCCCGCGCCGCCTCGGCGTGGTCGGCGTGGTGGTGGGTCAGCAGCACGACCGCCACGTCACCGGCCACGGCGGCCACCTCGTCGAGGTGCGACGCGATCGACGGGCCGGGGTCGACCACCACCGACCGGCCGGCGTCGGGCTCGCGCAACACCCAGGTGTTGGTGCCGTCGAGCGTCATCATGTTCGCGTTCGGCGCCAGCACGCAGCGCGCCCGCGCCCCGAACGACCCGCCCTCCCAGCTCACGACGAGAAGTGCTCCTCGATCAGGGGTTCCAGCCGCGCCGGCCGCGACAGCGTGAACCCCTCGCCGTCGTCCACCACCGCCGGCGTGAACATCTCGACGTCACGATCACCACACGCCGCCAGCACCTCCGACGGCGTCGGGTAGCGGGACACCTCCAGGCAGGTGAGGTACGTCGGCGGCATCATGAACATCGACCCGTCGTCCACTGCCGCCACCGCGTCGGCCGGCGGCATCCAGGTCACCTTCGACGACTCGGTCGACACGTCGCGGGTGCGCTGCCCCTCGGGCAGGTCGGCCACGAAGAACCAGGTGCGGTAGCGGCGCGGCTCGAAGATCGGCGTCAGCCACCCGGCCCAGGCACCGAGCAGGTCGGAGCGCAACACCAGTCCGCGCCGGTCCAGGAAGTCGGTCATCGCCAGCTCGTGGGCCTCCAGCGCGACCCGGTCGGCCTCCCATTCGTCGCCGGTCGTGTCGGCCACCACGGAGGACGCCGACTCCCCGGCCAGCAGCACCCCGGACTCCTCGAACGTCTCGCGTACGGCGGCGCACACCAGCGCCCGGGCCTGCTCCTCGTGCACACCGAGCCGACGAGCCCACGTCTCCGGCGTGGGCCCGGCCCAGGCGGCCGCACGGTCGAAGTCGCGCGGGTCGACGCTGCCGCCGGGGAAGACGCACATCCCCGCCGCGAACTCCATCGAGGTCTGCCGCTGCAGCAGGTAAACCTGCGGCGAGGGCGAGCCACCGCGCATCAGCACCACGGTCGCCGCGTTGCGCGGCTCGGCCGGGGTGAGCGAGCCGTCGTCGTACCGCCGCGCCTGCTCGGCCAGCGACTCGGGGAGCGGCAGCCGCCTCATCTTCATGGAGAGGTCAGATCTCCACGACCAGCTCGACCTCGACCGGTGCGTCCAGCGGCAGCGCCACCACGCCGACGGCCGAGCGCGCGTGCACGCCGGCGTCGCCGAACGCCGCACCGAGCAGCTCCGAGACGCCGTTGGCGACCCCGGGCTGGCCGGTGAAGTCGGGCGTCGATGCCACGAACACCACGACCTTCACCACCTGCTTGACCAGGTCGAGGTCGCCGACCTCGGCCTTGACCGCGGCGATCGCGTTGAGGCCGCACTGCCGGGCGCACTCGTAACCCGCGTCGGCGTCCACCTCACCACCGACCTTGCCGGTGAGCATCAGCTCGCCGTCGCGCATCGGCAGCTGGCCGGACGTGAAGACGTGGTTGCCGCTGCGCAGCGACGGCGTGTAGACCGCGACCGGCTTGGCCACGTCCGGGACGGACAGACCGAGCTCCGCCAGGCGCTCCTCGACCGCGCCCATTACGCGGGGTCCCCGCGGCGTTGTTCGGCGGAGGAGCGCAGCGGGGGAGGCGAAGAACGTCGTGGGGTGTTCATGCGGCGAGGGGGCGCTTGAAGTAGCCGACCAGGTTCTCCGGGTTCATGCCCGGAGCGATCTGCACCAGCTCCCAGCCCTCGGAGCCAAAGTTGTCGAGGATCTGCTTCGCCGAATGCGTGAGGATCGGCGCGGTGAGGTACTCCCACTTGGTCATGGCTCGCACCCTACTAGCGGCGGACCGGCGTCATCCCGTGGGTTGACGCGTGTGGATCCGGCCCCGACTACCGTTGCGGGGATGGCCGCCACGCACCCCGACCGAGCGCCGTGGCGCCTGGGCGCGCAGGGCCGGCGGTGGTTCGACGCGGCCCTGGCCGGCACGTTGCTGCTTCCGGTCCTCGGCTTCCCGCTGGCCGGCTACCCGACCTCGTGGGTCCCCCTCACCATCGCCCAGATCACCCCGCTCTTCTGGCGTCGCCGTCACCCCGTCCCGGTCTTCGCGGTCATCGCCGTGGCTCACGCCGTCCAGGTGCTGCTGTTCGACCACGCCCTGTGGGGACAGGTCGCGCTGCCGATCGCGCTCTACTCGGTCGCCCGATACTCCACCCCGCTCCTCTCGGCGGGAGCGCTCGCGATCTCCCTCGTGGGCGCGACGCTGGCCGCGTTCCGCTGGATCGAGGGGTACGGCGACGACGCCGGCTCGTCGTGGAGCTTCGTGTCCTACCTCCTGCCGCTCACCACGGTCGTCGTCACCGCCTGGGCGCTCGGCACGCTCGGCCGGGTCCGTCGGGCGTACGTCGACACGCTGGTCGAGCGCGGCGAGCGGATCGAGCGCGAGGCGGCCCAGCAGGTCGAGCTCGCGGCGCTGGACGAGCGAGCCAGGATCGCCCGGGAGATGCACGACGTGGTGGCGCACGGCCTCACGGTGATGGTGGTCCAGGCCGACGGCGCAAGGTACGCCGCGGGAAAGGACCCCGCGGCCGCCGAGCGCGCCCTGGAGGCGATCGCCGCCACCGGTCGGGGCGCGCTCGACGACATGCGCAGGCTCCTCGGGCTGTTGCGTTCCGATGACACCGGCACCGCCCCGGCGCCGCGGCTGGCCGAGATCGCCGACCTGGTCATCGACGTCTCCGCCGACCTGCACGGCCTGGACGCCGACGTACCTCCCGCCGTCGCGCTCACCGCCTATCGCGTGGTGCAGGAGTCGCTGAGCAACGTCCGCAAGCACGCCGGTCCTGAGGCCCGCGCCCACGTGTCGCTCCGGGTCGACGACGCCGTACACATCACCGTCGAGGACGACGGCAGGGGCGCCACGGCCCCCGACGACGGCCAGGGCCACGGCCTCCAGGGGATGGGCGAGCGGGTCGCCGTGCACGACGGCGACCTCGAGACCGGACCCCGTCCGGGAGGCGGCTTCCGGGTGGCCGCGAGGATCCCCGTATGACAGCGGTGAGCCCGATCCGGGTGTTCCTCGTCGACGATCAGCAGATGGTGCGCGCCGGGTTCCGGATGCTCGTCGACAGCCAGCCGGACCTGACCGTGGTCGGCGAGGCGGGCGACGGCGCCGAGGCCCTCGACCAGCTCGCGGTCACCGCCTGCGACGTCGTTCTCATGGATGTGCGGATGCCTCGACTCGACGGCGTCGTCGCCACCCGGGAGCTGCAGGCGCGACCGGACGCTCCGGCGGTGATCGTGCTGACGACGTTCGACCTCGACGAGTACGCCTTCGCGGCGATCAAGGCCGGAGCCGCGGCGTTCTTGCTCAAGGACGCGGCCCCGCCCGACCTGCTCGGGGCGATCCGCAGCGTGCACGCCGGCGACTCCGTGGTCGCTCCCAGCACCACCCGTCGGCTGCTCGAGCACTTCGCGGCGGCGCTGCCCGAGCCGGCCACCGGCGAGCAGGACGACCGCCTGACCCCCCTCACCGAGCGCGAGCGCGAGGTGCTCGAGCTGGTCGGCCGAGGTCGCTCCAACCACGAGATCGCCGACGATCTGGTGGTCGCCGAGGCGACGGTGAAGACCCACATCAGCCGGCTGCTCGCGAAGACCGGCTCCCGCGACCGGGTCCAGCTCGTCGTGCTGGCCTACGAGACCGGAGTCGTCCGGCCTGCCTGAGCGACGACGCCGACGTGCGCTCGTCGTGCCTCGACCCGTTCCGCCTCGTCGAGGATCGCGACCGCGTGGTCGGCGTACGTGATCCGCGCATCGGCGTCGGCCGGAGCGACGCGGTAGCCACCCATCGGAGTGCCGCCGTGGTCGAAGTCGCCACTCGGGCTGACCGCGACCCAGTCCAGGCCGGACCCGCGGATCGCGTCGAGCGCGGCGCCGTGAGCGAGGTAGAACGAGCGGAACTCCTGCGGGTAGCCAGCCGTGTCCATCAGCGGTACGCCGTCCGCGTCGGGCAGCAGCGACGCCAGGCCCACCCACACCAGGCGGCGTACGCCGGCCCGCGCCAGCCCCTCGATGAGCCCTGCCGCCGCGGCGGGGAAGAACTCGGCCGGGTCGCGGCCGCCGTCGTACACCGCCGCGATCGCGACGTCATGACCGCTCGCGGCCGCCGATACCGACCCGGGATCCGTCACGTCGCCCGCGGACCGCACCAGGGCGGTCACCTGATGGCCGCGCGCGCGAGATTCCTGCACGGTCGATCCGCCGGCTCTTCCACCGCTTCCGAACACCACGATCCTGGTCATGGCCGCGAACCTAGGTAGGAAGTCGGTTACCGATCGGGTACCTACGATGGACTGGTGCAGCCGCTGCCGCAGGACCTGTTCGACGAGATCTGCCCGTCCACGCTCTCCCCGATCCGGATGGGTGACAAGTGGACGCCGCTGGTGCTGCGGTGCCTCGAGGGGGGCCCGCGCCGGTTCTCTGAACTGCGCGTGCCGCTGCACCGCACCAGCGCGAAGGAGCTGACCCGGTCGCTGCGCAACCTCGAGCGCGACGGGCTGATCCAACGCACCGTCGCCGGGCGTTCGGTGACGTATGCGCTGACCGCCCTGGGCCGCAGCCTGCTCGAGCCGCTCGACGCGCTGTGCGCTTGGACGGCCGAGCACTGGGACGAACTGCTCGACGCGCGCGACCCGGTCTGACGCCGGCGCAGCATCCGTCATCCCACAGACGGACGGATGACCATTCCCCGGCCTGACGATCGGCGGCGCCGACGTTCCTAGCGTCGTCGGCATGACACAGACAGAGTTCTCGACCGACTCCCTCTCGGCCCCTGTCCCCGCCGCTACCGCCCGCCACCTGACCCGCAGCTTCGGACATGGCGACGCCACCGTGCTCGCGCTGCGCGGCGTCGACCTCGACCTCCCCTCGGCGCGGTTCACCGCGATCATGGGGCCGTCCGGCTCCGGCAAGTCGACGCTGATGCACTGCCTGGCCGGCCTCGACCTCCCGACCGAGGGCTCGGTGACGGTCGCGGGCGTCGCGCTGGAGTCGCTCGACGACACGGCGCTCACGGTGTTCCGTCGCGAGCACATCGGCTTCGTGTTCCAGTCCTTCAACCTGCTGCCGATGCTCACCGCCGAGCAGAACATCGTGCTGCCGGTCGGCCTGGCCGGCCGGCGGCCGTCCCCCGGCCGCTTCGACCACGTCGTCGACACGCTCGGGCTGCGGGACCGGCTCACGCACCGGCCCTCCGAGCTCTCCGGCGGGCAGCAGCAGCGGGTGGCGATCGCTCGCGCCCTGATCGCGGAGCCCGCGATCGTGTTCGCCGACGAGCCCACCGGCAACCTCGACAGCGCGTCCTCGGCCGAGGTGCTCGGCTTCCTGCGCCGGTCCGTGCGCGAGCTCGGCCAGACCGTGGTGATGGTGACCCACGAGCTGGACGCCGCGTCGTACGCCGACGACGTGGTGGTGATCGCCGACGGCCGGGTCCGGGCCCACCTCACCGGCCCGAGCCGCGACAAGCTGGTCTCGACCCTGACCGGGGGTGCACGTTGAGGACGGTGATCCTCGCCTCGATGCGGGTCCACCTGCGCCGGTACGTCGCGGCCGCGCTGGCCGTCACGATCGGCGTCTCGTTCATCATCGTCGTCGCGGCGCTGTCGTCGTCGGCGCGCGACGGGATGCTCTCCGGCGTCGCGGTGCCCTACGACGGCGCCGATGTCGTCGCCGACGACCTGACCGGCGAGGAGGCGGCAAAGCTCCGCGATGCGGCAGACGCCGAGGGAGCCGACGCGGCCGTGCTCGGCTGGACCCAGCAGCAGGTGAGCCTCGACGGCCGGCACCTCGACGACAACGGCGACGTCGCCGAGATCGCGACCAGCCCCGGGCTGCGCTGGCAGGTCCTCGAGAAGGGTCGCTTCCCCACCTCCGAAGGCGAGGCGGCGGTCGACCTCAACGACGCCAAGAGCGCCGGTGTCTCCGTCGGCGACCGGCTGCAGATCGGCTCCGGCAACGATGCGGTCGACGTCGAGGTCGTGGCCCTGGTCGACTCCCCCGCGTCGCTCGTCTACGCCTCGATCTACCTCACCTGGGACGACCTCGCCACCTTCGCCGACGGCATGTACGTCGACAGCCTGGCCTGGGCCGGGACCGGGTCCACCGACGAGCAGACCGACCAGATCCGCGCAAT
>CAVZZC010000007.1:0-89413 GCA_963779635.1 uncultured Actinomycetota bacterium | reverse complement strand
GCCCTGCTCGATGGCGCGCTTGGCGTCCAGCTCGGCGGCCACGTCGGCGCCGCCGATGACGTAGCGGCCCTCGGCCTCGAGGTCGCGCACCGACTCCTGCCCGGCGCACAGCACGACGTGGTCGACCTCGAGCACCCGCGGCTCGCCCTCGACGGTGAGGTGCAGGCCCGCGTCGTCGACCCGGACGTACTCCGCGCCGCTCACCTGGACGACGCCCGCCTGCTTGAGCACGGCGCGGTGCGCCCAGCCGGACGTCTTGCCGAGGTCGATGCCGATCGGGGTGGTCTTTCGCTGCACCAGCGTGACCTCACGGACCGGGGTGCGTGGCTTGCGCTCGGTGAGCCCGCCCGGGTGCAGGCTCGGGTCGCCGACGCCCCAGTGCGCCATCCAGTCCTCGGTGGTGTCCTGCGGGTCGTGGGTGAGCCAGTGGCTGACGTCGACGCCGATGCCGCCGGCGCCGATCACCGCCACCTTCGCGCCGGGGACCACGCGGCCGGCCAGCACGTCGGCGTACGTCGACACCTTCGGGTGGTCGATGCCGTCGAGCTCGGGGATCCGGGGGGTGACGCCGGTGGCGACGATCACCTCGTCGAAGCTCGCCAGGTGGGTGTCGGTGGCCTCGGTGCGGAGCCGGACGTCGACGCCGAGCACCTCGAGACCCCGCGTGTAGTAGCGGAGCGTCTCGGCGAAGTCCTCCTTGCCGGGCACCCGCATCGCCAGCCGGAACTGGCCGCCGATCTCGGCGTCCTTCTCGAAGAGGGTGACCGCGAACCCGCGCTCGGCGGCGGAGACCGCGGCGGCGAGGCCGGCCGGGCCCGCGCCGACGACGGCGACCGACGCCGTACGACGGGTCTGGCCGAGCACCAGCGTGGTCTCGCGGCAGGCGCGCGGGTTGACCAGGCAGGACGCCAACTTGTTCTTGAACACGTGGTCGAGGCAGGCCTGGTTGCAGGCGATGCAGGTGTTGATCTCGTCGGCGCGGCCGGCGGCGGCCTTGTTGAGGAAGTCGGGGTCGGCGAGCAGCGGCCGGGCCATCGAGACCAGGTCGGCCTCGCCGGCGTCCAGGATCTCCTCGGCGAGCTCGGGGGTGTTGATCCTGTTGGAGGCGCAGACCGGCACCGATACCTCGGCCTTGAGCCGGGCAGTGGCCTGGCGCCAGGCGCCGCGCGGCACCTGGGTGATGATCGTCGGCACCCGCGCCTCGTGCCACCCGATGCCGGTGTTGAGCGCGGTGACGCCGGCCTCCTCGAGGCCGTGGGCGAGCTCCACGACCTCGTCCCAGGTCTGGCCGTCCTCGACCAGGTCGAGCAGCGAGATCCGGTAGACGATCGGGAAGTCGGCGCCGACGAGCTCGCGGCTGCGCCGGACGATCTCGAGCGGGAAGCGCATCCGGTTGTTCGTCGAGCCGCCCCACCGGTCGGTGCGGTCGTTGGTGCGGGCGGCGAGGAACTGGTTGATCAGGTAGCCCTCGGAGCCCATGATCTCGACCGCGTCGTACCCCGCCTTCTTGGCCAGCGCGACGGACTCGGCGAAGTCGGTGGCGGTGCGGTCGACCGCCTTGGTGGAGAGCGCGCTCGGCCGGAACGGCGTGATCGGGCTCTTCTTGTTCGACGCGCTGACGCTGAACGGGTGGTAGCCGTAGCGGCCGGCGTGCAGCACCTGCATCGCGATCGCGCCGCCCTCGTCGTGGACCGGGCCGGTGATGTCGCGGTGCCGCATCGCCTGCAGCCGGGTGCTCATCTCGGACGCGAACGGCTTGAGCCAGCCGCGCCGGTTGGGGGAGTAGCCGCCGGTGATGATCAGCCCGACGCCGCCCCGTGCCCGCTCGGCGAAGTACGCCGCCAGCTCCGGCAGGTGCCACGCGCTGTCCTCCAGGCCGGTGTGCATCGAGCCCATGACGAGGCGGTTGCGCAGCGTGAGGCTCCCGAGCGTGATCGGGGAGAGCAGGCGGGGGTAGGCGGTCACTGGTGGGCTTCCTTGTGGGCGTTGAGGTATTCGGTGAGCCACGCGATCCAGGTCTCCTCCATCAGGATCCCGCCGCGCAGCACGAGGTACCGGTCGAGGTCGAGCCCCGCCAGGGCGCCGGGCTCGGGGTAGTCGCGCTTCATCAGCTGCCGGTAGTGGTCGAGCCGGACGTGGTGGTCGGCGAGGTTCGCCTGTACGACGTCGAGCACGGCCTGGCGGTCGCCGAAGCTCGCCCCGCGCAGCTTGACGGCGAGCTCGCTGCGCAGCGCCTGGGTGGGCGTGGGCTCGGCCAGCCAGGCGGCCAGCACGTCCTTGCCGCGCGGCGAGACGTCGTACACCTTCTTGCCGGGCTTGCCCTGCTGCGGCACCTCGGACACGCGCACCCAGCCGTCGGCGTCCATCCGGGCCAGGGTGCGGTAGATCTGCTGGTGCGTGGCGTGCCAGAAGAACCCGATCGACCGGCTGAACCGCTTCGCCAGCTCGAGCCCCGAGGCCGGCCGCTCGCTCAGCGCCACCAGCAGCGCGTGTTCCAGGGCCATGCCGAGCAGTGTGGCGTACCTATGCAACTAGTTGCAAGCGTTAGCGCCGTGGCCCATGTAACACGCCGTTCGCCGAACTACCCGGCCGTTGCAGCAGCCGGGTAGTTGATTGGACAGCGTGTTACATGGCGAGCGGCCCGCGACCGCCCCTCCCACCGTGACAGTAGATCTGTCAGAATCGACGCGCATGACCTACGAGCTGGGCAAGGGCACCGGGCCGCTGAGTGGGGTGAAGGTGGTCGAGGTCGCGGGGATCGGGCCGGGGCCGCACGCGTGCATGATCCTGGCCGACCTCGGCGCCGACGTGATCCGGATCGACCGGCCGGGGGGTCAGCTGCTGACCGGCGGCTCCCACGACCTGCTCAACCGGGGCCGGCCGAGCGTGGCGCTCAACCTCAAGGAGCCGGAGGCGGTGCAGACCGTGCTCGACCTGGTCGAGAGCGCCGACGTGCTGGTCGAGGGGATGCGGCCGGGGGTGGCCGAGCGGCTCGGGTTCGGGCCGGAGGAGTGCCACACCCGCAACCCGCGGCTGGTCTACGGCCGGATGACCGGCTGGGGTCAGGACGGGCCGTGGGCCAAGGTGGCCGGCCACGACATGAACTACATCGCGATCACCGGCACCCTCCACGGCCTGGGCCAGGTCAAGGAGAAGCCGCAGTTCCCGGCCAACCTGGTCGGCGACTTCGGTGGTGGCTCGACGTACCTGGTGATCGGCATCCTCGCCGCCCTCCTCGAGGCAAACACGTCCGGCAAGGGCCAGGTCGTCGACGCGGCGATCGTCGACGGCACCGCCCACCTCAACGCGATGACCGCGGCGTTCCTGGCCGGCGGCGGGTTCAAGGAGGAGCGGGCGGCCAACCTGCTCGACGGCGGGGCGCCCTACTACGACATCTACGAGTCCGCCGACGGCCAGCACATGAGCGTCGGCGCGCTGGAGCCGCAGTTCTACGACGTGTTCGTCGAGCTGCTCGGCATCAAGGACACCGCGCCGGACCGCTACGACCCCGAGAAGGCCGACGAGCTGCGCGCCCTGATCGCCGAGACCTTCCGGCAGAAGACCCAGGACGAGTGGTGCGCGGTCTTCGACGGCACCGACGCCTGCGTCGCGCCGATCCTGCCGATGTCCAGGGCCCAGCACCATCCGCACATCAAGGCGCGCGGCACGTTCGTCGACAAGGACGGCCTCGCCCAGCCTGCGCCCGCCCCGCGCTTCTCGCGTACGACGGCGACGCTCGGCCTGCCTCCGTCCCCCGCCGCCGGGCACCACACCCGCGAGGCGCTCGAGGCGTGGGGGATCAAGGACGTCGACGGCCTGCTTGACCGTGGCGTCGCCGAGCAGGTCGACTGAGGACATCATGAGTGAGCACGTCGACGTCCTGATCGTGGGTGCAGGTCTCTCCGGCATCGGCGCCGCCTGCCAGCTCCGCACCCGGCTGCCGGGCAAGAGCGTGGCCATCCTGGAGAGCCGCGCGGCCAGCGGCGGCACCTGGGACCTGTTCAAGTACCCCGGCATCCGGTCCGACTCCGACATGTTCACGTTCAGCTACCGCTGGCGGCCGTGGCCCAGCGACACCGCGCTCGCCGACGGGCCGATGATCCTCGACTACGTCCGCACCGTCGCCCGCGAGCACCGCGTCGACGAGCTGATCCGCTACCACCACCGGGTCACGGCGGCGTCCTGGGACAGCGAGACCGCGTGCTGGACGGTCACGATCGACCGCGACGGCGAGACGATCGCGATGACCACCAGCTTCCTGTGGGGCTGCTCGGGCTACTACGACTACGAGCAGGGCCACGAGCCGGAGTTCCCGGGCGTCGACACGTTCGGCGGCCCGATGTTCCACCCGCAGCACTGGCCCGACGACCTCGAGTACGCCGGCAAGCGCGTCGTCGTGATCGGCAGCGGTGCGACCGCCGTGACGCTGGTGCCGGCGATGGCGCGTACGGCGGCCCACGTGACGATGCTGCAGCGCTCGCCGTCGTACATCCTCGCGATGCCGGGCCGTGACCCGCTGGCCCGGCTGCTGCGGTGGCTGCCCGACAAGGCGACGTTCGCGATCACCCGCTGGAAGAACGTGCTGATGCAGCTCGTGACCTACCAGCTGGCCCGGCGCCGGCCGCGGCTGGCCAAGAAGCTGATCCGGGCGGCGCTCGCGAAGTCGCTGCCGGAGGGGTTCCCGATCGACGAGCACTTCCGGCCCGACTACAACCCGTGGGAGCAACGGCTGTGCCTGGTGCCCGACGGCGACCTGTTCAAGGTGCTCTCACGACGGCAGCGCCGAGATCGTCACCGACACGATCGAGACGTTCACCGAGACCGGCATCCGGCTCACCTCCGGACGCGAGCTGGAGGCCGACATCGTGGTGTCGGCCACCGGGCTGAAGGTGCTGCCGTTCGGCGGCCTGAAGTTCGAGGTCGACGGCCGGCCGGTCGACCTCGCCCAGACCATGGCCTACAAGGCGCTGATGCTCAGCGGCCTGCCCAACTTCGTCTACACCGTCGGCTACACCAACGCGTCCTGGACGCTCAAGGCAGACCTGGTCACCGACTACGCCTGCCGGCTCCTCGACCACCTCGACCGCAACGGGCACAAGTTCGCCGTGGCGCACCGCGACCCCTCCGTGAGCGAGAAGCCGTTCATCGACTTCAGCTCCGGTTATGTGCTGCGCGCGATCGACCAGATGCCCAAGCAGGGCGACCGGGCACCCTGGATGCTCAAGCAGAACTACTTCACCGACGTACGCGCGATCCGGCGCGCCGACATCGACGACGGAGTGCTGACCTTCACGTGATCGGGTACCGCTGTCTCCTGCACTGCTCCCGACGACCAGGAGGTCACTATGGGTTTCGAGGACAAGACCGGCAACAAGATGGACGACCTCAGCGGCAAGGCCAAGGAGGGCGTCGGCAAGGTGACCGGGAACGACGAGCTCGAGTCCGAGGGCAAGACCGACCAGGCCAAGTCCTCGGTGAAGGAAGGTGCCCGTGAGGTCAAGGAAGGCCTCGAGGGCGTCAAGGACAGTCTCACCGGAGACGACGACAAGAAGTAGCGACCTGCGCCGGCGCAGGGCGGTCGTCATCGCGACCGCTCTCGTCGGCGCCGTCGTGCTCGGGGTCTCGCTGCGGGTGGAGCCCGGCAGCGCGTGGTTCTACCCGGCCACCCTCGGGCTGGCGGGGGTGTGGGTCGTCGGGGCACTGGCCTCCGGGCCGGTGCCGTGGGGCCGTCCCACCGTCGGCGGGGTCGCGATCGGGCTCGGCCTGGCCGGGCTGTTCGTCGTCGGCGGCCTGGTGGTGCGCGAGATCGGACCGCTCGAGGAGCAGGTCAGCAGGGTCCTCGACTTCGCCGACCAAGGGTCGCTGCCAATCCTGGTCCTGGTCACGGCGGCCAACGGCGTGGCCGAGGAGATGTTCTTCCGCGGTGCGGCGTACGACGCCATCGCCCGCAACCCGGTCGTGTGGACCACCCTCGCCAACGCCGTCGCGACCGCAGCGGCCGGCAACCTGATGCTGGCGTTCGCGGCCCTGCTGCTCGGCGCGGTCGTCGGGCTGGAGCGGCGCGCCACCGGCGGCATCACCGCTTCGGTCCTCACCCACGTCACCTGGTCGGTGACGATGCTGTTCGCCCTGCCGGCGCTATTCGGATGAGGAGTCTGTCGTCCGTGACTCCTCGACGGAACGGCGCACCGCCTCGGCGTAGGTCACCGGCTCGATCGGCACCACCTCGCGGATCGAGTCGTCGTTGACCACCACCTCGGTGCTCATCGAGTCGATCAGGTTGCGGCCGGTGGTTGCGTCGACGTCGGTCACCAGTCCGATCCAGTGCGACGAGAGCTTGGGGGAGAGCACCGGCACGGTCACGATCGGCAGCCGGTGGCCATGCATCACCTCGGCCGCCTGCTGCAGCATCTGGAGGTAGCTCAGCCGCTCGGGCCCGCCGATCTCGAAGACCCGCCCGATGGCCGCGTCGTTGCCGACGACGCCCTCGAGGTAGGCCACCACGTCGTCCACGCCGATCGGCTGGCTGAGCGTGGAGGCCCACTTCGGCACCACCATCGCGGGCAGGTTCTTCACCAGCTGGCGGGTGATCTCCCAGGAGATGCCGCCGGCCCCGACCACGATCGCGGCGCGCAGCACGGTCACGGGCACGCCCGCCTCACCCAGCAGCCCCTCCACCTCGCGACGCGACCGCAGGTGCGCCGACAGCTCGCCGTCGTCGGCTCCGAGCCCGCCGAGGTAGACGATCTGGCTGACCCCGGTGGCCGCGGCGGCGAGCCCGAACGAGCGGGCGGCGTCGGCGTCCTTGCGCTCGAAGTCGTCGTCGTCGAGCGAGTGCACCAGGTAGAACGCGACGTCGACCCCGGTCACCGCCTCGGCCAGCGACCCCGCATCGTGGACGTCGCCGTGCACGGGGTCGCCCGGGCCGTCGTACTCCTTGGGGTTGCGGGTCATCGCCTTGACCGTGTGGCCGGCCTCGAGGAGTGCCGGCACCAGCCGCCGGCCTACAAAGCCGGTGGCTCCGGTCACGAGGACGGTGGGCACAGTCACACTCTATGGATTCGCTGGTGAGCGGTCCGAACCACTACGCTTGTCCTAACAGCCCCGCCCAGTCTTGCAGCGGGCTCCGCGCGCATCGCGCTTCCTCTTCGCGAGGCACCTCAACGTTAGTGACACTTTCCCGTGACTTCTCATGTCTCGTTCGCCGACCTCGGCGTCCCCTCCGACCTCGTCGCCCTCCTCACGGAGCGCGGCATCACCTCACCCACGCCGATCCAGGCGGCCACCCTCCCCGACGCGCTCTCCGGGCGTGACGTGCTGGGCCGCGGCCGCACCGGCTCCGGCAAGACCTACGCGTTCCTGCTGCCGATGGTGGCCCGGCTCTCGACCGGCCGCCGTGCGGCTCCGAAGTCGCCGCGGGCCCTCATCCTGGCCCCTACCCGCGAGCTGGTCGGCCAGATCAACGAGGCGCTCGCGCCTCTGGCCAGTGCCGCCGGCCTCACGACCCAGACCGTCTTCGGCGGCGTCGGTCAGAACCCGCAGGTGCAGGGTCTGCGCCGCGGCGCCGACATCGTGCTCGCCTGCCCGGGCCGGCTCGAGGACCTGATCGGCCAGGGCCACTGCACGCTCGCCTCGGTGGAGGTGACCGTGCTCGACGAGGCCGACCACATGGCCGACCTCGGCTTCCTGCCCGCCGTACGCCGGATCCTCGACCGGACCCCGCAGCGGGGCCAGCGGATGCTGTTCTCGGCGACGCTGGACCGCGCGATCGACGTACTGGTCAAGCGCTACCTCGACAAGCCCGCCGTCCACGAGGCCGACTCGGCGCAGTCGCCGGTCGCCAAGATGGACCACCACGTGCTGCACCTCAACCGCGAGCACCGCATCCCGGTGCTCGTCGACCTGGCCAGCGCACCCGGCCGGACCATGGTCTTCACCCGGACCAAGCACGGCGCGAAGGCGCTGGCCCGCCAGCTCAACAAGAGCGGCGTGCCGACCGTCGACCTGCACGGCAACCTCAGCCAGGGTGCGCGCACCCGCAACATGGCGTCGTTCCACTCGGGCGAGGCCACCACGCTGGTCGCGACCGACATCGCCGCCCGCGGCATCCACGTCGACGACGTCACGCTGGTCGTGCACGCCGACCCGCCCACCGAGCACAAGGCCTACCTGCACCGCTCGGGGCGTACGGCGCGCGCCGGCGCGGCCGGCACCGTGATCACACTGATGACCGACGAGCAGCGCCGCGACGTACAGAGCCTCACCCGTGCCGCGGGCATCAAGCCCCAGACCACCCGGATCGACGGTCCGGCCCACCCGATGCTGACGACCCTCGCCCCCGGAGCGCGGTTGCTCCCCGGCGGCCTGGTCGGCGTGGCCTCGGCCGAGCAGTCGGGCAACCGCGGCGGTGGCGGGGGCGGCAACCGCCGTCGTCGGCCGGCCGGGTCCGGCCAGCGCGGCGGACAGCAGAAGTCGCGTTCGGGCGGCGGCAAGCCGCGCCGGTCCTCGGGCGGCGGGAAGCCCCGCACCCGTTCCGGCGGCGGTGGCGGCCACAGCGCCGCGTCGTTCAGCTCCGGCCGCTAGCCCTTCGCCCGGGCGGCGATGTTCTCGCGGCGGGTCTGGTCCATGCCCGCTTCGTACGCCGACACCAGGCTGGCGATCGACAGCGGTTTGAGGCGTTCCACGACGCCCTGGATCGTCTCCGGGGACGCGCCGGACTCCTGGTAGACCGGCCACACCATCCGGCGGAACACGTCGTAGAGCTCGTGCGCGATCTCCTGGCCGTGCTTGGTGTAGACCTCGGCCGCGGCCCGGGCCGCCTCGACCGGGAAGCCGAGGTCGAGCAGCCCGAGACCGATCGAGATCTGGGAGACCGCCACCTGGTAGCGGTCGCCGCCGGTGGCGGAGACGATGCCGAGCGCGGTCAGCGTCTCGAGGTCCTTGCGGGTGAGCCGGCGGTCGACCCGCTTCTCCAGGTCGGCGCGCGACATCTCCACCGGCTGGTCGGCCTGCCACGGCGCGAGCATGGTGCGCCGCAGCGCGATGTCCTCGGGTGTGGCGTCGGAGGGGATGCCCGCGACGTACCGCTCGATCGCCGACAGCGTGAAGCCGTGGCTCTGCAGCTCCTGCACCAGCTCGAGGCGGGCCACATGGTCGCGGGAGTAGTAGCCCGACCGGCCGCGCCGGATGGGGGGCGGCACGAGGCCTTTGGTCGTGTAGAAGCGCACGTTGCGCACGCTCATGCCGACCCGGTTGGTCAGCTCCTCGAGCGTGAGCAGATCGGGGCTGATCACCTCGGTTGCCATGTGACTCCTCACACTCCTCCACGCCTTGACGACAGTGACAGTATTAGTGTCACAATCGAAGAGGCGCAACCAGCCACACTCGAGACTTGAGGACGGTCATGGCAGAAGCATTCGTGTACGACCACATCCGTACGCCGCGGGGCAAGGGCAAGGCGGCCGGCGCGCTGCACGAGGTCAAGCCCGTCGACCTGGCCGTGGGCCTGCTCGACGAGATCCGCAAGCGCAACCCGAACCTCGACCCCAACCGCGTCGACGACGTCGTCCTCGGCGTGGTCTCGCCGATCGGCGAGCAGGGTGGCGACATCGCCAAGACCGCCGCGCTGGCGGCGGGCTACCCGGAGACCGTGGCCGGCGTACAGCTCAACCGCTTCTGCGCCTCGGGCCTCGAGGCCGTCAACCAGGCCGCGTCCCGCGTCCGCGGCGGGTTCGAGGACCTGATTCTGGCCGGCGGTGTCGAGTCGATGAGCCGGGTCGCGATGGGCTCCGACGGCGGCGCCTGGGCCTCCGACCCGCGGACCGCGCTGACCACCGGCTTCGTGCCGCAGGGCATCGGCGCCGACCTGATCGCCACCCTCGAGGGCTGGTCGCGCGAGGACGTCGACGCGTTCGCCGCCGAGTCGCACCACCGGGCCGCCAAGGCCTGGGCCAACGGCTACTTCAACGGCTCGGTCATCCCGGTCACCGACATCAACGGTCTGACCGTGCTCGACCACGACCAGCTGATCCGCCCCGACACCAGCGTCGAGGGCCTGGCCGGCCTGAAGCCGAGCTTCGCCCAGATGGGCGCCGACGCAGGCTTCGACGACGTGGCGCTGGAGAAGTACCACTGGGTCGAGAAGATCGACCACGTCCACCACGCCGGCAACTCCTCGGGCATCGTCGACGGCGCCTCGCTGGTGGCGATCGGCTCCGAGGAGGTCGGCACCGAGCTCGGGCTGACCCCGAAGGCACGGATCGTGTCCGCCGCGGTCTCCGGCGCCGACCCGACGATCATGCTCACCGGTCCCGCCCCGGCGGCCCGCAAGGCGCTGGCGAAGGCCGGGCTGAAGGTCGAGGACATCGACCTGTTCGAAATCAACGAGGCGTTCGCGGCGGTCGCGATGCGGTTCATGCGCGACCTGGGCATCAGCCACGACATCACCAACGTCAACGGCGGCGCGATCGCGATGGGCCACCCCCTCGGCGCCACCGGCGCGATGATCCTCGGCACCCTCGTCGACGAGCTCGCCCGCCGCGACCTCAAGCGCGGCCTGGCCACGCTGTGCGTCGGCGGCGGCATGGGCATCGCCACCATCGTCGAGCTCGTCTGAGCCTCCCTCTCCACTCGCCTTCCATCCACAAAGGAAACTCATGAGCACCACGACTGAGACCGCCGTGCGCTACGAGCGGGACGAGGACGGCATCGTCACCCTCACCCTCGACGACCCCACGGCCAGCGCCAACACCATGAACGAGCTCTACATCGAGTCGATGCAGACCGCCGTCGACCGCCTGTACGACGAGGTCGCCCAGGATGAGCAGAGCGTCACCGGCGTCGTCGTCGCCAGCGCGAAGAAGACCTTCTTCGCCGGCGGCAACCTGAAGAGCATGGTCCAGGCGACCAAGGACGACGCGGCCCAGATCTTCGAGCTGGCCGAGCGGGTCAAGGCCGGCCTGCGCCGCCTCGAGCAGTTCCCGCGGCCGGTGGTCGCCGCGATCAACGGCGCCGCGTTGGGCGGCGGCTACGAGATCTGCCTGGCCTGCAACCACCGGGTGATCGTCGACGACAGCTCGGTCTCGATCGGTCTGCCCGAGGCATCGCTCGGACTGCTGCCGGGCGGCGGCGGTGTCACCCGCACGGTGCGACTGCTGGGGCTGCAGCCGGCACTGATGGACGTGCTGCTGCAGGGCACCCAGTTCAAGCCCGCGCAGGCCAAGGAGAAGGGCCTGGTCGACGAGCTGGTCGCCACCCGCGAGGAGCTGGTCCCGGCGGCCAAGGCGTGGATCAAGGCCAACTCTGACGACCCGGTGGCCGCGCAGAATCCGTGGGACGCCCCCGGCTACAAGATGCCCGGCGGCTCCCCGAAGTCGCCGGCGCTGGCGGCGTTCCTGCCGGCGTTCCCGGCGCTGCTGCGCAAGCAGACCAAGGGCGCGGTCTACCCCGCCGCGCGGGCGATCCTGAGCGCGGCAGTCGAGGGTGCGAGCACCGACTTCGACACCGCCTCGCGGATCGAGTCGCGCTACCTGACCAGCCTGATCGTCAACCAGGGCTCGAAGAACATGATCCAGGCGTTCTTCTTCGACCTGCAGGCGATCAACTCCGGCTCGCTGCGCCCGCAGGGCATCGAGCCGTGGAAGGGCACCAAGGTCGGCGTGCTGGGCGCCGGGATGATGGGCGCCGGCATCGCCTACTCCTGCGCCCGGGCCGGCATGGAGGTCGTGCTCAAGGACGTCGAGGTGGCCAACGCCGAGAAGGGCAAGGCCTACTCCGAGGGCCTGCTCGACAAGGCGATCAGCCGGGGCAAGAGCACCGAGGAGAAGAAGGCCGAGCTGCTCGGCCGGATCACCGCGACCGCCGACCCGGCCGACCTGGCCGGCTGCGACCTGGTGATCGAGGCGGTCTTCGAGGACCCGGCGCTCAAGCACAAGGTGTTCGCCGAGATCGCGCCGTTCGTGAACCCTGAAGGTGGGCCTGCCGCCCTTCTTTGTACTAACACCTCGACGTTGCCGATCACCGAGCTCGCCGACGGCGTCGACCGCCCGGCCGACTTCATCGGCCTGCACTTCTTCTCGCCCGTGGACAAGATGCCGCTGGTCGAGATCATCAAGGGCAAGGAGACCTCGGACGAGGCGCTGGCCAAGGCCTACGACGTGGTCCAGCAGATCCGGAAGACGCCGATCGTGGTCAACGACAGCCGCGGCTTCTACACCTCGCGGGTGATCGGCTACATGGTCAACGAGGGCATGGCGATGCTCGCCGAGGGCGTGCAGCCCTGGAGCATCGAGCGGGCCACCACCCAGGCCGGCTACCCGGCTCCGGTGCTCCAGCTCTCCGACGAGCTCAATCTCGAGCTGATGGCGAAGATCGCCAAGGCCACCAAGGAGGCAGCCGAGCGCGACGGTTCGTCGTACGCCGGACACCCCGGCACCGCAGTGGTCGACAGGATGCTCGAGGCCGGCCGCGCCGGCCGGCTCCGCAAGGCGGGCTTCTACGACTACGACGAGGCCGGCAAGCGCGGCTCGATCTGGTCGGGCCTCTCCGAGCTGTTCCCGATCGCGGAGGAGCAGGTGCCGTTCCAGGACATCAAGGACCGGATGCTGTTCGCCGAGGCCCTCGAGACCGCCAAGTGCTTCGAGGAGGGCGTCATCGAGTCGGCCGCCGCGGCCAACATCGGCTCGATCATGGGCATCGGCTTCCCGCCGATGACCGGTGGTGCCGCGCAGTTCATGACCGGCTACGAGGATGCTGAGACCGGCGAGATCGGCCTCGCAGCGTTCGTGAAGCGGGCCGACGAGCTGGCCGAGAAGTACGGCGACCGGTTCCAGCCGACGCCGTACCTCCGCGACCTTGCCGCCAAGGGCGAGGGCTTCCCCGCCTGACGCTGACCCGTCGCAAACTTCAGCGAAAGTCCGCTGACCCGTCGCAAAGTTTGCGACGGGTCAGCGTGTTCTTCACTCGGGGTAGACGATCTCGATCGAGTCGACCATCTCGTAGAGCTCCTGCTGGATCTCCGGCGGCGTCTTCGGGCTGTAGCCGGCGGCCACCAGGAGTGCGTTGCCGTCGACGTCGATCACCCAGGCGTCCCTGAGCGAGTCGTCCGAGCTGCCGGCGACGGTGCCGTGCTTGTTCGTGGTGAGGACATTCGCATCCACCTGGCACTTGCGGCCCGGGACGGGGAACGTCATCTGGAGGTGCGTGGCGGGGTAGCCGAACATCTCCTCCGGCACCTCCTCGACGCTGACCCGAGCGCCCGGGAGATTCCGGAGCGCGCCCACGAGCTCGGCCCGGCTGTCGCCGACCACGTCGTCGGACTGTGGCTCGACGCACGGCTTCGAGGCCACTGCGTCCACCTCCACGACGAGCAGCCCGGCGTACCAGGTGGTGGTGTCGAGGTCACCGTCGAAGCGGTTCGGGCCCTGCCAGGCGTTCCAGCCCGCGGGGAGGTCGATCCGCGCCCGCGGCGCGGTGTCCTCCCACGAGGGCTGCAGAAGGTAGGTGCCGGCGTCCAGCGTCTCCATCACGGGGCCGGGATACTCGGCCACCTCGGCGGGCGCGCGGTCGTCCGGCGGCTCGATCGGCGTCGAGTCCCCGTCGTCGTCGCGCTGCGTCACCACCAGCCCGCCGGCCACGGCCAGGACGGCCGCCGCCAGGCCGGCACCGAGGGCGACCCGGCGCCGGTGCATCCGTCGTCCGCGGCTCTCCAGCTCGGCGAGGTCGGGGAGGTCGACGAGCTCCTCGGCGTGGGTGCGGAACTCCCTCAGCTGAAGCTCATTCATGGCCATCCTCCTCCGACAGCAGTGCGGCCAATGCTTCTCGGCCGCGCATCAGGCGTGACTTGACGGTGCCCTCGGGGACCCCGAGCAGCTCCGCGACCTCCAGCACCGGCAGGTCGGCGAGGTAGTGCAGCGCCAGCACCTCCCGTTGGCTGTCGGGCAGCTGGCGGAGCGCCGCGATCACGGCGACGTGCTCCTCCAGCCCGGGGAGGTCCGGCGGGGCGACCTCGAGGCGTGGTCGGACCCGGTTGTAGTTGCGCAGCTTGCGCCACCGGTTCCGGTGCAGGTTGATCGCGGTACGCCGCAGCCATGCCTCCGGGTTGTCCACCCGGCGGAAGCGACCGCCGGCGGCCGAGGCCCGCACGAACGCCTCCTGGACGACGTCCTCCGCCTCGGCGAAGTCCCCCACGACTCCGTACATCTGCACCACGAGCCGCCGGTAGGACAGCTCGAAGACCTCGGTGAGCGTCGTACCGCGCGAGCGGCTCGACGCCACGCTCCCTAGGGCGAGGGTTTCCTTCTCTGGCATCACGGACCTCCTCCGTCGCCTGTCAGAGCAGAACGACCCGCGAGGAGCACCGCCGGTTCCATCCTCGCACTCCGGTTCTCCTGTGGGCGCCCTCGAAATCGGCGAGAATCGGGTCCGTGAGGGACTGGGAGGGCACCTCACCCGTCGTCGACGTGCGCGGTCTGCACGTGCGGTTCGGCGAGGTGGAGGCGGTGACGGGCGTCGACCTGCGGGCGTACGCCGGCGAGGCGACCGCACTTCTCGGACGCAACGGCGCGGGCAAGTCGACGACGATGCGCGTCCTGGCCGGCGTGGTGCCGCCGACGGCGGGCACCGTGACCGTGGCGGGGTACGACGTCCGGCGCGAGGCCCTGCAGGCCAAGCAGGCGGTGGGCTACTGCCCCGACGTCGGCGGCCTGGTGCCCCGGGCGACCCCCTGGGAGCACCTGCAGCTGAGCGCCCGGCTGCGCCGGCTGGACGCCTGGGAGGAGCGCGGCCGTGAGCTGCTGGAGCGCTTCGAGCTCGGCGACGTCGCCCACCGGGTGACCGCGGGCTTCAGCCACGGCATGGGCCGGCGGCTGTCCGTGGTGCTGGCCGCGCTGCACGCGCCCGCCGTACTCCTGCTCGACGAGCCGTTCGACGGCGTGGACCCGATCGGCGTCGAGGCGACCTTCGAGGTGATCGCGGACGCGCGGGCCCGCGGCGCCTGCGTGCTGGTCTCCACCCACCTGCGCGAGCTGGCCGTCCAGGCCTGCACCAGCGTGAGCGTGCTGCGCGGCGGCTCCCGGGTCGCCACGGTCACGGCCGACCAGATGGCCGGCGAGGAGGGGGCCCGTGCCTACCGCGGACTCCTCGACTAGCCGGGTACGCCGCGCGGTCGCCGACGTGCGGCACCTGCTGTGGTTCCGCGCCGCGCAGGTGCGGCGCGGCCGTGCCGGGCCGTGGCTCGCCGCCGGGTTCGTCGTCCTGACCGCAGCCGCGGCCGTGGTGCCCGCCTACATGCCGGGCGCCGGCGCCGGTGAGGGCCGGGCGTTCGAGCTGGTCCTCCTGCTGCCGACGGCGATGGCGGGCTTCCTGGTGCTGGCCGCGGTCTCGGCCGGGGCCTCGGGCGGCGGCCGCGAGCTCCTCGCGCGGGACCCGGCGCAGATCCACCCGGTGAGCCCGACCACCGACCACCTCGGCGCCCTGCTGCTCGCGCCGCTCAACATCGCCTGGCTGCTGCAGGCGTGGATGCTGCTCGGCGTCACGGCGTACGGCCTCGGCACCGGCAGCCTGGCGCCGGCGCAGATCGTGCTGCTGCTCTGGCTGTGCGCCGCCACCGCGTTGGCGCAGGTGATCGCCTGGTCGCTGGAGTGCGTACGCCGGCTCCAGCACGGCATCGCGGCTGTGCGGGTGCTGATGGTCGTGGTCCTCGGAGCCGCGCTGGTGCTGCAGATGACCGGCGCCCTGGTGCCGCTGCTGGACCGGATCCCCACCACCTGGGTGGTCGTGGGCATGTTGAGCGACTGGTCCTGGCGGTGGGCGGTCACGGCGCTGGTGGTGCTGGGCGTGCTGGTGGTCGCCACCGCTCTCGGCGCGGTGCCGGCGCACCTCGCGGCCCGGCGTACCCCCCGCGACGAGCTGCGGGTCGAGACCGGCACCTACATCTCCCGCCGGATGCCGCGCTCGGCGCTGGCCGGCCTGGTCCGCACCGACCGGGCCTCGGTGTGGCGCGCGGTGCCGATGCGCCGCGGTCTCGCCGTGCTCGCGCTGGGCCCGGGCGTGGTCGCGGTGCTGGGCAACCTGCCGTGGAGCTCGATGACCGTGCTGCCCGGACTGGTCGCCTCCGGCGGCGCTCTGTTGTACGGCGTGAACGCGTGGTGCCTCGACGCCCGCGGCTCGCTGTGGCGCGAGAGCCTGCCGGTGCCGCCGAGCTCGGTGTTCGCGGCCCGGGCCTACGTGCTCGCCGAGTTCCTGCTCGCCGCCTCGATGCTCACCGTGGCGCTGGCCGCGACCCGCGCCGGCCTGCCGTCGCCGGCCGAGCTGATGGCGCTGCTCTGCACCCAGGTCGTGGTGACCCTCCAGGTGGTGGCGGCCGCGCTGCGCTGGTCGGCGCAGCGGCCGTACGCCGTGGACCTCCGCTCGGCCCGGGCCACGCCCGCCCCGCCGCTGGCCATGGTGGGCTACTCGACCCGGCTCGCCGTCACCACCACCCTGACCGGCCTGGTGTTCTCCGGCCTGGCGCGGGTGCCGGACTGGCAGCTCAGCGCGGTCGTGGCGGTGCCGTTCCTGTGCTGGTCGACCGCCCGGCTTCTCCGCACGAGGCGGGCCTGGATCGACCCCGTCGACCGGTCCCGGGTCGTGATGGCGGTCGCCGCTTAGCTGTTACTCCGGCGGGAGCGCGGCCGACGAGCAGCGTCCCTGGGCGTCGGCCAGCTTGTTGACCTCGGGCGTCTCCCACGCACCGGTCAGCGACGCCACCACGGCCTCGCGCAGCTCGTCGTCGGTGAGCGCCTCGCGCAGGCACGCGGCGTACGCCTCGGGGTCGATCTTGCCCTTGGACTGGGCGACCAGCGCCCGCGTCGACTCCTCGACGTAGTCGGTGCACGCGAACTGCGCCTCCACCCACAACCGCGCCGTCTCCTCGTCGAACCCCGGCAGCTCCGTCGCCACCCCGCCGGACTCCGTGACGATGCCGGCGTCGCGCAGCCCCTCTACGCCGGCCCGATCGACCAGCTCCGACGCGAAGCAGGCGCCGGCCTCGGAGTCCTCCTCGGTCGCGTGGTCGCCGGCGTAGAGGTCCGCGATGCCCTGCTCGACCGCGTCGGTGTTCGGGTCCTTCTTGTCCGGTTCGTCGTCGGAGCAGCCCACCAGCAGCAGGGCGGTGAGCAGCAGGATGGACGCGCGGAGCACGCGGAGATCCTCCCACTAAGGTGCGCTGGGTGGACTTCGCACCGTCGCCCCGGGCCGCCGACCTGACCGAGCGGGTCCGGTCCTTCATCGCCGAGGAGATCGAGCCGGTCGAGCCCGGCTACCACTCCGAGCTGGCCGAGCTGCGCCGCACCGGCGATCCGTGGCAGCCGCTCCCGCTGATCGAGGAGCTCAAGGCCAAGGCTCGCGAGCGCGGCCTCTGGAACCTCTTCCTGCCGCACGAGCACGCCGGCGAGTACGCCGCCAGGTTCGGCACCGACGGTGGCGAGGGTCTCACCAACGTCGACTACGCCCCGATCGCCGAGCTCACCGGCCGCTCCCACCTCGCGCCGCTGGTGCTGAACTGCAACGCCCCCGACACCGGCAACATGGAGGTGCTGCTCCGCTACGGCAGTGAGGATCAGCGCCGCGAGTGGCTCGAGCCGCTGCTCGAGGGCCGGATCCGCTCGGCGTTCACGATGACCGAGCCGGCGGTCGCGTCGTCCGACGCCACCAACATGGAGGCGACCGCCCTCGTCGACGGCGACGAGGTCGTCATCAACGGCCGCAAGTGGTGGTCGACCGGCGTCGGGCACCCCGACTGCAAGGTCCTGATCTTCATGGGCCTCACCGATGCCGACGCGGACCGTCATCACCGCCACTCGATGGTGCTCGTGCCGAAGGACGCGCCCGGCGTGAAGGTCGAGCGGATGCTCAGCACGATGGGGATGTACGACGAGCCGCTCGGCCACGGCGAGGTCTCCTTCACCGACGTCCGCGTGCCGGCGGCGAACATCATCAGCGGGCCCGGCGAGGCGTTCGCGATCGCCCAGGGCCGGCTCGGACCCGGGCGGGTGCACCACTGCATGCGGCTGATCGGCCTCGCGGAGCTGGCGCTGGAGAAGGCCTGCACCCGGGCGCTGGAGCGGACGGCGTTCGGCAAGCCGATCGCCAACCTCGGCGGCAACCGCGAGCGGATCGCGGACGCCCGGATCGCGATCGACCAGGCCCGGCTGCTGGTGCTGCACGCGGCCTGGAAGCTCGACGTGGGCGGCCCGCTGAACGCCCTGTCCGAGGTCTCGCAGATCAAGGTCGCGGTGCCCAACATGGCGCAGCAGGTGATCGACATGGCGATCCAGATCCACGGTGGCGGCGGGCTGTCCGACGACTTCCCGCTGGCCGGTGCCTGGACCGCGGCCCGCGCGCTCCGGCTCGCCGACGGCCCCGACGAGGTGCACCGCGGGATGGTGGCGCGGCTGGAGCTGGGCAAGTACGGAGCGTCGCGATGAGCCGGGTGCTGATCACCGGCGCCGCCTCGGGCCTGGGCGCGGCGCTGGCCACGGCGTTCGAGGCGCGTGGCGACGAGGTGCTGCGCACCGACCTCGCCGGGGCAGACCTCACCCTCGACATCACCAGCGACGACGACTGGGCTGCCGCGCTCGCGCACGTCGAGCGGACCTGGGGCGGCATCGACATCCTGGTCAACAACGCGGGCGTTGCCGGGGGCGGCCGGCTCGACGTCGCGACGATCGACGAGTGGCGCTGGATCATCGAGATCAACCTGTTCGGAGTGGTCCGCGGCATCACCACGTTCGTGCCGATGTTCAAGCGGCAGCGCAGCGGCGCGATCGTCAACACCGCCTCGCTGGCCGGCCTGGTGCACCCGGCCGGGATGGCGTCGTACAACGCCGTGAAGGCCGCCGTGGTCGCGCTGACCGAGACCACCGGCCACGAGCTCGCGGCGTACGGCGTCACCGCGCACGCCATCTGCCCGTCGTACTTCAAGACCAACCTGATGAGCTCGATGCAGGGCCGCGACGAGACGCTCGGCAAGGTGATCGCGAGCCTGGTGGAGAGCTCGCCGATCACCGCCGACGACATCGCCGCTGCCGTGCTCGAAGGTCTCGACCGGGGCGATGAGCTCATCGTCCCCGACCGGCCGGCCCGCGACGCCTACGCGCTGAAGCTCAACGACCGAGCGGCGTACGACCAGGTGATGCGGGCTCAGGCGGCCCGCCTCGACAGCCTCGACCCGAACGGATCCGCCGGTGAGTGACGAGAGCAGGCCGGTCCGCGAGGAGGACGCCTTCGACGTGGAGGCGGTCGCGGCATGGCTCCGCGGGCACGCCGAGGCCTTCGTCGACGATCTCGTCGGAACCCCGGAGGTGACCCAGTTTCCCGGCGGCGCGTCCAACCTGACCTACCAGCTGCGCTATCCCGACCGCGACGTGATCCTGCGCCGCCCGCCGGGCGGGGTGAAGGCGAAGGGCGCCCACGACATGGGCCGTGAGTACCTCATCCAGGACGAGCTGCGCCCGCTCTTCCCGTACGTCGCGACGATGGTCGGGCACTGCACCGACGAGTCGGTGATCGGCTCGGACTTCTACGTGATGGAGAAGGTCGAGGGCGTCATCCCCCGTCGCGAGCTGCCGTTCGAGCTGCCGCCCGAGCAGGTGTCCCAGCTCTGCGAGAACGCCCTCGACGTGCTGATCGCGCTGCACTCCGTCGACGTGTCGGCGGCGCCGGCACTTGCAGCGCTCGGCAAGGGCGACGGGTACGTCGACCGGCAGATGTCCGGCTGGACCACCCGCTTCGGCAACGCCCGCACCGACGACACCGGCGACTGGAGCGACGTCATCGCCTGGCTCGAGGAGCACAAGCCGAGCGACGTCGGGCAGCGGATGATCCACAACGACTTCCGGTTCGACAACATGGTGCTCGACGCCGACGACCCGATGCGGGTGGTGGGCGTGCTCGACTGGGAGATGGCCACCGTCGGCGACCCGCTGATGGACCTCGGCGGCACGCTGTCCTACTGGGTCGAGCCCGGCGACGACGAGTTCTTCCAGATGTTCCGCCGGCAGCCGACGACCACGCCGGGCATGTGGACCCGCGACCAGGTGGTCGACCGCTACTGCGACCGGATGGGCTTCGAGATGACACCCGAGAGGTGGCGGTTCTACGAGGTGTTCGGGTTGTTCCGGCTCGCCGTCATAGCCCAGCAGATCTGGTACCGCTACTTCCACAAACAGACCACCAACGAGGCGTACGCCGTCTTCGGCCCGGCAGTCGGCTACCTCGAGACCCGCTGCCGGTCGCTGATCTGATGGGGCTCTGATGGGCGTGATGCTGCTGGTCAGGCACGGCCAGGCGTCGTTCGGTGCCGACGACTACGACGTGCTGTCGGAGACGGGCTGGACCCAGGGCCGGCTGCTCGGCGCGTGGCTGGCAGAGCGCGGCGTGACGCCGAGCGCGGTCGTCCACGGAGACATGCGTCGGCAGCGGGACACCGCGGCCGCGGTGGCTGAGGGTGCCGGCTGGTCGGGCATCGAGACCGACGTCGACCAGGGATGGGCTGAGTTCGACTTCGACTTCCTCCGGGCCGGCGCGGCGTACCCCGACGTGGACGTCTCCGACCGCCGTGCGTTCCAGCGCGTCTTTGAGCACGCCACCAACCTGTGGACCCGCGGCGAGACGGGCGCGTTCACCGAGTCGTACGCCGACTTCGGAGCCCGCGTGCGGTCCGCCCTTGACCGGGCGATCGCCTCGTCCGGCCCGGGCGGCACGGTCGTCGTGGTCAGCTCCGGCGGCCCGATCGCGGTCGCCTGCGCGGCGCTCGTCGACCCCGAGGCCGACGCCCCGTCGGTCGCTCGGCTCTGGCAGCGGTTCAACACGGTGATAGTGAACTCCTCGGTCAGCCGCGTCGTCGTCGGCTCCACCGGCGCCCGCTTGCTGACCTTCAACGAGCACCCCCACCTCGAGGGCGACCACCTCACCTACCGCTGACCCTTGAACGCGGATCGCGGCATGTGCGTGCCTGAGGGGCGTGCCCGCCGCGCTCGCACCCGCGGGCAGGAGCGTGTCTTACCCGGAGGAAAGACTCGGCGAGCACGCCATCCGGGCGGTACCCCGTCCGCGACGGAAAGACGCACCTGCTCGCGGCAGAAGCGGGCGTTCGCAGGGATGCCAGACTGACCGCATGGACGGCAAGGCGGTGCTGCATCACTACCTGCAAGCGTCGCGAGAGGCGCTCTTGTGGAAGGTGGAGGGCCTCAGCGAGCGCGACCTTCGGATGCCGCGGACCCCTACTGGGACGAACCTCATCGGTCTCGTCAAGCATGCAGCAAACAGCGAAATCTGGTACTTCGGCGACGCCTTCGGTCGGCATTGGCCAACGCCTGATGAGCGCATCACGGACGAGGACGAGACTGACCCACAAGCGGACTTCTACGCGACCGAGTCCGAAACCTGTGACGGCATCGTCGACTTCTACCAGCGGGTGTGGGCATTCTCCGACGCCATCATCGAGGAACTTCCGCTCGATGCGCCCGGACGCGTGCCCTGGTGGAGTGACCCGGCCCCCGTCACCTTGGAGCGCCTCATGGTGCACATCCTGGTGGATCTGGGGCGACACGTCGGTCACGCGGACATTCTTCGAGAGCAGATCGATGGCGCGGCAGGTCTCAACCCGCGAATCTCGAACCTCCCGGAGCATCACGATTGGAATGACTACGTCGCCAGGTTGCGCGCTATCGCTGAACGGTTCTGAACCAGGTCAGTCGACGACGGCGCCGCCGGTGAGGTTGATCTCGGTCGCGGTCACGGTCGCGGCCCAGTCGGACGCGGCGAACACGGCGGCGTTGGCGACGTCGTCGTAGCTGGGTCGTCGTGGCAGCAGCAGGTTGTCGGCGTCCTGGTCGGGCTCGCCCGGTTTCGGGGAGCCGGGTGAGAGCAGCCAGGCAACGCGGACACCCTGCGGCCCGAGCTCGGCTGCCAGCGTCCGGCACAGACCGGCGAGTGCGGCCCATGCGACGTGGGAGCCACCGAGGTGGGGGATCGCTTCTCGTCCGCCGCCCATGGCGAGAATGACGCCGGTGCCGCGCTCGACCATGTGCCGTGCGGCGGCCGTGGCCACGGTGAAGGTTGAAGTGACCGCCTTGGCGACCGGCTGCATGACGTCGCCGACCGGCATGTCGACCAGTGGCGTGCCCTGGACGTCGTCGTTGAAGGTGGCGTTGAAGCACACGTCGATGCCGCCGCTCCGGTCGGCCACCGCCGCGGCATGTTGCTCAACCGCGTCGCGGTCCACCGCGTCGAGGACGTCGACGTGCGCGACCCCGCCGCCGTGCCCGATGCGTTGGGCGACCTGCTCGAGGGGGTCTCGCGTGCGTCCGGTGAGGTGCACCTCGGCGCCTTCTCGTGCGTACGCCTGTGCGACCGCGGAGCCGATGTCGCCACTGCCCCCGTGGACGATTGCGGTGCGATTCTTCAACAGCATCTCTGGTCCGCCTTTCGTCTTCTCGGTAACCAATAGCGACCGGACGACAGACGGGGATTCATCGGTTGTGAGCCCACGCACGCATCGATGTAGAGCTCGTTGCGCAGCCCATCCGACCTACCGCTGAGTGTTGAGTAGGTAGTCGATCCACTGGTCGAGCCGCTGTCGGAGGGTGCGGGGGTTCAGTTCGGCGCGCCCCACGGCGCGGTAGTTCGGCGCCCAGTCCTCGACGGCGGCGACCGCCCGTGCGGCTGCGTCGATGTCCCAATCTCGGATACTGGGGACCCTGACGCCTGCCGCCTGCTCGTACTCGCGCAGAAAGACCTCCGCCGCTGCGGGCGAACCGAGCAGGACCAGGTCCTGTCGACACCACGCAACATCGACTCCCCGTGGAGCGAGACGAGCCCCTGACCAGTCGATCACCCCGGTTAGGACCTCACCGGTCCACAGGGCGTTTCCGCACCAGTAGTCGTAGTGCGTGAGCACTCGCTCCTCGTTCACGAGCCGGCGCCAAACGCTCTGCGCGGCGTCCACGATCGGGTGGGTACCCGTGGGTGGCTCGGATGGAGCCAGTCGCAGGCCCTCTCCCGACTGCTGGTGGATGGCTGCCAGTGCTGCGGCCATTTGGCGTGCTATCAACGGGGCGGGCAGGTCGACTGGTGGATGTCCACCGCGGACTCGTGTCGTCACGATAACGGGACGCTCGTCCGCCGGATGTGAGTACGCCACAAGTCGAGGCACCCACGAACCCAACGCGCTCAACCGCGGGAGCACCTGTGCCTCATGGGCGACCGCTTGGTCTCCGGCGGGAAACGTTCGCACCACAAACTCTGAGTCGTGTTCCCTCGCGAGCACCGTGACTGCATGCTCCCCGCCATGCAGTTCCCGAACGGCGACAAGATCGCGGGACATGATTCTCGAGGCGCGGGCCACCACCTCGCGCATCTCGTCGCCAACCACGAGGCGCACCTTCGCACACACCGCGTACGCCCGATTGAACCGCCGTGAGTTACGACAGGCGCTTGAAGACCCCCAGCGGGGCGTGCTTCATGACCACGGACAGCGGCGCCCAGGGGAGAGCGGGCACGCAGGCGTCGGCGACCTGCTTCTCGATCGCGTTCACCATCGACCGGACGCCCTTCTCGGTCGAGGTCATCATCGGCGTCGACTGGGCGACCTTCTCGTTCATCTCCGAGGCGATGTAGCCGGGGTAGAGCACGGTGATCTTGATCTTCTTGGCCAGCGGAGTGCCGTAGAGCTCGTTGCGCAGCCCCTCGGCCAGGTGGGCGACGGCCACCTTGGTGGCGGCGTACGTCGTCAGGGTCTTGGGCAACCCGCGCATCGCGGACATCGAGGAGACCATCACCAGATGCCCGGCCTCCTGGTCGCGGAAGATCTCCATCGCGGCCTCGGTCTGGGCCAGCGCGGCGACGAAGTTGGTCATCGCGGTCTCGCGGTTGGCCTCGAACCGGCCGGTGCCCAGCGGCGCGCCCTTGCCCAGGCCGGCGTTGACGATCACCCGGTCCAACGTGCCGAACTCGGACCGGAACTCCTTGAACACCGCGAACACGGCGTCGTGGTCGTCGACGTCCAGCGCCCGGATCTCGACCCGCCGGTCGGGGTGGGCCGCAGCGATCTCGGCGCGCAGCTCTCCGAGGCGTTCGGTACGCCGTGCGCACAGCGCCAGGTCGTGGCCCCGGGCGGCGAACTGGCGGGCCATCTCGGCCCCGAGACCGGAGGAGGCACCCGAAATGAGAATCGTCGGCATGCGCCGAGTGTGGCGCATGCCGACGATCGCGGCCGGGGTGGATCAGGCCTAGGACGTCCGCAGCACCACGCTGTCGACCACCTTGTCGCCCCACGTCTGCTTCTTGTCGTCCCACAGCGGCCACAAGAAGCCGAGGTAGCAGATCGCACCGTCGATGAAGGCGTGCATCAGCCAGCGGACGAAGCCGCTACCCGTGCCGATGGGCTGGCCGGTGTTCGTGCCGACCACCTTGATGTTCATCATCCCCTTGCCGATCGACTGACCGGTGGTGCCCTGCTTCATCACGTTGTTCCAGATCGTGACACCAAGGATCACGGCGTAGCCGACCAGCATGATCAGCAGCCCGACCGCGCTGGCGTCGGACCCCAGGAGGATCGCGCCGATGATGATGAAGATCAGCCCGGCGCCCACCGCGATCAGCGCGTCGATCAGGTACGCCGCGAACCTGGTGCCCCAGGCGGCGTACTGGCCGAACGGGCTCATGCCCGGCTGTCCGTAGCCGGGCTGGCCATAGGCCGGCTGGCCGTAGCCCTGCTGCGGCTGACCATAGCCCTGCTGCGGCTGGCCGTACCCCTGCTGCGGCGGCTGCCCGTACCCGGGCTGCTGCGGCGGCGGCTGCTGGCCGTACCCGGGCTGCTGCGGCGGCTGCCCGTAGGGGTTCGGCGGCGGCTGCTGAGGCGGCTGCCCCGGCTGCTGCGGCTGGCCGTAGGGGTTTTGCGGCGGCTGGTTCGGGTCCTGCGGCGGCGGAGGTGGGTAGTTGGACATCGTCGAGTTCCCCTCCTGGAGGGTTGGGTTCGTGGGCACTCCCTGCGGGAGCGTAGTCCGGTCATGCCCGGATGTCTGCGCGGCGAACCGTAGGTCCCTCAGGCGTCCGTGAGACAACTTAAAGTCAGGCTTGACTGTTTGTTGGTGGGGCAGCCATGCTGACTCGGTGGTGACCACGACGCGCACGCCCCAGGGGGAGCGCACCCGCGCGATGCGCGCCCGGCTGCTCGAGGCCACGGTCGACTGCCTGGTCGAGCGCGGCTTCGCCGGTACGTCGACCACTCTCGTCTCCGAGCGCGCCGGGGTCAGCCGTGGCGCCCAGCTGCACCACTTCCCCACCAAGAACACCCTGGTGGTGGCCGCCGTCGAACACCTCACCGAGGTCCGCGGTGCCGAGCTCCGGGCCGCGGCCGCCGAGCTGCCGCGCGGCGAGCGCCGCACCCGCGCCGTACTCCAGATGCTGGCCGACCACTTCACCTCACCGGTTTTCAGCGCCGCGCTCGAGCTGTGGGTGGCGGCGCGCACCGACCCCGCATTGCTCGAGGCCGTCGAGCCGCTCGAGCGCCGGGTCGGCCGGGAGGCGCACCTGCTCACCGTCGACGCTCTCGGCGCCGACGAGTCACGCCCCGGCGTGCGCGAGCTGGTGCAGGCCACCCTCGACCTGGTCCGCGGGCTCGGTCTCGCCAACACCATCTCCGACGACGCCCGCAGGCGGGGCCGGATCCTCGACCAGTGGGCGATCACGCTCGACGACGCGCTGGAGGCGCCACGATGAGTGACCTGCTCGAGGGCCTGCTGGCCGACCTGAAGGCCGAGAGCGACCAGCTCTTCGCGACCGTCTCCGGCCTCGACGACGAGGGCTGGGCCACGCCCACGCCGGCGGCCGGCTGGACGGTCGCGACCCAGGTCGCTCACCTGCTCTGGACCGACGAGGCCGCGACCACCGCGGCCACCGACAAGGAGAAGTGGGACGCCATCGTGCTGGAGGCGATCGCCGACCCCACCGGCTACGTCGACATCTACGCCCACGAGATCGCGCGGCTGCAGCCGCAGGCGCTGCTCGCCCGCTGGGGTGCCGCCCGCACCGCGCTCACCGAGGCGCTGCGCGACTATCCGCAGCGTCAGAAGATGCCGTGGTTCGGCCCGCCGATGTCGCCGGCGTCGATGGCCACTGCCCGGTTCATGGAGACCTGGGCGCACGCGCTCGACGTCTACGACGCGCTCGACGTACACCCCGAGACCACCGACCGGATCCGGCACGTCGCCCACCTCGGCATCCGCACCCGCGACTTCGCCTTCGGCGTGCACGAGCTCATGCCCCCCGCCGAGGAGTTCCGGATCGAGCTGACCGCCCCCTCCGGTGAGCTCTGGATCTGGGGGCCGGACGACGCCGAGCAGCGGGTCGCCGGGTCGGCGCACGAGTTCTGCCTGCTGGTCACCCAGCGGGTCCACCGCGACGACACGGACCTGCTCGCTCAGGGCCCCGACGCCGAGAAGTGGCTGACCATCGCGCAGGCCTTCGCCGGTCCGCCGGGCAAGGGGAGGGAGCCCAAGTGAGCGCTCTCCGGATCGGCAACTGCTCCGGCTTCTACGGCGACCGGCTCTCCGCGATGCGCGAGATGCTCGAGGGGGGAGACCTCGACGTACTCACCGGCGACTACCTGGCCGAGCTGACCATGCTGATCCTCGGCAAGGACAGCATGAAGGACCCCTCGCTCGGCTACGCGCGGACGTACGTCACCCAGGTCGAGGACTGCCTCGGCCTGGCCCTGGAGAAGGGCGTGAAGCTCGTCAGCAACGCCGGCGGGCTCAACCCCTCGGGCCTGGCCGACCGGCTTCGCGAGGTCGCGTCCGGGCTCGGCCTGGACCCAAAGATCTCGCACGTCGAGGGCGACGACGTGCGCAGCCTCGCCAAGGAGATGGCACTGGGTGGCAACGCGCTCACCGCCAACGCCTATCTCGGTGGCTTCGGCATCGCCGCCGCGATCGAGGCCGGCGCCGACATCGTCGTCACCGGTCGGGTCACCGACGCGTCGCTGGTGGTGGGGCCGGCCGTCGCGCACCACGGCTGGGACGGCACGTCGTACGACGCGCTGGCCGGTGCGGTCGTTGCCGGTCACGTGCTCGAGTGCGGCACCCAGGCCACCGGCGGCAACTTCTCCGGCTTCCGCTCGCTGGGCCTCCACGGCACGCCGCTGGGCTTCCCGCTCGCCGAGATCGCCGACGACGGCAGCAGCGTGATCACCAAGCACGACGGCACCGGCGGCGCGGTCACCGTCGACACCGTGACCGCCCAGCTGGTCTACGAGATCCAGACCAGCCGCTACCTCAACCCCGACGTCACCACGCTGCTCGCCTCGATCACGCTGAGCCAGGACGGCGCGGACCGGGTGGCGATCTCCGGCGTGCGCGGGGAGGCGCCGCCCGAGCGGCTCAAGGTCTGCGTCAACGAGCTCGGCGGGTTCCGCAACTCGATGGAGTTCGTGCTCACCGGTCTCGAGCTCGACCACAAGGCCGAGTGGCTGCGCGCCCAGCTCGAGCCGCACCTCACCGCGGAGTCGGTCACCTGGACCCAGACCGCCCCACCGCCCGAGGACGCCGACACCGAGGAGGGCGCGTCCTGCCTGCTGCGGTGCACGGTGATGGACCCGCAGGCCGATCCGGTCGGCAAGGCGTTCACGGCGCCGGCGGTCGAGCTCGCGCTCGGCTCCTACCCCGGCTTCACGCTGACCGCGCCACCTGGGCGGCCGACGCCGTACGGCATCTACCGGCCGGAGTACGTCGACCGCTCGCAGGTCACCCACACCGTCATTCACCACGACGGTCGGCGCGAGGAGATCGCGGACCCGAAGGAGTTCACCGAGGTCGACCCGGAAGCCGGCCGCCGCCCGTCGCCGTACCCCGCCCCGCAGGACCAGGTCAACCGCCGGATGCCGCTCGGCGCGTTCGTGCACGCCCGCTCCGGCGACAAGGGCGGCGACGCCAACCTGGGGCTCTGGGTCACCCACGACGGCTCCGACAAGTACGACGACCGGGTGACCTGGCTGGCCAAGCTGATCACCCCGAAGAAGATCCGCGAGCTGGTCCCCGAGGCCAAGGACCTCGAGGTCGAGGTCTACGCACTCGAGAACCTCGGCGGCGTCAACGTCCTGATCCGCGGCCTGCTCGGCGCCGGCGTGGCCGCCTCCACCCGCTTCGACCCGCAGGCCAAGGGCCTCGGCGAATGGGTCCGCTCACGGATGGTGCACATCCAGGAGGACTTGCTATGAGCGAGCTGCACGACCTCGGCGCGGAGTTCACCCGCCGCGAGATCGAGCCCCACCTGCAGCAGTGGGAGGACGACGGCACCTTGCCCCGCGAGCTGCACCTCGCGGCGGCCAAGCAGGGGCTGCTCGGCGTTGCCTTCCCCGAGGAGGTCGGCGGCCAGGGTGGCACCCTGCTCGACTCGGTCGACCTGCAGGAGGGGATGTTCGAGGCCGGGGCCTCCAGCGGCCTGATGGCCGGGCTGTTCACGTCGGGGATCGCGCTGCCCCACATCGCCGCATCGGGCAACGCCGACCTGATCGACCGGTTCGTCCGGCCCACACTGGCCGGCGAGAAGATCGGCTCGCTCGCGGTCACCGAGCCCGGCGGCGGCTCCGACGTCGCCGGCATCCGGACCACGGCGGTCCGGGAGGGCGAGGAGTACGTCCTCAACGGCGCCAAGACCTTCATCACCAGTGGGGTCCGCGCCGACTTCGTGACCACCGCCGTCCGCACCGGCGGGCGGGGACATGCCGGCGTCAGTCTGATCGTGGTCGAGGCGGGCACGCCCGGGTTCACCGTGGACCGGTCGCTGCGCAAGATGGGCTGGCACTGCTCCGACACCGCCGAGCTGTCCTACGTCGACGTCCGGGTCCCGGCGGCCAACCTGGTGGCCGCTGAGAACACCGGCTTCTACCAGATCGCCGAGCAGTTCGTCGTCGAGCGGATCGGCCTCGCCGTGCACGCCTACGGCATCGCCGCACGCTCGCTGGAGCTCACCGCGGCCTACTGCCGCGACCGCGAGACGTTCGGCAAGCCGCTGGTCGCCAACCAGGTAGTGCGGCACAAGCTGGTCGAGATGCGACGACAGGTCGAGGTCGCCCGCACCTACACGCGGGAGATCGCCCGCCGCCACGTCGCCGGCGAGCAGGTGATCGCCGAGGCCTGCCTCGCCAAGCAGACCGCCTGCGACGCCGCGACGTACGTCTGCGACCAGGCGGTGCAGCTGCACGGCGGCACCGGCTACATGCACGGGACCGAGGTGGAGCGGCACTACCGCGACGCCCGGATCCTGCCCATCGGAGGAGGAGCAACCGAGGTGCTGACCGATCTGGCCGCGCGACTGCTGGGGTACACCGCATGAGCATCATCAAGCCGCTCCAGGGCGAGGTGTCGGTCCACATGGCCGCACCGCCGGAGAAGGTGTGGGCGCTGGTCAGCGACGTGACCCGGATCGGGGAGTTCTCGCCCGAGACCTTCGAGGCGCGCTGGACCCGCGGCTCGAGCGGCCCCGAGGTGGGCGCGTCGTTCAAGGGCCACGTGAAGCGCAACGGCGTCGGGCCGACGTACTGGTCGCCGTGCCAGGTGACGAAGTGCGTCCCCAACGAGGTCTTCGAGTTCGCGGTCGGCACCGACAACGTGACGCTCAACAACTGGGGCTACCGGCTCCAGGCCGAGAACGGCGGCACCAGGGTGACGGAGTACTTCCGGCTCGAGCCCGCGCTGCCGATGCGGATCTACTGGACGCTGCTCGGCCCGCTCCGCGGTCGCACCAACGAGCGCGGCATGCGCACCACCCTCGAGCGGATGAAGGAGGTGGTGGAGAAGTGACCACTGCGCTGTCCCAGAACCGTGAGGCGATGCTGGAGAAGCTCGCCGATCTCGACGCCGAGCACGCGAAGGCGGTGGCCGGCGGCGGAGAGAAGTACGTCGCCCGCCACCACGAGCGCGGCAAGCTGATGCCCCGCGAGCGGATCGAGCTGCTGATCGACGAGGGCTCGGCGTTCCTCGAGCTCAGCCCGCTGGCCGGCTGGGGATCGGACTTCGCGGTCGGCGCCAGCGTGGTCACCGGGATCGGGGTGGTCGAGGGCGTCGAGTGCATGATCACCGCCAACGACCCGTCGGTGAAGGGCGGCGCCAGCAACCCGTGGACGGTCAAGAAGATCTTCCGGGCCTCCCAGATCGCCGAGGAGAACGGGCTGCCGACGGTTGCGCTGGTCGAGTCCGGCGGCGCCGACCTGCCGACCCAGAAGGAGATCTTCATCCCGGGCGGCAAGCTGTTCCGCGACATCACCCGGAGCAGCGCGGCGAAGCAGCCGACGGTCGCGCTGGTGTTCGGCAACTCCACGGCCGGCGGTGCCTACGTGCCCGGGATGAGCGACTACACGGTGATGGTCAAGGAGCGCGCCAAGGTGTTCCTGGGCGGGCCGCCGCTGGTGAAGATGGCGACCGGCGAGGAGTCCGACGACGAGTCGCTGGGCGGCGCCGAGATGCACGCCCGCACCAGCGGCCTCGCCGACTACCTCGCCGAGGACGAGTACGACGCGATCCGGATCGGCAGGCGGATCGTCGCCCGGCTCAACTGGCGCAAGGCGGTGCCGCCGCCGCCGGCGTCGTTCGCCGAGCCGGACGCAGACCCCGACGAGCTGCTCGACCTGATCCCCACCGACCTCAAGGAGCCCTTCGACCCGCGGGAGGTGATCTCCCGGATCTGCGACGGTGTCTCGGCCACCAACGGCCAGGCCTTCGACGAGTTCAAGCCGCTCTACGGGCCGTCACTGGTCACCGGCTGGGCGCAACTGCACGGCCGGCCGATCGGCATCCTCGCCAACGCCCAGGGCGTGCTGTTCAGCGAGGAGGCGCAGAAGGCGACGCAGTTCATCCAGCTGGCCAATCAGATCGACGTACCCCTGCTGTTCCTGCACAACACCACCGGCTACATGGTCGGCAAGGAGTACGAGCAGGGCGGGATCATCAAGCACGGCGCGATGATGATCAACGCGGTCTCCAACAGCACCGTGCCGCACCTCAGCGTGATCATGGGGGCGTCGTACGGTGCCGGCAACTACGGCATGAACGGCCGCGCCTACGACCCGCGGTTCCTGTTCACCTGGCCGAGCGCGAAGTCGGCGGTGATGGGTCCGGCCCAGCTGGCCGGCGTGCTGTCGATCGTCGCCCGGGCGGCGGCCGAGGCCAAGGGCAACGCGTACGACGAGGAGGCCGACGCCGGCATGCGCGCCTTCGTCGAGGAGTCGGTCGAGGAGCAGTCGCTGCCGTTCTTCCTGTCCGGGATGCTCTACGACGACGGGGTGATCGACCCCCGCGACACCCGGACCATCCTCGGCATCTGCCTGTCCGTGATCGAGAACAAGCCCATCCAGGGCACCGACAGGTTCGGGGTGTTCCGACCGTGACCGCGATCCGCCGCGTCCTGGTCGCCAACCGGGCCGAGATCGCCTCCCGCGTCTTCCGCACCTGCCGGAGGCTCGGCATCGAGACGGTCGCCGTGCACTCCGACGCGGACGCCGACCTGCCCTACGTGCGCGAGGCAGATGCGGCGGTCCGGCTGCCCGGGGTCGCGCCGGCCGACACCTACCTGCGCGGCGACCTGCTGGTCGACGCCGCGCGCCGGGCCGGCGCCGAAGCGATCCACCCCGGCTACGGGTTTCTCTCGGAGAACGCCGAGTTCGCCCGCACCGTGATCGACGCCAACCTCATCTGGATCGGTCCGGCCCCAGAGTCGATCGAGCAGATGGGCTCGAAGATCGAGGCCAAGCGGCTGATGGCCGCGGCCGGCGTACCGATCCTGGAGAGCGTCCACGTCGAGGACGCCAAGCCCGAGCACCTGCCGCTGCTGGTCAAGGCATCCGCCGGTGGCGGCGGCCGCGGGATGCGGATCGTCCGCGACCTCGCCGACCTGTCGGCCGAGGTCGAGAAGGCCGAGGCCGAGGCGCTGTCGGCCTTCGGCGACGGCACGGTCTTCATCGAGCACTACGTCGAGCGCGGCCGGCACGTCGAGGTCCAGGTGTGGGGCGACGCGGAGGGCAACGTCGCCGTGCTCGGCGAGCGCGACTGCTCCCTGCAGCGCCGTCACCAGAAGGTCGTTGAGGAGGCCCCGGCGCCGGGCAGGATGAGCCGCGGCACGCGAGAGCGCCTCCACGGTGCGGCGCGCAAGGCCGCCGAGGCGATCTCCTACCGCGGCGCCGGCACGGTCGAGTTCCTCTACGAGGAGGAGCGGGCGGAGTTCTGGTTCCTGGAGATGAACACCCGTCTCCAGGTCGAGCACCCGGTCACCGAGCTGGTGTTCCACACCGACCTGGTCGAGCTGCAGATCCGCGCCGCCGAGGGCGAGACCTCCGACGCGCGCTACCCCGACAAGCCCGACGGGCACGCGATCGAGGTCCGGCTGTACGCCGAGGACCCCGCTCAGGACTACCAGCCGCAGAGTGGGCTGCTCACGACCTTCGAGATCCCGACGAGCAGACACGTGCGGGTCGACACCGGCTTCGGCTCCGGCAACGAGGTCACCACCCACTACGACGCGATGCTGGCCAAGGTCGTCGCCTACGGCAGCGACCGGTCCACCGCCGCGCGGCGGCTCGGCGACGCTCTGCGCCGGGCCCGGATCCACGGCCTGGTGACCAACCGCGATCTGCTCGTAGCGATCCTCGAGGACCCGGACTTCCTGGCTGGGAAGGTCAGCACGGCCTTCCTCGACAGCTTCGAGGTGCCGCCCAAGGAGACCGACACCGGTGCGCCGGTGGCGGCGGCCCTGGCGCTGGCGGAGCAGGCGGGGCGCGCGCGCACCGTCCAGGCCGGCATCCCGGTGGCGTGGCGCAACGTGGTGTCCCAGGCGCAGCGCACCGAGTTCGAGGGGGATCTGGTCGTCGAGTGGCGGGGTGGCCGCGACGGCTACACCGTCGACGGCATGACGGTGGTTGAGGTGCGAGGAACGAGCCTCGAAACCTCCGTCACCCTCGAGGCCGACGGCGTGCGCATGGCGTACGACGTAGCAATCAGCGGCGACGCCGTCGACGTCGACAGCCCCAGCGGGCACGTCCGGTTGACCCGGGTGCCGCGGTTCGTGAACCCCGCCGACGTGGTGGCCAGCGGCAGCCTGCTCGCGCCGATGCCCGGCACGGTGGTCTCGGTCGCCGTCGAGAAGGGCGCCCAGGTGGCCGCGGGTGACGTGGTCCTGGTCCTCGAGGCCATGAAGATGCAGCACACGGTGACCGCCCCGACCGCGGGCACGGTCACCGAGATCGATGTCCAGCCCGGCGCCCAGGTGGCGTCCGGCGAAGTTCTCGCAGTGGTGACAGGAGAAGACGATGACGACCTTCAGTGAGACCGAGGAGCGTCTGGAGCTCCGCAAGCAGGTGGCGAAGCTCGGCTCGAAGTACGGCCGCGACTACTTCATGGAGAAGGGCCGGGCCGGCGAGAAGACGACCGACCTATGGCTGGAGATCGGCAAGAACGGCTACCTCGGCATCAACATCCCCGAGCAGTACGGCGGTGGGAGCGGCGGCATCGGCGACGTCGCCGCCGTGTGCGAGGAGCTGGCCGCCCAGGGCTGCCCGCTGCTGCTGATGGTCGTCTCGCCCGCGATCTGCGGCACGATCATCTCCCGCTACGGCACCGAGGAGCAGAAGCAGCGCTGGCTGCCGGGGATCTGCGACGGCACCGGCACGATGGCGTTCGCGATCACCGAGCCGGACGCCGGCACCAACACCCACAACATCAGCACCGTCGCCCGCAAGGACGGCGACGAGTGGGTGCTGAACGGGCGCAAGATCTTCATCTCCGGCGTCGACGAGGCCGACAACGTGCTGGTCGTGGCCCGCACCGAGGACGCCAAGACCGGCAAGGTCAAGCCGGTGCTGTTCGTCGTACCCACCGATGCCGAGGGGTTCGAGGCCACGTCCATCCCGATGGAGTGGACCAGCCCCGAGCTGCAGTTCTCGGTGTTCATCGACGACCTCCGGCTGCCGGGCGACGCGCTGGTGGGCGACGAGGACGGCGGCCTGGTGCAGCTCTTCGCCGGGCTGAACCCAGAGCGGATCATGGCCGCGTCGTTCTCGACCGGGCTGGCCCGGTTCGCGCTGGAGAAGGCGACGTCGTACGCCAAGGAGCGGGTCGTCTTCCAGGGGCCGATCGGCTCGCACCAGGCGATCGCGCACCCGCTTGCCGAGAGCCACATCGAGATCGAGATGGCCCGGCTGATGACCCAGAAGGCCGCCGCTCTCTACGACGCCGGCGACGACATGGCCGCTGGTGAGGCCGCCAACATGGCGAAGTACGCCGCGGCCGAGGCGGCCTGCAACGCCGCCGACCGCGCCGTACAGACCCACGGCGGCAACGGCGCCACCCAGGAGTACGGCGTCGCCGGGCTGCTGGTGGCCACCCGCGTCGGCCGGATCGCGCCGGTGTCGCGCGAGATGATCCTCAACTTCATCGCGATGCACTCCCTGGGGCTGCCGAAGTCGTACTGACGTCACGCCGGTGTGCGCGAGTGCAGCCAGCTGGACGTCTCATCGGCCTCACGACGTCGCGCGCAACTCGGCATCTCTCGTACACGGACGGAGGGAAGTCCTCAGCCTCGATCGCCCGGACTCTCGGCGTGAGCCCGCGGGCATGACAGGGCGTTTCGAGCACCGGGCTCAGGGCACCGGGAAGTCCTGCGGAGGGCCCTCTCCAGTAGCCCCGTCGACTTGCTCGCGGAGCAGGTCGGCGTGCCCGGTGTGGCGGGCGTACTCCTCGATCATGTCTGCCAGCAACCGGCGCAGGCTCATCCCGCCCGGGGTCGTCTGCTCCAGTCCACCGCGGGACAGCGCCTCGGTCAGCGCGTCGCGGGAGCGGTGGACAGTGTCGACCCAGAGCGCACGCAGCGCATCGGGGCTGTCGTCGGCCGCCGTACTCCAGGCCCAGTCTTCCCAATCGCTCTCGAGGTCAAGTTGGTCGAACGGCGCCCTGGACTGGCGACCGGCGAGCCGGTGCTGGAAATAGAGCTCCTCGACCCACGCCAGGTGTTTGAGCAGGCCTCCCAGCGTGACCGACGACGCGCCGAGCCGCAGACCCAGCCCGTCGGCGTCCACCTCGGCGCACTTCCACGCGAACGTGCGCCGGTTGCGTTCCAGGGTGATCACGGCCGTAGCGACCTCGTCGCCGCGCATGAAGCGCTCGATGTCCCACTCTGGTGGCCGGCCAGGCGTGAAGCCGAAGCTGCTCGTCATGCGAGCAACCATAGGTATGCCAGCGGGCGGGGGCCCCTGACCGGACGTTACGAATGCGGCCCATGGCAACTCTGGCAACCGCTTGCCTTCTCCAAGGTCGTCAATTCACCGTGCTGTGATGACCGAAACCACGACCGCCGACGACCACCCGAGGCGCACCCCGGGCAAGGCAGCCGTGGCAGCCTGGTTCGGCAGCGCCCTGGAGTACTACGACTTCGCAATCTACGGAACCGCAGCGGCGCTGGTCTTTCCGGACATCTTCTTTCCCGAAGGTAACGACGCAGCGAACAACGCAGCGTCGTTCGCCACCTTCGGCGTTGCCTACGTCGCGCGGCCAGCCGGGTCGTTCCTCATGGGCCACATCGGTGATCGGATTGGCCGCAAGCGGGTGATGGTGGGAACCATCCTGATGATGGGCATCTCGACCTTTCTGGTCGGTTGCCTTCCCACCTACCAGCAAGTGGGCGTGCTGGCGCCGGTGCTCCTGGTGGTTCTTCGGCTGCTCCAGGGGCTCTCGGCCAGCGGGGAGCAGGCTGGCGCCAACTCGATGTCCTTCGAACACTCCCCCAACAACCGTCGCGGCTACTTCACCAGTTTCACCCTGAGCGGCACTCAGGGTGGGCAGATCCTGGCACCGGCCATCTTTCTGCCCCTGGCAGCGATGCTCGACGATGATCAGTTGCAGACGTGGGGATGGCGGATCCCGTTCTGGCTCAGTGCCGTCGTGGTCGTCGTCGGGTTGGTGATTCGCCGCCGGTTGGACGAGACTCCCGCGTTCCGCGCCCAAAGCGAATCCGAGGAGAGGCCCCCGAACCCGCTCGGAGTCCTGTTCCGGGAACATCGACGCGGTGTAGTTCGGGTCTTCTTCGCGGCGTTCATCGCCACGGTCAACACCATGTTCGCGGTGTTCGCACTCAACCTGGCAACCTCGGATGACTACGACATAGGCATCAGCGAGACCACCATGTTGTGGCTGGCGATCGTCGCCAACCTTGTCGCCATCGCGGTGCTCCCCCTCTGGGCGCGCCTCTCTGACCGGGTAGGCCGCAAGCCGGTCTTCTGCATCGGCGCTCTGGGCAGCGCCGCGCTGTCTGTGGTCTTCTTCGGCGCCATCGCCCACGGCCAAGTCACCCTGATGTTCGTGTCCGGGGTCGCTCTTGCCGGTGTCGTCTACTCGATGCCGAACGCGGTGTGGCCGGCCACATACGCGGAGTACTTCCCGACCTCCGTCCGTCTGTCCGGGACCGCCATCGGTACTCAGTTCGGCTTCGCCTTGGCGGGGTTCACTCCCACCATCGCCAGCGCACTCATCGGTTCAACTGCCGACAACTGGGACCGGGTCGCGATTTTCACTGTTACGGCGTGCGTCATCTCCGCGATCGCTGTCGCGACCGGTCCACGCGCCACCCACCTGCTGCCGACCAGCGACCTAGGTGGTCCGGACTCAAGCGAACATTCGCCCGGTTCTCCTAGCCGCCTATCGAGACAGACGCAGTAGGTGATGGGCCGTCCTACTGCGCCGTTTCAGAGGAACCGCCTGACACCGCTTGCGGCATGAGCGTGCGTCACAACGTCATACGAACCGTGGCCTATAGCGCTCGGAACGTATGACGTCCCGCCGCAGGTGACCGCACTGATCTCGGCAGATCAGGTAAACGCGCGCGCCCACTGTCCGTGGGGCATGGCAGGCTCGGGGACGTGCCCGAGCGACCACTGGTGCCCGAGGAGATCGTGCTCCGCATCGGCGCGATCCTGACCGCGCTGCCCGAGTGCGTGGAGGAGTACGCCTGGGTCGGCACCCGCTGGCGGGTCGGCGCGGCGACCATCGCGCACGTGTTCGGCGGGGAGGACCAGCTGTTCCGGATCACGTTCCGCGGCGAGGCCGACGAGGTGATCGCCTTCCAGCACCTCGGCGATCCCTACTTCCGCGCGAGCTGGGGCGGCAACGTGATCGGACTGCTGCTCGACGACGACACCGACTGGACCGAGCTCACCGAGCTGCTCACCGACTCCTACTGCATCCAGGCGCCCGATCGACTCGCTTCGCTGGTCGACCGACCCACGGGGTAGTTCCACGGGTAGTTTGACCGCGTGAGCGTTGTCGCGAAGGTCGACCGCGGGCAGCGTCGCTTTCCCGCGATCGGCTTCCCGCTGGCGGTCGTCTACAAGTTCTTCGACGACCAGGGCAACTACCTGGCGGCGGTGCTCACCTACTACGCGTTCATCGCGATCTTCCCGTTGCTGCTGCTGGCATCGTCGATCCTCGGGTTCATCCTGCAGGGCCGGCCCGACCTCCAGGACGAGGTGCTCAACTCCGCGCTCAGCAACTTCCCGATCATCGGAGACCAGCTCGCCGCCCCCGAGGGGCTGGAGGGATCGACCGGCGCGGTGATCATTGGCTCGCTCGCGGCGTTCTACGGCTGCATCGGCCTCGGCGTCGCGATCCAGAACGTCATCAACGCAGCCTGGGCGGTCCCGCGGAACAGCCGCCCCAACCCGTTCCTGATCCGGCTCAACAGTCTGGGCCTGCTCTTCACGGCCGGGGTCGCCGTACTCCTGGTCACGGTGTTCACCGCCGTGGTCGGCAACACGGAGGTGTTCGGTGCCGATCTGAACGCGACGATCCGCTGGCTGATCCGGATCGGCAACGTGTTGATCGTGGGCCTGGTGATGACCGCGCTGTTCCGGATGGCGGCAGCGACCCGGCACATCACCCTGGTGCGGGCGGCGCCGGGGGCCTTCGCGCTGGCGGCGATGTGGCAGGCGCTGCAGTACCTCGGCGCGCTCTACGTCAGCAGCGTGCTCACCAACGCGAGCAGCGTGAACGCGACGTTCGCACTGGTCCTCGGCCTGATCGGGATCATCTACATCGCCTCGGTGATGGGCGTCCTCGGCATCGAGATCAACGTCGTGCTGGCCCGGCGGCTCTGGCCCCGGGCGCTGCTGACGCCGTTCACCGACCGGGTCGACCTCACCGAGGCCGACCGCCGCGCCTACGCGATGTATGCCCAGACCCAGCGGCACAAGGGGTTCGAGACCGTCGCCGTCCGGTTCGAGGGCCGCGACGGCGACACCCACGAGATCATCCTGGACCCCAAGACCGGCAAGACCGAGACGTTCCGCACCGGCACCGGCTCGATCCCACTACCGGGGCCCGCGTCAGCGGAGAGGGACGAAGCGGTAGGCCCCGTGCCGGGTGACCTCGAGGCCGTCCCCGACCCGGACGACGAGCAGCATCGTGCCGCCGACGGGGATGACCAGCCGCCCCCCGCTGCCCACCTGGGCAACTAGCTCGTCCGGGAGGGTCCGCGGCTCGGCGGAGACCAGGATCCGGTCGTACGGCGCGGCGTCCGGCCACCCCAGGACGCCCTCGGCCGCCTGCCGGATCGACGCCCAGGGCTGGGCGGTGCGGGCCAGGTTCTGGGTGCCGAACCGCACCAGGTCCGGCTCGAGCTCCACGCCCAGCACCTCACCGGTAGGCCCCACCAGGTGGGCGAGCAGCGCCGTCGTCCAACCCGAGCCCGCGCCCACATCGAGCACCCGCTGACCAGGCAAGACGTCGAGCAGCCGCAGCATGTCGGCCACGGTGCGCGGCTGGGAGTTGGTCTGGCCCTGGCCGATGCCGATCGGGCCGTCGTACGCCGCGCGCCCGCGGGCGAGCCGGGGCAGGAAGCCGGTCCGGGGGACCGCCTCGAAGGCCGCGGCAACGGCGTCCATTGCCCCTATTCGACCAGCCTGGCCCGCATCGCGTCGAGGGCGGGGTCGGTGAGCCCGAGGCCGGCACCCAGATAGCCCGTCAGCGAGCCGAAGTCGGCCGCCACCGCCTCGAACGCCGCGGTGAGGTAGCGCTCGTCGGCAACCAGCACCGGCTCGTAGACCTCGACCTTGTCGGCCCCCAGGTGCTCGCGCACCATCTCGAGGTACTTCTCCCGGGTCCGGCTCGAGACCCGGTTGGTGGCGAGGTAGTCGTCGAGCACGACGTCGTCCGGGACGCCGCAGATGCCGAGGATCAGCACCGCCGCCCAGCCGGTGCGGTCCTTGCCGGCCGTGCAGTGGAAGACCAGCGGCGCCTCCGCCTCCGCTATCCGGCCGCAGCAGGGTCGCGAACGCCGCCCGCGCGCCCGGGTGGCGGACGAAGCCCCGGTAGACCTCGTGCATCACCTCCTCGGCCCGTCGCCGATCGTCCAGGGTGGCCACCGCCTCCATCGGGATCCCGGGGATCTCCAGGTGCTCCCACGCGGCGCCCGACACGTCGGCGTCCGGATGCAGGGCGATCTCGTCCGCATGCCGGAGGTCGAGGATGGAGGTGACCCCCAGGTCGGCCACCCGGGCGGCGTCCTCGTCGGTGAGGGCCAGCTCGTTGGACCGGTACACCAGGCCGGGGCGCAGCGCGCGGCCGTCGGCGGTGCGGTGTCCGGGGCCGGTCAGGTCGCGGAAGTTGTCGGCCGACGCGAGCCTGAGCAGCTCCTCGCCGAGCGGCGCGTCGGGGGGTCCTAGGGCCACCTTAGGAGCCTAAGGCCCCGTCTGAGCCCGCTTCGCACCCCGCCTAAGGCACCGGTCGCCGGAACTTACGGCATCTGCCCGATGTGGCCCCCTGCCTTAGCCGAGCAGATTGATCCTCACCAGCAAGCAACACCCAGCACCACCAACCGAGGAGATCACCCACCATGTCGCTCTACGGAGACTTCCAGTTCGTCAATGCCGAGACCGAGTACCGCCTCGAGCGGGGCCGGATCGCCCCTTGGTACCAGGGCCGTGCACGCGCCCTGCGCCGCCGGGTGCCGATGCGGCGCACCGCCGCAGAGTCGATCAGCACCCACCGCGACCACGCCGCCTGAAAGCGGGCGGCGCCATGTCGGTGGCCACCGGCATAATCGAGGCTGTGCCTATTAATCCGGCCGGCCTCAGGCCAATAGTCGGACGCGACCAAGACCTCGATCGTCTCACCACCGCTGCCGGGATCATTCCCGACGGAGGGTCGGAGGCGCTCGGGGGCTTGGTCGTTTTGTCCGGAGACGCCGGGATGGGCAAGACCCGGCTGATCGCCGAGCTCGCTGCGCGGGCCGGTGACCACGGCTGGCGGGTCGTCGTCGGCCACTGTCTCGGTGAGGCCGGCAGCACGCTGCCCTACCTTCCGTTCGTCGAGCTCCTCGGCCGTCTGATGTCCGACGAGCCGCAGGTCGCCGACGACCTGATCGCCGCGCACCCCTCGTTGGGGCCCCTGCTGCAGGCCCACCTGCGCGACCCCGCCGCCGAGTCGTCCGACTCCCACCGCGGCGATCTCTTCGAGAGCCTGCACGCCGGCCTCGAGCACCTTGCGGCCACCCAGCCGCTGCTTGTCGTGATCGAAGACGTGCACTGGGCGGACCAGTCCTCCCGCGAGCTGCTGAGTCTCCTGCTGACTCGGGGTTTCCTCGGCCCCGTCTCGCTGGTGATCTCGTTCCGCAGCGACGATCTGCACCGCCGGCACCCGCTGCGGGCGACGCTGGCCAACTGGTCCCGCCTGGCGCAGGTCCGCCGGATCGACCTGGCCCCCCTCGAGCCCCCCTCGATGCGCGAGCTGGTGCGCGGGCTGGACACGGGGGGCGCAGGCGAGCTGGCCGACCGCGAGGTCGAGGCGGTCGTCGCACGGGCGGAGGGCAACGCCTTCTTCGCCGAGGAGATCGCGGCCGCGAGCATGTGGGGCCAGGCCGGTGTGGGTGCCGACCTGTCCCGGCTGCTGCTGGTCCGCTTCGAGCAGCTCGACACCACCGCCCAGACCGTGGTGCGGCTCGCCTCGGCGGCCGGGCGGCACGTGTCCCATGAGCTGCTGGCCAAGGCCGTCCAGGAGGCCGCCGGGATCGACCCCTCCGCCCTCGACCTGGCCCTTCGCGACGCCGTCGAGCGACACATCCTGGTGCCCACCGACACCGGATACGCGTTCCGGCACGCGCTGCTGGCCGAGACGGTCTACGACGACATGCTGCCCGGCGAGCGGGTCCGCGCGCATGCGACGTACGCCCGGGTCATCGACGCCGACGGCATGCTCGGCAAGTCCGCCGACCTGGCCCGGCACGCCGCCGAGGCCGGGGAGCGCTCCCTGGCGCTGCGGGCCAGCGTCAGCGCCGGCGGCGACGCGATGTCGATGGGTGGGCCGGACGAGGCGCTCCGTCACTACGAGCGGGCGCTCGGGCTGGGTCCCGACGAACCCGAGGAGGCCACCGCGATCGCGGGGATGGCAGCCGCCGCCGCGATGGCCGCTGGTCATCCGACCCGCGCCGTCGCGCTACTGCGGGAGCGGCTCGATCGCGGCGGGCTGCCGCCGGAGCTGCGGGCCGAGCTGCTCGCCGAGCTCGCGCAGGCGACCCGGATCACCGAGCTCGACATCGACGCCCTCGCTCTCACCGAGGAGGCGTTGACACTCGTCCGCGCCGAGGACGAGACCAAGCTCCGGGCCCGGGTGCTGGCCGCTCATGCCCAGGCGCTCGCCGACCGGCTCCGCAACGAGGAGGCGGTGAAATACAGCCGCAAGGCCACCGAGCTCGCCGACCGACTCGACCTGCCCGAGATCACCGCTGAGGTGGAGACCTTCGTGGCCCGGATCTCCGAGCGCAGCGGCGACGTGGTCGCCTCCCAGGAGACGCTCGAGCGGATCATCGCGGAGTCCGCGTCCGGGCTGATCCGGCTCCGCGCGATGCATCACCTCGGATCCCTGCACCACCGGGCCGGTCGGCTCAAGGAGGCGCTCGACGTCTACCAGCAGGGCATCGACAAGGCGCGTCGGATCGGCCGCTCCTGGGCGCCCTACGGCTTCGACTGCCGGGTGCTGGCCGGTATCGCCGCCTACGAGTACGGCGACTGGGACCGCGCGATCCAGGTGGTCGACGTCAGCGGCGAGACCCCGCCCCCGGGCGCGGACGCGATGCTGCGCGCGGTCGGGCTGATGGTGCGGGCCTCCCGTGGCGAGCACGACCGGGTGGCCGAGGCCGACGGCCTGCGCGAGTCCTGGGCGCTCGACGGGCTGATCTCCATCGCTGCCTCGACCGCCCTGGTCGAGCTGCACGGCGATGCGGGTGAGCTCGACCTCGCGGAGTCGGCGCTGCGCGACGTCGTCGAGTTCCTGAGCGACCTCTGGCAGCTCAGGACCGTGCAGCCCGAGCTGCGCATGAACTCCATGATGCTGTCCCACTTCTCCCGGCGGGCCGCCTCCGCCAGTGCCGCAGAGCGCCGGGTGCTGCGCGAACGGGGCGAGGTGCTCGCCGACCGCAACGTGCTGGTCTGGGAGGATGACATCGCCAAGGGCGCCATCGGTCTCGAGGCGCAGGCCTGGCGCAGCCGCTCCCGGGCGGAGCTGCTCCGGCTCCGCTGGGTCACCGGTGACGCGTCCGCCGACCTCGACGAGATCGTCGAGGCCTGGCGTGGGTCGGTCGAGTGCTTCACCAACTACGGACACCGGTTCGAGGTGGCCCGATCGCAGGCCCGCCTCGCGGCGGTCCTCGACGCCGCCGGCGACCCCGAGGCCGCGGCCCTCAGTTCGAGTGCACTGGCGACGGCACGCGAGCTAGGCGCCCGTCCCCTGATTGCCGAGCTCGGCTACGGCACCGCCCCTGCGGCGCCGGCCGCCGCCGCCAGTGCGCTCACTCCACGCGAGCGCGAGATCCTGGTGCTCGTCGACCGCGGCCTCAGCAACCGCGACATCGGCGAGCGGCTGTTCATCAGCGCCAAGACGGTGAGCGTCCACGTCTCCAACATCATCGGCAAGCTGGACGCCTCTGGACGCGGCGAGGCCGCCGCGATCGCCCGCGACCGCGGGTTGCTCTGACCGACAACCTTTCGGCGCCTCCCGGCGTCCCACCTCCGACGAACCCGTTGGAGGAGCCCATGAAAATACTCGTGTGCGCGCTGGTCCTGGCCGCTCCGGTCCTGGTGCTGAGCGAGCCGGCAGGGGCGGCGCAGCCCCCGAGCTGCTCCCACCCGACCATCGTCGGGACCGACCATCACGACCGGCTGGTGGGTACGGCGGGATCGGACGTCATCGCCGGTCTCGGTGGCGACGACGTGCTGGACGGCCGGGGCGGCGACGACCTCCTGTGCGGCGGGCCAGGTGCGGACTTCCTCCGTGGCGGCGAGGGTGACGACCAGCTCCTCGGTGGCCTGGACCGGATCTCGCACGACGCCCGGGTCGGCAGGCTCTCGGAGGGTGACCGGCTCGACGGCGGCCGGGGCGACGACTGGCTCGACGGGGGCCACGACGCTCGTGCCGACGTCGTCGACATCGGCACCGCGGTGCTCGACACGCTCGACTTCTCACGCGCCCCCGGTGGCGTCACGGTCCGTCTCGACCTGGGCCAGGCCGAGGGCTTCGGCACGGACCACATCGTGGTGCGCGGACGGTACGAGGTGCGGACCGGCCCGCATGCCGACGTCGTCGTGGGCAGCAACTTCCAGGAGAGCATCCTCACCGGCTCCGGCGCGGACGACATCCGAAGCGGCGGGGGAGCCGACTGGGTCTGGGCCGACGAGCGCGGACAGGCTCCCGACGACGACGTCGTCCTCGGCGGGCGCGGCAACGACATCCTCTACGCGGAGGAGGGTTCTGATCAGCTCTCCGGCGGTCCGGGTCGCGACCAGGTCTCCGACGACGGCCTGGTCGGGGTCGACCGGCTGCGCGGCGACGGAGGCGGCCATGACCTGGTCACCAACGTGATCTCCGCGGAGGCCGGCGAGCACGCCGACGGCGGATCAGGTCCGGAGGACTACATCTGGAACACGGACGACGTCCACGCTCACCCCCACGCCGTCATGACCTGCGTGGGCTTCGAGCTGCTGCGCTCCTCGGGACCCTGGTGCTGAGTGCTCAGGCCTGTTCGAAGTCGATCAGCGCCACCGGCGGGCGGGTCGGCTCGTCCGAGCCGCCGGCCGGCTCCCGGGTGATCCCGAAGCCGTTCGCGGTGGCGGGGTCACCTTCGAGCACCACCGAGTTGTCGGCGCCCGCGGGCATCAGGCCGGCGGAGATCATCTGGTCGTCGTGCTGCAGCCAGAGCTGGTAGACCTTGTCCGCGCCTGCGGGGGCCATGTCGTGGGTCTCCACCACCGCTCCGTTGAGCTCGGCCGAACGCGTGATCGTCACGCTGGACCCGTCATCCAGGCGTTCGGTCCAGGACTCGGCGTCGTCGGCGGCGCGGATCTTCTCCGCCGCGCTCAGATCCGACTGGCTGGAGTCGTCGGACCAGGGGTGCCAGACGGTGGTGCCCACGCCGCCGATGGCGACCAGCGCGGCGGCCGCTGCCACCAGCGCCGCGACCCGGCGCCGGGGGCGTCGAGCGGCTGAGATCGGGGTGGTCGCCGCGACAGGCGGTAGCGGCCGGACGGCGTCGATGTCCTCGAGTACCCGGTTCCGCAAAGCCGACGGTGGAGCGGCCAGGGCCGTCTCGGGGAGCAGCGCCGCGGCCTCACGGAGGCTGGCCACCTCGGCCCGGCAGTCGGCGCAGTCGGCGAGGTGCCGCTCGAAGCGGGCCCGTTCGACGTCGTCCAGCGCGTCGATCGCATAGGCGCCCGAGAGTGCGTGGATCTCGGTCATGATGCCACCCCCATGGCGTCTCTAAGTCGGATCAACCCGTCCCGGATCCGGGTCTTGGCGGTGCCGACCGGTAGGTCCAGCATGGCGGCCACCTCGGTATGTGTGTAGCCGCCGAAGTAGGCCAGATCGATGGCCTCGCGCTGCACCTCGGTGAGGCTGGTCAGCGCGCTCCGCACCCGTCGCGCCTCGAGAGAGGCGTGTGCGGCGTCGGCCGTTGCGTCGTGCTCGACCATCTGGTTCTTGCGTTGGTACGTCGTGTCCCGGCGGCTGGCCGCCTCGGCGGAGCGGACCCGGTCGACCGCCTTGCGGTGCACGATGGTGAGCATCCACGCGATCGCGCTGCCGCGGTCCGGGTCGAAGCGGGCCGAGCCCCGCCAGATGTCGAGGAACGACTCCTGGGAAACTTCCTCGGCCTGTGCGGGGTCGCGCACCACGCGGACCGCGAGCCCGTAGACCCGGGCCGACGTGGCGTCGTACAGCTCGGCGAACGCGTCCTTGTCGCCGCGCCCGGCCTGCTTGAGCAGGCCGGTCAGGACGCTCGACGCGTCGGTGGCAGCCGCCGGCGCCTCCTCGTCGGAAGAGGCGCCGGGGCTCACCTGCCCGAAGCGGTCCACGGGCTGATCCTCGTCTCTCGGTGCCTGGGTTGGGAAGTGAGTCAGGCAGCCGGGTTCAGGACGCTGTCGATGACGTAGACGGTGGCGTTGGCCGTGGGGATGTTGCCGCACAGCACGGTTGCACCGTTGACGGTCATCCCGGACTCGTTGCCGTCGACCGTGACCGTGTCACCCTGCAGGGTGGTCTGCTCGCCGACGACGGAGGCGGGGTCCAGCTGACCCTCGACCACGTGGTAGGTCAGCACCGTCGCGAGGTCGCTGGTCATGCCGTCCTTGGCAGCGCCCTCGAGGAGCGCGGTGAGGTCAGCCTCGGGGATCTCCGCGAACGCCGGGTCGGCCGGCGCGAAGACGGTCAGGCCCTCGGCGCTGTTGAGCGTGTCACCGAGGCCCTCCACCGCACCCACGGCGGCGGTCAGGGTCTTGAGCAGCGGGTTGGTGCTCGCGGCCGTGCCGACCGGGTCCTGGACCATGCCGGTGAACGAACCGTCGCCCGAGGTGGGGATCTGTGAGCAGCCGGGGCCGAAGGTCTGGGCGGCCGGGTCGGCCTCGTCACCCATGTCGTCGGCGGGTGCGTCGTCCGCAGGCGCCGACGACGAGTTGTCGTCCGAGGCGTCGCTGCCTTCGCTGTCGTCACCGCAGGCGGCGAGGCCCAGCGAGAGCGTGAGCACCGCTACTGCGATGCCGCCGTTGCGTCGGAGGGTCTGGAGCTTCATCGGTTGTGCCTTCCGTAGTGGGTGTTCTTGCGAGCAATTCGGTGCGGCGGGTCCGGCGGATTGGCTGGACGGCGAAAAATCGAACTCAGGAAACGGTCACGGTGTACTGGTGGATGCCGCTGGCGCCGTCGGGGAAGGGGTTGGCACGGGCGGGGCTCTGCATCTCGCCGTCGCCGCTGGTCACCCGCGCCGAGATGCTGTGCTGGCCGGGCTTCGCGTCCCAGCGGTAGTACCACTGCCGCCAGTAGTCGTTGCCGCCGTCGGGGCCGAGCGTGGCCTGCTTCCAGCCACCGCCGTCGACCTGGACCTCGACGTTGCCGACCCCGCCCGCCTGCTGGCACCAGGCGATGCCGCCGATGACGTTCTCGCCGGCGTCGAGCTTGGCCAGCGCACGAGGAGTGTCGATCCGGGCGGAGATCTTGATCGGGGCGTCGGTGGCCCAGTCCCGCTCCGTCCAGTACGCCTGCTGGTCGTCGTACGTCGTGAGCGTGAGTCTCGTCAGCCACTTGGTGGCGCTGATGAAGCCGTACAGCCCGGGGATCACCATCCGCACCGGGAAGCCGTGCTCGCGGGGCAGCTGCTCGCCGTTCATGCCGACGCAGATCATCGCGTCGCGGCCGTCGGTGGCCAGTGCGAGCGGGGTGCTGATCTTCATCCCGTCGAAGTCGGTGCTGAGGATCTGGTCGGCCTTGCTGCCGACGCCGGCCATGTCGAGCAGGTCCTGCAGGGGTACGCCGAGCCAGCGGGCACCCCCGACGAACTCGCCGCCGACGCTGTTGGAGACGCAGGTCAGGGTGATGTCGCGTTCGATCATCGGCATCTCGAGCAGCTCGTCGAAGCTGATCGTGAGCTTCTTCTCGACGTCTCCGTCGATGGTCAGGGTCCAGTCCGCGCTTTCGACGACCGGGGTGTCCAGGCGGGTGTCGACCCGGTAGAAGTCCTCGTTCGGGGTGATCCAGTCGCTGATGCCCGGAACCTGGTCGTCCAGGCCCTTGGGGAGTGGTCTCGCCGGCTCCGCGGCGGCCGGAAGTTCGATGTCCTCCGCCCGGGCGCGGTACTTCTGGATCCACCTCCCGGTGCCTCCGAGAGCCGCGGCGGCCGCTGCCAGAGCGCCCATCGCGATCACGACACCGCGCCGGCTGGGTCCGGCGGCGGCCTCGCCCCCGACTCCGGGCATGGCCGGCCCCTCGGCGGCCTCGGGCACCGCACGCGCACGCGTGTCGAGAAACCACAGTGCGGCCAGCCCGGTCAGCGCGGTGACCACCGTGGGGACGAGGTCGAGCGCCTCGACCGTGGGGCGGGACAGCACCGCGACGACGGGTACGGCGACCAGCGCCATCAGGACGATGGCACCGTCGCGGAAGCGACGCCGGGCCACGATGCCCGCGACCGCCGCGAGCACGAGTACGCCCGCCAGCACCGACCCGATCAGGATCGGCTTGTCCTTGGTGCCGAACTGCGCGATCGCCCACTCCTTGACCGGGGTCGGGGTCAGGTCGATGACCGCCGAACCCACCGCGAGCACGGGAGAAGAGGCGGGGTTCAGGAGGGACGCCACGAAGTGACCGGCGGCCATCCCGAGCAGCGTCGCGAGGAGGCCGAACAGGGCGTACAGCCGACGAGTGCGCATGTCGGTCCTTCGGCGCCGAGGCAGTTACGGATGGGTACGGTGGCGCCCATGCCCGACACCACCGAGCTGGTCCACTACGCCGTCGCCGAGGGAGTCGCGACGATCACCTTCGACTCTCAGCACAACCGCAACGCGCTGTCGCGCCAGCTGGTCACCGAGCTGATCGGGCACCTCGAGAGCGCCGACGCCGACGACGGCGTCAAGGTGGTGGTGGTCCGCGCCGAGGGCAAGGTGTTCTGCTCGGGCGCGGACCTGTCCGAGGCCTCCGCCGACGGCATGGAGGACGGCGCCCGGGCGATGGTCGCGATGCAGCGGCGGATCGTGGCGATGGGCAAGCCGGTGGTCACCCGGCTCCACGGCGCGGTCCGGGCCGGCGGCATCGGCATCGTGGCCGCCTCCGACATCGCGATCTCGGCCGCCGACACGACGTACGCTCTGACCGAGGTCAAGCTCGGGCTGGCCCCGGCGGTGATCTCGCTGACCGTGCTGCCCCGGCTCACCTCGCGCGCGGCGGCGCTGACCTGCCTGACCGGCGAGGTGTTCGACGGCGCCCAGGCCGCGGAGATGGGTCTGGTCACCCGGGCGGTGCCCGTGGCGGAGCTCGACGAGGCCGTGTCGGCCGTGGTGGCCTCGCTGGGCACCGGCAGTGCTCAGGGGCTACGGGAGACCAAGGCACTCCTCGCGCGCGACCTGCTCGACCGGATCGACGCAAGGGGCGACGAGATGGCCGTGCTCAGCGCGCGGCTGTTCGGCTCGGACGCTGCGCGCGAGGCGATGCTGGCCTTCCTGGCGAGGAAGAAGTAGCCACCGGCTCAGACGTCGTACAGAGGCCCGCGCGGCCGACGCTTCGCGGCGACGACCAGGCCGCCACCGCCGCCCACCAGGGTCAGGCCGAGGAGCAGCCAGACGACGTTCGGGCCACCGGTGTCGGGCAGCAGCCCACTGGGGTTGGTGACGCCGGGGTTGGGACCGGGGACCTCAGTGTTGGGTCCAGTACCGGAGCTCAAGAGGAACGACGTGTCGCTCTGGCAGGACTTGAAGACGCTGCCGTCGGCGGTCCTGAACGTCCCGTGGACCTGATAGCGGCCTGCGACGGTGAGCACCGGCCCCTGGATGGTGACCGGCGAGCCGTTGTAGGCGACGGTCTTGGAGAAGATGCCGGCGCCGCCCTTGTGGATCGAGACGGTGACCGAGCCGGTCGGCCGGTCGGCTCGCGCGGCGGCTCGGGTGCCCGCAGCCTGGCTGGGCGCGTTGGGTCGGACGTGGATCCGGACCCGAGGCGCCTGGCCGACACTCACCACGGCCGGCACGGCGAGGTGGCACGAGGTGCGCACGCCGGCGACGTAGGGGTCATCGGCCGCCTGAGCGGGCGCGACCATGGCCGCAGTCACCATGAACGACGTCAATGCGAACGCCAGCACGGCTGCAAGCTTCTTCACACGGGCCTCCTCCGAGTACCCCCTACAACGACGTGCCCGCGCCTGGGTCACGCCTGGAGATGAGGCCGGTGCGGCGTCCGGGAACTGGTTCAGACCAGCGCGCAACACGTTCCTGATCACGGAGACCCCCATGCCTCTGTCAATCGGTCGGCAGGAGCGTACCGCTCACGGCGCGGAAATACCCCGGGACGTTCACGGAACCTTCGCGACGGTTTCCACGAGGTGGCCGAACGCCACGCTGCGGTTGTCGGTGTGGAAAAGCTCCGAGCAGGTCACCAAGGTGATCAGTCGCGCCCCGGCCCGGCCCGGGGCGGTGGTGCCACCGGCGTCCGGGTTGACCGGGAACGAGTCGAGCACCCACGACGTCGTGAACGGCACGACCAGGTCCGGCCCGCCGGTGTCGAGCACGTAGGTGTAGTCGGCGTCCCGGGTCTCGATGTGCACGAGGTCGCCCTCGCGCAGCTCGGGGAAGTCGGCGAACGGCTCGCCGTGGGTGATCCGGTGGGCAGCCAGCGCGTAGTTGCCCCGATCACCGACGGCCGCGGTGTCGTCCAGGTGGCCGACGCCGGCGGCCAGCACCTCGTCGGTCGACCCTTCCAGGATCGGCACCTCGTAGTCGGCGCCGAACCGGGGGACCCGCAGGATGCCGGTGGCCTCGCCGAAGTCGGTGTCCGCGGACACCTCGCCCTCGCCCCACCCCTCCTGGAGGTCGGCGACCACCTCTGCCTGGCGGCCCTTGGACACCCAGTTGGTGCCCCAGAACTGCCAAGCCAGCCAGCCGAGGACGATCGCTCCCACGGTGATGAGGGCGATGCCGCCGACCAGCATCACGCGGCGCCGCTTCCGATCGGAAGCGCCGCGCCGGCGACGTACGACCGATGGCGACCCGCCGGAGTGTGGCCGGACGCTCTCGGTGTCGGTGGAGGTGGTCACGAATCTCCAACGCCGTGAGCCTCGAACCGTCACGCGAGATAGAGTAGAGAACTTGTCCGCGTCCGCTCAGGGGCCCGGACATCGTGCTGAGGGGAAGCATCGTTGAGTGAGCCAGTGGTCGAGCGAGAGGTCGCTCGGGAGCAGGCGTTCGTGGACGCGGTCCACCAGCAGCTGCAGGTATCGGCCAAGGCCGCCGGGGAGCTGGCCAAGGAAGGCCATCAGCGCGGTCGCCTGGGTCACGAGGGCGGCCTGGTCGAGCGCGACGCGATGGTGTTCCAGGCGGCCAAGCGGATCGCCCAGCTCGACGCCGCCCACGAGGGGCTGGTGTTCGGGCGGCTGGACCTCGACCCCGGCACCGACCCGCAGCCGCGCTACATCGGCCGGATCGGGCTGCGCGACGCCAACCGCGACTCGCTGCTGATCGACTGGCGGGCTCCCGCGGCCGCGGTGTTCTACCAGGCCACCGCCGCCGAGCCCCAGAGCGTCGTACGCCGGCGGGTGCTGCGCTGCTCCGGGGCCAAGGTGCTCGGGGTGGAGGACGAGCTGCTCGACCCCGAGAACCCCGCGGCCGAGGAGCTTCCGATCGTCGGCGAGGGCGCGCTGATGGCGCAGCTGTCCCGGGCCCGCGACCGGTCGATGCACTCGATCGTGGCGACCATCCAGGCCGAGCAGGACATGGCGATCCGGGCGCCCGGCAAGGGCGTGGTCGCGATCTCCGGCGGTCCCGGCACCGGCAAGACCGTGGTGGCGCTGCACCGGGCGGCCTACCTGCTCTACACCGACCGGCGCCGCTACGAAGGTGGCGGCGTGCTGATCGTCGGCCCCAGCGGCGTGTTCATGCGCTACATCGAGCGGGTGCTGCCCAGCCTCGGTGAGACCGCGGTGGCGCTGCGCTCGCTGGGCGAGGTGGTCGATGGCGTCCGCGCCTCCCGCCACGACGAGCCCGCGGTGGCCGACGTCAAGGGTTCGGCGCGGATGGCCGAGCTGATCCGGCGCACCTCCCGGCAGCAGGCGCCCGGCAGCCCGGGCGAGTTCCGCACGTTCTGGCGCGACGACCGGATCGTGCTCGACCGCGGGGTGCTCGGCCGGATCCGGCGCCAGCTGATGTCCCAGGGCCGGCGCAACCGGCAGCTGCCCCGGATCGCGAGCACCATGCTCGATGCGATGTGGCGGCAGGTGCGCGGCGAGCGCGGCCGCGAGCGGGGCCGGGAGGCGTTCGACGACGACATGCTGTCGGACCAGACGTTCCTCGACTTCGCGCTGGCCTGGTGGCCGCCGCTGGACGCGCCGACGGTGCTCGGCTGGCTGCAGGACCCGGAGTTCCTGGCCCGCGTGGGCGAGGGCATCGTGAGCGCCGAGGAGCAGCGGCTGCTCACCAAGTCGTGGGACGCCGCCAACGGGCTGTCGGTGGAGGACGTGCCGCTGCTCGACGAGCTGCGCTACGCGCTGGGCGACGTGCCGGCGCGCACCGACGACGAGCGCGACGACCCCTACTCCCTGCTCGAGGGCAGCGTCGACATCCAGGAGCTGATGACCGCATCCGACCGGGAGTACGCCCCGACCGGACGGGCCTGGACCGCTCCCACGCACAGCATCGAGGACGACCCCTTCGCACACGTGCTGGTCGACGAGGCGCAGGACCTCACCCCGATGCAGTGGCGGATGGTGGGCCGGCGCGGCCGGGCGGCGTCCTGGACGATCGTCGGCGACCCGGCGCAGTCGTCGTGGCCGGCGCCGGACGAGTCCGCGGCGGCCCGGGCGGCCGCCCTGGAGGGGAAGCCTGTCCACGAGTTCCACCTGTCGAAGAACTACCGCAACTCCTCCGAGATCTACGCGTTCGCATCGGACTACGCCGAGCGGGTCGGTCTCGACGCGGACCTGCCTGAAGCGGTCCGGTCGACTGGTGTCCCCCCGACGACCCACCCGGCGTCTCCCGACCTCGAGACGGCAACTCGGGAGGCCGTGCTCGAGGCGTCTGGTCAGGTGCCTGGCACCGTCGGCATCGTGGTGCCCTCGGCCCGCCGCTCGGAGGTGAACGCCTGGCTGGCGTCCTGGCCGGAGCTGGAGGACGACGCGCCGGGCGCCCGCGCCGCTGCGGCGGACGCCTCGGTCTCCCCCTCGGGCGAGGACCGCGTCGTCGTCCTCACCGGTCTCGACACCAAGGGCCTGGAGTTCGACGCCATCGTCGTGGTCCGGCCCGAGGAGATCGAGGCTGAGTCGGTCACCGGCACCGCGACGCTGTACGTCGTGCTCACCCGTGCGACCCAGCTGCTGACGACCGTGGGCTGACCGGCAGGGTCACGCCACCGGCGACAGCTTGGCCGGGGGCCGCGGCGCGACCGCGACGTACCGGTCCAGGATCCGGAGTACGCCGGCGTGCTCGCCCAGCAGCTGACGGTGCCGGGTCTGGATCTCCTCGTCGGACATGTGCGCCTCGAGCTGGGCCTCGCAGGTCCGCTGCCACCGCGAGCGGAGCGCGGCCACCAGGCCGTCGGGGGAGCCGAACAGCGTGGCGTACTCATCGCGCCAGGGGAGTGCGCCGGTCGGGTCGGTCTCGGCGGAGCGCACGACCTCGCGAATGATGCGGTAACGCTCGTGGGTCTCGGTCCAGCTCATCGGTCTGTCCTCTCGGTGGGCGGCTGTGCTGCCGCGGTTGTCCAGACAGAGGGCCGAAGACGTCCCGGAGATACGTTCAATTTCGACGTATCACGGGGCTGGCTGGGCGCTCCTTAGATGCGAGACCATGGCTTCGCCCGGCGGTACCGAGTCGCGGGGAGGAGGAGGTCGGCGATGGATGCGTCGTACTCCCTCCATGCTCTGGTCGCTTCGGCTCGCGAAGGAGACCAGGGTGCGTGGAATGCGATCGTCGAGCGGTTCCTACCGCTCGTCTGTGCTCTTGTACGCCGGCACCGGCTCAACGATGCCGACGGTGACGACGTCTGCCAGACCGTGTGGCTGCGCCTGGTCGAACATCTCGACGCCCTGCGCGAGCCGGACGCCCTGCCCGGTTGGATCTCCACGACGACCCGCAACGAGTGCCTTCGGCTACTCGCTGCACGCAAGCGCATGACGCCCGTCGACCCGATGGACTCGGGTTCCCTCGGAGGCGTCGCGGAGGACGTGTCGGGCGTCGACCTGGTCGCGATCGAGGAGCGGCACGCGCTCCGCGAGGCGCTGGCGGAGCTGCCGGCCGGCCGCCGTGAGCTGCTGCTGATGCTGCTGGCCGACCCGCCGATCCCGTACGTCGAGATCAGCGAGCGGCTCGGCATCCCGGTCGGCAGCATCGGCCCGACCAGGGCGCGCGCCCTGGACCAGCTCCGCAACACCCGGGCGCTGATGGCCGTGATGGGAACCGGACTCGAGACAGGGGGTGAGCGGCGATGACCGACTGGTCCGATGACGACGAGCTGATGGCGGCGCTCGCGGAGGCGGTTTCCGAGACCGACGAGGTGGGCGACCGGCGTCGCGAGGCGGCCCGGGCGGCGTTCACGTGGCGGTCCGTCGACGCCGAGCTGATGGAGCTGCTCCACGACTCCGCGCTGGAGGCCGGGGCCGCGGTGCGCGGGGCGGCCGACCCGGGCCGCCTGCTGGCGTTCGGCCGGGGCGAGCTCACCGTCGAGATCGAGGTGGGGGCGGGAGCCGTCAGCGGCCAGGTGCTGCCGGCGCAGGACGCCACGGTGACCCTGCAAGCGACCGATGTCGAGGACCGCACGGTCGCAGCCGACGGCGCGGGCTTCTTCCGGATCGAGGAGGTCGGCTCCGGGCCGGTCCGGTTCGTGGTGACGACCTCCGAGCACACCCTGACGACCGCCTGGGTGACGCTCTAGCTCCTCACATGAACGGCGGGCCGACCTGCGTCACGGTCCCGGCCGTCGGGTCGGGCTTCTTGGGGGCCGCCGCGATCAGTGCGTCGCGCGCCTGGCGGGCGCTGACACCTTTCTCGCTCATGTACGCCGCGATGGCACCCGTGACGACGGGCGTCGCGAACGACGTACCGCTCCACTGGGCGAGGCCGGTGAAGTTCTCGGTCGTGCCGAAGGCGGCACTGGTCGGCTCGTGGTAGGTGTACGCGCCCGTCGGGAACGCGTTGACCAGGTCGCGGCCGTGCGCGTAGACGTCGACCCACTTCCCGTAGTTGGAGAAGTCGGACTTCTTGCCGTCGCCGTCCAATGCTCCGACGCTGACCACCCAGTCGAATGCGGCCGGGTAGAACGGGACGTCGTTGCCGTCGTTGCCCGCCGCCGCGACGACGAGTGGCCCGTCGTCTCGCTCCTTCAGGCGGTAGGCGTCGGCCAGCGCCTGGAAGCCCATCAGCGGGAGGTTCCGGCGGGTGTGGGTGCCCGCCGAGATCGAGATCAGCTGCGGCTCGTCCTTGTCGCGCAGCGCCTCGTTGAGCTCCTGGGCGATCTCGGACTCGTAGATCGCCCCGCCCTTGGTGAGGAACCCCTCGACCTCGATCTCGGTCGCCGGCGCCATGCACCGGACCACACCGGCGACGAACGTGCCGTGCCCGGCGTACGGGTGGATGTTCTTGGGGTCGACGGTCTCGACGTCGCCGTCTACGCCTTGGGAGAGCCAGGGGCTGTCGGTGTCCGTGGCGGCGTCGGGGTACCACCCCGTGTCGACGACCGAGACCCGCACGCCCTTGCCGGCGCCGGCGTCCCCGCTCAAAGAGGGGACCGGGCCGGCGCTCGTCAGGGGCAGCACCGGCTCGGTGGCCGGGCACGCCTTCCCGATGTTGCCGACGACGTACAGGACGTGGTCCGGGACGGCGACGCCCTCGCCGAGCTCGCGGTCGACCTCGGCGAGCGTGTCGAGGGTGTCGGTCTTCCCGACCGTGATCCGCTGCGGCAACTGGTAGATGAACAGCCCTTCGACGGGCTGGCCGACGGTGTCTCCGGATCCGCGGTAGATGTCCTGACGCTCGTCGAAGAAGCGGCGCAGCTGGTCGGCGCCCTCGGGACGGACCAGGGCGTGGCCGGGCCGGTAGACATAGTCGGCGTCCGCATCGTCCTCGCCCTTGCCCCGCCCGGACGCGACTCCCACCTTCTCGCCGAAGGCGCGTCGGATCAGCTCGAGCTGGACCCGGAGAGTCTCGGCCTCCCGGTTCGGCCGCACCGGCGGTCGCGGGCGCTTGGGGCGCAGGAGATTGCGCAGCCACGAGAGGAGGCCGCGGGGGTTCTCGTTCGGATCGGTGATGGGGACTCCTGGCGTGGAGGGCCGATGCGCGCGTTTGCCCTGGTTAACGTAGTGCCGGGCACGGGGCCCGTAAAGGCGTGAGGCGACCATGACCGACCTGCTCGAGCTGGCGCTCGCAGACCCGGAGCGGGCGTGGGCCCGCACCGAGCCAGTCGTCGGGGGCTCCAGCGATCCCCGCAAGCTCTCGATCGCGCACCAGGCGCGGGGGATCGTGCTGCGCGACTCCGGGCGCGCCGACGAGGCGGTGGCTGAGCTGCGCACCGCGCTCCAGTACGCCGGCCGGACCGACCCGGAACGTGAGGCCGACGTCCGCGCGACGTACGGCCTGGCGTTGTTGATGGCTGGACGCACGGCGGCCGGCCGGCGGCAGCTGGACCGGGCGGCGGCCTCGGTCACGGGTGAGGTTCAGGCCAAGGTCCTGATGCGGCGCGCAATCGCGCTGACGCTGATCGGCGAGCAGCGCGCAGCTCTGCTGGACATGCGAGCAGCCCTCGACGGCATCCGGCGTTCGGGGAACCGGACCTGGGAGGCCCGCACGCTCACCACACTCGCCTCGATCGAGATGGCGTTGGGCATGGCGTCCGACGCGCAGCGATCGTGCGAGGACGCTCGTCGAATCTTCCAGGAACTGGGAGAGCACGAGGAGGCGCTCGATGCGCTCGCGATCCTCGGCGACGTGGCGCTCTATCGGGGCGACCTGCCGCGCGCGCTCGCCGTCTTCGACGAGATGGCGACGGCGCCGGGCCGGGTCGGCTACCAACGGGCTGACATCGCCGTCTCGCGATCTGGGGTCTACCTGACCGCGGGAATGGCGACCGAGGCGGTGGAGGTGTTGGAGGAGCTTCTGGACCAGGAACGGCTCTCCCCCATGAAGGAGGCCGACATGCTGCTGGCGCTGGCCCAGGCGCGTCAGGCCGCCGACGATGCGACGGGTGCTCTTGCCGCGGCGTCCGAGGCGCGCGTCGCCTTCCGAGGCCAGGATCGTGACTGGTTCGAGCTGCGCGCCCGGCTCATCCAGGTGCGAGCCCGGCAGCAGCTCGGTGACCGGCGCGGGCTGGCCCGACAGACCCGCGAGGTGGCAGAGCGGCTGGACACGGAGCGTGCGGACGAGGCGCCGGTCGCACTGATCCTCGCCGGCCGGCTGATCGACGGTCCCGAGCGTGCGGAACTCTGGCACGCGGGGGCCGCGTACCGCGACCGGCCCAACGCGCTGGTACGCGCCAGTGGCTGGTTGGCGGCTGGGCTGGCCCGCGAGGGCGCCGGCGACCGCGGCGGGGTGCTCCGGGCCTGCGGCCGGGGCCTGGCCGCTCTGGACGAGCACCGGCGCACCCTGGGCAGCTCGGAGCTGCGCGCACTTGCCACGGCGCACGGCCGTGAGCTGGCGAGGCTGGCCCTTCGTCATGCCGCCTCGGATGGTCGAACGTTGCTGCGGTGGAGTGAGCGGTGGCGGGCGACCGCACTGGCCGAGCCTCCGGTGACGCCCGACGGCGAGGTGACCCTCGAGCTGGCAGCGTTTCGTGACAACGGCCGACGGCTGGCGCAGGCGCGCACCGAGGGCGAACCCACCGGGCAGCTCGAGGCCGACCGCGCCCGGCTGGAGCGCGCCGTACGGGCCGAGCACCACCGTCGGGCCGGACAGACGGACGACGCCAGGGCCGGGCTCGACGTCGGCCGACTGGTGGCCGAGGTCGGCGCCGGCGCCCTGGTCGAGCTCGTCGCCGTCGACGGGACGTTGCATGTGCTCGTGGTCCACGACGGGCGGGTACGCAGGCGGGTGGCCGGCTCGGTCGACGACGCCCTCGAGCTGGCCGACCGGGGTCGGTCCGCTCTCCGGCGCGCAGCACGCGGGCGGCCGTACGACCCGGGCGACCTCGGCACCCGTCTCCAGGAGATGCTGCTGGGACCGGCGGTGGACCTGTTACCAGACGGGCCGATCACCTTGGTGCCCACCGGTCGGCTGCACGCCGCGCCGTGGGCGCTGCTCCCGACGTTGGCCGCTCGCCCGTTCGGCGTCGTGCCCTCCGCCGGTCAGTGGCTGCGGGCCCGCGAGGTGCGGCCGCCGGCCGACCAGAGGGTGCTGCTCCTGGCCGCGCCGGGGCTCGGAAGCGGCGGGGCAGAGGTCCCGGTGCTGGCCGGCCGGCACCCGAGGGCGGCGCTGCTCGAAGGGGCCGACGCGACGGTCGACCAGGCGATGGCCGCGCTGGACGGCGCGAGCCTGGCCCACGTGGCGGCGCACGGCCGCTTCCGCCCCGACAGCCCGTTGTTCTCCTCGCTCGAGATGGCCGACGGGCCGCTGACCGTGCACGACCTCGAGCGGCTGCGGGTGGCGCCGTACCGCCTGATCCTGTCCGCCTGCGAGTCCGGCGTCCTCGCGCCGGTCGGCGCCGACGAGCTGCTCGGCCTGGCCTCATCGCTGTTCTCGATCGGGACCGCAGGGTTGGTGTGCAGCATCGCCGACGTCAACGACGACGCGACAGCGGCACTCATGCTCGACCTGCACGACCACCTCACGAGGAACGCGGGCGGCGGTCTGGCCGGGGCCCTGCTCGCCGCGCGGGTGGCGGCCAAGGGGGACCCGACCCGGGAGGCGACCGCCGCCGCGTTCCTCGCGCTCGGGGTGTAGTCAGGCCGAGGTGCGCTGCTGGGCGCCCACGGCCACGGGTAGGTGCTCGTAGCCGCGGAGCACCCGGGTGCCACGCCTCGTCGGCAGTCCGGCCGGGGTGAGGTCGGGGAACCGGTCGTAGAGCGCCTGCAACGCGACCGTCGCCTCCATCCGGGCCAGGCCGGCGCCGAGGCAGAAGTGGATGCCGGAGGAGAAGGCGAGGTGGGCGCTCGCATTCTCCCGTCGTACGTCGAACACCTCCGGCTCCGTGAAGACCGCCGGGTCACGGTTGGCGCCGCCCAGCAGGGTCAGCACCGCCTCGTCGGCCTTGATCGGCGCACCCGCGACCTCGGTGTCGCGGTGGGCGATCCGCAGGGTGAGCTGGACGGGGGAGTCGTAGCGGAGCACCTCCTCGACCGCGTTGGGCCACAGCAAGGGGTCGGCGCGCAGCAGTTCGAGCTGGTCGGGGTGCCGGCCGAGCTGGTGGACCGCGTTGCCGATCAGGTTGACGGTGGTCTCGAACCCTGCGGCGAGCACCAGCAGCCCGGTGGCGTGCAGCTCCACGTCGGTCAGCCGGTCGTCACCCTCGAGGTGTGCGAGCTTGCTGAACAGGTCGTCGCCCGGAGAGCGGCGCAGGTCGGTGACGTGGTCGGCGAACCACGCGTGCAGCGCGCGCACGTTGCTCTCGGCCTCGCGGTACTGCCGCCACGACAGTGCCGGGTCGAGCGTGACCGCGGCGCCGTTACCCCACTCGAGCAGCTGCTGATGCATCGAGCGCGGGACGCCCAGGATCTCGGCCACGACCACCACCGGCAGCTGGGCGGCGTAGGTGTCGACGATGTCGACCCGGTCGCGCCCGCTCGCCGAGATCTGGTCGAGCAGCTCCTCGGCGGTCTCCCGGGTCCGCTCCTCGAGGGCGCGCACGGCGCGCGCGGTGAAGGCCCGCGACACCAGCTTGCGGTAACGGGTGTGGGAGGGCGGGTCCACGGCCAGCATCGACGGTGGGTCGACCGGTCCGCGCGCGCCGTCGTCGTAGACCGCGGCGAGCAGGCGCCGCAGCGGCCGGGGCAGCTCGCCGTGTCCGCCGGCCACGCCGAAGGCGTCGCCGCGGAGGATCTCGGTGCAGGCCGCGTGGTCGACGGTCGCGAGCACGATCCGGTGCCGGGAGATCGGGCCGTGCGCCCGCAGCTGCTCGTACGCCGGGAACGGGTCCTCGCGCAGAGCGGGATCCAGTTCCAGGCGTCCGACGAGGTCGCCCCGCCGCGCGGCGCCCTTGATCACCGTGCGACCCAGGCCGAAGGCCAGGGCCCAGGTGAGCCAGGAACGCGCCGTCTGCGCGGGGCCGCCCTCAGGACGCATGCGCAAGGGCCTCCCGCGACTTCTCGGCGTCGTACCGTCCGAGGATCCGGAGCACACCGGCGTTGCGTCGGCGCAGGTCGTCGAGGCGCTCCTCGAGGACGGGCTCGGTGAGGAACATGTCGAGCTGGGCCTGCTGGGCCACCGTCCACCGGTACCTCAGCGCCGCGACCAGCGCGTCACGGTCGCCGAACACCTCGGCGTACTCGTCGTTCCACGGCAGCGCGCCCGTCGGGTCGTGGTCCGACCCGGCGGCGATCTCCCGCAGGATTCGCCAGCGGGCGCGGGTCTCGTGCCAGGTCATCGCGATCCTCCTGCTCTTCGGTCCCGGTGATGCTCGGTGCACCTCACGCTAGGCGGCAGACAGCGAGGAGACATCGCGCTACAGGGCGAATACCTTCTACGACCCTGGTAGGAGTTCGCACGTGATCGGCGGCACATCGACAACCGGTCACGCCATTGATCGCGGCTCCGTCAACAGGGCATACGACCATCTCGGGAGTTCGCGACCGCTGTGCCGGTCTAGCCCAGCCTGACCCGACTGGCTGTCACCGCCAGATCCCAACGGGTCCGGCGTCTGGATACCCGACATAGGGGTTGACACGCCTCTAGCAAGTTTCTGGTTTTCCAGACGTTGGACCGCGGTCCGTGTCAGCGTTCATCTGCGCGGCGACTCCGAAGCCGGGCACAAACATGGGAGATTCAGTGTCCGAATCATGGGGTCGGACGGGGCGACACCGCGCTCTGGGCAAGACGCATCGCTGGCGCCGCGGGGCTGCCCTGCTCGCGGCCGCACTGATGCTGTCCACTCCCGCGGTGACCGGTTATGCGCTGGACGACCCGGTCCCGCCCACCGCGACGGAAGCGACCTCCACTCCCTCGGCCGACGACACACCGAGCCCAGACCCGACGGAGCCGACCGAGACCGCGACCGAGAGCTCCGGCGGGCCCACCGACGATCCGTCGACTTCCGAGGAGCCGACCGACGCGCCTGCCGATCCGACACCGTCCACCCCGGAGACTGACGAGACCGAGGCGCCGAACCCCGCTCCCCAGCGCGTCAGGCCTTCGCGGATCGGGACTCCTCAGCAGATCACCAGCCCGTCGGGCAGTACCACCGCGAACGGCCAGAGCTTCTACGCCTACCTCGGAGCCGGAGAGAACTTCGACGTCCGCATCGTCAAGGCGGCCAACGGTTCATCCGCGGCCAATATCCCGGTCAATGTCAACGGACCAGGAGGTTTCTCGCAGACCTGCACCATCGGTGGCAACACCGCAGCAGGCACTGCCTGCGACATGCAGAGCATGACGTCGTCGACGCCGGGTGTCTGGAAGGCGGAGGTCGTAGGCCCGGTCTGTTGCGCCGCTGCCGTCGACTCCTACACGTGGACCGTCCGCGTCCAGAGCGGCGCCACCGACATTCCCGGTCGGGTCTGGACCGACCGGCACTCGATGTCGCAGGCGGGAGACGGCATCGACTTCAGCATCTGGTACCGCAGTGAGCAGGGCTTCGACTACAAGGTCGACTACCGCAACTACCAGGGCATCACCTCCATCCTGTCCTCGACAGCCGTGGGGGCCGCCAAGATCAACACCTGCGAGTCGGCATACCGCAGCTACGACACCGACAACACCACCTCGACGACCAGCCAGTTCCACGTCCCGTTCGACCAGTGCGGCGAGCCCTACCACCTGTTCTTCGAGGCGCCGGACCCTTCGATGCCGACGACTGCGACGGCGTGGAACGGGTCCACGGCGTGGGTCGATCCTGAAATCGTCCTCCCGTCGCTCGGGAACCTGCAGTTCGGCCAGAACGCGGGCAACAACAGCCGAGTGGGCGAGTTCACCGTCGACGTGACCGACTTCGTCGGCAACGCCGAGCTGCAGGTCGACGTCAACAACGACGGCGACTACACGGACGGTGTGGACCGGGTGGTCCCGTTCGCTGTCACCGGAGATGGCCAGCAGACGATCTCCTTCGACGGCAAGGACGGCGAGGGCAACCCGATCTCGGTGTTCGCCGACCTCCACGCCCGGGCCATCATCGACCAGGTCGGCGAGATCCACTTCCCCAACTGGGACGTCGAGACCCGCGGGGGCGGCCTCGAGGTCACCGCCCTCGACGGTCCCTCACAGGGCTCCAAGACGCTGTACTGGAACGACACCCTGCTCCCGACTTTCGGAAAGAGCTGCATCCCTTCCGCGTCCCAGCGCGACGGGCGCGACGGCGTGAGCTCCACCGGCGGCGTGCACGGATGGTGCGGCACCGGAGCCAATCCCTGGGGCAACCAGCGGCTCATCGACGACTGGACCTACCAAGTCGCGAACATCCAGGACGACCTCGAGATCGAGGCACAGGACACCAGCTGCGTCGACATCCTCGCGCTCCAGGGTGCAGACCCGTTCAACGTCTACCAGGTCGACACCGTTTCGGGCGCAATGGTTTCGGTGGGCCAGATGGACCCGGACGGAACCGGAAGCAACAACGGGATGGGCGTCAGCGCGGACGCCCGCTACGTCTTCACGCATCGGACCGGCAACGTCAACCGCTTCGACACACAGACCGGTGCCACGGACTCGTTCACCGGGACCCCCGCACTGACGGCCACGCACGGGGCCGTCAACCCGGCCACGGGCATCTACTACTACGGCAACATCAACGGGGCGAACAACGGAGCCACCGTCTACGCGTTCAACACCGTCACCGAGACCTTGCTGGGTCAGGTGGCGACGATCTCGTTCGGCACCGCCGCGCCCGGCGGCAACGGCGACTGGGCGTTCGACCGGCAGGGCAACCTCTACCTCACCGCCGGTTCGGCGACGAGCAATGCCCTGTACGTCGTCAGCGACGCGCTGCCCACGACCACCGGAACGTCCCCGAGCCTCACCGCCTCGCGCCTCACGACCATCACTACGACGGCGGCGATCAACGGCGTTGCGTTCGGGCCTGACGGCTTCCTCTACCCCGCCAGCGGAACCCGCATCTTCCGGGTGAACCCGAGCACGGGCACGGTGGCCAGCTTCAAGGATCTCTCGCCCAGCGGCCAGAGCGTCGACCTGGCCTCGTGCGCCTCACCCAGCACGATCACGGCGCTCAAGGACATCGTCGGAAGGAGCAACCCCGGCGACCAGTTCGAGCTGGCGGTGACCGGCGGTGGGATCACCGCCAACAACACCGGCACGACGACCGGCACCGACACCGGCATCCAGGATGGCGCGGCCGAGAGCGCCGGTCCGCTCCTCGGACTTCCCGGCACGGCGTACACCGTGACCGAGACCGGCTCCGGCGGCACGAATCTCGCGAACTACACGACCACCTGGGAGTGCCGGAACGCCTCGGCGGGCGGCGCGGTCGTCGCCCAGGGCACGGGTGCGAGCGGGTCCTTCACCATGCCCGCATCTGCTGGGGGCATCGGCGCCGGCGTCGTGTGCACGTTCACGAACACCCCGATCCCGCCGCCGGGCGATTCCGGCGACGCGCCGGACTCCTACGGCACGCTGAACGCCAGCACCGGCGCGCGGCACGGCGTTCCGAACTACAACACGGTAAACAACACCGCCCCGTTGATGCTGGGCGCCAAGATCGACGTGGAGGACGACGGTGCGCCAGGCGCCGGCGCGAACGGCGACGACTCGGCCGGCGTCGACGACGAGGACGGCGTCGTCTTCAACACCGACGTCTCGGTGCCGGGTCGGCTCGAGACGGTGTTCGTCACGGCCTCCGCAGCCGGCTTCCTCAACGGCTGGATCGACTTCGACCGCGACGGTGACTTTGACGGTGGCGTCGAGAGGATCTTCAGCGACCGCGCGGTCACCACCGGTGTCAACAGGCTGACCTACACGGTTCCCGACGAGCCCGACTTCGTCGGCGGGCAGACCTTCGCACGGTTCCGACTGTCGGGGTCCGCGAGCCAGGTGACCACGCCGACCGGTGCTGCGCCGAACGGCGAGGTCGAAGACTACGCCCGCACCCTCTTCGACGCCGAGGGTGAGGCGCTGGAGCAGTGTCCGCGCGGCTCGTTCCCGCGACCGGTCGGCATCATCCAGAACCCGTCGTTCGAGGACTACGAGCAAGAGTTCAGCAACGGTTCGGCGAACACGATCAACAACGCGGAACATTGGTTCGACGCGCATCCGACCGGTGGTCAGTACTACGTGTTCTCCCCGGCCTTCGACTCCGGCCCGGCGGAGAGCGTGATGCCCTTCCGTGCCGGCGCGGACGGGTACGGCTTCCTAGGCGGTCACAGCAGCGGCCCCGGTGACAGCGGCGAAGGTGCGAGCAACACCCTGGCCGAGCCCATGGTGCCAGGCGCCGCGTATGTCGGCTTCTTCTCGACCGGCGCGGGCGGGCACAGCCGCAACGGCAGCGGCCACATGCGGATGTTCGGAACGAGCGACGTCAACGCCGGGTCGATCAACACCACCAAGCTGACCGCCGCCAACTCCGAGGCGCTGTTCGACACCCCGGACGTGTCACCCGCCGCGGGCGGAGCCCGTCCACAGTGGCGTCTCTCCACGTTCCGGCTGCGGCCGACCGAGGCATGGCAGTACTTCCGCGTCGAGTCGCGCAACCAGACGCCGGCCAACAACGGCTCCACGCCCGGACAGACCTGGATGTCCTTCGACGACTTCCACCTCTACCTGTGCGACCCGATCCGCGACTTCGGCGACGCGCCCGCGTCGTACGGCACCATGCTCGGCGACGACCCGGCCTTCCACGAGGTCCCGGACTTCGATGACGGCAACAACGACGCGCCGCTCACGTTGGGCGACTCGCTCGACGTCGAGGACGACGGGATGCCCGGCACCGGCTCTGACGGTGACGACACGGATGCGAGCGACGACGAGGACGGGGTCGCCGAGCCGATCTCCGTGACGGTCGGAGAGGCGCCAATGGTCTCGGTGTCGGTCACCAACGACACCGCTCAACCCGCGACGCTGGCCGGCTGGGTCGACCTGAACAAGAGCGGGACGTTCGAGCAGACCGAACGCGTCACTCGCGACATTCCCGCAGGCTCCGGGACAGCGGACTACGACGTGACGTTCCCGACCGCCTCCACCATCGCCGAGACCTACGCGCGCTTCCGGCTGTTCCCGGAAACCATGGCGAACCCGTCACCGACGGGGCTCGCCGAGGCTGGCGAGGTCGAGGACTACCCGGTCACCGTCGAGCCACCGACCGTCACCTGTGCGACCGATGCCGCTTTGTTCAACACCGCCTACAACGGAACCGGGGGCAAGCTCCCGGTCGGCAGCCGCGACCGCAACTGGGAGGTCGGGATCGGCAACGCCACCGGCCCGGCGAGTGTGTCCAGCTACATACCGGCATTCGTCATCCCGCCGGTGGCTGGCGCCTGGGACGCGAGCCCGTTCGGCAACGCCGACTGGATCTCGTACAACGCGAACGGCGGACACGCCGCCAGGATCGACCTGTACTTCCGCTATCGCTTCCGGATCGACGCGGACGTCCCGCTCGGCGGATTCGCGATGCAGATGGACTTCATGGCGGACAACTCTGTCCCCGAGGTCTGGATCAACGGCACCGCCCAAAGCCCCACGCAGGAAGGGCTGCCCCAGACCCCACCGGCCACGGCGTACGTCTACACCGGCTTCAAGCTGGCCAACCGGGCCTCGACGGTGCTCAGCGACGGGTTCCAGAACGGTGCCAACGACATCGTGGTGCGTGTGTCGAGCGATCCAGGGGCCGTCGGGTTCATGGCCCAGATGCAGCAGAGCCCGCTGTGCAACGACTGGGGTGACGCGCCGAACAGCTATGGCACCGACGCCGCCGCCGGCGGGGCCAGCCACGGCGTGCGCGACGCCGCAGCCGCTCAGCTGCTGCTGGGCGACGCCGTGGACGTGGAGCCCGAGGGGCTTCCTGGCACCGGTGCCGACGGCGACGACGCCGAGGACGTGGACGACGAGGAGGCTGTCGACGAACCGGTCTCGATCACTGAGGGTTCAGGCGGCACGGTGAGTGTCTCCGCGACGAACGACACCAACCAGGTCGCGACGCTGGCGGGCTGGATCGACCTGAACGGCAATGGCTTGTTCAGCGCCGGTGAGCGAGTGATCGCCAACGTGCCGGCGAATTCCGGAACGGCCGACTACGACCTGGTGTTCGCCGCCGGCACGACCACGGATGACACCTACGCCAGGTTCCGGCTGTTCCCCGGCAACGTGGCAGATCCGTCGCCCACGGGCTCGGCGACGGCCGGTGAGGTCGAGGACCACAGGGTCAGTGTCGACGTCCCCGGTGTCGACTTCGGCGACGCGCCGGCGACGTACAGCACCACGCAGGCGGACAACGGCCCGAGCCACCAGCTGACCGGCTACAACCCGGTCGCGGACACCGCGGATGTCATGCTCGGCGCATCCGTCGACCGCGAGGCGGACGGACAGCCGAACCTCGCCGCCACCGGTGACGACACCGCCGACTCCGACGACGAGGACGGCGTGGACTTCAACCCGAGCCTCGGCTATCCGGACGCGGTGATCCGGACAGGCATGGATGCGGCCACGGGGAACCCCGTGCTGAACCACCTCGACGTGGATGCGTCCGCTGACGGCTTCGCCAGCGTGTGGGTCGACTGGAACATCGACGGGGACTTCGCCGACGACGGCGAGCGAGTGGTGAACGCAGTGCCCGTGACGTCCGGGTCGAACGACGTCACGTTCAGCCGGGGAGGCAACCCGGACGACATCCGTACGTACGTACGGGTGCGCTACAGCACTGATGCCGCCAGCCTCGCTCAGCCGACCGGCTCTGCGCCGGACGGCGAGGTCGAGGACTACCGGGTGCTGGTGGAGCGGCTGGTGGTGCCGGATGCCTGCACGCCGGTGGGTGATGCCTTCTACGCGATGACGTTCAACCGCGTGGGCGCGCAGACCGGTACCGGGACGGCCGGTTCGACGACCCGCTACCCGGACGTCACCGTGGCCCACGGCGTGCCTGTCGACATGATGATGCGGGTGGTCGAGGGCCGGACGATCCTCCACCCGGTCAACGGCATGGGACGCGCTGGTGACGACGCCTCCTGGAACATCCCTGGTGTCACGGTGGGGGCGACGCTGTCCTACAGCTTCTTCGTGGCCGGGACAGACACCCCGGTCGCGGTGAACGGGATGTGGACCATCAACGACATGGACAACACCGAGCGGGCGGTGTGGGACCCCGCCAGCCAGCTGGCCGGGTACGCGATCACGCCGGGCAGCGAGGTGGCGGTGGACACTCTGGATACGTCCCTGATGTTCACCGGGACCCGGAGTGGCAGCGGCGACGAGTGGACCCGCTGGCGGGTGTGGTTCACGGGGCGGACCACGTTGCAGGCGAGGTGGACCGGATTCCAGAACTCCGGGTTCGGCCTTGACGGAGACGGTGACACCCCCGTGCCTCCGTCGTGTGACGACTACGGCGACGCGCCCGATAGCTACGGCACCACCTTGCTTGCCGACGGTCCGCGGCACCGGGTCACCGAGGACCTGACGCTGGGCGAGCTGGTCGACATCGACGGCAACGGCCGGCCGTCTCCAAGCGCCTCTATCGACGACAACGAGTTGCTCGACGACGAGGATGCCGTCGAGCCGATCGAGATCGGCCCCGGCGCTGCGGCCACGGTGACGGTGAGCGCGATCAACAACACCGCCCAGGACGCCACCCTGGCGGGCTGGCTGGACCTGGATGCTGACGGAGCCTTCGAGGCCGGCGAACTGGTGACCGCGACTGTACCGGCGGGCTCGGGCGACGGCTCCTACGACCTGGACTTCCCGGCCGCCTCCTTCACCGCCGACACGTTCGCGCGGTTCCGGTTGTTCCCCGGGATCGTGGCTGACCCGTCACCGGTCGGTGCCGCGTCGGGTGGCGAGGTGGAGGACCACCGGGTCCAGCTGCCGTTCGACTTCGGGGACGCGCCGGACAGCTATGGCACCACCAAGGCCAGCAATGGCGCGAACGCCCGTCTGCTCGCCGGGCTGTTCCTGGGCACGACCCCAGACCCCGAGGGTGATGGTCAGCCCAGCGCCGGCGCGGACGCTGACGACATCTCAGGCACTGACGACGAGGACGGCGTCGACGCGCCGATCGTCGCTGTGCCCGGGGAGCCGACAGTGGTGCAGGTCGAGGTGACGAACAGTCGAGCGGGGGCCGCGGTCCTGGCCGGGTGGATCGACCTGGACGGAGACGGCACGTTTGAGACCGCCGAGCGGCAGTTCGTCAGGCTTCCGGTCAACTCCGGCGTTGCCGTTCAGACCTTCACCTTCCCACCGGTGACCACCCTGGGAGACACCTACGCCCGGTTCCGGGTCATGGCATCAAACCCCTTCAGCCCCATGCCCACCGGCAGCGGCGGCACCCTAGGCACCGGCGGCGAGATCGAGGACTACCCGGTCAACGTGCAGAACCGTGAGCTGGAGATCACCAAGACCTCCGACGCCACTACTGACACCCGGCCCGGCGACATCGTGAATTACACGGTCACGATGACCAACACCGGTGACGACCCCTTCACCGCCCTCGACCCGGCTGTGCTCGTCGACGACCTCACCGACGTGCTGGACGACGGTGCCTACAACGGCGACGCCACGGCCCGGATCGGGGTGCTCGGCGGCATTCCCGACCCGACGTACGCCGAGCCCCGGCTGCGCTGGGCGGGCCCGCTGCCTCCGGGTGCCACGGTCACGGTCACGTACTCCGTCACGCTCACCGGTGGCGGCGATGGTGTGGTGCGGAACGTGACCTGGGCTCCCGACCCGGCCGACCCGAGTCCTCCGACGCCCGACTGCGATGACCCAAGCACGGACGTGCCGTGCGCGGAGGAGGAGTTCGAGCTCCCGCGGCTGACTCTTCGCAAGGCGTCCGACCGGACCGACCTGCCCGCCCTGGGAGAGCACCTCACCTACACGGTGGTGGTGAAGAACGAGGGTCCCGGCGACTACACGGCCGCCGCGCCAGCGACGTTCGTCGACGACCTGACCGAGGTGCTCGACGACGCCAGCTTCGACGTCGGCTCGATCACGAGCAGCACCGGAACGGCTACGTTCACCGACCCTGACCTCTCGTGGTCCGGGGTGTTGGCCGCGGGTGAGTCGGCGACGATCACCTACTCGGTGACCTATGCCGCCAAGGCCGGCGGTGACCAGCAGATCGACAACGCCGCGTGCATCCCCGAGGACGAGGCCGTCGACCCCAACCAGGCCTGTACCACCGTCCGGGTGCCCGGATCCGGGCTCGAGCAGTCGAAGGTGTCCGACCCCCCGAACGGCACCGCCGTGATGGTGGGCGACGAGATCACCTACACGCTGCGCTTCTCCAACACCGGGCCCGCCCCTGCCACCGTCGACACCGTCGACGACCTCTCCGGGGTGCTCGACGACGCCGAGCTCATCGCCGGGCCGACGGCCCAGGCCGGGCTGACGACGAACCTGAACGGCGAGGCGATCGAGATCACCGGATCGGTGCCGACGGGTGAGTCCCGAACGGTGACCTACACGGTGCGGGTGCGGGCGATCGCCGACCAGGACGACCACGTCCTGCGCAACGCCCTGGCCTGTCAGCCGGGCGACCCACCGTCGTGCGAGCCGGAGATCACTGAGCACGAGGTACGCGCGCTCGAGGTCACCAAAACCTCCGACGCCACCGCGGAGACCCGCCAGGGTGACTCGGTCACCTACACGATCACCGCGAAGAACACCGGAGCCGGCGACTACACGGCCGCCGAGCCCGCCGTCGTGGTCGACGACCTGACCGGGGTGCTGGACGACGCCGACTACAACGATGACGCGGGCGCCGACCTCGGCGACGACCCGACGTACACAGCCCCGCGGGTGCGCTGGGCAGGTGCCCTTGACGCAGGGGACACCGTGACGATCACCTACACGGTCACGCTGAAGGCCGGCGGCGACGGTGTCGCGCGGAATGTTGCATGGGGGCCCGACCCGGGTGATCCGGACGGTCCCACGCCCGACTGCGCAGACCCGGCCACCAAGGTGCCGTGTGCGGAGGAGGAGTTCGAGCTCCCGCGGCTGTCGATCACCAAGACCGCGGACCGCACCGAGCTGCCCGCGGTCGGACAGGACATGACCTACACGGTCGTCGTCACGAACGAGGGCCCGGGCGACTACACGGCCGGAGCCCCCGCGAGCTTCGCGGACGACCTGTCCGCGGTGCTCGACGACGCGGCGTACGTCGCCGGCTCCGCCACCGCCGACGTGGGCACCGTCTCGTTCTCCACGCCCATGCTCTCGTGGACCGGCGTGCTTGCGGCTGGTGACGACGCGACCATCACCTACCAGGTCCGCTACCACGGCAACGGCGACCAGCAGCTCGACAACTCCGCCTGCGTGCCGGCCGACGAGGCCGCAGATCCGGACGAAGCGTGCGAGGTCGTCCGGGTGCCGGGCTCCGACCTGGTCCAGACGAAGACGTCCACCCCGGCCGACGGTGCACCGGTCGACGTGGGCGACGAGATCACCTACACGCTGACCTTCACCAACGACGGACTGGCGCCGGCGAGCGTGGACACCAGCGACGACCTGTCCGACGTGATCGACGACGGTGAGCTGGTGGGTGCCCCGAACGCCGAGCCCGGGCTGACCGCCACCCCCACGAGCACCGGCATCGTCGTCACCGGTCTGGTGCCGCCCGGGGCGACGCTGACCGTTACCTACACCGTCCGGGTGACGCTCCCCGCCGGCGGCGACGGTGTGCTCCGCAACGCGCTCGCCTGCAACGCGGGAGCACCGCTGCCCTGCGACCCCGAGACCACCGAGCACCCGGTCCGGCGCCTGGATATCACCAAGAGCTCCGACGCGACCGAAGACACCCGGCAGGGCGACACGGTCACCTACACGGTCATCGCGAAGAACGTCGGCACCGGCGACTACACCGGCGCCGAGCCGGCCAGGGTGGTCGACGACCTGACCGGCGTCCTCGACGACGGCGACTACAACGGCGACGCGGCGGCCGACCTCGGCGACGAGCCGACGTACGCCGATCCGCGGCTCCAGTGGGAAGGCCCGCTGGCCGGCGGCGACACCGTGACGATCACCTACACCGTCACGTTGAAGGGCGGCGGTGACGGCGTCGTCACCAACGTTGCCTGGAGTCCCGAACCCGGTGACCCGCCGGGACCGACGCCGGACTGCGACGACCCGGGCACCACCGTGCCCTGCGCGGAGGAGAACCACGACCTGCCGCGGCTCTCGATCAACAAGACCGCCGACCGCACCGACCTGCCAGCCGTCGGCGGCGAGATGACCTACACCGTGGTCGTCCGCAACGACGGCCCCGGCGACTACACGGCGGGCGAACCTGCGACGTTCACCGACGACCTGTCCGCCGTGCTCGACGACGCGACGTTCGTCGACGGCTCGATCACCGCCGACGTCGGCGGCGCCAGCTTCACCGATCCGGAGCTGGCCTGGAACGGGGTGCTGGCCTCCGGCGACGACGCAACGATCACCTACCGGGTGAAGTACACGGGGGCGGGGGACCAGCAACTCGACAACTCCGCCTGCGTGCCCGAGGAGCAGGCCTTCGAGTCGGCCCTGGCCTGCGACGTGACGCGGGTGCCCGGAGCGGACCTGCTCCAGACGAAGACCTCGAACCCAGCCGACGGGACGTCGGTCGACGCGGGCGACGAGATCACCTACACGCTGACGTTCACCAACGACGGCGAGTCCGCAGGGACCGTCGACACCGCGGACGATCTGAGCGGCGTGCTCGACGACGCCGAGCTGGTCGACGGCCCCACAGCCGCCGGCGGCCTGACCGCGACCCTGGCCGGCGAGCAGATCACCGTCACGGGCGCGGTCCCGGCAGGCGAGACCCGGACGGTGACCTACACGGTCCGCGTCCTGCCGTTCGACGAGCAGGGCGACCACGTGCTGCGCAACGCGCTGGCGTGCCAGCCGGGTGAGCCCCTGCCGTGCGCACCGGAGACGACCAGCCATCCCGTTCGCCGTCTTCAGGTCACCAAGATCTCGGACGCGACGGCGGACACCCGGCAGGGCGACACCGTCACCTACACGGTCACCGCCCAGAACATCGGCACCGGCGACTACGGCGGCGGCGAGCCGGCCGTGGTGGTCGACGACCTGACCGGTCTCTTGGACGACGCGGACTACAACGACGACGCGACGGCCGATGTCGGTGACGACCCGACGTACGCCGACCCGCGGGTGCGCTGGGAAGGACCGCTGACCTCCGGCGCCACCGTGATGATCACCTACACCGTGACCCTGAAGGGCGGCGGGGACGGGGTGGTCCGCAACGTGGCCTGGGCTCCCGACCCCGGCGACCCGCCGGGCCCGACCCCGGACTGCGACGACCCGGCGACGAGGGTGCCGTGCGACGAGTCGGACCACGAGCTCCCGCGGCTGTCGATCGTGAAGTCCGCTGACCGCACCGAGCTGCCGGCGGTGGGCGAGACGATGACGTACACCGTCAAGGTCACCAACGAGGGACCTGGCGACTACACGGCAGCCGATCCGGCGGAGTTCAGCGACGACCTGACCGAGGTGCTCGACGACGCGTCGTTCGTCGCCGGCTCCATCACTACCACTGCGGGCGCCGCGTCGTTCGCCGACCCGACCCTGTCCTGGTCGGGCGTCCTCCCCTCGGGCGAAGCGGCGACCGTCACCTACCAGGTGCGCTACACCGGAGCCGGCGACCACCAGCTCGACAACGCCGCGTGCGTCGCCGAGGAGCAGGCCGTCGACATCACGACCGCGTGCATCACCGTCCGGGTGCCCGGGTCCGGCCTGGAGCAGACCAAGTCGTCCGACCCGGCCGACGGATCGACGGTCGGCGTGGGTGACGAGATCACCTACACGCTGACGTTCACCAACACCGGGCCGGCTGCCGCCACTGTTGACACCTCCGACGACCTGGCCGACGTGCTCGACGACGCCGAGCTGGTCTCGGGCCCGACCGCCGATGCCGGTCTGGACGTGGTCCGGAACGGCGATGATCTCGAGATCACCGGCACCGTGCCCACCAACGAGTCGCGAACGGTGACCTACACGGTGCGCGTGAAGGCCCTGGCGGAACAGGGCGACCACGTGCTGGCGAACGCTCTGGCCTGCCAGCCGGGCGACCCGCCCACGTGCGAGCCCGAGACGACCGAGCATGCCGTGCGCGGGCTGGAGATCACCAAGACCTCCGACGCCACCGCGGACTCGCGACCCGGAGACACGGTCACCTACACCGTGGTCGCCGAGAACGTCGGCGTCGGTGACTACACGGACGCCGACCCGGCGACGGTGACCGACGACCTCACCGGTGTGCTCGACGACGCTGACTACAACGGCGACGCGGCGGCCGACCTGGGCGACGACCCGACGTACGCCGAGCCCCGGGTGACCTGGACCGGCGCGCTCCTCGCGGGCGACGCCGTGACCGTCACGTACTCCGTCACCCTCACCGGTGGCGGCGACGGCGCGGTGGACAACGTGGCCTGGGGCACCGACCCCGGGGACCCGCCCGGCCCCACCCCTGACTGCGACGACCCGGCGACCACGGTGCCGTGCGACGAGGAGCACCTCGAGCTCCCGAAGCTGAGCATCGCCAAGGACGCCGACCCCGACCAGGTCACCGCCCTTGGTGAGGTCGTCACGTTCACCGTGACGGTCACCAACGACGGCCCCGGCATCTACACCGCGGCCGACCCCGCCTCCTTCAGTGACGACCTGTCCGGCGTGCTGGACGACGCGACGTACGTCGCCGGCTCCGAGACAGCCGACGTGGGCACCGCCTCGTTCGCCTCGCCGACCCTGAGCTGGAGCGGCGTGCTGGCCGCCGGTGACGACGCGACGATCACCTACCAGGTCCGCTACACCGGCGCCGGCAACAAGTCGCTGGTCAACGCCGCCTGCGTCCCCGAGGCCGAGGCCACCGACCCGGCCGAAGACTGCGCGACCGTGACAGTGCCGGGTGCCGGGCTGTCGCAGACCAAGACCGCGAACCCCGCCTCCGGGGCCGCCGTCAGCGCCGGGGACCGGGTCACGTACACGCTGACGTTCACCAACACTGGTTCCGCCCCGGCGAAGATCGACACCACCGACGACCTAACCGGCGTCCTCGACGACGCCACGCTGGTCGCCGGGCCGACCGCCGAGAGCGGGCTGACCGCCGTCCGAAACGGCGACCGGATCCAGGTTTCCGGCAGCGTGCCGGCGGGCCTGACCCGCACGGTGAGCTACACCGTCGAGGTCGAGCCGTTCGCCGACCAGGGCGACCACGTGCTGCGCAACGCGCTGGCCTGCCAGCCCGGCGAGCCCGTGACCTGCGAGCCGGAGACGACCGAGCACCCGATCGGGCATCTCACGGTGACCAAGACCTCGGACGCGACGGCCGACGTCGACACCGGGGACAAGGTGAAGTACACGATCACCGTCCGCAACGACGGCGCCACCGTGCTCGACCCTGCCGTGGTGCACGACGACCTCAGCGACGTACTCGACGACGCGACAGCCGACGGAGTGAATGCCGACAAGGGAACCGTGACGTTCGACGAACCGAACCTGGTCTGGGAGGGCCGCCTCCTGCCGGGCGAGACCGCGACCATCACCTACACGGTGACCGTCACCAACCAGGGCGACCACGACCTCGGCAACGTCGCCACCGTGCCCGGCTGCGACGACCCCGGGTGCAACCCGCCGCCGGTGATCACCGAGCTGCCCTACGTCGTGCCGGACAAGAGCACCGACGTGCCGGACGGCGACAGTGTCCAGGCCGGCGACGAGGTCACCTACACACTGACCTGGACCAACGAGGGCAAGGCGCCCGGCGTGGTCGACGCGACCGACGACTTGTCCGAAGTACTCGATGACGCCGAGCTGATCGAGGGTCCGACGAGCTCCTCGGCGCGCGTTACGGTCACCCGCGACGGCAACGCGTTGCGCATCATCGGGCCGATCGACCCGGGCGAGACCGTGACGGTGACCTACAAGGTGAGGATCAAGCCCGACGGCCAGCGCGGCAACAACGTCGCAGGCAACGTGCTCACCCCTGACACCCCGCAGGTCGAGTGCGACGAGGAGGACGGGTGTGAGCCGGTCGAACCACCGGTCACCGAGAACCCGATCGGTGTGCTCGACGACACCAAGAGCGTCGACCCGGCGAGCGGGAGCCCGGTGTCGCCCGGTGACGAGCTGACGTACACGCTCACCTTCGCCAACCCCGGAGAGGGCCCGGTCGATGTCGACCGCGAGGACGACCTTAGTGGCGTACTCGACGACGCGACGCTGATTGCCGGACCGACGTCTTCCGATCCCGCGCTGAGCGTGTCCGGACCGGACGGCGACGGTCGGATCCGGATCAGAGGGACGCTCGAGCCGGGTCAGACGGTGACGGTCACTTACACGGTCCGGGTCAAGAAGGGCAACGGAGGGGATGATTCGCTGGCGAACTTCCTGGTCGACCCGGGCGAGGACCCGCCGCCGCACTGCAACGTGCCGGCCGGCAGCCGGGCCATCGGGTCGTCGGACTGCACTGAGAACCCCGCCAGCGACATCGACGCCACCAAGGACGTGGACCTGCCGCACGGCTCGCAGGTCAACCCGGGCGACCTGCTGACGTACACGCTCAAGTTCGTCAACCGCGGCGACCGGGCCGACCGGGTCGACTACATCGACGATGTCGCTGACGTGCTCGACGACGCGACCTGGGTGAGCGGGCCGAACAGCTCCGACCCGGCGCTCACGGCGGAGCGGAACGGGACGAAGCTGCGGATCACCGGCACCTTGAAGGCGGGGCAGGTCGTCAGGATTACGTACTCGGTCCGGGTCAAGGCCGACGGACAGCGCGGCAACAGCCTGCTCAACAACTACCTGTTCCCACAGGGCGACGTGTCGCCGACCGCCTGCCAAGAGGACACGGACCACTGCACGACAAACGCAGTGTCGCCGAACAACAGCGGCCCGACGCCGCAGGTGCCGCCGGGCATCAGCCCGGACGGCCTGCCCGACACGGGCAGCCGGTTCGGCCCCGGGCTGATCATCGCGGCGCTTCTCTGCCTGCTGCTGGGCGCCGGGCTGATTGTCGCGAGCCGTCGCCGCGGAGCGGAGGAGGCGGACGAGCCGGAGGTCGGATAGCCGTCCCGGTGTGTGGAAGATCCCCCTTCGTGGTTTGCGGCTGGCCTGGTACGCCGCTGCACCGGCTTCACGAACCCTCGCATCCGTCGAAAGTGGTCCGACTCATCATCGGCGCTGGCGGCGACAGCGTGGACTCGGTCCCAGGGGTGATTGCGAGGTCCAGGTTCCTGTTGTGTTTCCAACGCCGCGACCCGGTCCTCCAACTCATCTACACGCTCCACGAGGATCTTGGCGGTCTCGACCAGGCGTTCAAGCAAGTCGGACTGTCGCTCGCCGCTGACGGCCTGCTGCTTGGCCAGAGCAATCAGCTCGCGGATCGTCTCCTGGTCGTAGCTCACGCCGCCAGCCTCACACGATCGGAGGGAGAGTGGTTGAGCTTGCGCGAGGCTGAACCGCAGGTCGCCGCGACAGGGACGCCCACCAATCACCATCGTCGTCCCGCTTGCTCGCAAGTCGTGACCAGATCCCACCCGAATGGCACGACAACGGCCTGATCACCTTCGAGGAGTTCTGTGACCTGATCCGCACCCCACAACGCACCGTCCGGGACTGGCGCCGCCGCGGCATCGGACCCCGCTGGGCACGCTTCAACGGCTGCGGACGCCTCTACATCACCGTCGCCGAACTGCGCCGCTTCCTCACCTCCGCCACCCCCACCGACCACCGGGAGCGCCACCATGGCTGAGAAGGCCCTGCCGACCTACCTCAGCCTCGAAGAAGCGGCCGCCGTGATGTCCTCTCCGTCAAGACCATCCGACGCCGCATCGCCGACGGCACCATCCCCGCCTACCAATGCGGCCGACGCCCCATCCGAATCCGCCTCGACGAACTCGAAGCCGCGCTGCGGCGGCTCCCTTCCGCGTAGAGATCTGCTGACGGATCTCAATATGGCCCATGGCACGTTCGTGGCACGGACCAGGTCTCGCCGATCGGGAAATCGGCGTTGACCTGCAAAACACTTGTCGGGCTGACAGGATTTGAACCTGCGGCCTCCTCGTCCCGAACGAGGCGCGCTACCAAGCTGCGCCACAGCCCGATGGCCGATGCACGGCCAGCGGGGTGGAACATTACCCCAGCCCCAGGCGCCCGCCCCAATCGGTATTCAGGGCCGCCGGGCGTCTCGCTGGACCAGGGTCAGCAGGGTGGCCTCGGGGCGGCAGTTGAGCCGGATCCGGGCGTAGGGGCTGGTGCCGATCCCGGCCGAGACGTGCAGCCACGCCGAGCCCGGATCGTCGGGCCGGGAGTCGGCGGGGTGGCGGTGCAGGCCCTTGGCCCGCTCCGGCTCGAGGTCGCAGTTGGTGGTGAGCGCCCGGCCCCCGGGCAGGCACACCTGGCCGCCGTGGGTGTGGCCGGCGAGCACCGCGTCGTACCCGTCGGCGGCGTACTGGTCCAGGACCCGGAGGTACGGCGCGTGCGCGATCCCGAGCCGGACGTCGGCCTCGGGGTCGGCCTGGCCGCGCACTGCCTCCAGCCGGTCGTAGCCGAGGTGGGGGTCGTCGACCCCGGCGAACGCGAACGTCGTCTCCCCGACCACCAGCGACGCGCGCCGGTTGGTGAGGTCCAGCCAGCCGGATCCGGTGAGCGCCCGGGTCAGGCCGGCCCAGGGCAGCTGCGGCGTGCCCACGTGGCGACGGCCGTCGTCGGGCATCAGGTAGCGCAGCGGGTTGCGCACGGTCGGCTCGAAGTAGTCGTTGGACCCGTGCACGAACACTCCCGGGCGCTCGAGCAGCGACCCCAGGCTGTCGCGGACCACCGGGACGGCGTCGCGATGGGCGAGGTTGTCGCCGGTGTCGATGACCAGGTCGGGTGCGAGCAGGCTCAACGAGGCCAGCCACTCCTGCTTGGCCCGCTGGCCGGGCGTCATGTGGATGTCGCTGAGGTGCAGCACCCGCAGCGGTCGCTGCCCCAGCGGCAGGATCGGTACGTCGAACCGGCGCAGCCGGAACTGCCTGGTCTCGTGCGCGGCGTACGCCGTCAGCGCGACGCCGGAGACTGCTCCGGCGCCGACCAGGGCTCGTAGTAGGGGCAGCAGGCGCACCGGGACAGGCTGCCACAATGGCGGGCATGACCACCCTCAAGGAGCGCCTGCGCGCCGACCTGACGACAGCGATCAAGTCGCGCGACGAGCTCCGGTCCTCGACGCTGCGGATGATCCTCACCGCCGTCACCAACGCCGAGGTCGCCGGCAAGGAGGCGCGGGTGCTGTCCGACGAGGACATCGTCGGGGTGCTCTCCACCGAGGCCAAGAAGCGCCGCGAGGCCGCGATCGCGTTCGACGACGCCGGCCGGGTCGAGATGGCGGCCAAGGAGCGCGCCGAGGCCGAGGTGATCGCCGACTACCTGCCCGAGCAGCTCGGCCCCGACGAGATCTCGAAGGTCGTCACCGAGGCCGTGGAGAAACTCGGCGTGGCAGGAGCCGGCCCGAAGGCGATGGGCCAGGTGATGGGCGTGGTGCAGCCGCAGGTCAAGGGGCGCGCCGACGGTGCCGCGGTGGCCGCGGAGGTACGCCGGCAGCTGGGCTAGTCGTCGCGGCCGCGTCCGTTCCCGTTCCCGTTGCCGTTCCCGTTGCCGGGCCCGTCGCCATCGCCGGGCTTCTTCTTCGGAGGCTTCGGCGCGGGCGGGAGCTCCTCGCCGGCACCGGGCACGGTCGAGGGGTAGACGAAGTCCTCGTAGTCGAGGTGGTCGTCGATCGCCTTCATCGCATCACCCCAGATCGGTGCCGCGAACGCGGACCCGGAGGCGCCATAGCGCGCGAACCCACCGATGATCTGGCCCTCCAACGACTGGGGTGAGCCGTACTCGTTGGCGCCGGCGATCATCGCCGCTGCTGCTCGCTGCGGGGTGTAGCCGACGAACCAGACCGACTTGCCTTCGTTGGTGGTCCCGGTCTTGCCGGCAGCAGGCTGGTCGAGTGCCTGGTCGTAGGCGAACCCGCCCTCGATCACGCCGCGGAGGACGTCACTGACCGCGTCGGCCGTCGACTCCTCCATCAGCCTGGTGCACGTGGCGCCGTACTTCTTCACCTGGTTCTTCGCCGAGTCGAGGATCTCGGTGACCGGCCGGGAGTCGCAGTGCATGCCCCGAGCGGCGAACGTCGCGTAGGCCTCCGCCATCTCCAGCGGGCTCGCGTTGGCGACGCCGAGCGTGAAGTTCGGGATCAGCTCGAGGCCGTTGCCCTGGGAGTCGCCCTGCGGGCTGGTGAGCTCGACACCCATCTTCCTGGCCAGGTTGAACGGCTGGCAGACGCCGGTCTCCTTCTCGAGCTGGATGTAGAAGGTGTTCACCGAGTCCCGGGTGCCCGAGTAGAGGTTCTCCAGGCCGCCGGTGGTCGAGTTGGGCGTGGTGAACGTGCCGCCGAACGGCGGCGCCCCGGGACACGTGTCGAAGTCGCTGGCGTCGAGCGTGATGGTCGGCGGCGCGTTGATGACCTTGTCGAGCGGGATGCCCTGCTCGATGGCGGTGGCCAGCACGAACACCTTGAACGTCGATCCGGCCTGGAAGCCGTTGGAGTCGCCGTACTTCTTGGGGACCGTGTAGTTGAGGAAGGTCTCGCCCTTGTTGCGGTTGCGGCCCATCGGTCGCGACTGGGCCAGCGCCTTCACCTCGCCGGTGCCCGGCTCGACGATGGCGAGCCCGCCGATCGCCTGCTCCTCCGGGTAGACGTGGTTGGCGACGGCCTTGTCGGCGGCCACCTGCTCGCGCAGGTCGATGGTGGTCTTGATGGTCAGGCCACCGGACTTGAGCAGCCGCATCCGCTCCTCGGGGTTCTTGCCCAGCGACTTGTCCTTGCGCAGGTAGGACAGCACGTAGTCGCAGAAGAACGGCGCCCGGGAGTAGAGGCAGCCGTTCTCCGACGGCTGCGGGTCCAGCTTGAGGCGCTCCGCCTGGACCAGGTCGGCCTTCTCGCGGGTGATCACGTTCAGCTGGGCCATCCGGTCCAGCACGATGTCGCGACGGTCGCGGGCCCGGTCGGGCGCGTTGGTCGGGTCGTACGCCGTGGGGTTCTGCACCAGCCCGGCGAGGATCGCGGACTGGTTGAGGTTGAGGTCCTTGGCGTTGACTTCGAAGTAGTGCTGCGCGGCGGCCTGGACGCCGTAGGCCCCATCGCCGAAGTAGGCGATGTTGAGGTAGCGCTCGAGGATCCAGTCCTTGGAGTACTTCTGCTCGATGGCGATCGCGTAGCGCAGCTCGCGGAGCTTGCGCGCGTAGGTGTCGTCGATCGCCTCCTCGCGCTCCGCCTTGGTGTCCGCGGCATCGATCAGGGTCAGCTTGACCATCTGCTGGGTGATCGACGAGCCGCCTTGGACCACGCCGGAGTTGGCCTGATTGGTGAGCAGCGCGCGGAGCGTGCCCTTCAGGTCGAGAGCGCCGTGCTGGTAGAAGCGGTAGTCCTCGATCGCCACGATCGCCTTGACCATGGTCCGGGACACCTGGTTGAGCGAGACGTTGACGCGGTTCTCGTCGTAGATGGTGGCGATGGTGTTGCCCGCGGCGTCGACGATCTCGCTCTTCTGGGCCAGCGGCTCGGTCTCGAGCTCGATCGGCAGGTTGTCCATCGTGTCCGCCGCCTGCCGGGTGGCGAATCCGATCACCCCGGCGAACGGGATCACCAGCCCCGAGACCACGACGCCGAGCACCACGGACACCAGGAGCATCACCCCCAGGTGCGACAACACCTTGGGCGACGAGAGACGCTCGGAGGGAGGGCGGGGCACGGGCCAAATGTACGTGAGCGGGGCGGCCCAGCCCATTTCACGCTCAGCCCACCGGTGGCCTAGTCATTTCGGACTAGACAAGTTGGGTCGAATGAACCTGTTACCGAGGGTCTCCCCCTCTTTACCTTTAACCCTGAGGAAACCGGAATGGGCGTCGTGGGGCGCGGACATTTCTCGAGACGGGGACAAGTCATATGTGGGTAGAGGATTGGGCGCCGCGAGCCGCCTGTAGGTCTGAGGCACCGGACCAGCTCTTCGTTAGAGGCGCGGAGCAAAACAAGGCGAAGCAGCTGTGCTCGGGTTGTCCCGTGCGCACTGAGTGCCTGGCCGAGGCGCTGGACCACCAGATCGAGTGGGGGGTCTGGGGCGGGATGACCGAGCGTGAGCGGCGGGCGCTGCTCCGGCGGCACCCCAACGCGTCCTGGCGCGCGGTGCTGGAGAAGGCTCGGGAGACGAACATCCCTGCCCCCGTAACCGCCTGAGTCAGGCGCTACTCGCCCGCGAGGAGCGCGCCCACGCGGCGTAGCCCCTCGAGATCGTGGACGTCGCCGGCGAGCGCCGGCACCACCGCGGTGGCCACCTGAGGGTGCGCCGTCGCGAATCGGTCGCGGAGGCGTTCCTCTCGTTCGACCAGGCGGCCCCGGTCGGCGTGCAGCCGCAGCAGTCCCGCGGTGATTGAACCTGGCTCGCGCTTGCGCAGCCGTACCGCGGCCCCGATCGCCTCGTCGGCGGAGAGCTCGCCGACCGACGCGGGGGTGGCCCGGTTGACGATCAGGCCGGCCAGCGGCATCCGGTCCTCGCTCAGCCGTTCGACGAAGTACGCCGCCTCGCGCAGCGCGTCCGGCTCGGGCGCCGCCACCACGATGAACGCCGTACCGTCCGCCTGCAGCAGCGCGTAGGTCTTCTGGGCCCGCTGGCGGAAGCCGCCGAAGACGGTGTCCAGGGCGGACACGAACGTCTGCAGGTCGGTGAGCACCTGGCCTCCCAGGATCTTGTTGAGGGCGTTGGTCATCATCCCGAAGCCCGCGGTCATCATCTTGGCCGGTCCGCGCGCCGGCGCCAGCATCAGCCGGATGAACCGTCCGTCGAGGAAGCTGGACAGTCGCTCGGGGGCGTCCAGGAAGTCCAGCGCCGAGCGAGACGGCGGGGTGTCCACCACGATCAGGTCGTAGCCGCCGTTCGTGCGGGCGTCGGCGTGGATCTGACCGAGCTTCTCCATCGCCATGTACTCCTGGGTGCCCGCGAACGAGCTCGAGAGCGCGATGTAGAAGGGGTTCTCCAGGATCTGCTTGGCCTTCTCCGGGGTGGCCTGGCTCTCGACCACCTCGTCGAAGGTGCGCTTCATGTCGAGCATCATCGCGTCGAGCCCGCCGCCGGCGGCGGGGTCGACGTTCGACACCGGGCGGGGGGTGTTGTCGAGCTGTTCGATGCCCATCGACTGCGCGAGCCGGCGGGCCGGGTCGATGGTGAGGACGACGACCTTGCGGCCGCGTTCGGCGGCCCGCAGCGCGAGTGCCGCGGAGGTGGTGGTCTTGCCGACGCCGCCAGAGCCGCAGCAGACGATGATGCCGGTGGCCGGGTCGTCGAGCAGCGCGTCGACGTCGAGCAGGGGCGCTCGCCCGGTGCTCAGCGGCCCGACCCTGGTGCGGGCCTTCATGCCAGCCCCTGGTCGCGGAGCTCGCCGGCCAGCTCGTAGAGCGCGCCGAGGTCGATGCCCTGCGGCAGCCGCGGCAGCTCGTACGTCGGGACCTCGAGCTTCTCGACCAGCGCCCGCTGGGAGTCCTCGAGGGCCCGCCGCTCGGCGTGGTCGTGGGCCTCGTCGAGTAGCCCGTCGACGAGGGCCTTGTCGACCTCGATCCCTCCCGCTTCGAGCTGGGTCTCGATCGTGTCGCGGTCGAGCGTGCCCGCCCTCGCGGCGGCCAGCTCGTCTGCCGACAGGTCCTGCGGGCGGACCAGGTTCACCACGACGCCACCGACAGGGAGGCCGATCCTGCGCAGTTCGGCGATGCCGTCGGCCGTCTCCTGCACCGGCATCTCCTCCAGGACGGTCACCAGGTGCACGGCCGTCTGCGGGGAGCGGAACAGCGTCATCATGTGGTCGGACTGCGACTTGATCGGCCCCATCTTGGCCAGCCCGGCCAGCTCGTTGCCGACGTTGAGGAACTGGCTGATCCGCCCGGTCGGCGGGGCGTCGAGCACCACTGCGTCGTACTCGATCGCCTTCTTGTTGCGCTTGTTGCGGTGCACCGCCTCGTAGACCTTGCCGGTGAGCAGCACGTCGCGGACGCCTGGCGCGATGGTGGTCGCGAACTCGATGACGCCGAACCGGTCCAGGGCCCGGCCGGCGCGGCCGAGCTTGTAGTACATCGCGAGGTACTCCAGCAGCGCCGCCTCCGGCTCGATGTGGAGCGCGTGTACGACGCCGGTGCGGCCCTTGTCGTCCGGGAGGCCGGTGGTGAGCCGCCGCTCCTGGTAGGGCAGCGGGTCCACGTCGAACATCCGGGCGATGCCCTGGCGACCCTCGACCTCGCAGAGCAGCACCCGCTTGCCGTGACCCGCGAGCGCCAGGGCCAGCGCGGCGGCGACCGTCGACTTGCCCGTGCCACCCTTGCCGGTGACGACGTGCAGTCGCACCTTGGGCCAGTCGCTCATCCGCCTGAGCGTAGTGGTCCGGGGCGGGCCGCCTACGCAGGTCTCATGCGGTTGCCGTCGACCACGACGTCACCGTCGCGGTGCAGCGCGAGGATCAGCCAGATCCCGCGAGTGCCTGGCTTCGGCACCCCGCTCAGGTCCTCGCGGACCAGCAGCGTGCCGTTGAGGATCGTGTCCGTCCGCGGGCTGCGGAACGTGATGCCACCGCTACGACCGAGGTGGTACGTGCCGCTGAGCTTGCGCTGGGGGTTGAAGTCGTAGCGGAACCTGAGCCGGAACGTGCCGTTGCGGTTCAGGGTCAGGCGCTGCTCGACGAGGCCGTCGGGGTAGAACCTGCTCGAGTACGACCAGGTCCCGGAGTAGCGCTGGTGTCGCGGGGTCCCGACGGCGTCGGAGAGGACCGCGGCGGGCCAGAAGTCGGCGAGCTCCGGGTCCTCGTACGTGAGGCCCTCGACGTACAGCCGAGGGCCGAGAACCTGCCCGATCAGGTCGTGGCCGACCTGGACCAGGCCGGTCGACGGGTCGTAGTGGTAGCGGACGCAACCGCGGCCGGGGCACGTGGGCAAGCCGCGACCGGGCTTCCCGACGAAGGCGTAGGTGTCGTCGACGAAGGTGAGCATCGTGGTGACGCGAGACGAGCTCTCGCCGACGACGCCGGAGACGTACCCGCTCCAGCCGTAGCCGCGGCCGGACAGGTCGCCACCGCCGGGGAGGGGTGGGCCGCCGGGCGCCCAGAGCAGCGGCAACGTGACGCTGACCGGTTCGGCGCCGGCGGCGGTCGCGGTGATAGTGAGCGAGTGGAAGCCCGGTGAGGTCGCGGTGACCTCGAAGTAGCCGGAGACGCCGTCGCCCGGGTGCACCTCGGCGTAGCTGTCGGTGTCGTCGGCGAACGACAGGCCCTCGCCCTCGGCATGGATCGTGACGTCGGTGGCGTCCTCGGTCACCTCGAGGCGCCAGTTGATGCCCTCCCAGCTGTCACCGGTCGGCACGAAGTGGGGTCGGTCCGGGCGTTCGTAGGTGTTGAGGGCGAGCGTCGACGTCTCGGCGGAGGCCGGTGTAGGGGCCAGCACGCCTGCCACCGCGAGCAGGGTCGTGACGGTGACGGCGAGGACGTGACGAAGCGGGTGCATATGTCGACCATGCCGTGGGCGTAGGGTCCCGGTCCATGGACAAGGTGGTCTCTTCCGCCGCGGAGGCCGTGGCGGACATCGCGTCGGGGTCGACGCTGTCGGTGGGCGGTTTCGGGTTGTGCGGAATCCCGTCGGTGCTGATCGAGGCGTTGATGGAGTCGGGGGTGACCGACCTCGAGGCGGTCTCCAACAACTGCGGCGTCGACGACTGGGGTCTCGGGCGGTTGCTCGAGGCGAGGCGGATCCGGCGGATGATCTCCTCCTACGTGGGGGAGAACAAGGAGTTCGCCCGGCAGTACCTCTCCGGTGAGCTGGAGGTGGAGCTGACCCCGCAGGGCACGCTGGCGGAGCGGATGCGGGCCGGCGGCTCGGGGATCCCGGCGTTCTACACCGTGACCGGCGGTGGCACCCAGGTGGCCGAGGGCGGGCTGCCCTGGCGGTACGACGACGCCGGCAACGTGGTCGTGTCCTCGCCGCCGAAGGACACCCGCACGTTCGAGACCGCGGAGGGGCCCAAGGAGTTCGTGCTGGAGGAGGCGATCGTCGCCGACTTCGGGCTGGTGCGGGCCTCGGTGGGCGACCGGCACGGCAACCTCGTCTACCGCGACTCCGCGCGCAACTTCAACCCGCTGGCCGCAATGTGCGGGCGGGTCACGATCGCCGAGGTCGAGGCGCTGGTGGAGCCGGGCGAGATCGACCCCAACCACGTGCACACGCCGGGCGTCTTCGTGCAGCGCGTGGTCGCGCTGACGCCGGAGCAGGCCGCGGACAAGCGGATCGAGCGACGTACCGTGCGACCCCGGCACGATCAAGAGGAGGAAGCCTGAGATGAGCTGGGACCGCGAGCAGATGGCCGCACGTGCGGCCTCGGAGCTGACCGACGGCTCCTACGTGAACCTCGGCATCGGGCTGCCCACGCTGGTGCCCAACTACGTCGCGGACGACGTAGAGCTGGTGCTGCAGTCGGAGAACGGCATCCTCGGGGTCGGGGCCTACCCGATCGACGGCGAGGAGGACGCCGACCTGATCAACGCCGGCAAGGAGACCGTCACCCTGCGCAGGGGCGCGAGCTTCTTCGACTCCGCGACGTCGTTCGGGATGATCCGCGGCGGCAAGATCGACGCCGCGATCCTCGGCGCGATGCAGGTCTCGGCCAGCGGCGACATCGCCAACTGGATGATCCCCGGGAAGATGGTCAAGGGGATGGGCGGGGCGATGGACCTGGTCCACGGCGCGAAGCGGGTGATCGTGCTGATGGAGCACGTCGCCAAGGACGGCAGCTACAAGATCGTCAACGAGTGCTCGCTGCCCTACACCGGCCGCGGCGTCGTGCAGCGGATCATCACCGACCTCGCCGTCATCGACGTCGAAGCCCCGTCGTCTGGGGGAGGGCTGCACCTGGTCGAGCTCGCCCCCGACGTCACCGAGGACGAGGTCCGCGAGAAGACCGAGCCCGAGCTCGTCTGACCGAGCGGCTCAGTGCCGCTCCTCGAGCCCTACTGCGTCGCGGAGCCGCTGCGCCGCGTCTGCGAGCTCCGGGTCGCCCTGGTGGGAACGGGCCGCCATCAGGTCGGACAGCGCCTCGGCGATCACGTTGAGCTTCTCCTGGGCCGCCTCCTCGCTGCGCCGACCGGCGTTCTCGAGCAGCACCAGCAGCAGCAGCGACAGCACGCTGCTGACCGTGTGGATCGCCGCCTGCCAGACCTTGAGGTCGGTCCACAGCGGCACGCTGACCAGCCAGGCGAGCACGATCGCCACGCAGATGTAGAAGAACGGCGCCCGGCTGACGGTGTGGTTGGCCTGCTCGACGAACCGCTCGAACCAGCTCTGCCGCTGCTCGTCACGGCGGGTGACGGCCGCGTCGCTCCGATCGGCCACCACGTGATCAGTCCTTCGCCGGAAGTGCGCGCGCGGTCATCGCGCCGCGCTCCACCCAGTACCCCAACTGCTCGGGGCTATGCAGCGCCTCCTGACCCACCCGCAGCCAGGTGCGCGAGGAGCGCCCACCCATGACCATCGGCTCGACGTGCTCCTGTGCCAGGAGCTCGTCGGCATCGGTGCCGTCGGTGCGCACCAGCAGGCCACCGTCGTGGCTGGCGCACACCGCCAGGTTGCCGCCGAGCAGGAAGCCCAGTCCGCCGAACATCGGCTTCTCCTCCGGGGCACCGTGCTCGACGAGCACTTCTCGGACCCGCTCGGCCAGCTGCTCGTCGTACGCCATGGGCCGAGTCTGGCGGCGAGTCTTTCGGGGTACCAGGTTCGATGGCCATGAACTTGTCTCGGACCAAGTCCATCGAACAGTCGATCCGCGACACCGACGAACCGGACCACAAGCTCCGCAAGGACCTGGGTGCTCTGGACCTCATCGTCTTCGGCGTCGGGGTCATCATCGGCGCGGGCATCTTCGTGCTGACCGGCCAGGTGGCGGCGTCCAACTCGGGGCCTGCGCTCGCGCTCAGCTTCCTGTTCGCGGCCATCGCGTGCGGGCTGGCCGGTCTTTGCTACGCCGAGTTCGCGTCGACCGTGCCGGTGGCGGGCAGTGCCTACACGTTCAGCTACGCGACCCTCGGTGAGCTGGTCGCGTGGATCATCGGCTGGGACCTGGTGCTCGAGTTCACGATCGGCTCGGCGGCGCTGGCGTCGGGCTTCTCCGGCTATCTGCAGGAGGTGCTCGACATCTTCGGCATCACCCTGCCGACCTCGATCGCCTCCGCGTCCGACGGCGTGGTCGACGTGCCCGCGGTGGTGATCTCGTTGCTCGTGATGTGGGTCCTGATCCGGGGCGCCAAGTTCTCCAGCGTTTTCAACCAGGTCGTCGTGGCGATCAAGCTGTTCGTGGTCGCCATCGTGATCGTCGTCGGCATCTTCTACGTCGACACGCAGAACTGGACGCCGTTCATCCCCGACTCGCAGCCGGTCCCGGACTCCGAGGGCGGGTTCGGCGACCTGCCACTGATCACCACGCTGGCGGGCTACGAGCCATCGGTGTTCGGGATCGGCGGGGTGATCGCCGGCGCGGCGGTGGTCTTCTTCGCGTTCATCGGGTTCGACATCGTCGCCACCACTGCCGAGGAGGCCAAGAACCCGCAGAAGGACGTGCCGATCGGCATCCTCGGGTCCCTGGCGATCGTGACCGCGCTGTACGCCGTGGTCAGCCTGGTGGTGACCGGGATCCAGAACTACCAGGACATCGACCCGGAGGACCAGGCGCCGCTGGCGACCGCCTTCAACGCCGCCGGCGTCGAATGGATGGGTGACCTGATCGCGATCGGTGCCTGCATCGGGCTGGTGGTCGTGGCGATGATCCTGATGCTCGGGCAGACCCGGGTCGGGTTCGCCATGGCCCGCGACGGACTCCTCCCGCGCAAGCTGGCGAAGGTGCATCCGACGTACGGCACCCCGCACCGGATCACCCTGATCGCGGGGCTCGCGATCGCGACGATCGCCGGCCTGGTCGACCTGACGACGCTGGCGCACCTGGTCAACATCGGGACCCTGTTCGCGTTCGTCCTGGTCAGCATCGCCGTGGTGATCCTGCGCCGGACCCGCCCCGACCTCCCCCGGGCCTTCCGGGTGCCGATCGTGCCGGTCGTGGCGGGCCTGGCCGTGGTCATGTGCGTCTACCTGATGCTGAACCTCACCGGTGACACCTGGATCCGGTTCCTGGTGTGGATGGCGATCGGCATCGTCGTCTACTTCGCCTACGGCCGTCGGCACAGCCGGCTCGGGCTGGACTACCCGCAGGAGGGTGACTCACTCGAGGGCCAGCCCAGCGGCGGGGGCGGTGCGGGCGGCTCGGCGGGCGGGAAGGACGCCGGCAAGTAGCCCGGCCACCGCGGATACGGCCACCACGAGCCCGAGCTGCCCGAGGGGCAGCACCAGTTCGGCGTTGTCGATGGCCGGCTGCACCATCGCCTGTACGGCGACCCAGGCGAACGACGCGCCCAGGGTGGTGCCGAGCACCGCGGCGACCGCGGACAGCAGCACGGCCTCGAGCGCCAGGGTGGCCCGCAGCTGACGGCGGGTGAGGCCGAGGGCCCGGAGCAGCGCGTGCTCCCGGCGGCGTTCGAGCACCGAGAGGCCGAGCGTGTTCGCGATGCCCACCAGCGCGATCACGACCGCGATGCCGAGCAGGCCCACCACCGCCCCGGTGAAGACGTCGAGCTGCAGATCGACCCAGGCGCGTGACTCCGCGCCGTTCTCCACGTCGGCGTCGAGCGGGGAGGCCAGGGCCTCGATGTCACCGCCCAGGTCGTCGGGGTCGATGTCGTCCGCGGCCCGCAGCCATACCGCCATCGTCGCCGGCTCGTCGGTGAGCCGCTGGAGGGTGCCGGGTGCGACCAGGGCTCCCGAGCCCCAGCCGGCACCGAACCTGACTTTCAGTCGCTCGGTGCGGTCGCCGACGGTGACCGCGACCCGGTCACCCTCGAGCTTCGCTTCGCCGCTCACGTCTTCAGGCAGCAGGATCTCGCCGGACTCGGGCGTGAGGTCGGCGGCGTCGCCGCGACCGATACTGGCGGGGTCGCCGCCCTCGAGGAGGGCGATCTCGCTGACGCCGGCGACCCGTGCCTCGGCACCGGGGACGGCCACGGCGTCCGCGACACCGGGCGTCGCACGCACCGTGTCGAGGAAGTCTGCCGGAAGTGGCGCGGTGCCGGTGATGGCGAGGTCGAGCGGGTGCTGGTCGTCCATCTCGGCGCCGACGGCGGTGCGGGCGCTCGCCATCCCGGTCAGGACGGCGGTGGTCAGGGTGACCCCCACCAGCAGCGACGCGGTGGTGGCCGCGGTCCGGCGCGGGTTGCGCACCGCGTTGTCGGTGGCCAGCCGGCGGGTCGGTCCGCGACCGAGGAGCCGGCCGGCCACCCGGATCAGGGCCGGGACCAGGACCGGTCCGAGCACCAGCACGCCGGCGAACGTCGTGGCGCACCCGACCACCACGACGAGCGTCTCCTCCACCGCGACGGCCGCCGCGAGCAGGGCGATCCCGGCGGCGAGCACGAGAGTGCCGAGGGCGAGACGCAGGCGACCCGCATGGGTGCGGGTCTCGACCGTGGCCTCGGGGCGCAGCGCGGTGAGCGGGCTGACCCGGACCGTACGTCGCGTCGGCAGCCAGGCGGCGACGAGCGTGACGGACACCCCGACGGCGAGCCCGCCGGCGTACCAGAGAGGGGAGACGGTCGCGTCGCCGAGCCGGGCCTCGGGCCAGAGGTCGTTGACCAGCGCGACCACCCCGTGGCCGAGCGCGGTGCCGACCAGCAGCGCCACGACCGAGGCGCCGACGCCGATCCCCAGGGCCTCGAGGCGGATCGAGCGGAGCACCTGGCGTCGGGTCGCGCCCACGCATCGGAGCAGGGCGAAGTCGCGCTGGCGCTGCGCGAACAGGATCGAGAAGGTGTTGGCGATCACCAGCACCGACACGAACAGCGCGATCGCGGCGAAGAGCAGCAGCATGATCGCCAGCACGTCGATGTCCTGGTTGGCCTCGACCTGCGCGAGCTCCACCTGGGCGTCGACGGTCCGCACCGTCGCATCCGGCGCAA
>CAVZZC010000006.1:0-36038 GCA_963779635.1 uncultured Actinomycetota bacterium | reverse complement strand
CCTGCGGGCCGTAGGGCAGTGGGGAGAACAGCCCGATGCCCAGCGAGATCATGCCGACCAGGACCAGCACCACACCGAACCAGAACCGTCGGTGCAGGGAGCTCTCCGGGAGCGCGATGTCGTCGCGCATCGCCTGGACCGGCGCGATCCGGGAGGTACGCCGAGCCGGCAGCCACGCGGCGGCGACCGTGACGGCCACCCCGACGGCGTACGCGATCAGCACGGTGCGCGGCTCGAACACCAGGGACTGCCCGGACAGGTCCAGCCCGAAGCTGCCGAACAGAGCTCTGATGCCGATGGCGAGCAGCACCCCGAGTCCCAGGCCGATGGTCGAGCCGACCAGGCCGACCACCGATGCCTCCACGAGCACCGACCCGGTCACCTGGCGGGTGGACGCGCCCAGGGCGCGCAGCAGCGCCAGCTCGCGGCTGCGCTGGGCGACCAGGATCGAGAAGGTGTTGACGATCAGGAACGCGCCGACCACGAGCGAGATGCCGGCGAAGATCAGCAGGAACGTCTGCATGAACCCGATCGCCTGCCGCAGCTCAGAGGCGGACTCGTCCGCGGCGTCGTCCCCGGTCACCGCTTCGTACCCCTCGGGAAGCACGTCGGCCACCCCGTCGCGCAGGTCTTCCTGCGAGACGCCGTCCTCGGCGGTCACCCAGACGTCGGTGAATGCGTCGTCACCGTCGAGGAAGAGCTCCTGTGCGGTGCTGGTGTCGAAGATCGCGAGCGTCGCGCCGTTGAGCGACCCGCCCTTCCGGAAGTCGGCGATGCCGACCAGGGTCGGGTCGAGCCTCGCCGTGCTGCTCGCGGTCAGGATCGGAACCCGGTCGCCGACCTCGTAGCCGGCCTTCTCGGCCGTGCGGGCGTCGAGCGCCACCTCGGATCTGCCGTGCGGCTCGGTGCCCTCGACGATGCTGAGCCCCTCGAGCCCGTGCCCGGCGGGCGCGGTGGTCCAGTTGGTGCCGAGGGCGGGCGGGCCGAAGGAGCCGATCACCTTGCCCTTCTCGGTGACGACGTAGACGCCGAAAGCGGTGACGTTGCCGTCCACCCGGGCCGCGCCGGGTACGTCGGCGAGACCGTCGACCACGTCGGCCGGCACCGTCAGCGAGGACGCGGCGATCGCCTCCACGTCGCCGTCGCCCGGGCGAACGACCACGTCGCCGACCGTGGACGCGAAGAGTGCGGTGAAGCTGCGATCCAGGGTGTCGGTGAAGATCAGGGTGCCGCTGACGAAGCCGACGCCCAGGACGATCGCGAACGTGCTCATCAGCAGCCGCAGCTTGCGGCCGAGAAGGCTCTTGATCGCCGCCTTGATCATGGGGCGGTCATGCGGGTCATGATCTCCAGGACCTGCTCCTGGCCGGGGTCGCGGATCTCGTCGACGGCCCGCCCGTCGGCCAGGAAGATCACCCGGTCGGTGTACGCCGCCGCCACCGGGTCGTGCGTCACCATCACCACTGTCTGGCCGTGGTCGTCGACGCTGCGCCGCAACAGCTCCAGAACCTCGGCGCTGGCGCGCGAGTCGAGGTTGCCAGTGGGCTCGTCGGCGAACACCACGCGCGGTCGGCTGACCAGTGCACGCGCCACGGCCACCCGCTGCTGCTGGCCGCCGGAGAGCTCGTTGGGCTTGTGGGAGAGCCGGTCGCCGAGACCCACCGTCGCGACCACCGAGTCGTACCACTCCTGCTCGGGGCGGCGGCCCGCGATCGCCAGGGGCAGGGCGATGTTCTCTGCCGCGGTGAGGGTCGGCACCAGGTTGTAGGACTGGAACACGAAGCCGATCTCGTCACGGCGCAGGGCGGTGAGCTGACGGTCGCTCATCCGGCCGAGCTCGGCCTCGCCCACCATCACGACCCCGGCGTCACCGGAGTCCAGGGCGGCACAGATGTGCATCAGCGTGGACTTGCCCGACCCGCTCGCGCCCATGATCGCGGTGAACTCCCCGGCGTGCAGGTCGAGCGTGACGTCGTCGAGCGCGCGCACCAGGGCCGCGCCGGTGCCGTAGGTCTTGGTCAGGCCGCTGACTCGCACGGCGGGGGTCCGGACGGGTGCGGCGGCCTCGCTCATGCGCCCAGCCTTCCCTCCCGCTCCAACCCACCGCCACCCGGACCTCCCCTGAGATGGCCCTGACGAGCCAGAAATTCTTCTCGAACATTTGTTCGATTGTGTCGTATCCTCGGAGCATGGACTTCCAGAGCACGCTCTTCGAGGCACCCGAGAAGGGGGTGCGCAGCTTCGACGGGATCGAGCGGCGCGAGCTCGGCTCCGGCGCGTGGGTGGACCTGCTCCGCTGCTGGGTGCCCGGCAGCGACGACGTCTTCGCCACCATGGTCGCCGAGGTGCCCTGGCGCGCCGAGCGGCGGCAGATGTACGACCGCCTGGTCGACGTGCCGCGGCTCGTCTACACCTACATGATCGGCGAGGACCTGCCGCATCCCGTGCTGGCGGAGGCCCGCGACGCCCTCAGCGAGCACTACCTCTCCGAGCTGGGTGAGCCGTTCCGCACCGCCGGCTGCTGCTACTACCGCGACGGCCGCGACAGCGTCGCCTGGCACGGCGACCGGATCGGCCGCGGCAACACCCACGACACGATGGTCGCGATCCTGTCGTTCGGCGACCCGCGCAAGCTGACGCTCCGGCCGCGTGGCGGTGGCGCGTCGATCGCCATCGAGATGGGCCACGGCGACCTGCTCGTGATGGGCGGCTCGTGCCAGCGCACCTGGGAGCACGCCGTACCCAAGGTCGCCAACGCCGGCCCGCGGATCTCGGTTCAGTTCCGCCCGTTCAACGTCTTCTGACCCGGCTCGTCCTCGTCGAAGAGGGCTGCGGCGCGAGCGGCGCTGTCCCGCGCCCGGGCCCCGGTGCTGAGCAACCCCAGGGCGAGGATGCCGACCCCCAGGCCGACCACCATCCACCAGACGCCCTGCGCGCTCTCGACGAACGCGGTCCCGCCTCCCGAGCCGGCGACACCCAGGATCGTCCCGGCGATCGCGATGCCCAGGGTGGTGCCGGTCTGTCGGCCCGCCGAGGCCAGCGATGCGGCGAGACCGGCCATCGACGTGGGCATGCCGGCGACGGCCGTGTAGGTGATCGGCGGGTTGACGGTGCCCAGGAAGACGCCGAAGAACAGGTACGACGCCACCACGACCGGCAGCGCGGTGGACGGGTCGAGGCCGACCCCCGCGGCTCCGCCCAGCGCCATCGCGGTCCCGGCCACCGCCAGTGGGAGTCGGGGGCCGTGGCCGCCCACCCGCCGGCCGGTGAAGGGCGACAGCACGATGACCAGCGCACCGACCGGGAACAGACAGAGCCCGGCGGCCAGCGCCGACAGGCCGCGCACGTTCTGCAGGTAGAGGGTGGTCGTGAACAGGAACGCGGCGAACCCGCACAGCGCGAAGAGCGCCATCAGGATCGCGGAGGTGAACGGCACGCTCCGGAACAGGCGCAGCTCCAGCAGCGGGTCGACGCGGCGCCGCTCGTAGCCGATCAGGGCGAGCAGGCCGAGCAGCGCGACGGCCATCAGGCCGACGATGACCGGCGAGGACCAGCCGAGGCTCTGTGACTCGATGAGCGCGTAGACGACGCTGCCCAGGACCAGCACCACCAGGATCTGACCCACCGGGTCGGGTCGGCGCGCACGTGCAGCCCGCGACTCCGGGACGAACAGCGTCGTGCAGACCAGCGCAGCCACCACGATCGGCACGTTGACCCAGAAGACCGAGCGCCAGCCGACGCTGTCGACCAGGACGCCGCCCAGGATCGGGCCGAGCGCGAGGGAGAGTCCCGCCATCGAGCCGAGCACGCCGATGGCCCGGGCCCGCTCCGCCGGCTCGGTGAAGGTGGCGGCAACGATCGCCATCGCCACCGGGTTGAGCATGGTCCCTCCGACGGCCTGCAGCGCCCGCGCGGCGACCAGGACGCCGACGGTGGGGGCGAGCGCGCACAGCAGCGAGCCCGCTCCGAACACGACCAGACCCACCCGGAAGACCCGCCGACGCCCCACCCGGTCCGCCGTGGAGCCGGCCAGCACCAGGAAGGCGGACAGCACCAGGGTGTAGGTGTCGAGGGTCCACTGCAGCTCGGAGACCGAGGCGTCCAGGTCGCGACGGAGAGACGGCAGGGCGACATTCACGATGGAGATGTCCATCACGACGACCACGATGCTGGCGCAGCAGGTCGCCAGGACCAGCATCCGGCGCTGTCGGTCGAGCTCACCCGGTACGGCGGTTGGCGGCTCCTTGGTCTGCATCTCTACGAGGCTAGGATTTAGAGCGTGCTCGAAGTCAACCCGGATCCGATCCCCGATTCAGGCGTGAGCATCGCCGAGGCCGCCCGCCGGGCTGGCCTCAGCGTGCACACGTTGCGCTACTACGAACGCGCCGGCCTGGTCGTCACCACGGTCGACCGCACCGCCGGAGGTCGCCGGCGCTACCGGCAGCTGGACCTCGACTGGATCAACGTGTGCACCCGGCTGCGGGCGACCGGGATGCCGATCAGGACCATCCGCCGCTACGCCGAGCTGGTGTCCGCCGGGCGCGGGAACGAGGAGGACCGCCTGGCCCTCCTCGAGGTCCACCGCGCCGAGGTGATCGCCAAGCTGCAGGAGATGCAGGGCAACCTCGAGCTCATCGACCACAAGATCGGCGTCTACCGAGGACGCCTCGCCGCCGGTGAGGCCGATCGGATGTGGGCGCCCTAGAGCGTCAGAACTCCACGCCGGGAGCGTGCTCCTGTCCCTCCGGGGCGTCGTAGAACTCGCGCTTGTCCACCTTCGCGATGCCGGTGAAGAACATCCACGGGATGGTGACCACGAGCTTGTTGAGCGTGGCGACCGCGTCGTTGTAGTACTGCCGGGCGAACGAGATCTGGTTCTCGGTCTCGGCCAGCTGCTTCTGCAGGTCCTGGAAGTTCGTGTTCGCCTTGAGGTCCGGGTAGGCCTCGGCGACGGCGTTCAGGTTGACCAGCGCGCCGGCCATCTCGGCGTCCGCGGCGGCCTTCTCCGGAACGCTGTTGCCGGCCGCGGCGGTCTGCAGGTGTGCGCGCGCCTTGGTGATCTCCTCGAAGACCCCCTTCTCGTGCGCGGCGTAGCCCTTGACGGTCTCGACGAGGTTGGGGATCAGGTCGGCGCGCCGGGTGAGCTGCACGTCGATGCCGCCCAGAGCCTCCTCGGCCGACACGTCGCTGGTGCGGAGCTTGTTGAAGCCGACCACCCCGAAGGCGACCAGGAGCACCAGTACGACGATGACGATGATCGCGATCCACATGCGACTACCTGCTTTCTTGAGTTGGGTGAAGAGTAGGGGTGATCACCAGGAGCCGCCGCCTCCGCCGCCTCCGCCGCCACCGCCGGAGAAGCCGCCCCCGCCGCCGCTGGAGGACGACGACTGGGTGGCCTGGTACGACGAGATGGCGCTGCTCACCGTCTCGTTGAAGTCGCTGACCATCGAGTCGACGTACGACCCGGCGGCGGCACCGGCGTACGCGCTGCCGAAGTAGTGCGGCACCGGCGGCTCGACGCCGGTCTCGGTGCGGTACTTCGCGGCCCACTCGTCGGCGCAGCCGAACGCCACTGCCCAGGGGATGTAGGCGGTGTAGAGCTCCTGGCGGCCGGAGAAGTCGAAGCGGTCCTGGCTGGACGGCGTGGACAGCACCCGGTGGAAGCCGCCGATCCGCGACCAGAGGTCGCGTCCCTGCCGGGTGCGCTTGGTGCCGGCGCCGGTCTTGAGCATCGGTGACCCGAACACCGCGAACGCGCCCGGGATCAGGCCCACCATCGTCATCGAGAACGGGTTCCAGATGGCGATCGCGATCGCGGAGAGGAAGCCCAGGAGCACGAGCAGGGCTCCGAAGCCACCGAGCCCGGCCTTGGTCAGGTTGCCGGACGTCAGCGCCCAGGTCTTGGTGTTGGTCTCGAAGTCGGCGACCTCGGTCTTCAGCCGTTCGCCGGCCTGGACGTCCTTCTTACCTGCGACGAACGAGGTGCCCGGCCCGGACAGCAGGTGCGCGATGCCGCTGGTGACCTCGTCCAGCCCGCGCCACCCGTCGGGCCCGCCCTTGTCCGTGATGACCCAGCTGTCCTGGCCCTTCTGGAGGTCGACCGCGCCGTGCTGCGCGGCGTGCATCAGGGTGGCGACGTACGCCTCCTTCTCGATGCTCTCGGTGAGCAGGTACTTCGCCTGAGCCGGGCCGACGCCCTCCGGGGGGCCGTACATCAGCGGGAACTGCGGGTTCCGCTCGTAGGTCATCCGAGCGAACAAGGCTCCGAGGACGGCGGCCAGCAGGGCAAGCAGGAGCACGATGCCGAGCAGCACTGGACTGCTGCTGAGCGTCCGGTCCCAGCGCCCTCCCCAGGGCACGTCCTTGTCCTGCTCGGGCACCGGCAGGTCGAGGCCGGTCTTGATCGACACCGGCGTGTGGTCGTCGAGCGCGCCGGTGGTCACGGTGAGGGTGTCGGTGCCGGCGCCCGTGGCCTCGCAGCCATCGGTCTCACCGAGACCAACGGCGCACTGCACGTCCTCCTCCGACGGGACCGGCAGATGGACGGTCAGGGTCGCCTTCTCGATGTCCTGCAACCACCCGGTGGGGATCAGCTGCCAGTAGAACTGGCTCTCCCCTTCGACGTTCTCGCCGGGCTGGATCGCGTCGTGCATCGAGTACTTGATGACGTAGGTGTGCTCGCCCAACCCGAGCGTCTCGGACGCCGAGCCGATCTTGATGTTGGTGAAGCGCCGGTGCTGCTCCTTGAGCTCCTCGAACGGCTCGTCCTGCCCGTCCCGGGTGACCGACACGTCGTACGGCGTGCGGCGGGTGCTCGGGGCTGTCGGGTCGGAGCGATCGAAGAACCGGAAGATCCCGTGCTTGGTGAACAGCCCGTCGAGCGTCAGTGTCTCGGTGACGTGGACGTCGCCGTCGTCGTCCAGGACGAAGTCGGCCTTGTAGTTGGTGATCGTCGAGGTCTCGGTGTCGGATCCCGCGTCGTCGCCGGTGTTCCAGAAGAGCGCGTTGGCGCAGAGGGCCCCGATCAGGATGCCACAGCTGATCAGGATGACAACGGCGCGTTTCATGGCTCGAACACTAGGGGTCCGGCCACTCCGGAAAGCCGTGTTTGAGGTCAGCCGCGGCGAAGTATCCAGACCAGCAGAGCGATGCCCGCGACCGCCGCCAGCCCCTGTTTCCAGTAGCTGCGCACCAGCACCGGGAGTACGGCGGCCCCCAGGTCGAGCGAGTCATCCGCCGCGGCGGTAGGGGCGACCGGCCCGGAAGGCGCCGGGGCTGGGGGCGGCCCGGCGCCGGCTCCGGTGGACCCGTCGGGCCCCTCCGGGGCGGCCGATGTCTCCTCCCCCTCCGCTTCGTCCTGGGTGGCAGGGGTGGCGGTGAAGCGGTCCTCCAGGCAGGCGACGAACTGGCCGAGCAGCTTGTCGGAGACGTCCTGCATCACGCCACGGCCGAACTGGGCGGGCTTGCCGGTGATCGACAGGTCGGTGAGCACCTCGATGTCGGTGCTGCCGCCGGCATCGGCCATGGTCAGGGTGACCGTGGCGCCCGCCGTACCGTTGCCGCGCTTGTCCTTACCCTTGGCCTCGACGACGAACCGGTGCGCCGCGTCGTCCTTCTCCACGAACGTCCCCGACCCGTTGTAGACGAGTGCGATCGGGCCGAGCTTGACCTTGCACGACCCCTGGAAGGTCTCAGCGTCGGCCGAGGTGACCGTCGCCCCGGGGAAGCAGGTGGCGACGCCGGCGATGTCGTTGAACTGCGCCCACGCCTCCTCGACCGGGACGGGCACCCTGAACTGATGGGAGAGGTCCATCAGGCTCCCGCGGCCGCCAGCACGGCGCGTCGGGTGAACACCGTCGCGACGTGCCGTCGGTAGTCGGCGTCGCCGTTGAGGTCGGACGGCGGGTTGGTGCCCTCCGCGGCCTGCGCCGCGGCCGCGCGCACGGCGTCCTCGGTGGCCGGCTGCCCAGCCAGGGCCTGCTCGACGGCGCGGGCCCGTAGCGGGGTGGAACCCATGTTGGTCAGCCCGACCCGGGCCTCGCTGATGGTCCCGCCCTCGGACTTCACCATCGCGGCGACCGCGACGATCGGCCACTGGTGCGCGATCCGCACGAACTTCTCGTAGCTCGCGCCCCAGCCGGTGTGCTTCGGGATCCGCACCTCGGTCAGGATCTCGTCGTCGCCGATCGCGGTCTCGAAGAGGTCGACGAAGAAGTCGTCGGCCTCGACCGTGCGGGTGCCACCGGAGCCGGCGATCACGAACTGCGCGCCGAGAGCCAGCACCGGAGCGCCGAGGTCGCCGCCGGGGTCGGCGTGCGCGAGCGCCCCGCCGAAGGTGCCGCGGTGCCGCACCTGGGCGTCGGCCAGGTGCTCGACCGCCTTGGCGATCACCGCCGCGTGCTCGGCGACCAGCGGGTCGTCGCCCACGACGGAGTGCGGGGTCATCGCCCCGATCACGAGCGCGTCACCGTCGTCCCGGATGCCGCGCAGCGACTCGATCCTGCCGAGGTCGATGATCATCTCGGGGGCGTTGAGGCGCATCCGGAGCACCGGCAGCAGGCTCTGGCCGCCGGCCAGGATCTTCGCGTCGTCGCCGTGCTTGGCAAGTGCCGCCAGCGCGTCCTCGACCGAGGTCGGGGCGACGTAGTCGAACTGTGCGGGGATCATGAGCCCGCTCCTTCCGTGCTCGCGGTGCCGGGTTGCTCCTGGTTGCCCGCGGTGTCGTCGCCCTCGAAGTGCGGCATCGCCGCGCCCTCGGTGCTGCCGCCGCTGCCGCCGCCCTGGATCGCCTTCCACACCCGCTCGGGCGTGCACGGCATCTGGATGTCGGCGACCCCGAGGTGCCGGATCGCGTCGACGACGGCGTTGACCACGGCCGGCGTGGATGCGATCGTGCCGGCCTCGCCCACGCCCTTGGTGCCGAGCGAGTTGGTGGTGCTGGGCGAGGTGGTGTGCTCGAGCTCGAAGGAGATCGTGTCGGCCGCCGTGGGCAGCAGGTAGTCGACGAACGACCCCGAGACCAGAGTGCCCGAGTCGTCGTACACGGCCTCCTCCCAGAGCGCCTGAGCGATGCCCTGCACCAGGCCGCCGTGCACCTGCCCGGCGACGATCAGCGGGTTGATGATGTTGCCGATGTCGTCGCAGGCGACGTACTTGCGCATCTTCACCGCGCCGGTCTCGGTGTCGACCTCCATCGCACACAGGTGGGTGCCGTGCGGGTAGGAGAAGTTGACCGGGTCGTACGTCGCGTCCGCGTCGATCGAGGCCTCGACCCCGTCGGGGAGGTTGTGCCCCGCGAACACGGCGGTGGCGATCTCGCCGATCGCCATCCCCTGGTCGGTGCCGCGGACCGAAAACCGGCCGCCGGAGAACTCGATGTCGTCGACCGACGCCTCGAGCAGGTGCGCCGCGATCGGCTTGGCCTTCTCGATCACCTTGTCGGCGGCCAGGACCAGCGCCTCGCCGCCCACGACGAGCGACCGCGAACCGTAGGTGTCGTAGCCCTTGGTGGAGATCTGGGTGTCGCCGTGCAGCACCTCGACGTCCTCGAACGCCACGCCCAGCCGGTCGGCGACGATCTGGCTGAACGCCGTCTCGTGGCCCTGGCCGTGCGCACTGGCGCCGGTGACCACCTCGACCTTGCCGGTGCCGCCCAACCTGACCGATGCGTGCTCCCAGCCGCCGGCCGCGTAGTTGAGCTGACCGAGCACCCGGCTGGGCGCCAGGCCGCACATCTCGGTGAACGTCGAGATCCCGATGCCGAGCTGGACTGGGTCGCCCGACTCACGCCGCTTCTTCTGCTCGGCGCGCAGCTCGTCGTACCCGAACATCTCCTTGGCCTTGGCCGTGGCGGCCTCGTAGTTGCCGGAGTCGTACTCAAGGCCGGCCACCGTGGTGAACGGGAACTCCTCGTGCTTGATCCAGTTCTTCTCACGGATCTCGAGCGGGTCGACGCCGACCTCGACGGCGAGCTCGTCCATCATCCGTTCGATCGCGTACGTCGCCTCGGGCCGGCCGGCGCCGCGGTAGGCGTCGGTCCAGGTCTTGTTGGTGAGCACGGTCTGCACCGCGAAGCGGTAGGCCGGGAACTTGTAGATCGCGTTGAACATGAACGCGCCGAGCACCGGCACGCCGCCCCCGACGAGCGAGACGTGGGACCCGAGGTCCGCGAGCAGGTCGACCCTGAAGCCGGTGACGGTGCCGTCCTTCTCCGCGGAGAGCGTGAGCTTCTGCCACTGGTCGCGGCCGTGGTGGCCGCTGACCAGGCTCTCGCTGCGGGTCTCGGTGTACTTCACCGGCTTGGCGAGGCGCCGGGCCAGCACCATCGTGATCCACTCCTCGGGAGTGGTCTGCAGCTTGCCGCCGAACCCGCCGCCGACATCGGGGGCGATCACCCGGATCTTGGACTCGGAGATGCCCAGCGTCGCGGCGAGCGCGAACCGCAGGATGTGTGGGATCTGGGTGGCCGACCACATCGTGATCTGCTCACCCGTGGGGTCGACCACGACCGAGCGGGGCTCCATGAAGGCCGGGATCAGCCGTTGCTGGCGGTACTCCCGCTCGATCACGATGCCGTCGCCGCGGGCCTTCTCGATGGCCTCGTCCGCGCTGCCACCGGTGCCGGCCTCGCCCGAGTCGAAGACCCACAACGCCGACTTGTTCGTGCCCAGGTCGGGATGGGCCAGCACCTCGTCGTTGGCCGCCGCCTTCAGGTCGAGCGCCGCGGGCAGCTCGTCGTAGTCGACGTCGACGAGCTCGGCGGCGTCGCGCGCCTCGGCCGCCGAACGGGCCACCACGACCGCGACGACCTCGCCGGCGAACGACGCCTTCCCGGTGGCGATCGGGGTGTGCACGGGAGCCACCTGCTCGTCGTTGAGCGGCCAGGCGGTGATCAGGGTCCCCTGCTCGTCGCCCAGGTCCTCCGCGGTGAACACACCGACCACGTTGGGCGCCTGCTCCGCGGCCGACTTGTCGATGTTGGTGATGGTCGCGTGCGCGAACGGGCTGCGGACCATCGCCAGGTGCAGCATCCCGGGCAGGGTGATGTTGTCGGTCCAGCGGGTGCGGCCGGTGATCAGCCGCTCGTCCTCCTTGCGCCTCCGGTCGCGACCGATCTCGGCAGCGGGGGCGTCCTGTACGGCGGTCACTTGGCATCACCCGCGGCGTGCTGCACGGCCTTCACGATGTTGTGGTAGCCGGTGCACCGGCAGAGGTTGCCCTCGAGCCCGAGCCGAATCTCCTCCTCGCTCGGATGCGGGTTGTCCTTGAGCAGGTCGACGCTCTGCATGATCATCCCCGGCGTGCAGAAGCCGCACTGCAGCCCGTGGCACTCTCGAAACGCTTCCTGCATCGGGTGCAGCTGCCCGTTGCTCGAGAGCCCCTCGATCGTGGTGACCTCCGCTCCGTCCGCCTGGACCGCCAGCACGTTGCACGACTTCACGGAGGACCCGTTGAGGTGGACCGTGCACGCACCGCAGTTGCTGGTGTCGCAACCGACCACCGTTCCGGTCTTGCCGAGCTTCTCGCGCAGGTACTGCACCAGCAGCATGCGGGGTTCGACGTCGTCGGAGACCTGGACTCCGTCGACGGTGAGGCTGATCTTCGTCATGGCGCTCCCTTGGGACGTGGACCTGTGACCCGGCTCACGCTAGGAGCGGCGGGTTGGGGGAAGGTTGGGGCGGTCAGCCGAGGAGCCGGGCCGAGAGCAGGAGGTCCCGGATCCGGTCGTTCCCCGGCTGCGAGGGATGGCTGTAGTCGGGCGCGAGCAGGTCCCCCGACGGCCGCCGGCCGTTGGACCCGTTGAAGTCCCCGTAGACGTCGACGCAGACACCGTCGACCAGGGCCACCTCGGCACACACCGCGGTCCGCCAGGTGTCCAGCGCGTAGGTGACCACCCGGATGACGGAGCGCGCCTTGGCGATCGGGACGCTGTCGAACGCCTGCCAGCCGTTCCAGGCGTCGTACGGAACCAGTGCGGCCACGACGACCTCGGGAGCCTGGGCCCGCAGCTCGCGCAGCCCCCGGGCCAGCGTCCGGCGGAGGGTCGCGGTCACGTTGTCCACACACGCCAGGGTGGTGGCGTCGACCGCGTCGATGGCGTCCTGGGAGGTGGCGGGCTCGTCCGCGTGGCACGGCTGGTCGGGGTCGACGTACGGCGGCTGGTCGTTGAAGCCGACCGACAGGATCACGACGTCCGCGGTCTCCAGGGCCTCAGTCAGCTCGCCGGACGTGAGCTGCTCGACGATGTCGCGGGTGCGGGCGCCGTCGTGCCGAGACAGGTTGGTGACGCCGACCGTGTCGCCGAGCTCCTCACCCAGGGCCTCGCCGTAGCTGTCCACGAAGCCGACGCACCCGGAGCAGTCCTCCGGTGCGTTGTAGGGGATCGAGTCGCCGACCACGACCACGGACAGATCGGCCGGCGTCGAGCTCTCGCTGGATGGGCTGTCCGACTCGGCGACGTCATCCCCGTCGTCGCCACAGCCGCTGACCGTCAGCGACACCGCGATCAGTGCCGCCGCCGCGCGCGCGACAGCGCTGCGAATGACCATGGTCCCTCCCCCACTCCCCGTTGCCCTGAGCATGCCCCCACGGGCATAGCCGCGGCAACAGGTCAGTGCGGCCCCGCGCTCAGCCGACCAGGTCCGCCTCGAGCAGGAGGTCGCGGATCAGGTCGTTGCCCTCCTGGGAGGGGTGCGTGTAGTCGGGGGCGAGGAGGTCTCCGGAGGGCTGCTGTCCGTCGGGCCCGTTGAACGCGGTGTAGACGTCGACGCACACCCCATCCACCTTTTCCACCTCGGCGCAGAGGGCGTCGCGCCAGGTGTTCAGGGCGTACGAGATCAGCCCGGTGAGGGTCTGCTGTTTCGGGGCGGGGAGCTGGTCCACGGCCAGCCACCCGTTCCAGGCGTCGTAGGGGACCAGGGCGGCGATCTTGGCGTCGGGCGCCTGGCCGCGCACCTCGGCCAGCGCGTCGGCGACGGTCTGGCTGAGCGTCGCCGTCACCTCGTCCACGCACTTGGTGGTCGTGGCCACGGCCGCGTCGATGGCGTCCTGGGAGGTGGCCGGCTCGGCCGCATGACACGGCTGGTCGGGGCCGATGTACGGCGGCTGGTCGTTGAAGCCGATCGACACGATCACGACGTCCGCGCCCGCCAGAGGCTCGGTCAGCTCGCCGGACGTGAGCTGTTCGAGGATGTCGCGGGTCTGGGCGCCGTCGTGCCGGGACCGGTTCGACACCTCGACGGTCTGGTCGAGCTCCTCGCCCAACGCGGTGCCGTAGGCGTCCGCGAAAGCGATGCACCCGGGACAGTCCTCGGCCGCGTTGTAGGGGATCGAGTCGCCGAGGACGACCACGGACAGGGCCTCGGCACTCGTGGGGCTCTCCGACCCTCCCTCGCTCTCGGGTTCGTCATCGCCGCAGCCCGCCGCCGTGAGCGCGAGCGTCGCTGCCAGAACACCCGCAGCGCTCCTCCAGTGGGTCACGTCCACAGGCTGCCGCCTCCTCCGGCTCGGCGCATCGCCCAAATGTGCGACTCTCCCGCTCAGCGGGCAGCGGCGAGGCGGGCCTTGAGCAGCGGTTTCGCCGGGTGGTGAGCGGTGCCGAGCGCAGCCAGGCAGCGCTCGACGATCTCGACGTCGTACGGCGCCAGGTCGGCGTAGCGGAGCACCGCGTCGGGCTGCGGGTCGGCGAGCAGCGCCTCGCGGACGGCGACCGCGACGTAGTCGGCGAGCTCGGTCAGTGCCGGGGAGTTGGTGCCGGGCAGCAGGTCGCCGCCGTAGGCCTCGACGGCAGCGCTCACATGGCCCGCGCGCAGCAGCGCCAGCACGTGGTCGACGTCGGTGGCGACCGGCATCAGCAGCCGGTAGGGCCGCGAGCCGAGCTGGCCGCCGAGCGCCGAGCGGAGGTGGGAGACCTCGGCCTTGAGGGTGGAGAAGGTGACCCCCTGGTCGCCGTAGAGGAGCGCGTGCAGGTGGTCGAGCGACAGGCCCTCCGGGTGCAGCGCCAGCAGCGCCAGCACCTCGGTCTGCCGGCGGTTGAGCAGCAGCCGCTGTCCGTCGAGCCGGACCTCGGCGGTGCCGAGCAGGGTCATGACGAGTCCGGGGTCGGCGGTGTCGTCGCCGCCCATCGCCGAGGGGTGGTACGCCGACAGCGGCATCGCCGACTCGATCAGCCGCGCCATCACGCGAGCCGTGGCCAGGCCGATCGGGTGGGTGCGGTCCCACGTGGTCGACAGGTCGATGACGCCGAGCTGCCGTCCGGTGGTGGGGTCGTGCACGGGCGCGGCCCAGCAGACCCAGTTGTGCACGATTGGCGCGTAGTGCTCGGCGCTGAACACCATCGCCGGCTCCGACATCCGCTGCGCGAGGTCGAGCGCGTTGGTGCCGACCGACTGGTCGTCCCACCGCCCGCCGGCCACGAAGTTCACGGTCTCGGCCTTGCGTCGCATCACCCGGCCGCCGTACGTCCACAGGATCCGGGTCTGCGCGTCGGTGACGGCGAGCACCAGGTCGCCGTCCTCTGCGGTCCGCCGGAGCTCCGCCTCCACGCTCTCGACCGCCACCTGGAGCGGCGAGTCGCGCCAGACGGCCGCCGTCTCGCCCTCGTCGGCGAGCGGCGCCTCGCGGACGTCGGTGGAGATCGCCGCCTCCGACCGGGTCCAGCTGGAGAGGATCTCGGGCCGCACCACGGCGGCCGCCTCGTCACCGGACTCGATGAACGACGTCCAGGCGCGTAGCGCCTCCAGCTTGCGCTCCTGCAGATCACTGCGACCCATGCCGAGCCCCCTGTCGGTGCCGCAAACGTAGCACCGGGCGATGAGTCTGCCTCATCCCGCCGAGTCGGTACTTCTCATGGCCACACAACAGCGCGAACTGGACGTCGAGCTCTACGCCACGTTGGAGGGCTACGCCTACGGCAGGGAGTCTCCCGCCTACTTCGGGTACGACGGACCGGACCTGCAGGCCCGCATCGAGGAAAGGCTGGCGCAACCCCACGAGATGGTGATGGGGGCGAACACCTACCGGGAGCTGTGGGGGTACGTCGAGGACGGCGACGACCCCTCGTTCCCCCGGATGACCGAGCTGCCCAAGCGGGTCTTCTCGAGCACCCTGTCGGGCGAGCCGAGTGGGCCAACTCGACGTTCGTGGACGAGCCGGTCGAGACTGCCGTGCCGCGCCTCAAGGCCGAGGCCAGCGAGCAGCCGATCCTGCGCGGGCTGCCCGACGTACATCTCGAGCTCCTCGGCACCGAAGTCCTCGACGACCGGCTGAGCGTCATGGAGTACGAGCCGGCGGGCTGAGTCACCTCTCGCATCTCAGCAGCTTGTCCTTGCCCGATCCTCCGGAACAGACGTCCTTGCCCGGGCCGCCGTTGAGGGTGTCCTTCCCTTGTGCGCCGAGGAGCCTGTCGTTCCCGTTGCCGCCGTTGAGCTCGTCAGCTCCAGCGCCGCCGCAGACCTGGTCGTTGCCGGCCCCGGCCTTCACCCGGTCGGCGCCGCCCAGGGCGAGGATCCCGTCCGTCCTGCCGGTGCCCTGGATGACATCGCTACGTCCGGTACCGACGACGTTCACGGGCACGGTCCCGCAGCGCACGAGCTCGTAGGCGCCGGTGTCGCAGGGGCTCACGCGCGGCACGCCACGCTGGTCGGTGCCCGAACAGGCCGCTCCGGATGGGCCATGGTCGACCGCTCCGCGCTCACCTCCCAACGAGTGGGTTCGGGTGGGGCCGCCGTTGCTGGCGAGCGGCCCGAACCTCGGCACCCCCGTGCCATCACTCTCGAGAAGGGTCACGAAGCAGTTGTCCAGGTCACCGATGATGTTGTGGCCCGCGGATGTGAGCGGACCGAAGCAGTCGGGAGACGAGAGGCCCTTCGGGTTCTCGTTGCCGGCAAGGATCGAGTTCCTCAGCGATACGCCCGCGCCGGCGACAAAGATCCCTCCCCCGTCGCCGGCATTGCCGCCATCGTCCTCGGCCACGTTGTCCACGATCGTGGAGCTGGCGATCGTGAGGACATGGTTGCTCGACTGATGGACCGCGCCGCCGCCGTCTCCGGCGGTGTTCCCGCTCAGCGTGCTGTTGATGATGCTGGCATCCGCATCGCCGTAGTTGCTGAGGCCGCCTCCGTCGAACCCCCGAGCCGAGTTGCCGGACAGGGTGCTGCTCTCCAGGTGGAGGACGCTCTCGTTCGAGATGCCCCCGCCGAACAGCGCGCTGTTGCCCTGCACGGTGCTGCGCACGACATCCAGGAGAAAGTGGTTCTGGATGCCGCCGCCACCGCTGGCGGTGTTGTCGGTGATCCGCGAGTCGGTGATCTTCGCGGTGTCCAGGTTGTAGATGCCCCCACCGTCTCCCCTGGCATCGTTCTGGGCGACGAGGCTGTCCGACACCGTCAGGATCCCGTCGCTGAAGACCCCGCCACCGTTGGCGGCCAGGTTGCTCCCGACCTCCGACCTGAGAAGGTTCACCCGGCCCCTGTTCCAGATCCCACCCCCGGTGTCTGCGGACTGGTTGAACCCGACCGCCGAGTTGGTGAGAGTCAGCGTCGCGAGGTTGCTGTTGCAGATACCCGCACCGTTGGGGGCGGTGTTCTGGGCGACGCTGCTGTTCGAGAGCTGGGCGGTGCCGGAGTTCAGAAGGCCGCCCCCGCACGTGATGGTCGACGTGCTGGCGTTCACGACGGTGTCGATCAGGGTCAGGTCGCCCTGGTTCAGGATCCCGGCACCACCGTCGGTGACCCTCCCGTTGGTGATCAGGAGGCCCTTCAGCGTCGCCTTGCCCTCCGGATTGACCTTCACGACCCGACCGGTCTTCTTGGCGTCCAACGTGACCTGCCCGCCGACACTTTGGATCGTCAGGTTCGACCAGATGGTCAGGGGACCGCCCGTGACCGGGTACACCCCGGTCGGGACGAAGACGGTGTGTTCACCAGGGAGTCCGTTCGCTGTATAGACGGCATCCAAGAGCGAGCAGTGGTCGTCGCACACGCCGTCGTACTTGTACTCCGTCGTGGTGACGTTGAAGATCGCCGCCTCCGCCGGGATGGCCCCGACCCCGAGGATTCCCGAAACCAGGGCCACCACGACGGCTGCCCCACGAATGCGCCCTGTTGTCCTCATCAGCAGCTCACCTTCCGGTTCGTGCCCGGACCCCCGGCGCACCGGTCCTTGCCCGGCCCGCCGTCGAGCAGGTCGTTGCCACCGGACCCGACAAGCACGTCCTTGCCGGTGCCACCGAAGAGCTTGTCGCCGCCTCCGCCACCGCAGAGGCGGTCTGCTCCGCCGGCCGCCTCGACCCGGTCGGCTCCGCCCAGGGCGAGGATGCCGTCGGCGGCTGGCGACCCCAGGAGCTGATCGGACGCCGGCGTCCCCACGACGTTGATCACGGCTCCCTCGCAGCGCTCGAGCTGGTACGCCCCGGTATCGCAGGCGCCCGTGCGGGGTACGCCGCGCTGGTCGGTCCCCTTGCAGGCGACGTCGCCGGTCGGGCCGTGACCGATCGCGACGCTGGTCTTCGGCAACGCGTAGGTCATGGTCGGGCCGCCGTTGTCCGCCAGCGGCTTGAGCGTTGCGGCGCCGTCCAGATCGGTCGGATCCAGCGAGATGTCACAGCCGTGCTGGATCACGATGATGTTGTGACCGAGAGACTCGACCGGGCCACCGGAGCAGTTGGGGTGCTGCGTCGTCCCTCCATCGGCATTCCCGAACAGCAACGAGTTGGTGATCAGGACCCCGCCGGCATTCTGGCCCCCACCGACGAACAGGCCCCCTCCGTCGCCGGCGTTGTTGTTGTCGAGGTCGGCGGAGTTGCCGATGATCGTCGAGCTCACGATCGACACGACCTCTTCGCTGATCTGGTAGACCCCGGCGCCGGAGCCGTTGCTCCGGTTGGCACTCACGGTGCTGTTCCGGAAGTGCGCCTCGCCGGTGACGTTGTAGAGGCCGCCACCGCTGACCGTCACGGCGTTCTTCCACAGCGTGCTGGTCTCGACCTCCACGCGGCCGCCCTCGTTGTTGATGCCGCCGCCGAACGCAGCCGAGTTGTCGCTGACCGTGCTGAACCGCAAAGCCAGCGTGCCGGTGTTGTCGATGCCCCCACCGGTTGGCGCGCTGTTCGACGTGATGGTGCTGTGCGTGATGTAGGCGAAGCCCGCGTTGTTGATGCCGCCGCCGCGACCGGTCTGGAGCCGCCCATTCGTGATCGCGAGACCGGTCAGGTAGGCCTTGCCCGAAGGAGTGATTTCGAGGACCCGGTCGGCGTTCTGGCCGTCGATGACGGCCGTTCCGCGGATCGCCTCGATCTCCATGGTCGTCTCGATGTCGAGGTCACCCTCGGGCGAGGTGAGCTTGTAGGTGCCGGCCGGAACCCGGATCGTGTCGCGACCGGGGTCCGCGTTGGCGGCGACCACGGCCTCTCGCAGCGAACAGTCGGAGTTGCACTTGCCGTCGTTGGTGTCGGCCTTCTTGGTGACCTTGAGGGTCTTCGCGGCCGCGGGTGCTGCCGCGGCCGTCGGTGCGGTCGGCACCGCGAACGCCGTCATCGTCAGGGCGGTGGCCGCGACGAGGCTGAGAACGCGTCGGGTGGTCATGAGACCGGGATCCTGGACTGCGCGGCCTCGATGAAGGCCTTGACGTTCTGCTTGGCCAGATCCAGCTCCACCACCGAGCCGTCCTTGAACGCAATGTGCAGCTTGGAGATCATCAGCTTCTTGTCGACTGACACCACGACGATCCGATCGAGTGGATAGACCACCCCGCCGGGCAGTGCCTTGCCGACGCCCATCAGCCCCGGGAAGACATGCAGGTGCTGGTCGGTCAGCACCACCCAGAACGTCGTGCCCTCGGGCCACGAGTGCGCATCGCCCCAGACGCCCTCCTGAGGCTCGTTGCTCTTGCCGAGCGAGGCGATCGCGTCGGTCAACGAACCCGCCTGCTGCATTCCTCGACGCCACGCCCCACCCTTCGCGTCGGCCAGCACGGCAGCCAGCACCGTTTCGCCCGCCGGGATCAGCGCTGCGTTCTTCTTCACAAAGGCCTTCGTCACATCAACCATGTGTGAAAGGTAGGAACTCACGAGAGACCTCTCAATCGAGGAAAACCCCGGAGATTAGGGCGGCGACATACCGGCGGCGAGCTCCTGGAGGCGGGCGCCGAGCTGGGACCGTGAGCGCACGCCGAGCTTGGCGTACGCCCGCGTCAGGTGCCCCTCGACGGTGCTGATCGAGACGTTCAGCTGACGGGCGATCGTCTTGTTGGCCAGGCCTTCGCTCGCGAGCCGGGCGACCTCCAGCTCCGTGGGTGTGAGAGCCCCGTCGGCGGCCCGGCGGCGACCTCCGACTCGAGTCAGCTCACCGCGGACGGTGGCCGACCAGCCTTCCGCGCCGAGCTCCTCGAAGCGTGCCTTGGCGCTGGCCAGGTGGTCGCGGGCCAGGCCCCACTGTCGCTGGCGGCGAAGGCCCGAGCCGATGACGAGGTCGGCGCGGGCGGCGTCGTGCAGCAGCCCGAGGGTCGTCAGCGCGTCGGCCACCGCCGTGGCCCGGGACGACGCGTCCTGCGGTGTGACCGATCCGTCGAGGAGTCCGACGAAGACGCGAGACCGCTCGCTCATGGCGAGCCCCCACGGGTGGTCCTGGTCGGCGGAGATCCGCTCGAGCCAGGCGGTGACCTCGTAGGCCTCGTCGTACCGCCCCTGCAGCGCGAGCGCCTCGACCAGGTCGGGGGCGACCGGGAATGTCCCAGGCTCCAGCAGGCCCGCCGTGACGACGTGGTCGTGGACCCCGCGCAGCAGGGTCTCTGCCGCTTCGGGCTCGCCCGACTGAAGGGCGGCCACGGCCAGCACGTGATCGGCCTCCAGCCGGTTCCACACGTCACCGAACCGGTCTGCATGCTCGCGCCCGATCGTCGCCCACTCGCGAGCCGCCGGGACGTCGCCGTACCGCACATCGACGACGGCCCGCATGACCTCCAGGGTCGTGGCCTCGTTCGCGCTGAGGTCGAGGTCCAGCAGCGCATCCAGGAACTGTCGCGCCTCGCGGACTCGTCCGCTCCGCTCCAGGACGTCGAAGAGTCGCTCCCAGTAGGACTCGGACTCCTGGAACCGGCCCGCCTCCTCGGCCGCCACGATGCGGTCCCGCACTGCCTGCTCTGCCGCAGCCAGCTCACCGCGCCAGATCAGCCGCTTCCAGAGGGGTTCTCCCTCGGCGGGCTCGGGTGGCCGGCCACCTCGGACCAGGCACCAGCTGCGGGCGCGACCCAGCATCCGCCACTCGTCCTCCTCGTGCGCTCCGAGCTCGATCGCCTCCTCGGCCCAGGCCATGCTCTGGGCGGCGTTCGACACCGAGATGCCGCCGGCGATGAACGACCTGGCCTCGAGCGCCCGACCCCGGATCAGCGGATCCCCTCCGCACTCGGCGAGCGCGCGGTCGACGAGGCGCTGGGCGAGGGGGACCGTCTCCCACGTTCCGTTCAGCAGCATCAGGAGCGCCTTGCCGCGGTCCGGGCCGTGCGGGATCCGCTCGATCTCGGCCTCGAGGAAGTCGGTCAGCCGCTGGGTCTCGTTGACGACCACCATCCGGTGGGCCAGGTCCAGCACCCGACCGGTGCGGGTCGGTGAACCGTCTGGTGTCCGCGCCAGGGCCAGCTCGGCCAGCTCGAGGGCCGTCTCGGTGGCGCCCCGGTCGCCGGCCTGCCGAGCGCTGTCCGACAGGGCGGCGGCCAGCTCCTCGTCGGGTTCAGGCGCAGCGAGAGCCAGGTGCCGCACCCGCTGCTCAGGTCGGTTGACGACCTCGGCCAACTGTCGATGCATCTCCTGTCGCCCGACGGGTGTCGCCAGCTCCCGCGCCGCCGCGGCCAGCAGCGGGTGCCACGGACGGGCCCGCCCCGCCTCGGCAATGGTGACGAGGCGTCCGCGGACCGCGCGTTCGACCGGTTCCAGGCCGGCCAGCGAGACCAGGTCGGTGCCGCTCAGCTGACCGTCCAGCGCGACCGCGAGAAGGACGGTGCGCTGGTCGTCGGGGAGGTCACGGACCCGGAGGCCGAGGACGTCGGCCATCTCGCCGGGGAGTCCGAGCGGCTTGCCGGCGTCGGGGATGCCGCGCTGGAGCAGCGCCCGGCCGATCTCCAGCACGAAGAGCGGGTTGCCGCCCGACTGCTCGTGGACCAACCGCAGCACGCGCGTGCTCAACGTGAGATCCAGGTCGTGCCTGAGCAACCGAGCAGTCTCCTTGGCGCTGAGTGTCCGTGGCTCGACCTGGCGCAGGTCGCGGCGTGCGAGCGACGCCTCGAGGGCGGTGCGGCCGAAGCCGGTCCGCCGGGTGAGCAGGAACTGGACCGGCGCCCTGTCCAGGCGCCGAGCGGCGAAGGTCACCGCCTGGAGCGAGCCGGGGTCGGCCCAGTGGGCGTCGTCCACACACACCACCACCTGGCGCTCCACAGCGAAGTCGGCCAGCAGGTCGTGTACGCCGGCCTGGACGAGCTGGGCGTCGACAGGGCCGGTGACGGCCTCGCGCAGCAGCACCGCGGCCAGTGCCTCGCGCACCGGTCCCCGCAGCCGGTGACTGTCGATGTCGGTGTCGCGGAACAGGTCGTTCAGCACGCCGAACGAGTGCCGCTCCTCGCCCTCACCCGGGGTCGCGCGAAGGACCACGGCGCCACGCTCGGTCGCGAGGTCGGCGGCGTACTCCCAGAGGGCGGACTTACCGAGGCCGGGCTCTCCGGTGACGACCAGTCCGCCGGGGACCTGCTCGTCGAGGAAGGCGGTCAGGGCCGCCGTCTCGCGATCGCGACCCACCAGGCTTCCCCGAGCGCCCATGACGGAACGGTAGTCGTCCCGCCTGGTTCATGCTGAGAACTGCCGACGGAGGAACTCGACCGTGCGCTCGATCGAGTCCTGCCACTGCGGGATGAACGAATGGTGCTCGCCGCGGTAGACCTCGAGCCGGCTGTCGGTGCCGGCGCGCTCGAGCAGCCGCTGGGTCGTGGTGGCCCACGGGAACGGGCAGGTCTCGTCGGCGCTGCCGTGGTGGATCAGCAGCGGATCGCTGACCCGGTCGAAGAAGGTGCGCGAGGACAGCTCGCGGTAGAACCGCGGCTCCTCGCCCGGCGTGCCGAACCGCTCGAACAGGGCGCGTACGGCGTCCGGCCGGCTGCGCGCGGTGAAGTGCCGCAGGTTGTCGAGGTAGCGCGAGCTCACCGAGGCGTAGATGACCGCAGCCTCGACCAGGTCCGGCTGGGCGACCAGCGCGTTCAGGGTCACCCCGCCGCCCATCGACCGGCCGAGCATGGCCATCCGGTCGGGGTCGACGTACGGCTCCTTCTCCAGCGCCAGCACCGCGTTGATCGCGTCGCGGGTGTAGCCGAGCCGGGCCTCGCGGTCCAGCGGCAGGGCGGGGTCGGAGCCGGCGTGCCCGCGGTAGTCGGTGTGCAGCACCGCGAACCCGGCCCGGGCCAGCCAGTCCTGCTCGCGGGCCAGCCCCTGACCGGTGACGTAGTAGGACGGGTCGATGTAGCCGTGGTTGAGCACGATCCCGGGGAACGGCCCGCGCCCGTGCGGCCGGAGCAGCACGCCGGAGACGGTCAGGTCGCCGCTCTCGTAGGTGACCTCGGAGCGGGTGTAGGCATCGGTCTCGGCGACCACCCGCTGCTGCCGGATCCGGCCGGCCCGGAAGTCCTCCCGCATCAGCGCCGGCAGCGACACCGGGTGGTGGACGGGCGGCAACGTGGGTGGGTTCGGCTCGGCGGTCGGTGGCGGGGTGGGCGAGGGCTCGCTGGGAGCCGAGGAGCTGGGTGCGGCGGCGTGCCGGCTCGTCGGGCTCGGCAGCGTCGCTGCAGGACGCGAGCAGGACCAGCGCGACCGCCAGTCCCGCCGCACGCATCAGTGGTGGATCCGGCCCTCGCGGACGGCGAGCGGCTCGCCCGTCCCACCCCAGCGCCCCGCGATCACCTCGGCGGCGATGCTGATCGCGGTCTCCTCGGGCGTGCGGGCGCCGAGGTCGAGGCCGATCGGGCTGGAGAGCCGGTCCAGCTCGGCGTCGGTGAGCCCGGCCTCACGGAGCCGCTCCAGCCGGTCGTCGTGGGTGCGCCGCGAGCCCATCGCGCCGACGTACGCGACGTCGGGCAGGCGGAGCGCCACCTCGAGCAGGGGTACGTCGAACTTCGGGTCGTGGGTGAGCACCGTGATCACGGTGCGGCCGTCGATCCGGCCCGCGTCGCGCTCGGCCTCGAGGTAGCGGTGCGGCCAGTCGACGACCACCTCGTCGGCATCGGGGAAGCGGCTGGCGGTGGCGAACACCGGCCGCGCGTCGCACACGGTGACCTCGTAGCCGAGGAAGCCGCCCACCCTCGCCACCGCGGCGGCGAAGTCGATGGCGCCGAACACCAGCATCCGGGGGCGGGGCGCGAACGCCCACACGAAGACCCGCATCCCCTCACCGCGCCGCTCGCCGTCGGACCCGTAGGTGAGCGTCGCGTTGTGGCCGGACGCCAGCAGCCCGAGCGCGTCGTCGCGTACGGCGTCGTCGGCGCGTTTGGAGCCGAGGGATCCCGCCACCGGCTCGTCGGGCCGGATGATGAGCCGCCGGCCGAGCCACTCCCGGTCGGGGTGCTCGATCACGGTGGCCAGGGCGACCGAGCGCCCGGCCTCGACATCGGCGGCCAGCTCACCGAGCTCGGGGAACGTCTCCTGCGACACCTTCTCCACGAAGACGTCGAGGATCCCGCCGCAGGTGAGGCCGACCGCGAACGCGTCGTCGTCGGAGACGCCGTACCGCTCCAGGATCGGCTCGCCCGACTCGACCACCGACTGGGCCAGGTCGTAGACCGCACCCTCGACGCAGCCACCGGAGACCGAGCCGACCGCGGTGCTGTCGGGGCCGACCAGCATCGAGGCGCCGGGCGGCCGCGGTGCCGAACGGAACGTCGCCACCACGGTCCCGACGCCGACGGTGTCGCCGGCCTCCCACCACTTCAACAGCTCGGGCAGCACGTCACGCACGCGCGACCACCTCCAGGACCTTCGCGTAGGTCGCGAGCGAGTGGCCCGCGACGAAGTCGTCGACGTGAGGGAGTACGGCGAGGACGCCCCGCTGCACCGCCTCGTAGCCTTCCTTGCCGCGGTGAGGGTTCACCCAGACCACCCGGTGCGCGACCCGCCGGAGCCGGCGTACCTGCTCGCCGAGCAGCTCGGTGTCACCGCGCTCCCACCCGTCGCTGAACACCACGACCACCGCCCCGCGTGCCATCCCGCGGCGCCCCCACCGGTCCAGGAACGCGCGCAGCGTCTCGCCGAGCCGGGTGCCGCCGGACCAGTCGGGCACGGTCTCCCCGGCCGCCACCAGCGCCCGCTCGCAGTCGCGGCTGCGGAGTGCCCGGGTCAGGTGGGTGAGCCGGGTGCCGACCGTGAACACCTCGGCCCGCGAGTTCGTGGTGACCACCCGGTGGGCGAGGCGCAGCAGCGCGTCGGCGTACCCGCTCATCGAGCCGGAGACGTCGACCAGCAGCACCACCCGGCGCGGCCGGACGGCGCGCCGCCGCCACTCGATCGTCGCCGGCTCCCCCATCCGGCGCAGGCTGGCCCGGAGCGTGCGCGAGGCGTCGACCTCACCGCGGTGCCACCGCTGGTGCCGCGCCGTACGTCGTAGCGGCGGGCGTGGGTGCAGGGTCGCGAACATCTCGGCGAGCCGGTGCCGCTCCGCAGCGGACATCGAGGCGACGTCGCGGTGCCGCAGCACCTCGGTCTGGCTGGCCATCGCCCGGACCTGTTCTACCTCGGACTCGCCCTCGCCCTCGCCCTCGTCGGTGGCCGGCAGGTCGGTGAGCGCCGGGACTGCCGGTGCCGCCGGGCGTGGCCGGGGCAGGCCCTCGCGGGCGTTGAAGTAGGCCTCGAACACCTGGTCGTAGCGCGCCAGGTCGTCGGGCGAGGAGCAGAGCGTCGCCCGCCCGGCTGTGTACGTCGCCCGCTGGTCGTCGAGCCCGACCATCGCGGTCGCGGCCAGGAACCCGTGCGCACGGTCCTGGGTGACCGGCACGCCGGCGGCCCGCAGCGCCCGGGCGAACCCGAGCAGGATCTCGTCGGTCTGGCGGATCATGGCCGGAGCAGCTGGTCGAGGGCTTGCCTCACCCGGTCGGCGTCCTCGCGGTACTTCACCAGTGCCCCGAGGGTGCGGGCGGAGGACTCGAGGTCGAGCTCGGTGGTGCCCAGGTGGTGGAGCGCGCGGGCCCAGTCGAGCGTCTCGGCCACCCCCGGCGGCTTCTCGAGGTCGTCGCGCCCGCGCAGCTGCTGCACGACGCCGACGACCTGGCGGGCCAGGGTCGCGGAGACCTCGGGTGCCCGGGAGCGGACTATCTCGACCTCGCGGTCCAGCCCGGGGTGGTCGATCCAGTGATAGAGGCAGCGCCGCTTGAGGGCGTCGTGGAGCTCGCGGGTGCGGTTGGAGGTGAGCACCACGACCGGCGGCGTGGCCGCCCGGATCGTGCCCAGCTCGGGGATGCTCACCTGGTACGTCGACAGCACCTCGAGCAGGAAGGCCTCGAACTCGTCGTCGGCCCGGTCCACCTCGTCGACGAGCAGCACCACCGGGCTCTGCTGCAGTGCGGCGAGCACCGGTCGGGCGAGCAGGAACCGCTCGTCGTAGAGGCTCTTCTCCGCCTCTTCGGGGTCCGCGCCACCGGCCGCCTCGAGCGCCCGCAGGTGCAGGATCTGGCGGGGGAAGTCCCAGTCGTAGAGCGCCTGAGTGGCGTCGATGCCCTCGTAGCACTGCAGCCGCACCAGCGGTACGCCGAACCCGTCGGCCAGCGCCTCGGCCAGCGCGGTCTTGCCGGTGCCCGGCTCACCCTCGAGCAGCAGCGGGCGTTGCATCCGCAGGCCGAGGAACGTGACCGTGGCGAGGTCGTCGTCGCAGAGGTATCCGGTGTCGCCCAGGCGGGCGGCGACATCGACGGGCGACGAGGCTTCCATGCTTCGAGCGTACTCAGCGGTGCGTTGGCCCCGGGTTGGTCAGACTTGCCAAGAATCGACGTCCGCGCCGGTAGCCAGGTCGCCGCACTCCACCTCGACCAGGGCGTGGTTGGCGAGGTAGTCCCGCGCCCCCAGGTCCCCGACGGCGGCCGCCCGCACCCCGAACCAGTGCTCCCGGCCGAGGATGACCGGGTGCCCCGGCCGGCCGTCGTACTTCGTCCGGATCAGCGCCGCCTTGTCCGCGCCGGCGGCCAGCACCCGGCGGACCACGGCGTCGGTGACGTCGGGCAGGTCGACCAGGGACACCAGGGCCGCGTCGACGTCGGTGTCCTCGAGGTAGCCGAGGCCGGCGCGCAGGGACGCCGACATCCCCTCGGCCCAGTCGGCGGCCACCACGACCGCTACGTCCTCGGGCACGAATGCGCGCGCCTCGTCGGCGGCGGCGCCCAGCACCACCGCCACCTCGTCACACCCGCCGCTCCGGAGCACCTCGACGCCCCGGGCCAGCCAGGACGTCCCGTCCTCGTCGATGACGAGCGCCTTGGGCCGACCCATCCGGGTGCCGGCGCCGGCCGCCAGCAGCAACCCGGCGACGCTCATACGGGGCTCACTTCGGGAAGGCCTGGGCGTAGAGACCGGCCAGCTCCTCGGAGTAGACGTCGCTGAAGCCGCACAGGGTGACCCGGCCATCACTCGCCGCCACCAGGTAGCGCTCCCCCTCGTGGAAGTCCACGGCGGCCAAGAGCGCCTGCAGGTCGCCGTCGGGGGCCTGCACCACCACCTGTTCGGTCTCCTCGCCGGCGTAGAACTGCGTCGGGACGAGCGTCGCCTCCCCTCCGGTGACCGACCGCACCACCCCGTCGAACGCGACGGTCTGCAGCCGCAGCACCTCGACGTTCGGGGTCATGCAGCGCTCGGTGGAGGGTTCGGCGACCAGCTCGGTGGTGCTCGTCGCCTCGGCGTCGGAGGAGTCCCCGGACGCGTCACCGGGCTCGCCCGAGCCCCGGTTGAGCAATCCGAACACAGCCGCCCCGGCAATCAGCAGCACCACGACGACCGCGACCGCCCACGTGAGCGGGCTCCGATCACGGGTGCCGGTCCGGCGCGACTCTTCGGTCAGGGTGTCGTCGTCGGGCACGTGGCCACGGTGCCACATCGGGCCCAGAAGCATGCGCTCCGCACTCCGGGCGGGCCGATCGGTAACGGTCGGGCCCCTATCGTCCAAGTATGGGTATGCCCGCCCGCTACGACCCGCTGACGCGGATCGGACACGAACCTGCCGCCTTCGAGGCGTTCTACCGCGATCACGTCGACGGCGTGCAGCGGTTCGTGGCCCGCCGCGTCGACGATCCGCACCTGGCCGCCGACCTCACCGCCGACGTCTTCCTCGCGGCGATCGACGGTGCCCACACCTACCTGCCCACGCGAGGGCCGGTGATCGCCTGGTTGTACGGCGTCGGGCGGAACACGATCGCCGCCGAGGTGCGGCGGCGCAGCCGCGAGCTGCACGCCGTACGCCGGATCAGCGGGCACCGCCTGCTCGACCCGCCGTCGCTGGCCCGGATCGAGGAGCGCATCGACGCCGAGCGCGAGTCGCGCCGGCTGTATCGGGCGCTCGACGAGCTGTCCGAGGACGACCGCAGCCTGTTGGAGCTGGTGGCGCTCGACGGCCTCTCCGTCGCCGACGCCGCCCGGAGCCTGGGGGTGAAGCCGGCCACCGCGCGGGTCCGGCTGCACCGCAGCCGGGCTCGGCTCACCGCCGACCTGCGTCAGGAGGGCCCCGACCCGGGCCCGCTCGGCGCACTCACCCCGGAGGTCACCACCCTGTGAACACCCCACCCACCGCCCCGCGCGAGCTCGACAGCTTCGAGTCGGCGCTGCTGACCGAGCTGCGCGCCCACGTCGCCGACCGGCCGGTGCCGGAGACCGTCACCGAACCGATCCGCAGCCGCCCTCACTACCGAAGGTGGGTGGCCGGTCTGGCCGTGGCTGCCGCCGCGGCGACTGCGTTCGTCGTCGGCCCCGCCGGCGGCCCCGCGACGAGCCCGGCGTACGCCGTCGCCCAGGAGGCCGACGGGGACGTCGTCGTGACCATCCACCGGCTCGAGGACTCCGTGGGCTTGGAGGCAGCACTCCGGGAGAACGGCATCGACGCCGAGGTCAGCTTCGAGAGAATCACGATCAGGCTGAACGTGTTCCCGTTCCCGTACGACCGCGACCTTCCGCCCAGGGAGCCCGGCGGCATCGAGCCGGACTGCGCGAGCAACCCCGATCCGGCCACACTGAGCCGCGACGGCGACGACTGGGTCCTGGTCATCCCCGCGGAGTCGCCGCTCCAGGACCGACACGTCTACCTGGCCACTTCCGCGACGGGCTCGCTGGAGCTCGCCTACCTGAGTGTCAACAGTCCGAGGGCCTTCTGCTCGGTGATGTCGGTCGGCAATTGATCGCCGACGAACGCTGATTGGTCGCCGTTTGCATGTGGCAACCCCGGGGCCCCGGGGCATTACCTAGTGTGAGCCAAGTAGACGACCACGAACGCCTGACGGCGATCTATGACAAGCAGGCGCACCGCGTGTATGCGTACGCGCTGCGACATTGCGGCCCCGGCGCCGCCGACGACGTACTGGCGGAGACCTTCGCTATCGCCTGGCGACGGCGCGACCAGCTCCCCGACGACCCCGTCGGCTGGCTGCTGGTGACCGCACGCAACGTCATCTCCGGCGCGAGACGCGCAGAGCACCGCCGACAACGCCTCACGGCGCTCCTTGCCGAGCAGCCCGAGGGACACCACAGCGCCGCCGGAGACGTCGTGCAGCACCGGCAGGAGCTGCTCGAGGCCCTCGACCGGCTCTCCCAGCGAGAGCGCGAAGCGCTCCTGCTCGTGGCCTGGGACGGGCTGGACACTCACCAGGCCGCCCTGGTCGCGGGCTGTTCGCAGCGCGCGTTCCGGGCCCGACTCGCACGTGCCCGGGCCCGCCTCGCGGCCTCGATGCTGCCGCCCGACACCTCCGACCCAGACACCTTCACGAGCCCCATCACCAAAGGACTAGGCAATGAACCTCGATCAGCTTCTGCGTGACTCCGCCCCCGACGGCGACGAGATGCACCGCGAGACCCGACGAATGCGGACCCGGGTGGTGGCTCAGTTCCAGGCCACGGAGCCCAGCGGCCGCGCCGCCGGGGCCGCTGGGCCGCCGGCGTGCTCGCCGCCGCCGCCGCTGCGACGGCGTACGTCGTGATCTCCCCGGGCGGTCCCGCCGTCAGCCCGGCGTACGCCGTCGACCGGCAGTCGGACGGCGACGTGGTCGTCACCATCCACCGGCTCGAGGACGAAGCGGGCCTGGAGGCCGCGCTCGCCGAGCACGGGATCGAGGCCGATGTCGACTTCGAGCCGGGACAGTTCGACGTCGGTCCCGAGGCGGAGGGCGAGCTGCAGCACCAGTACCACGCCGAGATGCCGAACGACATCCCCGAGCAGCTCCCGCCGGTCGGGCCGTGCGGCGACCCCGACACGGTCTTCTTGTTCGATGAGGTGGGAGCGGACTACGTGCTCACCATCCCCGCGGGGTCTGTGCTGCTCGACCAGTCCGTGCTGCGCCTGACGACCGCCAGCGAGGCGGACGGCGAGGGTTACGGGCTCACCGCGACCTACATGGTGAACGGGCTCGAGTGCGGGTTCGGGACCTTCGGATTCGGCGGCAGCTGACCCCAACACACACAGCAGGGCCCCCGCCTCGCGGCGGGGGCCCTGTTGTGCGTTAAGCGGGGAGGCTGGACTCAGAAGTCCATGCCGCCCATGCCACCCATGTCGCCACCGCCGCCGGGCATGGCCGGAGCCTTCTCCGGCTTGTCGGCCACGACGGCCTCGGTGGTGAGGAACAGCGCCGCGATGGACGAGGCGTTCTGCAGGGCGGAGCGGGTCACCTTGGCGGGGTCGATGATGCCTGCGGCGATCATGTCGACGTACTCGCCGGTGGCCGCGTTGAGACCGAACCCGGACTCGAGACCGCGCACCTTCTCCGCGATGACGCCGCCCTCGAGGCCGGCGTTGATCGCGATCTGCTTGAGCGGAGCCTCGGTGGCGTAGCGCACGATGTTGGCACCGGTCGCCTCGTCACCCGACAGGTCGAGCTTGGCGAACGCGGCGTCGGCGGCCTGCAGCAGAGCCACGCCACCTCCGGCGACGATGCCCTCCTCGACGGCAGCCTTCGCGTTGCGAACGGCGTCCTCGATGCGGTGCTTGCGCTCCTTGAGCTCGACCTCGGTGGCCGCGCCGACCTTGATCACCGCAACGCCGCCGGCCAGCTTGGCCAGCCGCTCCTGCAGCTTCTCGCGGTCGTAGTCGGAGTCGGACTTCTCGATCTCGGCGCGGATCTGGTTGACCCGTCCCTCGATCTGAGCCGCCTCGCCGGCGCCCTCCACGATCGTGGTCTCGTCCTTGGTGATGACGACCTTGCGGGCCTGGCCCAGCAGCTCGACACCAGCGGTCTCCAGCTTGAGGCCGACCTCCTCGGAGATCACCTGGCCGCCGGTGAGGATCGCGATGTCCTGCAGCATGGCCTTGCGGCGGTCACCGAAGCCCGGCGCCTTGACGGCGACGGACTTGAAGGTGCCCCGGATCTTGTTGACGACCAGCGTGGACAGGGCCTCGCCGTCGACGTCCTCGGCGATGATCACCAGCGGCTTGCCCGACTGCATGACCTTCTCGAGCAGCGGCAGCAGGTCCTTGACGTTGCTGACCTTGGAGTTGGCGATCAGGACGTAGGGGTCCTCGAGCACCGTCTCCATCCGCTCCGGGTCGGTGACGAAGTAGGCCGAGATGTAGCCCTTGTCGAACCGCATGCCCTCGGTGAGCTCGAGGTCCAGCCCGAAGGTGTTGGACTCCTCGACGGTGATGACACCTTCCTTGCCGACCTTGTCCATCGCCTCGGCGATGATCTCGCCGACGCTGGTGTCGGCCGCGGAGATGCTCGCGGTGGACGCGATCTGCTCCTTGGTCTCGATGTCCTTGGCCATGCTGAGCAACTGCTCGGCAACGGCCTCGGTGGCCGCCTCGATGCCGCGCTTGAGGCCCATCGGGTTGGCACCCGCGGCCACGTTGCGCAGGCCCTCGCGAACCATGGCCTGGGCCAGCACGGTCGCCGTCGTCGTGCCGTCACCGGCGACGTCGTCGGTCTTCTTGGCAACTTCCTTGACGAGCTCGGCGCCGATCTTCTCGTACGGCTCCTCGAGCTCGATCTCCTTGGCGATGCTCACACCATCGTTGGTGATGGTGGGCGCGCCCCACTTCTTCTCGAGTACGACGTTGCGGCCCTTGGGACCGAGCGTGACCTTGACGGCGTCCGCGAGCGTGTTCATGCCACGCTCGAGACCTCGCCGGGCCTCCTCGTTGAAAGCAATCAGCTTCGGCATAACTCCTGCGATTCCTCACGCTTAGAGTTGGTGGCCGGTGCGATGGGCTGCCCGCGACGGACGGTCCTGCTCGACTCGGGCGATCCCTTCTCGCCCGACGCTGAGGACCTCAGCTGGCATCACGCCGGTTTTGTCACTCTCATGGTAAGAGTGCCAGCCTCATGTTTAGCACTCGGGGTAGGTGAGTGCAAACGGTCGACAGGGGTCGGTTGGCGGCGGCGGGCGGTGACCTGTGCTCGGTTTCGCAGCCGCAAAGCGAGGATAAGTCACCGCTCCCCCGCCTGGCCCGCGGTGAGCCTCAGAGTCGACGGGCGACGGCCTCGGCGAACGGCTCGGCGTTGTCGGGGAGTACGTCGAGGTAGAGGCCGGGCTCGGTGACCTCGACCTCGCTGACCATGAGCACGCCGTCGTGGCGCATCAGGTCGATCCGGGCGTAGACCAGGTCGGCGCCGAGCATCGCGGCGCTCGCGGCCACGGCGTCCGCGGCCAGGGTGGCGGCCTCCTCGGTCAGCGTGGAGGGGTACGTCGCGCCGCCGTACTGCTCGTGGACCCGGATCTCACCAGCAGCGGGCTCCTTGCGCACCTGGCTGATCGGGCGGCCGTCGATCACGAACACCGACACCTCCCCCTCGGTGCGCACGCTCTCGACCAGCGGCTGGGCGATCATCGTGCCCGGCCGCGGGGTGGCCGGCTCCCGGTCGGCCGACACGGTGACGACACCGCGGCCGCCGGCGCCGATCCGGGGCTTGACCACGATCTCGCCGAACCGGTCGACGGCGGCCCGGAGGTCGGCGAGGTCGTCGACGGTCACGGTGGGCACCACCGGCACCCGGCCCGAGCGGGCCAGCTCGACGAGGTAGGCCTTGTCGGTGTTCCAGCGGAACACCGCCGCGCCGTGCAGCAGGCGTGGCCCGACCCGCTCGGCCCAGCCGAGGAACTCCGGCAGCCGGGCGTCGTAGTCCCAGGTGGAGCGGGCCGCCACCAAGCCTGCGCCGGCCCAGTCGACCCCGGGGTCGTCCCACGAGACCCAGCGGCTCGGGATGCCGCGGGCGGTGAGCGCCGCGTCGAGCCGCTCATGCCCCGGCTCGCCCTGGGGCCAGCTGGTGCAGGTCGCGAGGAGCAGCTCCGCGGTCAGGACTTGCGCCACTTCTTGATCCGGACCGGCACGGCCATGACTGCCCGGCCGGCCCGATAGGTGCTGCTTCCGCGTACGGCGGCCAGCTCGCGCTCGGCCCGCTCCGCCCGGCGCTCTGCCCGGCCGGCCCGCTTCTCGGCCTCACGCGCCCGGCGCTCGGCCTGGCGGAGGTCCTGCACCATCACCTTGTGGATCTGGCGGCTGGCCCGCTCGCCGTGCTGACGGGCGTCGTTGAGGTCCCGGTCGAGGCGCCCGATGAGTTCCCGGACCTCGGGGTCGAGCGCGACCGGCTGCTCGGGGCTGTCGGTCACGACTTCCTCCAGTAGACGCTGGCCCAGTCGATCTCGCTCATCTCGTCCTTGATGCCGTGGGTGTCGCGGAAGTCGTGGATCGCCTTCGCACAGGCGGGCACGGCGCCGTAGTCGTCGACGATGACGTATCCGCCCGGCGACACCTTGTCGTAGAGGGCGTCCAGCGCGTCGATCGTGGAGGCGTACATGTCGCCGTCGAGGCGGAGCACGGCGAGCTTGTCGATGGGGGCGGTCGGGAGGGTGTCGCTGAACCAGCCCTTGAGGAACTTCACCTGCTCGTCGAGGAGGTCGTAGCGACGGAAGTTGGCCTGCACCTGCTCGACCGAGATGGCGAGGTCGCTCTTGGCGTGGTGCTGGTCGCCGAGGTCGGCGTCGTAGCGACCGTCGTGTGCGGGCAGCCCCTCGAAGGAGTCCGCGACCCAGACGGTGCGGTCGGTGACACCGTGGGCCTTGAGGACCGCGCGCATGTAGATGGTCGCGCCGCCGCGCCAGGCGCCGGTCTCGATCAGGTCGCCGGCGACGTCGTCGTTCAGCACGCTCTCCACGCACGCCCGGATGTTGCGCATCCGCTTCATGCCGATCATCGACTCCGCGTCGGCCGGCCAGTCCCGGCCCACCTCGCGGCGCTCGGCGTCGAACTCGGCGCTCTCGACCAGCCGGACGTCGCGGCCCTTCGTCGCCCGCTGCAGCAGCTCCCACAGGTAGGCCTCGTAGGAGCGCTTCTTGAGCTTCGCGGTGACGTTGCGGCCCTCGAAGTCGTAGCGGGTCAGCATCTTGGCCACGATGTCGAGATAGAGGTCGGCGGCCGGGTTGTCACTCACGTGTGTCTCCTGGGTGGTCTGGAACGCGCAGAACACTACCCAGTGGCGTCGTGTCGATTTCGGCCTCCCTCGGCCGTCATCCCGGTGACAGACTCGCCCGCACGACCGAAAGGGACCGACATGACCAGGTATGCCGTCCTCCTCCCAGGCGACGAGGACTACTGGGAGGGCCTCCCGGTCGAGGGCAGGGAGGCCGTCTACGCCCTGCACGAGAAGTTCGCCAAGGCGCTCGAGGAGCGCGGGCACAAGCTGGCCGGTGGTGCCGAGCTGACCCACTCCAGCACGGCCCGCACGGTGCGCGGCACGCCCGACGATCTCGTCGTGACCGAGGGTCCCTACGCGGAGACCGTCGAACAGCTCACGGGCTTCCTCCTGATCGACAGCGATGACCTCGACGACCTGGTCGAGGTCACCAAGATCCTGGCCGACCCGGCGCACGCCGGCATCGAGATCCGGGCCTGCACCGGAGACGGAAACGAAAGGAACTGACATGACCGAGTACGCCATTCTCCTGCCCGGCGACGAGAGCGTCTGGGAGAACATGTCCGCCGAGGAGCAGGGCGTGACCTACGCCCGGCACGAGGAGTTCTCGAAGGCGCTCGAAGCGCGGGGCCACAAGATCACCGGTGGCGCCGAGCTGACCCACTCCCGCACCGCGCGGACGCTGCGCCGCAAAGGTGGCGAGGTCACCGTCACCGATGGCCCGTACGCCGAGACCGTCGAGCAGCTGTCGGGGTTCTACCTAGTGGAGACCGATGACCTCGACGACCTGGTCGAGGTCACCAAGATCCTTACGGACGCCGAGGGCGGGATAGAGATCCGGGCCTGTATCGACCACTCGGGGGACGCTTGATGAAGTACGTACTGACCCTCACCGAGCCCCGTCACTACGAGCGCTGGGCGGCGCTGAGCGATGCGGATCGGCAGGCGGTGTTCGCCGCCTTCGAGCGCTTCGATGCGGCGGTCACCGAGCGTGGCGGGAAGGTGGTGGGCGGTGAGGGCCTGGCCGGCCCCGACCAGGCCCACACGGTGGGTCCCGGCACCCCAGGTGCCCGGGCCGTCACGGAAGGACCGTTCGCGGAGAGCGCCGAGCAGATCGGTGGCTTCTACGTCATCGACGCCCCGGACCTGGACTCGGCGCTGGAGCTGGCCCAGCAGCTCCCGGAGGCGTTCACGATCGAGGTCAGGCCGGTCGTCGACGGTTGACCGACCTGGAGGACACCTGGCGCGAGGAGTGGGGCCGCCTGCTGGCCCTGCTCGTCGCCCAGTTCCGGCGCCTCGACCTCGCCGAGGACGGCCTCGGCGACGCGTTCGCGACGGCCGCTGATCGCTGGCGCCGCGACGGGACCCCCGACAACCCCGCGGCGTGGCTGCTGACCGCTGCCCGGCGCCGGATCTACGACCGGCTGCGCTCGGAGGCCATCGCCCGTCACAAGCTGCCGCTGTTGCAGGTCGACACGGCACTCACGGAGGAGGCACGCACGGTCATGGCCGACGCGGGAGAGGTGGTGGTGGACGAGCGGCTCCGGCTGGTGCTCCTGTGCGCCCACCCCTCGCTCGCGCCCGAGCACGCGGCCGCACTCACGCTGCGCCTGGTCCTCGGTGTCTCGACCGCCGACATCGCCCGGCTGTTCCTGGTGCCCGCGCCGACCATGGCGGCCCGGCTGACCCGGGCCCGCAAGGCGCTCGCCGACGAGCGCTTCGCGGTGCCGTCCGGCGCCGAACTGGAAGCGCGGGTGGCGACCGTCGCGGAGGTCGCCTACCTCGCCTTCACCTCCGGCTACGCGCCCGGCTCGGGCGCCGACCTGTTCCGGGCCGACCTCGCCGGGGAGGCGATCCGGCTGGTCCGGGTGCTGCGGTCGGTGCTCCCCGCGGGCTTCGTCGGCACCGCCGACCTCGACGCGCTCCTGGCGCTGATGCTGCTGCAGCACGCGCGCCGCGATGCCCGCACCAACGACGGCTGGCTGGTGCTGCTGCCGGACCAGGACCGGGCACGCTGGCGACACGACGAGATCGCCGAGGCGCTGGCCCTGCTCGGGCCGCACCTCGGCGCGCGGTCCACGCCGTACCTCCTGCAGGCGCTGATCGCCGCCGAGCACGCGATCGCACCCACCGCGGCCGTGACGGACTGGACCCGGATCGCCGGCTGGTACGCCGAGCTCGAGCGGCTGACCGGGTCACCCGTGGTGCGCCTCAACCGGGCGGTGGCCGTGGCCGAGGCGGACGGTCCCGACGCGGGACTCCGGCTGCTCGACGGTCTCGAGCTGCCGGGTCACCGGCTCCCGGCCGCCCGCGCCGAGCTGCTGGCGAGGGCCGGTCTGCCTGAGGCGGCCCGACGCAGTACGAGCTGGCGATCGAGCGGTGCGGCAACGAGGTGGAGCGCGCCCACCTCGGCGAACGGCTCAGCC
>CAVZZC010000005.1:0-326078 GCA_963779635.1 uncultured Actinomycetota bacterium | reverse complement strand
CGGAGTTCCTGATCGAGTACGACAACACCCAGGACGACGCCAACCACGCCCACACCGTCTGGCGACACCTACGCGACGACTGGGGCCGCGACCTGCTGCGCGAGCACTACGAAAGTCGCCACGGCGCGTCGTGAGCCTCGACCAACAAGTCGACCGGTAGCCGCTTCAGCCCCGCGAGCATCGCCTCGTCGAGGCCGTCGCCGGGCTCGCGCAGGTGCAGCGGCGGCGGCTAGAAGCAGTCGCCGAGCAGGGCGACCCCGGACTTGAGGTCGATCACGATCGACGAGTCCGGCGCGTGCCGGCCGCCGACGTGCCGCACCACCAGGCCGTCGGCCAGCTCCAGCTCGTCGTCGAACGTCCGGGTGGGCGGTCGGACCTCGAGCTCCGACCAGTCCGGCACGGCCAGGGTCCGGCCGGTGAGGCTTGCGGAGAGACGCGGGTTGTCGCGCACCACCCCTTCGGCGTACGCCGTCGACCACGGCCGCGCCGCGTCCTCGGCCAGCAGCGCGCACGCTTCGTGCCCGACGATGTCGTCGGCGTCCCACGCGCAGGCGCCCCAGATGTGGTCCCAGTGGTGGTGGGTGTAGACGATCGTGGCGACCTCGGGCAGGCCGCCTCGCGGACCGCCGCATGCACCGCCCGCCCGTGCCGGGGACCGTTGCCGGCGTCGACCAGCACGCTGCGGTCACCCAGGTCGATCACGCTCGAGCACGGTTGCACGCGTCCCGGATCCGGGTCGTGCGCGAACAGCCACACCCTGCCCGCGAGTCGGGTCAGGCTCATCGGCGCCCCAGGTGGGCGAGGATGCCGTCGATGATCCGGGCCAGGCCGAACTCCAGTGCCCGCGCCGGGTCGCTGGCTGCCTGGTAGGCCTCGCCGGCCGCGCTGCCGACCCGCCCGGCGATCGGGTAGTCGCGGTGCCCCATCAGGTCCCCCAGCGTCTCGGCGTTCGCCTCCCACCACTCGAGCTCCGAGATACCCGACTCCCGCTCGGCGAGCCGCACCTCGTGCTCGGCGCGGGCGATGTTCGTCGCGAACCCGACGAGCAGCGACACCGTCTGGTCCATCTCGATGTCGCCGAGGCCGACACCCTCGACCGCCGACAGCTGCCATTCGTAGCGGTCCGCGCTGTTCGGGCCGAGCCAGGGCCGCACGCCAGACACCTCGATCAGCCACGGGTGGGCGCGCACGTCGGCGTACTGCGTGCGGGCGATCAGCTCGAGCCGCTCGGCGAGCGGCTCCGGCAGCGGGGGCAGCTCGGTGCGGCCCAGCACCTGGTCGAACATCAGCACGATCAGGTCGTTGCGGCTCGGCACGTAGGTGTAGACCGACATCGCGCCCAGGCCGAGCTGCTGGGCGAGACCCCGCATGGACAGCGCGGCCAGGCCCTCGCGGTTCGCGATCTCGATGCCGGCCTCGACGACCTCGTCGACGGTGAGCTTCTGCTTGGGCCCCCTCCGAGCCGGCGCGGGGCCGTCCGGCGCGGGGGTGACGTGCCGCCAGAGCAGTCGCAGGGACGGGTCCGGATCGGGGGGCACGCGCTCAGCCTAACTTCTTTGTACGGCGTACGGAATAAATGCTATCCTGCCGCGATTAGATCCCCGTACGCCGTACGACGTTAGGAGCCGCATGACCTCATCACCCCCTCCGTCCCCGCTCGTCGCCCGCGGGCTGCGCAAGAGGTACGGCGACACGCTCGCCCTCGACGGCTTCGACCTCGAGGTCGCGCCCGGCACCGTGCACGCCCTGCTCGGACCCAACGGCGCGGGCAAGAGCACCGCGGTAAACACGTTCGCGACCCTCACCCGCTGCGACGAGGGCGAGGCCCTGGTCGCCGGCCACGACGTTCGCCGCTCTCCACGGCAGGTGCGGGCCTCGATCGGCCTGGTCGGACAGGCCTCCGCGCTGGACGAGGTGCTGTTCGGCCGCGAGAACCTCGTCATGTTCGGCCGCCTGCACGACCTGTCGAAGGCGGCCGCAGCCTCACGCGCCGACGAGCTGCTGGCGGCGTTCGGCCTCGCGGACGCCGCCGACCGCAAGGTCGCGACGTACTCGGGTGGGATGCGCCGCCGTCTCGACATCGCGGCGGGCCTGCTCACCCGGCCCAGCCTGCTCTTCCTCGACGAGCCCACCACCGGCCTCGACCCGCGCGGCCGCAACGAGGTGTGGCAGATGATCCGCGACGTGGTGGCGGCCGGCACGACCGTGCTGCTGACGACGCAGTACCTCGACGAGGCCGACCAGCTCGCCGACCGGGTCACCGTGATGGGCGCCGGCCGGGTGATCGCCGAGGACACCCCGGCCGGGCTCAAGGACCTGCTCGGCGGCGACCGGGTGATCGTCACCGCGTCCGCCGCCACCGACCTGGAGAGACTGCACGAGGTCCTCGACGGCGTGGTCGACCCCGAGCGCCGGGAGGTCACCGTCGAGGCCGGCGAGGCGGGTGGCTCCGCCGCGCTGATCGCCGCCGTCCGGTCGCTCGACGCGGCCGGCATCGACGTCGACGACGTACTGCTCCGCCGCCCCACCCTCGACGAGGTCTTCCTCCACCTCACCGCCGACCAGCCCGCCCCCGAAGGAGCCCCCCGATGACGACCGCCCCCTCAGTGCTCCGGCACAGCTGGGTGATCACCCTGCGCGACCTCAAGCATTGGCAGCGCGAGCCGTGGACCCCGGTCCTCGGGATCGCGTTCTCGATCATGCTGCTACTGGTCTTCGGCTACCTCTTCGGTGGCGCCATCGAGCTGCCGGGCGGGGGCGACTACCTGTCCTACCTGCTCCCCGGGATGTTCGCGCTGTCCATGATGTTCGGGATCGAGACCACCATGGGCGCGATCACCAACGACTCGAAGAAGGGCATCACCAACCGGTTCCGGTCACTGCCGATGAGCAGCGTCGCCGTACCCCTCGGTCGGGCGGCCGCCGATCTCACCAACTCGGCTCTGCAGCTCGCCGTCCTGATGGTCGGCGGGTTGATCGTCGGCTGGCGGATCGACGGGTCGGTCGGCGCCGCGCTCGCGGCGGCGGCGCTGCTGCTGTGGCTGCGGTTCGCGGTGCTGTGGCTGGGGATCTTCCTCGGCCTGACGTTCCGAGGCGAGGGCGCGCTGATGGCGGTGCAGGTGCTGGTGTGGCCGATCGCGTTCACGTCGAACCTGTTCGTCGCGCCGGAGACCATGCCCGCCTGGCTGGAGTCGCTCGCGCAGTGGAACCCGGTCTCGGCCACCGCCGCCGCGTGCCGGGAGCTCTTCGGCAACCCGACCGGTGTCACCGACGGCGTGCTCGCCGACCACGCGGTGCTGTTGGCGTTCGCGTGGCCGGCGGTGCTCACGCTGCTGTTCGTGCCGCTCGCGGCGCGGGCCTACCGGCGCCTGGGGTCCTGACCGCCCGGCATCGGGACGCGCGACACCGCGATGACCGCCTCCTGACCCTCGCCGACGGTGACGGTCTCGACCCGGTCGGCCGAGCCCGCCTCGTCGACCACGGTGTACGTCGTCGCGAGCGTCTCGCCCGCGATCAGTGCCTCGTGGTCGCGGGCGGCGTCCTGCACGGCGGCCGAGCCGCCGATCGTCAGCTCGATCCGGTCGGAGACGTCCAGGTCGGCAGCGCGGCGGGCCTGCTGCACCGCGCGGACCAGGTCGCGGGCGAGGCCCTCGGCGGCCAGCTCCGGGGTCACGGCGGTGTCGAGCACGACGAACCCGTCGCCCGGCAACATCCCGGTCGCGGAGTCGGCGTCCTCGGAGCCGGCCACGGTCTCGAGGGTGTACTCGCCCTCCTCGAGCACCAGCCCACCGGAGGTCACCACGCCGGAGTCGTCGACGGACCAGTCGCCGCTCTTCGACCCGCGGATCGCGGCCTGCACGTCCTTGCCCAGCCGGGGTCCGGCCGCGCGGGCGTTGACGGTGAGCCGCTGGGAGACGCCGTACGCCGCGGCCTCGGCGGAGTCGGCGGCCAGCAGGCGCACCTCCTTGACGTTGACCTCGTCGGCGATGATCCCCTCGAAGCCCTTCAGGAACTCGGGCTGGGACACCACGACGTTCAGCGTCGACAGCGGCAGCCGGTTGCGCAGCGACCCCGCCTTGCGGAGCGCGGAGGTCGCGGAGCAGACGTCGCGCACCTGGTCCATCGCACTCACCAGGGTCTCGTCAGCGGGCAGCGAGTCGGCCGCCGGCCAGTCCTCGAGGTGCACCGAGCGGCCGCCGGTGAGGCCGCGCCAGACCTCCTCACTGGTCAACGGCAGCAGCGGAGCGGTGAGTCGGCTGACCACCTCGAGCACCGTGTAGAGGGTGTCGAACGCAGCCTGGTGGTTTCGAGACGGGCGCTGCGCGCCCTCCTCAACCACCGGTTCCGTCGCCCAGAACCGCTCCCGCGAGCGACGGATGTACCAGTTGGTGAGCACGTCGAGGAACGCCCGCGTCGAGTCGCAGGCGTTGGCCACCTCGTAGTTGTCGAGCTGCTCGGTCATCGCCTCGACGTACTGCCGGCACTTGGCCAGCAGGTAGCGGTCGAGCGGGTCCTCGGAGTCGGTCGAGCGCGAGGCCGTCACGCCCGCCGCGTTGGCGTAGAGCGCGAAGAAGTACCAGCTGTTCCACAGCGGGATCAGCACCTGGCGCACCGAGTCGCGGATGCCCTGCTCAGTGACTACCAGGTTGCCACCGCGCAGGATCGGCGACGACATCAGGAACCAGCGCATCGCGTCGGCGCCGTCGCGGTCGAAGACCTCGTAGACGTTGGGGTAGTTGCGCAGCGACTTCGACATCTTGTTGCCGTCGGAGCCGAGCACGATCCCGTGCGAGAGACAGGTCGAGAACGCCGGCCGGTCGAAGATCGCGCTGGCCAGGATGTGCAGCGTGTAGAACCAGCCTCGGGTCTGCCCGATGTACTCGACGATGAAGTCCGCCGGGAAGTGGTGCTCGAACCACTCGGCGTTCTCGAACGGGTGGTGCACCTGCGCGAAGCTCATCGAGCCGGAGTCGAACCAGACGTCCAGCACGTCCGGCACCCGACGCATCATCGACTTGCCGGACGGGTCGTCGGGGTTGGGACGGACCAGCTCGTCGATGTAGGGGCGGTGCAGGTCGGGGTTGCCTTCCTTGTCGCGCGGCAGGTCGCCGAAGTCGCGCTGCATCTCCTCGAAGCTGCCGTAGACATCCATCCGCGGGTGGGCCGGGTCGTCGCTCTGCCACACCGGCACCGGTGAGCCCCAGAACCGGTTGCGGGTGATCGACCAGTCGCGGGCGTTCTCCAGCCACTTGCCGAACTGGCCCTCCTTGATGTGCTCGGGCACCCAGCGGATCTCCTGGTTGAGCTCGAGCATCCGCTCCTTGATCGCGGTCACCTCGACGAACCACGACGAGACGCCCTTGTAGATCAGTGGCTCGCGGCAGCGCCAGCAGTGCGGGTAGGAGTGGTCGTAGGTCTCGCGGCGCAGCAGCACCGTGCCGTCGGTGACGCTCCCACCTTGGGTCTTGAGGTCGTCGATGATCGGCAGGTTGGCGTCGAAGACCAGCATCCCGGCGTAGTCGTCGACAGGAGCGGTGAACTTGCCGTCCTTGCCGACCGGCATCACCGGCTCGATGCCCTCGCGGTCGGTGACCTCCTTGTCGATCTCACCGAAGGCGCCGGCGCTGTGCACCAGCCCCGTGCCGTCTGTCGTGGTCACTGCCTCGTCGGCCGCGACCACCCGGAACGCGCGCTCGCGCCCCTCGTAGTACGAGAAGGGCGGCGTGTAGGTCAGGCCCAGCAGGTCGGCACCCTTGCCTCGCCACGACACCTCCGGGTCGTCACCGAGCTCTCGTGAGTACGCCGGCAGCCGGGCCTCGGCGAGGATGAGGCGGTCCTCGCCGACCATCACGTAGTCGATGTCGGTGCCGACCATCACGGCCAGGTTGCTGGGCAGCGTCCAGGGAGTCGTCGTCCAGGTGAGCAGCTTGGCGCCGAGGAAGGGTCCCTCGGTCGTCACGGCGAAGCCCACGGTGACCGCGGGGTCCTGGCGGTTCTGGTAGACGTCGTCGTCCATCCGCAGCTCGTGGTTGGACAGCGGCGTCTCGTCGTTCCAGCAGTAGGGCAGCACCCGGAAGCCCTCGTAGACCAGGCCCTTCTCGTGCAGCTGCTTGAAGGCCCACATCACCGACTCCATGTAGTCGGGGTTCATGGTGCGGTAGTCGTGGTCGAAGTCGACCCAGCGCGCCTGGCGGGTGACGTAGTCGCGCCACTCGGAGGTGTACTGCATCACCGAGCGCCGGCAGGCCTCGTTGAACGCCTCGATGCCCAGCTCGTGGATCTCGTCGGTGGTCTTGATGCCCAGCTGGCTCATCGCCTCGAGCTCGGCCGGCAGCCCGTGGGTGTCCCAGCCGAAGCGCCGCTCCACCCGGCGGCCGCGCATGGTCTGGTAGCGCGGGATCAGGTCCTTGACGTACCCGGTGAGCAGGTGGCCGTAGTGCGGCAGCCCGTTGGCGAACGGCGGGCCGTCGTAGAAGACGAACTCGTTGGCGCCGTCGTCGCCCGGTTCCCGCTGCTCCACGGAGGCCCGGAAGGTGTCGTCGTCCTTCCAGTAGGCCAGCACCCGCTCCTCGATCTCCGGGAAGTTCGGGCTCGAGCTCACGGTCCGGTGGGCGCCGGTGGAGACCTTCGGGTAGGTCATGGGTTCTCCTGCGGTACGTCGTCGGGGCCAATCAGTTGCTTCGGGCCACGAGGACGACGGTTGCCGCGGTACCACCTCGCTTGCCGGTCCACGCGGACCGACCGCTTCATGTCGGCTGTGACGGGCCTACCCGTCCGGTTCTACTGAGGCCCGGAGGCCGCTTCTTCCGGAGGCTTGCCGCTGATGACGGCTCGAACGCCTGTGCTGCCAAGAATACGGGTGCCGATCCCCTCGGCACCAATCACAATCACCTCATGACCGAGAGAAGGTTCCCCGACATGTGGGTCGACCCTGAGGACGACCCCCGCGAGACGGGCGAGCAGTCGTGCGGCGAAATGGGGGTCCTCGTCGACTACCTCGAGCGTTATCGCCAGACCCTGGAGATGAAGTGCGAAGGCCTCGACGCCGAACAGATGGCGAGGCGCTCGGTACCGCCTTCAACGATGTCGCTGCTCGGGCTGGTGCGGCACCTGGCTCGGGTCGAGCACTCCTGGACCCGCCGGATCCTCGAGGGCCACCCGGAGCTCCCGCGGCTCTACCGCACCGATGAGGATCGCGACCTCGACTTCAACGGCGCGGTCGCCGACGACGCCGTGGTCGCCGACGCCTGGAAGACCTGGCACCGCGAGGTCGACCACGCCCGCCGCTACCTCAACGGCGTCGACTCGCTGGGAGAGCAAGTGCTCGTCGACGGCGAGGCCGCCGAGATCCGCGACATCGTCGTGCACCTGATCGAGGAGTACGCCCGCCACGTGGGCCACGCGGACCTGCTCCGCGAGTGCATCGACGGCCGCACCGGGCAGTAGTCCACCGTTACGGCTGCTCCTTGGTGAGGTGCAGCAGCCAGTCGCTCCCGGTGTTGATCAGCGCATAGCGCCGGGTGCCTTGCTCGCCGTGCAGCCGGAAGACGAACCGCCGGTCGTTGCGGTCGACGAGCTCCCACCAGCCGTGGTCGGCGATCGACTTGTGCTCGTCGGTGTACGTCGCGTGCTCGAGGTCGTGGTCCGACACCGCCACGGCCAGGCGGTCCCCGCGAGGGCTGGTGGGCAGGCCGCGCGGGACCGCCCAGGAGCGCAGCACCCCGTCCTCCTCGAGCCGCAGGTCGAAGTGGTGCTGCGGCCGGTGATGCTCGTGCAGGACGAACACCGGGCGCTGGGACACCTCGACAATGTAGGCGTTGACATGACATGCCTTGACATTCATATGACTTACAGGACATATTTCTCCGATGAACGGCTTCACAGCCATTGCCGAGCCGACCCGGCGCACGATCCTCGACCACCTCCGAGGCGGCGGCGCCAGCGACGTCCAGTCGCTGGTGGCCTTGCTCGACCTTCCGCAGCCCCTCGTGTCGAAGCACCTGCGAGTGCTGCGCGAGGCGGGCGCGGTCGAGGTGGAGGTCGCGGGCAAGCGGCGGGTCTACCGGCTATCTGCCGAGCCGCTGCCGGACCTCCTCGCCTGGGTCCGGCCGTACGTCGAGCTGTGGAGCACCGGCTTCGACCGACTCGAGGCTGCCCTCGACCAGGACAGGGAGGAACCATGACCGACCCCCGCATCACCCACGAGATCGAGTCAAACCCGGTGGCGGCCGAGCTCGCCCGCGACGGGGAGCGTTGGGTCCTGACCATGCGCCGCCTGCTGCGGCACGCACCCGAGCGGGTGTGGCCGATGCTGACCGAGCCCGAACGGCTGGCCCGATGGTCGCCGTTCGTGCCGGACACGGCCATCCGCGCCGCCGGACCGGCCACGGCGCGGGAGAACCCCGGCGACCCGCCGCGCGAGGCCGAGGTGCTGACCTTCGACCCGCCGCACGAGCTCATGCACCGGTACGGCGACGACGTACTCCGCTGGACCCTCGTGGCCGAGGACGAAGGCACGCTGCTGACCCTCGAGCACACCCTCGACGGTGCTCAGCCCGCGTCCTGGCTCGCCTCCGGCTGGCACATCTGCCTCGGCACCCTCGCCGCGATCGAGCTGGATGACAAGGTCGGCCGTGTGGTCGGCAACGACGCCATGGACTACGGCTGGGAGAAGCTGCGCGACGCCTACGACGACCTGTGGGGCCACTAGTCGCCGGTCGCAGCACCACTACAGTGGATGCCCGTGACTGATGCACCTTCGACCGCCTGGGGCCACGGCCTCGCCACGCTCGACGCCGACGGCAACGTCCTCGACGTGTGGTTCCCCGCGCCCGCGCTGGGCGAGCCCGACGGCTCCGACGCACCGGCCGAGCTGACCGAGCTCGAGGGCAAGGACGACCCGCGCGCGGTCATCAGGGAGGTACGACGAATCGTCGTCGCCGACCTGCAGTCCCCCGTCGACGGTGCGGAGGACGCGTGGCTGCGGCTGCACCTGCTCTCCACCCGCCTGGTCGCGCCACGCACGATCAACATGGACGGCGTCTTCGGCGCCCTCACCAACGTCGTGTGGACCTCGGCGGGTCCCTGCGCCGTGGCCGGCTTCGAGACCACCCGGGCGCGACTCAAGGCCGCGGGCGAGCACGTCTCCGTGCACGGCGTCGACAAGTTCCCGCGGATGGTCGACTACGTCGTGCCCACCGGCGTACGCATCGCCGACGCCGACCGGGTCCGGCTCGGCGCCCACCTCGCCGAGGGCACCACGGTGATGCACGAGGGCTTCGTCAACTACAACGCCGGCACGCTCGGCACCTCCATGGTGGAGGGCCGGATCTCGGCCGGCGTAGTCGTCGGCGACGGCTCCGACGTGGGCGGCGGTGCCTCGATCATGGGCACGCTGTCCGGCGGCGGTACCGCGGTGATCTCGGTCGGCGAGCGCTGCCTGCTCGGCGCCAACTCCGGCATCGGCATCTCGCTCGGCGACGACTGCGTCGTGGAGGCGGGCTGCTACGTCACCGCCGGCACCAAGGTGAAGATCACCGACATGGACGGCAAGCCCAAGGTGATCAAGGCCGCCGACCTCTCGGGCGCCGACAACGTGCTCTTCAGGCGCAACTCGGTCTCCGGCGCCGTCGAGGCGGTGCCGTGGAAGCGCGAAGGCATCAGGCTCAACGCCGATCTGCACGCCAACTGAGCAACCACCGCCCCGCCACACTTGGCCCATGAGCAGACGGGTGGGCGGAGCGCTGTTGGGCGTGGCCGTGCTGGTGGTCGTCGCGGCCGTCGGCTACGGCGTGCTGCGCGGCGCCGACTCGCTGTTCCCCGCCTCCGACGAGTGCACCGTCGAGGTCGACGGGCACCGGGCGGAGCTGACCGTGGAGCAGGCGGAGAACGCCGCGCTGATCACCGCGATCTCCATCCGCCGCGGGCTGCCCGCCCGGGCCGCGTCGATCGCGCTGGCGACGGCGTACCAGGAGTCCGACCTGACCAACCTCGAGTCCGGTGACCGTGACTCGCTGGGGCTCTTCCAACAGCGGCCGTCACAGGGCTGGGGCACGCCGGAGGAGATCCTCGACCCGGTCTACGCGACCAACGCGTTCTACGACGCCCTGGCCGAGGTCGACGGCTACGAGTCCCTGGAGATCACCGACGCCGCCCAGGAGGTGCAGCGGTCCGGCTTCCCGCAGGCGTACGCCGACCACGAGGCCGACGCCCGCGCCCTCGCCTCCGCGCTCACCGGCAACTCACGCGCCGCGTTCGGCTGCGACGTCGACGACGATGTCGACGCGGCCGGCACCGAGCTCACGAAGAGCGGGCTGACCGAGCGCGCGGACGCCGTACGCCAGGAGGCCGTCGGGGTCTTCGGCGACCTGAAGCTCGGCGGCTTCGCACCGGGCGGCGTACGCGACGGGCACATGCCCGGGTCCACGCACTACGACGGCCGGGCCGTCGACATCTTCGTGCGCCCGATCAACGCCGAGAACAACGAGCGCGGCTGGGCGATCGCGCACTACCTGGTCGCCCAGGCCGAGCGGCTCGACATCCAGACGGTGATCTTCGACGACCGGATCTGGCGGGCAGGCGAGGGCGAGGGTTGGGGCGACTACGACCCGCCGTCACGCTCCGGCGACCGGGCGATCCTGGAGCACCGGGACCACGTCCACGTCGACGTCTTCTCCTGACGGCTCAGTCGCGCCGGGCCCTCCAGGCCATCCCGAGGGTGAAGCGGGAAGTGGCGCCGAGGTCGCGCATCGCCTCGGCGATCCGACGCCGAACGGTCCGGCTGGTGGTGCCCATGCTGCGAGCCACCGAGTCGTCGGTAAGACCGCTGGAGAGGAGCCGGAGCACATCGACCCACGGCTCGTCGTCGTCGGTCCAGGCGTTGGAGGTCGCCCAGAGCAGCGAGAACAGCAGGTCCAGCGCCGTGACCACGGGTGGGGTCCGGATCGTGATCGCACTCTCCGGGGTGCCCGATCCCCACCACACCGGCAGCGCGGCCAGGCTCGGCGCGTCGACGTACATCCAGCTCGCGGCCTGCTCCGACCGGCGGAACTCCACACCCGCTGCGCGAGCCTCCGCCATCGGCTTGGCCAGCTCGGCGCCCCAGGTCGGGTCGGCCGGCGCCAGCACCCGCACGTGGGCGTCGTCGAGCTGCGACTGCAGGTGCACGAGGTGGCCGGACTCCAGCGCCACCTGCAGCACGTGCTCGTCGGTGACCACGAGGGACGGGCTGGTGGGGCGCTCTGCCTCCGCGTGCCGGAACCACTCGTCGTACGACGTGGAGCGAGCGTTGATCAGGCTGACCGCCAGTGGGTGGTCGCCGTCGGGCGATGCCGTCCCGAGGTCCCAGGCCCTGATCAGCTGCGGCAGCGCCTCCATCATCGCGATCGTGCGGTTATTCTCGGCGACCAGGTTGCGGGCCCGGGCCTCGCCGATCGCAATGAAGACGGAGTACGGCGACTCGTACTCCAGGCCCTCGGGCCGTCGCCGGAGGAAGCCGCCGGCCTCGAGCGACGCCAACCGTTCGTCGAGGTCCTCGGGCGGCTGGCGCAGCGCGGCGACCAGCTCCGCCTCGGTGTCTGGTCGGAGCAGGTAGGCGGTGCTGAGGATCTCCATGCTCGCCGCGTCCAGGAGATCGCCTTCGTGGACGTCCATCACCGGAGCGTGGGGGACATCCGGACATTCCGCAAGCGGACAGACAACAAAGGTCCTCTTGCGGACACGGTGCCATAACGTGCAGGCACCCGCGCTCGGGCGCGGTGCCCCGTCCCCTCATGACTTGGAGCACCGATGTCCCGACGCACCACCACCCGCCTACTGGCCGCCGCCCTGGGCACGGCCACCGCCGCCGCCGTGCTGGTCGGGGTTCCCGCCTCGGACGCCGCGGGCCGCGCCGACAACGTGGTCACGATCAAGGCCGAGAACACTGACCTCTCCGGCACCGTCAAGAGCAAGCGCAAGGCGTGCAAGGACGAGCGCAAGGTGCTGCTGATCCTGCAGCGTGGCAAGCGCGGCGGAGCCAACGACGAGCTGTTCGCCACCGACACCACCGAGCTGCAGAACGGCGTGGGTCAGTGGAACACCGGCAACCTCGGCTTCGAGGGCAAGTTCTACGCCAAGATCAAGCGCACGCCGCTGTGCAAGGGCGCGGAGAGCCGGACCGTGCGCGCGGTGCGCTCCAACGACTGACGCCTCGGCCGAGCCAGGTCCGGCTTGACCCGGTACCGCGCTTCAGGGATTACCGTCCCGGCATGAGCGACGCGCGGCCCCAGGTGCACGTGTACGTCGACGCGGGCTGCCCGCACGCCGGCGTGGTCGAACGGCGCGTCCTCGGGTGCTGCGCCGCCTCGGCGACGGTGGCGGCATCCACCTGCACGTCGATACGGACGTCCTGTCGCCCACGGTGTGCGTCGGGCCCTCCGATGTCGTCACCGGTGGACCTCCCCCGCTCGGCGTCGGATGCCGGCTCGACCTCCCCTCGGTGACGACGATCAACGCCGCGATCGACTCGGCGAACGAGGTGGCCGCGCAGTGTTGATCTCCACCGAGGACCCGCTCGCCATCGAGGCGGTGGACGCCATTCATCGCGGCGATCTCGAGACGCCGACCAGCCTGCTCGACCAGCATCCGGGGCTGGCTGCCGCCCGGCTGGGCTCCGCGGGCTGCTCGACGCCCTGCTCGACCTTGGTGTCGACGGCACCGAGCTGCTCGCCTGGCTAGGAGACCTCGGCGCTCGGTCGGCGCGCTGACCGGGCCGTTGACCGGTAGCGGGGTACAGGGTTCAGACTCGCCGCATGCGCACCAGCGAGCTCGCCTCCCGCGCGGGCGTGAACCCGCAGACCCTCCGCTACTACGAGCGGCGCGGTCCGCTCGAGGCCGCCGACTAGCAGCCGCTCAGGAGGTGCAGAGCATCCGCGGCGATCCGACGCCGAGACCGCGGTTCACGTCCTGCTCGACGGTGACGGTGTCGACGCGTACGTCGGTGAACCCTCGGATGTCGAGGGTGAGGAGATCGTTGTCACCGACGGCGTACGTCTCGTCGGACAGCACCTCGTCGTCGCCGGTCACCTTGGCCTGCACCTGGGTTCCCTCGGTGTTGCCGTCGAGCGCGCCGACGGTGGTCTCGAACACCGCGCACGTCCCGTCAACGTCGACCACGAAGTAGCCGGGTTCGTCCGGGTCCGCCTCGGTGGCATCGGCGTCGAGCACGATCGAGCGGGCGAACGTCTCCCCGTCCATCGTGGCCGGGCCGTCGAAGTCCGTGACGCCGTCGTACTCGGTGATCGGGAGGTCGTTGACGTTGTGCCACCGGTAGACCGCGAGCTGCACGGTGCGGCTGTGCACCTGACCGGCGCCTCGGATCGGCTGACGGGTGACGCGGTAGGTGAACACCCCGCCGCGTTCGGGCGCGAGCGTGAAGCGGTAGGTGCCGCGGCTCGTCGTCCGCTTCTGCTCGATGGTCTTCCAGCCGCCGATGACCTTCAGCCGCAGTGCGACCGGGGCGCCGGCCTTCCTGGGCTTGACGGCGCCCTTGATGACCGTCTTCTGCCCGGCCAGGATCACCGGTTTCGTGATCGAGATGGACACCGTGACCTGGCGCGCCGCCGCGTCCGCGTTGGCCGCGGGTGCGGCGAGCCCGATCGCGCCGATCAGTCCGAGCGTGAGTGCTGCCGTGAGCAGGCGTGTCCAAAGCCCCATGCTGACCACCTCTTCTGCCGCTGATGCTAGTGCTCGCACGGCGCCTTCGCGGGATAGTCCGCCTCGTTGGGCACCCCATTTCGCGCCCGAAGGGGTGCCGAGCGCGGCGGACTATCCCGCCATGAGCGTGCGTACGGCGAACTCCGCCGCCGGGCGCTCGAACTCCTTGCCGTGCCGCAGCATCGCGTGACGCCCGCCCTCCACTGTCTGGAAGGTGAGGTCCGCGGTCTTCGCGAGCCGCCGGGCCACCGTCTCCGAGCGCTCGATCGAGGCCACCCGGTCGTCGGTGCCGTGGATCACCAGCACCCGTCGGCCGGTGAGGTCGGCGTCGTCGGTGGGATAGACCCAGGGGTTGAGGGCGACCACGCTGACCACGCCCGGGGACCCGCCGGCGAGCAGCGCCGCCCGGCCGCCGAGGGAGTGGCCCACCAGGCAGGTCGCTACGCCGCCGGCGTACCGGTCCCCCAGCTCGCCGAGAGCCCAGGCGACGTCGTCGACCGGTGTGTGCGTGCTGTCCCAGCCGCGGTGGGAGTTGAGCAGCCGGAACACACCGAGCCGGCCCCGCCCGGCCCGCGCGATCCGCTTGGCGATCGGGATCATCCGCAGCACCGAGAGCTGCGCCGGGCTCACCATCGGGTTGCCGCGGCGGTTGGCGCCGCCGTGCAGGAGCAGGACCAACCCCGAGGGATCCGCCGGTGCCGCCTCGGTGAGGAGCCTCGGGGCGCGTTCCATGCCGGGACGCTATCGGGGTGGCCGGGGCACGAACATCGACGTGCGGGCGGCGTACTCGGGATAGCCGGGACGCTTCATCATCTCGCTCTCCAGCAGCCGCGCTCCGGTCGCGAAGACCAGGAAGTAGGTCATCGCGATCGGGGCGAGCACGGTGAGGAGGCCGGGCAGCCAGCCGGAGGCCAGCCCGCCCGCCAGCCACAGGCCCCACCAGACGCACGCGTCGCCGAAGTAGTTGGGGTGACGGGTCCAGCGCCACAGACCGCGGTCCAGGATCGGGCCGCGGTCCGGGTCGCGCTTGTACGCCGCCAGCTGGGCGTCGCCGACCGCCTCGAAGAACAGCCCGACCGCCCACAGCGCGACGCCCGCCCAGACCACCGGCCACCACACGACGTCGAGCAGCGCGCCCGCCACGACCGGCACCGAGACGAACCACTGCGCCAGGCCCTGGACGCCGAACACCTTGCGCACCGCCCGGCTCATCCCGACCTGCTCGAGGGTGCCGCCCATCAGCTTCTCGTAGCGCGGGTCCTCTCCGTGACCGGTGAGCTTGCCCCGGATGTGCCAGGCCAGGCGCAGCCCCCACACCGTGACCATGGCGACCAGCAGCCACCGCCGAGCCGGGTCGCCATCGTCCAGCGCGGTTCCAACGAGCCCCGCGACGACGGCGATCAGGACGAACCCCAACCCCCACGCCACGTCGACGACCGCAACTCGGTGCTGCTTTCGGCCGACCAGAGCGGTCGCCGTCATCGTGGCCGCAGGCAGCACTGCCGATGCGACCGTCGTCACGATCTCGCTCAAGTCGGCTCCCCGGTCTTCGTGAAGGTCAGCTGGTGCACGTCCAGGTACCCCGACGCGAAGCCCGCTCGGCTGTACTCCAGGTAGAAGTGCCACATCCGCTGGAACGTCCCGTCGAAGCCGAGCCCGCGCACCTCCGCGCCGGCGGCCTGGAACGCCTGGTCCCACAGCCGCAGGGTGGCGGCGTAGTGGTCCCCGAACGCCAGCCGATCTGTGAGCCGGAGCGCCGTGTGACTGCGGGTGACCTCGTCGATCGCCGGCACCGAGGGCAGGAAGCCGCCGGGGAAGATGTACTTGTTGATCCAGGTGTGGGTGTTCCTGGTGGCCAGCATCCGGTCGTGGGGCATCGTGATCGCCTGGATGGCGGCCAGGCCACCGGGCCGCAGCACTCGGTCGATGGTCTCGAAGTAGGTCCGCCAGTAGCGCCACCCGACCGCCTCGATCATCTCCACCGACACCACGGCGTCGTAGCTGCCGGTGACGCTGCGGTAGTCGCAGATCTCCACGTCGACCCGGTCCGACAGCCCGGCCGCGGCGATCCGGTCCTGCGCCATCCGCTGCTGCTCGACCGAGAGCGTGATCGTGTGCACGGAGGCACCGCGGCGGGCGGCGCGGATCGCCAGCTCGCCCCACCCGGTGCCGATCTCGAGCAGCCGGGTGCCGGCACCGACGCCTGCCTGGTCGAGGAGCCGGTCGATCTTGTGGTGCTGCGCGGCCTCGAGGTCGGCTTGCGTGACCGTGCTCGGATCGTCGGCGAACAGTGCCGAGGAGTAGCTCAGCGACGGGTCCAGGAAGACGCCGAAGAGGTCGTTGGACAGGTCGTAGTGGTGCGCGATGTTGTCACGGGTGTGCCGTCGGTCGCCGCGCTGCTGGCGGGGCGGACGCGCGACGACGAGCGACCGCAGCCGCTGCAGCGGGGCCGGCACCAGGCTCGGCACGTTGGCAGCAAGTACGGCGACGAAGCCGGCCAGGTCCTCGGCGTCCCAGGCGCCGGTCAGGTAGGCCTCACCGAAACCGATCAGCTGGTCCCGACCGAGCCGGGCGAAGAACTCGTCGGGCCGGTGCACCACCGCGACCGGGCCGCCTCTGCCGAGCACCTGGCCGTCAACCAGGACGGTGACGTCGAGCCGCTGAACCGCTGCGGTGAACAGGCGGCGAGCCACCCGGGCCGCGACCCCCGTGCGCGGCCCGGATGGCACGTCTCGAAGCCCCGGCCAGCTGTCGAGCTGGGGGCGGTCGGCGGTGATCGTCATCGGACTTCCTCCTGGCGGTGCTTCGGTCGGGGCCGGATCCGCAGCCCGCGCAGCCACAGCCGGACGCCGTGCATCCGGATCAGCAGCGCGCCCCGGAGCGACGCGGCTGCCGCCTGCCACGGGCCGGTGTTGGTGCGGGTCCCGGTCAGTGACGCGGAGAAGGACGCGCCGTCGTCGGTACGCAGCGTGATCGCCAGCCGCAGCCGGTCGTCGGGGACCGGTACGGCGAGCTCGTAGTGGCCGTCGGTGCCGTGGAACGGTGACACGTACATCTCCTTCGGGGTGGTGGCCCGGCCGTGCTCGTCGGGGTGGACCAGGTAGGCGTGCCGGTCGCCGTAGGTGTTGTGCACCTCGACCACGGTCGCGGCCGGCCGGCCCCGCCGGTCCCAGCACCAGAACACGCTGATCGGGTTGAAGCAGTGGCCGAAAGCGCGCGGGTGCGCGGCCATCAGCACCCGGCCGCCCTCGAGGTCGACCCCGCGGACGGCGAGGAACGTCTCGAGATTGTCGCGGATCGTCCGACCCGGGTGGCCCAGGTGGTCGCGCGCCTCGAACCGGCCGAGCACCCCGTGGTCGGGGAGCTCGTCGAGGTCGACCACCCAGGTGTGCGAGCGGTGCGTGAACCGCCGGGTGAACGGCGTACGCCGGGTGTGGGTGATGGTCGTCGCGTAGATCCCGGTCTCGCCGGTGGTCGTGGTTTCGAGGCTCGTCGCTGGCGCTCCTCGCACCTCAACCACCGAAAGCCGCTCAACGGCGGCGACCCCGGACCGCGCACCGTCCTCGTGGAACCCCCACCCGTGGTAGGCGCCGGCGAACACGATCCGGTCGGTGTCGATCTCGGGGAGCCGGCGCTGGGCCGCCACGGAGTCCGGTGTGTAGAGCGGGTGGGCGTACTCCATCCGGTCGATCACGGTGTCGGGGTCGACCAGCCCCTCACCGCCGAGGGTGACGAGGTATCGGGTCGACGTGTCGAGCCGCTGCAGCCGGGTCAGGTCGTAGGTCACGACGTTGGGCCGGCGGAAGTTCCAGGACGCCCACGCCTTGCGGGCGGTCGGCAGCACCGAGGTGTCGGTGTGCAGGAGCGCGACGTTCGCCGAGTAGGGCAGCGCCGACAGCACCTCGCTCTGAGCGGGCGTCGGCGCAGCGAGCATCGAGAGAGCCTGGTCGGGATGGGTGGCGACCACCACGCCGTCGTACGACGCGACGCGGCCGTTGCCGTCGGTGACCTGCACCCCGTCGGCGGTCTCGGAGATCGAGGTGACCTTGGTGCCGGTGCGCACGTCCGGCAGCGCTGAAGCCAGCTTGTCGACGTACTCACGGGAGCCGCCGGTGACCGTGCGCCACTCGGGCGAGCCGAAGACGCCGAGCATGCCGTGGTGCTCGAGGAACGTGAACAGGTAGCGCGCCGGGTAGTCCAGGGCCACCTCCGGGTCGCAGGACCAGACCGCGGCGACCAGCGGCTCCATGAAGTGCCGCTCGAAGTACGCCGAGAAGCCGCCGTCGGCCAGGAACCGGCGCAGCGTGCGCTCGTCGTCCGGCCCCGCGAGGAGCGCCCGCGCGCGGCGATGGAAGCGAGGGATCTCGGCGAGCATCCGCAGGTAGCGGCCCCGTCCGAGCGTGCGGGCGGTCGGCACCAGCCCGCCGAGCCCGAGCGCACCCGCCCACTCGAGGCCGGTGCCGTCGTCGCGGATCGACATCGACATCTCGGACGGCTGGGTGGCCACCCCGAGCTCGTCGAACAGGCGCAGCAGCACCGGGTAGGTGCGCGGGTTGTGCACGATGAAGCCGGTGTCGATCGCCAGCGTGCGCGACCCCTCACGCACCTCATGGGTGTCGGCGTGCCCGCCGAGCCGGTCGTCCGCCTCGTACAGCGTCACGTGCGCCGAACGGGAGGCGACGTGCGCAGCCGTGAGTCCGGACACGCCGGAGCCGATGACCGCGATCGTGTGCACGGGAGGAGATTCGGAGTCGCGCTGCATCTGGATGGGCACCTCCTGGTGGCGTGTCGGCTTTCTCAACAGAGTGTTGAGGTCTAGTGTGCCTAATATGCACACATTGTCCAACTCTGGACGTGACCGGGGTGACGATCTTCTGACCATCGGCGAGCTGGCCGAGCGCACGGGGGTCAACGTGGCGACCCTGCGGGCGTGGGAGACGCGACACGGGTTCCCGGCGCCGCAGCGGCGGGACAGCGGGCACCGGCGCTACCGCTCCACCGACGTCGACCTGGTGGCCTCCGTACGCGACCGACGGGACGCGGGCGTTCGCCTCGGCGTGGCGATCGGGCAGACCCTGGCAGTCGGCCGGGCTCCGGCCGCGAGCAACGCCTCGGTCTTCGCCGAGCTGCGTCGGGCCCGACCCGACCTGACGCCGTACCGACTGCGCAAGTCGACCCTCAACGGGCTGTCCTGGGCGATCGAGGACGAGCTCCTGGCGCGGGCCGACCGCCCCTACCTCTTCGGCGCCTTCCAGACTGAGCGCCACTACGCGGGGTCCCGCGCACGCTGGGCGGAGCTGGCGCGGGTCGCTGCCGGGGCCTACGTCCTCGCGGGGTTCCGCGATCCCGACCGGGAGGCGCCGGCACGCGAGGTGCCGCTGGCCAGCGACGCCGCGCTGCGGAGGGAGTGGGTCGTGGTCTGTGATGCGGTGGAGCTCCCGGTGGCACTGTCGGCATGGGAGCTCCCGGGGCAGCTGGACACCGCGGAGCCGGAACGGCTGTTCGAGGTGGTGTGGACCGTCGAGCCTGAGGCGGCACGGCTCGCCGCCAGGGTCTGCGCGACCGTCGCCCGCGACGCCGACGCGGTCGGTGCCGCCGCGGCCCTCGACCGACTCGAGCAGGATCCCCCGCGTGGCGGCGCGGACCTGCGCGCGATCACCGCACTGATGAACCGGATCGTCGGCTACGTCGACACGGCGACGCGAGGGTGAGCTGCCCGCAGCCGTCGGCGCGCGGTTACTCCGACTCGAGGCCCTCCGCGACGAGCTCCATGATGGCGATGGTCTGCTCCTTGACCTCAGGCTTCTTCAGCCGCTGGTCCGGGGTGACGTTGACCTGCACCATGGTCTCGTCGACGATCACGACGCCGGAGCCGCTGATCCTTCCGAGAAGGCCGTCGCCGACGCCGACGAACGCGGCGTCACCGACGTCGGGCACTTCCTCGGGCTTGGCGCCACCGATCGCCCCGAGGGACGACTTCGCGCCTTCGATGCCACCGACGCTGGACAGCGGCAGCTCGTTCAGGCCGATCGAGGTTGCCGAGGGGTTCTGCGGGTTGGTGAGGAGGCAGCTCTGGCCTTCGAGGTTGCCCATCTCGAGATCGTTACCGACGATCTCGCCCACGGCCTCGAGGTCGATCGAGTCACACACCGTTGCTCCCTGGGGGTTCGCGTCACCGGGCTCGGTGGTCTCGTCCCCCTCGGGCCCCTTCGTGTCCTTGCCCGAGGGCTCGCCGCTCTCCGAGGCGGAGGGGCTCTTGTCGTCCGACGACGGCTCGTCGCCGTCGTCACCGCAAGCGGTCAGGGTAAGGAGGCAGGCCGCGGCGACAGCCGCGAGAGGAGAGAGACGCATAGGCGGAAAGGTACCCACTCACCGCGAGGCGCCGCCGACGAGTCCAACGACTGCCAGCGAATTCTCAGGTGAGACGGCGTCCCCTCAGGTTGCCAGCAGGACGAGCAGCGTCGCAGCGGCCATCGCAACCAGCAGGACGAGGGCCGCGAGAGTGGGGCCCGCCGTCTCGGTGGCAGTCCTGGTCACGCCCTCGCGAAGGTCTTGGGCCACCCGCCGGTAGCGGAGGGTGCCGAAGCAGACGGCGGCGGCGCCGGTCAGCACCAGGAGCCCGCCGGCCAGCAGGCTGGCGGCGCTGACCTCCCCGTCGTCGGCGAACCGCGCGATCCCGAGGCCGACCACCATCGCCGTGGCACCGGTGCGCAGCCAGGCCAGCTGGGTGCGCTCGTTGGCGAGGTGGTCGCGGGGTCCGCCGATCTCCTCCGCCATCAGGTCGCCAGCCTTGCGGCCGCCGCAGCCACCCGCTCGTCGGTCGCGGTGAGCGCGACGCGCACGTGCCGCTGGCCCGCGCGGCCGTAGAAGGCGCCCGGCGCCGCCAGGATGCCCTGATCAGCGAGCCACGAGACGGTGTCCCAGCAGTCCTCGTCGCGAGTGGCCCACAGGTAGAGCGACGCCTCCGAGTGATCGATCCGGAAGCCTGCGGCCTCGAGCGCCGCCCGCAGCGTCGTACGACGGGCGGCGTAGCGCGCTTGCTGCTCCTCGGCATGCGCATCGTCGTCGAGCGCGGCCACCATCGCTGCCTGCTGCGGGGCGGGCATCATCAGGCCGAGGTTCTTGCGGACGGCGAGCAGCTCGGCGATCACAGCCGGGTCGCCGGCGGCGAAGGCACACCGGTAGCCCGCCAGGTTGGAGCGCTTCGACAGCGAGTGCACGGCCAGGAGGCCCTCGTGGCTGCCGCCGCAGACGTCGGGATGCAGCACCGAGAGGGCCGAGCCCTCCCACACGCACTCGATGTAGCACTCGTCGGAGACCAGCAGCACCCCGCGCTCGCGGCACCAGTCGACGACCTTCCTCAGGTGGTCGAGCGGTAGCACGCGTCCGGTCGGGTTCGACGGCGAGTTCAGCCACAGCAGGCGCGGTGTCTGCGGGCCGAGCGAGGTCAGCGAGTCGGCGGCCACCGCGCGGGCGCCCGCGAGGACGGCGCCGACCTCGTACGTCGGGTAGGCGACCTCCGGGTAGACCACCAGGTCCCCGGCGCCGATGCCGAGGTGGCCCGGCATCGACGCGATCAGCTCCTTGGAGCCGATCACCGGGAGCACGCCGTCGAGCCCGAGGCCGCGGACGCCGTGCCTCCGGGCCAGCCAGTCGACGCACGCTTGGCGGGTGCCCTCACGGCCGATGGTCAGCGGGTAGCCGGGCGCGTCGGCGGCAGCGCACAGCGCGTCCTGGACGACCTGAGGGGTCGGGTCGACCGGCGTGCCGACCGAGAGGTCGACGATGCCGTCAGGGTGCTCGCGCGCCCGGGCGGCGTACGACGTGAGCTTGTCCCAGGGAAAGTCTGGGAGGCGCTGAGAGACCGGGGTTTCGAGACGGCGCTGGCGCGCCGCCTCAACCACCGGTCGGGTCACTCGTCGTGCTCTTGCGGAGGAAGGGCCGCGACGAACGGGTGGTCCTTGTCGATCTCACCCATCTTGGCTGCGCCGCCGGGTGAGCCGAGGTCGTCGAAGAACCCGACGTTGGCGGTGTAGTAGTCCTTCCACTCCTCCGGGGTGTCGTCTTCGTAGAAGATCGCCTCGACCGGGCAGACCGGTTCACAGGCGCCGCAGTCGACGCACTCGTCGGGGTGGATGTAGAGCATGCGCTTGCCCTCGTAGATGCAGTCGACGGGACATTCGTCGACACAGGCCCGGTCCTTGAGATCGACACAGGGCTGGGCGATGACGTAGGTCACCAGTTCCTCCTCATGCACGAGGTTGAGCGGTCGGCTACAGCGTAGTCTCCCGCCGTGCAGGACAGCGCAGGAGCCCACGGTCTGGGCCCCCATGTCGTAGGTCACAGGGTCGTGGTCCGCCGGCTCCTGCCCGGCGAGACCGGGCCGTCCGGCGGGCCTGCGATGACCGACGTGCTCGGGATCTGTACGTCGTGGGGCGAGGCCGCCTGCACGGTGCAGCCGGAGTCGGGCCCGGAGGTGCGGATCCCGCTGGCCGAGATCGTCACCGGCAAGCCGGTGCCGCCGCGAGCGACGGTGCGACAGCGGGTGTCGCCGCGGCAGGCCCACGTGCACGGGTTCGCGCTGTTCCCGGACCTCGAGACCTACCCGCTCGGCGACTGGATCCTCCGCAGCTCCCCCACCGCAACCGCCCGGCGGGCCAACTCGGTGCTGGCGTTCGGTCCGTCGGGTGTGGCCGGCGACGTCGACGGCGTGGTCGCGCACTACGACCGCCCGATCGCGGCAGTCCTGCCGGACTCGGCGGAGGAGCGGCTGTTCCGCGGTCGTGGCTGGGACCTCGAGAGCGGCGACGCCGACACCAGCTTCCAGGTCGCCGGCACCGCCACCGCGATGCGCGCCCTCCCCCCGACGTCGATCGAGGTCGAGCTCGAGGAGTCACCGGGACACGTGGTCGCGAGTATCGGCGACCGGGCCAGCGGCTACGCCGGCACGGACGGCGACTGGCTCGGCTTCGGTGGCCTCTGGGTGGACCCCGCCGCGCGGCGCTCGGGGCTGGCGTTCGCGATCATCGGCGCGTTCCTGGACTGGGGAGCCGCCAAGGGCGCCACCACGGCGTACCTCCAGGTGCTGGCGGACAACACCGCAGCGCTGCGGCTCTACGAGCGCCTCGGCTTCCGCGAGCACCACCGCTACCGCTACCTGGCCCTGGACAACGATGGTTGAGGTGCGTCGCTGGGTGATGGTTTCGAGGCTCGCTGGCGCTCGCACCTCAACCACCGTGAACGAGCGTCACCTGTACCCCTATTTCGCCCCGCGGTCGTATACCTCTCGCCGGTGCCCGAGCCGGAGCACGACGACCAGAAGTACGTCGTCCTCGATCCGGTAGATGATCCGGTAGTCCCCGACACGCACCCGGTAGCCGGGACGCCCTCGGAGCGCGCGTGATGCGGGCGGCCGGGGGTCCACCGCAAGGAGCTCGATGGCTCCTCGGACCCGCAGGGCGATCGGACCCTCCAGCTTGCGCAGCTGCTTGGCCGCTACTGCAGTGACCTCGATGCGATAACGACGGTCAGACCCAGCCAAGGTCGACCTTCACCTGCTCCCACGGGATCGTCGGGTCGGAGTCGGCTGTGGCCTCGTCGAAGGCCTCGATGTCCTCCAGCTCCTCCTCGGCCTCGATCAGTGCCTCGTAGCGATCGACGCTGATCACGACCGCAACGGGTCGCCCGCGGCGCTCGAGATGGACAGGACCTTCGGCGGCGGACTCGATGACCGCCGCCAGGTTGCCCCTGGCACTGCTGACGGGGAGAACGGACATGAGCGAAGTGTACAATTCGAACGTCGAAACGTACAACTCGCATCGCCAGCTCCAACTGGCGCGGGAACGGTGTTCGGACCCTCTTGCGCGAGCACGTACGTTTCCCCGTCGGCGCTGAGGCCGGCGGCCGTCGAGGGGTAGGCGCGAGGACGAGTCCGGCGCCGATCAGGAGTGCAGCGATCCTTCGCATGGCTTCTCCACAAATGAACGGTGCGGCCCGGGCCGTTCCCGCAGCGGCAGGAGAACGGTCCGGACCGCAGTCCGAAGGTACCGGTGTCCAGGGGTCTGGTGCGGAGGCTAAGCCTGCCTGCCGAGATGCTCCGCGACCCGTGGGCCTGGTGAGGGATGAGGGGCGGCCGGCCAGGCCGGCCGCCCCTCTCCCGTTCAGTCAGCCCAAGATCGGGCCGGACTGGTTACTACTTCTGGTTCACCACGTTGGTGGTGTCACCCTTGGTGTCGACGGTCCCAGCAACTGTGGCGCGGTACTTGGTGCCCTTGTTGCCGTTCTTGTCCCTGACCTTGAACGTCGTGCTACCCAGCCCGTTCAGGGTCTTGGCCTTGCCGACCTGCTTCCACTTGCCGTTGACCTTCTTCATCAGCTTGACCTTGGCACCGGCCGCGTTCTTGGTGGTCTTCACCTTCAGAACGTCCTTGTTGCCCTGGTTCTTGCCGCTGAGCTTGGCCGTGATCGGCTGCACGTTGGGCCCGAACACAACGGTGTCGGTACCAACCGTGCCGAACCGGTCGCCGTTGTCCTCGTAGACAACCGCGCTGACCGTCGCCGTACCCTGCGAGCCGCCCACGAAGTCGTAGAAGGCATCGCCGTTTCCGTCAACGCCGAAGCAGCCGAACTGGCAGCCGTCGTCGTCCTCGTTGCCGGGACCACCGCGGAGGAAGTCGACACCGAGACCGGTGAGCGCCTGACCCTCCTGGTCCTCAGCGTGGAGCCGCATGGTGACCGCAGACTGCGCGGGCACCTTGTTCGGACCAAGCTGACCCAACGTGAACGTCGAAGCGTTCAGGTCCAGGTCGTACCAGTTGATGGCGTCCGTGTCCGCCTCCACCTGGACCGGGTCGGCGTTGAAGGTCAGGCCCGGGTTGTTCGGGTCGAACGAGGAGTCGGCCGGGTTGTCGACGTAGGTCACCTCGATCGCACCGTCCAGCTCCACCTCCAGCTCCTGGTTGGTCGCCTCGTCCGCGAACGCCTCGATGGCCGGCTGGCCAAGAGCGAACTCGGACTGCGTGCCACCGAAGAAGTCGGCGACCGGAGTGTTGTCGGTCGTCGTCGTCGGCTGCGACGTCGGGTTCTCGAACTGGTCGTACGTCCGAACGTCGTAGTCCACCACCTGGCCGCTACCGCCAACATCGCCGGCGCGTGCCTGGGGCAGGATCGTCGACTCCTGGTCGGCCGAGAGCTCGACCTCCAGCGGGTCAGTGGCCCGCGGGTTGAGCGGAACCGAGTTGGTGGTCCACGTCAGGTCGTGCACGTCGGACGCCGTACCCGCGTCAGCGGTCATGTTGTCGTCGACCTCGCCGTCGTCATCGAAGCCAGTGTTGCGCTCGATGTTGGTGACGAAGATCGCCGAACCGGAGTCGTCCGTGGTGACGGTCATGGTCTTGCCGTCGTCCACGAAGTCGACCGGGTCGCCCGGAGCACCAGGCTCGAACGGCGTGTCGAAGATGTCGACGAAGTGACCCTCATCGATCGTCAGGTCCACGTCGACGTCGGTCAGGAGCACGCCGTCGGCGTTCTCCACCTCGACCGCACCGATACCCAGGTTGCCGGGGACCAGGTCGCCGAGGATCAGGCCGGGGGCCAGACCGTCGGATTCCGTGCCACCGACGAAGTCGTTCAGGATCCGAACCCGGTCCGGCGTCAGCGACCGCAGGAAGTCGACGACGATGTCTCCATCGGTCTCGTCTCCAGGCGACTCGAGGCCGGTGGACTGCGCGTTGAGCACGCTGCCGAGCTCCTCGCCGTCCGGCAGCGCCGGGTCGGTCACGCTGACGGAGAACTTGCCGTTGGCGTCGGTCTCCGACACCGCAGTGGTGTCGTTGATCTTCTGCGTGGGCAGGGTCTGCGCGTCAGCGATCTCGCTGTTGTCGCTCGGGCTGTAGTCGATCTGGATGATCCGGTCACCGCTCAGGGCGTCACCATCGACCTGCTGCAGGGTCGCAGACTGCGTCGTGGTGGTGCCGTTCTCGGCCTGAGTCGCGTCGCCGTTGTCCCACACCACCTCGGTGCGGTCGAAGTCGAGCACCGTGGTCTCGGCGATCGCGTCGCCCGGGCCCGGGTTCGGGTCACCGTCGTTGTTGGCGAACGCGTCGAGGGTCCATGTGTACGGACCGTCCTCACACGTACCGCCCTCGTCACCCAGAGCTCCGACGAAGACTCGACCGTCGGGCCCGCTGAGGAACGGGATCGGGCCGAACGGAACAACGACATCGGCTGCGGGGGCGTTGATGCACCGCAGCTCGCCGTTGAAGACGCCGACCTTGTTGCCCAGCGGGTTGCCGTTCTGGTCCTTGATCGTGATGAAGACGTCGGAGACCTCGTCGTCGTCGAGCGTGGTGCCCAGCTCGGAGGAGAACTCCACCGTCGAGGCGACCGGCGAGACGGCGGTCTGCGTCAGCTCGACCCGGAAGTCGATACCGCTGATGAAGAAGCCGTTCTGGTCGACGTCGACCAGGTAGTAGGTCGACTGCACGTTGGCCGCAGGGTTGCGGTCGGTGGCGTTGTCCAGGGTGGGCTCGAAGAGCGAGGCCTGGAACACACCGTTGACGTCGGTCTCACCGGCGTCCGGCGTACCGTTGCCGGCGCCGTTGCAGGCTTCGAGGTCCGCGGTCGAGGCGACCTCACAGACGTCCAGGCCCTGGATCGGGTCACCCTCCTGGTCGACCACGGTGATGTTCCACCGGGACTCCTCGTTGAGGTCGCCTCCGCCCAGCTGAATCGAGCTGGAGAACCCAGGCGCCAGCGGCGTGGTCACGCCCGTGACGGCCTGGTTGTACATGGTGTAGACGTTCGCGTCGTCGCTGCTGCCGGCGAACTCCTGCGCGACGCTGCTGACGACGATCTCGTCCTCGGCGTCGGCGGTGTCGTTCGCGGGAGCGATCGGAACCACTGCCTTGTACTGCGACACGCCGTTGCCGTCGGGCGCGGACACGTCCGCCGCAGTCGGGCTCACGAAGGGTCCGGCCGCGACCGGGCCACTGTTCTGGGCAGCCGTGGCCAGCGCAACACCAGTCGTGGTGCCGCTGACGACGATCTCGTCGTCAGGGCCGAGGCCGATCCGGGAGCGCAGGGCTCCCGACAGCTCGGTCGAGGCGTTGTCGGCCATGCCGGCCGGCGCGCTCGGGGAGACGGGCTTGTCGACCGTGGTCAGCACGCCCTCAGCAGCGTCCAGCGCCTCGGCGCGGACACCGGTGATCGCGGCGCCCTCGGCGCCACCCGGCGGGGTCCACTCGGCGGCGGCCACACCGTTGTTGGGGGCCACCTCCGTGATCTCGACGGCGACTGCACCCTTCAGGTACGAGTACCGGACCTCGGCGACGCCGACGCCGTCGGGCACGCCCGAGAGCATGGACACCGTGTTGTTCGACCCGTCGAACTTCGTCGACGCATCGAAATTCTGTGTGTAGAACTCGAAGGCGGGCTCACCATCGCCCACCGTTTGCGCTGAGGCTGGCGCAAAGGCCAGACCCGCGAGCGCAAGTGCGGCGGTAGCCGATACGGCCAGCCCCCGCTTCATGCCGCTGCTTTTCATGCTGTTCCCTTCGGAAGGTTCGCCACCCGGGGAGCGGATGGCGGGTTCAAGGGGCCCGATCCCCACCTGTTCCGTTGCGTGCGCCCGTGACGTGCGACACCCGCGACGGAGCCGAACCTAAGGGTTTCCTGAGCGCGGGGTTGATTAGATGCAAGAGCCTTTCGGGCCATAAAAGAAACCGGTCTGGACCGGTCTCCGGATGTTCGCCGAAACGGCGTCATGGAAGGCCGATTCCGCCGTGGGTCGTGCGCCTGCCGGAGTAGCGTGCGGCGCACCCTGTCGACGCCGGACCGGAGGAGGTGCCCGGTGGCCCTGCACGATCAGCTGCGGACCCTGGTGGACACGCACGGCGCGTCGATCCTGGACCAGGCCGAGGGGTTCCGAGCGGCGCTCGACGACTTCCTGACCGAGGACGAAGCCACCCCCGGTGAGGTGAACCTCCTGGTCGACGCTGTCCGACTCGGCTCGGTGGAGCGGATGGTGGCGCTGCTGGACCAAGGGGCCACCCCGGATGCCGCCGTTGCGGAGGCGGGCGCGCAGCTGGCCCGGGACCGCGACACGGACCCGAAGCGGGCGCAGTGGGCGCTCACCACCCTCGGCTACGCCCTGCGCCGGATGGACTCCACCATCCCCGCGGTCACCATGGAGCGGGAGCGTCCCGAGCCGGTCGGTACGCCGCCACCCGAGCCCTCCGGAGCGACCCGCCCGGTCGAGCCGCCTCCCGCGGCGGAGGCGGCCGCAGCCACCCACCGCGTCGAATCCGCTCCCCCGCCAGCACCGGAGCCGGCACCGCGGCGGCCACGGGTCGGCGTGGTGATCGGCGCCATCGTGGCCGCGCTGCTCCTCGTCGGCGTCGTCGTTGCAGTCGTCGCCTGGCCGGAGGACGACGACGATGGCGGAGGAAGCGCGAAGGACAGCAATCCGCCGGCCAGCGAGCCCGCGGGCAACGACGACGCGGGCGGCACCGGGGACGCAGACTGCCCGACGCCCAGGACGCCACCGGTCGACCCCGAGGCCGACGAGAGCGCCCTGTGCCTGGCCGGTCAGTTCGACCAGTGGGCCGACGGCGGGGTGATGGCCGTCGGTCAGCAGGTCAACCTCGACAACGACGCCTGGACGGACCCGCTCACGGCACTCGCGCCCAATGACGTGCGCATCGTCGGCTTCGACCTCCAGGAGCTCGCGACGGCGGCCGCCCTGGGCAAGGACCGGGTGCCCGACCTGATCACCCTCGCCGAGCAGGGCCACGTGCTGGTCGCGAGCTGGCACGCGGACAACCCGTTCACCAACCAGCCCTCCTGGGACATGACCGACACCGACAAGGTGACCGAGCTGACCGACCCCGCGGCCGGGAGCGCGGCGTACGACGCCTTCTGGGCCGACTGGGACGAGATCATCGCAACGGTGGGCAGGCTGCGCGACGCGGGCGTGCCGATCATTCTCCGGCCGCTGCACGAGGCGAACGGCCAGTGGTTCTGGTGGGCGCACCAGGACCCGGCGGTCTTCAAGGAGCTGTGGACCCAGCTGCGCACCCGGGTCGAGGACGCGGGGATGCACAACGTGCTCTGGCACTTCGCCGCTGCACCCCGCACCTACAACGAGATCCAGGATCCGCTGGCGCTCCTGCCGGAGGTCGACTTCGCCGGCCTCGACACCTACGACTGCGAGCAGCCCGGCACCCGCGCCGAGGAGCTCGAGTGCGGGGGTGGCAGGGACTACGAGGAGGACCTGGTCGACTTCACCAGCTACGCCGACCTGTCGGCGGCGGTGCCGCGGATGAGCCTCTCCGAGGTCGGACCGCAGTTCAGCTTCGACGGGTCCTGGGACCCGAGCACCGTGACGACGACGGCCGTCGAGAACGGCTTCCGCCCGGTCTACGCGATGTTCTGGTTCGACGACCAGCGCGAGGGTCGCCCGCCGATGGCCAAACAGCTCGCGTCGCTGGAGGGCAGCAAGGAGTGGCTGGGCACCTGCCAGGAAGCGCTCTGCGACGTGTCGGGCGGCTAACCGGTCACTGGTATAGACCGCCCTCCGGTGTCCCTGGCCCGCTTTACCTTGCGGGTCTAGCGTGCTGAAAATCCACGCCCACCGGGGGGCTGGTGGGGGCTCCCGGAAATACAAGGGAGTTCTGATGGCGGCTCGGCGGCTCGCGGCGAAGCTCGTAGGTGTAGCGGCACTCGTGGCCCCACTGGCCCTGACGGCGGTGACGGGTCCAGCGCAGGCCGCGGATCCGGATCCCGACCCGAGCAAGCTCGAGGCGGTCGATGGTGGGATCAGCCCCGACGGACGCGTGTCGGCTGACAAATCCCTGACCAGCCGGGTGGCCGAGAACGACCGCGCGCTGCTGCGCCGTAGGGACTCCCGGCTCGTCCAGGTGATGATCAAGCTCGACTACGACTCCACCGCGACCTACCAGGGCGGGGTCGCGGGGCTGGCCCCCACGAGCCCGTCGGTGACCGGTCAGCCGCTGACAGGGCGCACCGCGCGCGAGCGCAAGTACGAGGCCTACGTGGCCGGCCAGGAACGCGAGCTCAAGGCCGAGATCAGGGGCGCGGCCCCGGCCGTCGACTTCGGCACGTCCCTGCGCCGCGTCTACGGCGGCGTCTCGGCGGTGCTGCCGGCGAACCGCGCCGCTGCCGTTGCCAAGATCCCGGGCGTGGTCGCCGTGCAGCGCGACTCGATGAACAAGCTGCTCACCGACTCCAGCGCCGAGTTCGTGAACGCGCCGCCGGCGTACACACGGCTGGGCGGCACCCGGAACGCCGGCCAGGGTGTCATCTACGGCAACCTCGACAGCGGGGTCTGGCCGGAGCACCCCTCCTTCGCCGACCAGGGCAACCTGTCCGCCCCACCCGGGCCCGCACGTGAGTGCGACTTCGGGGACAACCCGCTCACCCCGGCGGTGGACGTGTTCCAGTGCCAGAAGAAGCTGATCGGCGGCGCGGCCTTCATCGACTCCTACCTGTCCGATCCCGCCCGGGCGGCTGCCGAGCCGTTCCACACCGCGCGAGACTCCAACGGCCACGGCACCCACACGTCCTCGACGTCGGCCGGCAACATCGTCGACGGCGTGCAGGTGCTCGGATCAGCCAAGCCGGCCATCCACGGGATGGCGCCGGGCGCCTGGGTGATGGAGTACAAGGTGTGCGGCATCGAGGGCTGCGTCAGCTCCGACTCCGCAGCCGCGGTCGCGCAGGCGATCATCGACGGCGTCGACGTCATCAACTTCTCCATCTCGGGTGGCACCCAGCCGTTCAGCGACCCCGTCGAGCTGGCGTTCCTGGACGCCTACGCCGCCGGCGTGTTCGTGTCCACCTCCGCCGGCAACAGCGGACCCGGGGCCGGCACCGCCAACCACCTGTCGCCGTGGACCACCACGGTGGGCGCCTCCACCCAGACCCGCGAGTTCGCGACCACGGTGAACATCACTGCCGGCAACGGCGACACCTACACCGTCGACGGGGCCACGATCACGCCCGGAGCCGGGCCGCTGCCGATCGTGCAGTCCAGCGAGGCGCCGTACAACGACGCGCTCTGCACCACACCCGCCGCGGCGGGCACCTTCACCGGCCAGATCGTCGCCTGCCAGCGGGGCGGCAACGCGCGGGTCGAGAAGGGCTACAACGTCCTGCAGGGCGGCGCTGCGGGCATGGTGCTCTACAACCTGCCGCCCACCACGGACGTGGAGACCGACACCCACTACCTGCCGACGGCGCACGTGGCCAACGGCACCGATCTCGTCGCGTTCCTGAACGGCCACACCGGCGAGACCGCGACCTTCGCAGCCGGCGCGCCCCGCGACGCCCAGGGCGACGTGATGGCGTCGTTCTCCTCTCGCGGCCCGGCCGGCGCCTTCATCAAGCCCGACGTCACCGCACCGGGCGTGCAGATCATGGCCGGGGACACCCCGATCGAGGAGACCCCGGGGGAGAGCGGCCCGCCGGGGGAGATCTTCCAGGCGATCGCCGGCACCTCGATGTCGTCTCCGCACGTCGCGGGCGCGGCCATCCTCGCTCGCGCCGTGCACCCGTCGTGGACCCCTGGCCAGATCCGCTCCGCGCTGATGACGACCTCGATCACCGAGGTGGTGAAGGAGGACGGCACCACACCGGCCGACCCGTTCGACATGGGCGCCGGCCGGATCGACGTCGGCAACGCGATCGACGCCCCGCTGCTGTTCGACGAGACCGCCGCGAACTTCGTGACGATGGGCAACGACCCGCTGCGCCAGGTCGACCTCAACATCCCGTCGATCAACGCGCCGGTGATGCCCGGCAAGCTGGTGACCACGCGCACGGCGACCAACGCGACCGGACAGCCCCAGGCGGTGTCGCTGTCCGCGCAGGCTCCTTCCGGCAGCAAGATCTCGGTGTCGCCTTCTGGGTTCGGTCTGTTGCCCGGCCAGTCACGCACCTTCACGGTCACCATCGAGTCCGACGCACCCACCGGCACCCAGCAGTTCGGCAGCGTGATGCTGTCCACGAACAGCGCGGCCATGCACCTTCCGGTGGCCTTCATCCCGACCCAGAGCGAGGTCACGCTGACCCAGTCGTGCACGCCGACGACGGTGCCGTCGTTCACCCAGACCGAGTGCACGGTGCAGGCGGTGAACAACTCGCCGCTCGAGCAGGACCTCACGTTCGACAGCACGCTGCCGAACAACTTCTTCCTCACCCAGGTCGACGGCCTCCCGGGGTCCGGCGGGCGCACCGTGCACAAGGAGACGACTCTCTCCGGTCCCGGACCCGGCGTACCGGCCGCAGGCTCCCCGTCGCAGGGCTTCGGTTTCGTCCCGCTGGAAGACCTCGGCATCACCCCCACCCCGATCGGTGACGAGCAGATCATCAACTTCAACGTGCCGCCGTACGACTTCGCCGGTCAGGCATACAACCGGATCGGGGTCGACTCGAACGGCTACCTGATCGTGGGCGGCGGGACCAGCGACGACAACGAGTGCTGCAACCTGCCCACCGGTCCGGATCCGGATCTGCCCAACAACATCCTCGCGCCGTTCTGGACCGACCTCGATGGCGACGGCGCTCCCGGCATCCGGGCAGCCACCCTCACCGACGGCGTGGCCGACTGGCTCGTGATTCAGTACGACGTCAACGTCTTCGGGACCAACGACCTGCGCCGCTTCCAGGTGTGGATCGGCGTCAACGGCGCCGAGGACATCGCGTTCGAGTACGAAGCCAACCAGGCGGCTCCGATCGGCCAGGCCTTCCTGGTCGGCGCCGAGAACGCGCTCGGTCAGGGCGACATGGAGGCGGTGCTGCCCACGACGGCCGGCGCACGGATCGCGTCGAGCGCCCCGACAGCGCCCGGCGTGTTCACGTACAAGTTCCGAGGCATGGCCCTCGGGCCTGGCACCAGCAACGTGGTCACCGAGATGCGCGCGTCGGAGGCGCCCGGCGTGACCGTCGTCAGGACCAAGCTGACGGTTCCATAGGGGAGCCGGCGCCCGGGAGCTTGCCGCGCATACCCGTGGGGTAATGTTCGCCTGAGGTTAGGTCGGGCTTAGCAGTTTTCGGGGATCGCATGTGGAACGAGCTACGTGAGTGCGCCCTTTGTGGCGCCGCGTTCGTGGACGCAGAGAAGCACCAACGCTTCCATGACGACCTGGACGCCTGGATCCAGTTGGTCGAGCACGAGGTCGATGCCAGCATCCGCCGGCGCCTTCGCGAGCGCGCGCCTACCCATTAGGGGTGTTGACACCCCCCGCTGCAGTACTACCTTCCGAAGTGGAGCGTCTCGGGCACTCCCCGACGAAGGGGGCAGACATGCTCAACGACAGCAAGGTGACGGCCAACATCCCGGCCGCTGATCTCGCAAGGGCCCGCAGCTTCTACGCCGACAAGCTGGGCCTCGAGCCCGCCCAGGAACACCCCGGCGGCCTCATCTACACGACCGGCGGCGGCACGTCGTTCTTCGTCTACCAGACGGAGTTCGCCGGCCAGGCCGGCCACACCATCGCCCAGCTCCACGTCGCCGACGTAGCGAAGGAGGTCGAGGAGCTGAAGGGGCGGGGCGTCACCTTCGAAACGTACGACATTCCCGGCATGGCCTGGGACGGCGACATCGCGACGGATCCGGAGATGGGCAGTGCGGCGTGGTTCAAGGACAGCGAGGGCAACATCCTCTGCCTCGACGACTCACCGATGGGCTGACCCTCAGCAGCGTCGCGGAAAGTCCTCACGGTAGTTGAAAGAACGGCAAGGCTGCACGGATCCGCCCCAGCCACGCCGCTGCAGCAGCGCGCCGATCCGTCGGGCCGTTGCGCACGGACGACCGAACACCTGACCCCACCCCAGCCGGACAGTGAGCCGGCCTTCGACGAAAGCGTCCAGGTCGCGGTCGAGATCACGGTCTCGCCCTGAGGCCGAGTCGTGGAAGAGCCGCCCGTCGAGCTCGACGTGCAACCCGTGCTCTATGTAGTCGACGTCGCGGTAGATGCGGCCGCGTGACCACGCCGGCGCCTGTCGCTTTCCTACCGGGATGCCATGGGGACGCTCGACCCGGTCGAGATAGCCGTGCTCGAGCGCCGAGCACGTGCCTTGCGCGATGTCGCGAAGGACGTCCTCGAGGAACTGCCGACTGGAGACCCGGGGACGGGCCTCCAGGGTGCCGAGCAGACGTGAGGCCGTGGTCCGTCGATACTGGACCGCATCGGCGAGGGTGGCGATCGCGTCGATCTCCCTCGGCATCTCCGCCGCAACATCGATCAAGGCATGCTCGATGCGCACCCTTGGCGGGCTGCGGTTCCACTGCACCCGCTCGCCGAGGGCCGCCATCTGGTGGATCCTCACCCCCCGGCGGCGCCACCACCGCCCGAGTCGCGACGGCGCATCAGCCGCTGGATGTCGTGGGGCCTCAGGCCGGCGCCGAGCGCCTGACGCCGGCTGATGACGCCCGACTGTCGCTCGAGCAGCGCGCGGAGCTCCGGGTTCATGCGGAGCGATCCTCGTTCTCGACGAGCCCCACCGCCACACAGGCTCGGGAGCCTGTGGAGATCGCCTACTCGTCGTCGAGGGAGCCGGGTGGTTTGCAGATGACCGTGTCGGCCGGGGTGTACGACGTGTGGAACTTCTCCGTGTGGTCGATGGCGGCCTCGCCGTGCTTCCGGAAGGTGCGGGTGACGTCGATCTGGAAGCCGGAGAAGCCGGTGTTGGGGTAGCAGTCGGGAGTGTCCAGGGTGCGGGTGCCTGGGCCGACGTACGCGTAGCGCTCAGAGGCACTGGCCGCGATGTCCCACACCTTGGTGGAGTACATCTGCACGGTCACCGAGCCCTGCGCCGACGGGGTGCTCGGGGTGACCCACGAGTGGATCAGGATGCCGTGCTCGGTGTCGTTCTGGAACTGCAGGTCGACCGACGGCCAGGCTACTGTCGCCTCGCGGCCCACCGGGTAACGGTCGATGTAGAAGGAGTGCGGCTTGTGCTCGATGTCCTTCAGGCCGGCGAAGAACATCGCGTTGAAGGTCGTGGTCGCCATCTGCGAGACCCCGCCTCCGAGGTCCTCCTTGAAGATGCCGCCGCTGATCACGAAGCCGGTGGTGAAGCCGTTCTCGACGGTGCGCTCCCCCACCACGCCGTTCAGCGAGAACGTCTCGCCGGGCTTGAGCAGGGTGCCGTCGACGAGCTCGGCGGCCCGGCCGATGTTGGTGTTGCGGTACTCGGCGTACGGGAAGTACGTCGTGAACTCGCTGACCTTCTCCTTGATCCTCAGCCCCCGGGCCTCGCGGGTGGTGAAGTCGGCCTCGTCGACGGTGGCCTCCACCTCGAGCTTCCGCTCCCCCTCCGGCATCGCGACCAGGTCGAGGAACGTGGTGGTGACGTCGTCGGGGTCGTACGTCACGCCGGGCTTGGACGGGACGACGCGCGGCTTGCCGTTGACCAGCCTCACGGTCGCGTCGACCGGCTTGCCCTTCCCGCTGGTGGCGCCCCTCACCAGGGCGGTGAGCTTGTCCGCGTCGACGGTCGGCACCAGCTCGCCGTTGTGCGGCTCCATGGCCAGCGCGCCGGCGTACTCGCGGGGTGAGAGGCGCACCCGGGACTTGTCGAAGATCAGGGTCACCGGCCCGGACACGGCCGGGTTGGCGAACGAGTCCAGAGCTTCTCGTACGTCGTCCTCGTCGATCTCGGGCTGCGCGTCGCTGAGCTCCAGGTCGACGGTGGCGTCCTCCTCCAAGTACGCCGCGACGACGGCGTCGGCTGCCGCCACCGGGTCGACGGCCTTGCCGACCTCGGGATCGCGGGTGGTCACGCCGGAGCCGGTGAACTTGATAGATCCGTTGCGCGCCGGCGTGCCGAGGTCGGCGCCGAGGTCGGCCAGCGCCGCCTCGAGGGTGTCGGTGTCCACCTCGACCACGGCATCGAGATCGTCGCCACCGGTGTAGTAGTCCCAGAGACGGCGCGGGTCCCAGGTCTTCTCGCCGCCGGCATCGGCGACCGAGGCGGCGTAGTCGACCGACAGCCCGATCTCGTCGGGGGCCAGCGACACCGGATCGGCGCCCTCGACGCTGACCTCGATCGGAGCCGCGGCCCGCTCGGCCAGGTCCTCCTCGAGACGGCGCTCCGCATCGGTCTGGCTGAGCCCGCCGATGTCGACGCCGGAGACCGTGGTGCCGCGCGGGACCTTGTCACCGGCGACGAGCGCGGCGGCGGCGTACGCACCGGCCAGCAGTAGGGCGAGGACGAGGATGAGCACGAGCACCAGGCGTCCGCCTGCGCGCTCGCGCTTCTCGGTTCCCTCCCACAGGTCCTGCATCGTCACCGCGTCATCCTAGGAACCAGAAGGCGGCTGCGCCGGATTACGCCGCCGAATCGGCTGGAGGGTCACCATCGCGGCGGCCAGCAGCGCGACCGCGAACCCGAGCAGCACGTAGCCCTGCACGTCGCCGGAGATCGCATAGTCACCCTCATCCTTCGGGATGGCGAGGTAGCCCACGATGGCGACCCAGGCGATCGCGAACGGTATCCGTGCCCACCACCCCGCCGGGAGGGCGAAGGAGGCCATCGACGTCGCCGCGAGGGCGAGCAGCAGCCCCCACCAGTAGTGGTGCAGCGCGACCGAGCTCAGCCCGACGGCCAGCCCGAGCACGAAGGCGCCGACCGCGGCGAGGACCTTCACACACCCGCGAACAGATCGGTCTCGAAACCGTCGTCGTTGAGCTCGCCCCGCTGACCCTTGGCGATCCGGTAGTGCTCGATGCCCCAGGCCGCGGTGCCGACGTTGTTGGACAGCGCGAAGAACGGGCCGTCGGTGGTGATCTGGGTGGCGTGCGCGGCGAGCGCGGCCATCTTCTGTTCGTGGTAGTCCTGCGCGTCGATCTCCGCGGCGATGTTCTCGTCGGCGGTGACGAACGGCGGCAGCGGACCGTCGGGCTCCATGCCCTCGAACGTCATGGTGTCACCGGCGTCGCGCAACATCCGGAGGCCCTCGCGCAGCCGGGACTCCGACATCGCGGCCCAGTAGATCTTGGCGATCTCCCACGCCTCGCCCAGGTCGGGGCGGTACGACGGCACGGCGGCCAGCGCTGCGCCGTACGTCGCGACCCGGTGCGCCTGGATGTGGTCGGGATGGCCGTAGCCGCCGAACTCGTCGTAGGTGATCAGCACCTGGGGTCGGACCTCGCGGATCACCTCGACCAGGTGAGTGGCGGCCTCGGTGAGGTCGGCGTGCCAGAACGCGTTGTCATGACCATTCCCATCTTCAGGCGGGTCGGCGGCGATCGCGTGGCCGTCCTCGTGCCACTTCATGCCGGAGTCGCGGTAGGTGCCGAAGCCGCCGAGGTAGCGGTGGTCGGTGACGCCGAGCTCCTTCATCGCGACCTCGAGCTCGCCGCGCCGGTGCTCCCCGAGACTGTCGTCGCGGTCGGCGGCCAGGTGCTCGAGCTCGGGCACCAGGATCTCGCCCATCTCGCCGGCCGTGCAGGTGACCATGGTCACCCCGCGGCCCTCCGCGACGTACTTGGCCATCGTGGCGCCGTTGTTGATGGACTCGTCGTCGGGGTGGGCGTGCACCAGGAGAAGCCGGTGCTCCGGGGTTTGGCTCATACCCCGAAGCGTAATGATGTGCCCATGCGGCGCTCCCTTGTCCCTCCCCTCGTGCTCTCCCTGGTCGGCACCTCACTGACCGGTTGCGGACTGTTCGGCGGCTCATCGAGCCTCGACGACGCCCTCGAGGTGGTGCCCGGCTCGGCCACCCGGGTGATCTTCTTTGACCGGGCGGCCGCGATCGAGCGGCTCGACGTCGACGAGATCGATGCCGACTCCAGCGAGCACGAGATCGACGAGTACGTCAACGCGGTACGCGAGCTCCCCTGGAGCTCCGAGCTCGACAGCTACCTGCTCACGATGCTCGAGGACGCGCCGTTCACGGCCCAGGACGTCGAGTGGGAGGTGACCAGCTACGACAACGACGACGGGTTCGGCCGGGTCTGGCGGATGAACGACGACCTGGACCTCGACGACGTCATCGACGACCTGAAGGAGCTGGGATTCGAGGAGGAGGGATCCGACGACGACGCCCACGCCCTCCACATCGACCTGGAGGACGTCGGCGAGGACCAGTCCTACCCGACTCCCCTGCTGAACATCACAGTCGTTCCCGACGAGCACCTGATCATCGGCGGTCCACAGGCGGCCGACGTGGCGGACGTGGTCGCCGACGACGCCGACTCCGCCGTCGACACCGACGCGTTCGAGGACCTGATCGACAGCACCGACGACGTGGAGCTGGCGGACCTGTCCCGCGACGACATGGCGTGCGCACTGGGCTTCTCGAGGCTCAGTCCCGAACAGGTCGAGGCCAGCGGAGTCGAGGAGCTGGGCCATCCCGACGAGGTCGGTTTCTTCGTGCACGGCGACGAGGCCGAGACCCGCTCGGTGCTTCAGTTCGCGGACGATGGCGCGGCCGAGGACGACGCGGAGGCTCGCGAGAAGTTCCTCGAGGAGGGCAGCTCGCCGATCTCCGGCGTTCCGTACTCCGAGTTCGGCAGCTGGGACGTCGAGGCCGACGGCGACCAGGTCCGCATCGACATCGACTACGACGACCCCCAGGACGTCCCCGCGCTGGTCTCCCGCGGCGACTACCTCAGCTTCTGTACCCCGGAGTAGCCGCCTGTCGCGGTGCCGCCGTCACATCCGCGGAGTGCGGCGGTCCTCGACGACCTGTGTCGAGCGGGTGCGCTGCGCGTTCACGATGAGCGAGATGATGATTGCCAACACGCCCGCGACGAGGAGGATCCAACCGAGGGTCTCGGTGTCCACCGCCGAGGTGTCAAAGTTGAGCACGTCGAACACGAGAATGAGCCCCGCGACGACGAGCACGATGCCGAGTCCGATAACCATGTCTGTCCCTTCCACTGCGGCATGCTGAGATGCCGGGGCGCGAACCGCCCAGACGCCTCGGTCCCCGCCTTCAGGAAGGGCTAAACGTCTGAGACGCGGCTGGCGTGGCAGGTTCGACGCTGCAGACGTAGTAGGTGTTGAACGGGTCCACCTCGACGGGGGCCAGGTCGATGTCGGTGAAACCGGCCTCGTGCAGCATCTGCGTGGCCAGCTGCTCGCCCCAAACCGTGCCCAGGCCTGCTCCGCCCTGCCCGAGGGAGACGGTCATGCAGTGCATGGTCGACACCGTGTAGAGGAACGTGCCCATCGGGTGCTCGAGGTTGTCCTCCACGTTGCTGGAGGCCTTGATGTCGACGAGCAGGAAGGTCCCGTCGTCCCGGAGCGCCCGGGCGATGGCGGCCAGCACCTCCGACGGCCGGGCCTGGTCGTGGATCGTGTCGAACGCCGTGATGAGGTCGTACGCCGCCACCTCGTCGAGGGACGCCACGTCGAGGACCTCGAACCGGGCATTCGTCAGCCCCAGAGCGGAGGCCTCGGCGCGGGCCGCGGCGATGGCTTCTTCCTCGAAGTCGTAGCCGGTCAGCCGGCTGTTCGGGTACGCCGCCGCCAGGACGTTGATCGCGTGGCCGCTTCCGCACCCGATGTCGGCGACGTCGAGCCCGTCGCGCAGCCGGTCGGCCAGCCCCTCGACATGCGGCACGACCACGTCCAGGAGGGTGGCGTCGACGACGGCCCGGCTGTCGGCGGCCATGACCTCGTGGAACCGCTCGAAGTCGGCGTACGCAAGGCCGCCGCCCTCCCGGAAGCAGCGCAGGATGCCCTGCTCGACCTCGGCCATCATCGGCACCAGGACGGTCAGGCGGGCGAGGTTCTCGGGTCCGGCGGCTTCGGTGAGGCAGGCGGCGTGCTCGGCGGGCAGGGTGTAGGTACGGGTCGCCGGGTCGTGTACGAGCACCCGTCCGGTGGTCATCGCGTTCAGCCACTCCCGCACGTAACGCTCGTTGAGACCGGCAGCCTGCGCGATCTCCTCACTCGTCGACGGCGCCCGGCTCGCCAGCGTCTCGAACAGTCCGGTCTGATGGCCGATGCTGGTCATCACCGCGATGCAGGAGCCGTTGACGATGCCGAGCATCCGGTCCGCGAACGCCTCGACGGCTCCTTGGTCGACTTGGGGTTGCTTCTCCAATGTGGTCATGTCCAGACGCTAGGAGCGCTCGCGGTGGCCGGCATCGCCCCGATGATGCGTCTTCGCAGCAGCCATGGTCCGAAAGGTGTAGATCAGCCGCGCCGGATCGGCAGCCCGTGCTCGTGCGCCCAGGCGGCTGCCGCCGTACGGGTCCCGACGCCGAGCTTCACGTAGATGTTCGCCAGGTGCCGGCGCACGGTCGCCTCGCTGATCGTCAGGCTCGCCGCCACGTCGCGGTTGGAGCCACCGGCGGCGACCGCGGCCAGCACCTCGGCCTCGCGGCCGGTCAGTCCGCCGGGCAGCGGGCGGACCGCGTAAGGAGACGGCACGCCCAGCTGCGCGAACGCCTCGTTCGCGGCGCGCTCGTGCGCGTCTGCTGTGTCGGACTCGTCGAGAGCGCGGTACGCCGCGGCCAACAGGAGGTCGGCGCGGGCCGCGTCGTACGGCGCGACCATCCGGCGGAAGCCGGCGGCGGCGTCGGAGAGCGGACCGACCGCCGCGGCTGCGTCACCCTCGGCGAGCAGCACCGCCCCGCGAGCCTGGTCGGCCCAGGCGGCGAACCCCGGTGTCTGGAACCGGTGCCGGATCTCCTCGAGGCGCTCGGCTGCCGCCGCGGCGGAGCTCAGATGACCCGCGGCGAGACCGATCTCCACCTTGGCCCGCAACAGCCGGGCGCACGGGAACGGATCCGGCCCGGCCGCCGAGACCGCCGCGCACGCGGCCGCCCAGGCGCCCTCGGCATCGCCCGTGGCGAGTCGAAGGAGGGCGGCACCAGGCTGCGGGTCACGACCGCGCTCGGCCGCGGTCCGGTAGCAGGCGTCGGCCAGGTCGTCCATTCCACGGAGCCGGTAGCTCTCCCCCAGGGTGTACGCAGTTTCGGCCACCGCCTCGAGATTCATCTCGAGCAAGTCGCGCTCGACCTCGGCCGCCCCGCGCTCCACCTCCGCCCAAGAACCCTCCACTGCGTGCAGCTGGAGCCGGTGCGCGCGACACACGCCGAGGTACATCACGGCGTCGGAGAAGCCCTCGAGCCAGCGCTCGGTGGCGCGGGTCCACTCGCGGGCTCGGCGCAGGTCCATGACGTCGTAACAGACCATCATGATCGTGCAGTAGATGTTGCCCGCCCAGTCCGCCGCGACCCGGCCGGCCAGCACCGGCAGCATCGCCTCGTCCATCAGCGCGAACCCTTCGCGGAGACGGCCACGCCGGATCTCGGCCATGCCCTCGACGAGCAGCCCGAACGCGGTGAAGGTCTCGTCGCCGAGCTCGGGCCCCAGCTCCTGCAGTTGCTTGCCCGCGGCCGTGGCCTCGTCGAGCCGCTGCTCTGACAGCGCCTCGATCGCCCCGAAGTAGATGACCAGCCCGTGACCCTGGCCGCGAGGCTGTCCCTCGAGCAGGCGCGTGCCTCGGTTGAACCATCCCGAGCCTTGCGCGAACTCCCCGCGCATCATCAGGCTCCCGCCGATCCCGAGCGCATGCAGCGCGGCGCGGTCGAGCCGGCCGGTCTCGACGTAGGCGTTGTGCAGCCGCTCGGTCAGGCTCAGGAACTCCGAGATCCGGCCGAGCCACCAGGCGGCGTCCACAAGCATCGCGAGGTCGTCCGGAGGCAACGGCTGCTCCGCGTCGATTCGGCTCAGTGCGTCGTACGCCGTGCGGTAGTCGCGGCGCTCCAAGGCGTCGCGGGCCAGTCCGAGTGGTTCTTCAGCCCCGCTCGCGCCGGCCACCCGTCAACGGTAGTACCTGGCGCAGCTCCGGGAGGAAGGGTCGGTCAGGGTCGAGCCAGTCCACGTCGTCGAGCTCGCCTGCGCTGAGCCAGCGGACCTGGTCGTGCTCGACGGGCTGCGGCTCTCCCGTCACCAAGTCGGCGACCGCCACGCTGAGCTCGTACGCCGTCCCGATCGGCGCGGTGCCGGCGAGCCAGCGCCGTACGACGATCACGATGCCGAGCTCCTCGGCGACCTCCCGGATCAGCGCGGCGTCCGGGGTTTCGCCGTCCTCGACCTTGCCGCCCGGGAACTCCCACCGGCCGGCGGCAGCGGTGGGGGTGGTGCGTCGGGCAGCCAGGACCCGCCCGTCCCGCACCAGCGCTGCTCCCACCACTTGCTGCACGCCGAAACCCTAAGGTCGGAGCATGCAGTACGCCGAGGGTGTGCACCTCACCCGGACCGACGAGACCATCGACGAGATCGACGCGCTCGCGACCCGGCTGGGCGGACGGGTCGGGCTCAACGACGTACTCGACGACCTGGACCGCAAGGGTCGGCGATCCCTGTTCCGGGCCCGGGCGATCCATCGGGCGTACACCTTCGACGCCGCCGACCGCCGGGACCCGCGCTGGTGGCCGCAGGGCGTGACCACGTCGGCGGACGCATCCGACGAGGAGGTGATCGCCGGCCGCCGGATCGTGGCGATCGCGTGGTACGCCAAGGAGCTGCCCGGCGACGAGGTGAAGCAGGGTTCGCGGATGACGTTCTTCGACCTCGCGACCCGGCGGTACCGGCACGTGCTGCTGGTGGTGCCGGTCCTCAAGGACGGGAAGGCCGACATCGAGCCGCTGACCGTGCACGCCGGAGGGATCGTCTGGTACGGCCCCTACATGCACGTCGCGGCGACCGCGAAGGGCTTCTTCACCTGCCGCCTCGACGACCTGCTCCGGGTGAACCACGGCGAGGTCGAGGCCTACGGGCACCGCTACGTGCTGCCGGTGCGCTTCTCCTACAAGGCGGAGACCGACGAGGGTCACGAGCGGCTGCGTTACTCGTTCATGTCGCTCGACAAGGGCGCCTCGCCGCCGGAGATCGTGGCCGGTGAGTACGGCCGCGGCGAGACGGCCACCCGGCGGCTGGCCAGGTTCGCGATCGAGCCGGAGACGCTGCTGCTGGCGACCACGGAGGACGGCGTCACCCGGCCCTCGATGCTCGACGAGGGAGTCGGCCAGATGCAGGGCGCGGTGGTGGCGCGGGGCCGCTACTACGTGACCGTGTCGAAGGGTCCGCGGACGTTCGGCTCCGTCTACACGGGCGCGCCCGGTGCGTTTCGGATGCATCGGTGGGCGACACCGATGGGGCCGGAGGACATCGCCTACTGGCCCTCGACCGACGAGCTGTGGTCGGTGAGCGAGTGGCCGCGGCGGCGCTGGATCTTCTCGATGAAGCGCACCTGGTTCGACTGAGGCCGAGAACGCAAAAGAAGGACCGAGCCATTCGCGTGCAGCGGCCGACGCGAATGACCCGGGCCTTCTGCGGCCAAGTGTAATCCTCGACCACCACTCGGTCTGGACCGGAGATCCGGCGTACGCCGATACCGGGGGAGGCAATTCTTTAATCGACTTGTTTTTCGATTCCTAGGCAACCAGCAAGAAGGCGCCATAGGTTGCAAGAGGCCGACATTCGCTGTCGGTGCAGGACGATCTCGGATGATGGGGGTTCCGGGGTGGAAACAGCCACGCCGACGCCGGCTCAGCGGCGTCGCGGAAGACCGCAACGCCTTCCGTTCGAGCCAGCACCGACGGCACATGCTCCGTTCGACGTCGACTGCCGGCTTGCCTGGCTGCTCGCGACCAGCCGACTGCTGACAACCACCACGGCCGAGCTGCCGCGGGAGGCGTTCCTCGAGCGGATCCGGGCCCAAGGCGTCAGCATCGACGCCTCGCGGATCAGCCGATGGGAGTCGGGTCAGCTGCCCGCCACGCACAAGCTGGTCGCGGCCTACGAGTCCGTGATCGGGCTGCCGGACGGTGCTCTCTGGGCGACCAGCCGGCTGCTGCACCGATCGGCAGGTGCGGACGCTCGGTCGGCGGCGGTCCGGCCGGTCGAGGCGCGTACGTCGGAGGAGCTCGACGACCTCTTCGACCGGATCGAGTCCCGCACCGCTACCGGCGGCCACTGGCTGCGGATGACCAGCGACCTCGCCCACTTCGAGCGGGTCTACCTCCACCGGACGACGTGGACCACGTTGTGCACGCAGCTCGTCGCCGAGCTGACCCGGTCGAGCGGGATCGCGTTCTTCCGCCGCTACGAGGCCGCCTGCGCGCTGCTCGCGCACCCGCAGGGCGGGCGGCACCTGTCCCGGAGCCTGGGCAGGTTCGTGCTGCACCCCGACGTACAGAACGTCGCGCCGGCGATCACCCTGCTGCGCGAGGTGTCCGACCAGGCCGCGGGCGGGCTGGTGCTGCGGTTGATGTCCGACCAGAACCGGATGCTGCGCCGTGGCGCGAGCGGGGTTGCGGCGGCGATGGTCGCACGCGGCCGGTTCCCCGTCGGCTCGGTCGAGACGCTCGAGCACCACACCGGGGCGGCGCTGCGCAAGCGCGGGGCGATCGCGCGCAACACCGACGCCATCGACCTGGCCACCCAGCTGCCGGACGACAGCTACGACCGGGTGCTGGCCGCCATCCCCGAGCCGCGGGTGCGCCGTCGGGTCGAGCACGCCAGAGAGACGATGGAGCTGGTCCCCCGCGACCTGGCCCGGGCGATCTCGGAGGCGGTCGCGACGTACGCCGAAGCCGCCACCCGTCGCGCGGCCTACGACCCCGACCAGATGCTGCGGCGGCTGGTGCGGGAGAGCCTCTTCCACGTGCAGCGGGAGCGCCGGCACCTGGCGTCCGTGCTGGTCGCGGTCAGCCCGTACGGCGAGCACGTCGCCCGGGCGGTCCTGGACCTGGCGTCCGACAGCGACGACCTGGTCGCGAACATGAGCTGGTCGGTGCTGCGCCGGATGGGCCACGTGCTCGAAGGGCGCCGGGTCGTCGACGCGCTTGCGGACGAGCTCCGCGACGGAGTCCGGGCCCGCGGCCTGGTCACACTCGGGCTGACCACCGGACCACTCAGTGAGGACGCCGCGGAGATGATGGTCGCCACCGCCAAGGAGGCGTCCAGCGACGCACTGCGCCACGCCGCGGTGTTCGCCCTCGGGATGACCGACCACGAGCGGCTACGAGTGCTCGCCACCGAGGAGCCCGACCTGGCCCGCTCGGTCGGCTGGTGGCGGTCGCTCGGGCTGGCGATCCACGACGCCGACGTGGCGGTGCCGGCTTGAGGCCCTACCTCGGCACCAGCGCCAGCTGACGCGACTGGGCGACCAGTCGTCCCGCGGAGTCCCACACCTCGCAGTCCTCCTCGAACAGCCCGCCAGCCAGGTTGCGGGTCAGGTGGCGCACCTTCAGCCAGCCGGGAGCGGGGCGGGCGCGGACGTGTGCGGTGAGCTCCAAGGTCGGCGCCCAGCCCAGCCGGCCCATCTCGAACGTCACCGGCGGCAGTGCGTCGACGACCAGCAGCAGCTCGAGGGGGTCGGGCTCGCGCCCGTCGATCAGTCGGAACCAACCGCTGATCACGCCCTCGCCGCTCGGCTTGCCGACGGCCCAGCCCACCTGGTCGGGGTGGAAGCGCATGTCGAACCGGTCCAGCAGCGGCGCGGTCTTGCGGAACTCCGGCGGCGCCAACGTGTTGGGCACGCACTCCTCGATCGGTGGGAGATCGATCTCGGGGGCCGTGGTCTCCACGTCACCGTCTCGGGTGCCGAGGTCGCCGTACGTCGCCAGCGCGGTGATCCGGGTGGTGTCGCCCTGCACCAGGTCGGCGGAGACGGTCGCGACGGTGCGGCCGTCGCGGCGTACGTCGACATCGACGTACGCCGGACCGGGAGCGCCCGGCGACAGGAAGTAGGCGCTCAGCGCGATCGGGTCGGGCTTCGCGGGGAGCGCGGTGGCGATGGCGTTGCCGATGACGGCGAGCTGGTAGCCGCCGTTCACGCCCCCGCCGACCACCCAGCCTGCGGCGAGGTCGGCCCGGTAGCGCCCCGCACCCTCGGCTGTCACCGCGACGTCCTCATCGAACTCATGACCCATGGCCGCGATGTTATCGGGTGATTACTTCGGGTGCTTCCCGAGGTAGTCCAGAACCGAGGCGGCCTGCGCTCGCGCACCCGCGGCGTTGGGGTGGGCCGGGACGCCGATCGCCAGGTCGTTGACCGACAACCCGAGGGTCTCGGCGTACCGCGTCCGTGCGCCGGTGCAGAGGTGGTGGCCGCGGGTCCGGGCCGCGGTGCTGACCAACTCGGCGCCACCCTTGCGGGCGGCCCGCTTCAGCATCGCGTTGAGCTGGTCGAACTTGGCCCTGATGTAGCGCATGTCCTTGTCGGTGGCCGGCACCAGCGGGTAGCACGCGTGGTCGGGGATGACCCGCATGTAGTCGACGACCAGCACCCGGGCATCCGGCGAGATCTGGTGGATCCGCTTCAGCGCCCGGACCACCTTGGGCTCGGACCGCGTGATGTTGCGCGCCAGCCGGTCGACCCCGCCCTTGGTGTACTTCTTCTTGCAGCCACCGAACGGCGAAAGCAGCCCGCCGACGACCGGGACGGGGAGGTCGGGGAGCATCTCGAGCGGGGTCTCCACGGGCAGGACGTTGAGGCAGTCCATGCCGGCGGAGGCGACACCTGCGTCGTTCCCGCCGATCCCGACGGTGACCAGGTCGGTGGTCTTCCTCAGCCGGGCGAACTGCGGCGGATTGGTGCCTGGCACCGGGAGGCCGGTCTGCGGCCTGCTGAACTCGCGGGTGGTCGCAGAGCCGCAGGATGCGTCGCGGAACGTCCGGGCGCCGATCGCCTTCGCGACCAGCTTGGGGTAGTTGCGGTGCGACTGCGCGCAGCCCATCGGCGCGTGGCCGGTGGCGGGGACCCCGTCGGTGTTGAGGATCACCACGTCGGCGGTCCACGAGTCGCCGAGGGCGACGTACTCGGGATAGGCGGGCTTGGCCGGAGACGGCGCCGGTTCGGGCTCTCCGGCCGCGGTTGGTACGGCCGGCGCGACCAGCGCCAACGCGGCCAACGCCGCCACCAGGGGCACGCGGAACCGGCTCGCCTTCACGCTCAGTCAACGAGGTCCAGCGCGCGAGGTGACGGCGCCTAGTAGCTCGAGCAGGTCGGCGAGCGTCGAGTGAGCCTCGGTAAGTGAGAGAGCCGCTGCGCGGCCGCACAGCGCGGCACGTAGTCCGTCGGCGGTGGCCAGGACGAGGTCGGGGTCCGACAGGTCAGTGAGGACGTCCCGCTCGCGGTCCCTGGCGGCATCGAGGATCTCGCTGACGTCGGCCCGGTGCCTCGCCATCTCGGACAACGCCAACCACACGCGAACGCCCGCAACGTCCTCGGGTTCGGCCGGCAGCAGTGCGAGGGCACCTTCGCTCCACCGTCGGAACTCGATCCAGTCGACCCAGCGCTGCGCGAAGCGCGCGGCAACGACGACGGGAAGCTGATCGCGGGTGACCAGCTGACTTACCCGTGCCGGGGTGACCTTCAACCACGCGGCCACCGCCCGGAGCGATAGTGCAGTGGCGCCCCCGGCCGCTAGAACGTGAGTGGCGGCGTCGGTGAGCATGTCCTCGGTGCTGGCGGAGTCCAGTCGGAGAAACTGGCGGGGCAACATCGGGTCAGCGTTCCAGCGGCCGCCGACACCCCTCACGCACTTACTAACCATCAAGTAAGTCGCTAGGAGCCCATCTCGCCGGTCACCTCTAGGCTCCGCAGCATGAGGACAGGCGCGTTCTGGGATTTCGTCGAGGGCCGGTCGGAACCACCGCCGATCGCCACCCTGCTGGGCTTCGAGCTGCGGGACGTCGATCCGGAGGCGATGACCATCGAGGTCGGGTTCACCGCTCGTCCCGAGTTCACCAACCCGGTAGGCGACGTCCAGGGCGGGATCCTCTGCGCGATGCTCGACGACACCATGGGCCCGGCGCTGGTCGCCACCTTCGACGACGGCGAGTGGGCGCCGACCACCGACCTGCACGTCCAGTTCCTGGCGCCTGCCCGGCCGGGCGCGTTGATCGGTCGGGGCCGGGTGGTGCGGCGTGGACAGAGCGTCGCGTTCCTCGCCGGTGAGCTCAGCGACCCCGACGGCAGGGTCGTCGCCACCGGCGTGGCGACCGCGACGATCCGGCGTACGACCTAGGCGTTGGTGGCTGACCGCTCCCATTCGTACGGCGTCGTGGTGGAGACCTTGAGCAGGCCGGAGCGCTCGAGGATCGGGCGCGAGTACTCCGTCGAGTCGCTGTGGATGAGGCTCTTGCCGAGCTCGAGTGCCGCTCGTGCGCGTGCCGCCGTCAGGGCCCGGTAGATCCCGCGGCCGCGCCACGCCTCGAGCGTCGAGCCTCCCCAGATCCCGGCGAACGCGGTGTCAGGGACCGGCTCGAGCGTGCCCGCGGTGACGACCTGAGCTTCGGCCTCGGCCACCCAGAGCTGCATCCCCTCGTCCAGTGCGAGTCGCCGGAGCAGCGCCTCGGCCTTCTCCTCCGCCTCGGACTCCGAGTCGCCGAAGGCTTCCGCCTGCATCGCGCTCATCGCGCGCACGTCGGGCTCGTCGAAGACCCGGCGGACCGTCACGCCCTCCGGCAGCTCGACGTCGACGGCAAGCGCCTTCGCGTCGCCGATCATGATCGACTCCGTCTCCTCTGCCACGAACCCGTTGTCGAGCAACGCCTCCACCAGCCCGGGTGCGTGGTCGTGACCCCGGGTCTTCCACTCCACCCGCTTGATCTCGTCGTCCGCCTCGTAGTGGGCGAGTGCCTCGGGCACGAGCTTCCGAATCGCGGCCTCGTCCGCTCCGCCGAGGTCCTGGTACGTGATGAAGCCCCGGCCGCCGGCGAAGGTCACCAGCCGCAGCGACCCCAGACGCTCCACCGCGATGGCGCTTGGTGTCTCCGCGTCGGTCCGGAGCTGCTCGTCGTACGCCGCGAGGAGAGCGGCTGGGTCATCCATGCCGGCAACCTTGTCCCGAGCGTTGACACCCGGCAACCGGTTTCCCCGCGCCTGGACGGTGCGCTACCGGATGACCTCGAGCGGACCCTCTTCGGGAGTCGGTGGCTCGAACCGGTCGAGGTACTGCGCGACGACCTCTTCGGTGAGCAACGACGTCATCGGAGTGACTCCCCCGTCGAGCCCGCATCCGCCTGAGCACTGTTTCGCGATCGGTCGCGAGGTAGACCGTCTCGGGAATGACCCCTGTGGGTGCAAGGAGTCCTCGGTAGTCCTCGCGCATCCGTCGCGACCAGAACGAGAAGTCGAGGACGACATCGGTGCCCGCTGCGACGAGTTCCAGCAACCGAGTCTGTAGGTCAGCCTCGACCTCGTCGCCGACATCCGGGGGTGGGTCGGCGGCGATACCGCGACGCCACATCTCCACGTCGAAGGAGAGTCGGACCATTCCCTCGCTCTCCAGACGCCGCGCGTACGTCGACTTGCCCGACCCCGCAGGGCCGCACATGAAGATCACCCGGCTCACGGACGTGACCCGCCGGTCAGAGCCAGCGCCGCACCCGGCGGCAGTAGGCGTCGTACTCCTCGCCGAAGAGCTCCCGCAGCGCCGCCGCCCGTCAGGCCGACGTACATCGGATTGCGGGTGACGCTGTTCGGGCCGCTCGTCACCAACCCGCTCGCCCGCGCCGGACGCAACGGGTCGACCGTGGTGCCCGAGGTGCGGAACCGCTGGATGCTCCCGCCGACCATCCACCCGCTAGCCGCCGTGGCCCGAGGCGAGACGGTGCTGGGCGAGGCCGGCGACGAGACCGATCAGTGCCGGCGGAACATGCGGCATGCCGCCATGATCTACCCATGACGAAGGCGGGAGCATGAGAGCCGCGATCCAGGAGCGATACGGCGGCCCGGGAGTGCTGCGCATTGAGGACGTCCCGATGCCGTCGGCCGGGTGACGAGGTGTACGGCGACAAACCTGCAGACCAAGGGTGGCTTTGCGGAGTACGCCGTCGCGCCCGAGTCGGCGCTCGCCCTCAATCCCAACGGGCTGACCTTCGCCCAGGCATCAACCCTCCCCCAGGCGCGGGCGATCTCGCTGCTGGGCACGGCCAGAGCCGAGGCGGGGAAGCGGTTGCTCATCAACGGGGCCGGCGGAGGCTCGGGCGGGTTCGCGATCCAGCCGGCCAAGCGGCTGGGGGCTCACGTCACGGGTGTCGACAACGGCGGCAAGCTCGACTGCATGCGGTCGCTCGGCGCCGACGAGGTCATCGACTACCAACGCGACGACTTCATCCGGGTCCGCCCGCCGTACGACGTGATCCTCGATCTCGTCGCCTATCGCTCGGTGTTCGCCTACCGCCGAGGGCTGGCGCCGGGCGGGAGGTCCGGTGCGTGGGCGGGACCGTGCGCTCCATGCTGCGGGTGCTCACCATCGGCGCGATTGCCGGAAAGGTCACCGGCCGCAGCATCGGCGTACTCGTCGTGAAGGCGGGCCCCGAGCACTTCGAGCCGCTCGCAGACCTGTGCGTCGCCGGCGAGGGCCGCGCGCTCGGCAAGGTCGTCGTCACTCCTGTCTGACGGATCGTCCGGCCCGCTTCATGTCACGCAGCCCGATGAGGCCGGTCGCCACGATCACGAGAGCGGCGCCGAACCACTGCCGGGACTCGAGGCGCTCGCCAACGAGGTAGCCGGCGGCGACACCGAAGACCGGGATGAGTGGCAGGAACGCACCGGCGTAGGAAGCAGGCACGTGGCGGAGGCCGGTGAGGTACAGCCAGAACGCCAGCCCGTAGTACAGGACGCCGGAGACGGCGGCTCCCAGGAGGTCCTCTGGGCCGATCTGTCCGATCGCCCAGCCGGTGAACCCCACAGCCTCGGCACCCGTGGCCAGCAGCACCGCGAACACCAGTGCCGCGGCCTGCTGGGCGAGCGCCACGGTCAGCGAGGAGTCATCCAGGAGCAGGCGTCTGGTGAGCACGGTGTACAGGGCGCAGCAACCGACTCCGGCGAGGGTGAGCGCGATGCCGGTCGCGTCGCCTGCGGCGCCCGGTTGGTACACGACGAAGAGCACACCGACGAGTGCGACACCGAGGGAGAGCCCGAGCGCGGGCGGGATGCGCTCACGGAGCACGAGAGCCGCCAACAACATGATGAGCACGGGTTCGGCGGCCCACAGCAGGACCGACAGGCTCGCGGTGATCGTGGTCAGGCCGACCAGACCGAGGGCGTAGGCCAGGCCGGGATTGAGTACGCCGAGGCCGGCCAGCCGACGGAGTGGGGCGGTCCACGCAAGAGGTTCGCGGCGGACGGCCGCCACGATGAGGAGGAAGGCGGTGCTGGCCGCGAGCTGCAGCGGCAGCAGGGTCAGGGGTGCGACATCGTCCACGACCTGTTTCGTCGCGACGGTACCGACGCCCCAGCAGGCGGCCGCCGCGACCAGAGCGGCGACCGCGACGTGGCTTCTGGCAGGCGCCATCGGGGTGGAGGCGGGCATGCGGATGCTCCGGTCGACGAGGTGGACAGGACTGAGTCGGCGGCGCCGGGATCGGCGCCCGGAGTCAGTTCGCCGGGTCCTCGCAGTCGCAGCGGTCGTAGGCGGGCAGGCGGCGTGGAGTCGTCGACCGCCGCACACTCAACTGCCTCGTCATGTCGGCCACGCTACTCCTGGGCGACCACTGACGCAGGCAGCTCGATGTCGGGCACCAGCTCGGCGAGCAGGCCCCGGACGCGGGTGTCGAGGTCGGCAACGATGCGCCTGACGGTCGCGTCGTCCTGGCCGCCCGGGTCGTCGACCGGCCAGTCGACGTACTTCACGCCGGGTACGTAGGGGCACTCTTCGCCGCAGCCGAGAGTGATGGCCAGGTCGCTGGCAGCGATGGTGTCGCGGGTGAGCAGCTGGGGATGCTCGGCCGAGGTGTCGAGCCCGAGCTTCTCGAGAACATCGGCGACCTCGGTGTGGATGTGATCCCCGGGCTGGGTGCCGGCGGACAGTGCGCGGACCCGGCCACCGGCGTAGTGCTCGGTGAGCACGCGGCTGATGACGGAGCGGCCGCCGTTGCGAACGCACGCGAAGACGACCTGGGGCACCCGGTCGCGGGTGGGGTCAGCGTCGGCGTCAGTCATCCTCGGCTCCTTCATTGGTTCTTGGCGTGGGGCACAACCACGTCGTCGGCCACGGTGCCGACGCCCGGGAACAGGTAACGGACCAGGGCCACGGCGATGGCGGCGCCCACTATCTGGGCAGCGATGAACCCAGGGACGGAGCCGGGGTCGATGCCGGCGAACGTGTCGGAGAACATCCGGCCGACCGTGACGGCCGGGTTGGCGAACGACGTGGAAGACGTGAACCAGTACGCTGCGCCGATGTAGGCGCCCACCGCGGGTGCGGCCAGCGCGCCGCGGCCGCTGCGCGCGAGGGCGAAGATGAGGGCGACCAGACCGGCAGTGGCCACGACCTCGCCGAGAAGCAGATGTGCGCCGCCCCGCTCGGTGGCGGCGAGCTCGGTGATGCTGACCTCGAACATCAGGTTGGCGAGCACGGCGCCCGCGATGCCGCCGATCACCTGGGCGGCGGAGTACGCGAGCACCTCGCGGCCCGTGAGGCCGGTGCCGGTGCGTCGGCCGAGCAGCCAGTCGGCGGCCGAGACCACGGGGTTGAAGTGGGCGCCCGAGACCGGGCCGAACATCAGGATCAGCACGGTCAGGCCGAGGGCGGTGGCCGTGGAGTTCTCCAGCAGCTGGAGGCCCACGTCGTCCGGCGAGAGCCGTTGGGCAGCGATCCCGGAGCCGACGACGACCGCGACGAGAAGGGCGGTCCCGATCAGCTCCGCCGTCAGTCGCCGGAGCAGGTCGTGGTTCATGCGCCTAGTCGGTCGCGCGTCGGCGCTCGAGGAGAACGGTGTCGCGCCACTCCCCGTCGAGCTGGGCGATTCGCGGTCGTACGGCGAGCGTGCGATAGCCGGCGGCGTGGTGCAGCGCGAGGGAAGCGCGGTTCTCGGGAAAGACCGAGGTCTGGAGGGTCCACAAGCCGTTGGCGTCGGCCTCGTTGACCAGTCGGTAGAGCAGCGCCTTGCCGACGCCGCGCCCGCGCGTGGACTCGGTGACGTAGACGCTGGTCTCGCCGACACCCGCGTAGGCCGACCGCTCGGAGACCGGGCTGATGGCGGTCCAGCCGACCACCCGTCCGTCCTGCTCGGCGACCCAGCGGTGCCCGGGCAGCCACTTGTCGGGAAGGTCTGCGAGATCCGGCACCTCGGTCTCGAAGGTGGCCATCCGGGTGGCAATGCCCTCGGCGTAGATGTCGCGTACGACGGGCAGGTCGTCGTCGTCCATGGCCCGGGTGGTCACGTCAGCCGGGAGATCCTCCGGGCAGCACGGCACGGCGCCCAAAGAACCCATCACCACGTCGGCAGCGTGCGGGAGGCCGGTGCAGCACGCGGGGTTGACCGACACGATCGATGAGGTGCCGACCTTGTCGACGGCCACGAAACCGACCTCGGCGAGCTTGCGGACGTGGTGGGAGCAGGTCGACTGGCTGATGCCGAGCACGGTGGCCAGGTCACCTACCTTGATCGAGCCGCGCGGGGCGGTCGCCACCGCGTGCAACAGACGCACCCGGGTCGCGTCGGAGAGAGTGGCGAACCACTCGGCGTAAGTCGCGGCAGCGTCGGCTCCCAGCAGCTCCTGAATGGGCGGGCCGGTGGAGAGCTCGAGGTCGACAGTCACAATTGCAGCCTATCATCGACGTTTGTCGATGAATGCGCTATGGTGCTGACTGAGTCAACCATCGAAGCCCATCGATCAACAAGGACGCCGCTCATGCCCACCGTTACCCCGGACCACCCACTCGTCATCGTGGGCGCAGGCCCCATCGGCCTCGCCGCCGCCGCGCAGGCGCAGTCGCGCGGCCTTGCCACCGTCGTCCTCGAGAGCGGCGCCGGCCCTGGCGCCTCGATCCGGGAGTGGGGCCACGTCCGACTCTTCTCCGCCTGGAGCGAGCTGGTCGATCCCGCCGCCGAGGCCTTGCTCTCCGGCACCGGGTGGAGGCGGCCCGACCCCGCGACGTACCCGACGGGCGCCGAGTGGGTCGATGGCTACCTTGCTCCGCTCGCCGAGGCGCTGGCCGCCAGCGCCGACGTCGAGGTGCGCTACGGGCACCGGGTCGTCGGCGTCGCGAAGCAGGGCCGCGACCGGATGGTCGACTCCGGCCGCGAGGACGCGCCCTTCAACGTGCACGTGCGGTCCAATGACGGGACGTCCGTACTCACTGCCGGCGCCGTCATCGACGCCTCCGGGACCTGGTACGGCGCCAACCCGCTAGGCGCGGACGGGCTGCCGGCGCCCGGCGAGGCCGACCACGCGGACCGCATCACCTACGGCATCCCGGACTTCACCGACCCCGCCATCCGCGCGCGGTACGCCGGCAAGCGGGTCGCGGTGGCCGGCCGCGGCGCGTCGGCCCAGAACACCCTGGTCGGCCTGACGTCGTTGACCAAGGATGCCGACGGCACCGAGATCGTCTGGCTGCTGCGGCGCCCCGGCACCGACGACGCCTTCGGCGGCGGCGACAACGACCAGCTCGAGGCCAGAGGCGCCCTCGGCAAGCGTGCCCAGGCGGCGGTCGAGGGCGGCCCGGTGCAGGTCGTCACGTCCTTCCGCACCACCGAAGTCACCGATGACCAGGGCGGCCGGATCACGATCGTCGGCCTCGACGGGCGCCGGGTCGACGGGATCGACGAGGTCATCGTGGTCACCGGCTTCCGCCCCGACCTCGGCTGGCTCAGCGAGGTCCGGCTGGACCTCGACCCGGTGCTGTCCGCTCCGACCAAGCTCGCACCGCTCATCGACCCCAACGTGCACTCGTGCGGCACGGTCTACCCGCACGGCGTCGCGGAGCTGGCCCAGCCCGAGCAGGGGCTCTACCTGGCGGGTATGAAGGCGTACGGTCGCGCTCCCTCTTTCCTCGCGCTGACGGGGTTCGAGCAGACCCGGAGCATCGTCGCCGCGATCGACGGGGACCACGACGCGGCCGCCCGCGTCGAGCTGGTGCTGCCCGAGTCCGGCGTCTGCGGCGGTTCCGGTCAGTTCGACGGCCAGCCCGTCGAGGCCAACGGCGGGAGCTGCTGCGCACCCAGCGGTGACCTCCTGACGATCGGTGGCACCAACAGCACCTGTGGGTGAGAGCCCCACCGGCCGCGCGAACTCCCCGCCCGACCTGGGCGGGGAGACTGCCACCGGGACCTTCGCCGAAGGGCTGCCGGAGCCGGCGCTGCGCCGGGTCACCATCGTCCTCTGCATCACCCAGATCGTCGCGTGGGGAGTGCTGTTCTACGCCTTCCCCGTCCTCGCACCGAGCATCGCTGAGACCGAGGGCTGGTCCCTCACCACCCTGATGGCCGCGTTCACCGGCACCCAAGTCGTTGCCGCCCTGGCCGGCCTCTGGGTCGGCCGCCACCTCGACCACCACGGCCCCCGGCTGCTGATGACCCTCGGCTCCGCCCTCGGCGTCCTGGCCGTGGTGAGCCTGGTCCTCGCGCCCTCCTTGCCGTGGTTCGTGGCCGCCTGCGCGATCGCAGGCATCGCCATGGCCGCCACGCTCTACCCGCCCGCGTTCGCAGCGTTGACCCATTGGGGCGGCGCCCACCGGGTCCGTGCGCTCACCGCGGTCACCCTGGTGGGCGGCCTCGCGTCCACGGTGTTCGCGCCGCTCACCGCCGTACTCGAGTCCGCCGGGTCGTGGCGCAGCGCCTACGCCTTCCTCGCCGTACCGCTGGCGGTCACCATCGCGCTGCACTGGCTGGGCCTCCGCGCCCCCTGGACGCCCACCCTCGCCACCGCGCCGACCAACACGGAACGGGACGAACCGCGGCGACGCGACCCCGTTCTCCGCGACCGGCAGTTCGTGACGGTCCTCGCGGCCATGACCCTTGCCGGCTTCGCTATCTACGCCGCCCTCATCAACCTGGTGCCGCTGCTGGTCGAGAGCGGGTTCAGCACCCAGCAGGCCGCCGTCGTACTCGCCGTCGGCGGGATCGGCCAGGTGGCCGGCCGCATCGCCTACGCACCCGTCCTCGGTCGGACCACCGCGGACACCAAGGTGACCGTGGTCCTGGTGGTCACCACTGCCACCACTCTCGGCCTCGCCGCCGCCCCCGACCCGCTCCTGGTGCTGTGCGCGATCTCCGTGGTGGCGGGCACGGCACGCGGTGCCTTCACCCTCATCCAAGCGACCGCAGTGACCGACCGCTGGGGCACGGCGTCGTACGGCGCCCGCAGCGGCGTGCTGAGCGGTGGCGTCCACCTGGCGGCCGCCACCGCGCCCTGGCTGGGGGCGCTCGCCGCCGCAGCCCTCGGCGGATACCAGCCAGCGTTCGTGCTGCTGGCCGGATGCGCATTCCTCGCGGCTGCCCTCTCGAGCCTCGGGCGAACGACGGGCCTACTGCGATGAGTTACAGCGTGACGCCGGGATCGCTCACGTCGTGGTCGGTCCAGGTCTTCCGGCGCAGCCGCGACACCACAGCGATGCCGACGACAAGCGCAACGGCCAGGAATGCCAGGGCCTTCGCGTCGAACGGCGGTCTATTCATAGTGCGACGTTAGTTCCGTCACGCCGCAAGATCCACCAGGATGCACTCATGGCCGTTCTCCTGCAGCTCACCGTGGCTCCCGCGACCCAGGAGCAGTTCAACGAGCTCGACGCCGCAGTCGGCCAGTCCATGATGCAGGCAGGAGGCCCGCCCGAAGGCCTCATGTCGCACGCCGTCTACCCCGAGGGGGACGGATTCGTCATCGCCGAGGTGTGGCGCGGGGAGACCGAGGGGCGGCCCTACGTCGACGACGTTCTGCGGCCCATGGTGACCGGGCTCGGACTCAACGCGCACGAGACGACAGTCCGGCCGATCTGGTCCTTCGCGCGGCCGTGAAGCGTGACCTGAGGATCAGGGCGGTCAGGGCGAGGACCCAGAAGGGCATCACGACCACGCTTACCAACGCGTCCGTCAGGTGGTGGGCGCCCTGGTAGAGGCGAGCAGCACCGACGACCAGGGGCACCACCAGGAGAATCGTCGCGGGCGCCCGCCACCGCTGTGCGGCGTACGTCCAGACCAGGGCGACCAGGCCACCGAAGAACATCACCGACGTGGACACGTGTCCCGACGGAAAGCTCGCGTTGGGGTCGAGGCCATGGTCGAGCAGGTTCACGGGAGGCCGCTGTCGCGTCACCAGTCGCGAGGCGAGGTCGTAGATGAGCGCCTGGCCGAGGAGGCCGACCGCCAGGAAGACCAGCGGTCGCACGCTGCGAACCCAGAGGCTGGTACCGATGGCGACGACGGCCGCACTGGCGCAGATGGTGATGGTGTCGCCACCCGTGCCACCGATCTCTGCCAGGTCGGTCAGGGTCGTCGTGCGCTGGTCCGCGAGCCATTCGGAGAGGTCGGTGTCAACGGGGTCGATGCTGCCCTTCAGCCCCTCCGTGAGCAGCCAGCCCAGGCTGAGCATCACGACGAGGACTGAGGTCCAGACGAAGACGACCTCTCCGGCCACGACGGCGTACTGCCACCGACCCGCCCCACGCACCCACCACTGGCGTGGACGTGCGTCGGACTCGCTGTCAGTGCGTCGGGCAACCACACGAAGCGCGGTGCCCGGAGACACGCAGCCCAAACGCGCGTGCGCTAGACGTTGAACCGGAACTCGACCACGTCGCCGTCCTGCATGACGTAGTCCTTGCCCTCCATCCGCACCTTGCCGGCCTCCTTGGCCTTCAGCATGGAGCCGGTGTCCATCAGTTCCTCGAACGAGATGATCTCAGCCTTGATGAAGCCGCGCTGGAAGTCGGTGTGGATGACGCCGGCGGCCTCGGGAGCGGTGGCGCCCTTGCGGATCGTCCAGGCGCGCGACTCCTTGGGGCCGGCGGTCAGATAGGTCTGCAGGCCGAGGGTCTCGAAGCCGACCCGGGCGAGAACGTCGAGTCCGGGCTCGTCGACGCCCATCTCGGCGAGCATCTCGCGAGCCTCTTCATCGTCGCCGAGCTCGACCAGCTCGGCCTCGAACTTCGCGTCCAGGAAGATCGCCTCGCTGGGCGCAACCAGCTCGCGCATCTTCTGCTTGAGGTCCTCGTCGGAGAGCTCGTCGGCGTCGCAGTTGAAGACGTAGATGAACGGCTTGGCGGTCAGCAGGGAGAGTTCGCGGATCAGTGCCCGGTCGATGTCGGTGGCGATGATCGGCGTACCGGCCTCGAGAAAGGAGCGCGCCTGCTTGGCCGCCTCGACGACGGGGCCGAGCTCCTTCTTGCCCTTGGCCTCCTTCTCCAGCCGCGGGATCGACTTCTCGACGGTCTCCAGGTCGGCGAGGATCAGCTCGGTCTGGATCGTGGAGATGTCGCTGGCGGGGTTGACCTCGCCGTCGACGTGGGTGACGTCCTCGTCGCGGAAGACCCGCGTCACCTGGCAGATCGCCGCCGACTCCCGGATGTGGGAGAGGAACTTGTTGCCGAGTCCCTCACCCTCCGACGCGCCGCGGACGATGCCCGCGATGTCGACGAACTCCACCGTCGCGGGCAGGATCTTCGCCGAGTCGAACACCTCGGCCAGCCGCGGCAGCCGGTCGTCGGGCACGCCCACGACGCCCACGTTGGGCTCGATGGTCGCGAACGGGTAGTTGGCCGCCAGCACGTCGTTCTTGGTCAGCGCGTTGAAGAGCGTCGACTTGCCCGCGTTCGGGAGCCCGACGATGCCGATGGTGAGTGCCACGGGCGGGCAGTCTACGGGCGCCGGGTCACCCGCCAGAGACCCAGGGCGGAGACGGCGGCGGCCCCCACGGCCAGGGGCAGTAGCCAGCCCAGCCCGGCGGCGTCGAACACCAGCCCGCCTGCTGTGGCACCGGCGGCGATGCCGAGGTTGAAGGTGGCGACCAGGATCGCCCCCGCCGCGTCCTTGTACGCCGGCGACGCGGCGCCGATCACGGCGTTCTGGAGCAGCGGTGGCAGCAGCCCGAGCACCAGACCCCAGACCCCGACGGCCACCACGACGACACCGCCGAACGCCCCGGCGGCGGCCATGACCGTGAAGCCCAGTGCCAGCGCCGCGACGGTCAGGATCAGCGACCCGCGTGGGTATCGGTCGCCCACGAACCCGGACGCCGCCAGCCCGACCGCACCGGCGATCCCGAACACCAGGAGCAGCGCCCCGACCGAGTCCTCGGCGAAGCCCCACCGGTCGGTGGACAGCGGGGACACGAACGTGAACACCGCGAAGTGCGCCACCAGCGCCAGCGCCCCGAACAGCGCGGCGGCGCGCACCCGCCGGGCGCTCTCGTCGCGGACGCCGGGGGCAGGCGGGGCGGGCGCGACCGGCGCCGCGGGGAGAAACCTCGGCAGCGCCGGCGCTCCCGCGATCATCGCCATCGCGACCGCGCCGACCACCACGCGCCAGCCCAGCGGCTCCGAGAGTGCGGTACCGAGCGGCAGCCCGACGGCGCCGGCGAGGATCGGCCCGGCGAGCACCACCGAGATGGCTCGCGCCTCGCGGCCTCGGGGCGCGATCGAGGCGGCGTACACCATCAGCACCGACCAGAAGAGCCCGTGCCCGCCCGCGGCCACCAGCCTGGTCACCATCACCCCGGCGTAGCTCGGCGCGAGCGACGTGAGCAGGGTCGCGACGCCCAGGCCTCCCAGCGCCACGCCGAGCACGGTCGGGCGGTGCCAGGAGCGGGTGGCCCGGGTGAGCGGCACGCTGGACAGACCCACGGTCACCGCCCAGACGGTGACCAGCAGCCCGACGCGGGACGGCCGGACGTCGAGGTCCGCGCTCATCGCGGGCAGCAGCCCGGCGGGGAGCATCTCCAGCGTCACCGTCCAGAACGCGCCGAAGGACAGCAGCACGAGCGGCCGCCAGGGCATCGTCTCGGTGCTCTTCGGGAGGGGGGTGGTGGTGGTCATGCAACGACGGTAGAGTCTGACATTGATGTCAATGTCAAGCCTGCGCCACTCAGCACGAGGAGCGACATGAAGATCGGCGAGCTCTCGGACCGCACCGGCGTCCCCCAGCGGATGCTGCGCTACTACGAGCAGCAGGGCCTACTGGACCCGGGGCGGAGCGACAACGGCTACCGCAGCTACCGGGAGCAGGACGTCGACCTGGTTCAGCGCGTGCGCAGCCTGATCCGGTCCGGGATGCCCACCCGGCTGATCAGGATCGTCCTCGAGATGGAGGACGAGACCTGGAGCCGCAAGTGCAGCCGCGACTTCGCGGAGACGCTGGCCGGCGAGCTGAAGTCGATCGAGGACAAGATCTCCTGCCTCTCGCTCAGCCGCGACACGATGCGCGCCTACCTCGAGCGCACCCGGCACGCCTCGCTGATCGACGCCTAGATGTGATGTCCAGCCACGTTGGTCGAGACCTGCGATGACACGGTCTGAGCCGTCCCGATCGGCTGAGTGGCCTCCCGGTGGTGGAGTGGAGCTGGTCGAGACCCATGCTTGCAGGGCAGCCAGGCAGGCCTGACTCGGAGTTGTCGAACTTCTTAACGCTGCCCTGACCCTCGGCGACAGTGCGATTGAATCTGGCTCGATCTTGCTCGTCGAGCAGGGCTGGTCACCGGCCCGGGCCGCGGAACGCTACGACGTGTCGTGGCACAGACCGTCGGCACAGAGGTGGGCCGACCGCTATCGCGAGGAGGGCCGGCCGAGCACTCGACCGCACCGTCACCCCGCGGGCGGCGAACCAGGCGACCGCGTTGCGGACGCCACTCCGGCTGCGGTCTGGCTAGACTCGTCGCACGCTGCGCTTCGACGCAGGCGACCCGGGACCGGTCGTCGATGATCGGCGTGCCGGCTAGCAGGCCCTCCATCGAGCCGGTTGCGGTCCTTGTTGCGCGGCTTGTCCGCTGTCGACCGGCTCGGTTCCTCCTCGCCCTGCTGCCGGCCGACGTAGAGCCAGACCGCCGCCATCGGGTACGAGCGTCCCGGCGAGCTTCTCCACATCGACGTGGAGCAGGTCGCCGGGACGCTCGTGCCCGACGGCGGCGAGCTCGGCTCTACGCCGGTCGACAGCCGGTCGATGTGGGACCGAGCCGGTTGAGACCGGCAAGCCGCGCAACAAGGACCGCATGCCGGCTCGATGGAGGGCCTGCTCAGCCTGCACACCGATCATCGACGACCGCTCCCGAGCCGCCTACTTCGCAGCCCGCAGATGCACGAGTCTAGCGAGACCGCAGCCGAAGTGCTCCGCAACGCGGTGCGGCTGGTGTCGCCGCCCGCGGGGTGACTGTGCGGTCAGGTGCATCAGCGACAACGGCCCCTCCTACCGCGCCCAGCGGTCTGGCGCGACACCTGTCCGCGGTCTTCCACGATCACCTCGAAGCGAACCGCGGCCCGTACCGGCCGCCAGCCCTGAACGGCGATCAGATCGAGCCAGTTTCCACCGCACCCTCGCCGAGGGTCAGGGCAGCGTTCAGACGTTCTACAACTCCGAAGTCAGCCCGCCTTGGCCGCCCTGCCAGCTGGTTCTCGACCAGCTCCAATCCACCACCGGGACCCTCACTCAGCGATCGGCATCAGGCCCCACCCATCACCAGGTTCTCGACCAACCTGGCTGGTCATCACACCTAGATCACCCGCTTGCCCTTGCGCATCCGGCGCCGCATGTCCCAGAACGTCAGCCGCGCCTGCACCTGCCGCAGCGGCCGCGGCACCAGCCGGTAGACCCGCACGAACACCTTCCAGAACAGGTCGTAGCGGCGCTGGTCGCGCGCCGACCACGGCAGGTCCAGGAGCGCCCGGGTGTGCGGGTCGAGGTTGCCGCGGGTCATCAGGCTCTGCAGCGGGATGAACACGCCGAGCACCCCGCGCGGCGTCAGCAGCTGCCGGACATATCTCTGGACGATCGGGTCCGGCTCGAGCCGGGTGAGCGACTCCCCCCAGTACCGCTCGAAGTCCGCCCGCGTCGCCGGCCACATCTCCGGCTTCACCTGCAGCGCCGTTCCGTAGACCCAGGACTCTCGGTAGCAACGCTCCTTGGTGGCAGCGTCCATCGGGCCGAAGACCTTCTCGAAGAGCCACTCGCCGTTCTTCGCGAGGGTCGCGGCGACCCACAGCTGCAGGTCGGGGTCGAAGGCGCTGTAGCGGCCCTCGGAGCGCACCGGCCTGTGCATCTTGTTGACCATCCGGGAGACCGCCTTCTTCTCGGCCTCGGTGCCCCAGGTCATCACGTAGATGTAGGTGAGCGTCGTCCGCAGCCGGTCCACCGGGCGTCGCAACGTCGTCGAGTGCTCGGCGACGCCGAGCCCGACACCTTTCATGGCGAGCTGGTACATCACGGTGGAGCCGGCGCCGAGCAGCACCATCTGCTCCCCCACGAAGTCGGCGATCCCGAACTGCGCGTCCGCGACGTCGGGAACAACCCTGCTGTCCGTCATTGCAACAATGTGACACAATCTGTTGCATGGATGCAACGGGGCTCCTCGACGCCGCGGTGGCGCAGTTCGCGCTGACCGGCGTGCGACGCACCAGCGCCGACGACATCGCCCGCCGGGCGGGGGTCAACCGGGCGACGCTCTACCGCAAGCTCGGCACCAAGAGCGAGATCCTCAACCGGGCGATCCTGCAGGAGACGGCCAGGGCGCTGGGCCGGATCGAGGCGGCGATCGGCGACGTACCGTCGCCCGGGACCGCGGACTTCGACCCGGCGGCGTACGTCCTGAGGTTCTTCAGCGTCACCGTCGACGAGGTGCGCGGCAACGAGCTGCTCCGCCAGGTGATGCTGATGGACCGCGAGGACGCCCTGGTCGGGCTCACCGAACGCGCCGGCGACGCCCTCGCGCTCGCCGCCGAGCTCTCCGCCGACCGGATCCGCAAGCTGCGCCGCTACGTCGGCAACCCGCAGACCCGCGACGTCACCGCCGTCTCGGTGACCCTGGCGCGACTCACCCAGTCGCTGCTCCTCACTCCCGACGGGCCGCCGCGCCTGGACACCACTGCCCGCCGGCGCCGGTACGTCGACGACGTCATCGTGCCGATGGTGCTGGGGCGCTGAGCCTGGTCGCCGGCGCCGAGTGCGGCGGTGACTTATCCAGGATCTACGCCGATGGAACGCCGGATCCGCCACCGCCGACACCACACGCGGCGCGCGTGCCCTAGCCGACCTCGAGGTCGTGCGCGCCGTGCAGCGCCTTGGCCGCCAGGTAGTCGCCGTTGGCGGGCGACAGGTGTACGGCGGTGGGGACCTGCTCGACGATCGTCAGTCCGGCCGCGACGAGCTGTGCGGCCTTGTCGGGGTTGTTGCTGAGCAGCGACAGCTCGTCGATGCCCAGGGCCCCGAGCATCTGGGCTGCGACGGCGTAGTCGCGCTCGTCGGCACCGTGGCCGAGCGCGACGTTGGCCTGGTAGGTGTCCAGGCCGCCGTCCTGGAGGCTGTAGGCGTCGAGCTTGTTGTAGAGCCCGATCCCCCGGCCCTCCTGCCGGAGATAGAGCAGATACCCACCGACCGCGGTCAGCCGCTCGAGCGCCTCGCGCAGCTGCGGTCCGCAGTCGCAGCGTTGGCTGCCCATCACGTCGCCGGTCAGGCACTCGCTGTGCAGTCGCACCAGCGGGATCTCGTCGTCGGGGTCGCGGTGCTCACCGAGACGTAGCGCGAGGTGCTCGCGGCCGTCGACGAGCCGGTCGAACGTGTACGCCGTGGCGACGGTCGCGAAGCCGTCCGCCCCCCGGAGCGGCAGCGGCACCGAGTTCCGGACGCGGGCGGTGGGCAGCTCGGTCCTCATCGGGCCTCCATTGCGGGTCGACTCTCCTCGAAGCGCTCGGACAGCGCGTAGCGCAGCAGCACGACGTCGCCGATCGGCCGGGTCTCGACCAGCTTCGCGCGGTGGTCGGCGCACCAGGGGAACCGACCGTCGCCCACGAACCGGCGCGCCCGCGAGTCACCGACGAAGAACGGCGCGACCACGAGGTGCAGCTCGTCGACGAGCCCCTCGGTGAGGAACTGGGTGTGGACCGTGCCGCCCCCCTCGACCATCAGCCGGCGTACCCCGCGGTCGTAGAGGTCCTCGCTCACGTCCCCGAGCTGCACCCGGCGGCCGCCGTCCACGACGGTCGCGACCGAGTCGAGCCGCGCCCCCGCGGTCGCCACGGTCGAGGTCGGGCAGTAGACGAGCTTCTCGCGGTCGCCGCGGGTGAAGAACCGCCCGCACGGGTCCAGGTCACCACCGGCCGTCAGCGTCACCTTCAGCGGCGTGGCCGGCAGACCCGCGGCCAGCCGCCGACGCCGCCGCTGCGCCGAACGCACCAACAGCGACGGGTTGTCGTTGCGCACCGTGGCGGCACCGACCAGGATCGCGTCGGACTCGGACCGGACCTCGTCCACCCGGTCGAAGTCGGCGTCGTTCGAGAGCAGGAGCCGCTCCTCGGTCGCGCTGTCGAGGTAGCCGTCCAGCGACATGCTGACGCTGAGCAGGACGTAGGGCCGGTCACGCATGCCGCACCTCCACTCGGCTCGGGCTCACCGGCACGCGGGCCGGCAGCCGGCCGCTCCAGAGGGCCAGGGCTCCCGGGAGCGTCGCGACCAGTGCCATCACGCCGTACACGACGGCGACCTCGAGGCCCACTCCGGCGCCGAGGCCGGCGGCACCGAACACCCAGGCGGCGGCACCTTCACGCGGACCCCACCCGGCGACGTTCAGCGGGATGGCGGACGCCAGGAGCACGCCGAGCGCGAGCGGGACCAGCTCGTGAAAAGGTGCGGTGACTCCCGCCGTACGCGCCGCGACCACGAAGACCAGCACGTGTCCCCCGGCGGCGATGGCGGAGAGTACGACGACCTGGGGCCACACGCCGGCCACGCCCAGAACGGTGCGGACCTCCGACCGGAGCGCGACCGCGACCAGGGCGATGCCGACCGCCAGGGCCAGGGCCCAGGGCCGCAGCTGGCTCGGCAGGAACGGCAGGGCGAGTACGACGAGTCCCACCTGCACGACCTGACCGGAGGCCCGGTCCCAGACGACCGAGCGCAGCCCGCGCCCGATGGCGCCGCTGTCGCGGCCGTGCCGGACGCCGCGGTGTACGTCGCCGACCACGCCGCCGGGCAGCGTGGCGTTGAGGAACTGGGCGCTGTAGCAGGCGCGGTAGGCCTCACCGAGCGGCACCGGGACGTCGATCGCGCCGGCCAGCAGGCTCCATCGCCGGGCGCAGCACCAGGTCGTGCCCGCCGTGACGACGAGCGCGAAGAGCAGCGCCGCCGCGTTCGTGTGGCGCAGCCCGTCGAGGAACGGCTCGGCACCGAACCAGGCCCAGAGCACACCGATGATGGCCACGCCCGAGAGCGGGCGGGCCCATCGCCAGAACGTCGTACCGATGGTCCCTCCTCAGTCCAGGGGTCGCTGCCCGCTGGTGATGGATACGGGCACGGGCGACGACCGGTTCAAAACGTCGCCGACGATCCGGGCGGTTTCGGCCCAGGTCGTCAGGCTCGCGCGCCGATCGGCGGCCGCACCGCGGAGACGCTCCCGGAGCCCGGGCTCCGTCAGCCACCGGCGAAGCGCGGCGGCGAGCGCATCGACGTCGCCGGGCGGAACGAACAACCCAGCGCCGGTCGCGCCGACCGCCTCCGGCTGCCCGCCCACCTCGGTCGCGACGACGGGGATCCCCCGCGCCAGGCCTTCGGCCACCGCCATGCCGAAGGACTCGTTGCGGGACGCCGAGACCACGAGGTCAGTCGTCGACCGGATCTCCTCGAGTCGCGGCTGGGAGACCGGCCCGGTGAACTCCACTCGGTCTGCGATCCCGCTCCCTCCCAATCGGTCGACGAACGTGGGGTCGAGGTCGAGCGCACCGACACAGACGCACCGCCACTCCAGGTCCCTCAGCTCACCGAGGGCCGCGAGCAGGACGTCGTGGCCCTTGTCGGGCGTCACCGGCCCGACGCACAGCAGGTTCCCGCCGATTGCGGAGCCGGCCACGGGCGGCCCGGGGTCGACCCCTGGCACGGCGACGAGCACCCGGTCCGGGTCGAGGCCGTGCTGCTCGATCACCCACTGCCGGGCCCACCGGCTCGTCGTCATCACGGCATCCACCGCGCGCAGCACCTGCCGATCTGCCTGCGCCATGTGCAGCAGCAGCACGAGGCGCAACCGGTCGGCCTCCGCCAGCATCGCCTCGGCCGGCGAGGCCACCAGGCCGTCGACCAGCACCGTCGACCCGTCCGGGATCCCGGCGAGATCAAGCTGTCCGGCCACTCGGTGCTCGTGCACCTCCCGGCCGGCCGCGACGAGCTCCTCCACGAGGCGCCGGTCGTAGACGTTCCCGCCGCTGGGCCGCTGGGGGTCATCGATCGCCTCGGGTACGACGAAGTGGAGGGTCACAGCACACGCTCGTAGCTCGCCCAGGCGATGTGCGACTCGCGCAGGGTGACCTCGATGCCCGAGAGGTTCTCCCCACCCGGACCCAGTTCGCCGGTCGCGGCCCGCTCGGCCAGCCGGTCGGCGACGAGCTTGGCCAGCACCTCGGTGGAGCTGTTCCGCCCGGCGAGCGACGGGTCCTCGTCGAGGTTGCGGTAGTTGAGGTCGGCCAGTACGGCGTGCAGCTCCTGGGTCGCCCGGCCGATGTCGACGAGGATCCCGTCGTCGTCCAGCTGCGCGCCGGCGAACGTCGCGTCCACGACGTACGTCGCGCCGTGCAGCCCCTGCGCCGGACCGAACACCTCTCCCCGCAGGCTGTGCGCGATCATGATGTGGTCGCGAACCGTGACTCGGAACATCAGGCCTCCACGCCGTCGGGGTCCGGGTAGCTGATCGAGTGGCACACGCCCGCCAGGGAGCCGTCCGCGATCGCCGGCAGCACCTCGGGCAGGTCGCGGAACTCCGAGCACCCGGTCAGCAGTACGTCGAACGCCGGGTCACGCAGCAGCTCCAGCGCGAGGACCAACCGGTCGCGGTGGGTGCGGGTGCCACGTCGAGCAGCCGCGACCGACCCGACCTGGCTGGCCCGGAGGGTGAGCCTCGAGGAATGGAACGCCTCGCCCAGCGGCAGCGTGACCTCGCGGTCGCCGTACCAGCTGAGGTCGAGCACCGTGCCCTCTGGGCCGAGCAGCTCGAGCGAGCGGCGCAGCCCGGCGCCGGTGGCACTGGTGTGCACGACCAGGTCGCAGCCCGCGGGCGCGTCGGCGGGTTCGGCGAAGTCGACGCCGAGACCGGCAGCGATCTTCGCGCGGTCGGGGTCGACGTCGACGAGGGTGACCCGGACGCCGGGGATGCCGACCAGCAGCCGGGCCACGCAGCATCCGACCATCCCGGCGCCGACGACCGCGATCCGGTCACCGACCAGCGGGGCCGCGTCCCACAGGGCGTTCACCGCGGTCTCCACCGTGCCGGCGAGGACGGCCCGCTCGGCCGGTACGTCGTCGGGGACGGGCACGACCGCGATGGCCGGGACGACGTACTCGGTCTGATGGGGGTGGAGGCAGAAGACGGTGCGCCCGGCAAGGTCCGCAGGCCCGTGCTCGACGACCCCCACGCTCAGATAGCCGTACTTCACCGGCGCGGGGAACTCGCCCTCCTGGAACGGCGCCCGCATCCGCTCGTGCTCGGTGGCGGGGACCCGGCCCGCGAACACCAGCGACTCGGTGCCGCGGCTGATCGCCGAGCGCACGGCTCGCACGCGTACCTCGTCGGCGCGCGGCTCCCGGAGCGCCACGGGACGGATCTCGCCCACGCCCGGCTCGGCGAGCCAGAAGGCCAGCGCCTCCTCGACCACGATCGGGCCTCCCTTCCCAGGCGCCATTTGAACCGGCGCCGCTCGATCGTCGTAGCAGTGATGTACCCCTAGACACGGAGACGGCATGCATCGGGTTCAGTTGGGTCCGGCGGACCGCGTAACGGCGACCCGTGCCGTCCTCGTCGGTGTCGTCGCGGCCCTCACCGTCGAAGGCATCTTCGGCGACCCGCACGTCGCGATCCTGGTCGCGATCAGCACCGTGGCGCTGGTCCTGGACGCCGTCGACGGGTACGTCGCGCGTCGTACCGCCACCGCGACCGCGTTCGGGGCCCGGTTCGACATGGAGGTCGACGCGTTCCTGATCGCGGTCCTGAGCGTCCACGTCGCGCCGTACCTCGGCTGGTGGGTGCTCGTGATCGGCGGGATGCGCTACGCGTACGTCGTCGCGGGCCGGCTGCTGCCCTGGCTCCGGCGGCCGTCGCCCCCGCGCTACTGGGGCAAGGTCGTGGCCGCGACCCAGGGCATCGTGCTGACCGCCGCCGCCTCCCGGCTGCTGCCGGAGTCGGTGGCCCAGGTCGCGCTCGCCGCCGCACTGCTGCTGCTCGTGGAGTCGTTCGGCAGGGAGTCGTGGTGGCAGTGGCGGCACCGCCACGACCCGGTCGAGGCGGGTGCGGCGCCGCTGGTCGCGGATCCGGTCGCCCCCGCCTGGGCCTTCACCGTCGCCGCGGTCGTCGTGCTGTGGGTCGCCCTCGCGCCGCCTCGTATCGCTGACGGGCTGGGGCCGGGTGACTTCGCCCGGATCCCGGTCGAAGGGCTGGCGCTGATCGGGGTCGCGCTCGCGCTGCCGGCGCGCCCTCGCCGGGTCGCCGCGGTGGGCCTGGGGCTCGTCGCCGCTGCCCTGGGCGTGCTGCGCGCGCTCGGCCTCGGCTTCGACCTCTACCTGGACCGGTCGTTCCATGTGCTGGGCGACTGGTCCTACCTCCCCAAGGGCCTCGAGGTGGTGCAGGACACCGAGGGCGGTGCCACCGCCGGGTTGCTGCTCGCCGGGGCCGCGGTGCTGACGGTCGGGCTCGCCGTCCTACTGTCCTGGGCCGCGCTGCGGGTGTCGCGGACGGCAGCCGACCACCGGCGCCGTTCGGTCCAGACGATCGTGGCGCTCGGATCGGTGTGGGTGCTGTGCGCGGCGTTCGGCGGCCCGGCAGGCCAGGTGGCCGCGGCCGGCTCGGCCGGACTGGTCGCCGACACCGTGAGCCAGGTGCGCGCGGACGTCGAGGACCGGGGGACGTTCCAGGAGGAGATCGAGGCGGACAAGTACGCCGAGACCCCGCCCGAGCAGCTCGTTGCCGGCCTGAAGGGCAAGGACGTCCTGGTCGTCTGGGTGGAGAGCTACGGACGGGTGGCGCTCGAGGGCACCTCGTTCGCGCCGGCGATCGTCGACGTGCTCGAGAAGGGCGACCAGCAGCTGACCGCAGCGGGCTACCAGTCCCGGAGTGCGTTCCTGACCTCGCCCACGTTCGGGGCCGGCAGCTGGCTGGCGCACGCGACCCTGCAGTCGGGGCTGTTCGTGAACAGCGAGCAGCGGTACGGCCAGCTGCTCGACAGCGACCGGATGTCCCTCACCGACGTGTTCGGGCGGGCCGGGTGGCGCACCACCTTCACGGTGCCGGCGAACACCCGGGACTGGCCCGAGGGCGCGGCGTACTACGGGTTCGACCAGATGTACGACTCCCGCAACGTGGACTACGAAGGCCCCGAGTTCGGCTATGCGTCGATGCCGGACCAGTACACGCTGGACCACTTCCGGCGCACCGAGCTCGCCCCGACCGACCGGCGTCCGGTGATGGCCGAGATCGACCTGGTCTCCAGCCACCACCCCTGGGCGCCGCTGCCCGAGTCGGTGCCGTGGAGCGAGGTCGGCGACGGCTCGGTCTTCGACGGCATGCCCGAGCGCGGCGAGGAGGCGGTCGACGGCGACGACGACCCCGCCACGGCACAACGGCTGTACGGCGAGTCGATCGAGTACACGTGGCGGACGCTGATCTCGTGGCTGGTGAACTACCCCGACCCCGACCGGGTGCTGATCGTCGCCGGCGACCACCAGCCGCACTCCTTCGTGAGCGGCGACGACCCCGGCCACGACGTACCGGTCACGGTGCTCTCACAGGACCCGGCCGTGATGCGCGCGATCGCCGACTGGGACTGGCAGAGCGGGCTGCGTCCCGAACCGGATGCCCCCGTCTGGCCGATGGACGCGATCCGGGACCGGCTCTTCACGTCGTTCGGGACCCGACGCTGAACCTCCCCACCTGCCACTCCGTGTTGGTGGTGACACCCGGACGAGGATCGGAGATCGCGATGGGCAAGCGAGTCCTGGCAGCGGTGGCGGCGCTGGTCTCGGCGGCGGTGCACCTGTGGTTGTGGTTCGACGGCGTCCGTCACCAGGACGTGATCGGACCGGCGTTCATGGTGAACGCGATCGCGGGGGCGGTGATCGCCGTACTGCTGGTCACCTGGCGGCACTGGGCACCGCTGGTGCTGGTGATCGGGTTCGGCGCCTCGACACTGAGCGCGTTCGTCATCTCGACGACGGTCGGGCTGTTCGACGTACACGCGTCCTGGGACGGGTGGGACGAGTACACGGCTGCGGCGGCCGAGATCGTCTGCATGCTCGTGGGTGCGTGGGCTCTCTTCGCCGAAGAATGGCTGAGCTCACTGGGCAAGTCGCAGGACTGAGGTCCCGTCGGCGGTCTTGACCACGACCGACTCGATGTCCTCGGGCGCCGCCGACGCCGCCATCGTCACGTGCAGCTCGCGCCCAGGCTCGGCCTTCCACGTCCCCACCTGCTCGACCGTCCCGTCGGTCGACCGGACGAACATGGCGTACGCCGGCCAGCTGCCGTACCCGCTGTCGGCGGTGTAGGTGCAGGTCAGGTCGATCCGGGTCCCCCACTCCTTCTCCGTGAGGGAGACCCACCCGGTCACCCAGCCGGGACCGAGGCTCTCCATGCGCACCGGCGGCGCGAGGGCCTCCGAGGTGGTGGGACCCGCCGCGGGTGGGGCGTCGCCGTCGTCCAGAGTGGCGACGACCACGCCGGTCACCCCGACGACGACGATCGCGGCGGCCGCAGCGACGATCGCCGCTATCGCGCCGCGGCGCCGGCGCTGGGAGCGACGGGCCTCGGAGACGACAGCCGGCAGCAGAGTCTCGGGCGCAGGCTCGTGCTCACCCGGCGGCTCCACCACGTCCAGGGGGACCTTGCTCAGCAGCCCGGGGAGCCCGGCCAGCTCGCGGACGGCGCGCGAGCACTCCTCGCAGCTCGGCAGGTGGCGCTCGTACTCCGCGCGCTCGGTCGCGGACAGCGAGCCGAGGACGTAGACGGCGTCGAGGTGGGCGAACTCGCAGCTCATGCCACCACCCCCATCTCTTCCAGAGCGAGCCGCAGGGCGCGCAGCGCGTAGTGGGTGCGGGACTTCACGGTCCCCTCGGGGACTCCCAGCCGGCGCGCGACGTCCGCCACGGGGCGGCCGCGGTAGTAGCACTCGACCAGGACCGTGCGGTGGTCGGCCGACAGCGCGGTCAGCGCCTCGGCGACCACCCAGGAGAGCAGCAGCTCGTCGGTGCGGTCGTCGGTCGGCTCGACGTCGGGCGGCTCCGCGGTCGCGAACTCCCGCTGGGAACGGCGGGTGCGCCACTCGTCGATCACGATGTTGCGGGCCACGGTGAACAACCAGGACCGGACCGAGCCGCGGGACTCCGTGAGCACCGCCGAGTTGCGCCAGGCGCGCAGCATGGTCTCCTGCGCCACGTCCTCGGCGCGCGCCCGGTCGTTCCCGGTGAGGTGCAGGCAGAAAGCCCACAGCGCCGCCGAGTGGTCCTCGTGCAGCTGCTGCATGGCCGTCTCCGGATCGTGAGTCATTCACGCCTCCCGTCCATTGACACGGAGCGGGGCCGGGCGGGGTTCAATGCGACCCCCGCCCAAATCCCCACGGCGAGGGCGGCGAAGAGGTAGGAGTTGCCCACCAGGTGGTCGAACCAGCGCCAGTCCAGCTCCCGGCCCTCCCCCCACGGCGGCCAGAGGATGGGGCGGGCCACGAAGACCGCGACCCACGCGGCCGCGGCCCACCGGCTGCGCTCCCACAGCACCAGCCCCACCGGCACCGCCCACACCCAGTGGTGCGACCACGAGACGGGTGAGGCGATCAGCATCGCCAGCGCCCCCAGGCAGGTCCCGAGCACCCGCTCGCCCCGCCGCCACCAGGCGGCTGCGGCGAGCAGCATCGCTACCGCGAGCGGCGCGGCGACCGCGATCCAGAGCCAGGTCGGCGGCGACTCGTCGAGCAATCGGGACAGCGCACCGAACACCGACTGGTTGTGCGCAAGCGCCGGCGGCCCGACCCGGTCTGCCTCGAGCAGCCCCTCCGTCCAGTACGTCGTGGCGCCCGGCACCGCGACGAGCCCCACCAGGAGGGTGCCGGCGAACGTGAGCGACGCCCTCGTGGCCGCCCCTCGATGGCCGATCAGCACCAGCATCACGACGAACACCAGCGGCGTGAGCTTCACCCCCGCCGCGAGCCCCACGAGCACGCCCGACCAGCGCCGCTCGGGCCGCACCAGGTCGACGAGCACGGCGAGCATCAGGACCAGGTTGATCTGCCCGAACGCGAAGTTCTGCCACACCGGCTCCAGCGCGAGCGAGCCGACGCCCACCAGCGCGAGCAGCCAGACCGGCGTCGGCCGGCCGAGGTCTCGGCGCAGGACCACGACCGTGGCGGCGAGGCACGCCGCCGAGGCCCCGGTCCACAGGCCCGCCGCCAGCCACCCCGGCAGCAGCGTCAGCGGCACCATCGCCACCGCCGCGAACGGCGGGTAGGTGAACGGGTAGCCGGTGACGGGGTCGTCGGACGCGTACACCTGCCACTGGTCGAGCACGCCGTGGCCGCCGTAACGGTAGACGTGCAGGTCCGGGAACTCACCGATGACCGCACCCACGACCGCGGCGCCCAGCACCAGCGCCAGGACCGGCCCGACTCGGCGCGCGGATGCCACCATCCGTCGCACAGTATCCGCCGCTACAGCCCCGGCACGAGACCTGTCAGCCGGACGCGAGCCGAGGGGCCATCGCGTCCAGCTGCCAGGCCGTCCAACGCTCGAGCCTGGCGACCTCGTCGCTGGTCAGGCTGTCGCACACGAAGCCCCAGTGCACCGCGACGTGGTCCCCCGGCGCGATCGCGTCGAGGAAGCAGGCACCCCCGATGCGGTGCGGGATCCGCTCCTCGCGGGCGGACCCCAGCGTCAGCACGGAGCCGTCGTACTCCAGGTGTGCCATCTCGACGAGCAGCTGCTCCGCCTCCACCTCGACGACCTGGGCCCAGCCGATGCGACACGAGTCGAGCACCTTCAGCGGCTCGGGCTGACTGGCCGAGAGCAACCGTGACCACGGGTAGACCCCGAAGACGTGGAACCCGTGCGTCGGGGCGGCCTCGGCCAGCAGGTCGTCGGTCAGGTGGCCCCAGTAGTGGCTGGCCTGTGGCCTGATCCGCTTGAGCAGGGCGGCCCCGAACCGCACGTTGCCCACCGCGTCGGTGAGGTCGTTGCCGGTCCAGTAGCCGCGCACCACGCGTTCGTCCAGCGGGTCGTCGATCCCGGTGAGCTCGGCCAGCACCTCCTGGTAGGGCCAGGCCCCGGAGAAGCCGCGGGCCAAGGACGGTACGTCGACGTGCTTGCCCCCACCTGCCGCCACCGCGCGCAGCGCCGCCGCCCCGGCCGGTCCGCAGTAGCCCAGGGAGTTGGGGGCATGGGCGTACTTCGCGAAGAGCCGGTGTCCGGGCGGGACGGTCATGGTCATCGCGGGCGTCACGCACCGGCCGTCTGGCCCACCATCTCGGCGGCCTCGCGGTGCATCCGGCCGAAGTTGTAGTAGGCCGCACAGGCTCCCTCCGGCGAGACCATGCAGGTCCCGATGGGGGTCTCAGGTGTGCACGCGGTCCCGAACACCTTGCACTCCCAGGGCTTGATCACACCCTTCAGGACCTCGCCGCACTGGCAGGCCTTGGGGTCGGCGACCCGGATGCCCGGCATCGAGAACCGCTCCTCCGCATCGAACTCGACGTAGTCGTCGTTGACCTTCAGCGCGCTCTGAGAGATGAACCCGAGCCCCCGCCACTCGAAGTGCGGCCGCAGCTGCATGGTCTCGCCGAGCAGCTTGAGGGCGGCGACGTTGCCCTCCTCGCGGACCACCCGGCCGTACTGGTTCTCGACCTCGCAGCGACCGTCTCGGATCTGCTGCAGCAGCATGTGCACGGTGGCCAGGATGTCGAGCGGCTCGAACCCCGCGACCACGAGTGGCTTGGCGTAGACCTCGGGGACGAAGCGGTAGGGCCGGGTGCCCACGACGGTGGACACGTGACCGGGGCCGAGGAAGCCGTCGAGCCGGAGGTCCGGCGACTCCAGGATCGCCTTGATCGGCGGGACGATCGTGACGTGGTTGCAGAAGACCGAGAAGTTCTGCACGCCGAGCGCCTTGGCCCGGACCAGGGTGACCGCGGTGGACGGCGCGGTGGTCTCGAACCCGACCGCGAAGAACACCACGTGCTTGGCGGGGTTGTCGACGGCGATCTTGAGGGCGTCAAGGGGCGAGTAGACGAAGCGCACGTCGGCGCCGCGGGCCTTCGCGTCGAGCAGGCTGCCCCTGGATCCGGGCACCCGCATCATGTCGCCGAAGGTCGTGAAGATGACGTCCGGCTGTTCGGCCAGCCACATCGCGTCGTCCACACGACCCATCGGGATCACGCAGACCGGACAACCGGGGCCGTGCACCAGCTCGATCCCGGAGGGCAGGATGTGCTCGAGCCCGTGCCGGTAGATCGTGTGCGTGTGCCCGCCGCACACCTCCATGAACTTGAACTCGTCGTCACCGGTCAGGTTGGTGATCGACTTGACCAGGGCGCGGGCTGCCGCCGGGTCCCTGAACTCGTCAACGAACTTCATCGGGCGACCTCGTCAATCCGTGTCGGGGGTGCATGGCTGGTCAGGCGATCTGTGAGGAGTTGAAGGCGTCGATCTCGTTGACGTAGTCCTCGCCCATCTTCTGGACCTGGTCGAGCGTCAGCTGGGCCTCGAGCTCGTCGATCTTCGCCATCGCGAACCCGACGTGCACGAGCACCCAGTCGCCGACCAGGAGCCCTTGCTCGGCGAGCAGCCGGACGCTGATCACCCGCTGCACTCCGTTGACGGCGACCTTGGCGAGGTGTTCTTCGGGGTCGGTGATCTCGACGACCTGACCCGGTATTCCTAGGCACATGGCGAGTCCTTCCTGTTCAACAGATCCTGGGCAGCGGGTCGCCCACGAGCATGTCCACGATCCGGCTGCCACCGAACGGGGTGCGGAGCGCGACCATGCCGGCCGGCGTCTCGACCACCTGGCCGATGGTGGTGGCGCGGCCGCCGAGCGGGTGCGAGCGCAGCGCTTCCACCGCGGCGTCGGCCTGGTCCTGGGGCACGACCGCGACGAACTTTCCCTCGTTCGCGACGTAGATCGGGTCGATGCCGAGCATGTCGCAGGCGCCGAGGACCTGCGGCTCTACCGGCAAGGCCTCCTCGTCGAGGATGACCCCGATCCCGGCGGTCTGGGCCAGCTCGTTGCAGACCGTGCCGAGGCCGCCCCGGGTGGCGTCGCGCATCCACCGGGTGTCCGGGGCGGCCGCGAGCAGCGCCTCGACCATCTCGGAGACCGGTGCGGTGTCGGACACGATGTCCTCGGCCTCGATGGCCAGGTCTCCGCGGGCCAGCATCACGGCCATCCCGTGGTCGCCGAGCGTGCCCGAGAGCACCAGGCGGTCCCCGGGCCTGACCAGGTGTGCGCCGAGCTCACGGCCCTGCGGGATCACCCCGACGCCGGAGGTGGAGATGTAGAGCCCGTCGGCCGCTCCCTTGGCGACCACCTTGGTGTCGCCGGTGACGATCTGTACGCCGGCCGCGTCGGCGGCCGCCTTCATGTCGGCCACGAGCGACCTCAGCCGGGAGATCTCGAAGCCCTCCTCGATCACGAACGCGGCCGAGAGCCACAGCGGCCGGGCCCCGCTGACTGCCAGGTCATTGACGGTGCCGTGCACGGCGAGGTGGCCGATCGTCCCGCCCGGGAACTCGATCGGCTGCACCACGAACGAGTCGGTGGAGAAGGCGAGCCGCTCCTGCGAGGGCAGGGTGAGCACCGCTCCGTCGCCGAGCTGCTCCAGCTCCGGGTTGCGGAATGCCTCGACGAAGACGTTGTCGGTCAACGCGGCGGAGGACTTGCCGCCGGCGCCGTGGGCGAGCGTGATCACCTCGTCGATCAACCGCGGTCGGCGCTTGCGGAACTCCTCGATCTTGAGCAGCATCCGGTTCTCGCGGTCCACGTGCGTCGTGGTCTCGGACGTCATGAGGTCCCTCCGGGGTTGGTCGGGCCGGCGGCCATCAGGTCCGCGACCCGCCGCTGGCTCTGCTCCTGGACGATCTCCCAGAGCCGGTAGCCCACCCGGGCGTGGCTCTCCTGGATCCGGTGGATGCTCTGGGAGTGGATGGTGAAGCAGTAGTCGACGTCGGTGCTGGTCGACATCGAGCCGCCCGAGTGCCCGGCGAACCCGATGGTGAGGAGTCCGCGCTTCTTGGCCTCGGTGAGCGCCACGATCAGGTCGTCGGAGTTGCCCGACGTCGACAGCGCGATCGCGATGTCCACGGGTTTCGAGTGGGCGATCACCTGGCGGGAGAAGATCAGCTCGAAGCCGACGTCGTTGCCGAGCGCGGTCACCACCGCCTCGTCCGCGGCGAGCGACCAGGCCGGTACGGCGCGCCCGCGGGCCGGCCGCGAGAACAGTGACGCGAGGGTCGCGGCGTCGGTGGAGCTCCCCCCGTTCCCGAACGTGTAGAGCCGGCCGCCGCGCGAGAACCTGTCCGCCATCTCGGCCCCGGCCTCCTGCAGCCGCGGCTCGTACTCGTCCAGGGAGTCCTGCTGCAGGCGCGCGCTGACCTCTGCCTTGCCGCGGGCCGACGCGGCGAGGTCGACGAGCAGGCTTCCGGAGTCCTCCTCCGACCCCTCGATGAACGGATAGAGGAAGTCGGTGTTGCCGTTGCTGTCGCTCATCGCGGCGCCTCCTCCTCGATGCGGGCGATCGCGGCGCCCGCGTGCACGAGCACCAGGTCGCCCGGCGCGACGTCACCGACCAACGTGACGTCGACGGCCTCCTCGCCGGTCGACGTACGGACCAGGGCCGGGGAGAACCGCGCCTCGGGGGCCAGCACGACCTCGCCGGGGCGGCCCTCGTCGCTGCAGGTGACGCACACCTCGTCGGTGCAGTCGGCGTCCGGCATGGTCAGCAGCCCGGGGTGCTCGAAGCACACGTGGGTCAGCTCCCAGAGCAGGTGGTACATCAGCACGAACCGGCCGGTGGCGGGCACCATCGGGTCGTCCGACTCCACCCACAGCACGTGGTCGGCGCTGCCGGGCGCCGGCCGTGGCCCGAACCCGATCCAGATCGTGTGCGCTCCCCACGCGGGTGCCCGTCGCATCGTGTCGCGGACCTGCGGGTCGTCGGCCGAGGCGACCGCGATGATCACGTCCCCGGGTCTGGTCGCGACCCTGGCCTGGGCGACCGGATCGGGGTCGACCAGCGCGACCGACGGCAACGCTCGTTTGCCCACGATCACCGGGTGCACGAACTCGACCGCGACGTGGTGAGCGTGCGGCTCCCACTGCGGCGAGATCACCCACAACGTCGCTCCCGCGTGGAACTTGCGGGCCAGGGACAGCGATGCCGAGGCGAGGTCGTCGCTGAGGTCCTCACCGATCAGGCTTGCCGGTTCATGGGTGGTCGTCACGTCTCTCCTCCTCCGTTCGAAGCTGTCGTCGCTGGTTCGCGCGCTGCCATTGCCCTGCCCACGACGGCCTGTCCGAGGGAGAGGCCGCCGTCGTTGGACGGAACTCTCCGGTGGGTGAGCACGGTGAGGTCGCACGAGCGGAGTGCTTCGGTCAGCGCGTCCAGCAGCAGCCTGTTCTGGAACACGCCTCCGGTGAGGCCGACCACCTCGACACCCCGCTCGCGCGCCGTACTCTCGGCCAGCCGCGCGGTGGCGGAGGCCAACGCGCGGTGGAACCCGAGAGCCAGTGCCGCCGGGCTGGTCCCGGCCTGGACGCCGGCGACCAGGTCACGCACCAGACCACCCGGCCTGAGCTGGCCGTCCTCGACGTCGATGGTCAGCTCTGCGGCGTCCTGTGCCGTGCGGGCCAGCGCCTCGAGCTCGATGGCGGCCTGGGCCTCGTAGCTGATCCGGTGGCGTACGCCGAGCAGCGAAGCCACCCCGTCGAAGAGCCGACCCATGCTGGTGGTCGACACACAGCCGACCCCGCTGGCCAGCTGCGAGCGCACGGCGGTGAGTTCGTCCTCGGGGCAGGCGGCGGTCAGCTCGAGGCCGCTCGCGGTGGGAATGCCCGCGGCATCGAGTAGTGCGAGCGCAACCCGGAACGGGTTGCGGACCGCGCGGTCCCCGCCCGCGAGGACGAACGGCTCCAGGTGGCCCACCCGGTCCGCCACTCCCACGTCGGCACCGACCAGCAGCAGCTCGCCGCCCCACACGGAGCGGTCGCAGCCGTAGCCGGTGCCGTCGTAGGCGACACCGAGCACGGAGGTGCCTACCAGGCCGTGCTCGGCGACGAGCGACGCCACGTGGGCGTGGTGGTGCTGCACGGTGACCAGGGGTACGCCGTGCTCGGTGCTGTAGCGCTCCGCCCACCCGCGGGTGGCATAGCCCGGATGGTCATCGGCCACCACGAGCTCGGGTGCGGCCGCATGCAGCGCGACCATCTGCTCGACGGCCACCCCGAAGGCGTGCAGCGTCTCGAGGCTGCCCATGTCTCCGAGGTGGCCGGAACAGAACGCCATGTCCTCCCGCGCCAGGCAGAAGGTGTTCTTCACCTCACCGCCAACCGCGAGGGTCACCGGCCCGCCATCGGCGAGCCGGACCGGCAGCGGGGCGAACCCACGAGACCTGCGCACCGGCAGCTCGCCCTGCGCCCCGACCGCCACCACGGAGTCGTCGCAGGGTACGGCGATGTCGCGGTCGTGGATCAGGAACGCGTCGGCGATGTCCGCCAGCCGGGTGCGGGCGTCCTCGTTGCGGTAGCTCAGCGGCTCGTCCGCGAGGTTGCCGGACGTCATCACCAGGATCTGAGGGGTGTCGGTGCCGACGACCGGCTCGAGCAGCAGGTGGTGCAGCGGGCTGTAGGGCAGCATCACACCGGTCTCGTCGAGGCCGGGCGCCACCGAGGCGGCCAATGGCGACGACGGCAGCTTGCGGAGCAGCACGATCGGCCGGGCCGGCTGGGTGAGGACCGCTTCCTCGTCCGGCGACAGGGAAGCGAACGCCCGGACCGTTGCCGGGTCGCGGGCCATGACCGCGAACGGCTTGCCCGGCCGGCGCTTGCGCGAGCGCAGTATCTCGACGGCCACAGCGTTGGTGGCGTCGCAGGCGAGATGGAAGCCGCCCACCCCCTTGACCGCGAGGATCGCGCCGTCCCGGAGCAGTCGCTGGGCGTACCCGAGAATCTCGTCGTAGCTGCCCTGGAGCGTGTGCCCGTCGTCCTCGAGCCACAGCCGGGGACCGCAGTCATGGCAGGCGATCGGCTGGGCGTGGTGCCGACGGTCGCCGGGGTCGTCGTACTCCTGACGGCAGCGCGCGCACATCTCGAACGCCGCCATCGTCGTCGCGGGCCGGTCGTAGGGCAGGTCCTGGATGATCGTGAACCTGGGCCCGCAGTTGGTGCAGGTGATGAACGGGTGCCGGAACCGTCGGTCCCCTGGGTCGGCCATCTCGGCCAGGCAGTCGGGACAGGTGGCGACGTCCGGAGAGACCAGGGTGCGGGCGCCGTGGTCCGTCCGGCTCGGCACGATCGCGAACGTGGGGTCGCCACGAGGGACGAGGGGCTCGTCCCGGACGTCCTCGACGAGCGCCATCGGAGGCGCATCGGCGCGGACCCTCAGGATCAGCTCGGCGAGCGCCTCGGACGATCCCTCGGCCTCGATGAAGACACTCGCCTCGTCGTTCCCGCAGTGCCCGGTGAGCCCGAGCTCGGCCGCCAGCCTCGCCACGAACGGCCGGAAACCGACGCCCTGTACCACGCCTCGGACCACGATCCGACGGCGTTGGACAGGGTTGAGGGCAAGCATGAGGTCAGGCATGGGGCTCTCGCTCCCGGCCCATCATCTCCAGCCCGGACATGGCCTTCTCGGCACCGGCCTCGTCGATCCGCTCGAGGGCGAACCCCATGTGGATCAGCACCCACTCGCCGGGCTCGACGGCCATGTCCTCGAGCATGCCGAGGTTGATCGGCCGCTCGGCGCCGAGCACGTCGACCATGGCGAGCATGCCCTCGTTGCCGTCGAGGACCTCGACGACGCGACCGGGGATGCCGAGGCACATGTCAGCCGATCCTCTGTCCGGCCGGTGAGTCGGCCGGTCCGGGCACGCAGTTGCGGAGCAGAGCCTGGACGGACTTCATTGCTGCCGGGATGGCGGACTCCACCGCGGCGCTCAGGCCGATCCGATCCCCCAGGTTCGCCGGCTGGCAGCCGACGACGTACGTCGGAGGGAGCCGCCCGCCGAGGTCGCGGAGGCTGGCGAGAACCGCAACGGGTGCCATCCCGTGCGGGTCGAAGTCTCCCTCGCCGAGGTCCTCCTCGCCGACCTCGAGCACCGTCACCGTCCCGGGGCGCCCGTGCCCGGGCAGCGCGTCGACGATCACCAGGGCGTCGTAGCCGTCGAGAAGGTCGTAGGCGAGGTGCATGCCGCGAATGCCGTAGTCGACCGCGCGGACGTGGTCGGGCAGCCGTCCGGTCACGGCAAGCCGCCGGACGACCTCGGGACCGAACCCGTCGTCGCCGCGGAAGAGGTTGCCGATGCCGGCGACCAGCACTCGCTGGGTCACCTCAGCCGATCGAGCAGTCATGCGACCTCCTCTCCGCCACTCGCGACGGTCACATCGAACGGATCTTGCGGTATCTCTTGATGTCCGAGATCGACGAGATCAGGACGACGAGCAGGACGACGACAACGACGGCGATGGCCACCGTGGCCACGATTCCGATGACTCTCATGGGCGACTCTCCTCTCGCGCTTGTTCCAGCGGTTCCAGCTCTTCTGGGCCGAAGTAGAAGTAGCGGCCGTACCACTCGTGCATGTCGGCCGCGGGGTCGTCGACGAGGACGATCGCCACGTGCGTGCTGCCGTCGACGTCGGAGAGGACCGCGGTCACCCTGGCCACCTGGCCGGCGAAGAAGAGGTCCTGGGCGTCGGCCCTCCGCGACGGGTGGACGCGCACCAGGCTGCCCTTGCTCACGCTCACCCCGTCGATGACGACGCTGTCGGTCTCGGGCCGCACCGACTCGTCGGCCGCCGGGTCCCACCAGGGCACGTCGCCGGTGTCGAAGGTGTCGGCGCCGACCTCGGGCCGTACGTCGGCACGATGCGGGTCTCGGAGCACGCCGTGCAGCTGCTGCATGGTCTCGGGCGACATCTGGTCGCAGCGGTCGATGATCTCTGCCGCCCGTGGGTCCGTGGCCCGCGCCTCGGCCTTCTCGGCGTCGGTCATCGTCATCACGCGCAGGGTCAGGATCTCGTCGATCTCGGTCGAGTCGAACAGGGCTCCGGCACTCTGCGGGGCGATCTCGGGGTGGTCGTAGAGGATGATCGGCGAGCCCAGCACCACGTCTCTCGAGCCCGGGGGTCCGACCAGCACCGGGTGGCACCGATGTTGGGTACAGCGACCGGCGGCCGCCGCGGCTGCCTCGGGGGGTTCGAGCAACGACACGAACTCGGCGTCCTCGGCGACCACCAGCGCATGGGTGCCGATGAGCGAGGCCCGGATCGCGTCGTCCTTGCCGTGCACCTCGCGCGCGCAGGAGTTGTCCACTCTGACGGTCAGCCGGATGAACCCGTCGTCGAGCTCGGCCGAGACATCGACGTCGGCCCGCAGCGGCCAGCGCCGGCGCACGATCCTGCCGACCGTGGTCCCCTCCTTGTCGGCGACCGGCTCGATCGCCACGGCACCTGGCACCTCGAACCGGCTCCGCAACCGCTCTGGGCCGTAGCCGGCGAGCACCATCCGGACGTCGAGCGACGGAAGCGGGTGCTCGCACTCGACCGCCTCATCCCAGCTGAGGACGGATCGGCCGTCGACATCGAGCTCATCGACGCCGACGTACCCCGCCCCGACGTGCCGCTCGACCGAACGGTCCTGCAGGTGCAGGAAGCGCAGCCGCAGCTTCACCCGGGCCGGGCGGTCCAGGGTCGCCGCGGATGCGACGAGGCACTGGAACGACATCCCGGGCTCCTCGGCGAAGCTGTCGGCCGACGCGCGGGGCGGGCCCAGCACGCCGAACTGCCAGCGCGACTGGTTCTTCGCGGAGCTCGCCCGATAGGGATAGAGCAGGTAGCCCTCGTAGAGCACGGCGTCGGCGATGGCGCGGACCTGGTCGAGGCTCATGGCGCCGCCCCTTCGCGGTCGCCGAGCAGGGTCTGCACGGTCTCCTCCCAGCTGGTCAGGCCGTGGCTCGACTTGTACGCCGCCAGCTCGGCCAGCACCTCGTGGTCGAGCCGGATCCAGCCGGTGTTGGGGAAGTACGACGCGATCATCTGCTTCCACACCGCCACCGGCAGCTGGTAGGCCGCCTCGCAGTCCCACGGCACCTGCTGCACCCCGAAGCCGTTGAAGCCCTTGGTGAAGACCATCCCCGAGAAGAGCAGGGCCAGCGGGATGGTGCCGTCACCGACCGCGTGCAGGTAGCGGGACCCGGTGACGTCGAAGTCGTAGGTGCAGGGCAGCGGGAGGTCCACCTCGGTGCTGCCGGTGAAGCCCTGGACCATCACACTGCACTGCATCCACAAGAACGGCTTGAGCGTCTGCGTCCAGCGGTCCCGATCCCCGAAGAGGGCCTGCAGCCCCGTCTCGTCGGCCTCCTCGTAGCGGCGGCGCTGCGGTTCGATGCGGACCTGACAGCGAAGTGCGATCGCATGGATCGTCTCGCCCGACGACTCCTGGATCCGCAGCCGCGCGGTGAGCTGGGGGTCGGCGGAGTAGGGCTCGGCGAAGATGTCGGCGACCGAGAACGAGAACGTACCCATCACGCCACCCCGTCCCCGGACGGGCGCGGTGCGGGGCGGCTGCGCTCCTCGACGGTGGCGAAGAACTCCTCGATCGCGGCCAGCGCCTCCTGGCCACCATCGAATCCGCGCCACAGGGCGCGGAGCCGGCCCACGAGCTCGTAGCAGGTGTCGATCGGCACCACGTGCGCGCTGAACCCCGGGTGGTTCTCGCGGTCAGGACCACGCAGCAGTAGCGCCTCCACGTCGGGCTTCAGGACCCCGAGCTGCGGGTTCGTGGACACTATCCGGGTCCAGGCCTCCAACGAGAGCTCCGACTCGGTCGCGCCGGCCGGCCCGGGGTAGAAGGCCACGGTGCGGTCCTGCACCGAGTTCTGGAACAGGAACGCGAGCCCGACCGGGATCTGCAGCTCGTCCCACTCGCTCTCCCCGAACGCGAAGTCGGGGAAGGAGAGATAGCGGTCGGGCACGGCGCGGTAGCGGAGCTCGGCGTGCTCGGCGGTGAACAGCAGGTAGCAGCCCCGGCAGGTGCACATCAGCGCGCGGCTCTCGAGGTTCACCACGTGCTGGTGCTCTTCGGCGATCGCCTGCGCGCACATCTCGCAGCGCTCCCCCACGACCGGCTCGGGGCGCGTCGAGGTGATCTGGCGCAGGGTCGCCAGCGGGTTGCCGCCGCGGATGGTGCTCACGACGCGTCTCCGTGGAGTTCGCACCAGGGATCGATGGCGCCGATCTCGAGGTGCTCCGGCTCGCACGTGCAGGTCGCGGCCGCCGTGTGATCCTCCGCTGGCGTGTTCATACCGAGACCGGTGCGGCGACGGCCAGAGAGGTGATGCCGCCCTCAGTCAGGAGCGGCACGGGGGTCAGGTGCAGGACGTCGTCGTCGAGACAGCTCCCCGCGCGACGTACGTCGTAGTGGGCCTGGCAGCCCGGGCAGCGAAGCACTGCCTCACCAACGGCCGCGCCCAGCCGCCGCGATAGCGCGGCTCCGCGCAGGGAGACCTCGCATCGAGCGCAGCGGTCCTGGTAGGCGAACAGCTCGGAGCCGAGCCGGCAGACCAGCACGCTGGTGCTGCCGGCGTCGACGACGGTGGTGGCACCCGCAGCGAGGTCGGCAAGCTCGGGCTGCCGCTGCCAGACTGAGCCCGTCTCGACCTCCTGATCCGCAAGACGAGTGCGGAGCGAGGAGACGGGGATCAACGTCTCGGCGCCGTCCGCGGCCGGCGCGTCCTCAACGACGATGCCGGTGACGTCCGGGGCGGCCGCCTCGATCGCACCCTCGACCGCGAGCTTCAGGGTGACCGACGACGACGGGCAGCCGTCACAGCTGCCGAGCAGCCGGAGCCGCACCACGCCGTCGTCACTCACCTCGACGAGCTCGACGTCGCCGCCGTGCGAACCCAGGTAGGGGCGAACGCTCACCAGGGCCTGCTCGACGCGCTGCCCGACGTCGTAGGGGTGCAATCCGTGCACCAGCAGCAGGCTCGAGACCAGCTCATCCGCGGCGAGCGCTGCCAGCACCTCGTCGTCGAGACGGCCCGCGTCGTAGACGATGTCGAGCACGCGCTCCAGCCCCGCGCCGTACAGGTCGGCTACCAGGCGGACGAGCTCCTCGGCTCGTTCGCGGGCGACGACGCCTCCCGAGCCACTCGCGTCGAGCAGGGATTCGATCCGCTCACCGGTGGCCCGAAGGTGGTCGGTTGCCTCGGGTTCACCCATGCCGGCTATCCGGAGACGGACTGGGTCGGCGAATGCATCAGCTCCAGCTTCTGGCCGTCACCGAGGTACATGTGCACCCCGCACGGCAGACAGGGGTCGAAGCTGCGCACGGTGCGCATGATGTCGATCCCCTTGAAGTGCTCTCGGTCGTTCTCCTCGAAGATCGGCTGGCCCTGTACGGCGTCCTCGTAGGGCCCCGGGGTGCCGTAGGAGTCACGCGGGTTGGCGTTCCAGGGGGTCGGCGGGTAGGGGTGGTAGTTCGCGATCTTGCCGTCGCGGATCACCATGTGGTGGCTCAGCACCCCGCGCACGGCCTCGGTGAAGCCGCACCCGATGCCCTCGTCGGGCACCGTGAACTTCTCCCACGTCTTGGTGCGACCGGCCCGGATCTCGACCAGGGCCTTCTCGGCGAAGTGCAGCGCGCAGGCCGCGGCGTACGCCTGGAAGTAGGTGCGCGCCCGGTTGCGCTCGATGGTGTTGCTCCACTGCGGGATCTTCCACTCCATCTCGACCGGGCCCTTGAGCGCGGTCTTCGGGAGGTTGATCTTGACGCTCGAGCCGGTGGACTGCACGTAGCCGATGTCCACGAGCCCGGCGAGCGCCGTCGACCACAACCGGGCCAGCGGTCCGCCGCCGGTGTCGAGGGCGAGATAGTCCTTGCCGTCGAACCAGCGCGGCGACATCACCCAGCTGTACTTGTTGTCGAGGTCGCGCTTCTGCGGCTTGGGGTTCGTGTGCTGGTTCCACGGGTGCCGGCGGTCGACGGGGTTGCCGAGCGGGTCCTTCTCGACGAACATCTCCTGGCCTTCCCAGTCGTCGTAGTACGACGAGCCGAGCAGGATCCGGATGCCGAGGTTGATCTCCACGAGGTCGGTGGTGACCAGCTTGCCGTCGACGACGACGCCTGGGGTGACGTACATCTTGCGGCCCCACTCGGTCATGTCCTTGTACTCGAAGTTGCAGTACTCCGGGTCCTGGAACGATCCCCAGCAGGCGAGCAGGATGCGCCGGTTGCCGACCTCCTCGTAACCCGGCAGTGCCTGGTAGAAGAAGTCGAAGAGGTCGTCGTGCATCGGCACGACCTTCTTCATGAACTCGACGTACCGCATCAACCGGGTGATGTAGTCGGTCATCAGCTGGATGGTGGCAACGGTGCCCACGCCGCCCGGGTAGAGCGTGGAGGGGTGGACGTGGCGGCCCTCCATCAGGCAGAACATCTCGCGGGTCCACCTGCTGACCTGCAGGGCCTCGCGGTAGAACTCGCCGGTGAATGGGTTCAGCGACCGCATGATGTCGCCGATGGTCCGGTAGCCGTGCGCGTCGGCCTGCGGCGCCTCGGTCGAGTTGGCCAGCTCCAGGACTCCGGGGTTGGTCTCGGCGACCATCTTCTCGCAGTAGTCCACCCCGACCAGGTTCTCCTGGAAGATGTTGTGGTCGAACATGTACTCGGCGGCCTCGCCGAGGTTCACGATCCACTCACCGAGGTGCGGTGGCTTCACGCCGTACGCCATGTTCTGGGCGTAGCACGAGCAGGTCGCGTGGTTGTCGCCGCAGATGCCGCAGATCCGGCTGGTGATGAAGTGCGCGTCGCGCGGGTCCTTGCCCTTCATGAAGATCGAGTAGCCGCGGAAGATCGAGCTGGTGCTCTTGCACTCCGCGACCACCCGCTTCTTGAAGTCGATCTTGGTGTAGATCCCGAGGCTCCCGACGATGCGGGTGATCGGGTCCCACGCCATGTCGACGAGGCCTTCGGAACTGCTGTCCTGGAACTTGCTGGGAGACGGGATCGTCGACGTCATGCGGCGCCTCTTCCTGAGGTCAAAGGAGGTTAAGGACGGGAGGGAGGTTCACCAGGTGCGCTTGGCGCCGGTGGTCAGCTGCTTGCCGGGGGTACGCCACTTGGGTTCCTTGTCGAGCGTCCGGGTGGTCATCGCCCGGAGCCGACGCATCGTCCCGCCGTACGGCGCGACCGCTCTCGTCGAGAGCTTGCCGCCGGGTGGCTCGTCCATGAACGGCATGAACTTGTCGGGGAATCCCGGCATCGTGCACCCGATGCAGATCCCGCCCACGTTGGGGCAACCGCCGACGCCGTTGATCCAGCCGCGCTTGGGGACGTTGCACTTCACGGCGGGACCCCAGCAGCCGAGCTTGACGATGCACTTGGGCGAGCCGTACTCCGTGGCGAAGTCGCCCTGCTCGTAGTAGCCGGCCCGGTCGCATCCTTCGTGCACGGTCTGGCCGAAGAGCCAGGTCGGCCGGAGGGCGTCGTCGAGCGGGATCATCGGCGCCTGACCGGTGGCCATGTAGAGCAGATAGGTCAAGGTCTCCGACATGTTGTCCGGCTGCGCCGGGCAGCCGGGCACGCACACGATCGGGATCCCGGCCTTGGACTTCCACTCCCAACCCAGGTAGTCGGGCACGCCCATGGCACCGGTGGGGTTGCCCTCCATCGCGTGGATGCCGCCGTACGTCGCACAGGTGCCGACCGCGACGATCGCGGTGGCCTTCGGCGCCAGGCGGTCCAGCCACTCGCTGGTCGTCATCGGCTGGTTGGTCACCGGATCGTTGCCGAACCCGCACCAGTAGCCCTCGTCGTGCAGCTGCTCGTTCGGGATCGAGCCCTCGACCACCAGCACGAACGGCTCCAGCTCGCCCCGATCGGCCTTGAAGAACCACTCGAGGAAGTCATCGGCGCCGCCGTTGGGGCCGCACTCGAAGTCGATCAGCGGCCAGTGGACCGCGATCTGTGGCAGCCCCGGGAGGGCGCCGAGCGCGATCTCCTCGATGGTCGGCTGGGTGGCCGCGGTCAGCGAGACGGAGTCCCCGTCACAGCTGAGCCCGGCATTGATCCACAGCACGTGGATGAGAGTTTCTTCGGCCTTGATCGCCTCGGCTGTCGGCATGCCAGACCCCCGTTATCCCGGGGCGGGGTCTGGGCCTCGATGACTGCGTGAGCCGGCTGCTCGACCCACCTTCAGCGTGGGTTTCATTAGGCGCCCGTCCTGCCCTGTGTGTCAAGGGTCACACCGGCGCGGGCCCCTCCAGCTCCTCCAGCCACGACAGCCAGGCCACGAAGTTGTCGCCGGTCGTCGCAGACACGGGCAGCACCTCCACGTCGGGGTTGATCGAACGGGCATCGCGGGTGAGCCGTTCGACGTCGAACTCGACGTACGGCAGCAGGTCGACCTTGTTCACGACCACCAGGTCAGCGGCGGCGAACATGTGCGGATACTTCAGCGGCTTGTCGTCGCCCTCGGTCACCGAGATCACGACCACCTTGCGTGCCTCGCCGAGGTCGAACAGGGCCGGACACACCAGGTTGCCGACGTTCTCGACGAACAGGATGCTGTCGCGCTCCGGCTGCAACTGCTCGAGGGCACGGGACACCATGGCGGCGTCGAGGTGACATCCCGCGCCGGTGTTGACCTGGACCACACGGGCACCGGCGGCCCGGATCCGCTCGGCGTCGTAGACGGTCTCCTGGTCGCCCTCGATCACGCTGACCTGTCGGGCAGCCTTGGCGATGGTGCTCTCCAGCAGCGTGGTCTTGCCGGCCCCCGGCGAGCTCATCATGTTGAGCGCGACGATGCCGCGCTCGGCGAGCCAGTCTCGGTTGCGGGTCGCGAGCTCGTCGTTCTTGGCGAGTACGGCGACCTCGAGGTCGAGCGTATGGGTGCGCAGCTCCGCGTCGGGGTCGACGTGCACGTGGTCGTGGTCATGCCCGTGGCCATGACCATGACCGTGCCCGGTCTGCTCACCGGCCCCCAGGGTCACCACTCGTACGTCGGCCTCGCCGCATCCGCAGGTGCTGCACATCTCTAGTGGACCTCCACGGACTGCACGGCGAGCTCGCGACCGGACACGAGCTCGACGTCGGCACTGCCACAGGGGCAGAGCAGGATCGGGTCGTCCAGCGAGAAGTCCTCGCTGCACGTGCGACAGGTGGCCCGCCCGGGCTGCACCTCGATCTCGAGGGCGGCGCCCTCGAGCGTGGTGCCGACGGTGGCCAGCTCGAAGCAGAACGTGAGCGCGTCGGGGACCACTCCGGACAGCCGTCCGACGCGGAGTCGCACCACGCTGACGACCTGTCCTTCGGTGCGTTCGAGCACGGTCGCCACGACACTTTCCGCGATCGCCAGCTCGTGCATGTCTGCCTCGTCTCTTCGGCTTCACGGTAGGTCGGCGACCCCGGCCTGGCAACGATGACCTGAGTCGCCCTACGCTTCGAGCCGTGCGCCTCGCCACCTGGAACGTCAACTCCCTGCGCTCCCGCATCGACCGGGTCGAGGCCCTTCTCGAGCGGCACGACATCGACGTACTGGCCCTCCAGGAGACCAAGGCGCGCGAGGACCAGCTCCCGCTGATGGGGCTGCAGTCCATGGGCTACGAGCTCGCCTACGCGGGCACCAACCAGTGGAACGGCGTGGCGATCCTGAGCCGGGTCGGGATCGAGGACGTCGAGGTCGGCTTCGCGGGCATGCCCGGCTGGGGAGATCCGGTCGCGGCCGAGAGCAGAGCGGTCGGAGCGACCTGCGGCGACGTACGGATCTGGTCGCTGTACGTGCCCAACGGCCGCAAGGTCGACGACCCGCACTACGTCTACAAGCTCGACTGGCTGGCCCGGCTCCGCGAGGCCGCACAGGAGTGGCGGGACGCGCCGACCGCGCTGGTCGGCGACTGGAACATCGCGCCGCAGGACGAGGACGTCTTCGACATGGCGGCGTTCGCCAAGGACACGCACGTCACGCAGCCGGAGCGCGCGGCGTTCCAGGGCTTTCTCGACGACGGGTACGTCGACGTGGTGCGGCCGCACACGCCCGGCCCGGAGGTCTACACCTACTGGGACTACTACCGGCAGCGGTTCGAGCGCAACCGCGGCATGCGGATCGACTTCGTGCTCGGCACGGCTGCGTTGGCCAAGCGGGTCACCGGCGCCTTCATCGACCGGGATGAGCGCGCCGGCAAGGGCGCCTCCGACCACGCACCGGTAGTGGTCGACGTCGACTAACGCTGGCTGAGGTGCGAGGAGCGTCAGCGCCTAGTCTCGAAACCACTGTCGGTGGTCCCGTCCATGCTGACGATATGGACACCATCGCGGTGCTGACCGCCCTCGTCGCCGGGCTCGTCCTCGGCTGCGTGGTCGGCGTGCTCTGGGCGCGCTCCCGGCCGGCCTACGCCGCCGGGCTGGTCGAGCAGGCCGAGGTGATGCAGGGCCTCGACCGGCTGAGCGACCAGATGCACCACCTCGACCGGCAGCGCGCGCTGTGGCAGGGCGAGTTCAACGAGCACGTGTCCTCGCTGCAGCGCGAGACCCGCTCCCTCTCGACGGCGCTGCGCAAGCCTCAGGTGCGCGGCCGCTGGGGTGAGCTGCACCTGCGCCGCGCAGTGGAGCTCGCCGGGCTGGTCGACCGGTGTGACTTCGACGAGCAGGTGCGTCTCGACGACGGCGCCCGGCGTCCCGACCTGGTGGTCAACCTCGTCGGTGGGCGTCGCGTGGTGGTCGACGCCAAGGTGCCGCTCGACGCCTACCTCGACGCCACGTCGACCGACGAGCCGGACGCACGCGATGCGCACCTGGCCCGGCACGCGCGGCAGCTGCGCACCCACATCGACGCGCTCTCCTCGAAGGCCTACTGGCGCTCGCTGCCCGAGACCCCGGAGTTCGTGGTGCTGTTCGTTCCGGCGGAGTCGTTCCTGTCCGCCGCCCTCGAGACCGATCCCGGCCTGCTCGAGCACGCCGCCGAACGCCGGGTGGTGCTGGCGACGCCCACCACGCTGATCGCGCTGCTGCGCACGGTCGCCCACGGTTGGGGTCACGAGGCGCTCGCCGAGCGGGCCCGCGACATCCACCGGCTCGGGCGCGACCTGCACGGCCGGTTGGCCACCCTGAACGCCCACCTCGATCGGGTAGGACGGTCTCTCAACAGCGCGGTCGGTCACTACAACCAGGCGATGGGCTCGCTCGAGTCGCGGGTCCTGGTGAGCGCTCGCCGGTTCACCGAGCTCTCGGTGACCGACGACGATCTCCCCGGGCCGCGTCCGGTGACGCTCCGCGCGGTCGACCCCCGGCGCGCCGCCCCCCGTTCGGCGGCGCGACGGCGAGCGGACCACGGCGTACCAGGGCGGCCACCCTATCACTGAGCGTCCGCGGTCGGGCCCCGAGTCCCTCCAACTCCTTGCGCGCCTGCGCGCCCCATGGCACTCCGCACCTCGCTACGTTGGCACCGTCGGCCTCGACTCGTGCGCGCGCGATCTGTCGCGAGCAGCTGCGCCTGCATCGCGATGTCTACACACCCCGGTTCCACCTGCCGCAAGTGCATATACCAGGTGAGCGCTGCGGCACCGCGCAGCACGTTTCCGCGCACGTGGATCGAGCGAGCGTCGAGTACCTCTCCGATGACCTGGGGCGTGATCGTCCGTGGAGCGGCGAGGTTGAAGGCGCCGTAGGCACTGACCGTGAGCACCCGCTCGATCTCCGCCGCGACGTCGTCGGCGTGCACCATCGGCATCGCGATCCCGCGGTCCAGCGGCAGCACCGGTATCAGCCGTATGCTCGCGCCGGCACGAGCCGGAAGGCCTACCGCATGCAGCGCTCCCTCAGCCGCCCGTTGTCCGATGCACACGGGCGAGGCGGGTCACCCTCTTACCTCTTGGTGCGCCTCGTGGCCTCGAGCTACGCTCCTCAGCTGCCTTGTGTCTGCTGTAGGGCGAACTCGGTATCCCGCCCGTGGCGTAATACTCTTCTATCGGCTCTTCGTCTACCTTCTCTGAACACGCCAACCGCGGAAATGACTTGGAACTCGGGGCACTGCCTCTTCCCGGGCGGCGTCTATTACGCCGCCGTGCCGCCGACGCCGAGTTCCTCGAGGTGGTCCGCGTCGTGCGAGCGTTGGAAGCCCCAGTCTAGGTGACGACGCTCGGCGTCGCGAATCCTCGCGCGCTGACGATCGTCTCGCCCATGGTCACGCACCTCGCTACGTTGGAGACCGTCGTTATCTCGTCGTGGTGGCGCCCAGCCATACCGACCAGCTCGTGACCGCCGCCTTCCGTCTATCGCACAGCACCCCGTACCTACGTTCCCGGTGGCTCCGGTGACGGCAATTCGCATGTGACCCTCGTTGGCACCACCATCGCGCCGGGTACCCGCGGCGGCGCGCCGCGCGCGCGCCGTCCCCGACCGCAGGGCGACGGCCTACGGTGCGTCGTGACACACGCTCGGACCGTGTGGGAGGAGGGGCGCGAGCCCGGCCGTCAGGTCGTAGCGCTCGGAGCCGCCGTCTCCCTCACCACCGTCCTCGTCGACCTCGCGATCACCGACGAGGTGTCGGTGCTGTTCGACCTGGTGTTCGTGCTGCTCTGCCTCTACCTCGCCCTCGACGTGCACCCGGCCGACTTCTTCACCGCCGGCGTGCTGCCCCCGTTGCTGATGGTGGGGGTCTTCGCCGTGCTCGGCCTCGCCCGCCCGACCACCCTCGGTGAGGAAGGCGACGGCGCCGTACAAGCGGTCATCTCCGGACTGTCCCACCACAGCGAGGCGCTCGTGGCCGGCTACGGCGTCTGCCTGGCAGTGCTGCTGATCCGCCACCAGGTGCTGAGCCAGCGGGTCACGCGAAGCGATCCGGGTCCCCGGCTCCGCGCCTGAGCACCTCCGGCTCGCCGGACGACCAGTCGATGACGGTGGTCGGCTGCGCCGAGGTGTCGCCGGCCTCGATCACGATGTCGACCTCGTTGTCGAGGTCCTCCTTGATCTCCCAGCCCAGCGTCCGCGGCTCGGACTCATCCGGCAGGATCAGCGAGCTGCTCAGCAACGGCTCCCCGAACACCTCGAGCAGCGCCTGGACCACGATGTGGTCGGGGATCCGCACCCCGATGGTGCGCTTCTTCGGATGCATCAGCCGGCGAGGCACCTCCGGCATCGCGGGGAGGACGAACGTGTAGGGGCCGGGGGTCGTGGCCTTGATCGCCCGGAACACCGAGTTGTCGACATGCACCAGCTGGCCGAGCTGGGAGAAGTCCTTGCAGACAAGTGTGAAGTGGTGCCGCTCGTCCAGCCCGCGGATCCGCAGGATCCGGTCGCGGCCCTCGCGGTTGCCGACCCGCGAGCCGAGCGCGTAGCCCGAGTCGGTGGGGTAGGCGATCAGGGCGTCGTCGCGCAGCGCGTCGGCGATCTGCTGCAGGAGCCGGGGCTGTGGGTTGTCCGGGTGCAGGGCGATGAACTTGGCCACGAGAGTTCGGCGATCAGTGCCGGCCGGCGGCCTTGAGGTCGCGCCGCAGCTCCTTGGGCAGCGCGAAGATCAGCGACTCCTCGGCGCTGTGCACGGCTCGGGCGGCGGGGTAGCCGCGCTCGGCGAGGAACCCCAGCACCCCCTCCACCAGCTCCTCGGGCACGCTGGCGCCCGAGGTCACGCTCACCGAGTTGACCCCCTCGAGCCAGGCCTCGTCGATCTCTGAGGCGTCGTCGACGCGGTAAGCCGACTTGGCACCGGCCTCGAGAGCGACCTCCACCAGCCGGACGGAGTTGGACGAGTTGCCCGACCCCACGACGATCACGAGGTCGGCGTCGACCGCGATCTCCTTGACCGCGAGCTGCCGGTTCTGGGTGGCGTAGCAGATGTCGTCGCTGGGCGGGTCGAGGAGCTCGGGGAACCGCTCCCGGATCGCCGCCACGGTCTCCATCGTCTCGTCGACAGACAGGGTGGTCTGGGAGAGCCAGGCGACGCGGGACGGGTCGCGCACCTCGATGTGGGGCACGTCCCCTGGTCCCTGGACGAGCTGGATGTGGTCGGGCGCCTCGCCGGCGGTGCCCTCGACCTCCTCGTGGCCCTCGTGCCCGATCAGCAGGATGTCGTAGTCGTCGCCCGCGAACCGCTTCGCCTCGTGGTGCACCTTGGTGACCAGCGGACAGGTCGCGTCGATGGTCTTGAGCTCGCGCTCCTCGGCCTGCCGGTGCACCTCGGGCGAGACGCCGTGGGCCGAGAACACCACGGTCTCGCCGGTCGGCACCTCGTCGAGCTCCTCGACGAAGATCGCCCCGCGCGACTCCAGGTCGGAGACCACGTGCTTGTTGTGCACGATCTGCTTGCGGACGTAGACCGGGGCGCCGTAGAGGTCGAGCGCCTTCTCCACCGTCACCACGGCCCGGTCGACGCCCGCGCAGTAGCCGCGCGGAGCCGCCAGGAGGAGGGCGCGGTCGGCGTCCTCGGGCGAGAGGATCGGCGGACTGCCGAGGTCGGTGCTCATGGGCCGAGTCTACGGACGCAGGCCCGGGTCCCGAAGTTCGCGTCCCAGCCTGCGCGGGTAGCGTTCTGAGCGTGACCGAACAGCCACAGCACTATCCCACCTGCACCGCCTGCGGCGGTGAGAGCCTCGAGCCGGGATTCGTCGAGGACGCCGGGGAGTCGTCGCAGGGGTACGCCCGCTGGATTCCCGGGGCCCTTGAGCGCGGCATCTTCGGTGGTGCCAGCCGCCTGGGCAAGGAGCGCTGGGTCGTCGAGGCCTGGCGATGCACCTCCTGCCAGCACCTGGATCTGTTCGCGCGAGAGCGGGCCTGACCAGGTGCGCTACGTCGTCTACGGGGCCGGCGCGGTCGGCGGCGTGATCGGCGGCCACCTGCACCTGGCCGGCGTGGACGTCACCCTGGTCGCGCGCGGGACGCACCTGGCGGCGATCCGTCGCAACGGGCTGGTGCTGGACCGGGCGGAGGGCCGCGAGGCGGTGCCGGTGCCGGCCGTCGGCGGCGCCGGTGAGACCGAATGGGACGCCGACACCGTGGCGTTGCTCTGCGTGAAGGGCCATCAGACCGCGGCCGCCCTCGACGACCTCGCCGCCCACGTGCCAACGGACACGGTGGTGGTGTCGGCGCAGAACGGGATCGGCAACGAGCCGGCGATCCTGCGCCTGTTCGAGGCGACGTACGGGATCTGCGTGATGCTGCCCGCCACTCACCTGGAGCCCGGTGTGGTGGTGCAGAAGTGCCACCCGACGCCCGGCATCCTCGACCTCGGGCGGGTGCCCGAAGGCGTCGACGCGACCGCCGAGGCGATCGCCGCTGACCTGCGCGGCGCCGGCTTCGAGTCGGTGCCGCGGCCCGACATCATGGCGTGGAAGCGCCGCAAGCTGGTGATGAACCTCGGCAACGCCGTCGACGCCGCGTGCGCGCCCGGCGACGCGGCCACCGAGCTCGAGGAGCGTGCCCGGGCGGAGGGTGAGCAGGTGTACTCCGCGGCCGGCCTCGCCAGCATCTCGAGCGCCGAGGACCGGGAGCGGCGCGGAGACATCCTCCGCCGCCGCGACGACCTGCACGTGCCGCTCGGCGGCTCGACGTTCCAGAGCCTCAGCCGCGGCACCGCCACCGAGGTCGACCAGCTCAACGGCGAGATCGTCCTGCTCGGCCGGCTCAACGGCGTACCCACCCCGGCGAACGCACTGCTCCAGGAGACCTGTCGGGTGCTGGCCCGTGACGGTGGCGCCCCACGGAGTGTGGACGCCGCCGACCTGCTCGCCCGACTGGCCTAGGCCGACAGGTCGGCCGCCCGCCAGTCCCCGTCCGCAGCCAGTCGGTGGACGTCGCGCAGCAGCGTGGCCGCCGCGACGGCATGCCCGCGCGCGTTGCAGTGGATCAGGTCGCTCGAGAAGATCGACGGATCCCGCGCGAGCGGGTGCCGCCGGTTGTCCGAGACCACGCAGCCCGGAACCTCCCGGGCGACCTGGTGCATCACCTCGTCGAGGACGCCGAACTTCGCAGTCATCTTCCGCCCGATCTCCTCGGGCAGCAGCCCCGAGCTGAAGATGTCGAAGAGCCCGATGAGCACCACCCGGGCTCCGGCGTCCGAGAGCCGGCCGACGAGGTGCGCCAGCTCGGACGCCGTACGGTCCCTGTCGAAGCCGCGCTCGAAGGCGTCGTTGCCCCCGACCGAGAGCACCACCAGGTCAGGCTGTCGCTCGAGCGCGACGTCGAGCTGGGTGGCGGTCACCTCCGCGACCTTCAGTCCGGTGACGCCCACGTTGCTGAACGACAGCTCCGGGCGGCCGGCCGACAGCGCGTCCTGCAGACGGTCCGCCATGCTCAGGTCGAGGTAGCCCTGGGTCGGCTCGCGCACGCCAGCCGCTACCGAGTCGCCCATCACCACCACGCTCCGGAACGGGTGCCCGGCCAGCAGCCGGGCGCCGTCCTCGAGGGTCAGGACGTGGGGATCCCGGAGCTCGGCAGGAGCCATCGTCCCGCTCATGCGGCCTCCTCCGCTCCGACCGCGACCTTGGCCGGTGGCGCGGGGGCGGCCGCGATGCGTAGCCGGGGAGCGAGCAGGACCATCGCCACGCAGGCGATGGCGGACATCAGGTAGACACTCCGCGGCCCGGCAACCGGGTCGGTCCCGGCCGCCGCGATGAGCGCGACCATGACGCCGACTCCCAGCCCACCGCCCACCTGACGGGCGGCCATGTTCAGGCCCGTCGCCGCCGCGAAGCTCGCCGGCGGCGCGGAGAGGCTGGCCGCACTCGAGACCCCCACGCTGACTGCACCGGTGCCCGCTCCGCCCAGCAGCCCGGCCGGCACGATCCACAGCAGGTACGCCGGCTCTGCCGGCAGGCCCAGCCCGAGCCAGAAGCCGGAGGCCCCCAGCGCGACACTGCCGGCCAGGACCAGCGCGCGGGCGGACGGCCGGCGGGTGCTGCGGCTCAGCCCGATGCTGACCACGGCCGACGCGGCGGCACCGGGCGTCACGGCCAGGCCCGCCTCCAGCGTGCTGTAGCCCCATACGTCGATCAGGAAGATGGTCATCACCAGCAGCCATGAGTACAACGCGAAGCCGAACAGCACGGACACCACGTTCGCGGTGGCGTACGTCGGGTGCTTCCAGAGCGACACCTCCAGGGCCGGCACGGGGTGACGGCGCGACCGCAGCACCACCGCGGCCAGTCCGACAATGCCGATGACCAGGCTGCCGACCACGGCCGGGCTGCCCCAGCCCCAGTCCTCGCCCTCGGTCACCGCGAGGACCATCAGGCCCACCGCCGCGCCGAGCACGAGCGAGCCCGCCAGGTCCGGCAGCCTTCCGCTCTGCCGGTCACCACGCGGGAGCCGGAGTGCGGCGGCCGCGAGCGCGAGGCCCAGGGGCACGTTGACCAGGAAGAGGGCTCGCCAGTCGAGCACCTCGACAAGTGCCCCTCCGACGACCGGCCCGGCGACGGCCGCCACAGACGCCGACGCGGTCCACATGCCCAGTGCGGCCACTCGCCGCTCCGGCGCACTGTGCGCCAGCACGATGCCGAGCGACGACGGGATCATCCCCGCCGCGCCGACCGCCTGGACGCCACGCGCCACGAGCAGCACCTCGACGCTCGGCGCCAGCGCCGCGGCGAGGGATGCTGCGGTGAACACGGTCACGCCGCCGACGAAGAGGGCGCGTCGGCCGAGGACGTCCGCGAGCCGGCCCAGGGGCGCGAGCGCCGCGGCGAACGCCACGGCGTACAGCGAGACCACCCAGGACAGGGTGTCGAGGCCGGCGTCCGGGTAGTCGACCGCCAGGCTCGGGACAGCGAGGTTGGCGATGGTGACGTCGATGAAGGCCAGGAAGGAGCCGCCGCACGCGAGCAGCAGCGGCAGCCGAGAGGCCGAGGGAAGGGTCATGGGTCAGTTTTAGCAAACGATCGTTCGTTCTGTAAATAGGATTACGTACGTTCGCTATGATGCTCACCATGGCAGGCCGACGCTCCGACTCCGACGCCCGGGAGACCCGACTGACGATTCTGCGCCAGGCCGCCGACATCGGCTCCGTCGAGGGCCTGCGCGGGATCACCATCGGTCGGCTCGCGACCGACCTGGGCATGAGCAAGGCCGGCGTCGTCGGACAGTTCGGTTCGAAGGAGGCGCTGCAGCTGGCCACGATCGAGCTCGCGTCCGAGATGTTCCGCGAGGCCGTCTGGGCCCCGGTCGAGGACGAGCCCGCGGGGCTCCCCCGGCTGCTCGCGGTGTGTCGCAGCTGGGTCGCCTACCTCGCCGACCCGCCGTTCTCAGGTGGCTGCTTCCTGTCGCTCACGAGCATGGAGTACGGCGCCCAGACCGGTCAGGTGCACGATGACCTGGTTGCCGTGATGGCCCGCTGGCGCCGCACCCTGCTCCGCGACATCCGCCAGGCCATCGCCGACGGCGACCTCCCGGCGGACAGCGATCCGGAACAGGTGGTGTTCGTCCTCGAGTCGCTGGCCAGCGGCACCAAGGGCGCGAGGCAGCTGCACCGCGACCCCGACGTCCAGCACCGCTGCCTGCTCGCGATGCACGCGACGCTGGGCGTGGCGCCGCCCGAGCGTGTCGGTCAGTCCGCCCGTTCGTAGAACCCGACCTGGAAGCTGTCGCCCGGCCCCATCGTGCCCGGGTCGCCCTGGAAGGCGTACAGGCTGATGGCCACCCGACCCCCGGGAGAGACGACCTCCTGGAAGGAGACGCCTCGCGAGCCGGTGGCGTTCTGGAGGTACGACTCGGTGCCGTCGAAGTCGGCACGGACCTGGACGCCGACCGCCTCGAGCGACACCACGACGAGCACCGGACTCCCGGTGTCCGGAGCAACAGCCTCGAAACGCTGCTCGCCCGGCGCCGACCCCACCCGGTCGCTCAGCTTCCAGGTGTGCCCGCGGTCCTCGACGTACGTCGGGAAGGCTGACGCCTTCGTGCTCGGCGGCTCCTCCGCGGCGTAGACCCCGAGCCCGATCCGCAGGTCCGGGTCGACCACGAGCGGCCCGTCCGGCCCGCGGGTGACGTACAGCCGCACGCTGTCGTCGTCGCCTCGATGCAGCGCGACGACGGCGGCGTCGTAGGAGGCCGGGTCGTTGTGCAGCACGGCGTCGCAGCCCTCGCCGCTGGTCACCTCGCCGTCCCCGAGCGCGAGGTGGACGTAGGTGTTGTCCGGGCCGCCGGCGCAGAAGAAGCGCAGGTCGAGCGCCGGGGCGTAGCGGCTCAGGTCGACCGCGACGTCCGCCTCGCCGGGATCGCCGATGGTGGCTCCGAGCAACGGTTGTCCCTCCACGGTGTCTCGGAAGGTCATGCCGTCCTTGGTGATGCCTGCCGGGTGATCGGAGGTGAGCGTGTAGATGGCGAGGCCCGGGATCCCTGCCTCGGTCTTCACCACCACCTTGGCCGAGATGCCGGCCGGGATCTCGACCCAGTCGCCGAAGTCGGGCACGTCGTAGGCCAGCGGCGGGTCGATGTCGACCTGCACCGTGGCCCGCTGGTCATCGGTCGAGGTCGCCCAGGTCACCAGACGCGGCCTGGGGGAGCCCTCCAGCTTCACGGTCGCCCGGCCGTCCTCACCCTCGACCGAGGTGGTGAAGGCATAGCGGTAGCCCAGCGAGGTGAGCTCGTCCGGTGCGGGCGCGCCGACGACCTCGTGTGCCGGCTTGGGCGGGGCACCGTCCCCGTCGGGGAGCAGGGTGACCACGCCGACCACCGCCAGCACCGCGGCGGCCACGCCGGCAACGACGTTGCGGCGCCGTCGCCGGACCGACCGCACCCGACTGTGGACGTCGGTCTGCCGGTCGTGCACGCGCTCGTCGACCACGGACGCGGCGCGCCGTTCGAGGGTCTCGCGCAGGTCATTGATGCCGTTCATGACTCTCCCCCTGTCCCGGCGCCCGCGTGATGCTCGGCGAGCCCTGGGTCGATCCGCAGCTTCGCGAGGGCCTTGCTCGCCTGGCTCTTGACCGTGCCGACCGAGCAGCCCAGCGCGTCGGCCGTCTGGACCTCGGTGAGGTCCTCGAAGTAGCGCAGCACGATCACTGCCCGCTGCCGACGCGGCAGGCGCTCCATGGCCGACCACAGGTCGTGCTCGGCGGTGATCGCGTCGGCCGTGTCGACGACGTCGCGCTCGGGGACGTCCTCGGTCGCCTGCTCACCGTTCCACCTGCGCCGCCACCAGCTGGAGTACGTGTTCACGAGCACCTTGCGCACGTAGGCCTCCGGGTTGCCGGAGATCCGGCCCCACGCGAACCAGGACTTGGTCAACGCGGTCTGCAGCAGGTCCTCGGCCAGCGCGTGGTCGTGGGTCAGGAGGTAGGCGGTGCGCAGCAGCGTGGTCGAGCGGGCCGCCACGAAGTCGTCGAAGTCGGGCTTGTCGGCGGCCATCCGTCCTTCCCCGGGAACCAAGACCGCCTGGGCGGTCGTCCTCGACGCGATCATGCCTTGTTCACCCGCTGGACTACCCGGATGGTTGCCCCGGCCCTGCACGGACGCAGAACGGCCCGCCACCTCGCGGTGGCGGGCCGTCCAGGCAGGTCGGTGGATCAGGCCTTGTCGGCCTCGCCCTCGTCCTCGGTCTTCTCGGCAGCCTCGGGCTCGTCGGCCGGAGCCTCGTCCTCGGTGGGCTGCTCCTCGGCGACGACCGACTCCTCCGGCGAAGCCTCCTCGGCCAGCTCGGTCGGCGCCTCGTCGACGGCGGTCTCCTCGACCTCGGTCTCCTCGGCGGCCGGGGCCGGCGCGGGCTTCTCGGCCTTCTCGGTCTTCTTCTTCGCCTTCGGCGCCGCCGGCTTGTACTCCTCCGTCACCAGCTCGATCACGGCCATCGGGGCGTTGTCGCCCTTGCGGGGGCCGATCTTGGTGATCCGGGTGTAGCCGCCCGGGCGCTCAGCGAACGTCGGGCCGATCTCGGTGAAGAGGTGGTGCACGACGCCCTTGTCGCGGATGGTCTTCAGGACCTCGCGACGGTTGTGCAGATCACCGCGCTTCGCCTTGGTGATCAGCTTCTCGGCGTACGGACGCAGCGTGCGCGCCTTGGCCTCGGTGGTGGTGATCCGGCCGTGCTCGAACAGGGCGGTGGCCAGGTTCGACAGGATCAGCCGCTGGTGCGCCGGGCTGCCGCCGAGGCGGGTGCCCTTCTTCGGCTTGGGCATTGCTTCTCTCGATTCTCCCCGGCCGTGTCAGGTACCGGGGTAGTCGGTGACCCGTCACAAAGTTGGTGACGGGTCAGCGTGGGGTCAGTACTGCTCGTCCTCGACGAAGGCGTCGTCGTCGTCATCGCCGTACGCCGCCAGGGCAGCGTGCGGGTCGAAGCCGGGCGCGCTGTCCTTGAGGGACAGGCCCATCTCGACCAGCTTGGCCTTGACCTCGTCGATCGACTTCGCGCCGAAGTTGCGGATGTCGAGCAGGTCCTGCTCCGAGCGGCTGATGAGCTCACCCACGGTGTGGATGCCCTCGCGCTTGAGGCAGTTGTAGGAGCGGACGGTCAGCTGCAGGTCCTCGACCGGGAGGGCGAGGTCGGCAGCCAGCTGCTCGTCGACCGGCGACGGGCCGATGTCGATGCCCTCGGCCTCGACGTTCAGCTCGCGGGCCAGACCGAACAGCTCGACCAGGGTCTTGCCGGCCGAGGCGATCGCGTCGCGGGGCAGGATCGACGGCTTGGTCTCGACGTCGATGACCAGCTTGTCGAAGTCGGTGCGCTGCTCGACTCGGGTGGCCTCGACCTTGTAGGTGACCTTGAGGACCGGGCTGTAGATCGAGTCGACCGGCATCCGGCCGATCTCGTTGTCGGCGCCCTTGTTCTGGACGGCCGACACGTAGCCACGGCCACGCTCCACGACCAGCTCCATCTCCAGCTTGCCCTTGTCGGACAGGGTGGCGATCTTGAGGTCGGGGTTGTGCACCTCGACACCGGCCGGAGGCGCGATGTCGGCGGCGGTCACGGCACCAGCACCCGACTTGCGGAGGTACATGGTGACCGGCTCGTCGTGCTCGGAGGAGACGACGAGGCCCTTCAGGTTGAGGATGATCTCGGTGACGTCCTCCTTGACGCCCTCGATGGTCGAGAACTCGTGGAGCACGGTGTCGACCTTGATGCTCGTGACCGAGGCACCGGGGATCGACGACAGGAGGGTGCGGCGAAGCGAGTTGCCGAGCGTGTAGCCGAAGCCGGGCTCCAGCGGTTCGATAACGAACCGCGAGCGGAACTCGTCGACGGTCTCTTCCGACAGGGTGGGACGCTGTGCGATAAGCACTGATTCATTCCTTTCCGAGCCCGACCGCTATTTGAAGGGCTCGAATGTTGCTGGTGATGACGGAAGTGGTTACTTCTTGGAGTAGTACTCGACGATGAGCTGCTCCTGGACCGGGATGTCGATCTGCGCCCGGACCGGGACCTGGTGGACCAGGACACGCATCCTCGTGGGGATGGCCTCGAGCCACGCGGGGACGATCCGCTCGCCGTGGGTCTCACGAGCCACGATGAAGGGAGTCATCTCCAGGGACTTCTCGCGAACGTCGATCACGTCGTGCGCGGTCACCTGGAAGGACGGGATGTCGACCTTCCTGCCGTTGACCTGGAAGTGACCGTGTCCGACGAGCTGGCGGGCGTGGCGGCGGGTGCGGGCGAAGCCGGCCCGGTAGACCACGTTGTCGAGGCGGCACTCGAGCAGCTGCAGCAGGTTGTCGCCCGTCTTGCCCTGTCGGCGCGAGGCCTCGGTGTAGTAGTTGTGGAACTGCTTCTCCATCACGCCGTAGGTGAAGCGAGCCTTCTGCTTCTCGCGAAGCTGGAGGAGGTACTCGCTCTCCTTGATCCGGCCGCGGCCGTGCTGGCCGGGCGGGTAGGGGCGCTTCTCGAAGGCAGAGTCGCCTCCGACGAGGTCGACACCGAGACGGCGCGACTTCTTGGTCATGGGGCCGGTGTAGCGGGCCATGGCTAGTTCGCTCTCTTTCTCTGTCTCGGGGTCAGACGCGCCGGCGCTTGGGCGGGCGGCAACCGTTGTGGGGAGTGGGGGTGACGTCCTGGATGGTGCCGACCTCGAGGCCGATCGCACCCAGTGAGCGGATCGCCGTCTCGCGGCCCGAGCCCGGGCCCTTGACGAAGACGTCGATCTTCTTCATGCCGTGGTCCATCGCCCGGCGGCCGGCGGCCTCGGCGGCCATCTGGGCGGCGTACGGCGTGGACTTGCGGGAGCCCTTGAAGCCGACGGTGCCGGCGGACGCCCACGAGATCACCGCGCCGGTGGGGTCGGTGATGGTGACGATGGTGTTGTTGAACGTGCTCTTGATGTGGGCTTCGCCCTGAGCGATGTTCTTCTTCTCCTTGCGGCGGACCTTCTTGGTCCCCGTGCGAGCCTTGGGAGGCATTCGGTTACTCCTGTGTCAGCTGGTCTGAGTGGTCGAGGTGGCGGTGATCGCGTGGATCACTTGGCCTTCTTCTTGCCGGCAACCGTGCGCTTCGGGCCCTTGCGGGTCCGCGCGTTGGTCTTGGTGCGCTGCCCCCGGACCGGAAGGCCCTGGCGGTGGCGACGACCCTGGTAGCTGCCGATCTCGATCTTGCGGCGGATGTCCGCCTGGACCTCACGACGGAGGTCACCCTCGATCTTGAACTCCTGCTCGTCGATGGCGTCGCGGAGCTTGACCAGCTGTTCGTCGCCCAGCTCGTGGACCCGGAGGTTCGGGTCGACGCCGGTGCTCGCGAGGAGCTGCTGGGCGCGGGTACGGCCGATGCCGTAGATGTAAGTGAGTGCGACCTCGATGCGCTTGTCGCGCGGCAGGTCCACTCCAACGAGGCGTGCCATATCTGGCGGTTTTCCCTTCGATCTGCAGCGGTTTCGTTCGTGTCGCGCCCGGTCTCATCGAGTCCGGCTCCGGCCGTCTGCTCCGGAGGTGGTTCGCCCCTGGTGGGGCTAAGCGATCACGTTGTGGTGGTGCGGTTGTTGCGAATCAGCCCTGGCGCTGCTTGTGGCGCGGGTTGTCGCAGATCACCATGACGCGGCCGTGGCGACGAATCACCTTGCACTTGTCACAGATCGGCTTGACGCTCGGGTTGACCTTCATGTCAGCCCTTTCTTGATCGGCTGCTGGTTACTTGTAGCGGTAGACGATGCGACCTCGCGAGAGGTCGTACGGCGAGAGCTCCACCACGACCCGGTCCTCAGGGAGGATCCGGATGTAGTGCTGGCGCATCTTGCCGCTGATGTGCGCGAGAACCTTGTGACCGTTGCTCAGCTCCACTCGGAACATCGCATTGGGGAGGGCCTCCACTACGGAGCCCTCCATCTCGATCACGCCTTCTTTCTTCGCCATGTCCTCACAATCTGGTTGCTTGTTGTCTACCGTCGGCCCGCGAACCTCCGGCTCCCCTGTGAGTGAGCCGGTGGACCTCGTGCAGCCGCTTTGTGAGCCTCATCCCGGGCGCACGCCTGACCCACCATGTCGAGTCGGTCGATGTGAAATCCGGGCAGCCGCGAGGCACCACGAAACAGACCCACGTTGGGCCGAAGATCTAGTTTAGTCCGAAGACGCTCAGAAACCGAAATCGGCCAGGAGGCGCAGGGTCTGCTCCCGCGCCGGGGAGACCGTGGGCTCGGTCCCGGTGTAGGCCCCGCCGACCGGGTTGACCATCACCTCGTCGACGTCGTACGTCGCCGCCAGCGTGCGGAGGGCGGCAGCCGCCTCCTCCGGGGCGTCGATGACCCACCGCTCGCGCATCGCCTCGACCAGCCCGACGTGGGTGTCGGCCAGCTCGACCTTCTCCGCCTCCTCGACCAGCGGCTGCGGGGTCAGCGGGGACCCGGTGCGCAGCGCCACCATCTGCAGCAGCTGTGGCCGCGCCAATCGCTCCGCCTCCTCGCGGGTCGGCGCAACGGCGGCGTTGACGGTCAGGAAGGTGCGCGGAGCGTCGAGCTCGGGCGAGGGCCGGAACTCGCTCCGGTAGAGCTCCAGCGCCTCCGCGGTGCCGCGGCCGGAGAAGTGGTGGGCGAAGACGTAGGGCATGCCCTTCTCGGCGGCCAGCCGGGCGGAGTAGTCCGAGGAGCCGAGCAGCCAGATCGCCGGCACCGACCGGGCCCCGGGCGTCGCCTTCAGCACGTGGGTGCGGCCTTGGAGGTCGAGCCCCACGCCGGCCGGCTCCATCATGGCGAGCACGTTGTCGACGTACTCCGGGAAGTGGGCGACTGCCTCGTCGGTCACGCCGCCGGCGCCGTGGCGCAGCGCCCAGCTGGTCACCGGGTCGGTGCCCGGGGCGCGGCCGATGCCGAGGTCGATCCGTCCGGGGTACGCCGCCTCCAGCAGCGCGAACTGCTCGGCCACCACCAACGGGGCGTGGTTGGGCAGCATCACCCCGCCGGAGCCGACCCGGATCCGCTCGGTCGCGCCGGCCACCATGCCGATGAGTACCGGCGGGTTGGTGGCCGCGACGGCCGGCATGTTGTGGTGCTCGGCCAGCCAGTAGCGGCGGTAGCCGAGGTCGTCGGCCACCCGGGCCAGCGAGAGGGTGGCGCGCAGGGCGTCACCGGTCGACTGGTCGCTGCGGACCGGCACGAGATCGAGGACGGAGAGGGCGAGCGGGGGAGACATCACCGGACCAACCAGCGCGAGACGTGGATCATTCCGATGCGGAGGGCTCAGTCACTGGTCGCGCTGCGTCGCACGAGCAGCAGTCCGATGACGACCGCCAGCCCGCACAGCAGGCCGAGCATCATCATGTCGAACAGGTAGTGGCCGGCACCTGCAAGGGCGATCCAGTCCTGGTCATCGTCACCCTTCTTGGCGCGCACCAGGCCCATCGTGGAGGCAATGGCGGCGTACGCCCAGCGGGAGGGGGCGAGCCAGGCGATCTGCTCCAGGAGCGGGCGGCCCGCGACCGGGAAGAGCGCGCCGGACAGCACCAGCTGGATCATGATCATCCCGACCAGCGCGGGCATCGTCTGCTCGGTACTGGTGACCAGGGCGGAGAGGCACAGGCCGATGACCGCCATCGTGAACGACAGGGCACCGATCACCAGCGCCACCCGGAACGTCCCGAGGCCGCCGTCGGGACCAGGCAGCCCCACGGTCGCGATCCAGGTGACGAGCATGCCCTGTAGGAACGCCGCGGTGCCGAGCACCACGATCTTGCTGAGGAAGTAGATGTTCGGGGAGAGGCCGACGGCGTACTCACGGCGGAAGATCGGGCGCTCGCCGACCAGCTCGCGGATCGTCATCGCCGTACCCATCAGGCAGGCGGCGACGATCAGCACGATCAGCCGCTGCCGCGCCTCCTCCGGGTTGAACACCATCGTCAGGCCTTCGGGCGTGCGCACCTGCCGGGCGGCCTCGTCGAGCGACAGCCCGCGCTCCCCCGGCACCAGCCGGCTCAGCCCGCCGAGGATCAACGGCAGCAGCACCAGCATCGCGAGCAGCAGCCGATCGGCCATCACCACCGCGGTGTTGCGGCGGATCAGTGTGGTGAGCTGCTTGGTGAACGACTGGCGCGGCGGGGCAGGCACGGGGGACGCCACCGCGGCGAGCTGGCTGGTGTCGACGCTCCGCGCCGGCACCGGGATCCGGTGCCACAGGTCGGGCTCGTCGAGCAGGTCGAAGACCTCGGGGTAGTTGCTGCAGCCGAAGTGCTCGAGCACTCCGGCCGGTGGTCCGAAGTAGGCGATCCGGCCGCCGGGCGCCAGCACCATCACGTTGTCGCAGACGTCGAGCGCGAGCACCGAGTGGGTGACCACCATGACGACCCGGCCGTCGTCGGCGAGCGAGCGGAGCTGGCGCATCACCTCCAGGTCCAGGCCAGGGTCGAGGCCGGAGGTGGGCTCGTCGAGGAAGAGCAACGGCGGGGCGGTGAGCAGCTCGGTGGCGATCGACACCCGCTTGCGCTGGCCGCCCGAGAGCTGGGTGCCGATCCGGTTGTCCAGCCGCTGCCCGAGCTGGAGCTGCTGGGCGACCGTCTGCACCCGCACGAAGCGCTCCTGGGCGGTGGTGTCCGGCGGGAGCCGCAGCTCAGCGGCGTAGCCCAAGGCTTGCTTGACCTTGAGCTGTGGGTGCTGGATGTCCTGCTGCGGCACCAGCCCGATCTGGCGGCGGAGCTGGTCGTAGTTCGCGTAGAGGTCGTGGCCCTGCCAGATCACCCGCCCGTGGGTGGCCGCGCGGAGGCCGGTGAGCGCGCCGAGCAGCGTGGACTTGCCGGCGCCCGACGGCCCGATCACGGCGGTGAGGCTCGACGGCTCCAGCTGGAACGACACGTTGTCGAGGAGGATCTTCCCGCCGCCGACCATCGTCGTCAGCCCGTCGGCGTACAGCGTGAACTCGTCCTTGGTGGCCGACGCGATCAGCTGCGAACCGTCCCAGCGGAACGACTGGTTGCCGAAGATGACTTCGTACCCGGGCTGGAGCGCGACGGAGCCCTGGACCCGCTGACCGTTGACGAACGTGCCGTTGAAGCTGCCGAGGTCGTGGAGCATCGGCACCGGACCCAGGTCCAGCCGGGCGTGGAAGCGCGACACCAGCGGGTCGGTCAGCACCACCTCGTTGGTCAGCTCGCGGCCGATCGCGAGCGCGCCGTCGCGGTTGCGGTCCGCGGGCAGGATGGAGTGGCCGTGGGCGAGCTGCCCCGGGGGCAGCACCTGCTGGGCGACCCCGTCGCCGGGCGTGGGCACGGGACGCTCCGAGACGGCGCCCCACGGCGCGGTGTGCGCGTCGCCGCCGGACTGTTGCGGGGCCGGCGCCGGCGGGGCGGGTGCGGGCGCCTGGGCGGGCACCATCCACACCGCGACCGGCTGACCGTTCTGGTCACCGAGGTTGACCACGGTCGAGACCGGTGGCACCGCGAACTGCTGGATCCGCTGACCGTGGACGAAGCTCCCGTTGGAGCTGTTGTCGGACACGACCCAGACGTCGCCGTCACGGAAGAACACCAGGTGGTGCCGCGACACCCGACCGTCGTCGACCACGATGTCGCAGTCGCTCTCCCGGCCGAGCACGACCCGGTCCTGGTCGAACTCCCGGGAGGTGGGGCCCCACTGCACCCCTAGACGCGGTCGGCTGTTCATGACGGCGGCCACCCTAATCCACGGGTTCGTCCATCGCGGACCTTTGCCCTCAGGAGTCGCGCGCCTCGGCTCGCTGGTCGGCGCGGTCCTTGGCCAGGCTGGCCACCGCGGTGACCACCAGCGTCAGCATGATCACGGCCAGGCTGAGCAGCGAGGAGATCTCCGGTACGTCGACCGGCTCACCGTCGTTGATGAAAGGCAGCTCGTTCTCGTGCAGGGCGTGCAGCACCAGCTTGACGCCGATGAACGCCAGGATGAACGACAGCCCCAGCGACAGGTAGACCAGCCGCTTCAGCAGCCCGCCGAGCAGGAAGTAGAGCTGCCGGAGCCCCATCAGCGCGAACACGTTGGCGGTGAACACCAGGTAGGGCTCCTGGGTGATGCCGAAGATCGCCGGGATCGAGTCGAGCGCGAACAGCACGTCCGTCGTACCGAGCGCGATGATCACGATCAGCATCGGGGACACCACGCGGGAGCCGTTCTCGACGTACCAGAGCTTCAGGCCGTGGTACTCCTCACCGACGTTCAGGTGCGACTGGGCGAACTTCACCACCCGGTTGTCCTCGGGGTGCTCGTCCTCGTGAGAGCGGTAGCTCTTCACCAGGCTCCAGGCCGTGTAGACGAGGAACGCGCCGAACACGTAGAAGACCCACGAGAAGTTGTTGATCAGCTGATAGCCCAGCGCGATGAAGATGCCGCGGAAGATCAGGGCCAGGATGATGCCCACCATCAGCGCTTCCTGCTGAAGGTGCCGCGGCACCTTCAGTGCGGCCATCAGCACGATGAAGACGAACAGGTTGTCCATCGACAGGCTGTACTCCGTCAGCCAGCCGGCGTAGAACTCGATCCCGTAGTCGTGGCCGTGATAGAGCAACACCCAGGCACCGAACGCGAGCGCCGCGCTGATGTAGATGCTGAGCGCGATTGCGCACTCCTTCATCGACGGCTCGCGCGGGTCGCGGGCGATGACGATGACGTCGAAGACCAGCACGGCGATGGTCACGCCGAAGGTGATCGTCCATTCGAGGGTCGAGACTTCCACGGACTCTCCTGCAGTAGGGGGTGCGTTGGGCAGCGCCTGAGGTCTCTTCCGGCGCCCGGTCGGGCGACCCGCGGCCCCGGACGGCACCCCAGCGAACAGGGTCCGACGTGCTGACGAGACCGCAGCGAAGGAATACTCCCCTCCTGCGGTACCCAGTCTTCCATGAGCGCCCTCATGGGCCGAATCGCAGTCCGGTGGTTGTCAGCGACCGCCGAACGGAACGCCGACCTCGGCCAGCATCGACTCGCCGCCGTCCAGCGCGGTGAGCACCCAGGCGCCGTCGGGGGTGAGCGTGAACGTGTGCTCGTAGTGCGCGGCGAACGAGCCGTCGGCGGTGACGACCGTCCACTCGTCCTCGAGCAGCACGGTGTCCTTGGTGCCGAGCGTGATCATCGGCTCTACGGCGAGCGCCAGGCCCCGGACCAGCTTGGGGCCCCGGCCGGCCCGGCCGTAGTTGGGGACGTTGGGCGGTTGGTGCATCTCGGAGCCGATCCCGTGCCCGGTGTAATCCTCGAGGATGCCGTAGTCCCCAGCGCCCCGGACGTGGCTCTCGACGGCGTAGGAGATGTCGGTGACCCGGCCGCCGAGGCGAGCAGCGGCGATCCCGCGCCACAGCGCCTCCTCGGTCACCCGCATCAGCTCGGTGACCTCGTCCGGTACCTCACCCAGGGCAACGGTGATCGCGGCGTCGCCGTGCCACCCGTCGATGATGGCGCCGCAGTCGATGGAGACGACGTCGCCGTCGGCAAGGACCCGGTCGCCGGGGATGCCGTGCACCACCTCGTCGTTGACCGAGGTGCAGATGGTGGCTGGGAACCCGTGGTAGCCGAGGAACGACGGCGTCGCGCCCCGGGAACGGATGTGGTCCTCCGCGATCTCGTCGAGCTCACCGGTGGTCCTACCGGCCCGCGTCGAGGCGCGCAGCAGCTCCAGGGTCTCGCCGACCACGACGCCGGCCCGACGCATCGCGTCGATCTGCTCCGGCGACTTGATCTGGATCCCGCGATCGCGCAGGCCCACTGGCACTCCAGCTAACTCTGAGGAATAACGTCCAGGGCCTCGAAGATCCGCTTGGTGACCTCGTCGACCTCGCCCATGCCGTCAATGTCGTGGACCAGCCCACGCTCGCGGTAGACCGCGATGAGGGGCTCGGTCTCCTCCAGGTAGATCTCCTGGCGGCGGCGGATGACGTCCTCGGTGTCGTCGGCGCGGCCCTCGGTCCGGGCCCGCTGCATCAGCCGCTGGACGACCTCCTCGGAGTCCACCGTCAGCACCACGACCGCGTCGAGGCGGTGGCCGGTGTGCGCGATCATGCCGTCGAGCTCCTCGACCTGCGCCAGGGTGCGTGGGTAGCCGTCGAGCAGGAAGCCGGGCTCGGCGTCGGGCTCGTCGATCCGGTTGCGGACCATCTGGTTGGTGATCTCGTCGGGGACGTATTCACCCGCGTCCATGTAGCGCTTCGCCTCGACACCGAGGTCGGTGCCCTGCGAGACGTTGGCGCGGAAGATGTCGCCGGTGGAGATGGCGGGGATGCCGAAATGGTCGGCGACGTACTTTGCCTGGGTGCCCTTGCCGGCCCCAGGCGGACCCATCAGGATGAGGCGCATTTAACGGAGGAATCCTTCGTAGTTGCGCTGCTGGAGCTGGCTCTCGATCTGTTTCACCGTGTCGAGTGCGACACCGACCATGATCAGGATGGAGGTTCCGCCGAACGGGAAGTTCTGGTTCGCGTCGATGAGAACCAAAGCGATCAGCGGAATCAGCGAGATCAGACCGAGATAGAGCGCGCCCGGCAACGTGATGCGGGAGAGGACGTAGGACAGGTAGTCCTGGGTCGGCTTGCCCGCCCGGATTCCGGGGATGAAGCCGCCGTACTTCTTCATGTTGTCGGACACCTCTTGCGGGTTGAAGGTGATCGACACGTAGAAGTAGGTGAAGAAGATGATGAGCAGGAAGTAGGCGATCATGTAGAGCGGGTGGTCGCCGCGCACGAAGTACTTCGAGACCCAGCTGATCCACTGAGAGTCGCTGTTCTGGTTGAACTGCACCGCCATCGCGGGCAGGTAGAGCAGCGACGAGGCGAAGATGACCGGGATGATGCCGGCCTGGTTGACCTTGAGTGGGATGTACGTCGAGCTGCCGCCGAACATCTTGCGGCCGACCATCCGGCGGGCGTACTGCACCGGGATGCGGCGCTGCGCCTGCTCGATGAAGATGACCGCCGCGACGATGACCAGGCCGATCGCGATCACGATCGAGAAGACCCACCAGCCCTGGCTCTTGCCGACCTGCCACAGGGCGGTCGGGAAGGTGGCCACGACCTGGGTGAAGATCAGGATCGACATGCCGTTGCCGACGCCGCGCTCGGTGATCAGCTCGCCGAGCCACATGATGACCGCGGTGCCGGCGGTCATCGTGATGACCATGACCAGGAACGTGCTGGTGCTCTGGCTGTGCAGCAGTGGCTCGGGGCAGTTCTGCAGCAGGTTGCCGGAGCGGGCAAGGGCCACGATGCCGGTGGCCTGCAGCAGCGCGAGACCCAGCGTGAGGTAGCGGGTGTACTGCGTGATCTTGGTCTGGCCCGCCTGGCCTTCCTTCTTCAGCGCTTCGAGCCGCGGAATGACCACGACGAGCAGCTGCAGGATGATGCTGGCGGTGATGTAGGGCATGATCCCGAGCGCGAAGACGGTGAGCTGGAGCAGCGCGCCACCCGAGAACAGGTTGATCAGGTTGTAGACGCCCTGGTTGTTGGCGTCGTCCCCGAGGCAGCTCTGCACGTTGTCGACGTTGACGCCCGGGGCGGGGATCTGGGAACCGGCCCGGAAGATCACGATGATCAGCAGGACGAACAGCAGCTTGCGCCGTAGGTCCGGGGTCCGGAAGGCGTTCACGAACGCGCTGAGCACGAGATCCTCTTTCTCCAGCTGATGGCGGGCCCCCGCGCTCCACACGCGCGAACGCGGTGGTCGACGGCCCGTGGAAGCCTAACAGGCACCGTGTGCACAGAAGGGGCGCGGCCGACCTCTACGAGGCAGGTGCCGCGCCCCATCCGCACGACGTGTCAGACGACGGTGGTGGTGCCACCGGCGGCTTCGATCTTCTCCTTGGCGGAGCTCGAGAACGCGTTGGCGGTGACCGCGACCTTCACCGAGATCTCGCCCTGGCCGAGCACCTTGACCGGGTGACCCTTGCGGACGGCGCCGCGAGCGACGAGCTCGTCGACGCCCACCTCGCCACCCTCGGGGAACAACTCGCCGAGCCGGTCGAGGTTGACGACCTGGAACTCCACCTTGAAGGGGTTCTTGAAGCCCTTCAGCTTGGGGAGCCGCATGTGGATCGGCATCTGGCCGCCCTCGAACGAGGCCGGCACCTGGTTGCGGGCCTTGGTGCCCTTGGTACCGCGACCGGCCGTCTTGCCCTTGGAGCCCTCACCGCGACCCACACGGGTCTTCGAGGTCTTGGCGCCCGGGGCGGGCCGCAGGTGGTGCAGCTTCAATGTCATGTCAGTCGACCTCCTCGACCGTCACCAGGTGACGGACGGTCTGGACCATGCCCCGGATCTCCGGGCGGTCCTCCTTGACGACCACGTCGCCGATCCGCTTCAAACCGAGCGTGCGAAGCGTCTCGCGCTGGTTGGCCTTGCAGCCGATCGTGGACTTCTTCTGCTGGACCTTGAGGCGAGCCATTACGAGCTCACCCCGGCCGGCGTCGTCGTGGTGTCCACCTCGGCCTGGGCCCTGAGCAGAGCCGCCGGAGCGATCTCCTCGACCGGCAGACCGCGGCGGGCGGCCACCGTCTGGGGCTGCTCGAGCATCCGCAGCGCCTCGACCGTGGCGTGGACGATGTTGATCTGGTTGGACGAGCCCAGCGACTTGCTGAGTACGTCGTGGATGCCGGCGCACTCGAGCACGGCGCGCACCGGGCCACCGGCGATCACACCGGTACCGGGAGCGGCCGGGCGCAGCATGACCACGCCGGCGGCCTTCTCGCCCTGGACGGGGTGCGGGATGGTGCCCTGGATGCGGGGGACGCGGAAGAAAGACTTCTTCGCCTCCTCGACACCCTTGGCGATCGCCGCCGGCACCTCCTTGGCCTTGCCGTAGCCGACGCCGACCATGCCGTCACCGTCGCCCACGACCACGAGGGCGGTGAAGCTGAAGCGACGACCACCCTTCACGACCTTGGCGACTCGGTTGATCGCGACGACGCGCTCGAGGTAGGCGTTCTTGTCCGCGCCCTGGCCTCGACCACCGTCGCGTCCTCCACGACGATCGCCACCCGAACGCTGTCCGCGCTGGGGTCCGCTCATGAGTTACTCCCTACTCGGTTCTGCATGTCCGTGAACTGTGCGATCACAGCGTCAGGCCGCCTTCACGGGCGCCGTCGGCCAGGGCCGCGATGCGACCGTGGTACTTGTTGCCGGCGCGGTCGAAGACCACGCCCTCGATGCCCTGGGCCTTGGCGCGCTCGGCAACGAGCTCGCCCACCTTCTTGGCCTTGGCAGTCTTGTCGCCGTCGAGCGCGCGCAGGTCGCCTTCCATCGTCGAGGCGTACGCCAGCGTCTTGCCCTCCAGGTCGTCGACGACCTGGGCGCTGATGTGCTTCGACGAGCGGGTGACCACCAGGCGAGGACGCTCGGAGGTGCCGGAGAGCTTCTTGCGGCCCCGGATCTGCCGACGCGCCCGCGACTTCTGGCGCGCAGCGGTGTGCTTGTGGGCCTTCAGCGAGATAGCCATGGTTACTTACCAGCCTTTCCGACCTTGCGGCGGATGTGCTCGCCGGCGTAACGGACGCCCTTGCCCTTGTAGGGCTCGGGCTTGCGCAGCTTGCGGATGTTGGCCGCGACCTCACCGACGAGCTGCTTGTCGATGCCCGCGACGCCGAGCCGGGTGGGGCTCTCCACCGAGAACGTGATGCCCTCGGGCGCGTCGAAGACGATCGGGTGTGAGTAGCCCAGCTGGAACTCCAGCTGGGTCGGGCCCTTGGACAGGACTCGGTAGCCGACGCCCACGATCTCGAGCTTCTTCTCGTAGCCCTCGGTGACGCCCACGACCATGTTGTTGATCAGGGTGCGGGTCAGGCCGTGCAGCGCCTTGCTCTCGCGCTCGTCGTCGGGACGGCGCACGTCGATCACGTCGTCGTTCTTCTCGACGGTGATCGGCTCGGCGACCGTGTGGCTCAGGGCGCCCTTGGGGCCCTTCACGGTCACGGTGCTCGCCGAGGAGCCGTCGATCTGGATGTCCACACCGGACGGGACCGGAATGGGGAGCTTGCCAATACGCGACATCTCTCGAATCTCCTTCGTGGTCCCTGGGTCACCAGACGTAGGCGAGGACTTCCCCACCCACGCCCTTCTGGTTCGCCTGACGGTCGGTCAGCAGACCCTGACTGGTGGAGATGATCGCGACGCCGAGGCCGCCGAGCACCTTGGGCAGGCCGGTGCTCTTGGCGTAGACGCGCAGGCCGGGCTTGCTGATCCGGCGTACGCCGGCGATCGAGCGCTCGCGGTTGCGGCCGTACTTGAGCGTGATCGTGAGCGTCTTGCCCACGGTGTCCTCGGCATCGGCCACCTCGAACGAGGTGATGTAGCCCTCCTGCTTGAGGATCTCAGCAACGCCCTGCTTCAGCTTGCTGTAGGGCATCGTCACGTCGTCGTGGAACGCCTGGTTGGCGTTGCGCAGACGGGTCAGCATGTCTGCGATCGGGTCGGTCATCGTCATTGCTTGGGTTCTCTCTCTTCTGTGGTTTCGCGCCGCACGCGGCGACGCGACCTTCAGCGATTAGTTGTTGTGTGTCACCAGGAGGACTTGGTCACGCCGGGCAGCTCGCCGCGGTGGGCCATCTCCCGAAGGCAGATCCGGCACAGGCCGAACTTGCGGTAGACGGCCTTCGGTCGGCCGCAGCGCTGGCAGCGGGTGTAGCCGCGCACCTTGAACTTGGGCTTGCGGGCTGCCTTGACCCTCAGAGCGGTCTTCGCCATGTCAGTTGCCTTCCTGGAACGGGAACCCGAGCTGCTTGAGCAGCGCGCGCCCCTCGTCGTCGTTCGTCGCGGTGGTGACGACCGTGATGTCCATGCCCCGCTGACGGTCGACCTTGTCCTGGTCGATCTCGTGGAACATGACCTGCTCGGTCAGCCCGAACGTGTAGTTGCCGTTACCGTCGAACTGCTTCGGCGAGAGGCCGCGGAAGTCACGGATCCGGGGCAGCGCCAGCGACAGCAGGCGGTCGAGGAACTCCCACATCCGGTCGCCGCGCAGCGTGGTGTGCGCGCCGATCGGCATGCCCTCACGCAGCTTGAACTGGGCGATCGACTTGCGCGCCTTGGTGACCGCCGGCTTCTGGCCAGTGATCACCGTCAGGTCGCGGATCGCGCCCTCGATCAGCTTGGAGTCGCGGGCCGCCTCGCCGACGCCCATGTTGACCACGATCTTGGTCAGCCCGGGCACCTGCATGACGTTCTTGATGTCGAACTCCGACTGCAGCGCCGGGAGGATCTCCTCGCGGTAGCGCGTCTTCAGCCGGGGCGTCACCTTCGCCGACACCTGCGGTGTCTCGGTGGTGGTGGTCTCGCTCATCAGATTTCCTTGCCGGTCTTGCGGGAGATGCGCACGCTCCGCGTCGCTTGGTACGTCGAGCCGTCGGGACGGCGCTTGGTGACCTCTTCGCGGCGGAAGCCGATCCGGGTCGTGCCGTCACCCTCGACGAGCATCACGTTGGAGACGTGAATCGCCGCCTCGGTGGTGATGATGCCGCCGGTGGTGCCGGCCCGGCCGCCCTGGTTGACGACCTTGGTGTGCTTCTTGATCCGGTTGACGCCCTCGACGATCACCCGCTGCTGCTCGCGCAGCACCTTGATGACCTTGCCCTCGGCGCCCTTGTCCTTGCCCGCGATCACCTTGACGGTGTCGCCCTTCTTGATGTTCACAGAAGCCTTCTTCGACTGGGCCATGTCAGAGCACCTCCGGTGCCAGCGAGATGATCTTCATGAACTTCTTGTCGCGCAGCTCGCGGCCCACGGGGCCGAAGATGCGGGTGCCCCGCGGCTCGCCGTCGGGCTTGAGGATCACCGCGGCGTTCTCGTCGAAGCGGATGTAGGAACCGTCCGGCCGGCGGCGCTCCTTGACGGTGCGCACGATGACGGCCTTGACGACGTCGCCCTTCTTGACGTTGCCGCCGGGGATCGCGTCCTTGACAGTGGCGACGATGACGTCACCGATGCCGGCGTAGCGCCGACCCGAGCCGCCGAGCACGCGGATGCAGAGGATCTGCTTCGCACCCGTGTTGTCGGCGACCTTGAGTCGCGACTCCTGCTGGATCATTGGTCTCTCCTGGTTGTCGTGCTGGTTCTCGCGGTCTCTGGGACCGGGAGCCTGGCCGAACTGGTTACTTGGCCTTCTCGAGGATCTCGACGACGCGCCACCGCTTGGTGGCCGACAGCGGGCGGGTCTCCATCAGGAGAACCCGGTCGCCGATGCCGCACGCGTTCTGCTCGTCGTGAGCCTTGAGCCGGGTGGTCTTGCGCATGACCTTGCCGTAGAGCGCGTGCTTGACGCGGTCCTCGACGGTCACGACCACGGTCTTGTCCATCTTGTCGCTGACGACCAGGCCCTGGACGGTCTTGCGCGTGTTCCGCGCGGTGGTCTGCTGCTCGCTCATGCCTTCGTCCCATCATCATTCGGCCCAGCCTCGGTGCTGGAGCCCGGGGCCACGCGGATGCCGAGCTCGCGCTCACGCACCACGGTGTAGATCCGGGCGATGTCCTTCTTGACCGTGTGGAGCCGGCCGTGGCTCTCCAGCTGGCCGGTGGCCGCCTGGAAGCGGAGGTTGAACAGCTCCTCCTTGGCCTCGCGCAGCTTCGACTCGAGGTCGACGTCGTTGAGGTCGTCGAGCTCGTGTGCCTTGACACCCTGAGCCATCAGAATTCACCCGCCTCTCGCGAGATGAACCGGCACTTCATCGGGAGCTTGTGCATCGCGCGGCGCATCGCCTCGCGAGCCGTCTCCTCGTCCACACCGGAGAGTTCGAACATGACGCGGCCGGGCTTGACGTTGGCGATCCACCACTCGGGGGAGCCCTTACCGGAGCCCATCCGGGTCTCGGCCGGCTTCTTGGTCAGCGGGCGGTCGGGGTAGATGTTGATCCACACCTTGCCGCCGCGCTTGATGTGCCGGGTCATGGCGATACGGGCCGACTCGATCTGCCGGTTGGTCACGTAGTGACCCTCGACCGCCTGGACGCCGAACTCGCCGAACGCGAGCTTGGTGCCGCCCTTGGCAACGCCACGCCGCCTGGGGTGGTGCTGCTTGCGGTGCTTGATGCGACGAGGCATCAACATGACGTCAGCCCTCCGTTCCGGACTCGGTGGTGGGAGCCGGAGCCACGGCAGCCTCGGCCGGAGCCGCCTGCTGGGCCGGAGCCGAAGCCGGAGCCTCGCGGTCCGCGCGGCTCGGACGGTCACCGCGCGAGCCACGGCTCGGACGGTCGCCACCACGGTTGGGACGGCCGCCGCGGCCGGGGACACCGGCGCGGGCAGCGGCCTGGGCCTGACGCTCGGCACGGGTGCCGGCGACCTCGCCCTTGTAGATCCAGACCTTCACGCCGATCCGGCCGAAGGTCGTGCGGGCCTCGTAGAAGCCGTAGTCGATGTCTGCGCGCAGCGTGTGCAGCGGGACCCGGCCCTCGCGGTAGAACTCGGTGCGCGACATCTCGGCGCCGTTGAGGCGGCCGGAGCACTGGATCCGGATGCCCTTGGCACCGGAGCGCATCGAGGTCTGCATCGCCTTGCGCATCGCCCGGCGGAACTGCACGCGTCCGGACAGCTGCTCGGCGACACCCTGGGCGACCAGCTGAGCGTCGACCTCGGGGTTCTTGACCTCGAGGATGTTCAGCTGGACCTGCTTGCCGGTGAGCTTCTCGAGCTCACCGCGGATCCGGTCGGCCTCGGCGCCACGGCGACCGATGACGATGCCCGGGCGGGCCGTGTGGATGTCCACCCGGACCCGGTCACGGGTGCGCTCGATCTCGACCTTGGAGATGCCGGCCCGCTCCATGCCCTTGGAGAGCAGCTTGCGGATGGCGACGTCCTCGCCGACGTACGACTTGTACAGCTTGTCGGCGTACCAGCGGGACTTGTGGTCCGTCGAGATACCGAGGCGGAAGCCGTTCGGGTTGATTTTCTGGCCCATCAGGCACTCCGTCCGTTCTTCTTCTGGGCAACCACATCGGCGGGCTGAACCGCCAGGGTGATGTGGCTGGTGCGCTTGTTGATCCGGGTCGCCCGGCCCTGGGCACGCGGGCGCCAGCGCTTCATGGTCGGACCCTCGTCGACCTGCGCGACCGAGACGACCAGGTCGTCGGTGGCGAGGCCCTCGGTGGTCTCGGCGTTGGCGATCGCACTCTCCAGGACCTTGTAGACGGTGGACGCGGCGGCCTGCGGAGCGAACTGCAGGATGGCCAGCGCCTCGTCGACGGGCATCCCGCGGACCAGGTCGACGATCCGTCGGCCCTTCATCGGGGTGATCCGCACGTAGCGGGCGCTCGCGAAGGCGCCCGGCTGGTCGCCGAGGAGGGATTCGCGGCGGGCGCTCGTGCGCCTGCGCTCGGTGGTAGACATCAGCGACGACGCCCCTTCCGGTCGTCCTTCACGTGGCCGCGGTAGGTGCGCGTCGGCGCGAACTCACCGAGCTTGTGGCCGACCATCGCGTCGGTCACGAACACCGGCACGTGCTTGCGGCCGTCGTGCACCGCGAGGGTGTGACCGATCATGTCCGGCACGATCATCGAGCGGCGCGACCAGGTCTTGATCACGTTGTGGGTGCCCTTCTCGTTCTCGGCGTCCACCTTCTTCTGCAGGTGGTCGTCGACGAAGGGGCCCTTCTTCAGGCTGCGAGGCATATCAGTTACTTCCTACCCTTGCCGGACTTGCGACGGCGGATGATCTGGGAGTCGCTGGCCTTGCGCTTGCGCGTGCGGCCTTCGGGCTTGCCCCAGGGGGACACCGGGTGGCGACCACCGGAGGTCTTGCCCTCGCCACCACCGTGCGGGTGGTCGACCGGGTTCATGACGACACCGCGGACGGTCGGGCGCTTGCCCTTCCACCGCATCCGGCCGGCCTTGCCCCAGTTGATGTTGGACTGCTCGGCGTTGCCGACCTCGCCCACCGTGGCGCGGCAGCGCACGTCGACGAAGCGCATCTCGCCGGACGGCATCCGCAGCGTCGCGCGGGAGCCCTCACGGGCGACCAGCTGGGCGCTGTTGCCGGCCGAGCGGGCGATCTTCGCGCCGCCGCCGGGGCGGAGCTCGACGCAGTGGATCGTCGTACCGACCGGGATGTTGCGCAGCGGCAGGTTGTTGCCGGGCTTGATGTCGGACCCGACACCGGACTCGAGCGTCTGGCCCTGGGCAAGGTCCTTCGGCGCGATGATGTAGCGCTTCTCGCCGTCGGCGTAGTGCAGCAGTGCGATCCGTGCGGTGCGGTTGGGGTCGTACTCGATGTGCGCGACCTTGGCCGGGACGCCGTCCTTGTCGTAGCGACGGAAGTCGATGATCCGGTAGGCCCGCTTGTGACCGCCGCCCTGGTGCCGGGTGGTGATCCGGCCCTGGTTGTTGCGGCCGCCCTTCTTGGGCAGCGGACGCGTCAGCGACTTCTCGGGCGTGGTCCGAGTGATCTCGACGAAGTCGGCGACCGACGAGCCACGACGGCCCGGGGTGGTCGGCTTGTACTTGCGGATAGCCATGTCAGTTCCTCACTCGGTCCGGTCAGGAGACCGGACCCCCGAAGATGTCGATGCGGTGACCCTCCGCCAGGCTGACGATGGCGCGCTTGGTGTCCTTGCGCTTGCCGAGGCCGTTGCGGGTACGACGGGTCTTGCCCTGGCGGTTCAGCGTGTTGACCGAGGTCACCTTGACGTTGAACACGCGCTCGACCGCGATCTTGATCTCGGTCTTGTTGGCGTCCGGGCGGACCAGGAAGGTGTACTTGTTGGCGTCGAGGAGGCCGTAGCTCTTCTCCGACACGACCGGCGCGATGAGGATGTCGCGGTCGTCCTTGTGCAGGGTGCTCACTTGTCGCCCTCCTTGTCACCGGCACGCGTGTAGCCAGCGGCCTCGGCGTCCTCGGCGGTCTTGAACCAGAGGTCGGGGTCGGTGGCGTCGTACCACTGGCCGTCCGGCTCGTGGAACTTCATCGAGCTCTCGTTCGCCTTGATCTCGTGGCCCTTCGGAGCGTTGCCGCTCTTCAGCGGGGCCTTGGCACCCTTCGGCAGGACCGGCTTCTCGTCGGCCTTCGCCTCGGTCTTCGCCTCGGCCTTCGCCTCAGCCTTTGCCTCGGTCTTCGGCTCGGCGGTCTTCGCAGCAGCCTTCTTCGCCGCCGGCTTGGTCTCGGCCTTCGCCGCAGGCTTCTCCGTGGCGGCAGGTGCGTCGGCGACCTTGGCCGTCGCGGGCGCACCGCCCTTGCTGTGGCGGGCCACGAACTCGTCGTAGGCGCCCCGGGTGAAGACGATGTCCTCGGAGGCCAGCACGTCGTAGGTGTTGAGCTGGTCGACGGCCACGATGTGCACCTCGGCCGCGTTGCGCAGCGAGAGCCAGGTGGTCGCGTCGGTGCGCTCGAGCACCACGAGGAACCGGCCACGGTCGGCCAGGCCGGCCAGCGCGGCCAGGGCCGACTTGGTCGAGGGCTTGTCACCCTTGACCAGGCCGTCGACCACGTGGATGCGCTCGTCGCGGGCCCGGTCGGAGAGGGCGCCACGCAGGGCGGCGGCCTTCATCTTCTTGGGGGTGCGCTGGTCGTAGTTGCGCGGCTGCGGGCCGTGGACGACGCCGCCGCCGGCGAACTGCGGCGAGCGGATCGAGCCCTGGCGGGCGCGGCCGGTGCCCTTCTGCTTGTAGGGCTTGCGGCCACCGCCGCGGACTTCGCCGCGGGTCTTGGTGGCGTGGGTGCCCTGGCGGGCGGCCGCCTGCTGGGCGACGACGACCTGGTGGATCAACGGGATGTTGACCTGGACGTCGAAGATCTCGGCCGGCAGGTCGACCTTCACGGTCTTGGTAGCCATCTGGGTCAGCCCTCCTGGCTCTTCGCAGCGGTGCGGAGCACGATCAGGCCGCCCTTGGGGCCGGGAACGGCGCCCTTGACGAGGATCAGGCCCTTGTCGGCGTCGATCGCGTGCACGGTGAGGTTCTGGGTGGTGATCGTGTCGGAGCCCATCCGGCCGGCCATCCGGACGCCCTTGAAGACGCGACCGGGGGTCGCGCAGGCGCCGATCGAGCCCGGCTTGCGGTGGTTGCGGTGGGCACCGTGGGAGGCACCGACGCCGTGGAACCCGTGCCGCTTCATCACACCGGCGAAGCCCTTGCCCTTGCTGGTGCCGGTCACGTCGATGACCTGGCCGGGCTCGAAGGTGTCGACCCCGAGCTCCTGGCCGACGGTGTACTCCGACGCGTCAGCGGTGCGGATCTCCACCATGTGGCGGCGCGGGGTGGTCCCGGCCTTGACGAAGTGGCCCGCCTGCGGCTTGGTGACCTTGCGGCCGTCGATCTCGCCGAACCCGACCTGGATGGCGTTGTAGCCGTCGGTCTCGGGCTGGCGCACCTGGGTGACGACGTTGGTGGACGCCGCGATCACGGTCACCGGGACGATGCGGTTGTTCTCGTCCCACAGCTGGGTCATGCCGAGCTTGGTGCCCAGCAGACCCTTCACGTTGCGTTCAAACGTTCCAGTCATGTCCGTGACCTCAGAGCTTGATCTCGATGTCGACACCCGCCGGCAGGTCGAGACGCATCAGCGAGTCGACGGTCTTCGGCGTGGGGTCGATGATGTCGATGAGTCGCTTGTGCGTGCGCATCTCGAAGTGCTCGCGGGAGTCCTTGTACTTGTGGGGCGAGCGGATGACGCAGTACACGTTCTTCTCGGTCGGCAGCGGCACCGGGCCGGCGACCTTGGCACCCGTGCGGGTGACCGTGTCCACGATCTTGCGCGCCGAGGTGTCGATCACCTCGTGGTCATAGGCCTTGAGCCTGATGCGGATCTTCTGTCCCGCCATAGGTCTCTCTCGTCCTTACTCTTCCGCTGCTCTGTTCCGGCGACGTCCTCGGGCTTGAGTCGGTCCCGCCCTGCTGCTCACCCCACTCGCCGACCCCCGAGGTCGGGCGTGTCGCGCATACTTCTCGCACGTCAGCCCGCACCGATCTCTCGGGTTCCTGCTTGTGTTGTGTGGCGCCCGACGGGTTCGTCGGGCCAATCGGGTCTCCTGGATCGGTGCGGCCGCACGCAGGCCACTGATCACTCGTTGGCGACGAACGCCGGGAGACGCGATTCAGTAGTCAAGATGTGCCGCACCCCGGCAACCCACCGGAGCAACCTGGATATCTTGACAGAGACGGGGCGGTGGCGCCAAATCGGTCTGCGCCCTACCCTCGTGGTGTGGAAAACGAGAACACGTTCTACTTCGCCGACGAGGCCGCCGGGGCGGCGCCGGCGCGGGTGGTCGTGTGGGGCACCGGGAACATGGGCCGGGCCGCGATCCGAGCCGTGATCGCCCACCCGCGGCTCGAGCTCGCGGCGGTCGTGGTCTCCAACCCGGAGAAGGACGGTCGCGACGCGGGCGAGCTGGCCGACCTCGGCCGCCGCGCCGGTGTGGCGGCGACGCTGGACGCCGACGCGGCCGTGGCGAGCCTCGGCGGCGGCGGCGCCGTCGCCTACACGGCGTCCGGCGAGCTGCGCCCGGACGAGGCGATGAAGGACATCGGCCGGGCCCTGCGCGCCGGCGCGGTCGTGGTGACCCCCGCCGTCTACGCCCTCTACGACCACCGGAACGCGCCGGACGACGTACGCGCACCGCTGGAGGAGGCGTGCCGGGCGGGCGGCTCCGCGCTGTTCGTCAGCGGGATCGACCCCGGCTGGGGCAACGACCTGCTGCCGGTGCTCGTCTCCGGCTTCGCCGGCACCGTCGAGCAAGTCCGGTGCCAGGAGATCTTCGACTACTCGACGTACGACGCGGCCGACTCGGTCCGGATGATCGTCGGGATGGGCGAGCCGATGGACTACGAGCCTCCGATGGTGGCGCCCGGCATCCCGACCATGGTGTGGGGCGGGCAGGTGCGGATCATCGCCCGGGCGCTCGGCGTAGAGGTCGACGAGATCCGCGAGACCCTCGACCGGCGTCCGCTCGAGGCCGACGTCACCAACGCGCTCGGCGAATTCGCCGCCGGCACCCAGGGCGCGCTGCGCTTCGAGGTGCAGGGCATCGTCGCCGGCGAGCCGCGCATCGTGATCGAGCACGTCACGCGCATCTCCGGCGCCTGCGCTACGGACTGGCCCACGCCGCCCGACGGCGGCGACGGGGCACACCGAGTGATCATCGAGGGACGCCCGCGCATCGAGGTGGCGATCGAGGCCACGGACGAGGGCGGCAACCGCGCGGCCGGTGGCAACGCCACCGCTGCCAACCGCCTGGTCAACGCGATCCCCTGGCTGCGCGCTGCCGCGCCCGGCCTGTACGACGGGCTCGACGTGCCCGTCTCTCCCGCCACCGGACGGATTCCGACCACCGAGAGGACCCCGACGTGATCATCGACGTACCCGAGGGCAAGGACCCGATCGTCTACGTGTGGGGGGAGATGGTGGCGGGGATCGGCCCGGCCGCCGCGACCTTCGCCACCAGCGTCTACTCCGACAGCACGCTAGGGCTGCGCGAGTTCGAGGCCGCCCGGCTACGGGTCGCCCAGATCAACGGCTGCCTGTTCTGCCAGGACTGGCGCACCGAGCGCGACGGACAGAAGGTCGAGGACACCTTCGACACCGCCGTCACCGAGTGGCGGACGACAGACGCCTTCGACGACCGCGCCCGGTTGGCCGCGGAGTACGCCGAGCGCTACTGCCTCGACCACCACGGGCTCGACGACGAGTTCTGGGGCCGGATGAAGGCGGCGTACAGCGACCGCGAGATCGTCGAGCTCTCGATGTGCCTCGGCTCGTGGATCGGGTTCGGGCGGCTCAACCGGGTGCTCGGACTGGACGCCGCGTGCGTGCTGCCGAGCCATCTCGCCTCCAGCTGAGGAGGCGTCGCGGGGCCGGTTTCGGGCGCACCGCTGCGTGACAGGATGCAGCCATGACGGACTACCCGCCGCCCGGCGCTCCGCCGCCGCCGGGTGCTCCGCCAGTCGGGCCGTCCGGTCCTCCGCCGTCGCGGTGGGGTGCGGCGCCCCCGCCACCGCCCGGGTGGCAGCCCGCGCCCGGCATGCTCGGCGCCGCTCACAAGCCGGGCGCGATCCCGCTCCGGCCGCTGACGCTCGGCGAGATCTACGACGGGGCGTTCCGGATCATCCGGTTCAACCCCAAGGCCACCGTCGGGTCGGCGGTGCTGGTCGCCTCGGTCACGATGATGATCCCGGTCGTCGTCACCGCGATCCTGACCTGGACCATCGGCGCGACGTTCGACGCGACCGGTGACGACCAGTCCACGGATGACCTGGCCGGGCAGCTCGGCTCCTTCGGCGCGCTGGGCCTGGGCGCGGTGCTGCAGGTGTTCGGACTGCTGTTCGTCACCGGGATGATCGTGCAGGTCACCGCGGCCGCGGCCATCGGGCGGCGGCTGACGCTGGGCCAGGCCTGGGCGGCCACCCGCGGCAAGCGGTGGCGGCTGGTCGGCCTGTCGGTGCTGCTCTGGGTGATGACCCTGGCCATGATCGCGGTCTACGTCGTGGCGCTGGTCCTGGCGTTCACGGTCGCGGACGTGCTCGCCGCCGTGTTGTTCACGATCGGCTGGACGGTGCTGTTCCTGTGCGCGCTGGCCTGGTTCTGGATCCGGGTCTACTACCTGCCGGTGCCGGCCCTGATGCTCGAGCCGATCGGGATCTTCCAGGCGCTCGGGAGGGGGTTCAGGCTCACTCGCGGGCAGTTCTGGCGCACGTTCGGCATCGCGCTGCTGACCTACATCATCGCCCAGATCGGTGGGTCGATGCTGTCCTTCCCGATCTCGCTGATCGGCCAGATCGCGATCTTCGCGCTCGACCCTGAGTACGCCCTGCTGGGTCTGGTGGTCCTCCAGGCGCTCAGCTCGGTGGTCGCGGCGGCGTTCGTCGCGCCGTTCAGCTCCGCGGTGAGCTCGCTGCAGTACGTCGACCAGCGGATGCGCAAGGAGGCCTTCGACGTCGAGCTGATGACGCAGGCCGGGCTCACTGCCTCATGATCCTTCTCGACCCGCCGCTCGACCCCACGCCGGACGAGGCCCGCTCGGCGCTGCGGCGCGAGCTGCTCCACCCCGAGTACTACGACGACAACCTCGTCGAGCGGCTGATCACCTGGCTGCAGCGGCAGCTGGACAAGGGTGTCGAGGCGGCGGTCGACATGCCGCCGCTGCAGACGTTCGCGTCGATGCTGGTCGCAGTACTGCTGGTCGGCGCGCTGGTGTGGCTGGTCCGCCGGGCGCGCGGGAGTGCCCGGGCGCCGCGCGACAAGCAGTCGGTGCTCACCGACGAGGCGATCACCGCCGCCGAGCTGCGCGCCCGTGCGGAGGCAGCGCTCGCCGACGGGCGACACGAGGACGCCCTGGTCGACGGCTTCCGGGCGCTGGCGGTGCGGCAGGTGGAGCGCGGGCGCCTGGACGACACCCCCGGCGCGACAGCGCACGAGGTCGCCGGCGTGCTGGCCCGCGAGTACCCCGACCGCAGGCCGCGGGTCGACACGGCCGCGGCGCTCTTCGACTCTGTGTTGTACGGCGACCGGCCGGCCACGCGCGAGCAGGCGCTCGACGTACTCACCCTCGACGACGACCTGGCGGTGCTGCGGTGAGCCTCAACACCCCACGCCCTTCTTCGTCTCCCCCGCTTCGCTCCTCCGACGAACAACGCCGCGGGGACCCCAAAAGCCTCTGGCGGCGGCACCGCGCCACGCTGCTGATCGTCGGCGCCTTCGTGCTGGCGGTCGTCGTCGTGATCTGGTCGACCGACGGCGGCCAGGAGAACGACGTCCGCTTCGACCCGGCGAACCGCGGCCCGGACGGCGCGCAGGCGGTGGCCAAGGTGCTCGAGGACGAGGGTGTGGACGTCCACGTGGCGCGCTCGGCCGATGCTTTCGACGACGAGGAGATCGGGTCGAGCACCACGGTCGTCGTCACCTCGTCCGAGCAGCTCGGCGACAGCACGCTGACCCGGCTCTTCGAGCAGGCCGGTGACGCGCGGCTGGTGTTCGTCGAGCCGGGCCCGCTGGTCACCGGCGAGCTCGGCCTCAGCGGGTTCCCGGAGACGCACGGCCTCGGCGACGGCCGGGACGCCGGCTGCGACGACCCGCTGTTCGACGGGCTGACGATGGAGGTCGACCAGGCGATCGCCTACCCCGGCGACGGCTGCTTCGTCGCCGGTGGCTCAGCGGTGGTGGCCGAGCGTGACGGCACGGTGCTGTTCGGCGCCGGCGAGGCGCTGACCAACGACCAGGTGCTGCGGGCCGACAACGCCGCCGTGGCGCTGCGCCTGCTCGGTCAGGACGGCGACCTGGTCTGGTACGTCCCGACGTTCGACGACCTGGCCGGCGACGACGAGACCGGCCTCGGCCCGCTGCTGCCGCGCTGGATCGAGCCGGGGCTGTGGCTGCTGCTGGTGACGGCGGTGTTCCTCGTCGTCTGGCGGGCGCGTCGCCTGGGCCGGCTCGCCACCGAGCCGCTCCCAGTGGTGGTCAAGGCGATCGAGACCACCCGCAGCCGGGGCCGGCTCTACCGCCGGGCCGGCGACCGCGGGCACGCCGCCACTGCGCTGCGGGCCGCCGCGCGGCGCCGAGCCTCCGTACGACTCCGGCTGGGCGCGGGGCACTCCGAGGACGACCTGGTCCGCGACGTCGCCCGCCACACCGGTCTCCCCGAGGCGGAGGTCGCCGCGCTCGTCGGTTCCCGGGCCCCGGAACCCGTCCACGACAACGACCTGATCCGCCTGGCCACCGACCTGGCCGGGCTCGACAGAGAGGTACGCAGCACATGACCGAGCCCCAGACCACCCACCCGGATGCTGCCGCACGTGAACGGCTGGTCGCCGTACGCCACGAGGTGGCGAAGGCAGTGGTCGGCCAGGACGCCGCCGTGTCCGGCCTGCTGGTCGCGATGCTGTGCGGCGGGCACGTGCTGATGGAGGGCGTGCCGGGTACGGCGAAGACGCTGCTCGTCCGCACCCTCGCCGCGTCGCTGTCGGTGGGCACCCGGCGGGTGCAGTTCACGCCCGACCTGATGCCCGGCGACATCACCGGCTCGATGGTGATCGACAGCCGGCAGGGCGAGCTGAGCTTCCGCGAGGGGCCGGTGTTCACCAACCTGCTGCTCGCCGACGAGATCAACCGGACCCCGCCCAAGACCCAGTCGGCGCTGCTGGAGGCGATGGAGGAGGGCCAGGTCTCGGTCGACGGCGTGACCCACCCGCTCCCCCGGCCGTTCCTGGTCGCGGCGACGCAGAACCCGGTCGAGTACGAAGGCACCTACCCATTACCGGAGGCGCAGCTGGACCGGTTCCTGCTGAAGGTGGTGCTGCCGATCCCGGACCGGGACGCCGAGCTGGAGATCGTGAGCCGGCATGCGGCGGGCTTCGACCCCCGCGACGTGGCCGGCGCCGGCGTGACCGCGGTGGCCACGGGCGAGGACATCGCCGCCGGTCAGACCGCGGTGAAGTCGGTGCAGGTCTCTCCCGAGGTCGCCGGCTACATCGTCGACATTGCGCGCGCCACCCGAGAGTCGCCCTCGCTGTCGCTGGGGGTCAGCCCGCGTGGCGCGACCGCCCTGCTGCGCTCGGCCCGCGCGTGGGCGTGGCTCTCGGGCCGTGACTTCGTGACGCCCGACGACGTGAAGTCGCTGGCGCACGCCACGCTGGTGCACCGCCTCGGGCTGCGTCCCGAGGCCGAGCTCGAGGGCGTGGACGTGGCGCAGGTGCTCTCCTCGGCTCTCGGATCGGTGCCGGTGCCGCGGTAATGGCCATCTCCGGGCGGGTGCCGCTGCTCCTTCTCCTGGGCCTGGTCCCGGTGGTGCTGCGACCCGTCATGAGCACGATGTGGCTGTGGCTGCTGCTGGTGCTGCTGTTCGTCCTCGCCGACTGGCTGCTGGCGCCGTCGGCGGCGTCGCTGTCGTTCGAGCGGCGCCCGGTCGGACCGGTCCGGATGGGGCACCCCACCGACACGCTCGTGGTTGCGACCAACGCCTCGCGGCGCCGGGTGCGGGCGCTGCTGCGTGACGCCTGGCAGCCCTCGGCGGGGGCCTCGGGCAACCGGCACCGGGTCCGGCTCTCCCCCGGCGACCGGGCTCCACTGCGCACCGCGCTGCAGCCGATCCGTCGCGGCGACCTGCGCGCCGTGGGGCTCACGGTGCGCTCGCGCGGGCCGCTCGGGCTGGCGGCGAAGCAGCGCACGTTCGACATACCGGGGGCGGTGCGGTCGCTGCCGCCGTTCGAGTCCCGCAAGCACCTGCCGTCGCGGCTGGCGCGGCTGCGTGAGCTCGACGGGCGCTCGGCGGTGCGGGTGCGAGGGCAGGGCACGGAGTTCGACTCGCTGCGGGAGTACGTCCGCGGCGACGACGTACGCTCCATCGACTGGCGCGCGTCGGCCCGCACCAGCAACGTCGTGGTCCGCACCTGGCAGCCCGAACGCGACCGTCGGGTGGTGCTGGTGCTCGACACCTCACGCACCTCGGCCGGCCGCGTCGAGGACGTGCCGCGGCTCGACTCGGCCATGGACGCGGCCCTGCTGCTGGCCGCCCTAGCGGCCCGGGCCGGCGACCGGATCGACTTCGTCGCCGGTGACCGACGCGTGCGCGCCCGACTGCGGTCCGCCGGCGCCCGCGACATCGCCGCCCGGCTGCAGGACACGATGGCCGATCTCGAGCCGGTGATCGCCGAGGCCGACTGGGACGCCATCGCCGGCGCCGTCCAGGGGCTCGGCCGGCAGCGCGCGCTCGTCGTACTCCTCACCCCGCTGGAGCCGTCCGCGGTCGAGGAGGGACTGCTCACCGCGCTGCCCACCCTCACCCGCCACCACCGGGTGGTGCTGGCGTCGGTGCGCGACCCCGCGCTCGACCGGCTGGCCGGGAGCCGCGCCACCATCGACGAGGTGTACGACGCCGCCGCGGCCGAGCAGGTGCTGCGCCGCCGCGAGCGCACCGCCGAGCTGCTCACCCGCCTCGGCGTGGACGTGATCGACGCCGACGCCGAACGGCTACCGCCGGCTCTGGCCGACCACTACCTGCACCTGAAGGCGCAGGGGCTGCTGTAGCGCTGGTGCCGGGTTGGAGCGGTGGCCTTTCCGGCGTTTCTGCCCGCGAGAACCGGGATCACCCACCGCTCACCCAGGGCGTGCACGACCTAGCGCGCGGGCACCTCCACCACCTCGCCCGGCCGCGGGACGCCCTCCGGCCGACTGACCGGCGGCACCTGCGCGAGCGGGGGTGCCGGGATCGCGACCGGTCCGAGGCGGCCGGTGTCCTCGGTCCAGACGCAGGTGCCGTGGACCTGGAGCCGCTCGGCGAGCGGGAAGACGTTGTACTGCAGGCTCGTCCCGTTCAGCCACGCGCAGCCCACCCGTCGGGTGTCGCCGCGGCCCTGCGTGGCCTGGTACGCGGCCAGCGCCAGCGGCCGGCCCGCCTGGTCGAAGAGCTGGACGCCCCGCAACGGCTGCCCCGAGGCGTCGTACGCGAAGACGTTGCGCACCGGATCGCCGTCGATGCGCAGCCCCTCCCCCAGCTGCTGGGAGGCGTTGTCGTAGCCCTCGTTGTAGCCGGAGTACTCGGAGTACGGCGTGCCGCTGAGGTAGCCGGGCCCGCTGATACCGAAGCTCAGCGGAACAAGCAGTGCGCCCACGTTGAGGGCGATCAGCGTGAGCCGGGCGAACAGTGGCCGGTCCGGGCCGGCTCCCGGCCAGAGCCGGTCCATCCCGATCAGCACGCTGCCCACGATCGCGACGGCCAGGATGGCCGCGCCGAGGAGCGGCATCCCGAGGGACGGCAGGAGGCTCACGGGCTCATACCCTCCGGCGGCCCGGTCGAGCAGGGTGACCGCGACCCAGGCCCGGGCGACCCACCACGCGGGGCGCATCGCCTCGACGACCTCACCGGGCAGGGTGCCGCCGACCCGGCGGCGCCACGCATCGCGCGCTCGGTCGAGGGCGGCTTCGATCCGTTGCGGGGTCGGCAGCTGCGGGCGCGGCAGCCCGCGGCGGCGCTGCTCAGGGAGGCCGGCAGCGGCGCGCAGCTCGGTGGCGTACGCCGCGGGGTCGGCGAGCAGCCCCTCGGCACCGTCGGCGAGCTGCTCGGTCAGGTCGGCGGCCAGGCCGTCAAGCAGCTCGTCGCGCTGCTCGGTGGTGAGGTCGTCGAGCCCGGCGCGCACCTCCTCGACGAAGGCGTCGACGGCCGGGGGAACGAGGGTCTGGGTGGGCTCGGTCACTTCGAAGCGCCTCCGGTGCGGTCGAGGATGGACGTGACGGTGTCGGAGAAGCTGCGCCACTCCTTGGTCTGCTGGCGCAGCTGGTCGCGCCCCGCCGGCGTGATGCCGTAGTACTTGCGATGGGGGCCCTCCTCCGAGGGCACGACGTACGACGTGAGCGCGCCGGCGGCGTACAGCCTGCGCAGGGTGCCGTAGACGGACGCGTCGCCCACCTCGGTCAGGCCGCCGGCGCGGAGCCGCCGCAACACGTCGTAGCCGTAGCCGTCCTCGTCGTCGACCACGCTCAGCACGGTCAGGTCGAGGACACCCTTGAGCAGCTGGGTGGTGTCCATGCATGCAACAGTACTACGTAATCCGCAGTAGTGCGCGCAATGCACAAGCCCGACTGCGTGTCGGTGCTCAGGCCTGGGTGGCCACCCGGTCCTCGAGCAGCGAGTCGTCGATGTCGCCGGTGTGCCCACGGGCGGCGGCGTTGCGACCGAGCACGAACACGTAGGCGAAGAAGGCGAGGAACGCGGTGATGCCGATCCCGACCCGGGCCCACGTCGGCAGCGGGGACGGTGTCACGAACGCCTCGATGATGCCGCTGACCAGGAGTACGGCGACCAGGCCGAGCGCCACGGTGCCGGCGGTCCGGCCCTCGCGGGCGATCGAGGCGGTGCGGGTGAGTCCGCGCGGCTCCACCCACGACCAGAAGAGCCGCAGCCCGACGCCACCGGCGACGAACACTGCGGTCAGCTCGAGCAGCCCGTGCGGGAGGATCAGCCCCCAGAACAGGTCGCCCCGGTCGTGCCGGGTCATGATCGAGCCGATCACGGCCAGGTTGAGGACGTTGTTGAACAGCAGGTAGATCACCGGCAGGCCGAGGATCCCCAGCGCGATGCAGAGCGCGGCCACCCAGGCGTTGTTGACCCAGACCTGGGCCGCGAAGTGGCTGGCGGCGTTCTCGCTGTAGTAGTTCTCGAAGTCGCTGTTGACCAGCTGGTCGACCTCAGCCGGGGTGAGCAGCGTCTGCTCGACGAGCGGGTGGTCGAGCAGCCACCACATCATCACCGCGGTCACGACGACGTTGGCGGCCAGGCAGCCCAGCCACCACCAGCGGAGCCGGTACAACGCGGCCGGGAACCGCGCGTAGAAGAACGTCCCCACCCCTCGCCAGGTGCTGACCCGGGTGCCGGCCGCCTTGTTGCGGGCCCGGGCCAGCAGCGAGGAGAGGTGCGCGACGAGCGAGGCGTCGGGAGCCGACGTACGCACCACGGACAGGTGGGTGGCGACCTGCTGGTAGCGCTCGACGAGCTCGTCGCTCTCGGCTCCACTGAGCCGGCCCGACTTCACCAGCTGCTCGAGCCGCGCCCACTCGTTCGCGTGCACGAGCACGTAGGCGTCGAGATCCACCCGGTTAGCCTAGGCGGACCATGACCGCCCCCGAGTTCGCGACGCTGACGACCGACGACCTCGTCACCGGCGAGGCGGTCGCCCTCGACCTGCCACCGGCGAGCCTCGGGCTGCGGATCGCCTCCGGGATGATCGACTACGCCACCACCATCGCGCTCCTCATCGTGGTCATCCTGGTCGCATCGATCGCGACGCTGGGCACCGACGAGGCGCTGGCGGCGGTGGCCTTCATCGGGTCGATCGTCATCGTGTTCGTGGCCTACCCCACCACCATCGAGACGCTGACCCGCGGCCGGTCATTGGGCAAGCTCGCCCTTGGGCTGCGGACGGTGCGCGACGACGCCGGCCCGATCAGCTTCCAGCACTCGTTCATCCGGGCACTGGTGGGCTTCGTCGAGATCTACGCGCTCGGCGGGGCGCCCGCGTTCTTCTCGGCCCTGATCAGCCCGCGCTGCAAACGGCTCGGTGACTACGCCGCCGGCACCTACGTCGTCCGCGAGCGGGTCAAGCTCCAGCTCAGTCCCCCGGCCGCGATGCCGCCGCACCTCACCGCCTGGGCGCAGTACGCCGACATCACGTCGCTGCCCACCGGCCTGGCGCTGGCGGTCCGGCAGTACCTCGGCCGGCTGCCCACCATCGACCCGAACTCCCGGATCACGATCGGCGCCCGGCTCGCCGACGAGGTGCTCAAGTACGTCGCTCCCGAACCGCCACCGGGCACCGCACCCGAGGACTTCCTCGCCGCCGTGATCGCCTCGCGCCGGGAGCGGGACCTGACCCGGCTCCGCCGCCAGTCGGAGTTCCGGCAGCGGCTGACCACCGGCCGGTGACTGCTCGGCTGCGGGCCCGGGCGACGTGCTCGTGCACCTGCGCCGGGCCCGCGACCACATCGACGCGCACTACGCCGAGCCGCACGACCTGGCCGCGCTCGCGGAGGTGGCCGGGCTGAGCAAGTACCACTTCCAGCGGCTGTTCAAGGCGACCTACGGGCTGAGCCCGGCGGCGTACCTCTCGCAACGGCGCGTGGAGCGAGCGCAGGACCTGCTCCGCGCCACCAACCTGACCGTGACCGAGGTCTGCCGCGCGGTGGGCTTCTCCAGCCTCGGCTCGTTCAGCGCCCGGTTCCGCGAGCTCGTGGGCGAGACGCCCAGCGCGTTCCAGGCGAGGTACGCCGCCGACGGAGCGCCCCGGATCCCCGGGTGCTTCGTGTTCATGTGGGGGCTCGCCGAGCGGTCCGCAATCCAGGAGAAGCCGGAGCCGTCCGACCCGTCCTAGCGTGACCGCATGATCACGAACATCTCCATCGCCAGTGTCAACGCCTGCGGACGATCGACGAGTCCAAGAAGTTCTACACCGAGGTCCTCGGCTTCGAGTCCAAGGAGGACATCACCCTCGGCGACGGCTACCGCTGGTGCACCGTCAACCACCCGAGCCAGCCCGAGCTGTCCGTGCACCTGACCGTGCCGGGTCCGCCGCACTCCCCCGAGATGGTCGCCGCCCTCAATCGCTCGCTCGACGAGGGCGGCATGCACGGCCTCGGGATGAACGTCGACGACTGCCGCAAGACCGACGCCGACCTGGTCGGGAAGGGCGTGCAGTTCGTCCAGGAGCCCGAGGAGCGGCCGTACGGCGTCGAGGCGATCGCCAACGACAACTCGGGCAACTGGATGGTGCTTGTCGAGCCGCGGGAGTACTCGCCGGAGGACTTCGGCTGACTTCCCGCGGACCGGCGGCGTGGCCCCTAGCCTTCCGCCATGCGACTGAAGCGGACCCTGCCGGCGCTCCTGCTGGCCCTGGCCCTTGCTCTGGCCGGCTGCGGAGACGACGAGCCAGAGGACAGCGACTCCGGATCCCCGAGCGACGATCCTCGAATGGAGCAGGCGGAGGACATCCTCACCTGCACCGACCAGCAGGGACTGCCCGGCTCGATCGGGTTGATCGAGGGCGGCATTCCCGCGATCGACCTGAGCACCGAAGACGAGACCATCCTCGTGCACGTCCTGGAGTCGGAGGAGGCGGCTGCCGACTACGAGACCTCGAGCGACTTCGAGCAGGAGGTGGTCGGGAACGCCGTGGTCCTCGGTGGCGCGATCTCTCAGGACCACCGGGTGATCATCGTCAACTGCATCGACGGCAGCAGCTGACTCACTCGTTGAGTCCGACGTCCCCCTCGACCGGCAGCTGCCCGCAGCGCAGGTCGATGTCGCAGGCAGTACAGCGCGTCCCTGCCCGTGACCAGCAGCGTCGTCTCATCGGCCCAGCGGACGGCCGTCGGGATGATGTCGTCGAGCCCGGTGACCGGCGTGAGGGTCCCGCCGTCCCAGACCTCGACCCGGGCGCGGTCGGCGGGCTCGGGCACGATGACGGCGACCCGCTCGGCGTACGGCCCGAGGGCGGCGGAGCCGGCGAAGGTGTCGACCAGCTGCGCGGAGCCCTCGCTGAGGTCGTAGAGCCGGGACCCTTCCGGGCCCGCGGTGACCGTGACCAGGCCTCGGGCGACGTCGGAGGCCAACCCGTTGCCGCCGTTCGCGACGGGGATCGGCACCTCGCCCTCGGCGTCACGCAGGCTGAGCCCACCACCGTCGGCCACCAGCACACCCCCGTCGGCCACCCCGGCGATGTAGGCGTTGTCGGAGACCTGGAACTCCAGGTCTTCCCGATCCGCCTTCAGGTCGTAGCGGTGCACCATGTTGTCGTTGCCGAGCCAGGCCAGGTAGCGACCGTCGCCCGAGAGCGCCACGCTCTGGACCGGGTCGGGCGTCGGGGCGCCGGACACGACGTCGAACGGCGGCTCCGTGCGGCGGACGATGATGTGGCTGTCGTCGTCGAGGGCGTAGACCCGGTCCTGCGTCCAGCCGATGACGCCTTCGCTGTGCTGCCCGAGGTCGTGTACGACGCCGCGTGGGTCGAGGGCGGTGAGCTGCCCGTCCAGGACGAAGAACACGGTGTCCCGGACCCCCGCGACCTCCGTCTCGCCGGGCGTGTTCGCGAGCGGCGTGCTCATGGGTTCATCGAGCACTGCGTTGCCCACGATCCCGGCCGTGACGACGGCGGCCGCGGCGGCTACGCCGATCAGTGCCCGGCCGGCGTTGCGACGGCGGCGCTCGGTGCGAACGCGGGCCTGGAAGGCGAGCTGGTCGGCCGGCGGCACGTCGACTGCCTGCTCGATGGCGAGGAGTGCCTCGCGGATCTCGGTGGTGGTCATGACATCTCCCTGACGGTCAGCTGAAGCTCGGGTAGCGCGCTGCGGAGCCGCTTCAGCGCGTGGTGGGTCTGGCTCTTCACGGAGCCGACCGAGCAGCCGAGCTCGGCGGCGGTGTCGGCCTCGGAGAGGTCCTCGACGTACCGGAGCACGAGCGTCGCCCGCATCCGCGGCGGCAGCCTGCGGATCTCGGTCCACAGGTCGAGGTGATCGGCACGGACCCCGAGTCCTCCGTCGTGCCCGGCGTCGGGCAGCTCATCGGTGGGCTGCTCGCGGCGCCGGGTGCGCCACTGGCGGGACATCTGGTTGAGCATCGCCTTGCGCACGTAGGCGTCGGCCGCGCGCTTGTCGCGGATCGTGTCCCAGCGGACGCAGGTGCGAGCCAGCGCGGACTGCAGCAGGTCCTCCGCCTCTTCGCGGCGGCCGGTGAGCAGGTACGCCGTCCGGTAGAGCGGAGTCCAGCGAGCGGCCATGAACTCGCTGAAGGAGATGTCGGTCATCTGGTCCCTCTCCTGGTGATGGTGGTTCACCAGGACAGACACCCCACCCGAGCGAAAGGTTGAGAGGTCACATCGAGTCCGTGACCGGCTCGCCGATGTCGGCGCAGCCAGGTCGGGCGGCGAACCGCGGGATGAACAGCACGGACACCGCCGCCGCGAGACACAGCCCGCCGGCGGTCATCCAGGCCCCGAAGTAGTCGCCGGTGCCCTGCCGGATCCAGCCGGCGTAGCTGGCCGCGACGCCCGCGCCGACCATGTGCGAGGCGAACACCCAGCCGAACACCACGCCGGCCTTCTCGATCCCGAAGTGCTCACGGCACAGCGCCACCGTGGGCGGGACGGTGGCCACCCAGTCCAGGCCGTAGAAGACGATGAACACGAACAGGCTGGCGTGCACCACGTCGGTGAGCAGCCACGGCACCACGAGCAGCGACAGCCCGCGCAGTGAGTAGTACATGAAGAGCAGGTAGCGCGAGTCGACCCGGTCGGTGAGCCAGCCGCTGGCGATGGTGCCGGCGATGTCGAAGACCCCGATCAGCGCCAGCAGCGTGGCGCTCGTCGTGGCCGGCAGGCCGTGGTCGTGCGCGGCCGGGATGAAGTGGGTGCCGATCAGGCCGTTGGTCGACCATCCGCAGATCCAGAAGCTGCCGAAGAGGATCCAGAACACCTTCGACCGGGCGCTCTCCTTCAGGGTCCGGATCGCAATGGTCGCGGCCCCGACGTCGGTGGGCGCCGGCGGAGGTGGCTCCCAGTCGTCCGGAGCGCCGTACGGCGTGGTGCCGACGTCGGTCGGGCTGTCCCGCATCAGGAGCAGCACCAACGGCACCAGCAACAGGGCGAAGACCGTGACGATCGCCGAGGCGTACCGCCACCCCGGCCCGTCCGCGATGCGCGCGATCGCGGGCAGGAAGAGCAGGTGGCCGCTGGCGCCGGCCGCCGAGAAGACGCCCATCACCACGCCGCGGTGCTTCACGAACCAGCGGTTGGCGATGATCGCCCCGAAGACCAGCGCGATCGCCCCGGTGCCGACGCCGACCGCGAGCCCCCAGAGCAGCCAGAGCTGCCAGGCCTCGGTCATCACCAACGTCAGGCCGGAGCCGATGGCCACCAGCGTCAGCGAGGCCACGACCACCCGGCGGATGCCGAAGCGCTCCATCAGCGCGGCCGCGAACGGCGCCGTCAGGCCGTAGAGGACCAGGTTGAGGCTGACCGCGCCGCTGGTCGTGGCGCGCGACCAGCCGAAGTCCTCCTCGAGCGGCTCCAGCAGCGCGCCGGTCGAGGACCGGAACCCGGCCGCCGCGACCAGCGCCCCCATGGTGATCGCCGCGACGAACCAGGCGCGGTGCAGCCGCCGAGTGCGCTGCGGGCCCTCGACGGTGGCGGTCACCGGCCAAGCGTAGGAGCGGTCAGGCCCACATCGCAGCCACGTGCCTGGCGTCCGTGCCACAGCATCCACCGACGATGCGCACGGCCGGCAGCGCCGCACGCAGGGTGGCCGTGTCGGCGGCCAGCTGCGCCGGGTCGCCGTCGTCCAGCTCCTCGGAGTTGTCGAGCTCCTCGTGGCTCATCGTCGACGCGTTCACCCGCAGCCCGTGGACCCGGTCGCGCCAGGGACCCTCGTCCACGCCCCTCTGGACGTGGGTCGGGTGCGCGCAGTTGATGACGAAGTACGCCGGCGGGGTGTCGGCGTCGACCCTCGAGATGACCTCGGCGAGCGTCTCGCCCCGCGGCAGCCGACCGTCGGTCTCGACGGTGAAGCCGAGTCCGAGCGGCAGCCCGACGTCCGCGGCGGCCCGGGCGACGCCGATCGCCTCCCCGACGTCGGTCAGCGTCAGCACCGTCGCCTGGTCCGCCCCGGCCGCGACGAACGAGGCCAGCTGGGGACGGTGGTAGTCGGCCGCCTCGTCGGGGTCGACGTGGGCGCCCGGCTTGTAGCCGTCACCGCGCGGCCCGATCTGCCCACTGACCAGCACCCGCGGCAGGTCGGTCCACTCGGCAGCGAACTCTCGCACGAGCTCCACCGAGGCCCGGTTGGCCCGGTCGAGGCCGTCGGCGTCGTAGCCGAGCAGCTTGCCCCAGTCGGGGTTGGCCCGCCAGGTCGGCGTCTCGAGCAAGAGACCGGTGGCCGCCGAGCGCGCGGTGGCGGCGTACCCGGCGTAGTAGTTCCGGAGCGCAGCGCGGCCGGACTCACTCTCGACCAGAGGAAACGCGGCGAACTCCGGCAGGTCGAAGCCGTGGTGGTAGATCAGGTCGGTCTCGAGCCCGCCGTCGGTGACTAACGGCTGGGCGTCGGTGGTGGTGGACATGCAGATTCTCCCTCGTACCAGACTGTTTGGTCTGTTTTGTACCAGACCGAACAGTCTGTTACAACTGGTTCATGCCAAAAGATGGGACAGCGACCCGGGATCGGATCCTGGCGGCGGCCCAGAAGCTCGTCATCGACAACGGCTACTCCGCCACGTCCGTGGAGCAGGTGATCGCCGATTCGGGCAGCTCCAAGGGGGCCTTCTTCCACCACTTCGAGTCCAAGCGCGCGCTGGCCGACGCGCTGGTCGACCGCTACGTGGAGTCAGACCTGGCGCATCTGCAGGCCGGGCTGGACGCGGCGCACGAGGCGAGCGACGACCCCGCGGAGCGAGCGATCGCGTTCCTGGCCTACTTCGAGGGCCTGGCCGACGAGCTGATGCTCGAGCAGTCCGGCTGCCTCTACAGCTCGGTGCTCACCGAGCTGCAGCTCGTCTCCACCGGCGCATCGGACCCGATCGGCAAGGCCGCGGTCGCGTGGCGCGAGGGGTACGCCGCCCTGCTGCGGGAGGCGATGCCGGATGGCGCCGACGTCGACGCGCTGTCCGACCACGTCTTCGTCACGTTCGAGGGCGCCTTCCTCCTCGCCCGTGCCCTGGGCGATCCCAGCCACATGCGCCGCCAGCTCCGCACGTTGCGTGAGCTGGTGACGGCCGCTCTGGCTCAGTCGGCGCGTCGATAGCAGAGCTCGGTGATCGAGCGACCGGCTGCGACGCCCTTGCGCTCGAACCTCGTGATGGGCCGCTCGTCCCAGCGTTCCACGACGCCGCCGGTAAGTGACTCCTCGGCGTCCAGCACCGCGACCATCTGGTGCGCGTAGTCGGCCCAGTCGGTGGCCAGCCGCCACACCCCGCCGGGCTCCAGCCGGCTGGCTGCGAGCGCCGCGAACCGGGGCGCGACCAGCCGGCGCTTGTGGTGCTTCTTCTTGTGCCACGGGTCGGGGAAGAACGTCCACAGCTCACGCACCGAGCCGGGCGCGATGCGGTGCTCCATCGACCAGACCGCGTCGACCCCGCAGATCCGCACGTTGTCGGCGCCGGCCTCGGCGACCCTCGCGAACGTGTCGGCGGCGCCCGGACGCCATACCTCGAAGCCGAGCACGTTGTGGTCGGGGCGGGCAGCAGCGAGTGCCGCGGTGGCCTCACCGACGCCCGACCCGATCTCGACGATCAGCGGCGCGTTACGTCCGAACCACGACGTCCAGGCGAGCTCCGGGTCGTCGAGGGCCTCGTCCGGGATCGCCCAGTCCTGGTGGTGCGCCTCCCACGCGGCGGCCTGGCGCGGGGTGAACCGGGCGCCCCGGCGGCTGTAGGTGAGCACCTCGCGCAACCGTCGCCCGTCGTCGGTGACCTTGCGGTGCGGTCGGGCGGGTTCGGACACGCCGCCATTGTCGCTCCCGGTCGCCGAGGTCTTGTGCCGGCCCGGGCGGCAACCGATCATCGACTCATGGACGCGGACCTGCTGATCAAGGTGGGCGTCATCGTGGCGATACTCACGGTGCTGTGGGTGCTGCCCGACTGGGACGCCTATCGGGCCCGCATGCGGCGCCTCGGCCGGGCGCTGCACCTGGTCGCTCCCGCGCCGCCGCGTCCGAGCGGCCCGCCGATCGAGCTGCTGGCCGCCGACGCCCGGAGGATTCGCGCCCAGATCCGGCGCGCCCCCTCCGGCATCCCGGTCGCGCGGATGCGCGGCTGGCTCGAGGCGTACGACGACGTACTCGTCTCGGCCTGCCGCACCCTCGAACTGGACCAGCGGCTCGGCGTACTGCCGGCCGGCCCCGAGCACGACCTGGAGCGCGAGAGGGTCGAGCGGATGCTCGAGAAGAACGGACTGCCGCTGCGCCTCACGGCCTGACCGGTCAGGGACGGAGCCGCTCGCTCCACCGCTGGAAGAGGTCGGCCAGCCGCTGCCGGGTCACCCCGACGATGAGCCGGGTCAGCTTGATCTCGTTCGCGGCCGCCGGCGCGGCGGGGGGCGCTGTCGCCGTGCGCTGACCACCGAGCGTGGCGGTCGGGGCGGACCCGCCGCCGGCGGTGCCCGCCGACCGGCCGACCGGCTCGGCCACCGGCTCCGGCGCGGCCACTCGCACGGCGAGCTGGCCCGCGAAGTCCTGGAACATCTGCTGCGAGACGTCCTGGACGCCGCGGCCGAGGGCGGCGATCCGCCCGGTGAGGTTCAGGTCCGTGGTCGCCTCGAGGCGGCTGGCGTCGCCGTCCTCGGTGACCTCCACCCGCACGTCGGCGCGCACCGAGCCACTGCCGCGGCGGTCGCGACCGGATGCGGCGAGCTCGAGGGTGCGGGCGCCGGGATCCCGGCGGGTCACGTCGACCTGGCCGTTGTAGTTGAGGCGCAGCGGGCCGATCCCGACGAGCAGGACGCCGGCATACTTGTCGTCACCGAGCTCGTCGGTGAGCTCCGCTCCGGGCAGGCAGGCGACCACCGAGCGCGTGTCCTGGAGGAACTCCCAGACCTCGTCGGGCCTGGCCTCCACCCGGGTGCTGTGGTGCAGCTTCATCGGTCCTCCTCGTTGACGGGTGCTTCGGCCAGCAGCGCCAGGACCCGCTCCGGGGTGATGGGCAGCTGGGTCGGGCGGCGTCCGATGGCCGCTTCCACGGCGCTGGCGATAGTGGCGGCCGGCGGGCCGATCGGCGGCTCGCCGATGCCCCGGGCGCCGAGCGGGCCGCGGCCCTCTCCGCTCTCGACGATGTCGACCCACAGGTCGGGGATGTCCATCGTGGACGGGATCAGGTAGTTCGCGAACAGGGTCGACACGGGGTTGCCGTCGATGCTCGGGCAGTCCTCGCTGAGCGCGTAGCCGATGCCCTGGGCGGCCCCGCCCTGGATCTGCCCGTTGACCCGCACCGGGTTGATCGCCCGGCCGACGTCGTGGCAGGCGGCGTACTTCGTCAGCCGGACCACGCCGGTCTCCAGGTCGACCTCCACCTCCGCGGCATGGGTGCCGAAGGTGTAGTCGGGGAACGTGCCGCCCTGACCGACCTCGGGGTCGAAGCGACCCGCGGGTGCGCGCCACGTGTGCAGCACCGACGTGTCCACGCCGGCGTCCTGACAGGCGCGGGCGACATCGGCGAGGGTGACCGAGCCGTCCGAGGAGCTCGCGACCTTGCCGCCCTTCCAGTGCAGCTCGTCGGGCTCGGCGTCCAGCAGCGTCGCCGCCACCGGCGCGAGCTGGTCGCGGAGCGCATGGCTGGCCCGCAGGATGGCGTTGCCCGACATGTAGAGCTGGCGGGTGGCGAAGGTGCCACCCGCGGGCGGGTTGAGCGCGGTGTCGCCGATGTAGACGCTGATGTCGTCGAGGCCGACCCCCAGCACCTCGGAGGCGATCTGGCACAGGCTGGCCGCCTGGCCGGCACCGAGGTCGGTGACCCCGCTGCGGATCAGCAGCGTGCCGTCGGACTGGAGGGTGACCCACGCAGCGGCGTGGTCGCGGAACCAGATCGTCCGGCCGTAGGGCTGCATGCTGTTCGCGAACCCCTGGCCGACCGCCTTGCCCGGACCCGACGGCGGGGACGCCTCACCCAGCCGGGCCAGCGCCCGCTCTCGGGTCTCCGTCACGGCGACCGCCGTGGTGATCGGCTCGCCGGACGCGACGACGTCGCCCTTCTCTACGTAGTTGAGGTCCCGGATCTGCTCGCGGCTCACTCCGACCGCGTCCGCGAGCGCATCGAGCTGGGACTCGTAGCCGAGCACCACCTGCATCGCACCGAAGCCGCGGAACGCGCTGGTGGGCACGTTGTTGGTGAACACAGCGCGGGACCTGGCCCGGAGCACCGGCACCTTGTAGGGACCGGTCGACAGCGCCGCTCCGGCGAACAGCACCCGAGCACTGAGGCACGGGTAGGCACCGGCGTCGCCGACGATGTCGACGTCCATCGCGACGATTCGGCCGTCGCTGTCGGCGCCGGTCCGGTAGTGCATCGTGAACGGGTGCCGCTTCGTGCTGGCCAGGATCGACTCCTGGCGGGTCCACACCATGCGCACCGGCCGGCGGGTGTGCCAGGTCAGCAAGGCGAGGTAGGGCTCGACGGTCATGTCCTCCTTGCCGCCGAAACCACCACCCATGTACGACGCGATGACCCGCACCCTGCTGTCGGGCAGCCCCAGGATCTTGGCGATCTCGGTGGCGTGCTCGATCACCTGGGTCGAGACGCGGAGGGTGACCACGTCGTTCTCGATCCAGGACACCCCGGCCTCGGTCTCGAGGTAGGCGTGCTCGACGTGCTGGGTGCGGTAGACGTCCTCGACGACCACGTCCGCGTTGGCGAACGCCTCGTCGAGATCCCCGCGCTGGAGCTGCCAGTTGACCAGGACGTTGCCGGCGTCGTGGACCAGCGGAGCGCCGTCGGCCAGCGCCTCTTCCGGCGAGTAGACCCCGTCCAGGTGCTCGTACTCGACCCGGATCAGGTCGGCGGCCTCGTCGGCGGTCTCCTGGTCGACGGCGGCGACCACGGCGATCGGCTCGCCGACGTACCGCACCCGGTCGGCGGCCAGCACCGGCTGCTCGACCGTCACCTCGCCGAGGCCACCGCTCGCGTGCTCGACGACCGCGTTGTGCGGCACGTCCGCGGCGGTCAGCACGGCGACCACGCCGTCGAGGCGCTTGGCCTCCTCGACGTCGATCTCGATGATCCGGCCGGCGGCGACCTCGGAGCGGACGACCTTGCCGAACACCATGCCCGGGAGCTTCCAGTCGGCGGCGTACAGCAGCGTGCCGCGCACCTTGTCGACGAAGTCGTGGTGACCCGGCGACGTGCCGACGACGTTGAACTCCTCGCGGCGGTCGGTCTTGACGCGCTTGCCCTTGCCGGGGCGGCGGGTGGTCGGCTCGGTCATGCGGGGTCCCGCAGCTGGTCGGTCTCGGCCGAGGTGTCGGGTGCGCCGTCGCGCACCCAGGACTCGACCGCGTCGACGATCGCGGTGTAACCGGTGCAGCGGCACAGGTTGCCGACCAGCTCGTAGCGGATGTCGTCGCGGTCCGCGTCGGGCGAGCGCTCGGCCAGCGCGGCGGCGGTGAGCATCATGCCGGGAGTGCAGAAGCCGCACTGCGAGGCGCCCCGCTCGAGGAAGCAGCGCTGCAGCGGATGCAGCTCCTCGGTCGGGTCGGCGAAGCCGTGCAGGGTGGTGATCTCACGGTCCTCGGCCTGTACGGCGTACGTCAGACAGGCGCTGACCGGCCGGCCGTCGACCAGCACCGTGCAGGTGCCGCAGACGCCTTCGTTGCAGCCGTACCGGACGTCGGGGCGGCCCAGGTCGTCGTGGAGGGCGTCGAGCAGGGTTCGGTCGTTGCGGATCCACAGCTCGTGCTCGACGCCGTTGACGGTCAGTCGGATCTGGGTGCGCATCATCGGGCTGCTCCAGGGGTCAGTACCTGCTCGAGGGCCCGGCGGACGTGCACCCGGACCAGGCGGCGGCGGTGCGCCCCCGTCGCGTGGACGTCGTCCTCGGGGTCGAGGCCGTCGGCGATCGTGTCGGCAACCGCGGCGATGATGTCCGGCTCCGGGTTGCGGAGCGGATCGAGGATGTCGTCGGCGACCAGCACCGGCCGGTCCGCGACGCCGCCGAGGCCGACCCGCAAGCAGTGCCGGGGGCCGAACCTGTACGGCGACCGCCACGGTCGCGAAGTCGGAGAAGCGGCGTACCTCCTCGGCGAACGCCCAGGGACGTCCGGCCGTGCTCGGCAGCCGCACCGCGGTCACCACCTCGCAAGGTCCGGCGGCGGTGGTCAGGTAGGTGCGGAAGAAGTCGTCGGCGGGCACGGTGCGCTCGCCGTCCGGCCCGAGCAGCACCACCTCGCCGCCGAGCACCATGGTCACCAGCGGGATCTCGGCGGTCGGGTCGGCGTGCGCGATGCTGCCGCCGAACGTGCCCTGGTTGCGCACCCGCACGTTGCCGACCAACGAGACGGCCTCCCTGAGCATCGGGAGGTGCTCGGCGACCAGGTCCGAGGTGAGCACCGTCGCGTGCCGGGTCAGGGCCGGCACCACGACCACCGGCTCGCCGTCGGCACCTGTCTCCAGGCGAGGGCCGCCGTCGTCACCGATGTCGCCGAGGTCGATCAGGGCGGACGGCCGGGTGAGCCGCAGGTTCATCATCGGCACCAGGCTCTGCCCGCCCGCGATGACCTTCGCCTCCTCGCCCCAGATGCCGAGCAGCTCGACGGCCTCTGCCCACGAGTCGGCACGCTGGTACTCGAACGACGTCGGCTCGACGGATGCGACGGCCTCACTCATCGGACTCCCCGTTCAGCTGGCGCAGCAGGCGTACCTCGTCGTCGGTCACCGGGTCGAGGGTCGTGATCTCGTCGGCGATCACCAGCTCGAAGCCGGTGGCCTTCTGGACCTGCTCCACGTCGACGCCGGGCTGCAGGGCGCGAAGCCGCATCCGGCGCGACTCCTCCTCGAAGTCGAGCAGGCCCAGGTCGGTCACGACCCACGACGGTCCGCCGTGCAGGAGCCCGGCCCGCTGGCGGCTGTCGCCGCCGGTGAGGTGGCCCGGGCTGGTGATCCAGTCGACCCGCTCGACGAAGCGGCGCGGCTCGTGGTTGGTGACGATCACCGTCTCATTGCACATCGAAATGATGTCGTTGGCGCCACCGGGCCCCGGCAGGCGGACCTTGGGCCGGTCCGGGTCGCCGATCAGGCTGGTGTTGACGTTGCCGTACATGTCGACCTGGGCCACGCCGAGGAAGCCGTAGTCGAAGCACCCCCGCTGGGCGAGCAGGAAGATGTCGGTGGCGCTGGTCAGCATCTCGGCACCGACCGCCGCGCGCATCTCGTTGGTCGACGCGGGGAGCTCGCCGGGCAGCAGGTGGATGCCGACCATGCCGCCCTCGAGGACGACGGTGAGGTTCGGCGCCTGCCGCCGTCGCGCGAGGGCCGCCGCGACCAGTGGTTGCCCGATGCCGGCGAACATCACCTTGCCGTCCTCGAGCAGCCGGCTGGCGGCGATGGTCATCACCTCGTCGGGGCGCACCTCGGTGAGGGTCGAGATCGTGCTCACTGCGGCATCATCCCCTCCGCGTCGCGCCGCAGCGCCGCGAGCCGCTCCGGCGCCACCGATGCCAGGAACGCGTCGTGGTTCGGGTGGGCGACCAGCTCCGCGGCGTACTCGCGTGCTCCTTCGGAGCCGTGGGCGCGGACCCGCTCCATGTACGCGGTGAACGCCTCCTCGTCGGCGAGGTAGTGGCCGTAGCACTCGTGGGGATAGGCACCCATCGGCTGGACCACCACGGCGTCGACCAGGAACCCAGGGATCACGGTCCGTGCCGGGTCGCGCCGCAGGGTCTCGGTGTCCACCAGCGCCTCGGTGGAGATCACCAGGCGGCGGGACGCCCGGGCGACGTCGCCGTCCATCAGCTCGTAGCCGTCGATCTGCGCGTTGCCGTAGGCGTCGGCGCGCTGGACATGGATGAGCGCGACGTCCGGATTCAGGCTGGGTACGGCGGTCAGCTCCTGGCCCGTGTAGGGGCAGGTCGCCTGCACCAGCCGCAGCCGGCGGCCGAGATCGGACCCGAGCATGCTGTACGTCGGCAGGAAGGGCACCCCCATCGCACCGGCCCGGTAGCGCAGGCCGAGCCCGAGGTGGCTCCACTCCTGGTAGTCGACCCGGCCGCTCTCGACGTACTCACGCAGCACCTGGGCGAGGCCCCAGCCGTGGCCGATGCCGACCCAGCTGGTGAGGACCCGGTCGGCCATGCCGGTGGCGATGAAGAGCTCGGCCTCGAAGCAGGTCAGCGGCCGCGACATCGCGAGCTCGGTGCGGCGCTGCCGCAGGATCTCGACGAGCAGCGCCATCGGCGTGCGCGCGTGGTTGGTGCCGCCGACGGCGATCACGTCCCCGTCGCGCACGAAGCCGGCGATCGCCTCCTCGGCGGTCATCGTCTTGGGCTCGCGCGGCCGGCGCCGCGCCTCCAGCTCGAGCCGGGCCGCGACCGTGTCGGCGCCCGGGAAGGAGAGGGTCGCCGTCGTCACCGGCGCGCCCCGGCGAGCATGTCGGCGTCGGCCAGCAGCGGCCGCACCTCGGCCGCGAACCGCTCGACCTGCTCCTGCTCGTAGCCGTGCGGGATCAGGCAGATCTCCTGCACGCCGGCGTCGATGTGGCGGGCCAGCTGCTCGGCGCACTGCTCGGGGGTGCCGACGATCGCGCTGTCCGGGGTCGCGTCGCTCCACGCCGGGGTGTCGAAGTAGGCGCCGAGCCACGGCCCGGTGCGCGCCTGCGCCTTCTCGTACGACGAGTCGATGCACAGCGGCAGCTGGGCGACGTTGCGCAGCGTCGCGGGGTCACGGCCGGCCTCCTCGGCGTACCCGATGATCTTGGCCCAGGACTCCGCGAACGCGTCCGCCGTGTAGAAGTAGGTGAGCCAGCCGTCGCTGAGCGTGGCGACCCGGCGCAGCACCCGGTCGACGTACCCGCCGATCAGGACCTGCGGCCGCGGCTGGGGCTGCGGCAGCATCCGCACCCGGCGGAACGACAGGTCGCCCCACTCGCCGGTGACCTCGTCCTCGGTCCAGAGCCGCATGCAGATCTCGAGGTTCCGCTCGAAGACCCCGCCGCGGGACCTGAACGGCGTGCCGGTGGCGTCGAACTCGCGCTCGTACCAGCCGGCGGCGACCCCGAGGCGGAGCCGGCCGCCCGAGACGTCCTGGATCGTGGCCGCGGTCTTCGCGAGCAGCGCCGGGTCGCGGATCGGCAGCACCAGGATCCCGGTGCCGAGCGTGATCGTCCGGGTCTGCGCGGCGAGAACGGCGAGCGTCGTCAGCGCCTCGAGCTGGGGGAAGGGTTGCCGACTGCCGAGGAACAGGTGGTCCCAGGCCCACAGCGAGTTGAAGTCCAGCTCCTCGGCGCGGGTGGCGTACTGCACCAGGTCGGCCATGTTCGGGGCCTTCTCGGCCGAGGTGAAGTTCTCGATCGCCAAGCCGAACGTGACTGCCATGAGTGCCCTTCCTCGGTGCTTCCGGACCGGCGAGGCGCCGCCGTCAGCACGAGAGTAAAAGCGTGGGCGTGACCGTAGACACGGCAAAAGCCGACATCAGTGGACGACTCGGTTGTCACTTGCGTACTGGTGAAACCGAATGCCCTGGCCGGGGCGCAGCTGAGCGGTCAGATGCACCGCGCAGGACGGGACTACCGCGATCACCGGATAGCCGCCGGTGACCGGGTGGTCGGGCCCGAAGATCGTCGGCCGGCCGCCGGGCGGGACCTGCACGGAGCCGCGTACGACGCCCTCGCTCGTCAGCTCGCGGGCGACCCGGCGCGGGAGGGCCGGCCCGGCGATCCGCAGGCCGACCCGGTCGGAGTCCGGTGTCACCTCGAAGCGCGAGCCCAGCAGTAGGCGGCGGGCCTCCGGCTCGAACCAGTCGTCGCGTGGGCCGAGCACGAGCGGCAGATAGAGGTCGTCGTCGACGGCCGGGCGGCGGTGCGCCCGGCGCAGCTGTCGACGGGCCGCCAGCACGCGGGCGGCGTACCGACCGGGAGCGTCGAGCCGACCGTCAGCGGCGCCGGCCCCAGGCCGGAGAGCAGGTCGGTCGACCGGGACCCGAGAACCGCGGCCACCTCTATGCCACCGCGCACGGCGACGTAGCTGCGCAGGCCTCGGTCGGGACGGCCGAGCTCGACGCACTCGCCGGCCGCGACCGGCACCGGCTCCCCGGACCACCTCGCCCGCCCGCCGACCCGCACCGGGACCGGGGCCCCGGTCACCGCGATCCAAACGGCAGCATTTGCCCGCAGCGTCAGTCCACCGAGGGTCACCTCGACGACGGCGGCATCCGGGGCGTTGCCGACCAGCCGGTTGGCGAGCTCCAAGGCGGGCAGGTCGGCCGCGCCGGAGCGACCCACGCCCAGGTCGGCGTACCCGGTCCGGCCGCGGTCCTGGACCAGCGCCAGCGGGCCGGGGTCGACGACGGTCAGCGTCGTCACCGGCGCACCTCGACGAACCGGACCCGGCGCCCGGGAACGAGCAGCGCCGGCGGCTCGGCATCCGGGTCCCACAGACCCAGCTCGGTGTGCCCGAGCAGCTGCCAGCCACCGGGGGAACTCCGGGGGTAGACCGAGGCGAATCGACCCGCGATGGCTACCGCTCCGGGCGGCACCGCCAGGCGAGACTCGTCGCGACGAGGCACCTCCAGCCGTGGGTCGCCGCCGACGAGGTAGGAGAACCCGGGGGCGAAGCCGCAGAACGCCACCCGCCACGGCGACCCCGTGTGCGCCGCGACGACCTCACGCTCGGCGAGCCCGGTGTGCCGGGCGACGAACGCCAGGTCCTCCCCGTCGTACCGCACCGGGATCTCGACCTCGCTGTCGTCGCCGAGCGCGGAGGCCGTGCGTGGCAGCTCGCGGACCCGGGCCGCGACGCCGTCCGCGTCGGTGCGTCCCGGGTCATAGACCACCAGCAACGTCTCGAGTGCGGGCACGAGCTCGACCACCCCGGGGATCGCTGCAGCCCGCAAGGCGCCGGCCAGCGCGTGCACCTCGGTGTTGTCGTCCAGCTCGACGAGGAGGCCGGTGTCGCCGCAGCGACGTGTCTGCATACGGCGTCAGCGCACGGGCACGAGCTCGACGCCCGCGTCCTCGAGAGCGCCCCGGGTGGCGCGGGCGATGTCAACCGATCCGGCGGTGTCGCAGTGCACCAGGATGGCCTCGGCGCGGATCGGGATCCGGCTGCCGTCGATCGCCTCGATCTCCCCCTGCGTCACCATCTCGACGGCCCGGGCCGCCGCGGCCGCGGGGTCGGTCAGCATCGCGTTGGGCTCGGTCCGCGGCACCAGCAGGCCCTCGGGTGTGTAGGCGCGGTCGACGAACGCCTCGGCAACCACCCGAAGCCCTGCGGCCTCGCCCAGCCGCCAGGTCTCGGTGCCGACCTGGCAGAGCAGCGGCATCGAGGCGTCGTACTCGGTCACCGCGTCGACGATCGCCTGGGCGTGCTCGGTCACCTTGGCCGAGGCGTTGTAGAGGGCGCCGTGCGCCCGGAAGAAGTCGATCCGCCCGCCCGCCAGCTTCGCGAACACCTCGAGCGCCCCCATCTGGTAGAGCAGGTCGTCGGTGAGCTCCTGTCGCTCGTAGGCGATGAAGCGGCGGCCGAAGCCGTGCAGGTCGCGGTAGCTGACCTGGGCCCCGATCGAGATCCCGTTCTTGACCGACACCGCGCAGGTGTGGCGCATGATCCCGGGGTCACCGGCGTGGAAACCGCAGGCGATGTTCGCGGCAGTAACCACGTCGAGCAGCGCCTCGTCGTCGGAGAGCTGCCAGTGGCCGTACCCCTCACCGATGTCGGTCGTCAGCGCTACCTGCGGCATGAGTGCTCCCGTCGTCGTCGTGGTCGGCGCGGCCCGCGGGCCGGCGCCTGGTGCGAGTATCGCGCTTCCCCGGACGTGGGAACAGCACGAGTCACTGCGCCCGACCCGGCAGCGGAACTGCCGGATCGACGGTGCGGAACGCCTGTACCAGCGCCTCGCGCACCCGCCGGATCGCCGGGCGGCTCTCGGTGCCCTCCCGGACCAGGGTCAGCAGCAGCCGGGAGCTGCCGGTCGCCATCCGGCGCAGGCCTGCGTCCTCGCCGGCGAGCAGCATGGCGGGCAGCATCCCGGCAGCCCGGCCGTCGCGGATCAACGCCAGGTGGACCAGCAGGTCGTCGCTCTGGAAACGGACGTCGGGCTCGAAGCCGAGCCGGCGGCAGGTCAGCTCGGCCCACTCGCGAGCGGCGGAACCCGGCAGCTCGAGCACCCAGGGCAGCTGGGCTCCGGCAGCGGCCAGCGCGCGGCCCCCGAGGAGCTCGTCGGTGACCGCTACGTCGAGCGGGTCCGGGCCGAGCACCTCCCGGTGCACGTCGTCCGGCAGCCACGGGCGTACGTCGGCGTACTCCTCGGCGAGCACGAGGTCCAGGTCCCCAGCCAGCAGTGCGGGGACGGCGGCCTCGGGCTCCGCCTGGACCAGCTCGACCCGCAGCAGGGGATGCGCGGCGACCACCGCCAATGCAGGTGGCACCAGCAGCAGCGCCGCTGACTGGAAGGCGCCGAGTCGGACCGTGCCGGTGACCTCCCCGGAGAGGGCGCGCAGGTCCGACTCGGCCGCCTCCATCGACGCCAGGATCTGGCGCCCCCGGTCGGCCAGCCGCACCCCGGCGTCGGTCAGCCGCAGCCCCCGGCCCACGCGGACCACCAGGTCGGCGCCGACCTCCCGCTCGAGGCGGGAGATCTGAGCCGAGATGCCGGACGGGCTCAGGTGCAGCGCGTCCGCGACCGCCGACAGGCTTCCTCGGCGCTCCAGCTCCACGAGCAGCCGCACCCGGCGCATCTCCAACACCCGCCCACTGTAGGCGCGCGGGGCCGAGAACTCGGCACCAATCCTGCCGGGTTCATGGCATCGACTCGTGCTTATCCCGGCACCCCCGTTCGTCCTAGGGTCGAGGGATGACCACTGCCGCTCCTGCACGTCCCGTGCCCGCGCGCTGGACCTCGAACCCCCGGCGCTCCCCCGGACCGCGACCGTCGGCCTCCAGCGGGCCAGAGCCGATCGACTTCCACCGGACCCTGCCCGACTACGCCGCGACCCCGCTGGTCGACCTGCCGGATCTCGCCGAACGCCTCGGCATCGGCACCCTGCTGGTCAAGGACGAGTCGTCGCGTTTGGGACTGCCCGCCTTCAAGATGCTGGGCGCCTCCTGGGCGGCGTACCGATGCCTGGCCGAGCGCGCCGGGACGCCGGTAGAGCCATCCCTGGAAGCGCTGCGGAAGGCGGCCGCCGGGCTGCCGGCAACGACGCTGGTCACGGCGACCGACGGCAACCACGGCCGGGCGGTGGCCAGGATGGCCCGCTACCTCGAGCTCCCGGCCATCGTGCTGGTCCCCTCCGTCGTACCGGATGCGGCGGTGGAGCGGATCCGCGGCGAGGGTGCCGACGTCCGCGTCCTCGACATGCCGTACGACGACACCGTGCGGGCGGCGGCGCAGCTCTCCGAGGGCACGGAGGATCGGATCCTGGTCCAGGACACCTCGTGGCCGGGCTACGAGGTCACCCCGCGCTGGATCGTCGACGGCTACGCGACGCTGTTCACCGAGGCGACGACCCAGATGGCCGAGGCCGGGATCACCGCCGACGCCGAGGTCACCGTGGTGGTGCCGGCAGGGGTGGGCTCGCTCGCGCACGCCGCGGTGCTCCACTGCCGGCGCGAGCCCGGGTGGCGGGCAGTGACCGTGGAGCCCGACGTCGCGCCCTGCATCGCGACCAGCCTGTCCGCCGGCGAGCTGCGCTCCGTCGACACCGGAGAGACCTCGATGGCCGGCCTCAACTGCGGCACGCCGTCCACGCTGGCCTGGCCCGACCTGCACTCCGACCTGGTCGGCGGCGCCGTCGTCACCGACGCCGAGGCCGCGGTCGCAGCGGAGTCGCTGCGCGGTCACGGCGTCGACTCCGGCCCGTGCGGAGCGGCGTCCCTGGCGGCCGCGCGGATCCTGGCCGGCGACCCCGGCGCCCGCACCGACCTCGGGCTGCACCACGGCAGCACTGTGCTCCTGCTCAACACCGAGGGCACGCCGAGCGCCTGACGCCCAACGCGAACCGGCCCCGGACCTTTCGGTCCGGGGCCGAACGCTGTGGCGCCGGGTCAGTACGGCGGTTCGCCCGTCCCGACCAGGTTGAGCTCGCCGTTGTTCGTCTCGACCAGGTAGACCGGCGGCATGTTCTGCTGGTTCAGCTCGTTCCAGTCGCCGAACGAGATGTCGCCGTAGATGGCGCCCGGGGTCTCGACCTCGGCCAGCGCGTCGCGGACCTCCTCGTTGTCGCTCGGGTCGTCGACCTCCTCGAGCGCGGCGGCGAGCACCTTGATGCCGGTGTAGCCGCGGACGCCCTCGGTCGCCTCACCCAGGTCCAGGCCTTCCTTCTCCCAGGTGTCGAGGAAGCTCTGCGCACCCTTGGGATCGGCGGCGATGCTGGGGTCCCAGACCGGGAAGAACATGGTGGCGTAGGTCCCGTCGGTCGCCTCCTCGCCGGCCAGCTGGTTGACCTGGATCGGGCTGTTGGAGCCACCTGTCGTGATGATGTTGGCCTCGGCCCCCTGGCCCTTGGCCTCCTTCATCAGCAGCGCGATCTGCCCGGCGTCGGTGGTGACCACCCAGGTGTCGGCGCCCGAGGCGATGGCCTGGGTGACGTAGGTGGAGAAGCTCTGCTCCTCCTGCTCGAACTTCGCCCCGCCGACCACGTCGGCGCCCATCTCGCTGAACAGGTCGCCGTAGTGCTCCGCCGCGCCGAGCCCGAAGTCGTTGTTGACCGACAGCGTGAAGATCTTCTCGCTGCCCAGCTCCTCGAGGACCGGCTTGAGCGCGGTCGCCTCCATCGAGGAGGTCGGCGAGATGCGGAACGTGTAGTCGCTCCCCTGACCCTCGTCCTCGGTGCTGGTCACCAGGTCCGAGCTCGAGGTCTCGACGAGGAGCGGCACCTTGGCCCGCTCCAGGACCGGCTGCATCGCCAGCGTGCAGGACGACCCCCAGCCGCCCATCACCGCGGCCGGCTGCACCTTGGTGGCGAACCGCTGGGCGACACTGACGCAGGTGGCGGGGTCGTTGGCGTCGTCCTCGATGACGAGCTTGATGTCCTTGCCGTCGACGCCACCCGCGTCGTTGATCTCCTCTGCGGCGATCTTCGCCCCTTCTGCCACCGCGTTGCCCTGGGCCGAGACCGGCCCGCTGAGCGGTTGAGCCACCGCGATCACGATCTCGTCGGAATCGCTGCCGGGTGACTCCGCACAGGCCGTTGCCACGAGCGCAACGGCGAGCGCGGCAGGGAGCAGGACTGTCCGCTTCATGAGTTACCGCCTTCTTCGGGTGTGAACTAACCGGCCAGGTAGGCCTTCTGGACGCTGGGACTCTGGGCGATCTCCGCTGCCGGGCCGTGGGCGAGGATGTGTCCTCGCTCGAGCACGTAGGCGCGGTCGGCGACCTCGAGGGCGAGCTCGGCGTTCTGCTCCACCAGCAGCACCGTGCGACCGCTGTCGCGGATGGTGGCGGCGGTGGCGAGCACCTGCTCGACCACGATGGGGGCGAGCCCGAGGGACGGCTCGTCGAGCATCACCAGGGTGGGATCGGACATCAGGCTGCGGCCGATGGCGAGCATCTGCTGCTCACCGCCGGACATGCTGCCGGCGAACTGCTTCGACCGCTCCTTGATGCGCGGGAAGAGCGTGTAGACCTCGTCGAGCCGCGCGTCGAACTCGCTCCCGGTGTGGGCCCCGAGGCGGAGGTTCTCGTACGCCGAGAGCTGCGGGAACACGTGCCGCCCCTCGGGGCAGTGGACCAGGCCGCGGCGGACGATCTTGTCGGGGCGGCCGTTGGTGATCTCTTCGCCGTCGAACTCGATCGACCCGGACATCACCTTGTTCAGGCCGGACACGGTGCGCAGCAGCGTGGACTTCCCGGAGCCGTTGCTGCCGATGATGGCCACCAGCTCGCCGCGGTCCACCTCGACGTCGACCCCGTGCAGCGCCGGCACCTTGCCGTAGCCGGACTCCAGGTCCGTCACCTTCAGCATGCCTGGTGCCTCTCCCCGAGGTACGCCGTCCGCACCGACTCGTCCTCCTGGATCTCCGCCGGGGTGCCCTCGGCGATCTTCTTGCCGGCGTTCAGCACCACGACCCGGTCGGACAGGGCAAGCAGGAACTTCATGTCGTGCTCGACCAGCAGGACCCCGATGCCGTGGGCGCTGACCGCGCGCAGCAGTGTTGCCATCTCCGCCGACTCCGAGCTGTTCAGCCCGGCCGTGGGCTCGTCGAGCAGCAGGAACCGCGGCAGCGCACAGAGGGTGACCCCCACTGCGAGCATCCGCTGCCGGCCGTAGGCCAGCGTCTCCGCCGGGGTGTCCAGCTCGTGCTCCAGGCCGATCAGCTCGGCCATCGCGGCGACCCGTTCGCGGGTGCGGGCGACGGAGCGCTGGTGGGACGGCAGCCCGAGCATCGCGGCGACCAGGGACTTGGACTCGGTCCGGTGCAGACCCACGCGGAGGTTCTCGGCCACGGTCATCGCCGGGAACACCGAGCGCTTCTGGAACGAGCGCACGACGCCGTGCTGGGAGACCCGGTCGGGCCGCATCCGGGTCAGGTCGACCGGACCCATCCGGACCCTGCCGGACTGGAGCCGCACGTAGCCGGTCATCGCGTTGAACGCCGTCGACTTGCCGGCGCCGTTCGGGCCGATCAGGGCCGTGATGCTCCCGGGTCGGACCGACAGGCTGACGTCGTCCACGGCGGTCAGCGCGCCGAACTGCACGGTCACGGAGTCGACGTCGAGTGCCGGGTCGGTGACTTCGTGGCGAGGCATGAACTCGGGCATCACCATGGTCATGGCGCTCCCCCTTCGACGGCCGGAGCGGTCCGCTTCATTCCCGCATCGACGCGCGGCCCGGTCAGGGCTCCCGGAGGTTCGGCCGGTACCGCCTCACTATCGGGTGGGGCGCCGCCGCCTCCGGACCCCGTGGACGTGGTCCACCGCTTCAGCAGCAGGACCAGCGAGCCCCAGAGGCCGCGGGGCAGGAACCGAACGAGCAGCACGAGCACGCCGCCGTAGATCACCAGGCGCCACTCGTTGCTGAACCGCAGCACCTCGGGCAGCTGGGTGAACAGCACCGCGCCGATCACCGGGCCGACCACCGTGCCGAGCCCGCCGCCGATCACCATCAGCAGCGTGTTGATCATGATCGTGAAGTCGAAGACCTCCGGCGAGATGAACCCGACCGTGTGCGCGTAGAGCGAGCCGGCAACGGCCGCCATCGCGCCGCCGATCGAGAAGGCGAGGTTGGCGTGCCGCGCGGTGTCGATGCCGACGGCCCTGGCGAGATTCTCGTTGCGGGCCATGCCGCGCAGGCTGTAGCCGAGGCTGGACTGGGACAGGCGGGCCACGAAGATCACGCAGATGCCCGCGATCGCGAAGCACACCGGGAACGTCTCGGTGGGCTCGAGGAACTCCCAGTTGCCGATCTTCAGCGGCGGGATCGCCGAGAAGCCCATCGGGCCTCCGGTGACGTCCACCCAGTTGAGGGCGACCTGGCGGCAGATCTCGCCCACCGCGAAGGTGGCGATCACGAAGAACGCGGCGCGCAGCCGGAGCGTGATCCGCCCGATGATGTACGCCGCCACGAAGCCACCTGCCGCCGCGCCCACGAGCCCGACCGTCATCGGCAGCTCCCAGGTGGTGGTCAGCCAGGCCGACCAGTAGGCACCGATGCCGAAGAACGCCTGGTGGCCGAGGCTGAGCAGGCCCGAGTAGCCGAGCAGCAGGTTGAGGCTGGAGGCGAGGATGACGTAGATCGCGGCCAGGGTGGCGATCTGGGCCTGGTAGGGCCCGGACAGCGAGCCGGCGGCCAGCAGTGCCCCGGCACCGATCACCGCCAGGCCGAGCTTCACCCAGCGCGACGAGAGTGCAGCAGTCACTCCTGCACCGCCTGCTTGGTTCCGAAGAGTCCCTGCGGCCGCAAGAGCAGCACCGCGATCAGGACCAGCAGCCCGAACGTGTCCTTGTAGCCGGCGCTGACGTACGCCGCGCCGAGGCTCTCAACCAGCCCCAGCAGGAGGCCGCCCACGATCGCACCCGGGAAGGACCCGAGGCCGCCGAGGATGACGACGACGAAGGACTTGGCCGTGGCCAGGCCACCCATGGACGGGGTGATCTGGAAGATCGTCGAGATGAGCACGCCGGAGAGGACCGCGAGGACCGCCCCGAACGCGAAGGTCATGTTGTAGATCCGGGTGACGTTGATGCCCATCAGCCAGGCCGCGGCGGGGTCCTGGAAGGTGCCCCGCATGGTCAGCCCGACCTTGGTCCGGGTGATGAACAGGTGGGACGCCAGCAGGAACAGCAGCGACGCACCGATCACGAACAGGCTCTGTGGGGTGAGCCGCATGATCCCCAGGTCGATACTCGACCCGCTGACGGGCGACTCGGCCGCCTTGGGCACCGGGTTCCAGATGATGATCGCCAGGTTCGGCAGCATGATCGCGAGTCCGATCGTGGCCAGCATCGGCATTTCGAGCGTCTCGTACCTCCGGAGCGGCTGCAGCAGTCCCCGGTCGATCAGGATGCCGAGCACGATTGCGCCGCCAGCGGCGACGACCAGGCCGACGGCGAACGGCCAGCCCCAGATCGAGGTGACCGTGTACGCCAGGTAGGCGCCGACCATGTAGAACTCGCCGTGGGCGAAGTTGACGACCCCCATGTAGCCGAAGACCAGGGTCAGGCCCGCCGCCATCAGTGCGTAGATGGCGCCGAGCACAAGCCCGTTCCCGAGGTACTGGCCGAGTTCGCTCATCGACGTACGTTCTCCTCCAGTGGTGCCGAGAGATGTGGAGTGATCCACCTCACTGAACGCTCAGCAGCCTATGAACGCGATCTCGGGGCAGTCATTGGCAAATGCGCCCATTCGCGGACCGGCTGATTAGCAGGTGCCACCACCGGCCGGAGGGTTTACGGCCAGGTCCCGCGCATCCGCAGAATCTCCAGGGCGACACCGATCCGACGGCTCGTGGGAGCGTCGGTACTGAAGGGACCGAGGAGGCGTTCGAGCTTCACCAGGCGGTGCCGCAGGGTGTTGTAGTGGTAGTGCACCTCGCGCGCGCTCTGGGCGATGTTGAAGTTGTTGGCGAGCAGTGAGTCCAGGGTCTGCAGCAGCGCTGCACGGTCGGCCTCGCCGAGCTCGAGCACCGGTCCGAGCACGTCGGAGACGAACAGGTCCAGCTCCACGTCGTCGATCTGGGCCAGCAGGCGGAGCAGCCCGAGGTCGTCGTAGAAGGTGAGATCGCCGCTCGTCTCGACCCGGTCCCCGAGCCGGAGGGCGCGGCGTGCCTCGTCGTACGCCGTGCGTACGCCGTGCGGTCCGGGATGCGAGCGGCTGACGCCCAGGCTGTAGCCGCGCCGGGTGCTCGCCACCATCTCCGCGTGCAGGCCGCCCAACCGGTCGCGCAGGTCGTCGTGGGCGAGCACGACCACGAGCTCGGCGCCGAGCAGACCGGTTGCGGCGTGCGCGTCGATGCGCCGGCACGCGTTCGCCCAGTGCTCCAGGGTCCGCTGCTCGAGGAGCTGCTCCTGCTCGGGACCCAGGTCGCGACTTCGGCTCGGCTCGTCGGGCCGAGCCACCACGACCGTGACGTCTCGGTCCAGGACCCAGTCGACCGCCGCGGCGCGGGCGGAGACGCCGGAGAGGTCGTCGCTGGTCATCAGCTCCTGGAGCAGGTTGGAGGAGAACCGGCCACTGACCGCGCGGACGGCCTGGTCCCGCATCAGCTCGAGGGTGCCGACCAGGGCGGCCTGCCGGGTCGCGGTGGCCGCGACCTCCGAGGCATCCTCCCCGTCGCCGACCACCACGACGTACCCGTGGTCGACCGACGCCGCGCGCATCGGCTCGACCAGGACGTAGCCACCTTCGATCGCACCCGGCCCCTCGGCGAGGGCGGCCGGGTCGAGCTGCTCGCGCTCGCCGGGCAGGGCGAGCGGTTTGAGCGCCTCGACGTCGCCGCTGTGCGCGAGCAGCTGTCCCTGGTGATCGACCACCGCCGCCACCCGGGGACGCAGCAACTTTGCCAGCTCACCGGTGAGCGCCTGGGTCCCGCCGCCGGAGAACGTCAGCTCGAGGAACACGCGGTGCAACCGCTGGGAGCGACCGAGCTCCGCGGCCTGCCGGTCGATGATCGTCTCGAAGGCCTCGCTGAGCACGTCGTCGAAGCGGGTCTGCAGCGGGATCGCCAGGATGGGGAACGCCAGGTCGTCGGCCGCCGCCACGACCTCGTCGGCGAACGCCGGCAGGTAGCTGTCGAACTTCACCCCGAGCCCGGCCAGGCCCATCCCCGCCAGGTCCTTCATCAGCTGGACCGGATCGGAGTGCGCCACCAGCGGGAAGCCCGTCGAGAGCAGGAACTCGCCCTCCTCCACCCAGCGGACGATCTCGGGGACCGTCATCACGTTCAGGCGCCTGATCGGCCGGTCCGTGCCGTCGCGACCGGCAAGCAAGGTGGCGGTGGCCAGCGATGGTTGGCGCAGCAGCTCCTCGACCGTGAAGCCGGTCGCACCCGATCCCCCGCCGCTACTGCCCATCGGGTGTCATCTTCCCGCAGGTGATCGCAAGTCGCTCATCGGCGTACCGGCAGGCCTTCCGGCACCGCGGCCATCGCGATGCCCGAGTGGGCGCGGTAGCGCCGGTTGGTGCTGATCAGCACCGCAGTCAGCGGCTCGAGATGACGGGCCAGGCGGAGGGCGCCGACGCACACGCCGGTTCGTCCGGTCACCGAGGCCGCTAGTACGGCGACCCGGTCCGCCGCGGTCTCGTCGTCGGCACAGACCATCACCGTGTGGTCGGCCAGGGAGACGGCTGGGTCGTTCAGGGAGACGGCGGACAGGTGGTGGAAAGCGCCCACGACCGCGGCATCCGGCACCTGCTCCTGCGTCGCCTCCGCCGCCGATGTGCCCGCGAGCAGCCCCACCGGTCCCTGCCGGTCGAAGGCGAGCGGGTTCACGCAGGTGACCACCACCTTGCCGTCGAGCAGCGGGGCCAGATCCTCGACGAGGGCGTCGTGCCCGTCGTAAGGCACCGCGAGCAGGACGATCTCGGCCGACCGCACGGCGTCCTCGTTGCTGGCCGGCTCGACGGAGACCGCACCCACGGCAGAGAGCTCGGCTGCCTTGGCCGCGGCCCGCTCCGCCGACCGGGATCCCAGGAACACCTGGTGACCGGCGAGCGCCAGACGAAGGGCCAGGCCGGACCCCTGCGGGCCCGTGCCACCGACGACGGCAACAGGTTCCATGCCGGGAGACTACGGTCCGGGCCGGTGCCTGGGACATGTCAGGACCTGCCAGCCGATGGACGGTTGGTTGTTGCACCCCGCCACCCTCCTCCCGGGTTCAGGTGGGGTTCAGCGGTCGCGTGTCACGGTGCCGCTATGAAGACCACGATGGTTGTCGCCGGCGCGATGGGCCTCGCCCTGATCAGCGCCTGCGGAGACACGTCTGACCCGTCGTCGGCACCTGAGCCGACGACGCTCCCGACCGGCAGCGAGCAGGTCGACCTCGACCCGGCGGACTTCCGGCCGACATCTGACCACCCCTACTTCCCGATCCAGCCAGGGCAGCGGTGGACCTTCCGCGAGGTCGAGGACGGAAGCACGATGCAGGTCGTGGTGACCGTCTCCTCCGAGACCAAGCAGATCGCCAACGGCGTGGAGGCGGCGATCGTGCGCGACACGGTGACCGAGGACGGCGTGCTCGTGGAGGACACCATGGACTGGTTCGCCCAGGACGCCGACGGCAATGTCTGGTACCTCGGTGAGGACACCGCCGAGTTCGAGGACGGGAAGCTGTCCAGCAACGAGGGCTCGTTCGAGGCCGGCGTCGACGGCGCGCTGCCGGGCGTGATCATGCCCGCGGACCCGCTGCCCGGGACCGCGTACCGGCAGGAGTACTACGCCGGCGAGGCCGAGGACAACGGCGCGGTGCTGGCGGTGGACCAGCAGGCCGACGTGCCGGCCGGCCACTACGACGGCGCCGTGCTCACCGCCGACACGATCGCGCTCGAGCCCGACGTCCTGGAGTACAAGCTGTACGCCGAGGGTGTCGGGCTGGTCCTGGCGCTCGGCATTTCCGGTGGTGCCGGCCGCGAGGAGCTGGTCTCGATGGAGACCGTCGATGCTGCCACCGCCCGGGCGGCCGGAAGCGCGCCGCTCGGCACGCCGTACGACTGAGCCGCCGGAACGCAAAGAGACCCCCAGCCGGACGGCTGGGGGCCCTTTGGTGTGGATCAGTGGGTCACTTGGTGATCTTGGTGACCCGTCCGGCGCCGACGGTGCGGCCGCCCTCGCGGATCGCGAAGCGGAGGCCGTCCTCCATGGCGATCGGCTGGATGAGCTCGACCGACATCTCGGTGTTGTCGCCCGGCATGACCATCTCGGTGCCCTCGGGGAGGGTCACCACGCCGGTCACGTCCGTGGTCCGGAAGTAGAACTGCGGGCGGTAGTTGTTGAAGAACGGCGTGTGCCGGCCGCCCTCCTCCTTCGACAGGATGTAGACCGAGGCGTCGAAGTTGGTGTGCGGGGTGGTGGTGCCCGGCTTGATCACGACCATGCCGCGCTCCACGTCCTCGCGCTTGGTGCCGCGCAGGAGCAGACCGACGTTCTCGCCGGCCTGGCCCTCGTCGAGGAGCTTGCGGAACATCTCGACACCGGTGACCGTGGACTTCTGCGAGCCCTCTCGGATGCCGATGATCTCGACCTCCTCGTTGACCTTCACGATGCCCCGCTCGATGCGGCCGGTGATGACCGTGCCACGACCGGTGATCGTGAAGACGTCCTCGACGGGCATCAGGAACGGCTTCTCGGTCTCACGCGTCGGCTGCGGGATGTGCTCGTCGACCGCGTCCATCAGCTCGGTGATGGACTCGGCCCACTTCTCGTCGCCCTGCAGCGCCGGGAAGGCCGCCACGCGGACGACCGGGATGTTGTCACCGTCGAACTCGTAGGTGGAGAGGAGCTCGCGCACCTCCATCTCGACGAGCTCGATGAGCTCCTCGTCGTCGACCATGTCGCACTTGTTCAGCGCAACGACGATCGCCGGAACACCAACCTGGCGGGCCAGGAGCACGTGCTCCTTGGTCTGCGGCATCGGGCCGTCGGTGGCGGCCACGACCAGGATCGCGCCGTCCATCTGGGCCGCGCCGGTGATCATGTTCTTGATGTAGTCGGCGTGACCGGGGCAGTCGACGTGGGCGTAGTGGCGCGCCTCGGTCTGATACTCGATGTGTGCGATCGAGATCGTGATGCCGCGCTGGCGCTCTTCGGGGGCCTTGTCGATCATGTCGAAGGCCTCGGTATTCGGGTTCCCTACCGGGTCCTTGTCGTGCAGGACCTTCGAGATCGCCGCGGTCAGCGTCGTCTTGCCGTGGTCGATGTGACCGATGGTGCCGATGTTCACGTGCGGCTTGGTCCGCTCGAACTTCGCCTTAGCCACTGTGGGCTCCTCCTGGTGTTGTGTACTTCTTGACTCGTACTGGTGGTGGGTGTTGCCGAGGGTCCGGGGCGTTACTCGCCACGCACCTTCTTGATGATCTCGTCGGCGATGTTCTGAGGAACCTCGGCGTACGAGTCAAACTCCATCGAGTACGAAGCCTGCCCTGAGGTCTTGGACCTCAGGTCGCCAACGTACCCGAACATCTCGGACAGGGGCACGAGGGCCTCGATGACCATGTCACCGTGACGCTCTTCCTGGTTCTGGATCTGTCCGCGCCTGCTGTTGATGTCGCCGATGACCGTGCCGAGGAAGCTCTCCGGGGTGATCACCTCGACGGCGAACATCGGCTCGAGCAGGACCGGCTTCGCCTGGCGCGCGGCCTCCTTGAAGGCCTGGTTGCCGGCGATCTTGAAGGCCAGCTCGGATGAGTCGACGTCGTGGTAGGCGCCGTCCTCGAGCGTGAACTTCACGTCGACCATCGGGTATCCGGCGAGCACGCCGAACTCCATGGCCTCCTGGCCACCCTGGTCGACCGAGGGGATGTACTCCTTCGGCACCCGGCCACCGCTGACGTTGTTGATGAACTCGTAGCCCGCGCCGCTGTGGGTCTCGGGGTCGATGTTCGGACCCAGGGACACGACCACCTTCGCGAACTGGCCGGAGCCACCCGTCTGCTTCTTGTGGGTGTAGGAGTGCTTGGTGACCTCGCGCCGGACCGTCTCGCGGTAGGCGACCTGCGGCTTGCCGACGGTCGCCTCCACGCGGAACTCGCGCTTCATCCGGTCGACCAGGATCTCCAGGTGGAGCTCGCCCATGCCCGCGATGATCGTCTGGCCGGTCTCTTCGTCGGCCTTCACCGTGAACGTCGGGTCCTCGTCGGACAGCCGCTGGATCGCGATGCCGAGCTTCTCCTGGTCGCTCTTCGTCTTGGGCTCGATCGCGACCTCGATCACCGGGGCCGGGAACGTCATCGACTCGAGCACGACCTGGTTCTGCGGGTCGGACAGGGTGTGACCGGTCTTGGTGTCCTTCAGACCCATCACCGCCACGATCTGGCCGGCGCCGACCGACGCGATCTCCTCACGCTTGTTGGCGTGCATCTGGTAGACCTTGCCGATCCGCTCCTTGCGGCCGTTGACCGAGTTGACCACGGTCGAGCCGGCCTCCAGCTTGCCGGAGTAGACGCGCACGTAGATCAGCTTGCCGAGGTGCGGGTCCGAGGCGATCTTGTAGGCCAGGCCGGAGAAGGGCTCGGAGTCGGCCGGCTTGCGGCTGATCTCCTCGTCCTCCTTGTTAGGGGCGTGACCGACGATCGCGTCGATGTCGAGCGGCGACGGCAGGAACTTCACGACGGCGTCGAGCAGGGGCTGAACGCCCTTGTTCTTGAACGCCGTGCCGCACAGGACCGGGTTGAGCTTGTCGGCCAGGGTCGCGCGACGGATCGCCGCCTCGAGCTCCTCGACCGTGTAGTCCTCGCCCTCGAGGTACTTCTCCATGATCGGGTCATCGGCCTCGGCCAGCGTCTCGATCAGCTTCTCGCGGTACTCCGCAGCCTGGGCCTGGAGCTCGGCGGGGATCTCCTCGACGTCGTAGTCCTCGCCCATCGTGGTCTCGCCGCGCCAGGTGAGCGCGCGCATGCCGACCAGGTCGACGACACCGATGAAGTCGGACTCGGCGCCGATCGGCAGCTGCAGCACCAGCGGCGTGGAGTTCAGCCGGTCGACCATCATGTCGACGCAGTTGAAGAAGTCGGCGCCGGTGCGGTCGAGCTTGTTGACGAAGCACATCCGGGGCACGGCGTACTTGTTGGCCTGCCGCCAGACGGTCATCGTCTGCGGCTCGACGCCGGCAACCCCGTCGAACACCGCGACCGCGCCGTCGAGGACGCGCAGCGAGCGCTCGACCTCGGCGGTGAAGTCGACGTGCCCGGGGGTGTCGATGATGTTGATCTGGTGGTCCTTCCACCAGCAGGTCGTCGCGGCAGACGTGATCGTGATGCCGCGCTCCTGCTCCTGCTCCATCCAGTCCATGACGGCTGCGCCGTCGTGCACCTCACCGATCTTGTAGGAGATACCGGTGTAGAAGAGGATGCGCTCGGTGGTGGTGGTCTTCCCGGCATCGATGTGCGCCATGATGCCGATGTTGCGGACCTTGTTCAGGTCCGTGGTGATGTCGACAGCCACTGAAAGTCCAGTTCTCTAGATAGTGGGCCGGTGAGGCGGGAGTACGACGGTGTCGCACCCCGCCGGCGTCACCAGCGGTAGTGGGCGAAGGCCTTGTTGGACTCGGCCATCTTGTGCACGTCCTCGCGCTTCTTCACAGCGGCACCGAGGCCGTTGGAGGCGTCGAGGATCTCGTTCATGAGGCGCTCGTGCATGGTCTTCTCGCGACGCTCCGCGGCGTAACCAACCAGCCAGCGCAGCGCGAGCGTGGTGCCACGCGTGCCCTTGACCTCGATCGGGACCTGGTAGGTGGCACCGCCGACGCGGCGGGACTTGACCTCGATCGCGGGCTTGACGTTGTCGAGCGCACGCTTGAGGGTCACCACCGGGTCGGTGCCGTTCTTGTCACGGCAACCCTCGAGGGCGCTGTAGACGATGCGCTGCGCGACCTGCTTCTTGCCGTCCTGCAGCACCTTGGAGACGAGCTGGGAGACGAGCTGCGACCCGTAGACCGGGTCCATGTCGATCGGCCGCTTCGGTGCGGGGCCCTTGCGCGGCATATCAGCTCTTCTCCTTCTTCGCGCCGTAACGGCTGCGCGACTGCTTGCGGTTCTTGACCGACTGCGTGTCGAGCGCGCCGCGAATGACCTTGTAGCGGACACCGGGGAGGTCCTTCACCCGGCCGCCGCGGACGAGCACGATGGAGTGCTCCTGCAAGTTGTGTCCCTCACCCGGGATGTACGCCGTGACCTCGACGCCGCTGGACAGGCGCACGCGGCAGACCTTGCGCAGGGCGGAGTTCGGCTTCTTCGGGGTGGTGGTGTAGACGCGGGTGCAGACACCGCGTCGCTGGGGCGAACCCTTGAGGGCAGGCGTCTTGTTCTTCGACACCTTGTCCTGCCGGCCCTTGCGGACCAACTGCTGAATGGTGGGCACCTGGTGGTTCCCTTTCCTCTTTGTCTCACGGCCCGACGATCTGTCGGGCACGGGTGTGTTGCCTGTGGAGCTCGTGCCTGTGATGTGAGTGCCGGAGCCGATCGGCTTTTGGGCACACGCAACGGTCTGGTTGGCCCAGACACAAGGAACGAGGTTACCGGCCGCTCACGGGAGCGGCAAATTGAGCGCCCCCGCTCAGGCGGCCGGCTGCACCGCGGGTTCGCCGGTCGCCGGCATCGCCTCGACGTCCGCGATCAGCCGCCGCTGGGTGCGGAGGTAGAGCAGGGCCGAGGCAGCCACGCCGAGGACCGTGAGCAGGCCCCCCGCGATCAGCGTCCAGCGCGCCCCGAAGGCCTCCCCGACCCAGCCGATGGCGGGCGCCCCGAGCGGCGTTCCGCCGATGAAGATCATCATGTAGAGCGCAATTACCCGGCCGCGCATTCCCGGGTCGGTGTGCAGCTGCATGAACGCGTTGGCGCTGGTGATCATGGTCAGCGCGAAGAAGCCCATGATCGGGCACAGCACCGCGAACAGCACGTAGGACGGCATCAGCCCCGCGACCACCTCGACCGCGCCGAACGTGATCGCCGCGCCGACGACCAGCCGCTGCCGGACCCGGACGCGGCGAGCGGCGATCAGCGACCCAGCGAGCGATCCGACCGCCAGGAAGGTGCCGAGCAGCCCGAACTCGGTCGGGCCCTTGCCGTAGACCTGGGTGGCCATCAGGGCAGAGGTCATCTGGAAGTTGAGGCCGAAGGTGCCGGTGAAGAAGACGATGCCGAGGATCAGCATCAGGTCGGGCCGGCTGCGCACGTAGGCCACGCCGGCCCGGATCGCACCGGGCTCCCGACCGGTCGGCTCGGGCGTCGTCAGCGCCCGCTGGTCGAGGCGGCGCAGGGTCAGTATCGGCGCGGCGAAGCTGAGCCCGTTGATCAGGATCACCCAGCCGGTGGCGACCACGCCGGCGCCGAGGGCGGCGATCGACAACCCCGCGACCGCGGGCCCGACGATGCGGGCGACGTTGAAGCTCGCGGAGTTGAGGCCGACCGCGTTGGTCAGGTCGTCGGGCCCGACCAGCTCGGACACGAACGACTGGCGCGCGGGCGCGTCGAACGCCGAGGCGACGCCGAGCACGAACGCGAGCACGTAGACGTGCCAGAGCTCGGCCAGGCCGGTGATCGCCAGGGCGCCGAGCAGGATCGCCGGCACGGCCATGCCGACGTTCGTGATCTGGAGCAGCAGGCGCTTGGGGACCCGGTCGGCGACCAGGCCCGCGACCGGGGAGAGGAGCAGGAACGGGAGGAACTGCAGGCCGGTGGTGATGCCGATGGCGGCCGCACTGTTGGCGGCGAGCAACAGGACCAGCCAGTCCTGGGCGACGCGCTGCATCCAGGTGCCGACGTTCGACACCAGTGAGCCAGTGGCGTACAGGCGGTAGTTGGGGTTGTGGAGGGAGCGGAACGTGGGAGACGTAGCTGTCAGTCCTTTGATCAGTCAGATTGGGCGAGTCGTTCGAGGAGGGGGGCGACCTGGCGGAGGAGCGCGCGCTCGTCGGCGCTCAGCTCCCGCAGTCGCTTGGCGAGCCACGCATCGCGCCGGGCCCGGTCGGCCAGGAGCGTCGCCCGGCCCTTGTCGGAGAGGCTCACGACGACCTGCCGGCCGTCGGTGTCGTGCGGACGGCGTACGACGTAGTCGCCGTCCTCGAGGCAGTTGACGGTGCGGGTCATGCTCGGCGGCTGCACCCGCTCGTGGGCGGCCAGCTCGCTGGGGGTCATGTCGCCGTGGCTGTAGAGCGCCCCGAGGACAGCCATCGACGGCATGCCCAGCTCGTTGTCGGGGTGTCGCTCGGTGGCCAGCCGACGGCGCAGCCGCATGACCGACGTGCGGAGCTCGGACGCGAGCCCGCTGTCGGTGCGGACGGCCTTCTCGATGGTCGGCATGTCCTTAGCATAACTCATTACCTATGCTAACTAAAGGGGTGGAGCGCGCCACCGTGGGACTGCAGGGCGGCTCAGGTCAGCAAGTCGGTGATCGGGTCGATGGCGAAGTAGATGACGAACGCCGCGCCGACGATCCACATCAAGGCGTGGACTTCCGCGGTCTTCCCACGCACCACCTTGATCAGGATGTATGCCAGGAAGCCGGCACCGATGCCCACCGTGATCGAGTAGGTGAACGGCATCAGCACGATGGTCAGGAATGCCGGGATGCCGATCTCGAGGTCATCCCAGTCGATGCCCTTGACCTGCTGCATCATCAGGAACCCGACGAGGACCAGGGCCGGCACGGCTGCCTCCGAGGGGATCGCCTGGACGATGCCCGTGAAGAAGGACGCGAGCAGGAACAGCACGCCGGTGAAGATGGAGGCCAGGCCGGTGCGGGCGCCTTCGCCCACGCCCGACGCCGACTCGATGTACGAGGTGTTCGAGGAGACTCCTCCGGCACCGCCGGCGATCGCAGCCACCGAGTCGACGACCAGGATCCGCTGGGTGCTCGGCGGGATCCCGTTCTCGTCGTTCAGCCCCGCCTCGGCGCCGATCGCCGTCATCGTCCCCATGGTGTCGAAGAAGTCCGCGAGCATCAGGCTGAAGACCAGCAGCAGGGACGCGATGACGCCGATCGAGTCGAAGGCCCCGAAGAGGGAGAACTCCCCGAACGTGTCCAGGTCGGGTACGCCGACGAGGTCGTCGGGGAAGCTCGGGATGGTGAGCGACCAGCCGAGCGGGTTGTCGTCCCCGCCGATGGCGGCTTCGACGATGAAGGAGACGATCGCGGTGACGACGATCGCGATCAGGATCGCGCCCTTGACGCCGCGCACCCACAGCGCGATCAGCAGGGCCAGCCCGGCGGCGAAGACGAGCACCGGCCAGCCCGACAGCTCGCCGCCGGAGCCGAGCTGCACGGGCACCGTGGTCTGCGCGGCGTCGGGGATGCGGGTCACGAACCCTGCGTCGACGAAGCCGATCAGCGCGATGAACAGGCCGATACCGACCGAGATCGCGACCTTGAGCTGCGTCGGCACCGCATGGAACACCGCTTGCCGGAAGCCGGTGAGCACGAGGACGAGGATGGCGATCCCCTCGAGCACGACCAGGCCCATCGCGTCGTTCCAGGTGGACTGGGTCGCGATCCCGACCGCCACGAAGGCGTTGAGGCCCAGCCCGGTGGCCAACGCCAGCGGGAAGTTCGCCACGGCGCCCATCAGGATGGTGAGAACGCCGGCGACGATGGCGGTGGCCGCGGCAATCGTGGGCAGGTTGGACCCGTCGCCCGGTCCTCCGCCCAGGAAGTTGCCTTCCGAGTCGGGCACGAAGCCGAGGATCAACGGGTTGAGCACGATGATGTAGGACATCGTGAGGAAGGTGACGATGCCGCCGCGGAACTCCCGCGCGACCGTCGACCCTCGTTCAGTGATCCGGAAGTAACCGTCGATCCCGCCGGCTCGGGAGGGGGAGGTGGTAGCCACGCCCGGCAGCATGGCAGAGCAGGCGCGGCTCGCCTACCCTTCAGATGTGGAACTCCGCGACAACCAGCCGATGAAGCACGAGATCGGCGACCGCACCTACTTCGTCGCCGACGTCGAGCCGCTCGACGTCGACGGAGTTCGCACGGTCCAGGTCGGCACCGCGGCGTTCTTCGTCGCCTTCCTGGGGCTGCTGCCGTTCTACAGCCGGCTGGAGGACGATGGGCACACCTGGTGGCTGTGGATGTGCCTGGCCGGGGTGGGCCTTGGCCTCTTCGGGCTGGAGTACTGCCGCCGACGGCGCGCGTTCCGTGAGGAGCTGACGGGCGAGGAAGCCTAGAAGACTTCGTACTCGTCGATGCTGACCGTGTCGAAGACGTGCTCGGGCAGCGGCTGCGGGATGTGCTTCTTGGCGAGCCGGACCTCCGAGTGCGCGCCACAGCCGTGGCCGAAGGCCACCACGCGCCCGTCGTCGTTGGCGTCGCCGTTGGCGCACACCCCGAACGTCTCGGAGAGGGACACCGGGCCGGCGATCCGGACCAGGAACCCGCAGGTGCTGCACGGCTCCGGGGCCGACTTGGCCAGCTGCGCGTCGGGGCCGCCCGGGCCGTCGTACCAGCGCTCCGCGGCGAGGTCGCGTCCCTCGGTCGAGAGGGTGCGCACCCGGCCCAGGCCGAGGTCCTTGGCAACGCCGCGGACCTGGGCCTTGTCGTCGGGGTCGAGCGGGTCGTCGCCGAAGGAGTACGTCGGCACCAGCCGCGGGTCGTCGTCGGATACCGGAAGCAGGTCGCCCGGCGACAGGTCTCCGGGCTGCAGGCGCTCGCGGTAGGGCACCCACTCCGGCGCCACGATCGCGTCGTCGCCGGGGAGCAGCACGATCTCGTCGACCGTCACCCGCTTCTGCCGCGATGCGCGGGTCAGGGTGACCGCCCAGCGCCAGCCGACGTAGCCGCCTCGCTGGCACTCGAACAGGTGGGTGATCACCCGGTCGCCGTCGACCTCGCGGCCGAGGTAGTCGCCGACGTCGGCGGCGTCGACCAGCTCGACGAGTGCGGCGCGCGCCTCGTCGACGGCGGCCGCAGTGACCGTGTCGGCTTTGGTGCGCGTCAGGGTGCTCACGGGCGAAAGTGTGACTCATCAAGGGTGGTTGTGTCAGGTCGGGGGTTTGCGGGTGTTCCTGTGGGTGCGACCGGGCAGGATGGGCGCATGACGTCGGAGCGCCCTGAGCTGCCCTCGGCGCCCGACGGTCCCACCGAGCCGATCCCGGGCTCCGGCGAGCGGCCCCGCACCGTCGGCCAGGGCCTCGGCACCGGGGCGAAGGCGACCGGTCGTGGCCTGCGCGGGGTGGCGCGAGCGACCGGCCGCGCGAGCCGGTTCACGGTCCGCCAGGCTCAGCGCGCGGCCAGCGCCCAGGGCGCGGAGCAGTCCGGGCTGGCCCGGCTCATCTACCTGCACTCCGCCAACGCTGCGGGCGATGCTGCCGTAGCCATCTCGCTGGCCACCACGGTCTTCTTCGCCGGCGCGACCAGCGAGGCGCGCGGCCAGGTGGCCCTGTTCCTCGGCCTGACGATGCTTCCGTTCGCGATCGTGGCGCCGCTGATCGGCCCGTTCCTCGACAAGTTCAGCCACGGCCGGCGCTGGGCGATCGGGGCCACCTTCGCGATCCGCGCGTTCCTGTGCTGGGTGCTGGCGGGGGCCGTCGCCGACGACTCGGCGCTGCTCTATCCCGCAGCGCTCGGCGTACTCGTCGCGTCCAAGGCGTACGGCGTGACCCGCGCCGCCGCCGTACCCCGCCTGCTGCCGGACGGCTTCACGCTGGTGAAGGCCAACGGCCGGGTCTCGCTCGCGGGCATGGTCGGCGCGGCGATCTCCGCACCGATCGCGGCGCTGGCGGCCAGCGTGGGCTCGGAATGGGCGCTGCGCTACGCGTTCCTGGTCTTCGTCCTCGGCACCATCGCGGCGATCCGGCTCCCCGACAAGGTCGACTCCAGCGCCGGCGAGCAGCAGATCTCGCTGCGCGCCGAGCAGAGCGGTCAGCGCCGCGGCACCCAGATCCCACCGGCGGTCGCCTTCGCGCTCCGCGCCAACTGCGGACCCCGCTGGCTGTCGGGGTTCCTGATCCTGTTCCTGGCGTTCCTGCTGCGCGACCACCCGATCGACGGCTGGGAGGACAAGCCGGAGCTGCTGGTCGGCCTGGTGATCGGCGCGGCCGGCGCCGGCAACGGGCTCGCCGTGGTCCTGGCCGCCATGTCCAAGAAGGTCAACCCGGCGGTCACCGTGGTCGCGATGCTGCTGCTGGACGCGGCGATGGTGATCATCACCGCCGTTTTCTACGGGCTGCTCACGCTGGTCGCGCTCGGGCTGGCGGCCGGGCTCGCCCAGTCCCTGGCCAAGCTGTCGCTGGACGCGACGATCCAGGACGGCGTACCCCGCCACATCCAGGCCAGCGCCTTCGCCCGCAGCGACACCACGGTGCAGCTGGCCTGGGTGATCGGCGGGTTCGTCGGCATCGCGATGCCGCTGATCCCCCGCCTCGGCCTCTCCGTCGCCGGGATCGTGCTGGTGGCCTGGACGGTGTTCGTGCTCGGCACCCTGCCCCGCAAGGGCCGGGCCACGCCGGTCGTCCCGACCGGGTCCTAGAGCTCGAGCTCGTCGGCAAGCGCGCGCAGCAGCTTCGCGGCCGGCTTCGCCGTCCGCGCCTCGGGGTGCCGCCCGTGCCGGTAGGTCTCGCCGACGCCGTCGAGCAGGCGGATCAGGTCCTCCACGATCGGGGCCATCTCGTCGGGCTTCCTGCGCCGCTCGGCCGACTTGTTGCGCGCGACCGAGACCGGGGCGTCGAGCACCCGCACCTGGAGCGCCTGGTCACCGCGGCGGCCCTGGGCGATCCCGAACTCGACCCGGGTGCCGGACTTGAGCGTGGAGACTCCCTCGGGCAGGGCTTCGGAGCGCACGTAGACGTCGGGGCCGTCCTCCTGGGACAGGAACCCGAAGCCCTTGTCGGCGTCGTACCACTTCACCTTGCCAGTGGGCACGGTCTCGAACCTTCCAGCTGCGTCGCCCGGCGTCTCCGAGCGCGACGGCAAAGCCTAGACGACGTGCCCGTCCAACCACGACGGGAAATCCCGCAGGTCGTCGAGCACCACGTGGGTGCCCGCGGCGAGCAGCTCCTCGCGGGTGCACCCACCAGAGAGCACCGACACGCTGGTCGTGCCCGCAGCGAGCGCGCCCTCTACGTCGTGGATGTGGTCGCCGACGTAGATCGTGGCGCCCTCGCGGCGCAGCACCTCGGCCTTCCCGACGCCCCACACCCAGCCCTCGAGCACGTCGACGTCGAGGCCGAGGTGGTCGATGTGCAGCCGGGCGTTGTCGGGGTACTTACCCGTGACCACGACCACCCGACCGCCGTGCCGGCGTACGGCGGCGAGCGCCTCGGCGGCCCCCGCCAGAGCGGGCACCCGGTTGATCGCGTGCTCCGGGTAGAGCTCGCGGAACCGGTCTCCGGCGGCCGCGACCGTGTCGGCCGCGAGGTGCGGGGCGAGCATCATCTCCAGCGGCGGGCCGAGCCGTGCGGTCATTTCCGCGACCGGGAAGGTGACCCCCAGCTCCTCGCCCAGCGCCTCCAGCACGGCGCCGAAACCGGGCACCGTGTCGATAAGAGTCATGTCGAGGTCGAACCCCACGACCAGGGGTGCAGGCACCCGCCAAGAGTAGGTGGCCTGTGCATAACGGTGTCACAGTTGAGGGTCGCGGGACAGAATGGACGACTCGCGGACGACAGGGAGGGCGGGCGATGGAGCAACGGCGGCGCACGGCCCGCGCCCTGGGAGCGATCCTCGGGGTGCTGCTGGTGGGCTCCGTCCTGGCACCGTTGCCGAGCGCGGCCGCCGCGCACGACCCGTCCGAGTCCGACCCACGGCTCTACCTCGTCACCCTCGACGGCGCCGGCACCGCCGGCTACCGCGGCATCCTTCCCGGGCCGTCGGTGGCGCTCGCCATGCGGCTGCGCCAGGACCGGCTGCTGGATCGGGTCGACGCCCCGGAGCCGACGTACCGCTGGACGACCGCGCTGAACGGGTTCGCCGTCCGGCTCACCGACACCCAGGCCCTGAAGCTGGAGTCCGCCGACGACGTCGCCCTCGTCGAGCCGAACGAGATCCGCCGGGTCGCCGGCACCGACCAGGCCGCGGCAGCGATCGGTCTCAAGGGCCCGCGCCGCGGCGGCGCCGGCACCGTGGTGGGCGTGATCGACACCGGGCTGGCACCGGACAACCCACTGTTCGCGGCAGCGGTCCCGCTCGGCAAGGAACCGTCCGGGTTCTCCGGCAACTGCCAGAGCGGTGACGGCTGGGACGCCGACGACTGCGACGACAAGGTCGTGGGGGCCCGGTGGTTCGTCGACGGCTTCGGGGAGGACAACCTCCGCAGCACGGCCTACCTCTCGCCGCTCGACTCCGACGGCCACGGCACCCAGATGGCATCGATCGCGGCCGGCAACTCGGGCGTCCAGGTGCGGGTGGGTGGCCAACGGATGGGCAGGTACGCCGGGATGGCGCCGCAGGCCCGGATCGCCGTCTACAAGGCGTGCTGGGGAGCCCCCGACCCCGCCGACGACGGCTGTGCGACCGCCGACCTGGTCGCCGCCATCGACCGCGCCAGTGGCGACGGGGTCGACGTGATCAGCCTGGCCGTGGGCGGCCCCGCCGAGATCGACACGGTGGAGCGCGCGCTGCTCGGCGCCGCCGAGGCCGACATCGTCGTCGCAGCCGCGGCCGGCAACACCGGCTCCCGGGATTACGCCGCCCACCCCGGCCCGTGGGTCACCACCGTCGGCGGCACCACCGGAAGGCCCCGCCTGGGCAGGGTCGTGCTCAGCGGCGGTCCGCGGCTCGAGGGCGCGATGGTCTCGACCCGGTCGGTGCGCCCCAGTCGCCTGGTGATCGGCGAGCGGGTGCGGGCGGGCGGCGCGAGCCACGACGACGCACGGGTGTGCGCACCCGGCAGCCTCGACGCCCGGCGGGTCGCCGGAGCCATCGTGCTGTGCCAGCGGGGCAGTGTCGGCCGGGTGGACAAGTCGCGGGCCGTGCGGCTCGCCGACGGCGCCGGCATGATCCTCGTCAACGTCTCCCCCGGCTCCGTCACCGCCGACTTCCACAGCGTGCCGACCGTGCACCTCGCCGACGACCAGGGCCGGGCGCTGCGGCGCTGGGTCGCCCGGCACCCCGGCGCGCGGGTAGCGCTGAGACCGGTCGGCGTGGACCGCGAGCCGCGCGCGGTCGCGCGCTGGTCGAGCACGGGAAGCCCCCTCGTCGGGGTGCTCAAGCCGGACCTCGTGGCTCCGGCCGCCGGCGTACTCGGCGCGGTACCCGGCTCGGTGGGCTGGGACTTCGTCACCGGCACGTCCGCCGCGGCGGCCTACACCGCGGGCGCGGCGGCCACGCTGCTGGCCCGCACAGGGTGGCCCGCCACCACGGTGCGGTCGGCGCTCAACACCACGGCGGCTCCCCTGCCCGGCGACGTACTGCACTCGGGGACCGGCCGGCTCCGGCCCGACGCCGCCGTCCGCCCCGGTTTGGTCTACGAGGTCGACCGAGAGGACTACCGCGCCTGGCTGTCGGGTCGGCGGCAGCGGCTCAACACCCCGTCGGTGCTCCTCGTCGACGGCCAGCGGCGGGTGCGGCGGACCATCACCAACATCGCCGGGCGCGCCCTCTACTACTCCTCCAGCACCGTCGGCTTCCGGCGCAACGTGACGGTGACGCCCGCGGCGGTCCGGCTCGGCCCGGGTGAGTCGGCGACGTTCCTGTTCGCGGTGCGCGACTCCGCTGCTCGCTCCGACGACGGCCGCGTGGTCTGGCGCGGTGCGACCGGCACCGTCACCAGCATTCCGGTGCAGATCTCACGCTGAGCTCGGGGCCTCCGAGGTCCGTCGGCGCCGGGGCCACGCGAGCCCCACCGCCCCGATCACCAGGAGCAGGGCCGCGGTGACCTCGCGCCACCACCACGACAACCACGACTGGCTGGTACCGAACACGCGGCCGCTCAGACCCCGCTCGACGTCACCCTCGAGCGCCTCGGGTGCCCATGTCGAGCAGCCGACCTCCAGCCGCGGGTCCGCGAGCACCACCGCCGCACCGCCCGAGTCGACCAGGGCCAGACCGCTCTGCTCGGTGGTGTCGTCACCCGTCGCTGTGGGGACCAGCGCCTGCTCCCCGCGCCACGAGGCCTGGCAGCTGCCGAGCACCGCGCCCGGGATGACGTCGGATCGCTCGACCTGGCGCCCACTGGAAAGCGCGACCCGGACGACGATTCCTTGGAGTCCGTCCACCTCCTGCGTCAGCGCCATGAACGCGGCGTCCCGCGACACGCTCGCGCTCCACTGGTTGAGCTCCATCGGCTCGGTGAGCTCGAGCGCCGCGCGCCCGAGCTCCTCCCCGGTATCCGTGGTGACGACGATCTCCGGTGACCTGGTGGGCTCGACGTACCCGTACGGCAGGCCGAGCCAGGCGATCCGGCCGTCCGGAAGCCAGCCCGCCGGGTAGGCCGGTCCTTTGACGAACAGCTCCTTCACGTCCCCGTCCACGTCGAGCACCAGGGCATCCGCGCCGGGACCGATGGCGCGAGCGCCATGCACCAGCACCTGCTCGCCGTCCGGCGACACGAACGCCGGCTGCTGCGGGGCCACCCAGAAGGGCGCATCCGAATCGGTCGCACTGGAGCTCACGTACGGGAACGCCGTCAGCACGCCCGAAACGAGGTCGCGGATGACGTACTCGCCGAACCCGTCGTCGGAGGTCTGGAGGTAGGCCAGGGCCCGTCCGTCGTCCGACAGCGCGGGTAGTACGTCGAACTCGTCGTCATCGTCGGCCAGCTCCCACAGGTGACCGTGGGGTGACACCGCGAGCCAGGACTCGTCCGACCGCAGCAGACCGGCGATCGCCCCGGGCCGCGACGGGAGGTCCTGGATGACGTAGGGACGGGTGATCCGCAGCGGGTACCCGTCGGCCGCGTCGCTGCGCTCGCCGTCATCGCCCCCGAGGAAGCCGGGTCCGATGCCGATCGTGGAGAACCCCACCGCAATGCCGACGACCGCGACGCACCCGAACCCGAGCCGCCGCCACGGTCGCCGAGATGGCGGCGTCCCGAGATCTTCCACGCACCCATCTACCCACAGGCATGGTGTCGCGCGAGGGCGTTTCCGGTTCCTCGCAGCTCAGCCGTCGCCGAGGCCCAGCTCGGCCGCGGACTCCTCCCGCATCTGCACTTTGCGGATCTTGCCGGTGACGGTCATCGGGAACTCCTCGACGACCATCACGTACCGCGGGATCTTGTAGTGCGCCAGTCGGCCGCTCGCGTAGGCACGGACCGCGTCGGCGTCGAGCGGGGTGGCGTCGGCCTTCATCTTGAGCCAGGCGCAGAGCTCCTCGCCGTACTTCTCGTCGGGGACGCCGATCACCTGGACATCCTCGATGTCGGGGTGCTGGTAGAGGAACTCCTCGATCTCGCGCGGGTAGATGTTCTCGCCGCCGCGGATGACCATGTCCTTGATCCGGCCGACGATGGTGCAGTAGCCGTCCTCGCGCATCTCCGCGAGGTCGCCGGTGTGCATCCAGCCGTCGGCGTCGATCGCCTCCGCCGTCTTCTCGTCGTCGTCCCAGTAGCCGAGCATCACGGAGTAGCCGCGGGTGCAGAACTCGCCGGTCTCGCCGCGCGGCAGTACGTCGCCCGTCACCGGGTCGACCACCTTGATCTCGACGTGCGGGTGCACCCGGCCGATCGTTGCGGTACGGCGTTCGAGGTCGTCGTCCGCCCGGGTCTGGCAGGAGACGGGCGAGGTCTCGGTCATGCCGTAGGCGATCGACACCTCCGCCATGTGCATGTCGTCCACGCACCGCTTCATCACCTCGACCGGGCAGATCGAGCCCGCCATGATCCCGGTGCGCAGGGTCGAGAGGTCGTGCTGGGGGAACGTCGCGTGGTTCTGCATCGCGATGAACATCGTGGGCACGCCGTACACGGCGGTGCAGCGCTCCTCAGCGATCGTTCGCAGGGTGATCTCGGGGTCGAAGCCGGGCGCCGGGATCACCATCGTCGCGCCGTGCGTGACGCAGCCGAGGTTGCCCATCACCATCCCGAAGCAGTGGTAGAAGGGCACCGGGATGCAGAGCCGGTCCTCCTCGGTGAAGTGGATCAGCTCCGTCGTGAAGAACCCGTTGTTGAGGATGTTCCGGTGGCTGAGGGTCGCCCCCTTGGGATAGCCGGTCGTGCCGGAGGTGTACTGGATGTTGATCGGGTCATCCGGCATGAGGTCCGCAAGTGAGTAGTCCAGGACCTCGGCCAACGTGATGCCGGGGTCGTGCACGTTGTGGTCGGTCCACTCCGGGGTCCCGAGGAACAGGACCTTCTCGACCGGTGTCCCACCGATCACCTCGTCCACCATCGCGCGGTAGTCGCTGGTCTTGAACTCGGTCGCGGAGATCAGCAGCTTCGTGCCTGATTGGTTCAGCGCATAGGCCAGCTCGTGCGTGCGGTAGGCCGGATTGATGTTGACCAGGACCGCGCCGATCTTCGCGGTGGCGAACTGGGTCAGCGTCCACTCGGCGCAGTTGGGTGCCCAGATGCCGACCCGGTCGCCCCTGCCGATCCCGGCGCGGACCAGTCCGACGGCCAGTGCATCGACGTCACGGTCCAGCTCGGCCCAGGTCCACCTCCGGCCGCTCGCGACCTCGACCAACGCCTCCCGGCCGGGATGTGCCGCCACCGTGCGCTCGAAGTTGGCGCCGATGGTCTCCTCGAGCAGCGCGGGCGTGGTCTCTCCGGCGGCGTAGGACTCCATCCCCCGAACGTACGTCTCCGACGTGTCGCGTCGGAAGCCCGAGGCGTGGGGGGCTGACGTAGGGTTCCGTCGTGAGTTCCGACGGCCATACGCACAGGGCCGAGCCCAGCCGTCGCAAACTTCCGCTTTGGCTCGAGACCGTGGTGCTGCTGGCCCTGGCGATCGTGCTCGCCGTGGTGGTCAAGACGTTCTTCGTCCAGGCGTTCTACATCCCTTCCGGGTCGATGAAGCCGGGCCTGGTGATCAACGACCGGATCATGGTGCAGAAGGTGTCGTACTGGGGTGACGACGGACCGGACCGGGGCGAGATCGTGGTGTTCGAGGACCCCGGCGGCTGGCTGGACGACGCCCAGGCAGGCCCGACCAACAACCTCACCAAGCTGCTCGCGAAGATCGGGCTGTTCCCGACCGGCGGTCACCTGGTGAAGCGGGTGATCGGCGTGGGCGGCGACACGATCCAGTGCTGCGACGACGACGGCCATCTGGAGATCAACGGGGTGGCGATCGACGAGGACGACTTCATCGCCCCGCAGAACGAGTGCGACGGGCCGATGCCCTCGGGTTGCCGGAACGACTGGGTGGCCGAGGTACCCGAGGGCGAGCTGTTCGTGATGGGTGACAACCGCGCCGCGTCGGCTGACTCCTCCGCGAGGCTGTGCGAGGAGACCCAGCGGCGCTGCGACCCCGAGGCGGCGTTCGTGCCGGTCGACCTGGTCGTAGGCAAGGTGTTCGCGCTGGTCTGGCCGCTGGGCCACTTCCGCTTCATCGGTACGCCGGACGCGTTCGAGGACGTGCCCGACCCCTCGTAGCCGGTCAGCCCTCGCGGCTGACCTTCATGCTGCGGTCGCCGAAACGGACGGTGTCGCCGTCGAGGAGGGTGGCCGGACGGCCGGCCGTCAGCGGCTTGGAGACCCCCCGGCGGACCACGACCGAACCGTTCGTCGACCCGCGATCCATCACCACCAGGGCGCCGTCGGGCACCACCTGGAACTGGGCGTGGGTCTTGGACAGCGACATGTCCGTGGAGCGCAGCGGCACCAGGTGCTGGACCGGCTCACCGCTGCGGGCCTCGGGACGCCGGCCCACGAGCGCCAGCCCCTCCACCACGAAGGACTCGCCGGTGTCGAAGCTGACCCGCCAGATCGCCCGCGAGGCGGCGGTGTCGACGCGCCGCTGGGTGGCGATCGGCTGGCCAGGAACGGCCGAGGGCGGTGGTGGCGGGTAGTCGGGCACCGGCCGGGCCGACGGCGGTGGTGGGGTCGGCGTCGCGGGTGCGGGTGGCGCCGCGTGCCGGCCCGAAGTCGGAGTCGGGGTCGGTGGCGCGGGAGCAGGCTGCGGTGGTGAGACCGGCGCCGGCTCGGGTGCGGGAGCGGAAGCGGGCGCGGGTGTCGGCGCGGGTGTCGGCGCCGGTACCGATGCCGGCGCCTCCACCGGCTGCTCCTGGGGCGACGGCATCAGCCGCATCGCGGTGAGGTTGACGATCTGGCGCGGTCGCTCGTCGACCTCCTCCTCCGGCTCCGGCTGCGGGCGCATGTCGACGACCACCGCCCCGGTCATCCGGTCGTGGGCGCCGCGGCGCCGCCCGCTGGGGTCCATCACCGCGGTCCAGGCCAGGGTGGCGACGCCCAGCCCGAACGTCGGCAGCGCGGCCACCCCGAGGACGATCGTGCGCACTATCGCCGCCGGGATCCCGATCGGCCGGCCGTCCTCGGGACGTACGACGCGAAGCCCCACGAGTGCCTTGCCGGGCGACACCCCGGCCACCCCGAGCACCACGGCGAAGATCAGGCCGACCACGAGCACGACCCCGGCGATCACGGCGATGCCGGCCCAGGTGTCGCCGGGCTCGATGAGGAACCGGTAGGCCGCGTAACCGGCCCCCGCGAAAATGCTCCAGGCCAGCAGCCGGTCGATCGCGAAGGCGTAGAAGCGTCGGTCGAGCTCGGCGGCCGGGTAGGACTGGCGCGTCGCAGCCTGGGTCATCGAGTGGCGAACTCCCTCTGGGTCGGTCAGGGCCGGGCGACCGTGATGGTCAGGCCGTCGCCGAGGTTGATGATCGCGCCCGGAATCAGCTGGACGGCGATGCCGGGCTTGAGGTCTTCGGGGGGCAGGCCTGGCTGGACCAGCACCGTGCCGTTGGTCGAGCCCATGTCGGTGACGACGGCGCTGCCGTGGTCGGCCCCCGACCCGGGACGCACCTCGACGTGGGTCGAGGAGATCTCGTGCATCGGGCTGGGAACCGTGATCAGGGTCGGCTGCTCGGTGGACGTGAACCGCCGGGCCTCGGGGGCCCGGCCGATCAGCACAACGCGGTCGACGTCGATGGTCTCGCCGTTGGAGATGATCAGCTTCGCCACCGGTCGGGTGACGCTCGGCGCCATCGGCTGGCCCGGGATGCCCGGCTGCTCGCGCGCGAACTCGTCGGAGTTGACACCGGTCTGGGTCAGTCCGTCGTGGTCGCTGCTGCCGGCACCGGGTGGCGGGGGTGGTGGCGGCGGAGGAGGACCAGGAGGCGCCTCCTCCTCGAAGCCACCGCCGCCCCAGGGTCCGGGCTGAGGCGGAGACGGCGGCGGCAGTTCGCCGAACGTCGGCGGGGGTGGCGGCACCGGAGGTGGCGGCGGGGGCGCGTCGTCGGGCTCGGGCCACGGCTGCAGGTAGTCGGGGGTCGGCGCCGGCGGTTCGGTGGCCTCCTCCTCGGCCTCGGCCATGATCGGCGCCGGCTCGTCGGCGGCGACCTCTGCCTCTGGCTCGACCTCGGCCATGGGCGCGGTATCGGGCTCGATCTCGGGTTCGGGTTCGGGTTCGGGCTCGGGCTCAGGCCCGGCCTCGACCTCGACCTCGGGCTGGACCTCGGCGTCGGGCTCGGCCTCGACCTCGACCTCGGGCTCCATCTCGATCGACGGGGGCAGGACCGTCTCGGCCTCGGCGGTCTCGAGGAGCTGTCCGGTCGGGGGCAGGTCGATGCGGGACACCCGCACCAGGCCACCGTCGATCGCGAAGTCGGGTCCAGGACCGTCGCTCCCCAGGGTGACGGCCAGCCGGGTGACGTCGTCAACGGTCCGCTCGACCCAGGTCGTGGTGGCGGCGCCCTCGAGCTCGAAGGTCTCGTCCGCGGTCGTCAGGGAGGCGCGTACGCCGTCGCCGCGGAGCAGGATCCGGGTCGGCCCGACATCCGCCCCGACCAGTACGAAACCCTGGAGAGTGCTCAGTCCCGAGGCGAGGAGACCGTCGAGGACCTGGGTGAAGTCGGCGCCCGCGTCGACCAGAGCCCAGAGGGTGCCCACGCGCTCACGCTCGCTCGCAGGGAGCAGGAGTGTGGTGTTCGCGCCGAAGACGGCGTACCAGTCCCCAGCGCGGTAGGACCAGGTACCGATGATGCCGTCGTTCATGGGAGGGCTCCCAACTTCTCCTCAAGACTCATTCGCTGTCGCTCGGAGTCATAGGGCGTGTCTTCAGCCAATCCCACCACATCGATGACCACGGCGGTCGCGTTGTCGCGCCCACCGGCCTCCACGGCAGCCGCGACGACCTTGTCGGCCGCGTCTCTGGGGTCCTCCGTCTCCCGCATGATCCAGCCGATCATCGCGTCGTCGATCATGCCGCTGACACCGTCGGAGCAGAGGATCAGCCGCTCGGCGGCGGAGAGCGGCAGCACGAAGTAGTCGGCCTCTACGGCGCCCTGGCCGCCGAGCGCGCGGGTGATGATGTGCCGCTCAGGATGACTGGCCACCTCCTGCTCGGTGATCATCCCGGCCTCGACCAGTTCCTGTACGACGCTGTGGTCGACGCTGACCTGCTCGAGCGCACCGTGGTTGAAGCGGTAGATCCGGGAGTCGCCGACGTTGGCGAGCAGCCACTTGGGCTCACCGTTCTGCTCGATCAGCAGTGCCACCACGGCGGTGGTGCCGGCCTGGAAGTCGCGGGCGCCGCGGGCCCGCTGCTCCGCGTCGTACTCACCGATCCGGGCCTGGCAGTTGCGGAGGGTCGTGGCGATCACGTCCGCTCCGCTGTGCGGGTCGTAGCCCTCGTCGGCGAGCCGGGCGAACTCCTCCACCACGATCTTGCTGGCGACGTCGCCACGGTCGTGACCGCCCATGCCGTCGGCGACGACGAACACCGGTGGCTCGGCGAGGAAGGAGTCCTCGTTGACCTCGCGGACCACCCCCACGTCGGTGGCCGCACCGTGATGCAGCTCGACTCCCGTCATCGTCCGCATGATCCTCCGGGGCGGGCGGATAGCGTAGGTCGGATGAGCACAGGCGACTCCGGCGGCTTCCGGTCCCTCGCCGACCAGCTGCGCGGCTGGTCGGACGACCGACTGTCCCGGTTGCTCACCGAGCGTCCCGACCTTGCCACTCCCGCCCCTCACGACTTCGGCCAACTTGCGTCTCGAGCCACGGTCCGCGCCTCGATCGCCCGTGCCCTGGACATACTGAACCGACTCGAGCTCCTAGTCCTAGATGCCCTCGTGGTCCTCGGTCAAACCACACGTCCCGAACTCCACCGGATCATCCACGCCGAGCCCGCCTCGACGGACGCCGCTCTCGACCGGCTGCTCGACCTCGCGCTGGCCTGGGAGGCCACCGGTGGACTCCGTGCGCTGAGCGGGGTGGCCGACGGTCTGGCCGCGGCGCGCGGCACCGGGACCAGCGGTCTGCACCCGCGCTCGCCGGAGTCTCCGAGCCCCGAGGAGGTGCAACAGCGACTCGGCGAGCTGGGTCCGGAGGCGCGCACGCTGCTCGAGCACGTCGTCGAGCAGGGCGGGGAGGCCACGACCGGCACTTCGCGGCACACCGTGCTCCCGGAGGATGCCGCCACGCCCGCCGAGGAGCTGCTCGCCCGTCGTCTGCTGGTGCCCCGCTCGGGTGGGGTCGTGATCGTGCCCGGCGAGGTCGGGCTCGCCCTCCGCGAGGGGCGTTCGACCACCGAGCGCGCGGACGTCCCGCCCGTGGTCGCCACCGCGGAGCGGGACCCCTCGCTGGTCGACCGGGCCGCGGCGGGCGCGGCCTTCGAGCTCGTACGACGTACCGAGCTGCTGCTCGACCACTGGGGAGGCGAGCCGCCGGGCGTGCTCCGCGGTGGCGGGCTGGCGGTGCGCGAGCTGCGCGCCGCGGCCACCCGGCTGCACGTCGACGAGGCGACAGCGGCCCTCGTGGTGGAGACCGCTGCGGCGGCCGGCCTGCTCGCCGAGCGGGCCGACACCGACGGCAACCCGGTGTGGGTGCCGACCGACGGGTTCGACGTGTGGAGCGGTCGTGACCTGGCCGAGCGCTGGCTGACGCTGGTGCGGGGCTGGCTGGAGAGCCCGCGGATGCCGGCCCTGGTCGGCACCCGCGACAGCAACAGCAAGACCCGCAACGCGCTGGCGTCCGACCTGGCCGGCCCGACCATGGTCGAGACCCGCGCGATGACCCTCGAGCGGCTCGCCGCACTGCCGCCGGGCGAGGTGCTCGCCGCGGGCACCGGCGTCCCGTCGCTGGTGGCCAGGGTCGCGTGGCAGCGGCCCAGGAGACCCCGGATCCGCGACGAGCAGGTCGCCTGGACGGTCACCGAGGCCGCGTACCTCGGCGTGATCGGACTCGGCGGGCTGGCGTCGTACGCGCGAACGCTGCTGGACGGCGACGACCCCACCGGCGCGCTCGCCGCGCTGCTGCCCGAGCCGGTCGACCACGTGCTGATCCAGGCCGACCTGACCGCTGTCGCGCCGGGCCCACTCGAATCGGCGCTGGCCAGGCAGCTCCAGCTCGTGGCCGACGTGGAGTCGCGCGGAGGAGCCACGGTCTATCGGTTCACGCCGGGGTCCGTACGCCGCGCCCTCGACGTCGGCTGGTCCGCGGCCGAGCTGCACGCCTTCCTCGACTCGGTGTCCCGCACCCCGGTCCCGCAGCCGCTCTCCTACCTCGTCGACGACACGGTCCGCCGGTTCGGCACCGTCCGGGTCGGGCACGCCGAGGCGTTCCTGCGCTCCGACGACGAGACCGCGCTGGCCGAGCTGCTGCACCACCCGCAGGCCGGCACCCTCGGGCTGCGCCGGATCGCGCCGACCGTGCTGGTCAGCACGCTGCCGCTCGACGTACTGCTCCCCCGGCTGCGCGAGCTCGGTGCCGCGCCCGTCGTGGAGGCCGCCGACGGCACGGTCCGGGTGCTCCGTCCCGACGTACTCCGTGCCCGCGGCCCCAAGCCGCGCCGTACGGCCCCCGAGACCGCCCGCGAGTCGGTCCGGATCGCCTCGGCGGTGACCGCGATCCGGTCGGGCGAGCGCGCGAGCGAGGCCCGCCCCGCCACCGCGACCCCGCTGAGCCCGAGCGGGTCGCTGGCGGCGCTGCGTGACGCGATCGAGACCGGCACCGCGGTGCTGATCGGGTACGTCGACAACCACGGCACCGCCACCGACCGGGTCGTCGACCCGCTGTCCGTCGAGGGTGGCGAGCTCACCGCCCACGACCACCGCGCCGACGACGTACGCCGGTTCGCGATCCACCGGATCACCACGGTCCGGCCACTGGAGTCGACTCCGTAGACTCGGGAGGTGAATGACGGACCCCTGATCGTGCAGTCGGACAAGACCCTGCTGCTCGAGGTCGACCACGAGATGGCGGCCGACTGCCGGAAGGCGATCGCGCCGTTCGCGGAGCTGGAGCGGTCCCCGGAGCACATCCACACCTACCGGCTGACCCCGCTGGCGCTGTGGAACGCGCGCGCCGCGGGTCACGACGCGGAGCAGGTCGTCGACACCCTCCTCACCTTCAGCCGGTACGCCGTGCCGCACGCGCTGCTGGTCGACGTGGCCGAGACGATGGCGCGCTACGGGCGACTGCGGCTGGAGAAGCACCCCACCCACGGCCTGGTGCTGGCCACCACTGACCGACCGGTGCTGGAGGAGGTCGTCCGCGCCAAGAAGATCGCGGGGATGCTGGGCGAGCGGATCGACGACGACACCGTGGTCGTGCACGCGTCCGAGCGCGGCAACCTCAAGCAGGCCCTGCTCAAGCTGGGCTGGCCGGCCGAGGACTACGCCGGGTACGTCGACGGCGAGGCGCACGCGATCTCCCTCGACGAGCGCGACTGGACGCTGCGCGACTACCAGCGCGATGCCGCCGAGTCGTTCTGGCACGGCGGCTCGGGGGTCGTGGTGCTCCCCTGCGGCGCCGGCAAGACCCTGGTCGGCGCGGCCGCGATGGCCCGCGCGCAGGCGACCACGCTGATCCTGGTGACCAACACGGTGAGCGCGCGGCAGTGGAAGGACGAGCTGATCCGGCGTACGTCGCTGACCGCGGACGAGATCGGCGAGTACTCCGGCGCGGTCAAGGAGATTCGGCCGGTCACCATCGCGACGTACCAAGTGATGACCACGCGCCGGAAGGGCGTCTACACCCACCTGGAGCTGCTCGACGCGCGCGACTGGGGCCTGATCGTCTACGACGAGGTGCACCTGCTGCCGGCGCCGATCTTCCGGATGACCGCGGACCTCCAGGCCCGTCGGCGGATCGGGCTGACCGCGACCTTGGTGCGCGAGGACGGCCGCGAGGGCGATGTGTTCTCGCTGATCGGGCCGAAGCGGTACGACGCGCCGTGGAAGGACATCGAGGCGCAGGGCTGGATCGCGCCGGCCGACTGCGTCGAGGTGCGGGTGACGCTGCCGGCGGCCGAGCGCTTGGCATACGCGACCGCCGAGCCCGAGGAGCGCTACCGGCTCGCCTCGTGCACCCACCACAAGGTCGACGTGGTGCGCGACCTGGTCGCCCAGCACCGCGGCCAGCCGATGCTGGTGATCGGGCAGTACCTCGACCAGATCGACGAGCTGGCCACCCTGCTCGGCGCGCCCACGATCAAGGGCGAGACGCCGGTGAAGGAGCGGCAGCGGCTGTACGAGGCCTTCCGGACCGGCGAGCTCGACCTGCTCGTGGTCAGCAAGGTCGCCAACTTCTCCATCGACCTGCCCACCGCCGAGGTGGCGATCCAGGTGTCCGGCTCGTTCGGCTCCCGCCAGGAGGAGGCGCAACGCCTCGGCCGGCTGCTGCGCCCGAAGACCGACGGCCGGACCGCCCGCTTCTACACGGTGGTCTCGCGGGACACGATCGACGCGGAGTTCGCGCAGAACCGGCAGCGGTTCCTGGCCGAGCAGGGCTACTCGTACCGGATCCTCGACGCCGAGGACCTGCCTGCCTGACGGGCCCGCCGGGCCAGGCGCAGCGTCCAGAGCGCACCCAGCAGCGCGATGCCGGCACCGACGCCGAACGCCCAGGGGATGCCTCGGGACTCCGCGACCAGGCCGAGGGCGATCGGGCCGAACCCGAGGCCGATGTCGATGAACGCGCTCGCCGTACCGGAGGCCGCACCTCGCTCGGACGGCCTGGCGGTCGCGAAGATCGCCGCGAAGAACGCCGGGGTGCTGAACGCGACGCCGACCGCCATCACGGCCACCCCGGTCAGCAGCCCGGCCGGTGTGCCCCAGGTGGCGACCACGACCAGGCCCAGCGCGATCGCCGCCAGCGACGCCGCTCCGAGCGGGAGGGACGGCAGCCGGTCGGGGACCCGGGCGAACGCGATCCGGCAGAACACGATGACCAGCCCGTAGGTCAGCAGGGCGAGGCTGGTGTTGTCCATGCCCACGTCCTCGGAGTGCAGCGACGCGAACGCGAGGAACCCGCTGATCGCGGCCAGCGAGGCGAAGAACCCGAGGGAGATGCCGATCCCCGGCCGGTGGATCAGCCGGCCGTGGCCGTCGCCGTCGGGATCCCGGGCCGGCTCCGCGAGGCCCAGGACGAGCACCGCCGCCAGCACCGAGAGCGCGGTGGCGCCGTACCAGGCCGCGTCGTACCCCGAGAACGCGATCAGCGCCTCGCCCAGGGGCGGCCCCAGCGCGATGCCGAGGTAGAGGCCGAGCGAGTTGTAGCTCAGCGCCTCCCCCATCCGGGACGGCGGCGCCAGGTCGGCCAGCAGGGCGAAGCCGGCCACGAAGAACGCCGCCTCCGCCACGCCCTGCATCAACCGGATCCCGATGACCGCGCCGAGCGAGCCGGCGAACGGCAGCAGCACCATGCCCAGCCCGCACAGCCCGGCGCCGAAGACCATCAGCGGCCGGCGACCGAGTACGTCGGAGAGCCTGCCGGCGAACGGGCGGCACAGCAGAGCGGTCACCCCGAACACACCGAACGCCAGGCCCGCGCCGGCCTCGTCGGAGCCGATCGGTCCGGTGACGTAGAGCGGGAGGCCGTGGATGGCGACACCGATCGCCGTGAAGTAGGCCAGGTCGGCGACGCCGAGCAGGACGAAGGCAGCGGTGAAGAGCCGAGAGTCGTCCGCGTCCGCCGAGGGCAACCCCGCCATGGGGCGAAGGTACGCCCGGCGTCAGTGCGGGGCTACGTGGATACCGAGCGGCCCGCGACCCGGTCGACGCGGTCGTGGTAGCGGTGGCCGACGATGCCGCCGAGCATTGCTCCAAGCAGGGTGACCACGAGTACCACCAGACCGGCGACGACGCCGCCGGCCGTGAGCTCTCCGTCGGTGAACGGGATCCGCGGCAGGTCGACCCGGTCCAGCACGTCGTACTGCGACCCGAACAGCGCACCCAGGCCGACCGCGAGCAGGGTGACCACCAAGCCGAGCACCCACACCGCCACCCCCTGGCGGGAGCCGTCGAAGCGGGACATCCGGCCGGCGACGTACCCGCCGCAGCAGTAGCCGACGAACAGCACCAGCATCAGCGCCACCACGGCGCCCATGCCGAGGTCACCGGCCCGGCCCTCGAGGTCGTCCCGGGTCAGGTCGGCCGTCTTGCCGAGTGCAGCGGCTGCGGCCCCCACGACCCCGGAGAGCAGGATCGCCACGCCGATCGCGACCAGCCAGCCGAAGAACGCCGCGCCGGGATTGACCCCGCCGAAACGCCGTCGGGCGGCCTCGTGGCCGATCGCGATCCGGTCCTCGTGGAACGTCTCCGGCTCCTCGGTCGTGTCCACGTCGTCGTTCTCGTGCTTGTGCAGCAGGTGCCGAGCCATGAGGGCCGGTACCCGGACTACGCCGACACATGACACTTCCTGGCCCCGGTGAGGTTCAATGGCGCGATGGGTAGTCCCGCCGATCATTGGCCACTGACAACGGGCGATGACGTCCGCGACGAGCTGCTGCTGGCCTACGGCGACCCGGCCCGCGGCTACCACGACACCCGGCACCTGACCGAGGTGCTGACCCGGCTCGGCGAGCTGGCCGACCACGGCACCACCTTCGACCGCACGCCGGTGCTGCTCGCCGCGTGGTTCCACGACGCGATCTACGACGGCGAGCGCGACGCCGAGGAGCGCTCCGCCACCTGGGCGGAGGAGTCCCTGCCCGCCCACGCCGACCCGGCCACGGTGGCCGAGACCGCTCGCCTGGTGCGCCTCACCGAGACCCATCGGCCCGCGGACGACGACGCCAACGGGTGCGCGCTCTCCGACGCCGACCTGGGCATCCTGGCGGCCCCGGCCGATCGCTACGCGGAGTACGTCGCGGCCGTGCGGGCGGAGTACGCCCACCTCCCTGACGAGGTCTTCGCCAAGGGTCGCCGCGACGTGCTGACCGACCTGCTGGGCAAGCCGCGGATGTTCCACACGACGTACGGACGGGAGGCGTGGGAGGACGCCGCGCGCGCCCACGTGGAGGCCGAGCTAGCTCGGTTGTGAGCGGCGCCGGCGCAGGCCCGCAGCGTGCAGCCGGCGGACCAGCTCGCGCGAGCTGACCGGTTCGGCGCCGAGCGCCACCACCCGGTCGTACCACTCGGACGGCACGTCGTAGTGGTCACGGTCGAAGCCGCGCTCGGGGATACCGAGGTCGCGCGCGAAGGCGTGCAGCTCCTCGTAGTTGTCGTCGCTGGCCAGGTGGGACCACAGCCGTCCGTGGCCCTCGGCGTTGGGCGGGTCGATCAGGATCACGCGGTCGCCGCACCCCGGGCCACGGCGGAGTCGATCATCCGGCGCCACGAGCGCACGTAGTCGGCGTCGACGTACGCCTTGACGGTGCCGCCGGGACGCACCTGCTCCGCCACGTGGAACTGGGTCACCCCTGCCCGCGCGAACCACGGGACCTGCTCGGGCTGGAGACCGCCACCGGGCATCAGCAGCCGGGCGACGTCCGGGTCGGCCTCAGCGCGGGCGAGCAGCTCGTCGTAACCCCGCGCCAGCCCGGCCGGCGACCCCCCGGAGCAGACCGCGGTCAGGCTGGGAAGCCGGCTCACCCGGCGCCAGGACCGGCCCGGGTCGAGCGCCGCGTCGAAGCCGCGGTGGAAGGTCCACGGGACAGCGGGGAGCGACCCGGCCAGCGCCAGGCAGGTCTCGTCGTCGATCTCCAGGTCGGCGTCGAGGAAGCCGAAGCTCACGCCCTCGGCACCGAGGCCGAGGTACTCCTCCGCCAGGCCGACCAGCCGGACCATCTCGCCGCCGCTGGTGGTGAAGGAGTCACCGAGGCGCAGCACCACCCGCACCGGCAGCTCGGTCGACCGGATCACCGCCGCCGCCGCGGCCAGATCGGGCGAGCGGCCGACGGTGTCATCGCCGACCTGGAGCGCCAGCCGGTCGGCGCCGCCGTCGGCGCAGCCCGGCACGTCGCGCGCGTGGTGCACGGCGACCTCGAGCAGCGCATCGGCCATTCCCCCAGGTTAGGCCGCCACCGGCAGCATTCCCGGGAGGTCGAGCAGCAGGTCCAGCCGGTCGCGCTGCTCCTCGGCCCAGGCGCCCACGGTGGCCTGCAGCTCGAGCAGGGTGTCGATGGTGGCGAGCACCCGTCGTACGTCGTCGATGATGTCGGTGAACGCGTCGAGCCCCTTCAGCGCGACCTCGATGCCGAACGCCGCCCAGCCCGCGGGCCCGGCCACCCGGGTGAGCAGCTTGCGGGCCAGCCGGCCCATCGCCTCGCCGAGCTCCACCACCAGCCCCTCCACCCGCACCGCGAGGTCTTCGCAGAAGTCCGCGACCTCGTCGAAGACCACCGCGCCCTCCCCGATCAGGTCGCCGAGCCCGCGCGCGGCCAGGGCGTGCGCGTTCAGGCGCAGCAGGTACGCCGCCGCCGCCCGACCCCGCCACCGCGTGACGACCGCGACCGAGAGCGCGGTGCAGCCGGCGGCGTACCCACCCAGTGCGTCCTCGACCTGGTGGCAGGCGACGGCGTTGCCCCGGATCGCGGCGTAGTCGCCGGCCAGCGGGACCACCAGCAGCTCCTCGAGACTGCCGTCGGGCAGCTCCCGCAGCCCGGCGCCCACCTCGTTGAGCACCCGGATGCCGAGGTTGATGGTGTCGCGGAGAGCGGAGAAGCCCCGGTCCCACGCGCCGAACATGGGGTCGTGGCCGCGCTCGGCTCCGTCACCGTCGGGCGGCGCCAGGTCGACGGGCAGCGGGGCCGCGAGCGCCATCTCAGGCGACTTCCGGTAGCGCCGCGGCGACCCGGTGGTCGGTCTCGCTGAGATCGGTCGTCGCGACCGTCACCCCGGCGCGGAGGTCGGCCCAGTCGTCGGCGAACCAGCGGCCGACCGCCTCGCAGCCCGCCCGCAGCGGGTCCATCGCCTCGGCCAGCGGCCGCAGCACGCACGCCGGGCTCGGCTCGAACCCGGCGCGCCGACCCGCCCAGGCGACGGCGTACCGGGTGATGTCGCGGAACTGCTCCGCGAACCCGTCCATGGCCGCCGGAAGCTCGCGCAGCTCGGTCCACTCGACGACCTCGATCGTCTCCTCCATCGGTGCCACCTCTCGCTCGGGGATCCGGTGCTCACCGGTTGCCCTTCCGAGCGCGGCCTTGAAACGTGCGCACAATGGGACTGTGGACAACAGCCTGCTGTTCGAGGCGCGTGCGCTCGTGCTCTCCGATCTCGAGGCCCGACACCAGGCGAACGCGATTGCGGTCTCGGCCCTGGAGGACGCCTGCGCGTCGCGCCAGTGGTGGGCCGAGCAGTGGCCCGAGGGCGAGGCGTACGTCGCCGGGCTGGTGGCCCAGGACGTGCAGGACGCGCTCTTCGAGAAGGTCGGCCGCTGGCCGATGTGCCTGGAGTGCGAGGACGGTCCGGTGCACTCGCTCTACATCCAGCCCGACCTGGGTGGACCGGACCCGGTGTGGGTCTGCGAGGAGAGCGGCGAGATCGCCGCGCCGCTGGGCTTCCTGGGGTCAGGATAGCCCTACGGCTCGGTGAGGGCCGCGGAGGTTACCGGCTTCTTCTGACGCTTCCTGGCCGTTGCAACACCCAGGAAGCGCGGGAATCCCTGGCTAGCCAGGGATTCCCCCGACGCGAACGGCGAGCTCAGTCGCCGCCGAGCTGGACCCACATCGTGAACCGGTCGGCCCGGTAGACGCTGCGGGAGACCTCGACGATCTTGTCGTCGGAGAGGGCGCGGCGGGAGTGCCGCAGCACGGCCGAGCCCGGCTCGAGCTCGAGGAGCTCGGCCTCCTCGGGGCTGGGGGTGTCCGCGGTGATCGAGTCCTCGACCCAGGTCGGACGAAGCCCCCGGGAGCTGAGCGCCTCGTAGAGGCTGGTCGGCATCCCGGTCTGCAGGAAGCCGGGCAGGAGCACCTCGTTGAGGTAGGCGTCCTCGATGCAGACGGGCACCCCGTCACCGCGGCGCAGCCGGCGCCAGTGGATGACGGCGTCGCCCTCGGTCAGGTTGAGCGCCCGGGCCACGCCGGGGCCGGCCTGTTCCCTGCGGGCCAGCAATGTCTGCGACTCCGCGAGCATCCCGCGGCGGTTCATCTCTTCGGTGTAGCCGGTGATCCGGGTGGCGACCCGGCGCGGCCGGGCCACGAACGTGCCACGGCCGGGGATCCGCTCCAGCAGCCCCTCGACCACCAGCGCGTCCAGCGCCTGCCGCACGGTCATCCTCGCGACCCCGAAACGGTGCACCAGCTCCCGCTCGGACGGTGCGGGCGAACCGGGTGCGTTGCCGGCTACGAGGGCCCGGACGTACTCCCGCACCTGGACGTGCTTCAAGGCCCGTCCGTCGGTGAGTAGCGCGTCTTCCACGAAAAGCACAGTAGGGCGCAAGACCGGTCTAGTCTGCCGATGCCGATTTCCTTTACCTAGTCATTTTTGGTTACTCGGTCGCGATCGCCCGAAGTACGTCGAGCCGGGCCGCCCGGCGGGCGGGGAACACCGCCGCGAGCACGCCGACCAGTACCGACAGCACGAGGAACAAAACCATCTGCCCGTACGGCACGGCGATCACCTCGAGTCCCTCGTCGCGGACTGCCCGCATCAGGGCGATGCCGAAGCCGATGCCGAGCAGCACCCCGAGCACGGTGCCGAGCAGCGAGATCACGACCGACTCCAGGGTGATCATCCGCCGGAGCTGGCGCCGGGAGACGCCGATCGCCCGGAGCAGCCCGACCTCCCGGGTGCGCTCGATCACCGACAGGGCCAGGGTGTTGACGATGCCGAGGATCGCGATGACCAGGGCGAGACCGAGCAGGGCGTAGATGATCAGCACGAACTGGTCGATCGGCGCCCGCTGCTCCTCGGCGAACTCCTGCTGGTCCTTCACCGTCACGATCGGCTCGTCCTCGACGACCTGCTCGAGTCGCTCCTCGACGCCCGACGACCCGTCGGTGTCGACGATCAGCGTGTTGTCCTGCGCCGGGTAGCCGAGGTCCTCGAGGGTCTGCAGCGTGGTGAGGACCGGGAACGGCACGAGTGGCGTGTCGTCGTAGAGCCCGACGATGCGGAGCTCAGGATTGCCGGCCGGGCCCTCCACCTCGACTGTGTCGCCGACCTCGTAGCCCTCGTCCTCCGCCCACGACTCGCTGAGCATCGCGGCGTCGTCGACGAGGTCCCCGGAGCCGGAGACCACGTCGAGCCCGAGCTGGTCGAGGGTCGCCGGGTCGACGGCCGCGAGCCCGTCGCCGCTCCCGCCGGTGTACTGGAACCGCTGCCTGATCACGCTCTGCACGCCATCGACCTGCTCCAACCGGTCCCCGATGGTGGTGGAGACCGGTCCGCCGAAGGCGCTGCTGACGACGTAGTCGCCGACGAAGTTGTCCTCGATCGCATTGTCGACCGAGGCCTTGGCCGAGGCGCCCACGATCGCCATCGTGCAGGCGAGGGTGAGTCCGATCATCAGGGCCGATGCGGTGGCGGCGGTGCGCCTCGGGTTACGCAGCGCGTTCTGGCCCGCGAGGTTGCCGACCGGCCCGAACACTCGTCGGTAGAGCCGGTGTACGGCGTACAGCAGGGGCCGGCTGATCACCGGGCTGGCTGCCGTGACGCCGAGCAGGATGGCCAGCACGCCGGCGCCGGTCTCCTGCGGGCCGTAGGGCAGTGGGGAGAACAGCCCGATGCCCAGCGAGATCATGCCGACCAGGACCAGCACCACACCGAACCAGAACCGTCGGTGCAGGGAGCTCTCCGGGAGCGCGATGTCGTCGCGCATCGCCTGGACCGGCGCGATCCGGGAGGTACGCCGAGCCGGCAGCCACGCGGCGGCGACCGTGACGGCCACCCCGACGGCGTACGCGATCAGCACGGTGCGCGGCTCGAACACCAGGGACTGCCCGGACAGGTCCAGCCCGAAGCTGCCGAACAGCGCTCTGGATGCCGATGGCGAGCAGCACCCCGAGTCCCAGGCCGATGGTCGAGCCGACCAGGCCGACCACCGATGCCTCCACGAGCACCGACCCGGTCACCTGGCGGGTGGACGCGCCCAGCGCGCGCAGCAGCGCCAGCTCGCGGCTGCGCTGGGCGACCAGGATCGAGAAGGTGTTGACGATCAGGAACGCGCCGACCACGAGCGAGATGCCGGCGAAGATCAGCAGGAACGTCTGCATGAACCCGATCGCCTGCCGCAGCTCCGAGGCGGACTCGTCCGCGGCGTCGTCCCCGGTCACCGCCTCGTACCCCTCGGGAAGCACGTCGGCCACCCCGTCGCGCAGGTCTTCCTGCGAGACGCCGTCCTCGGCGGTCACCCAGACGTCGGTGAATGCGTCGTCACCGTCGAGGAACAGCTCCTGGGCGGTGCTGGTGTCGAAGATCGCGAGCGTCGCGCCGTTGAGCGACCCGCCCTTCCGGAAGTCGGCGATGCCGACCAGGGTCGGGTCGAGCCTCGCGGTGCTGCTCGCGGTCAGGATCGGCACCCGGTCGCCCACGTCGTAGCCGGCCTTCTCGGCCGTGCGGGCGTCCAGCACCACCTCGTATGCCGCCGTGCGGCTCGGTGCCCTCGACGATGCTGAGCCCCTCGAGCCCGTGCCCGGCGGGCGCGGTGGTCCAGTTGGTGCCGAGGGCGGGCGGGCCGAAGGAGCCGATCACCTTGCCCTTCTCGGTGACGACGTAGACGCCGAAAGCGGTGACGTTGCCGTCGACCCGCGCCGCGCCGGGTACGTCGGCGAGCCGGTCGACCACGTCGGCCGGCACCGTCAGCGAGGACGCGGCGATCGCCTCCACGTTGCCGTCGCCCGGGCGAACCACCACGTCGCCGACCGTGGACGCGAAGAGCGCGGTGAAGCTGCGGTCCAGGGTGTCGGTGAAGATCAGGGTGCCGCTGACGAAGCGCGACGCCGAGGACGATCGCGAACGTGCTCATCAGCAGCCGCAGCTTGCGGCCGAGCAGGCTCTTGATCGCCGCCTTGATCATGGCCCGGCTCACGGCGCGGTCATCCGGGTCATGATCTCCAGGACCTGCTCCTGGCCGGGGTCGCGGATCTCGTCGACGGCCCGGCCGTCGGCCAGGAAGACCACCCGGTCGGTGTACGCCGCCGCCACCGGGTCGTGGGTCACCATCACCACGGTCTGGCCGTGGTCGTCGACGCTGCGCCGCAACAGGTCCAGAACCTCGGCGCTGGCGCGCGAGTCGAGGTTGCCAGTGGGCTCGTCGGCGAACACCACGCGCGGTCGGCTGACCAGTGCACGCGCCACCGCCACCCGCTGCTGCTGGCCGCCGGAGAGCTCGTTGGGCTTGTGGGCGAGCCGGTCGCCGAGACCCACCGTCGCGACCACCGCGTCGTACCACTCCTGCTCGGGGCGGCGGCCGGCGATCGCGAGGGGCAGGGCGATGTTCTCTGCCGCGGTGAGGGTCGGCACCAGGTTGTAGGACTGGAAGACGAACCCGATCTCGTCCCGGCGCAGCGCGGTCAGCTGGCGGTCGCTCATCCGGCCGAGCTCGCTCTCGCCCACCATCACGACCCCGGCGTCGGCGGTGTCCAGGGCGGCACAGATGTGCATCAGCGTCGACTTGCCCGACCCGCTCGCGCCCATGATCGCGGTGAACTCGCCGGCGTACAGGTCGAGGGTGACGTCGTCGAGCGCGCGCACCAGGGCCGCGCCGACGCCGTAGGTCTTGGTCAGGCCGCTGACGCGCACGGCGGGGGTCCGGACAGCGGCGACGGCCTCGCTCATGCGCCCAGCCTTCCCTCCCGCTCCAACCCGGCGCCACCAGGAGCTCCCCTGAGATGGCACCCGCCCCCATCACGGACGCGTCCGGGAGGTGCCTGCCGACGCGCTACGACTCCTTCTGCTTCCGTCGTTTCAGTTGGGGTACGACGAGGTCCGGAATCGCACGTAGCAAGAAGCGATCGAAGTGCGGAACGGTGAAGGCGGCGTACCCGTGCTCCGGGGTGTAGAGCAAGCCCATGTTGATCAGCTCGGCCCGAGTGGGCGCCAGATTCTGAGACGTCCTCCCCATGACGTCGGCCACGTCAGATGCCTTATGCGGCTCCGGCCCCAGCTGTGCCATCGCCCTCAGGTAGGCCCTCTGCAGTTCGGTGGCTCGATCGAGTCGCACCCTGAAGAAGGATTCGTCCAGCTTCGCCTCGTAGCCCGGAACAGTTGTGCGCACGTCCTCGCCCGAGACCATGGGACCTTCGGCGACAGTCCAGACGGCATAGCCGAGCTCTTGCACGAAGTATGGGTATCCACCGGTGATCGCCACCGCTTCGTCTAGCGCCTCGTCGGAGAACGAGATCCCCTCCTCCGCGGCCGGTCTGGTGAGGGCTGCCTTCGCATCCCCCGAAGAGAGGTTCCCTAGCGCTGGAAACTTGAAGAGTCGCTCGGCATACGATTTTGCATCACCGGCGAGTTCTGCAATCTGGGGAAGACCTGCGCCTACCAATGTGATGGGCAGCTTGCGCTGGACCACCTTGTGCAGAGCCTCGATCACGGCCCCCAGCTGGGGCTTGCTGAGGAACTGGACTTCGTCGAAAAGGAGCACTAAGCCGCGCCCGCGCTCAGATGCGGCCTCTCCGATTGCAACGAAGACGTCCGTGAGGTCGAGCGCGAGGTCCGCATGGTCGGCGAAGCCCTCGGCCGCCGCAACGTCGAGGCCAGCCGTCCAAGTTCCTTGCGCATCGACACTGACCGTGAACGAGCGGAGGACGGAGGCGGCGTGGGTGAAGCGATGGGTCCACCTTGCCTTGGGTGATAGCTGGAAGAGTGCGGTGCGAAGCCGGCTCGCCATGTCTCTACGAAACTGAGATTCATCGTTCTTGCTCACCTCCAACTCGACAACCACCCAGTCGCGCGCCAGCGCCTTGCTCCGGAACTGTCCAAGTAGCACGGTCTTCCCGACCCCTCGCAAGCCGGTGATGATCATGGATTGCTCGGTGCGGCCGGACTCGATCCTGGCGAGCAAGAGGTCGAAAGAGCTGAGCTGGTCATCACGACCGACGACGGCCTGTGGCTCAGCGCCAGCGTTCGGCGTGTAGGGGTTGCTCAACGCCTCCATGTGGTCAGGTTACAGACGTTAGGTCGGTTTATGGAGATTTCATAAACCGATCTAACGTTCATAACCTCGCCGAGGTTCGCGTACAGAATGATCGAACAAATGTTCGATTTGTGGGTATCGTTGCGCCATGGACTTCCAGAGCACGCTCTTCGAGGCACCCGAGAAGGGGGTGCGCAGCTTCGCGGGGATCGAGCGGCGCGAGCTCGGCTCCGGCGCGTGGGTGGACCTGCTCCGCTGGTGGGTGCCCGGCAGCGACGACGTCTTCGCCACCATGGTCGCCGAGGTGCCCTGGCGCGCCGAGCGGCGGCAGATGTACGACCGCCTGGTCGACGTGCCGCGGCTCGTCTACACCTACATGATCGGCGAGGACCTGCCGCATCCCGTGCTGGCCGAGGCCCGCGACGCCCTCAGCGAGCACTACCTCTCGGAGCTGGGTGAGCCGTTCCGCACCGCCGGCTGCTGCTACTACCGCGACGGCCGCGACAGCGTCGCCTGGCACGGCGACCGGATCGGCCGCGGCAACACCCACGACACGATGGTCGCGATCCTGTCGTTTGGCGACCCGCGCAAGCTGGCGCTGCGCCCGCGCGGCGGTGGCGCGTCGATCGCCATCGAGATGGGCCACGGCGACCTGCTTGTGATGGGCGGCTCCTGCCAGCGCACCTGGGAGCACGCCGTACCGAAGGTCGCGATCGCCGGCCCGCGGATCTCGGTTCAGTTCCGCCCGTTCAACGTCTTCTGAGGTCGACGGGGTTTCGAGGCTCGCTGCGCTCGCACCTCAACCACCGTCTGGCCTCGAACTCCACGCCGGCGCGTGCTCCTGGCCCTCGGGGGCGTGTAGAACTCGCCTCTCGACCTTCGCGATCCGGTGAAGAACATCCAGGGGATCGTGACGACCTGCTTGTTGAGGTCGGCGACGGCGTCGTTGTAGTACTGCCGGGCGAACGAGATCTGGTTCTCGGTCTCGGCGAGTTGCTTCTGCAGGTCCTGGAAGTTCGCGTTCGCCTTGAGGTCCGGGTAGGCCTCGGCGACGGCGTTCAGGTTGACCAGGGCACCGGCCATCTCGGCGTCCGCGGCGGCCTTCTCCGGAACGCTGTTGCCGGAGGCCGCGGTCTGCAGGTGGGCCCGCGCCTTGGTGATCTCCTCGAAGACCCCCTTCTCGTGCGCGGCGTAGCCCTTCACGGTCTCGACGAGGTTGGGATCAGGTCGGCGCGCCGGGTGAGCTGCACGTCGATGCCGCCCAGCGCCTCCTCGGCCGACACTCGCTGGTGCGCAGCTTGTTGAAGCCGACCACCACGAAGGCGACCAGGGGCACCAGTACGACGATGACGATGATCGCGATCAACATGCGACTACCTGTTTTCTCGGAGTTGGGTGAAGCGTAGGGGTGATCACCAGGAGCCGCCGCCCCCGCCGCCTCCGCCGCCGCCACCGGAGAAGCCGCCCCCGCCGCCGCTCGAGGAAGACGACTGCGTGGCCTGGTCGACGAGATGGCACTGCTCACCGTCTCGTTGAAGTCGCTGACCATCGAGTCGACGTAGACCCGGCGGCCGCACCGGCGTACGCGCTGCCGAGGTAGTGCGCACGGGCGGCTCGGCCACGGTCTCGGTGCGGTCTTCGACTCCACTCGTCGGCGCGCGAAGGCCACCGCCAGGAGATTGCGGTGAGAGCTCCTGGCGACCGGAGAAGTCGAAGCGGTCCTGGCTGGACGGCGTGGACAGCACCCGGTGGAAGCCGCCGAGCCGCGACCAGAGATCACGTCCCTGCCGGGTGCGCTTGGTGCCGGCGCCGGTCCTGACCATCGGTGACCCGAACACCGCGAAGGCGCCCGGGATCAGGCCCACCATCGTCATCGCGAACGGGTTCCAGATGGCGATCGCGATCGCGGAGAGGAAACCCAGCAGCACCAGCAGGCCCCCGAACCCGCCGATCCCGGCCTTGGTGATGTTGCCCGACGAGACCGCCCAGGTCTTGGTGCCGCTCTCGAAGTCCGCGATCTCCGTCTTCAGCCGCTCGCCCGCCTTGACGTCCTTGCGCGCCGCGACGAACGACGTGCCCGGCCCGGACAGCAGGTGAGCGACGCCGCTGGTGACCTCGTCCAAGCCGCGCCACCCGTCGGGCCCACCCTTGTCCGTGATGACCCAGGAGTCCTGGCCTTTCTGCAGGTCGACCGCGCCGTGTTGGGCGGCGTGCATCAGGGTGGCGACGTAGGCCTCCTTGTCGATGCTCTCGGTGAGGACGTATTGCCCTGGGCAGGGCCGATGCCCTCCGGAGGTGCCGTACATCAGCGGGAACTGCGGGTCCCGCTCGTAGGTCATCCGAGCCAGCACCGCTCCGAGCAACCCGGCCAGCAGGGCGAGCACCACCACGATCCCCAGCAGCAGCGGGCTGTGCTGAGCGTGCGGTCCCACCGCCGCTCCAGGGCACGTCCTTGTCCTGGTCGGGCACCGGCAGGTCCAGGCCGGTCTTGAGCGACACCGGCGTGTCGTCGTCGAGCGGGCCGGTGGTCACGGTGAGCGTGTCGGTGCCGGCGCCCTCGGCCTCGCAGCCGCCGGTCTCGCCCAGGCCGACGGCGCATGCACGTCCTCTTCCGACGGCACCGGAAGGTGGACGGTCAGCGTCGACTTCTCGATGTCCTGCAGCCACCCCGTGGGATCAGCTTCCAGGAGAATTGGCTCTCCCCTTCGACGTTCTCACCCGGCTGGATCGCGTCGTGCATCGAGTACTTGATGACGTAGACGTCTTCGCCCATCCCCAGGGTCTCGGACGCCGATCCGATCTTGAGGTTCGTGAAGCGGCGGTGGTCCTCCTTGAGTTCCTCGAACGGCTCGTCCTCGCCGTCCCGGGTGACGGAAACGTCGTACGGCGTGCGGCGGGTGCCCGGCGCTGTCGGGTCGGAGCGGTCGAAGAACCGGAAGATGCCGTGCTTGGTGAACAGGCCGTCGAGGTTGAGCGTCTCGGTGACGTGGATGTCGCCGTCCGCGTCGAGGACGAAGTCCGCCTGATAGTTCGTGATCGTCGAGGTCTCGGTGTCGGACCCCGCGTCGTCGCCGGTGTTCCAGACCAGTGCATTCGCGCAGAGGGCCCCGATCAGGATGCCGAAGCTGATCAGGATGACAACGGCGCGCTTCATGGCTCGAACACTAGGTCTCCGGCCACTCCGGACAGGCGTATTTCAGGTCAGCCGCGGCGAAGTATCCAGACCAGCAACGCGATGGCGGCGACCGCCGCGAGTCCTGCTTCCAATAGTGCGCACCAGCACCGGGAGTACGGCGGCCCCCAGGTCGAGGGAGTCATCCGCGGCGGCAGGCGCGGCCGTCCCGGACGGCGCCGGGCGCGGGGGTCGCCCGGCGCCGGGTCCGGTGGCCTCGGCGGGAGCCTCCCTTGCGGTCGGCGCCTCCTCACCCGCCTCCTCTGCTTCCGGGGCCGGCCGGGGCGGCGGTGAAGCGGCTCTCCAGGCAGGCGACGAACTGGCCGAGGAGCTTGTCGGAGACGTCCTGCATCACCCCCCGGCCGAACTGGGCGGGCTTGCCGGTGATCGACAGGTCGGTGACCACCTCGATGTCGGTGCTGCCGCCGGCATCGGCCATGGTGAGGGTGACCATGGCGCCCGCCGTACCGTTGCCGCGCTTGTCCTTCCCCTTGGCCTCGACGACGAATCGGTGCGCCGCCTCGTCCTTCTCCACGAACTCCCCGACCCGTTGTAGACCAGCGCGATCGGGCCGAGCTTGACCTTGCACGAGCCCTGGAAGGTGTCGCCGTCGATCGAGGTGACCGTCGCGCCGGGGAAGCCGCTGGCGACGCCGGCGATGTCGTTGAAGTGCGCCCAGGTCTCCTCGACCGCGGCCGGGACGTGGAAGTGGTGGGAGAGCTCCATCAGGCTCCCGCTGCCGCCAGTACGGCGCGCCGGGTGAGCACGGTGGCGAGGTGCCGGCGGTAGTCGCGGTCGCCGTTGAGGTCGGAGGCGGGCTGGTGCCCTCGGCGGCCTGCGCCGCGGCGGCCCGACCGCCTCGTCGGTCGCCGGCTGCCCGGCCAGGGCCTGCTCCATGGCCCGGGCCCGCAGCGGGGTGTAGCCCATGTTGGTGAGCCCGACCCTCGCCTCGGTGATGGTGCCGCCATCGGCCCGCACCGTCGCGGCGACCGCGACGATCGGCCACTGGTGGGCGACCCGCACGAACTTCTCGTAGTGCGCGCCCCAGCCGGTGTGCTTGGGGATCCGCACCTCGGTGAGGATCTCGTCGTCGCCGATCGCGGTCTCGAAGAGGCCTACGAAGAACTCGTCGGCCGCGACCGTGCGGGTGCCGCCGGACCGGCGATCACGAACTTCGCCGCCCAGGGCCAGCGCCGGCGCACCGAGGTCACCGGCGGGGTCGGCGTGCGCGAGCGCCCCGCCGAACGTGCCGCGGTGCCGCACCTGCGCGTCGGCGAGGTGCTCGACCGCCTTGGTGATCAGGGCCGCGTGCTCGGCGACCAGCGGGTCGTCGCCGACGACGGAGTGCTGGGTCATCGCCCCGATCACGATCGCGTCCCCGTCCTCCCGGATGCCGCGCAGCGCCTCGATCCGGCCGAGGTCGATCACCATCTCGGGTGCGTTGAGCCGCATCCGCAGGACCGGCAGCAGGCTCTGGCCGCCGGCCATGATCTTGGCCTCGTCGCCGTGCTCGGCGAGTGCCGCAGCGCTTCCTCGACCGGGTCGGGGCCAGGTAGTCGAACTGGGCGGGGATCATGGGTCCGCTCCTTCCGTGCTCGCGGTGGGTTGCTCCCGGTGCCCGGCCGTCGTCGAAGTGCGGCATCGCCGCTCCCTCGGTGTGCCGCTGCTGCCGCCGCCCTGCATCGCCTTCCACACCCGTTCCGGCGTGCACGGCATCTGGATGTCGTTCACCCCGAAGTGCCGGATCGCGTCGACCACCGCGTTGACCACCGCCGGCGTCGAGGCGATCGTGCCGGCCTCGCCGACGCCCTTGGTGCCGAGCGAGTTGGTGGTGCCGGCGAGGTGGTGTGGTCGAGCTCGAAGCTGATCGTGTCGGCCGCCGTCGGCACAGGTAGTCGACGAACGAGCCGGAGACCAGGGTGCCCGCTCGTCGTGGACCGCCTCCTCCCAGAGCGCCTGGGCGATGCCCTGCACCAGTCCGCCGTGCACCTGCCCGGCGACGATCAGCGGGTTGATGATGTTGCCGATGTCGTCGACGCGACGTACTTGCGCATCGTCACCGCGCCGGTCTCGGTGTCGACCTCCATCGCGCACAGGTGGGTGCCGTGCGGGAAGGAGAAGTTCACCGGGTCGAACGTCGCGTCCGCGTCGATCGAGGCCTCCACGCCGTCCGGCAGGTTGTGCGCCGCGAAGACGGCGATGGCGATCTCGCCGATCGCCATCCCCTGGTCGGTCCCGCGGACGCGAGAACCGGCCGCCGGAGAACTCCAGGTCGTCGGCCGACGCCTCGAGCAGGTGCGCCGCGATCGGCTTGGCCTTCTCGATCACCTTGTCCGCGGCCCGCACCATTGCCTCGCCGCCGACGACGAGCGAGCGCGAGCCGTAGGTGTCCAGCCCTTGGTCGAGATCTGGGTGTCGCCGTGCAGCACCTCGACGTCCTCGAAGGCACGCCCAGCCGGTCGGCCACGATCTGGCTGAACGCCGTCTCGTGGCCCTGGCCGTGCGCGAGGCGCCGGTGACCACCTCGACCTTGCCGGTGCCGCCCGCCGGACCGCTGCGTGCTCCCAGCCGCCGGCCCCGTAGTTGAGCGGCCGAGCACCCGGGAGGGCGCGAGGCCGCACATCTCGGTGAACGTCGAGATCCCGATGCCGAGCTGGACCGGGTCGCCGGGTCCCGGCGCCTCCTCTGCTCGGCCCGCAGCTCGTCGTACCCGAACATCTCCTTGGCCCTGGCGGTGGCGGCCTCGTAGTTGCCCGAGTCGTACTCAGGCCGGCCACGGTGGTGAACGGGAACTCCTCGTGGGTGATCCAGTTCTTCTCCCGGATCGCGAGCGGGTCCACGCCGACCTCGACCGCGAGCTCGTCCATCACCCGCTCGACGCGTACGTCGCCTCGGGTCGGCCGGCGCCGCGGTAGGCGTCGGTCCAGGTCTTGTTGGTGAGCACGGTCTGCACCGAGAACCGGTAGGCCGGGAACTTGTAGATCGCGTTGAACATGAACGCGCCGAGCACCGGCACGCCGCCCCCGACCAGCGAGACGTGGGCCCCGAGGTCCGCGAGCAGGTCGACCTTGAACCCGGTGACCGTGCCGTCCTTCTCCGCGGCGAGCGTGAGCTTCTGCCACTGGTCCCGGCCGTGGTGGCGCCGACCAGGCTCCGCGCGGGTCTCGGTGTACTTCACCGGCTTGCCGAGGCGCCGGGCCAGCACCAAGGCGATCACTCCTCGGGCGTGGTCTGCAGCTTGCCGCCGAATCCGCCACCGACTCGGGGGCGATCACCCGGATCTTGGACTCCGAGACGCCCAGCGTCGCGGCGAGCGCGAACCGCAGGAGGTGCGGGACCTGGGTGGCCGACCACATGAGATCTGCTCACCCGTGGGGTCGACCACGATCGAGCGGGGCTCCATGAACGCCGGGATCAGCCGTTGCTGGCGATACTCCCGCTCGATCACGATGCCGTCGCCGCGGGCCTTCTCGATGGCCTCGTCCACGCTGCCACCGGTGCCGGCCTCACCTGAGTCGAAGACCCACAACGCCGACTTGTTCGTGCCCAGGCTCGGGATGCGCCAGCACCTCGTCGTTGGCCGCCGCCTTCAGGTCGAGCGCCGCGGGCAGCTCGTCGTAGTCGACGTCGACGAGCTCGGCGGCGTCGCGCGCCTCGGCCGCCGAACGGGCCACCACGACCGCGACGACCTCGCCGGCGAACGACGCCTTCCCGGTGGCGATCGGGGTGTGCACGGGAGCCACCTGCTCGTCATTCAGCGGCCAGGCGGTGATCAGGGTCCCCCTGCTCGTCGCCCAGGTCCTCGGCGGTGAACACGCCGACCACGTTGGGCGCCTGCTCCGCGGCCGACGAGTCGATCTTCGTGATCTTCGCGTGCGCGAACGGGCTGCGCACCATGCCAGGTCTGCATCCCGGGCAGCGTGATGTCATCGGTCCAGCGGCCCCGGCCGGTGATCAACCGCTCGTTCTCCTTGCGCTTGCGGTCGCGGCCGATCTCGGCGGCGGGGGCGTCCTGTACGGCGGTCACTTGGCATCACCGGCGGCGTGCTGCACCGCCCTGACGATGTTGTGGTAGCCGGTGCATCGGCACAGGTTGCCCTCGAGGCCGAGCCGGATCTCCTCCTCGCTCGGATCCGGGTTGCCCGCGAGCAGGTCCACGCACTGCATGATCATCCCCGGCGTACAGAAGCCGCATTGCAGGCCATGTTCTTCCCGGAACGCCTCCTGCAGCGGGTGCATCTGCCCGTTGTCGACATCCCCTCGATCGTGGTCACCTCGCCGCCGTCGGCCTGGGCCGCCAGCACGTTGCAGGCCTTCACCGGCGACCCGTCGAGGTGCACCGTGCACGCGCCGCACTGGCTCGTGTCGCAGCCGACGTGCGTGCCGGTGTTGCCGAGCCCCTCACGAAGGTAATGCACGAGCAGCGTCCGCGGTTCCACGTCGTCGGAGACCTGGACTCCGTCGACGGTGAGGCTGATCTTCGTCATGGCGCTCCCTTGGGACGTGGACCTGTGACCCGCCCTCACGCTAGGAGCGCCGGGTTGGCCCGAGGTTGGCGCGCTGAGACGGAGTCAGGTGCGGACGATCTCGAGGTCGAACTCCGTCATGGACAGCGGCGGGCCGGACTCGATGCCCAGCGAGGCGAGGGCCGGACGAACCCTGAGGACCACCGGTCAGCCGAGCAGCCGCGCGGACAGCAGGAGGTCCCGGATCAGGTCGTTGCCCTGCTGTGAGGGATGGGTGTAGTCCGGAGCGCAGGAGGTCCCCCGCCGGCTGTCGGCCGTTGGACCCGTTGAAGGCGCCGTAGAGGTCGACGCATTCCCCATCGACGAGGGCCACCGTGGCGCACAGCGCGGTCCGCCAGGTGTCCAGCGCGTACGTGACCACGCGGAGGGCGGAGCGGCCCTTCACGACCCGGATGCCGTCGAACCCCTTCCAGCCGTTCCAGGTGTCGTAGGGAACCAGCGCGGCCACCGCGGCGTCGGGGGCCTGGGCTCGCACCTCGCCCAGCCCGCGGGACATCGTTCGTTGAAGGGTCGTCGGTCATCGTGTCCACGCACTCCAGGGTGGTGGCGGTCGACCGCGTCGATCGCCTCCGCGTCTGTGGCCGGCTCGTCCGCGTGGCACGGCTGGTCGCGGTAGACGTACGGCGGCTGGTCGTTGAGGCCGACCGACAGGATCACGACGTCGGCGCTCGCCAGGGGTTCGGTCAGCTCGCCGGACGTGAGCTGGTCGACGATGTCTCGGGTCCGCGCCCCATCGTGCCGGGACAGGTTCTTCACGCCGACCGGCTCGCCGAGCTCCTCACCCAGGGCTTCGCCGTAGCTGTCCGCGAAGCCGACGCACCCGGAGCAGTCCTCTGGTGAGTTGTAGGGGATCGAGTCACCGAGCACGACGACGGACATGTCCGGCGCAACCGCCGACTTCTCGTTCGCTGGTTCGTTCTGCGCCGCATCATCCGTCCCGGCGACCTCACCCTCGTCGTCGCCGCAGCCGCTGACGATCACCGCCATTGCGAACAGTGCGGCGCAGGCGCGCGCCACATTGCTCCGCCAGATCATGGTCCTCCAACGCTCCCCTTGTGCAAGGGAGAGCATGCACCGCCTGACGTGCCCGCGCCAGCGGGCACGCCGCGGGACTCCGACTCACCGACCAGGTCAGCGGGCAGCGGCGAGGCGGGCTTTGAGCAGCGGCTTGGCCGGGTGGTGAGCCGTGCCGAGCGCGGCCAGGCAGCGCTCGACCACCTCGACGTCGTAGGGCGCCAGGTCGGCGTAGCGGAGCACCGCGTCGGGTTGCGGGTCGGCGAGCAGCGCCTCGCGGACGGCGACCGCGACGTAGTCGGCGAGCTCGGTGAGCGCCGGGGAGTTGGTGCCGGGCAGCAGGTCGCCGCCGTAGGACTCGACGGCCGCGCTCACCTGACCCGCGCGGAGCAGCGCGAGCACGTGGTCGACGTCCGTGGCCACCGGCATCAGCAGCCGGTAGGGCCGCGAGCCGAGCTGGCCGCCGAGCGCCGACCGGAGGTGGGACACCTCGGCCTTGAGGGTGGAGAAGGTGACCCCCTGGTCGCCGTACACGAGGGCGTGGAGGTGCTCGAGGGTCAGTCCCTCGGGATGCATGGTCAGCAGGGCGAGGACCTCGGTCTGGCGGCGGTTGAGCAGCAGCCGCTGGCCGTCGAGCCATGCCTCGGCGGTGCCGAGCAGCGACAGCACCAGTCCGGGCTCGTCGTGGTAGACGTGCGAGCGGGCGGTCCCCCATCGCGGCCCCAGCTCGGCATCGCCGTCTCGATCAGGCGCGCCATCACCCGGGCCGTGGCCAGCCCGATCGGGTGCGTGCGGTCCCACGTCGTGGAGAGGTCGATGACGCCGATCTGCTCGCCGCTGACCGGGTCGTGCAGCGGCGCGGCCCAGCACACCCAGTTGTGCACCATCGCCGCGAAGTGCTCGGCACTGAAGACCATCGAGGACTCCGCCGGTGCGATTGGGGAGATCGCGAGCGCGTTGGTGCCGACGCCTGGCCTCGTCCCAGCGGCCGGCCGGCACGAAGTTCACGGTCTCGGCCTTGCGTCTCATCACGCGGCCGCCGTACGTCCAGAGGATCCGGGCGTCGGCGTCGGTGATCGCAATGACCAGGTCGCCGTCCTCGGCCGTACGCCGCAGCTCGTTCTCGACCCGCTCGACGGCCATCTGGAGCGGAGAGTCGCGCCAGTACGCCGTGGTGTCGCCCTCGTCGGCGAGGGGTGCCTCACCGACGTCGGGGGTGACCGCTGCGCCGGAGAGGCCCTCCAGCTGCGCAGGATCTCGGTCCCGACGACGCGGCGACGTCGTCGCCGAGCTTCATCAGCGTGCTCCAGGCCCGCACCCCCTCGCGGCCTGCGCTCGCGCAGCTCCCCTCGCGCCCGTTCGTCATCAGCCGTCCCGTCGGTGGCCCCCCCGTCCGATGGATGGGGTGCGGCCCACCCGGTAGCCCCGATGTGGTGACGGCGTGAACAGGATGCGAGCGGTCCTGGGGGCCCCGCCCCCCCCCGGGCGTCCACATTTCATCAGGTTGAGGTATTGATTCTGCTGGCCGTATCTCGCCGCTTGGCGCGGACCCACGGTTCTCGGCTCGAATAGCTGCAGGCTTCCCAGGAACCGGGGCGTTCTGCGAGGAGGCGGCGATGACCACGCACCCAAGCAGCCGACCCGGCCACGTTCAGGGCCATCCGACTCGTCGAGCCGGCCCCGCGGCCCGTCCGGTCCGAAGGGCAGCGATTACGACTGGCCGCAATCGCCCCCCTCCCCTCGAAGCCTGTGGGCCCTGCGGGTGCAGCTGGGACCCCCCCGGCCTGCCGCAAGGGCGAGGCACGGCGAGCGCGGATCCCGTGCTCGGGTCGTCCGCCGTCGTTTCCTCGGCGTACCCCGCCCTGAGCCCCGGCTCCGGGCCTCAGGTGTCTAGCTGGCGGCCCGCAGGAACAGCACGGTGCGCTCGAATGGAGCTGCCAGCGCGGGACGAACGAGTGCATCTCGCCCTGGTAGACCTCGAGCCGCGCAGTCCACCCCGGCCTTCCGGAGCAGGCGGTGGGTGGTGGGCCGCCCACCGGAACGGGCAGGACTCGTCGTCGGTGCCGTGGTGCATGAGCACCGGCTCGGTGATCCGGTCGAAGAACGTGCGGGTGAGAGGTCGCGGTAGAACTCCGGCGACTCCTGGGCGGCGTGCCGAAGCGGTCGAACATCGCCTGCGCCCGGCCTCGGGGCGGTTCGGGACCGTGAAGTGGTTGAGGTTGTCGAGGAAGCGCAGCTGACCGACGCGTAGACCACGGCCGCGTCGACCAGCCCGGGCCGGGCGACGAGCGCGTCGAGGGTGACGCCGCCACCCATCGACCGTCCGAGCATGGCCATCCGGTCGGCGTCGACGTACGGCTCCTTGCGCAGGGCACGGACGGCGTTGATCGCGTCCTCGGCGTACCCGAGCCGGCCTCGCGGTCGGCGGCGGGCGGGGTCGGAGCCCGCGTGGCCGCGGTAGTCGCTGTGTAGCACGACGAAGCCCGGCCCGAGCGAGCCAGTCCTGCTCGCGGGCGAGGCCCTGGCCGGTGACGTCGATCGACGGCTCGATGTAGCCGTGGTTGAGGACGATCCCGGGGAACGGTCCCTTGCCCGTGGACCAGCAGCACGCCGGAGACGGTCACGTCGCCGCTGCGGTAGGTGACGGCGTGGCGGGTGTAGGCGTCGGCAGTGCCGAGCAGGCCCTGACGGACGATCCGGGTGGGCCGGAGTCCTTGCGCATGAGGGCGGGCAGGGAGACGCGGTGGTGGACGGGCGGCAGGGCCTCCTCGGGTCGGCCGCTCGGTGGGGGTCTCCTCGTGTGGGTGTGGGCTCGGCTGGGTGCTGTGGCGCTGGACGGCGACGGCTCGGGCGGCTCGTCGGTGCGGCCGAGGCGCGGTTGCAGGCCGCGAGCAGGACGACCGGCCACAGCCGCCCAGCCGACCCTGACCTCGTGGTGGATCCGGCCTTCGGTGCCGGCCAGCCGTTCGCCGGAGCCGCCCCACCGCCCGGCGATCATCTCGGCCGCGATGCGATCGCGGTCTCCTCGGGGGTGCGGGCGCCGAGGTCCAGCCCGATCGGGCTGGACAGGCGGTCGAGCTCGTCCTCGGTCAGGCCGGCCTCGCGCAGCCGGGCGAGCCGGTCCTCGTGGGTACGCCGCGAGCCCATCGCGCCGATGTACGCGACCTCGGGCAGGCGCAGCGCCACCTCGAGCAGCGGTACGTCGAACTTGGGGTCGTGGGTCAGCACGCGTGATCACCGTGCGCCGGTCGATCCGGCCGGCCTCCACCTCGGCCTCGAGGTAGCGGTGCGGCCAGTCGACGACGACCTCGTCGGCCTCCGGGAACCGCTTGCGGTCGCGAAGACCGGCCGGGCGTCGCAGACCGTGACGTGGTAGCCGAGGAACGCCCGACCCGGGCCACCGCGGCCGCGAAGTCGATCGCGCCGAACACCAGCATCCGCGGCTTCGGCGCGAACGCCCACACGAAGACCCGCATGCCCTCGCCGCGCCGCTCGCCGTCGGGACCGTAGGTCAGCGTCGCGTTGTGCCCCGCCGCCAGCAGGCCGAGCGCGTCGTCGTGGACCGCGTCGTCGGCCCGCTGTCGACCCGAGCGATGCCCGGCCGACACGGCCGTCGGGGCGGACGATCAGCCGCCGGCCGAGCCGCTCGGGTCGGGGTGCTCGATGACGGTGGCGACCGCGACCGGCCGGCCGGCCTCGATGTCCTCGGCGATCTCGCCGAGCTCGGGGAACGTCTCCTGGGTCACCTTCTCCACGAAGACGTCGAGGATCCCGCCGCAGGTCAGGCCGACCGCGAACGCCTCGTCGTCGGACACGCCGTACCGCTCGAGCACCGGGGTGCCCGCCACGACCACCTCCTGGGCCAGCTCGTAGACCGCGCCCTCGACGCATCCGCCGGAGACCGAGCCGACCGCCGAGCCGTCGGGGCCGACCAGCATCGACGCACCGGCCGGGCGGGGCGCCGACTGGAAGGTGGCGACGACCGTGCCGACACCGATCGTCTGGCCGTCGCGCCACCACTTCATCAGCTCGGGAAGGACCTCACGCACGGGACACCAGCTCCGACAGCTCGCGAAGTCGCCAGCGAATGTCCCGCGACGAAGTCGTCGACGTACGGCAGCGCGGCCACACGCCCTGCTGGACCGGCTCGTACCCGGCCTTGCCGCGGTGCGGGTTGACCCACACCACGCGGTGCGCGATCCGGTGCAGCCGCGCATCTGCCGCCCAGCAGCTCCGCGTCGCCGCGCTCCCAGCCGTCGCTGAACACCACGACGACGGCGCCGCGGGCCAGTCCGCGCTGGCCCCACCGGTCGAGGAAGAACCGCAGGGTCTCGCCCAGCCGGGTGCCACCCGACCAGTCCGGCACGGTCGCGCCCGCGGCGACCAGCGCCCGCTCGGCGTCGCGCCTGCGCATCGCCCGGGTCAGGTGGGTGAGCCGGGTGCCGAGCGTGAACGTCTCGACCCGCCGCGCGGCTCGGCCGGTGACCACGCCGGTGGGCCAGCCGCAGCAGTGCGTCGGCGTACGCCGCTCATCGAGCCGGAGACGTCGACCAGCAGCACGACCCGGCGCGGTCGGCGTGCCGCGGCGGCGCCAGGCGATGTCGCCGGGCTCGCCCATCCGGCGCAGGCTGGCGCGCAGCGTCCGCGAGGCGTCGAGGTCGCCGCGGTGCCACGCCTGGTGCCGGGCCGTACGCCGCAGCGGCGGGCGCGGACGCAGGGTCGCGAACATCGCGGCCAGCCGCGCCTCTCGCCGGCGTCAGCGCGGCCACGTCTCGGTGCCGGAGCACCTCGGCCTGCGCTGGCCATCGCGCGGACCGATCTCGTCGGCCTCGTCGCCGGCGCCCCGCCGTCCTCGGAGTCGGCGCGGCAGGCGGAGCGGGTCGTCGCGGCCGGGGCGCCGGTCGTGGCCGGGGCAGCCCGTCGCGGGCGTGGAAGTACGCCTCGAAGACCTGGTCGTAGCGCTCAGGTCGTCGGGCCCGGCGCACAGCGTGGCCCGACCGGCCGAGTACGTCGCCCGCTGGTCGTCGAGCCCGAGCGTCGCGACCGCAGCGAGGAAGCCGTGGGCGCGGTCCTGGGTGACCGGCACGCCGGCGGCGCGCAGCGCCCGAGCGAACCCGAGCAGTATCTCGTCGGGTCGTCGGGCTGGCGTCATGGCGCGAGCATCTGGTCGAGCGCCTGCCTCACCCGGTCGCCGTCCTCGCGGTACTTCACCAGCGCGCCCAGCGTGCGCCGCGGCCGTCGCGAGGTCGATCTCGCGGTCCCGAGGTGGTGCAGCGCGCGCGCCCAGTCGAGGGTCTCGGCCACGCCCGGTGGCTTGAGCAGGTCGTCGCGCCGCGCAGCTGCTGCACCAGGCCGACGACCTGCCGGGCCAGCGCCTCGCTGACCTCGGGCGCCCGCGACCGCACGATCTGCACCTCGCGCTCGAGGCCGGGGTGGTCGATCCAGTGGTAGAGGCAGCGCCGCTTGAGGGCGTCGTGCAGCTCGCGGGTGCGGTTGGAGGTGAGCACGACGATCGGCGGCGTGGCGGCGCGACGGTGCCGAGCTCCGGGATCGTCACCTGGTACGTCGACAGCACCTCCAGCAGGAACGCCTCGAACTCGTCGTCGGCGCGGTCGACCTCGTCGACCAGCAGCACCGTCGGGCCTGCTGCAGCGCGCGAGCACCGGCCGCGCGAGCAGGAACCGCTCGTCGTACAGGCTCTTCTCGGCCTCCTCGGCGTCGCGCGCCCGCCGGCCGCCTCGAGCGCGCGCAGGTGCAGGATCTGCCGGGGGAAGTCCCAGTCGTACAGCGCCTGGGTGGCGTCGATGCCCTCGTAGCACTGCAGCCGGACCAGCGGCAGGCCGAGCGCCTCGGCGAGCGCCTCGGCCAGCGCGGTCTTGCCGGTGCCGGGCTCACCCTCCAGCAGCAGCGGCCGCTGCATCCTCAGGCCAGGAACGCGACCGTGGCCAGGGCGTCGTCGCAGAGGTAGCCGGTCTCGCCCAGGCGGCTGCGACGTCGGCCGGCGACGAGGCTCCATGCCTCGAGGCTACTCAGCGGCCCGTTGGTCACGGGTTGGCGGTCAGCTTGTCAAGAACGTCGCACGTCCTCGCCGGTCGCGAGGTCGCCGCACTCCACCTCGACCAGGGCGTGGTTGGCGAGGTAGTCCCGCGCCCCCCGGTCGCCGATCGCCGGCCGCCCGACGCCGACCCAGTGGCCCGGCCGAGGAGGACCGGATGCCCCGGCCCGCCGTCGTACGCCGCCCGGATCAGCGCCGCCTTGTCCGCGCCGGCGGCCAGCACCCGGCGGACCACGCCGCGGTGACGTCGGGGAGGTCGACCAGGGACACCAGCGCCGCGTCGGCGTCGGTGTCCGCGACGCAGTCGAGGCCGGCGCGCAGCGACGCGCCCATCCCCTCGGCCCAGTCGGCGGCCACCACGACCGCGACGTCCCCCGGGCACGAACGGCGCGCCTCTGCCGCGGCGGCGCCCAGCACCACCGCCACCTCGTCACACCCGCCGCCTCGGAGGCCGCCGACGCCGCGGGCCAGCCAGGACGTCCCGTCCTCGTCGATGACGAGCGCCTTGGGCCGACCCATCCGGGTGCCGGCGCCGGCGGCCAGCAGCAGCCCGGCGACGCTCATCCGGGGGTCATTCGGTGGTCATTCGGGCAAGGCCTTGGCGTAGAGATCGGCCAGCTCCTCGGAGTAGACGTCGCCGAAGCCACACAGGGTGACCCGGCCATCGCTCGCCGCCACCAGCTAGCGCTCCCCCTCGCGGAAGTCCACCGCGGCCAGGAGCGCCTGCAGGTCACGGTCGGGGGCCTGCACCACGACCTGTTCGGTCGCGCTCGCCGGCATAGAACTGCGACGGCACGAGCATCGCCTCCCCGCCGGTGACCGACCGCACCACCCCGTCGAACGCGACGGTCTGCAGCCGCAGCACCTCGACGTTCGGGGTCATGCAACGCTCGGTCGAGGGTTCGGCGACCAGCTCGGTGGTGCTCGTGGGCTCGGCATCCGAGGAGTCCCCGGCCGCGGTGCCGGGCTCGTCCGAGCCCCGGTTGAGCAGCCGAACATCGCCGCTCCGGCGATCAGCAGCACCACGGCGACCGCGACCGCCCAGGTGAGGGGGCTGCGATCACGGGTGCCGGTCCGGCGCGACTCGTCGGTCAGGGTGTCGTCGTCGGGCACGCTGCCACGGTGCCACATCGGGCCTAGAACCATGCGTGCCGCGCTCAGGGCGCGTCGATCGGTAACGGTCGGGTGCCTATCGTCCAAGTATGGGTATGCCCGCCCACTACGACCCGCTGACGCCGGATCGGACACGAGCCCGACGCCTTCGAGGCGTTCTACCGCGACCACGTCGACGACGTGCAGCGGTTCGTGGCCCGCCGCATCGACGATCCGCACCTCGCCGCCGACCTCACCGCCGACATCTTCCTCGCCGCGATCGACGGTGCCCACACCTACCTGCCCACGCGAGGGCCGGTGATCGCCTGGCTGTACGGCGTCGGGCGGAACACGATCGCCGCCGAGATCCGACGGCGCACTCGCGAGCTGCACGCCGTACGCCGGATCAGCGGGCATCGCCTGCTCGACCCGCCGTCCCTGGCTCGGATCGAGGAGCGCATCGACGCCGAGCGCGAGTCGCGCCGGCTCTATCGGGCGCTCGCCGAGCTGTCCGACGACGATCGCACCCTGTTGGAACTCGTGGCGCTCGACGGGCTCTCCGTCGCCGACGCCGCCCGGAGCCTGGGGGTGAAGCCGGCCACCGCGCGGGTCCGGCTGCACCGCAGCCGGGCTCGGCTCACCGCCAACCTGCGTCGCACCCTGCCCACCGAGGGCCTGGTCGGCGCACTCACCCCGGAGGTCAACCCGTGACAACCCCACCCACTCTCGACCGTTTCGAGACCAGCTCCTCGAGGAGCTCCGCGCGCACGTCGCGACCTGCCCCGACGTCGCGACGCCCCCTCTGCCGGCACGTCGGTCGCACCGACGGGGCCGCCGGGCAGCGGGGCTCGCCGCCGCCGCGGCAGCCGCGACGGCGTACGTCGTCGTCTCGCCGGGCGGTCCCGCCGTGAGCCCGGCCTACGCCATCGACCGGCAGGCCGACGGCGACATCGTGGTGACCATCCACCGGCTCGAGGACGCCGCGGGACTCGAAGCCGCGCTCGTCGAGCACGGGATCGACGCCGACGTCGACTTCGAGCCCGACCAGTTCGACGTGGCCGACGTCCCGTACGGCCAGTCGGGCGAGTACGAGCTGGAGATGCCGATCGACCCGGATCTGGTGAACCCACCGATCGACAACTGCGGCGATCCGGACAGCGTGCTCGCCTTCGACCAGGTCGGATCGGACTACGTGCTCACCATCCCGGCCGACTCCGTTCTGCTCGACGAGTCCGCGCCGCGTCTCACGACTGCAAGCGAGGCGGACGACGAGGGCTACGGGCTCACCGCGACGTACACGGTCGGCGAGAGCGAGTGCGGGTTCGCGTCGTTCACGTTCGGGGCCAACTGACCGCCGGACGGCCGCGACAGGGCCCCCGCCTTCGGGCGGGGGCCCTGTTCGCTGTGAAAGGCGCCCGCCAGCATGTGGCAACCCCGCGGCCCCGGGGCATTACCTAGTGTGACCCAAGTAAACGACCACGAACGCCTGACGGCGATCTATGACGAGCATGCGCACCGCGTGTATGCCTACGCCTTGCGACATTGCGGCTCCGGTGGTGCCGACGACGTGCTGGCGGAGACCTTCGCGATCGCCTGGCGGCGGCGCGACAAGATCCCGCCCGATCCCGTCGGCTGGCTGCTGGTGACCGCACGCAACGTCATCTCCAGTGCGAGACGGGCAGAGCACCGCCGGCTGCGCCTGACAGCGCTCGCTGCCGAGCAGTTGCCAGGACACCACAGCTCCGCCGGCGACGTCGTACAGCATCGGCAAGAGCTGCTCGAAGCCCTCGGCCAGCTCTCCGAGCGCGAGCGCGAGGCGCTCCTGCTCGTGGCCTGGGACGGGCTGGACAACAGCCAGGCCGCCCAGGTGGCGGACTGCTCGCAGCGCGCGTTCCGAGCCCGACTCGCTCGAGCCCGAGCCCGCCTCGCGGCCTCGATGCTGCAGCCAGACGCCTCCGACTCAGACACCTTCACGAGCCCCATCAGCAAAGGACTAGGCAATGAACCTCGATCAGCTTCTGCGTGACTCCGCCCCCGACGGCGATGAGATGCACCGCGAGACCCGAAGAATGCGGACCCGGGTGGTGGCTCAGTTCCAAGCCAGGGAGGTGCAGCGGCCGCACCACCGGGGCCGTTGGGCCGCCGGCGTGCTCGCCGCTGCTGCCGCCGCCACGGCGTACGTCGTGGTCTCGCCGGGTGGCCCCGCGGTCAGCCCGGCGTATGCCATCGACCAGCAGGCCGACGGCGACGTCGTCGTCACCATCCACCGGCTCGAGGACGCCGACGGCCTGGAGGCCGCGCTGCAGGAACACGGCATCGACGCCGAGGTCGGCTTCAACCCGATCCGACGACGGCACCCGTTCTCGGATGGGCAGCTCCGGACGGGTGCCGTCCGGCGACCCTCCCGCCCCGAGGGCGGCACCCGCAACGGGCACGGAGCGCGAGTTGCAACTATGCCCGGCCGAGCCATCCGGACGAGGCGCCGGGCGACACTCGGCTGCGGCATGGGCAGCGGCGAGCCGGCCACGCTGACCCAGGAGGGCGACGACTGGGTGCTCCTCATCCCCGCCGAGCTCGCCGCTGCAGGACCGTCCGGGGTCGATCACCACCGGCGTGGAGGCGGCACGCTGGGGGCCGGGCTACCAGGGCGAACGACCCGGGCACCTTCTGCGCGTTGGTGACCTCCGCACCAGCAGCTGACCTCCGAGACACACAGCAAGGCCCCCGCCGTCTCGGCGGGGGCCTTGGTCGTTTGGTGCTAGAGGAGCGGTGGACTTGGTTTCGAGACCGCCAGGGCGATCAGAAGTCCATGCCGCCCATGCCACCCATGTCGCCACCGCCCGGCATCGCCGGGGCCTTCTCGGGCTTGTCGGCCACGACGGCCTCGGTGGTGAGGAAGAGCGCCGCGATGGACGAGGCGTTCTGCAGGGCGGAGCGGGTCACCTTGGCGGGGTCGATGATGCCTTCGGCGATCATGTCGACGTACTCGCCGGTGGCCGCGTTGAGACCGAACCCGGACTCCAGGCCGCGCACCTTCTCCGCGATGACGCCGCCCTCGAGGCCGGCGTTGATCGCGATCTGCTTGAGCGGGGCCTCGGTGGCGTAGCGCACGATGTTGGCACCGGTCGCCTCGTCACCCTCAGCTCGAGCTTGGCGAACGCCGCGTCGGCAGCCTGCAGCAGCGCCACGCCGCCACCGGCGACGATGCCCTCCTCGACGGCAGCCTTCGCGTTGCGAACGGCGTCCTCGATGCGGTGCTTGCGCTCCTTGAGCTCGACCTCGGTGGCCGCGCCGACCTTGATCACCGCAACGCCGCCGGCCAGCTTGGCCAGCCGCTCCTGCAGCTTCTCGCGGTCGTAGTCGGAGTCGGACTTCTCGATCTCCGCGCGGATCTGGTTGACCCGGCCCTCGATCTGGGCGGTGTCACCGGAACCCTCGACGATGGTGGTCTCGTCCTTGGTGATGACGACCTTGCGGGCCTGGCCGAGCAGCTCGACACCGGCGGTCTCCAGCTTGAGGCCGACCTCCTCGGAGATCACCTGGCCGCCGGTCAGGATCGCGATGTCCTGCAGCATGGCCTTGCGGCGGTCACCGAAGCCCGGCGCCTTCACGGCGACGGACTTAAAGGTGCCGCGGATCTTGTTGACGACCAGCGTGGACAGGGCCTCGCCGTCGACGTCCTCGGCGATGATCACCAGCGGCTTGCCCGACTGCATGACCTTCTCGAGCAGCGGCAGCAGGTCCTTGACGTTGCTGACCTTGGAGTTGGCGATCAGGACGTAGGGGTCCTCGAGCACCGTCTCCATCCGCTCCGGGTCGGTGACGAAGTAGGCCGAGATGTAGCCCTTGTCGAACCGCATGCCCTCGGTGAGCTCGAGGTCCAGCCCGAAGGTGTTGGACTCCTCGACGGTGATGACACCTTCCTTGCCGACCTTGTCCATCGCCTCGGCGATGATCTCGCCGACACTGGTGTCGGCCGCGGAGATGCTCGCGGTCGACGCGATCTGCTCCTTGGTCTCGATGTCCTTGGCCATGCTGAGCAGCTGCTCGCACACGGCCTCGGTTGCCGCCTCGATGCCGCGCTTGAGGCCCATCGGGTTGGCACCCGCGGCCACGTTGCGCAGACCCTCGCGGACCATGGCCTGAGCCAGCACGGTCGCCGTCGTCGTGCCGTCACCGGCGACGTCGTCGGTCTTCTTGGCGACCTCCTTGACGAGCTCGGCGCCGATCTTCTCGTACGGCTCCTCCAGCTCGATCTCCTTGGCGATGCTCACACCATCGTTGGTGATGGTGGGCGCGCCCCACTTCTTCTCGAGGACGACGTTGCGGCCCTTGGGACCGAGCGTGACCTTGACGGCGTCCGCGAGCGTGTTCATGCCACGCTCGAGACCTCGCCGGGCCTCCTCATTGAAAGCAATCAGCTTCGGCATAACTCCTGCGATTCCTCACGCTTAGAGTTCGGGGTCCGGTGCGATGGGCTGCCCGCGACGGACGGTCCTGCTCGGCCCGGCGAACCCTTCTCGCCGGCGCTTCTGAACCTCAGCTGGCACCACTCCGGTGTTGTCACTCTCATGGTAAGAGTGCCAGGTTCATGTTTAGCACTCGGGTCCTACGAGTGCAAACAAGCGCTCGACGCGAGGGAGCCCCACTCGATGAGTCCCACCCGGTCACCCGGTCCCAACACCATGAGCACTCATGCCCTGGCCATCGAGGCGTCCGGCCTCGTCAAGACGTTCGGCGACACCCGCGCCGTGGACGGTGTGGACCTGGCCGTGCGCGCGGGATCGGTCTACGGCGTGCTCGGACCGAACGGCGCCGGCAAGACCACCACCATCCGGATGCTGTCGACGCTGCTTCGTCCGGACGCGGGCTCGGCGAAGGTGCTCGGCCACGACATCGTGACCGAGTCCGACACCGTGCGCGGCCTGATCAGCCTCACCGGTCAGTTCGCGTCGGTCGACGAGGAGCTGACCGGCCGCGAGAACCTCGTCCTGCTCGGCCGGCTCCTGGGGCTGAAGTGGCGGGCCGCCAAGGACCGTGCCGCCGACCTGCTGGACGCCTTCGGTCTCGCCGACGCCGCCGGACGCTTGGTCAAGAACTACTCCGGCGGGATGCGTCGCCGGCTCGACATCGCGGCCAGCATCGTGGTCGCTCGCGACGTGATGTTCCTGGACGAGCCGACGACCGGGCTGGACCCGCGCTCTCGCAACCAGGTCTGGGACATCGTGCGGGCCCTGGCGAGGGAGGGCACGACGATCCTGCTGTGCACGCAGTACCTCGACGAGGCGGACCAGCTGGCGGACGGCATCGCCGTCATCGACCGGGGGCGGGTGATAGCCGAGGGGACGCCGAGCCAGCTCAAGGCCTCGGTCGGCTCCGGTGCCCTGCACGTACGCCTTCTCGACCCGGAGCAGCGCCCGGAGGCCCAGAGCCTGCTCGCGCAGGAGCTCTCCGCGGTCCACCTGGACGCTGACCCGGCTGCCTTGTCGGCCCCTTGTGCCGACGGCGACAGCGGGGCCAAGGCGGTCGCCGAGCTCTCCCGCGCCGGCGTTCGCGTTGCGTCCTTCTCCCTGGGACAACCGAGCCTCGACGAGGTCTTCCTCGCACTGACCGGCCACCTGGCCGAGGACCAGGCCGATGAAGCCCCCCTCTCGGAGGAGGAGCGAGCATGACCGAGACAAGCCTGCACAGTGCCCTCACCAACGCCCCGCGGCCCGGGCGCACCAGCGCCCTGTCGGCCGCGCTCACGTTCGGCTGGCGGGGGATGCTCAAGGTCAAGCACGTCCCCGAACAGCTGATGGACGTGACGGTGACGCCGGTGCTGTTCGTGCTGATGTTCACGTACTTGTTCGGCGGGGCCATCGCAGGCTCCACGGCCGAGTACCTCGACTACATCCTTCCCGGCATCCTGGTCATGTCGGTGCTCTTCACGACGGTCTACTCGGGCGTCTCGCTGAGCACCGACCTGACGAAGGGCGTCGTCGACCGGTTCCGCTCGCTCCCGATCTGGCGGCCCGCGCCACTGGTGGGAGCGCTGCTCGGCGACAGCCTGCGCTACCTGGTCGCGGGCACAGTCATCGTCGTGCTGGGCCTGATCCTCGGCTATCGGCCCGACGCCGGTGTGGTCGGCGTGGTGCTGGCCCTGGCTCTCGTGATCGTGTTCGCGTTCGCGCTCTCGTGGGTGTTCACGACGCTCGGCCTGGTGCTCCGGTCGCCCAACGCGGTCTTGAACGCCGGCTTCACGGCCATCTTCCCGCTGACGTTCCTCAGCAACGTGTTCGTGGACCCGGCGACGCTGCCAGGGCCCTTGAAGGCTTTCGTCGAGGCGAACCCGATCTCGATCCTCGCCTCCGCCTCCCGCGGGTTGATGGAGGGCAACGTCGATTCGAGCGACGTCCTGGTGGTTCTCGGCACGGCGGCACTTCTCACGGCTGTGTTCGCGCCGCTCACGACGCACCTCTACCGGACCCGGGCCTGACGCCTAGTACACCTAGGCCCGCAGCGCCTCTGTGGGCGACAGCCGCGCCGCCCGCATCGCCGGCTGTACGCCGGCCAGTACGCCGATCGCCACCGCGGCGAGCAGGCCGTAGCCCACCGCCTCCAGCGGCAGCGAGTACGACGCGCCCTGCACCGCCGCGTACCCCGCCGTCACCAGGGCGCCGATCCCGATCCCGGCGACGCCGCCCGCGAGCGAGAGCAGGAGCGACTCGACGAGGAACTGCACCCGCACCTGGCCCCTGGTCGCCCCGAGGGCACGCCGCAGGCCGATCTCCCCGCGGCGCTCGAGGACCGACATCACCATCACGTTGGCGGTGCCGACGGCGCCGACCAGCAGAGCCACCGCGCCGAGGCCCAGGAACAGCGAGGTGAACGCGTCGCCGGCCGCCGCCTTCGCGGCCAGCGCGTCGGAGGGCCGGGACACCTCGACGTTCTCGGGCTCCTCGGGGTTGGCCTGCGAGGGCAGCACGTCCGCCACCGCCTCGACGACCTCGGGGTCGGCGCGGACGTAGAGCCGGGACGGCGCCAGGTCGTCGGCGAGGTATGTCGCGGCGGCGTCGTACCCCACCAGCGCGGAGCGGTCCAGGTCGGGCGCCAGCGGTAGCGAGTCCATGATCCCGACGACCTGCCAGTTGCGCCCGTCGAGGAACACCGCCGTCCGGCCGTCGACCTCGGTGATCCCGAGCCGCTCTGCCGCGACCGAGCCGAGCACCACGGTCGGGAAGTCGTCGATCGCGGCATCCAGGAATCGGCCGGACGACATCGAACCGGCCAGGGTGTCGAGCAGGTCCGGCTCGGCGGCCTTGACCGTGATCCCGCCGGTGACGGCCGAGTCGGACAGCGCGTTGCGGAGCACCGGGCCGGTCATCGAGGTGACTGAGGCGACGTCGTCGACCGGGTCGACGTTGCGCACCTGCGTGGCGGCGGTGTCGGGCAGCGCGGTGCTGCCCCCGAAGCCCAGTCCCTCCCCCGCCTGGACCTCGAGCAGGTTGGTGCCGAGCGCGTCGAGCTGGTCGAGGAGGTCCGCCTGGGAGGTGCGGGAGATGCCGAGCACGCTGACGACGGTCGCCACCCCGATCGCAACGCCGAGAGCGGACAGCACGGTCCGCAGCCGCCGCGAGGACAGCCCGAGCAGTCCGACGCGGAGCTGGTCGCCGACGCTCACCCTCGACCGCCTCACGCGGTCACCCCGGTCGCTCGCCGGGAGTCGTGGGTGACCAGCCCGTCGCGGATCTCCACCTTCCGCCGCATCGCGCTCGCCACGTCGTGCTCGTGGGTGATCACCACGATCGTGGTGCCGTCCTCCTCATTGAGCTCGTGCAGCAGGCCCAGCACCTCGTCGCCGCTGTGCGTGTCGAGGTTGCCGGTGGGCTCGTCCGCGAACACGATCGCCGGCCGGTTGAGCAGCGCGCGGGCGATCGCCACCCGCTGCCGCTCCCCGCCGCTGAGCATCTTCGGCGGGTGCGCGGCCCGGTTCTCGAGGCCGACCCGGTGCAGCATCTCGCGGGCCCGCTTCTGTCGCTCGGCGCGGTGCGCGCCGGCGTACAGCAGGCCCTGGGCGACGTTGTCGAGCGCGGAGAGCCCGTCGAGCAGGTGGAACGACTGGAAGACGAAGCCGATCCGGTGCGCCCGCAGCGCCGCCAGCTCCGCCTCGCTCAGCGTCGCGGTGTCCGCGCCGTCGATGACGACGGTGCCCGATGTCGCTCGGTCGAGCGTCCCCATCACGTGCAGGAGCGTGGACTTGCCGGACCCGGACGGGCCGATGACCGCCACCAGCTCGCCCGGGTCCACGGCAAGGTCGACCCCGTGCAGCACCTCCAGGTCGCCGTAGCTCTTGCGGAGCTCGCGCACCTCCATCACGGGAGAACTCATGCGGCCGGCACCTCCACCCGGTCGCCCTCGGCCAGGCCGGAGGCGACCTCGACGTAGCCGTCGGAGTAGAGGCCGGTCTCGATGGCCACCAGCTCGCCGGTCTCACGGCGTACGGCGAATCCACCCTCGACCAGGGCCACCAGGGCGGTGACGGGCACCGTCAGCACCTGCTTGCGTCGTTCCCGGGTCAGGTCGACGGTCACCGGTGCCGCGCTGAGGCCCCTGGCCAGCTTGGTGTCCGCGAGCGTGAGGGTCACCGGAAGGGTGGCCTCCGCGCTGGGCTCCTCCGACTCCGATTCCGACTCCGACTCCGTCGGTGTGGCCACCGTGCCGACCTCCCTCACCTCGGCGTCCATTGTCGAGCCGTCGGGAAGCGTCACCGTGGCCCGCGCGCCGACGTCGACCAGGGCCTCGTCGGATGGGTCCAGGTCGACGGTGACCACCCGGCGGGTGCTGGTGGCGTCGTACAGCGCGGTGGGGGTGCCGGGCATCAGCGTGACACCGACGTCGGCCTGGGCGGCGCCGACCCGGATCGACTCCGGAAGCACCAGGAACTCGGCCGCCGCTACCACGCCGGTCTCGTCCAGGCCGCGGTCCTCCTGGAGCTCCTGCACGGCGCCCTCGGTGTAGCCGGTGAACTCGTTGTTCACGGTGCCCGGGTCATAGCCGAGCCGCTCCAGGTTGCGCTCGAGCTGGCGGACGTCGGCGCCGTTGTCGACGCCGTACGCGAGGTCGCGGTAGAGCGGCAGCCGTCCGGTGAGCAGCACCACCGGCTCCTCGTCGACGCGGTAGGCCACGTCTCCGGCCTCCAGGGCGCGCCCCTCGGCGGGCAGCCAGGTGAGTACGCCGTCGGCCCGGTCGGCGGCCACCTGCTGCGCCTCGTCGTAGCCCAGGTCGCCCGAGACCCGCTCCGCGTCGGTGAGGGTACGGCGCTCGACCTCGACCACCTCGCTCGCCGTGGGCTCCTCGTCGCTGGCCTCGGCGTCGCCGTCCCACCGCGAGAATGCCAGGGCGCCGCCCGCACCCAGGACCACGAGGACCGCGAGGACGACGAGCAGCCGCCTCACCCGCCCTCACCCGGGCGGCCCGGCATCTTGTCCTCGCAGGCCTCCTGGGCCTTCTGGAACGCCGGGTCGTCGGGCTCACCCTGCATCCGGAACAGCCCGCCGTCACCCTCGAACTCGGGATCCGGCATGTCGTAGCCGTTCTCCCGCATGCACTGGGCGTACTCGAGGAACGCGTCCTGCATCTCCTGGCGGTCCTCCTCGGAGAAGTTGCCGCCGCCGCGCGGGGCGAGGTCCTGGCAGGCCTCCTGAGCCGCCTCCATCGCCTCCTGGTCGAGCTCGCCGCCGCCGTCGGGACCGCCGATCCGCATCTGGATCCGACCGTCCTCGACCACGGGGTCGGGGAAGTCGGGGACACCGTTCTCCCGCATGCACTCGGCGAACGCCAGCGCCTGCTCCTCGACGTCCTCCTGGTCGCCGGCCTCGTCGTCCTCGCTGTCGCCGCCGTCGTCGTCGCTGCCGTTCAACGTGGCCACGCCGGGATCGTCGCTGTCCTCCCCACACGCGGTCACGGACATCGTGAGTGCCAGGGCGGCGACCAGGGCCGGGACCAGGGACCTTCTCATCAGTGCGTCTCCTCTCGGGCGCACTCACCTCGGCGCGCCGTGTGGAGGACGCTAGGAACCGGCGGTGTGGGTCTCGGTGGCTCCCGCTGAGAGTTCCGTGAGGCCCGGAATGAAGAACCCGACCCGGCTCCCGCCGCCCGGTGCTTCGGCGAAGAAGACGTCGCCACCGTGCCGCTCCACGGCATCGGCGACGATCGCCAGCCCGAGTCCCGAGCCGGGCAGCTCACGGGCGGTCGGAGCCCGCCAGAACCGCTCGAAGGCGTGGTCTCGCTCCGTCTCGGTGAGGCCCGGGCCGGTGTCGTCGACGCAGAGCCGGCCGTCCTCGAGCCGCACCCGGATGACGTCGTCGGAGAACTTCAGGGCGTTGTCGAGGAGGTTGAGTACGGCGCGCTCGAGGACGGTCTCGTCGCCACGGACCCGCCACGGGTCGACGTGCAGATCGAAGCGGCGGCCGCGAGCGCGGTGCTGCGCCCGCTCGACGGCGCGCAGCACGATCGCGTCGAGGTCCACGGGCCGGGGCTCAGATGCCGGCTCGCCCCGGGCGAGCTCGACCAGCTCGCCGACCAGGGTGCCGAGCTCCTCGACCTGGCCGAGCACCGCCTGCTCGACCTGCCGCCGCTGCTGAGGTGTCAGCGGGCGACCGCGGTCCTCCGAGCGCATCAGCCACTCGAGGTTGGTGCGCAGGCTGGTCAACGGGGTGCGCAGCTCGTGTCCGGCGTCGGCGACCAGCTGGCGCTGCCGGCGTCGCGAACCGGACAGCCGCTCGGTCATCGCGTTGAACGCCGTGGAGAGCCGGGCCACTTCGTCGTGGCCCGCCACGTCGATGCGGACGTCGAGGTCCTCCGTCTCGGCCACGTGCTCGGCGGCCTCGGTGAGTCGGTCGACCGGCCGGATCGCGATCCTGGCGACCGCGAGCCCCGCGCCGCCGGCGACCAGCACGCCGAGCGCGGCCACCAGGCCGAGGATCCAGGTCAGGTCGCGCATCGTGGCATCGACCTCCTCCAGGGACCGGCTCACCCGGAGCGCGTACCCGTCGGTGACCGGGTAGGTGAGGGTCCGCACATGGGTGCCGTCCGGCGTGGTGGCGTCGCGGAGGACGGAGTCGCGCTCTCCCTGTGCCACCTCCACCTCGGCCGCCGTGATCTCGACGACCTCTCCCGAGTCGGCGTTGGTGCAGCTGCTGCCGTCGGCCCGGATCAGCTGCAGGTCGGGGACCGCCTCGTTCGGCACCACGTCCGGCCTGGCGGCACAGAACGCCTCGGGGTCGACCTTGACCTGGACGGTGCTCCCGTCCGGACTACGGATCAGCTGACGCTGGAAGACCCGCTGCCCCAGCGAGTGGTCGACCTGCTCGCGCAGCGTGTGCCGGGTGGCCACCCACGCCAGGACGCTCGCGGCCACGATCGCCGCGGCCGTGACCGCGGCCGCCAGCAGCGCCATGTTGGCCCGCAGCGGCAGCCGCTTCACCGGCTGCTCACTGGGGCTCGCGCAGCACGTAGCCGACGCCACGCACGTTGTGCAGCAGCCGGGCCCGGCCGCCGGTCTCGGTCTTGCGGCGCAGGTAGCCCACGAACACGTCCATCGTGTTGGAGCCCGGGTCGAAGTCGAGGCCCCAGACCTCGCGCAGGATGACCTCCCGGGTGAGTACCTGGCGCGGGTGCAGCATGAACAGCTCGAGCAGGTCGTACTCCGTGCGGGTCAGCTCGACCGGCTCCCCGCCGCGGATCACCTCGCGGGCGTGGCAGTCCATCGTGAGGTCCGCGAACCCGAGCCGGCCGTCGGCCGCTCCCCCGCAGGCCCGGCGCAGCAGGGCCCTCAGCCGGGCCAGCAGCTCCTCGAGCGCGAACGGCTTCACCAGGTAGTCGTCGGCCCCGGCATCCAGCCCCTCCACCCGGTCGGGCGTGGCGTCGCGGGCGGTGAGCAGGAGCACGGGTACGTCGTACCCCTTGGCCCGGATCCGGCGGCAGACCTCGAGCCCGTCGACGAACGGCATCATCACGTCCAGGACGACCACGTCCGGCAGCCGCTCGGCGAGCAGGCCGAGAGCGCGGCCGCCGTCGGGCGCCGTGGTGACGTCGTACCCCTCGAAGGCGAGGCCGCCCTCCAGGCTCGACCGCACTTCGGGCTCGTCGTCGACGACCAGAACGGAGGGCACCGCAGCAGCCTGGGTCACCAACCTGAGAACCGTCGCAATGAACCTTGTGAAGTCAAAGCCGACGGGCGACCGCGTCGGCGAACGGCTCGGCGTTGTCGGGGAGTACGTCGAGGTAGAGCCCGGGCTCGGTGACCTCGACCTCGCTGACCATCAGCACGCCGTCGTGGCGCATCAGGTCGATCCGTGCGTAGACCAGGTCGACGCCCAGGATCGCGGCGCTCGCCGCGACCGCGTTCGCGGCCAGGGTGGCCGCCTCCTCGGTGAGCGTGGAGGGGTACGTCGCCCCGCCGTACTCCTCGTGGACCCGGATCTCGCCGTGGGCGGGCTCCTTGCGCACCTGGCGGATCGGCCGGCCGTCGATCACGAACACCGACAGCTCCCCCTCGGTGCGCACGCTCGCCACCAGCGGCTGGGCGATCATCGTGCCGGGCCGCGGGGTGGCCGGCTCCCGGTCGGCGGTCACCGTGAAGACACCGCGGCCGCCCGCGCCGATCCGGGGCTTGACCACTACCTCGCCGAACCGGTCGACGGCGGCCCGCAGGTCCGCGAGGTCGTCGACGGTCACCGTGGGCACTACGGGCACCCGGCCCGACCGTCCCAGCTCGACGAGGTAGGCCTTGTCGGTGTTCCACCGGAACACGTCGGCGCCGTGCAGCAACCGCGGCCCGACCCGCTCGGCCCACCCGAGGAACTCCGGCAGCCGGGTGTCGTAGTCCCAGGTCGAGCGGGCCGCCACCATCCCGGCGCCCGCCCAGTCGACCCCGGGGTCGTCCCACGAGACCCAGCGGCTCGGGATGCCGCGGGCGGTGAGCGCGGCATCGAGCCGCTCGTGCCCGGGCTCGCCCTGGGGCCAGCTGGTGCAGGTCGCGAGGAGCAGCTCCGCGGTCAGGACTTCCGCCACTTCTTGATCCGGACGGGTACCGCCATGACTGCCCGGCCGGCGCGATAGGTGCTGCTCCCGCGTACGGCGGCCAGCTCTCGCTCCGCCCGCTCCGCCCGCCGCTCTGCTCGCCGGGCCCGCTTCTCGGCCTCACGGGCCCGGCGCTCGGCCTGCCGGAGATCCTGCACCATCACCTTGTGGATCTGGCGGCTGGCCCGCTCGCCGTGCTGACGGACGTCGTAGAGATCCCGGTCGAGGCGCCCGATCAGGTCCCGCACCTCGGGGTCGAGCGTGACCGGCTGCTCGGGGCTTCGCTCATGACTTCCTCCAGTAGACGCTGGCCCAGTCGATCTCGCTCATCTCGTCGTCGATGCCGTGGGCGTCGCGGAAGTCGTGGATCGCCTTCGCGCACGCGGGTACGGCGCCGTAGTCGTCGACGATGACGTATCCCCCCGGCGACACCTTGTCGTAGAGCGCATCCAGCGCGTCGATCGTGGAGGCGTACATGTCGCCGTCGAGGCGGAGTACGGCGAGCTTGTCGATGGGGGCGGTCGGGAGGGTGTCGCTGAACCAGCCCTTGAGGAACTTCACCTGCTCGTCGAGGAGGTCGTAGCGGCGGAAGTTGGCCCGCACCTGCTCGACCGAGATCGCGAGGTCGCTCTTGGCGTGGTGCTGGTCGCCGAGGTCGGCGTCGTAGCGACCGTCGTGCGCGGGCAGCCCCTCGAAGGAGTCCGCCACCCAGACGGTGCGGTCGGTGACGCCGTGGGCCTTGAGGATCGCGCGCATGTAGATGGTCGCGCCACCGCGCCAGGCGCCGGTCTCGATCAGGTCGCCGGCGACGTCGTCGTTCAGCACGCTCTCCACGCACGCCCGGATGTTGCGCATCCGCTTCATGCCGATCATCGACTCCGCGTCGGCCGGCCAGTCCCGGCCCACCTCGCGGCGCTCGGCGTCGAACTCGGCGCTCTCGACCAGCCGGACGTCGCGGCCCTTGGTCGCCCGCTGCAGCAGTTCCCACAGGTAGGCCTCGTAGGAGCGCTTCTTGAGCTTCGCGGTGACGTTGCGACCCTCGAAGTCGTAGCGGGTCAGCATCTTGGCCACGATGTCGAGGTAGAGGTCGGCGGCCGGGTTGTCACTCACGTGTGTCTCCTGGGTGGTCTGGAACGCGCAGAACACTACCCAGTGCCGTCGTGTCGATTTCGGCCTCCCTCGGCCGTCATCCCGGTGACACACTCGCGCCACGACCGAAAGGGACCGACATGACCGAGTACGCCGTCCTCCTGCCCGGCGACGAGAGCGTCTGGGAGAACATGTCCGCCGAGGAGCAGGCCGTGACCTACGCCCGGCACGAGGAGTTCTCGAAGGCGCTCGAAGCGCGGGGCCACAAGATCACCGGTGGCGCCGAGCTGACCCACTCCCGCACCGCGCGGACGCTGCGCCGAAAGGGTGCCGAGGTCACCGTCACCGATGGCCCGTACGCCGAGACCGTCGAGCAGCTGTCGGGGTTCTACCTGGTGGAGACCGACGACCTCGACGACCTGGTCGAGGTCACCAAGATCCTCACGGATGCCGAGGGCGGCATCGAGATCCGGGCCTGTATCGACCACTCGGGGGACGCTTGATGAAGTACGTGCTGACCCTCACCGAGCCCCGTCACTACGAGCGCTGGGCGGCGCTGAGCGATGCGGATCGGCAGGCGGTGTTCGCCGCCTTCGAGCGGTTCGATGCGGCGGTCACCGAGCGGGGCGGGAAGGTGGTGGGCGGTGAGGGCCTGGCCGGCCCCGACCAGGCCCACACGGTGGGTCCCGGCACCCCCGGTGCCCGGGTCGTCACGGAAGGACCGTTCGCGGAGAGCGCCGAGCAGATCGGTGGCTTCTACGTGATCGACGTCCCGGACCTGGACTCGGCGCTGGAGCTGGCCCAGCAGCTCCCGGAGGCGTTCACCATCGAGGTCAGGCCGGTCGTCGACGGTTGACCGACCTGGAGGACACCTGGCGCGAGGAGTGGGGCCGCCTGCTGGCCCTGCTCGTCGCCCAGTTCCGGCGCCTCGACCTCGCCGAGGACGGCCTCGGCGACGCGTTCGCGACGGCCGCTGATCGCTGGCGCCGCGACGGGACCCCCGACAACCCGCCGCCTGGCTGCTGACCGCTGCCCGACGCCGGATCTACGACCGCCTGCGCTCGGAGGCCATCGCACGTCACAAGCTGCCGCTGCTGCAGGTCGACACGGCACTCACGGAGGAGGCACGCACGGTCATGGCCGACGCGGGAGAGGCGGTGGTGGACGAGCGACTCCGGCTGGTGCTGCTGTGCGCCCACCCCTCGCTCGCGCCCGAGAACGCGGCCGCGCTCACCCTGCGCCTGGTCCTCGGGGTGTCGACCGCCGACATCGCCCGGCTGTTCCTGGTGCCCGCGCCGACCATGGCGGCCCGGCTGACCCGAGCCCGCAAGGCGCTGGCCGATGAGCGATTCGCGGTGCCGTCCGGCGCCGAGCTCGAGGCGCGGGTGGCGACCGTCGCGGAGGTCGCCTACCTCGCCTTCACCTCCGGCTATGCGCCCGGCTCGGGCGCCGACCTGTTCCGGGCCGACCTGGCCGGGGAGGCGATCCGGTTGGTCCGGGTGCTGCGGTCGGTACTCCCCGCGGGGTTCGCCGGCACCGCCGACCTCGACGCGCTCCTGGCGCTGATGCTGCTTCAGCACGCGCGCCGCGACGCCCGCACCGACGACGGCCGGCTGGTGCTGCTTCCGGACCAGGACCGGGCGCGCTGGCGGCACGACGAGATCGCCGAGGCGCTGGCCCTGCTCGGGCCGCACCTCGGCGCGCGCTCCACGCCGTACCTCCTGCAGGCGCTGATCGCCGCCGAGCACGCGATCGCACCCACCGCGGCCGAGACGGACTGGACCCGGATCGCCGGCTGGTACGCCGAGCTCGAGCGGCTGACCGGGTCACCCGTGGTGCGCCTCAACCGGGCGGTGGCCGTGGCCGAGGCGGACGGTCCCGACGCGGGACTCCGGCTGCTCGACGGTCTCGAGCTGCCGGGTCACCGGCTGCCGGCCGCCCGCGCCGAGCTGCTGGCGAGGGCCGGCCGTCCGAGGTCGCCGACGCAGTACGAGCTGGCGATCGAGCGGTGCGGCAACGAGGTGGAGCGCGCCCACCTCGGCGAACGCCGCGACCGTCTGTGAGGAACCGCGGAGATCAAGCGTGCGAGGTCAGGACCGCCATCGGCGGCGCCGCGAGCGAGGACTCCCGCAGCACCTCGAGCAGCTCCGGGAGCGGCATCGGCCGGTGGAGCAGGTAACCCTGCGCGAGGATCTGCTCCTCATCGACGCCGATCCGGTCCAGCTGCGACTGGCGCTCGATCCCCTCCACGACGACGTCGAGACCGAGGGAGCGAACCATCAGGGTCACCGAGCGCAGCAGGGCCGCGGCGCGATCGTCGCTGTCGATGTCCCTGGTCAGGCTCGCATCGACCTTGATCACCTGGGCCGGCAAGGAGTGCAGGTAGCTGAGACTGGAGAAGCCCACCCCGAAGTCGTCGATGGCGAGCTTGACCCCCAGGTCGACGATCCGTCGCATGGCGTCCAGCACGACCGGGTCGGCGTTGACCCCCTCGCGCTCCGTGATCTCCAGGAGCAGTCCGATGCCGTGCATGGAGGCGACGGCGCGTTGCACTCCGGGGACGAAGGCGGCGTCCCGAAGCTGGCGCGCGGAGACGTTGACGGCCAGCTGGAAGCCGTCCTCGGTCACCTCCCGGACGGACGCAGCGTCCTTCACGACCTGGTCGAGTACCCGGTCGCCCAGGCTCACGATCAGACCAGTCTCCTCGGCCACGGGGACGAACAGTCCTGGTGGGACCGGCGTCCCGTCCCGTTGCCACCTGGCCAAGGCCTCGGCACCGATGATGCGGCCGGTGGAAGCCGCGACGACCGGCTGGTAGACGACCGAGATCTCGTCGTCGAGCAGGGCCTGGCGCAGGTCCTCCACGAGCTCCAGCCGCTGGAGGCGGGCGCGTCCGATGGAAGCCTCGTAGCGAACGCAGCGACCCTTGCCACGCGCCTTCGCCTCGTACATCGCGAGATCGGCCCGCCGGAGGAGATCCGCCGCGTTGAGGCCCTCGCGGCTGTACGCAACGCCAACGCTGACGCCCAACGGGACCTGTTGCCCGGCCACGGTCACGCCGGCACTCACCGCCGCCATCAGGCGGTCACACAGGGATTGGATCTCGGCTTCCTCAGCGTCCTCGACCAGGATCGCGAACTCGTCTCCACCGAGCCGGGCCAACGTGTCGGTCCCCCGCACGCAGGCCTTCAGGCGTTGGGCGAGCTCGATCAGCACCGCGTCGCCGACAGCGTGCCCGAACCGGTCGTTGACCGGCTTGAAGCCGTCGAGGTCCAGGAACACCAGGGCCACGCGGGTCCGCCGGCGTCGTGCGAGGGCCAGGCCCTGGGACAGCCGGTCGAGCAGGATGCCGCGGTTGGGCAGGTCGGTGAGCGGGTCGTGCCGGGCCAGGTGCACCTTCTCGGCCGTGAGCTCCAGACGGGCGAAGCCCTCCGACGCCACCGCAACCAGAGCCTTGAGCGCCTGCTCGTCGGCGGTGACCGTCGAGCGGGCCCGGTCGGTGGCCTGGGCCACGATCCAGTGCACCTCCCGGCCCCGACGCAGCTCGGCCCCGATCTCCCCGCTGCCCGGCGGTTCGGCCCGCAGCGGCACGTCGCTGAGCCGGACCAGCGCCCGGGCGTCGTCGAGGAGCGCGGCGACGAGCTCGTCATGGCCTTGGACCGTCTGGGCGCGCACGGCGGCATCGAACAACACGCTCAAGCGCCTGGCGTTCTCGCGTCCACGGGTCAGGGCGCGGGTCGCGATGAGCAGGGTCACCATCGGCACCGCCAGAAGACTGAGCATCCACCACGGGGTCGACCGGAAAACGATCGCGGCCAGGTAGCCCAAGGTGTCGAAGGGCACGAAGCAGGCGACGGCGAACAGCGTCCCGGGCTGCAGCAGCTGCGACCGCACCGGTGTGTCCGCAGCGATGGCGACGGAGACCGCCGACGCGACGAAGTCGGCGGCGAAGTAGCAGGTCGCAGCGAGTGCCACCGCCACCAGCTCCTGGGGGGTTCCCAGCTCGTCACCACGGAACTGGTGCAGAACCCCGGCGGTGATGAACCCGCCGAGGATCCCCACACCGATGTTGAACAGCTTCGATGTCAACCGCTTGTCGGTGGTGATCTGGGTGATGATGACGCCGATCGACCACACCGCCAGCGCGTCCGGCGCATCGATCGTGCAAAGCAGGAAGATCAGGATCATCGAGTCGAAGCCCACCTCGATCCCGATCCCGCCGTCGTCGAGGACCATCGGGAACCGGGCGACCAACACGATCAGCGGGACCAGGGCCAGCGCGCTGAGCGTGTACCGCCAGTCGTGGGGCTGGACGTATGCGAGCGAGACGGCGAACGTCAGGATCCCGGCGGAGAAGATGATGACGTCGAACCACCAGCTCCGCGACTCGCGGAGCCGGTCAAGGGCGGCGGTCATGGGCTCTCCGGGCATCGTGTAAGGCACGTGCTCCAGTGTCGGCGCACCCCACCCCCGCCGAGCGGGATCGCCCGAGAACTGACCGATCGGCTAGCCGGGATGGCCCGGTCGGGTCGTCGCTCTCAGCCTCCTGCGACCGCCGGGATGACCGAAATCTGGGTGCCGTCGGGGGTCGGCGTCGACAGGTTGTCGAGGAACCGGACGTCGTCGTTGCCGACGTAGACGTTCACGAACCGCCGGAGCTTGCCCTCGTCGTCGAGGACCCGCGCCTTGATGCCGGTGTAGTTCGCGTCGAGGTCGTCGAGCACCTCGGCCAGGGTCGTGCCGGAGGCGCTGACCTCCGACTCGCCCCCGGTGTAGGTGCGCAGGATGGTCGGGACGCGGACGGAAACGCTCACTTGTGGTTCTCCTGGAGGCCAGTAGCGGTGAAGGCGGAGTACGTCGGGTCGATGGTCGCAGCCGGACCGACCGAGTCGGCCACGGCGTCCAGGGTCTTGAGCCCCATGCCGGTGTTGATGACCACGGTCTCCAGCGTCGGGTCGAGCTGCCCGGTGTCCACCAGCTTCTTCAGTACGCCGATCGTGGTGCCGCCGGCCGTCTCGGTGAAGATGCCCTCGTTGCGGGCCAGCAACAGGATGCCGGCGCGGACCTCGTCGTCGGTGATGTCCTCGACCGCACCGCCGGTGCGCCGACAGATGTCGAGCACGTAGATGCCGTCGGCCGGGTTGCCGATCGCGAGGCTCTTGGCGATGGTGTCGGGCTTGACCGGGCGGATCACCTCGACGTCGTCCTTGAAGGCCACGCTGACCGGGGAGCAGCCGGTGGCCTGGGCGCCGTACACCTTGTAGGGCTTGTCCTCGACCAGGCCGAGCTTGATCAGCTCCTGGAAGGCCTTGTCGACCTTGGTCAGCTGCGAGCCCGAGGCGACCGGGATGACGATCTGGTCCGGCAGCCGCCAGCCGAGCTGCTCGGCGATCTCGTAGCCGAGCGTCTTGGAGCCCTCGGCGTAGTAGGGGCGGACGTTGACGTTGACGAACGCCCAGCCCTCCTCCTCACCGGCGATCTCGGAGGCCAGCTTGTTGACGTCGTCGTAGTTGCCGTTCACCGCGACCAGGGAGTCGGTGTAGACGGCGGAGTTGACCTGCTTCGGCTTCTCCAGGTTGGCCGGGATGAACACGACCGTCTTGATGCCCGCTCGGGCACCCGCCGCCGCGACGGCGTTGGCGAGGTTGCCGGTGGAGGGGCACGCGAAGACCTTGCTGCCGAACTCGCGCGCGGCGCTCAGCGCACACGCGACGACCCGGTCCTTGAAGGAGTTGGTCGGGTTCGTGGAGTCGTCTTTGACCCAGAGGTTGTCGATGCCGAGCTCGCGGCCGAGGTTGCCGGCCTTGAGCAGCCGGGTGAACCCGGGCTCCATGTTGGGGCTCTGCTCGATGTCGTCGGGCACCGGCAGAAGCGCCTTGTACCTCCAGATGTTGCGGGGGCCGGCCTCGATCTCCTCACGGGTGACGGCCGGGAAGTCGTACGCGATCTCCAGCGGGCCGAAGCACTCCGGACACGCATAGTGCGGGCCCAGCTCGACCTGGTGGCCGCACTCGCGACAGGACAGGGCCCTGGCATTGCCGAAGGCGCCCTCCCTGAGCCGGGGTGCGGTCGTCGGGGATGCGGCCTGCTCGGCTACTACGGCGCTCATGGATCCTCCTTCTCATCTTCCCCGGGGCGACCTTCGCGCCGGGCCGGAATTAGCACCGTTTCCACGACTACTTCCCGGTGACGGGAGGCAGGGGGCACGTGGCGGTTGCCGGGACTTCACTGGGCCGTTCCCTCAGTCCCTCTGGATGAGCTGAAGCAGACTCTACGTGGTGCCGTCTCACGATGTGTACGCCGGTCCCGCCATCCGGACGGCCGCTTGGCGGGATAGTCCGCCGCGTTGGGCACCCCATTTCGCGCCCAAAGGGGTGCCCAGCGCGGCGGACTATCGCTCAAGCGCGAGAGTCCCGAGCGTCGGCGGTGAACTGACGCAAGAGTTCGAGGACTCCCTCGGGCCCGCGGACGACCACGTCCGACCGGTCGACCAGGGCGCCCTCCTCCGCGGAGGCGGAACAGACCAGCAGCGTGGGCAGGCCCCGCTCGGCCAGTGACGCGACGGCCTCGAACGCCTCGAGGTCGCCGAGGTCGTCGCCGGCGAACATGAACCCGCCGACCTCGAGCTCCTCGGCGAGCCGCTCGACGACCTTCCCCTTGTCGGTACCGGCCGAGCGCACCTCGATCACGCTGCGACCGGGCTCGACGACCAGGTCATTGCGGGCGGCCAGCTCCTCGATCACCGGCAGCAGCCGCTGGAACGCCGCCTCGGCGTCGGGCAGGCGCCGGGTGTGCACGGCAACGGCCAGGCCCTTGTCCTCGACGTAGGCGTCGGCCGCCTCGGCCCGGCGCAGCGTCCGCGGCAGCTCCCGCTCGAACGTCGCCAGACCCGCGGGCGGCCTCGGCGAGACGATCCGTCGGTTGGTCGAGGTCCAGCGCTCGTTGCCGTACTGCCCGAAGAGCATCAGCTCCTTGCCGGCGTCGCCGATCGCTTGGCCGACCTCCTCGAGGCCGCCCAGGTCGAGAGCCTGGCGCGCGGGCCGGCCGGTGATCACGGCGATCGCGGCCACCTGCTCCGCCAGCTCGACGAGTACGTCGCGCGCGTCCGGATGGATCCGGGCCGCCCCCGGGTCGTCGACGATCGGCGAGAGCGTGCCGTCGAAGTCCAGCCCGACCACGGTGCCGGCGGCGGCGCGGACCAGTGCGGCGTACCGCTGCTCACCCTCAGCCGACACGAACTCCACGCGTCCAGCCAACCACGCGTGTATGGCGGACAGGGACACCGATCCCCGCAGGTGTTACCCCCGGAAGCCTTGGCGCCAGGTGGAATGTGCGGGGCGCCACCCCAGTTCGCGCTTGGCCTTGGCGTTGGATGCGCCGCGCAGCTTGGTCATGAGCACGACGCCGGCCTGTCCGGCGGCCAGCCGTCCGATGAACCGGGGTACGCGCATCGGCTTCTTGGCGCCCAGCATCGCCGCCAGTTCCGGCAGCCATTCGGCGACCGGTGCGGGGTCGTCGTCGACGATGTTGTAGACACCGCGGCCACCGTTCTCCACGGCGGCGACCGTGGCCTCGGCGGCGTCGGCGATATGGACGAATGACCACACCCCACCGCCGTCGCCGACGACGGGGAACTTGCGCTTGCGGATCATCTCGAACATCTCGGACCCTGGCGCCATGGAGGTGCTGGGTCCGTAGAAGGCGCCGTAGCGCAGCACGACTCCTTCGGTCCAGTCAGCGCCCAGCACGGCCTTCTCCAAGTGCTTGACCGCGGCGATCATCGAGGCCATCGGGCCGACCGGCGAGGGATCCAGCGGGTCCTGTTCGGTCTTGACCGGCCCGCCGGTCCGGCCGTAGGTGAACCCACCGTTGCTCTGGGCGACGAACCGTCGCACCCCCACCGCGCGGGCGGCCGCGAGCAGGTTGTCGGTCCCCTCGATCCGCAACCGGTCGGTGGCGGCGAAACTGCGCTCCATGTGGCGGGTGTCGACGTGCCCGATGGCGGTCAGCTGATGAACAATCACCTCCGGCGCCGCCTCGCGCACGGCGGCCTCGACCGAGGCGTGATCGAGCGCATCGGCAAAGACCGGTACCGCGCCCAGCTGGGCTGCCTCGTCCTTGGCTTCCTCTCGGCGGACCATGGCGAACACCTCGTGTCCCGCATCGGCCAGACGTGGCACCAGCTGCTTTCCCATCGCTCCTGTTGCTCCTGCGACCAGCACTCTCATTGTCAGCTCCTGTCGGTTCGGTTCGTAGTTGTCACCTGAACCGGATGACCCGCCGTTTCCTGACAGGAGCCATACGTGGTACCCGTCACATCACGAGCAGGGGTTCCCCGTGGTCGGCCGCCGCCCACTGGTCGGTCGCGCGTTCGAGCTTGTCGGGGTTTGCCTGAGTACGGCAGGCAGCGATGCCCTCTGGGGTGACCTCGAGGCACATGATGGCGACGACCCGGGCCTCCACGACGGCCACGACGGCAGGTTCGCCATTGGCGGTCCAGGCGTATATCTCGGGCGAGCCGCCGACGATGGCGCGCTTGGTCCCGGCTGGCTTGAGCATGCCCCACACGAACTGTGCGACCGCCACGGCTCCCTCGAAGGCCTTGGCGCGTGCCGGGACCTTCCCTCCGCCGTCGCCGATGGAGATGGCGTCCTTGGTGAGAAGGCGAACGAGCTCATCGGTCCGGCCGCTGGTGGCGGCCGCGACGAACTCCTCGACGATCCGCTGGGCTGCGGCCTTGTCGATGTCGCTGCGGGACCTGGGGTACGCGACATTCTTCTTGGCACGGTGAAAGATCTGCTGGCTAGCGGCCTCGGTGATCTCGAGGATTTCGGCGATCTCCCGGTGCGAGTAGTCGAAGGCCTCCCGCAGCACGTACACGGCCCGTTCGTTGGGGGAAAGGCGCTCCATCAGGGTGAGGACGGCGTACGAGACCGCTTCGCGCTGCTCCACGGTTTCGGCCGGGCCGAGCATCGGATCCCCGGCGAGCAGCGGCTCGGGGAGCCATCGGCCCACGTAGGTCACGCGCCTTGCCCGCGCGGAGGTGAGCTGGTTCAGGCACAGGTTGGTGAGGACCTTCGTCAGCCAAGCCTCGGGGACCTCCACGCGGTCGACGTCGGCGGCGTGCCAGCGCAGGAACGCCTCCTGGACGACGTCTTGTGCCTCGTCCGCGGAGCCGAGGAGCCGGTAGGCGATGGCCTCCAGACGCGGCCTCGATCGCTCGAACCGGTCGACGTCGTCCCCTGTCAAAGGCACGCCTGATCGTAACTATGTGCGACCGCGACATGACCGCACTCGATCAGGTGGTCGAGCAGATCGCCCGCGAGCACACCCGGCCGCGGAGTACGTCGCGGTCGGCGCCGGGGACCTAGAGCGCGCCGGTGAGGATGACCGTGAGCCGGTCGAGCTGCATCGGTTCGACGGCCGGCGCGGTCCGCTGGATGCCGAGGTCGAGCGCCAGCTGTTCGGCCGCGGCCTTCAGCGGCTTCGGGTAGTAGACGGTGTTGGCCGGGATGGTGCCGTACCAGTTGTCAGAGCCGACGACGTTCCAGCCGGCGTCCGCGGCATCGGCGGCGACCGTCCCGGCCAGGCCGCTGACGCCGGAGTTGTTGAACACCACGACGTAGGTCTCGCCGCGCTTGATCGGCGGCTTGCGCGGCTTCTTGGGCTCGTCGGTGGTCGGCGGCGTGGTCGGCTCGGTCTCGGCCCCGGGATCCTGCGCGACGGTGGTGACCTTGCGCTCGGTGGGCTCATCGCCTCGCGTGGCGACGTACGCGATGCCGGCCATCACCACCGCGATGATGCTCAGCATCACGACCGGGGAGGGGAAGACGGCGCCCCTGTCGTTGCGACCTCTCATCAGCGGACGCTCAGACCTCGAAGCCGAGTCGGCGCGCGGAGCGCTGCCGCTGACGTTGCGAACGGAGCCGCCGCAGCCGGCGGACCAGCAGCGGGTCAGCCGCCAGCGCCTCCGGCCGGTCGATGAGCGCGTTGAGCACCTGGTAGTAGCGCGTGGAGCTCATGTCGAACTTCTCGCGGACGGCGGTTTCCTTCGCCCCGGCGTACTTCCACCACTGCCGCTCGAACTCGAGGATGTCGCGGTCACGGTCGCTGAGACTCGCATCGGCCTCGCGGCCGGTAGCGGTCTCCCGCTGTGGTTCCATGCGCATCTCCCGCTGGTCGTCGTCTTCCACAACTGTAGACAACGAATCACAGCGATGTCATTCGCCCCGCCGAACGGGGCGAATGACGAGGTCAGGCCGCAGTCGGGACCCGTACGCTGCCGGTGGCCCGCCGACCGGTGACCCAGGTCTGGTCCGCGCCGCACCAGCACGTGAACGCAACGACGATGCCGTCGGCCGTGTTGGTCATCGAAGCGACCTGGGTGGGGAAGATCAGCTGGCGCTTGCCGCATGCCGTGCACTTGTGGTCGAACATCTCGAGACCTCCTCGTTGGTTGGTGTACCTCAATGGTGACTGACCAGTAGCCATAGGGGTAGCCTGACTTTCCAGAGGGATCCAAAGGAGAAGCCTATGCTTTCCCTGCACCAGCTCCGCTGCTTCATGGCCACCTACGAGCACGGCTCGCTGACGGCCGCCGCGGAACAGCTCGGCTACGCGCAGCCGTCGATCTCCGAGCAGGTCCGGGCGCTGGAGAAGACCATCGGGATGCCGTTGTTCCGCCGGGTGGGGCGCGGGATGGTGCCGACGACGGTGGCCGACACTCTGCGCCCGCACGCGGAGCGCACCCTGGCCGAGGCCGCCGAGGCGCTGCGGGTGGCGCGGAGCGTCTCGGCGCTGGAGACCGGCACCATCCGGTTCGGCATGTTCGGCTCCGCCCGGCTCTACACCAGCACCGCGCTGGTCGTCGAGGTGCTACGACGGCACCCGGGCGTCCGGGTCGAGCTGGTCGGCCAGAACTCCAGCGACGTGCTCGAGGACATCCGCCGCGGGCGGATCGAGGCGGCGCTGATCGCCCTCCCGCAGGTGACCAGCGAGGGCATCGAGGTGACCCCGGTGGCGCGCGACGAGCTGGTCTACGTCAGCGCCGATCCCGACCGGGTGCACGGTCCGGTGTCCGCCGCGCGGATCGGCCAGGCCCAGCTCGTGATGGCGGAGACCACCTGGCGCGACGCGGACTCCACCCGGGTGGTCCTCCGCCAGATGCTCCACGCCGCCGGCCAGAACCCCCGCACCCGGATCGAGGTGGAGGACATCGAGACCGCCATCGAGCTGGTGGGTCTGGGCCTCGCCGACAGCGTGGTGCCGCGGGCAGCCGCCGAGAAACTGCTGCCCCAGCTGGCGCCGAAGGCCGGCATGGCCTCGCTGCGCCCCCGGCAGTACGACACCATCGGCATCGTGCACCGGGCCGGCGCCAACCTGTCCACCGCTGCCCGGCTGATGATCGAGATCGCTACTCGCGAGATCCGATCCGTCACCGAGCCCGTGGGCCTCTAGCCGCGCTCCCGCAGCGTGGCCCGGCCGTCGAGCATCGCGCTCGCCGTACCAGCGTGGAGGGCGGCGACCAGCCGGACCATCCAGGGGAGGGTCACCAGCGCGAACGCGCCGATCGCGAGGTTCAGCCAGATCTCGGGAGTCCGGCCTTCACCGAAGCCGATCAGCTCGGCCAGGGTGGTGTTGTCGCCGTCCACCGGGATCCAGTGCTCCCAGAACCAGTAGGTCAGGCCGCCGGCCGCGGCCGCCCACCAGGTGACGGTCACGACGAATGCCATCAGGCCGGTGACGAAGCCGACGATCCCCCAGAACGTGTCCAGCCACGACTGCGGGTCGCGCAGCGGCGTGAGCAGGCGTCGGAGGACGCTCGACCCCGGCTCGGCCTTGAGGTACGTCGGCAGCGGGGCCTCGCGGTCCTGCAGCGAGCCCAGCCGGAGCCGCTCGAGGTGCGCGAACGCCCGGGACAGCAGCACCGTGCCGACCAGCACCGGCAGCCCGATCCAGACCACCAACAGTCCGGCACCGGCCGAGAGCCCGGTCACCACGATCGCGAACGTGAGGATGCCGATCGGCAGCGCGGTCAGGGTGTACGCCGAGTCGCGCAGCAACCGCTGCACCAGGTTCGGCCGGGCCACTTCCGCGCGCGCTGCCTGCGGCCGGTGGCTGGTCGGGATCTGCATCGTGTCTTCCATGGCTACGACGCTACGGAGACGGGTACCTGGCCACGATGGTGCTAGCACCACCTTTCCCGCTGGTCCGCCTACCACCCCCTAGGCTTGCATCGTGTCCGCTGACCTGGTGATCGTCGCCAACCGACTGCCCGTCGACCGGGTGGAGCTGGCCGACGGCAAGCCGGGCTGGCGCGGGTCCCCCGGTGGCCTCGTGACCGCCGTCGAGCCGGTGATGCGCGCCAATGACGGCACCTGGGTCGGCTGGCCGGGCGGCACCGAGTCGGGACTCAAGCCCTTCGACCACGAGGGCCTGCACCTCGTGCCGATGGCCATGGACGCCGACGAGATCGAGGAGTACTACGAGGGCTTCTCCAACGCGACCATCTGGCCGATCTACCACGACCTGGTGGCCAAGCCGGAGTTCCACCGCGAGTGGTGGGACGCGTACGTCAAGGTCAACCACCGGTTCGCCGAGAAGGCCGCCAAGATCGCCGCCAAGGGCGCCACGGTATGGGTGCACGACTACCAGCTCCAGCTGGTCCCCCAGATGCTGCGCGAGCTGCGGCCGGACCTGCGGATCGGGTTCTACCTGCACATCCCGTTCCCGCCGGCCGAGCTCTTCCAACAGCTGCCGTGGCGGCGGCAGATCCTTGAGGGGCTGCTCGGGGCCGACCTGGTCGGCTTCCAGATGCCCGGCGCCGCGGCCAACTTCGTGCGGCTGGTGCGGCAGCGGGTCGGCCACAAGACACACCGCGACCTGATCTACCTGCCCGACGGCCGCACGGTGCGGGCGGCGGCGTTCCCGATCTCCATCGACGCGGCGGGTTTCGAGGAGCTCGCGGAGTCCGAGGCGGTCGGCGAGCGGGCCACGGCGATCCGCGAAGCACTCGGCAACCCCAGCAAGATCTTCCTGGGCATCGACCGGCTCGACTACACCAAGGGCATCTACGCGCGGCTGCGCGCCTTCAGCGAGCTGATCAACGACGGGAAGCTCGATGTCGAGGAGGCCGTCTTCGTCCAGGTGGCGGTGCCGTCGCGGGAGCGCGTGGAGCAGTACAAGATCCTGCGTGACGACATCGACCGCCTGGTGGGGCGGATCAACGGCAACCTGGGCCGGATCGGCCGGCCGGCGATCAGCTACCTGCACACCTCCTACCCGCGAGAGGAGATGGCCGCGCTCTATCGCGCGGCCGACATCATGGTGGTCACGCCGTACCGCGACGGCATGAACCTGGTCGCCAAGGAGTACGTCGCCTGCCGCTTCGAGAACGACGGAGCCCTGGTGCTCTCCGAGTTCGCCGGCGCCGCCGCCGAGCTGCGCCAGGCGTGGCTGATCAACCCCTACGACATCAACGGGATGAAGTCGGCGCTGCTCGAGGCCTGCCGGGCCGACGACAAGGAGCTGACCCGCCGGATGAAGGCGATGCGCAAGACGATCAAGCAGCACGACGTGAAGGCGTGGGCCGAGAGCTTCATGACCGAGCTCGCCGGTGACCGCTTCGTGCACGGCAAGAAGGTGCGCCCGGTCAAGAAGCCCTGAGTGGCGGCACGATTGGCGGTACTTTTCGGAGCATGGACCTGATACCGAAGGCTGATCAGGTCGTCTCGGCTGCCAGCAACGTGGCGCACATGATGTTCTACGGCGGGCTCGCAGACCTCCGGCAGATGCCGCGCACGCTCATCGACGAGGGCACCCTGCGCGAGGTCTACCACTACCGGCCAGCTGCGAAGGTGCAGGAGCAGGGCGACCCGGTGCTGCTCGTGACCCCACTGGCCGCGCCCGCGCTCTGCTTCGACCTGCGCCGCGGCTGCTCCCTCGTCGAGCACTTCGTGGCCGGGGGCCGGCCGACGTACCTCGTGGAGTACGGCGAGGTGTCGTTCCGCGACCGCGCCCTCGGCATGGAGCACTGGATCGACGAGGTGGTGCCCACGGCGATCCGCGAGGTGTCCGAGCACGCCGGCGGCCGCCCGGTGCACGTGATCGGGTGGAGCCTGGGCGGGATCTTCGCGCTGCTCGCCGCGGCCGACAGCCCGGACCTCCCGATCGCTTCTGTGACGACGGTCGGCTCGCCGTTCGACGTCAGCCTGGTGCCGCTGGTCGCACCACTGCGGCCGCTGCTCAACTTCACCGAGGGACGCGGCCTGATCACCCGCGGCTACCAGGCGTTGGGCGGAGCACCGAAGCCGATGGTGAAGTGGGCGTTCCAGCTGTCGTCCTTCCAGAAGCTGGTGACCAAGCCGATCGCGATCGCGACCCACGTCGACGACGCCGACTTCCTGGCCCAGATCGAGGCGGTCGACCGGTTCACCGCCAACATGATCGCCTACCCAGGCCGCACCTTCGGCCAGCTCTACCACCGGTTCGTGAAGGGCAACGTGCTGGTCACCGGGCGGTTCGACCTGGACGACCGGACCATCGCGATCGCCGACATCGAGGCACCGGTCCTGGTGTTCGGCGGGTCCACAGACGGCATCGCTCCGGTGCCGGCCGTCAAGGCCGTGGTGCCGCTGCTGACCGGGTCGCGCGAGGTGCGTTTCGAGATCGTGCCGGGCGGCCACCTCGGCATGCTCACCGGCCGCGGCGCCCGCACCACCACCTGGCGGGTGATGGACGAGTGGATCTCGCAATGGTCCACCGAGGAGCCCGAGGCCACCGAGGAGCCGGACGCGCGCGCCGAGGAGGAGCCGGGCATCGGCACCAACAAGGAGCGCCGGCACGGCTCGGCGTCGTCGCGCTCGCTAGCTCGCTAGCAGGTCGGCGTACTCCTGGTGCCGCTTGATGTAGGAGGCCACGAACTCGCAGGTGGCGATCACGTCGAGCCCTTCGGCGCGCACCTGGTCGAGCGCCTCGCTGACCAGCGTGCTGCCCACGCCCTGGCCCTCGAAGGCGTCGTCGACCTCGGTGTGCGTGAACTCGATCCGGCCCTCGGCGCGGGTGTAGTCCGAGTATCCGGCGAGCTCGCCGTTCACGGTGGCCTCGAACCTCTGGCGCTCGTCGTTGCGGAGCACGGTGATGTCGGCACTCATTGTGCGAGCGTAGACACGGTCTCCAACGTGTAGGAACCGGCGTCCGTGCCGAGGCCCTGCGCGACCTGGGCGGCGGTCGCGCAGCCGAGCCGGGCGGCGTCGGCCGGGTCGCGGCCGAGGGCCAGGCCACGGAGGAAGCCGGCCGAGAACGCATCGCCGCAGCCGGTCGTGTCGACCACGTCGATGGGGTACGCCGGCACCTCGACCACCTCGTCGGCGGTGACCACGAGTGCACCCTTGGCGCCTTGAGTGACGGCCACGCAGCCGACGCCCGCCTTCACCAGGGTGAGCGCGCCTTCGGCCAGGTCGGTGGCGCCGGTGAAGCCCAGCACCTGCTCGTCGTTGGGCAGCAGGTAGTCGGCGTGCGGCAGCACGTCGGCGATCCAGGCCAGCATGTCGGGGTCGCCAGGAGCCAGCACGTCGACGGAGGTGACGGCGCCGCGCGCGCGGGCGTCGGCGAGCAGCCGGCCGGCAGCCTCACCGCCGAGGAACTCCGGTCCGCCGAGGTGCACGTGAGTGAGCCCGTCGAGCGCGGCCGGGCCGAGGTCCTCCAGGGCGAAGGCACCGTTGGCCCCGATGCAGTGCCAGGCCGGCCGGTCGCCGTTCGGACGCACCGGGATGACCGAGGCGGACGTCTGGTGATCGGGCTTGCGCACCAGGCCGCTGACGTCGACGCCCTCGCGCTCGAGCAGGGCGAGCAGTGTGTCGGCGGCCGGGTCGTCGCCGACCGCGCCGAGCGAGCGGACGTCGGCACCCAGCCGGGCGAGCACGACGGCGGTGCCGCCCGCCGTACCGGCTGGGGACATCCGGATCGTCTCGACCAGCTGCCCGTCGGACCCGTCGGGGATCGACTCGATGCCGATCACGTGGGTGTCGAGGACGTGCACGCCGACGGTGGCGATCTTCATGCGTTCTCCTGGGTGGTGCCGTAGCCGCGCCGGAGCGCCGCCTCGATGACGGCGGCCTGCTCGGCCTCGGTGAGGGTGTGAGGCGGGCCGAGGGCGCTGGCGCGGTGGTGCAGCGTGGCCAGCCACTCGAGCAGCAGGGCGTGCTCGACGGCCTGGTCGAGGTCGGCGCCGACGGCGACCGACCCGTGGTTGGCCATCAGTGCGGCCTGGCGTCCGTCGAGCGCGGTGCGTACGCCGCCCGCCAGCTCGGGCGTGCCGAACGTGGCGTACGGCGCGACCCGGACCGCGCCGCCGAGCAGCAGCTGCTGGTAGTGGATGACGGGGAGCTCGTCGAGCACGCACGCCACCGCTGTCGAGTACGGCGCGTGGGTGTGCACTACCGCGGCCGCACCGGTGTCGGCGTAGACCCCGAGGTGGAGCTCCAGCTCGGACGTGGGGACCAGGTCGCCCTCGACGACGCCACCCTCGAGATCGACCACGGTGACGTTGTCGGCGCGGCAGGTGGCGAGCACGACGCCGGTGCCGGTGACCGCGACGCGGTCGCCGTCGCGGGCGCTGACGTTGCCGGCGGTGCCGACCAGCAGGCCCTGCTCGGCCAGCCGGCGCGCGGCGGCCGCGACGTGCTCGCGGGTCATGCGGCGTACCTCTCGAGGTAGGCGGTCATCAGGGTGATGCCCTCCTCGATCAGCTCGGGGTCGCCGGCCGGGTCGTGCTCGAACGCCAGCTGGAAGACCCGGTCGCCGATCTCGACCGCGAGCATCGCGACCGCCGGCGTCAGGCTCTTGTCGGCGAGGCCGCGGTCGAGCGCATAGGCGCGGAGCACCTCGGCGATCCGGACGTTGTGGTCGCGGCCGAACCTGTTGACCGCGATGTTGGTGCGGCCGCGCAGGTAGATCTCCACGAACGCGGGCCGCCGGTGATAGACGGCGACGAACGCCCCCATCACGGTTCGGACGAAGTCGGCGACGGTGAGCTCCTCGAGCGCGGCCACGTCGGCCGCGACCTGCTCGTCCATCTCGGCCATGTCGCGCTCGGCGAGGGCGAGCAGCACGTCCTCCTTGTCCGCGAAGTACTGGTAGAGCGAGGCGACCGGCACCTCCGCGGCCTGCGCGATCTCGCGGGTGGAGAGGGCCTCGACGCCGCGATCGACGACCAGCGCAGCCGCTTCGTCGAGGATCCGCTGCACCCGCACCCGGCTCCGCTCCTGGGCGGGCACCCGGCGCTGGACGGCGCGTTCCACGGACACGTGGGGGAGTGTAGGGTACGAACCCGAACCTGACACATCTTCAGATCTCGCATCCGGGAGACCCCTTGACCCCGTCGTCCGTGAGCCGTCGCGCCGTCCTCGGTGGCGCGACCCTGGGAGGCCTCGCGCTCGGTGCCGGCAGCCTCAACGAGCTGACCCTGGCCGCACCGCAGGGACTGCAGGGGGCGCTCCCCCGCCGGGTGGACGCGGTCGTCGTCGGTGCCGGCATCGCGGGCCTGATGGCGGCCCGCCGGATCGCGCGTCGCGGCCGCTCGGTCCTCGTGGTCGAGGCCCGTGGTCGCGTCGGCGGCCGGGTGCTCAACCACCGGCTGCACCATGGCGGCGTGATCGAGGCCGGCGGCGCGTTCGTCGGCCCGACCCAGACCCACATCCTGCGGCTGGCCCAGGAGCTGAAGGTGCCGACGTTCAAGGAGTACGCCGCCGGCAAGAGCGTCTACGTCTCCTCCACGCTCGGCCGCATCGAGTACTCCGGCACCGTGCCGCCGGACCCGACGATCCTGCTCGACGCCGCGGTGCTGCTCGGCAAGATCGACGACTACGCCGCGCAGATCGACGTCGACGCCCCGTGGAAGCACCCGCAGGCGGCCGCGTGGGACCGGATGACGCTCGGCGACTTCATCCGCGGCGCGTCCCTGCTCAACCCTCAGGGCGTCGCCAACCTGATCGAGTGCTGGACCCAGCCGGGCTTCGGCGCAGACCCCGACCGGGTCTCGTTCCTCTTCGTGCTCTGGTACGTCGCGTGCAGCGGCAACGAGCGCCACGTCGGCACGTTCGCGCGCAACTCCGACACCGTCAACGGCGCGCAGGAGCGACGCTTCGTCGGCGGCTCCCAGCTGATCCCGCTGCGGCTGGCAAAGCAGCTCGGCGACCTGGTGGCACTGCACGCGCCGGTCGAGCGGATCGACCAGGGCGACGGTTCGGTGCGGGTGCACACCGGACGCGGCGTGGTCGAGGCGCGGCAGATGGTGGTCGCCGTACCGCCTCCGCTGGTGCTCGACATCGACTGGTCCCCCGGCCTGCCCGACCGGCGCCGGCGACTGATGCGCTCGCTCGACATGGGCCGGCTGATGAAGTGCGACGCCGTCTACAAGACGCCGTTCTGGCGCAAGGACGGGCTCAGCGGCTTCGGCATCAGCGACACCGGCGCCGCTCGCGCCGTCTTCGACAACTCGCCACGGGACGGCTCACCGGGCGTGCTGCTCGCGTTCGTGGGCGGCTCGGCCTGGCACCGCTTCGGCCGGATGTCCAAGGCCGAGCGTCGGCACCACGTGCTCCGTGGCTTCGCCAAGATGTTCGGCGAGCGAGCCCTGCACCCGATCGAGTACGTCGAGCAGGACTGGACCAAGGAGCAGTGGAGCACCGGCGGCCCCACCGCCATCCACGGCCCGGGCACGCTGACGAAGTACGGCCCAGCGATCCGCCGTCCGTTCGGCCGGGTCCACTGGGCCGGCACCGAGACCTCGACGTACTGGTCGGGCTACATGGACGGCGCCGTCCGCTCCGGGGAGCGCGCGGCCGCCGAGGTGCTGGACGCGCTTCGATGAGGTGACCCGTCGCTAAGTTGGTGATGGGTCAGCGAAGATGTCCGGCGTGAGCGCACTCTCGGGACTGGTGGAGAAGGGCCTGATGGCCCCGGACTGGGCGGAGGCGCTGGCGCCGGTCGACGACCGGATAGCGCAGATGGGGCGGTTCCTGCGTGAGGAGATCGCGGCCGGTCGGCCCTACCTGCCGGCCGGCGACCATGTGTTCCGCGCCTTCCAGCGGCCGCTCGCCGACGTGCGCGTGCTGGTCGTCGGTCAGGACCCCTACCCCACGCCCGGCCACCCGATCGGGCTCAGCTTCGCGGTCGACCCGCACGTGTGGCCGCTGCCCCGGAGCCTGGTGAACATCTACGTCGAGCTCCGCGACGACACCGGCCTGGTGCCACCGAAGCACGGAGACCTCACCGCCTGGAGCGACCAGGGGGTGATGCTGCTCAACCGAGTGCTGACGGTTCGGGCCGGCGAGTCCGCCTCCCATCGCGGTCGCGGCTGGGAAGAGGTCACCGAGTGCGCGATCCAGGCGCTCGTACGCCGGGTCGGCGCCGGCGGCCCGCCCGCCGCCGCGATCCTCTGGGGCCGCGACGCCCAGTCGCTGAAGCCGACGCTCGGCCAGATCCCGTGGGTGGAGTCGGTGCACCCGTCGCCGCTGTCCGCCAGCCGGGGGTTCTTCGGCTCGAAGCCGTTCAGCCGGGTCAACAAGCTGCTCACCGACCAGGCTGGGGCGCCAGTGGACTGGGCGCTGACCTGAGCGCGTCGGAATCCCTGGCTACCCAGGGATTCCCGCGGTTCCTGGGTGTTGCAACGGCCGATAACCGTCAGAACAAGCCGATAACCTCCCGGGCGTCCGGCCGCGCTATAGTTGAATCGTGAACGACCGGATGCCGGCGCTGTACATCGGGCACGGCGCACCGCCGCTCCTCGACGATCCCGTCTGGTCGGGCCAGCTCGCCGCGTGGGCGAGCGACCTGCCGCGCCCGAAGGCGATCCTGATCGTCAGCGCACACTGGGAGTCGGCGCCGGTGTCGCTGACGGCGAACGGCGCGCCGCTCGTCTACGACTTTGGCGGGTTCGACGCGAAGTACTACCGGATGACCTACGAGACGCCCGACGCCACCGCCCTGGCGGCGCGGGTCGCCGCGATGATGCCGGACACCGAGCCGGTCCACCAGCACGCGTCGCGCGGCCTCGACCACGGGGCCTGGGTGCCGCTCCGGATCATGTACCCCGACGCCGACATCCCGGTGCTGCAGCTGTCGCTTCCGACCCACGACCCCGAGCGGCTGCTCGCCCTCGGCCAGCGGCTCCGCCCGCTGCGCGACGAAGGCGTGCTGATCATCGGCTCCGGCTTCCTCACCCACGGCCTGCCGTACCTGCGCGAGTTCCGGATCGAGGCGGAGGCGCCCGGGTGGTCGACCGACTTCGACGCCTGGGCCGGTGAGGCGATGGCCCGAGGCGACGTCGACGCGCTGGCGGCGTACCGCTCCAAGGCGCCGGGCATGCCCTACGCGCACCCGACCGTCGAGCACTACACGCCACTGTTCGTCACCCTCGGCGCCGCGACCGACCCCGGAACGCCGGGCACCCAGGTGATCGACGGGTTCTGGATGGGCCTCTCGAAGCGGTCTCTGCAGGTTGCCTAGCGGATGCGGGTCTTCCGCATCATCCGCAGGCCGGACAGCATGCTCTTGACGTACTTCTCGTAGTCCTGACCCGGACGTGCGCCCATCACCTGCTTCTTGAGCACGGCAAGGTTCTGGACGTCGGTGTACTTGAGCAGCCCCTGGTCGCCGTGCCGCGCGCCGACACCGGACTTCTTCACGCCGCCGGACGGGGTGCCCTTGGAGGCGAACGCCGTGGCGAGGATGTCGTTGACGTTCACGTTGCCGGACTCGATCCGCTGGCCCACCTGGCAGGCGGCCTTCACATCGCCGCCCCACACCGAGGCGTTCAGGCCATAGTCGGTGTCGTTGGCCAGGGCGACGGCCTCGTCGACGGTGTCGTAGGAGTAGAGCGAGACGACCGGGCCGAACGTCTCGGTGTTGCCCGCCAGCATGTCCGTCGTGGTGTTCTCGAGGATCGTCGGCTCGAAGAACGCCGGCCCGAGGTCGGGGCGCGCCCTGCCGCCGGTCACGACCGTCGCACCCTTGGCGACGGCGTCGTCGACGTGCGACTGGACGCGGTCCTTGTGGTCCGGTGAGACCAGCGATCCGACGTCCATGGCGAAGTCGTACGACGCGCCGACCTGCAAGGCCTCGGTCGCCGCGACGAACCTGTTCTTGAACTCCTCGTAGCGCGACACCGGCAGGTACATCCGCTCGATGTGCATGCAGATCTGGCCGGTGTTGCCGAACGCCCCGAAGATGGCGCCGGGGACGACCTCGTCGAAGTCCGCGTCCTCGAGCACAATCATCGGGTTCTTGCCGCCCAGCTCGAGGCAGCAACCGATCAGGTTGCGGCCGGCGCGCTCACCGATCACCCGCCCGGTCGCGGTCGAGCCCGTGAACATCACGTAGTTGGAGTTGTCGATCAGCGTCGGACCGACGTCCGGGCCTTCCCCGCACACGACCTGGAACAGCCCCTTCGGCAGCCCGGCCTCCTCGAGCATCTGGATGCCGTAGAGCGGCGAGAGCGCGGTCTTGTTGTCGGGCTTGAGCACGATCGCGTTGCCGGCCATCAGCGCGGAGATCGAGTCGGAGATGCCCGTCGCGAACGGGAAGTTCCAGGGGGCGATGATGCCCACGACACCCTTGGGCTGACGGATCTCCGTCGAGTTGCTGAGGAACGGCACCGGCCCGCCGCGCTTGGTCGGCGCCAGCAGCTTGGGAGCCCGCTTCAGGTAGTGGCTCATCACCATCACCGGGTCGCAGGTCTCCTCGATCGCCATCCGCCGGTTCTTGCCGCTCTCGACCTGGATCAGGTCGGTCGTGGTCTCGGCGTTGTCGATGAACAGCGTGTGCGCCCGCTTGAACACTGCGAGCCGCTCGGAGAGCGGCCGTGCGGCCCACTTGACCTGCGCCGCGCGCGCGGTCGCGAAGGCCTGCTCGATGTCGGTCGGCGTCGACTGGGGCAGCTCGACGAGCACCTCGCCGGTGTAGACCTCGGTGAGCTTCCAGGCGCCGCCCGCGGTCGACGGCACCCGCGCCACGAGCTTCTGGAGGAATGCGTCGGTGATGGTTGCCGGTCGTTGCGGAGCCATCGTCAGCCCCTTCCCAGGATGAGGTCGGAGGCGCGTTCACCGATCATGATCGCCGGTGCGTTCGTGTTGCCGCCGGTGATCGAGGGCATCACCGACGCGTCGACCACGCGGAGCCCCTCGATCCCGCGGACCCGGAGCTGGGGGTCGACGACCGCGAGCTCGTCGACGCCCATCCGGCAGGTGCCGACGCCGTGGTAGACCGACGTCGCCCGGTTCAGGATCGCCTGGCGCAGCTCGGTGCCGCGCAGCTTGTCGCCGGGATGGATCTCGCCCTTCACCGCTCCCCCGAACGCCGCCCCGCCCATGATCTCGCGGACCATCTCCGATCCCTCGGTGAGCAGGTCCAGGTCGGCCTGGTCGGCGAGGTACTGGAAGTCGATCAGCGGCGTCGCGGTCGGATCGGCCGAGGCCAGCCGGAGGGTGCCCCGGCTGCGTGGGTAGATCAGTGTCGTGAGCACCGTGAGCGACGGCCGCGGGTCCACCTCGTGCCGGATCGGTGCGTCCTGGTTGGGCGAGACGTAGGCCCACGGCAGCAGGTGCAGCTGCAGGTCCGGGATGTCGGTGGCCTGCGAAGTCTTGAGGAACGCAAGCACCTCGAACACCGAGTTGGCGAGGAACGTCTTGCCCGGACGCACCAGCTCCTTGGCGATCCCGCGACCGAAGAACATGGCGTTACCACGCATCTTCGTGCTGGTCGCGTGGAACGTCAGCGCGTGGAACATGTGGTCGTGCAGGTTGTCGCCCACCGGCAGGTCGGCGAGTACGTCGATGCCGTGGTCGCGCAGGTGCTGCGCGTGGCCGACGCCGGAGAGCATCAGGATCTGGGCGGAGCCCACGAAGCCGGCCGAGAGGATGACCTCCTTGCCCGCGCGCACCGTGCGGGTGGAGCCGTCCTTGTCCTGCACCTCGACGCCGGTGGCCCGGCCGTTCTCGATCAGCACCTTGGTGACCAGCACCTCGGACTGCAGCTGCAGGGTCGCCGGGGCGAGGTTGTGGATGTAGCCGCGGGAGGCGCTGTAGCGCAGCCCGTCCGCGGTGTTCTGCTGCATCCGGCCGACGCCCTCCTGCGAGGCGCCGTTGTAGTCGTCGAGGATCTTCGCGCCCATCGTGTCGGCGGTGGCCTGGAGGAACTGGAGCGACCCCTCCTGCGGGATCTTGTTGCGGCCCACCTTGATCGGGCCGCCGGCACCGCGGAACTCGTTCTCGCCGTCCTCGAAGTCCTCCATCCGCTTGTACGCCGCGTTGACCGAGTCGGCGTCCCAGCCGGTGTTGCCCTCGGCCGCCCAGGAGTCGTAGTTGGCGCGGTTGCCGCGCACGTAGACCATGCCGTTGATCGAGCTGGAGCCGCCGACGACCTTGCCGCGCGGCACCGGCATCTTGCGGTCCAGGATGTGCTTCTGCGGCACCGAGTAGTAGCCCCAGTCGACGGTCGCCTTGATCTTGGGCTCGGCGTGCATCGGGCCGATCATCCCGGGCTTCCGCACCAGGAACTTGTCGTCGCTCTTGCCCGCCTCGAGCACGATCACGCTGGCGCCGGACTCGGCCAGCCGGCCGGCCACCGCGGCTCCGGAGCTCCCCGAACCGACCACGACGTAGTCGGCGTCGTTCTTGTAGTCCTTGCGCTTGGCCTGCTTCGCCATCCCGGTCCTCGCCTCACTCGTGCCGCTGACTCGGCGCAACTGTAACTTGTTCTAGTTTGCGGCGTACAGGCGTCCGACGGGACGATCTCGCGGTGCGCATACTTTCGATCCAGTCCTCGGTGGCCTACGGCCACGTCGGCAACTCCGCGGCGGTGTTCCCGCTGCAGCGGCTCGGGCACGAGGTGTGGCCGGTACTCACCGTGCACTTCTCCAACCACACCGGGTACGGCGACTGGCGGGGGCCACTCCTCGCTCCGGCCGACGTGGCCGACGTGGTTGCGGGCATCGGCGACCGCGGCGTGCTCCAGTCCTGCGACGCCGTGCTGTCCGGTTACCAGGGCGACTCCGCGATGGGCGCGGTGATCCTGGACGCCGTCGCCAGCGTCAAGGCGGCCAACCCGGAGGCGGTCTACTGCTGCGACCCGGTGATGGGCGACATCGGGCGCGGCATGTTCGTCCGGCCGGGGATCCCGGAGTTCATGCGCGACGAGGTGGTGCCGCGCGCCGACATCATCACGCCCAACCACTTCGAGCTGGACTTCCTGACGGGCCGGGCCACGACCACGCTCGACGAGCTGCTCGCGGCCGTCGACGCCGTACGCGACCGGGGGCCGCGCGACGTACTGGTCACCTCGGTGCTGCTGGCCGACCGCACCCCGGACACCCTCGACGTGGTCGCCGTTTCCGACACCGGCGCCTGGGCGGTCACCACCCCGCTGCTGCCGATCTCGCCGAACGGCGGCGGCGACGTGACCGCCGCGCTCTACCTGGCTCACCTGATCGAGACCGGCTCGCCCGCCGTGGCCCTGGGCCGCACCACGTCGTCGGTGTTCGGGATCCTCGAGGCCACCCTCGCCGCGAGCACCCGCGAGCTGCAGCTGGTCGCCGCCCAGGACGCGATCGCCGACCCCGCCGAGCGCTTCGAGGTGCGCCAGGTCCGCTGACCACGCACGCAAGCTGCGGCCGACCCTTTCGGGCCGACCGCAGCTCGATGCGGTTCCTCTCTCAGGTCAGACCAGCGTGAGCTCCCGGTCCGTAGAGGCGGCGACGGGCTGAGCAACGGGCTGCTCCTCGCCGTCGTGCTCGCCACCCTCGAGGTCGATCGCCGGCAGCCGGCGGTCGAGCCAGGCCGGGAGCCACCAGGCGCGGTGACCGAGCAGGCTCATCGCCGCCGGGACCAGCACCATCCGGATCAGCGTGACGTCCAGGAAGACGGCAACGGCAAGGCCGAGACCGAACATCTTGGCGACGACATCGACGTCCAGCATGAACGACCCGAACACACCGATCATGATCAGTGCGGCACTGGTGATCACCCGAGCAGTGGACCCCACACCCTCGATCACGGCGAGCTTCGGGTTGAAGTGCTTCCGGTACTGCTCGCGCACCCGGCTCATCAGGAAGACCTCGTAGTCCATCGACAGGCCGAACACGATCGCGAACATCAGCATCGGAGCCAGCGGCATGATCGGCACACTCTCGTGGACGCCGATCAGGTTGGCGAACCAACCCCACTGGAACACCGCGACGACCACGCCGTACGCCGCCGAGACGCCGAGCACGTTGAGCAGCGCGGCCTTCAACGGCACCAGCACGGAGCGGAACACGATCATCAGGATGAGGAACGACAGCCCGATCACTGCTCCGAGGAACAGCGGCATCCGCTCCTGCAACCGGGACGAGACGTCGTCGGTCAACGCCGTCGAGCCCGTGACCGACGCCGTGACACCGGCATCGTCGAGCGCCGCGGGGATGGTGTCCTCACGGATCGTCTCGAGCAGGTCACTCGTAGCGGCGTCCTGGGGCGAGGTGGTCGGGATCACGGTGATGATCGCGATGTCACCCGCCTCGTTGGTCGCCGGTGCGTCCACCGAGGCGACGCCCGACTCGTTCTCCAGTGCGGTCGCGACCTCGGCGATGGTCTCATCGGAGATCCTCTCGCCGTCGGTGTCGAGAACCACCTGGAGCGGACCGTTGGTACCGGGGCCGTAGCCGTCGGCCATCAGGTCGTACGACTTGCGGGTCGTCGTGTCCTTCGCGTCGTTGCCGGCGTCCGCGAAACCGAGGTGCATCGAGAACACCGGGATCGCGAGGACTCCGAGGATGATCGCTGCCGCGCCGCCGTAGCGAACCGGGTTGGCGACCACCTTGGCGGTCCATCGCACGGAGGCGGAGTCCGGGTTGTACGCCGGCTTCTGCTTGACGAACGGAACCTTGGCACTGTTTACGCGGTGCTTGACGACGCCGAGGATCGCGGGAAGCAGCGTGATCGACGCGAGCATGACGACGGCGATCATGATCGCCGAGCCGTAGCCCATCTTCTCCAGCATCGGAACGCCCGACACCTTGAGCCCGAGGATGGCCACCATCACCGTGAAGCCGGCGAAGAGCACCGACAGTCCGGCAGTGGCGTTGGCGCGGCCGATGGCCACGGGCACGGACTGCCCTTCGGCCAGGTGCTGGCGGTGCCGGGTCAGGATGAACAGCGCGTAGTCGATGCCCACACCGAGCCCGAGCATCATCGCGACCATCCCGGTGATCTTCGGTACGTCGGTCAGCCCGGCCATCACGCCGATGGCGCTGCTGCCGACCACGATGCCCACCAGGGCGGTGCCGATGGGCAGGCTCATCGCGACGATCGAGCCGAATGCAACGGCGAGGATGATGATCGCAAGGACGATGCCGATCAGCTCGCTGTTGCCGCCGGCCGGGAGGTTGGCGTAGCCGAGGCCACCGTCGTACTCCACTTGAATGCCAGCGTCGCGGACGTCCTGGACGGCCTTCTCAGCGGCGTCGAACTCCTCGATGCCGATCTTCTCGATGTCGAAGCCGACCGTGGCGAAGGCGGTCTGGCCGTCCTCGCTCACGGTGGGCCCGCGCGGGTCGTAGGGGCTGCTCACGGCAATCACGTGCTCACCCTCGGTGAGCTCCGCGACGGCCTGCTCGATCGCGGCCTTGCTGGCCGGGTCGGTGAGCCCGTTCTCGGAGTGGAAGATCACGTTCGAGGAGTACAGCGTCTCCTCCGGGAAGCGGTCCTCGATGGCGTCCGCAGCACGCTGCGAGTCGGAACCCGGGAGCTTGAAGCTCTCGTCGTACTCGCCGCCCTGCGAAGTGTTGAGCATGAAGACCGCGCCTGCAATGAAGATCCAGGCGGCGATGACGCGCCACGGGTGGCGCCCGGCGAAGTTGCCGATCTTGTAAAGGAAGTGAGACATGGTGAGACCTTTCGGAGTGGGCTTGCTTGGTTTGTGAAGTGGGTTTCTGGCCACCTTCCGAAGGTAGAAATTTCCGGCGCCGGGCGACATCGAGTCGGCCGCACACGGTGAGGGGCCGCCCGCACGGTTGACCGCCCGTCGGGGTGGGGGTAACCCCACCCCCGGGGTTCGGCAACTTCTCGCCGGGCGCCTGCGTCCCACGCCCATGAGCGCGCCGGACGTCGGCGTGCCACTACAGCGGGAGGTTCGAATGAACGTACGACGTGGGGTGGCTCTTCTGGCGTGGGCGGCGGCCGGGGTACCGCTGCTGGTCTCGGGCCCGGCTGCCACGGCCGCGTCGCAGGAGGCCCAGGCGGACTGTCGCGGCGTGCCCGCCACGATCGTGGGCTCCGGCGAGCTGACCGGCACGAGCGGCCGAGACGTCATCGTCGCCACGAAGCCGGACACCCGGGTCCGGGCCGGAGATGGCGACGACCTGATCTGCGGCAGCCTGTTGGTCCGCGGTCAGGGAGGCGCGGACGTGATCCACTACGGCGGCAAGGCGACCGGCGTCGAAGACCTGTTCGTCAGCGGCGGGTCCGGCGACGACGTGATCCGGTTCCACAACAAGCAGGACAACGCGGCCATCGGCTCCGACACCGGCGTCTTCGGCGGCCCCGGGGCCGACCTGATCGTCGGCGACAGGGGCTCCCTGTGGTTCTCCGGCGGAGCCGGGGACGACCTGCTGGTCAGCGGCACCGGCAGCTTCTTGCTGGACGGCGACGATGGTGACGACGTGCTGCGAGGCGGCTCGGGCCAGGACATCCTCACCGGCGGCGACGGCAACGACCGGCTCTCCGGCTACGCCGCCAGCGACGACCTGAGCGGCGGCCGCGGCCGCCACGACGAGGTGTGGGGCGGCCGCGACTGGGACGTCTGCGCCCGGGGCAACGAGATCGAGCACACCTGCGAGGCCGACGACTGGGTGTGACGGCTGGCCAGAGCCGGTGACAGGAGTCGAACCCGCGACATTTCGCTTACAAGGCGAACGCTCTACCAACTGAGCTACACCGGCAGTGCGGCAAAGCCTAGTTGGCGCCTGCCCTACGCCGCGGCCGGGCGGAGGAACGTCTCCAGCGACCGGGCGATGCCGGCCGCGTCGAGCCCGTGGGCGGCGATGTGCTCCTCGGGCTGCCCGTAGTGCCGGTGCTCGACGCGGGGTACGCCGAGGGCAAGCAGCCGGTGCGGGCGGTCCTGGAGCGCCTCGGAGACGTGCCGGGCCGATGTACCGGCCAGCCACGGCTCCACGAGGACGACGTCCGGCGTGCTCAGCACCGCGCGGAGCCCCTCGGGGTCGAACGGGCGGACCGTGTTGGCGTAGAGCACCGTCACGTCGCGACCGCGGGTGGCCTCGAGGACGGCGTCCAGCACCGGCCCGACGGCGAGCACGGTCGCCCCAGCTCCGCGGCGGACCACATGGAACCGGCCCGGGGTGAACGGGTGCACGTCCTCGTTGGCCTGGCCGACCACCCGGACGTAATGGAGACCGGAGCCGCCCACGGTGGCGCGCAGCGCGGCGTCGGCCTCCACTGCGTTGCCAGGGGCGTGGATGGAGATGCCGGGCAGCGTGTCCAGCAGCGCGACGTCGCCCGGAGTCTGGTGCGTGCGGCCGCCCGAGGAGATGTCGAAGGACCCACCGGCGCCGACCAGCACGCCGCCGACGTCCTGGTGCCCGAACCCGAGCTTGACCTGCTCGAAGGCACGCTCGACGAGGAACGAGCCGAAGGTGTGCACGATCGGGCGCATCCCGGTGAGCGCCAGGCCGGCGCCGACGTTGACGAGCAGCTGCTCGCGGATGCCGACGTTGATCACCCGGTCGGGGTGCGCGCGCTCGACGTCACCGAAGAACTGGCCGGAGATCTCGGCGTAGACCAGGGCGACCGACTCGTCGGTCTCGACCAGGTCGGCGGCGGTCCGGGCGAACTGTGTGCGTGCGTCCATCAGTACTTCTCCTCCACGTTGGCGATGACGACGTTGGGGCGGCCGAACTCGCGGTGCGACAGCGCCTTCTCCAGTACGTCGTGGTCGCGGCCGTCCACGGTGACCGTGTGCCACCCCTCGGTGGCGAAGCGCTTCTCGATCCGGTCGGGGACGGCGTACGACGACGAGCGGTTGTCGATCACCACGACGGTGAGCGCGTCCAGGAAGTAGGCGGCGGCCAGCTCGAGGGCCTCGTGGTTGCTGCCCTCGTCGAGCTCGGCGTCGCCGACCAGCACCACCACCCGCGATGCGATGCCCTGGGCGCGCAGGCCCAGCGCCGTACCGACCGCCAGCGGCAGCCCGTGACCGAGCGAGCCGGACCCGATCTCCACCCCCGGGACCAGGTTGCGGTCGGGGTGGAAACCCAGCGGGCTGTCGTAGGAGGCCCAGTCGGTGAGCCACTCCTCCGGGAAGAAGCCCTGCTCCGCCAGCACGGCGTAGTAGGCCATCGGCCCGTGACCCTTGGAGAGGTAGAACCGGTCGCGCGCGGGGTCACCGACGCTCTCGGGAGAGACCTTGAGCACCCGCTCGTAGAGGACGCGGATCACGTCGAGCGTGGAGGTCGCCGCCGCCGAGTGTTTCTCGTCGCCGGTCAACAGGGTCATCAGGTGCTCTGTTCGGCTCATGCACCCCAGGATGAAACTTAAAGGAAACTTGAAGTCAAGCCCTTGCTCACTCGGGGGACATCCGGATGCTCGGTGCGGGTGACGGCCGGGGACTCTCGAGCGCCGGCCACGACGTCTCCCGCCAGCCGTCGACCAGGCCGAGCAGCTGCCGCGTGGCCTGCCAGTCGCTCAGCCGCCAACGCTTGCTCTTGAAGTAGGTCACGCCGCCACCCGCGATGTCCCGCTCGGGATTGAGCAGGAGCTCGTAGCGCGCCGCGGCGTACGCGTGGTCGAGCTGCTCGAGCGCATCCGTCAGGCGGCCCATGGCGATGCGATAACGGACCCGTCGGTGGGTGTCCCAGTCGAACTCCAGCAGCTTGTCGCCGGCCTCGGCGCCGCGAGCCACCAGCCGCAGCACGATCTCCTCGGGCATCCGCAGGTTCATGCCGCCCTCGTTGCCGTCCAGCCGGATCGACACGACGCGGTCGGCGTACCCCCGCTGGGCGACCTGCCGGTTGTCCTGCCAGTTCTGTACGGCGTCCCGCAGCGCGCCGGCGAAGCCGCCGACCCCGTCGATCACCCGCACCCGCGGGTTGGTCCCCGCGTCGAAGTCGGGGCGCCAGGTCTTCTCCGGGTGATGCGGGTGCGGAGGCGTGAGGTCGACGCCGAACGTCGGCCGCGACGGCAGCAGGGAGTCGAAGAAGTGCATCGGGAAGTTGCTGCTGATCCCGCCGTCGGAGAACAGATGACGCACGATGCTGCCGTCCCCGCCGTGGTCCACGGCGTACAGCGGGACCGCCGCGATCAGCCCCGGGAAGCTCAGGCTCATCCGGGCCATCACCACCAGCGGCAGGTCGGTCGCGTCGGGGAAGTGCCACAGCTGGCGGCCCGTCGTGGGGTGCGAGTGCTCCGACATCCGGACCTTCATCGCCGCGACGACCGGCTCGGGGAACAGGCCGCTCATCTCGTCCTCGTCGAACATGAACGTGCGCTCGGAGAACGGCAGCCGGAACGGGCGTCCCAGCGTGAGGTCGGTGGTCATCACCTGGAGGTCGATGTCCCGCTGCCGCCGGAGCTCGCCGGCGGGCACGGTGCGCTGGCCGTCGGAGGCCCGCGCGCCGGCCGCGGCCGGCCCCCACAGGTCGCCCAGGGTCAGCGGCCGGGCGTCCGGCTCGCGGCCGGCCACCAGCTGGATCTGCTCGGCCAGCCACTGGGTGAGCCCGGGCGTGGACTCGTGGGTCGCCCCGTCGGTGAGCCCGTAGTCGAGCTTCGGCAGCAGGCGCAGAGCGGCGCGCGCGAACCCGACTCCTGCGAACACCAGCCCGACGACCAGGCCCACCAGCACCGGGAACAGGAGGCCGATCACGAGCTCGCCCGCGTCATCGCGGAGGGCCAGCAAACCCGGTACGGCGAGGAGGACAGCCAGGAGCAGGCCGACGAGGAAGTGCACCTTCTTGGCAGCCACGATGCGGCCGACCGCCCTGACGATCCGCCCCACCTTGGAGTGATCGGGGTCGATCATGGCGTTCAGCACGGCGAAGATCCGGCTAGCGTCTGGGTGCGGCTGGAACAGGGTCGGTAGAGCCTTCGCGATCTCGTGGGGCATCGCGGCCAGGGCCTGGAACCCGGCTCCGGGTGACCCGACGTCCTCGCGACGCCGGTACTCCGCCGCCGCGGCGATGACCGCGGCGATCGCGCCGGCGGACGTCCCGCCGATGCTCTTGAGGCGGTACTTCGTCGCCAGCTTGCAGACGGTCAATGGGTAGACGACTCCGGAGGAGATGCCGCCCTTCATCACCATGTCGCAGTCGCGGTTGGGACGTTGGTAGGTGACCTCGTGCGAGTACTTCTGGATCTCCGCCTCTGCCCGGATCAGCTCGTCGTCGGTAATCACCCCGACAGGCTCACACAACGAGCCGACGAACGGGACTGCTGGGTCAGCTCATCCCACCGTCGAACGCCAGCACCGCCCCGGTGATCATCCGCGCCTCCGGCGAGGCCAGGTAGACGATGGCCGATCCGATCTCGGCGGGTGTGATCGCGGGGCCGGGGAGCATCATCATCAGCCGGTCGGCGACCCGGGGGTCGAGGTCGGTCGGCATGATCTCCGCGACGTGCGCCACGATCGGGGTGTCCACCGTGCCGGGACAGATCGCGTTGACCCGGATGCGGTCGGGCGAGAGCTCCAGCGCGAGCGCCTTGGTCAGCTGGGTCAGGCCGCCCTTGGCCGCGGCGTACGCCGTCGCGTAGGGCTGGGACACGTTGCCCGCCACCGACGACACGTTGACGATGTTGCCCCGGCACGCCTTGAGGTGCGGCAGCGCGGCCTGCATCACGAAGAACGGCCCCTTCAGGTCGACCGCGTGCACCCGGTCCCACTCGGCCTCGGAGATCTGCTCGAACCTGCCGAACTGCACGATCCCGGCCACGTTCGCCAGGACGTCGATCCGGCCTTGCGCGGCGCAGGTCGCGATGGCCGCGTCGACCGCCGCCTTGTCGCCGACGTTGCACTCGACGTACGTGACGCCGTCGGGGACGGTGGGCACGATGTCGAGGCCGTAGACCGTCGCGCCGCCGTCGCGGAACAGCTCGGCGGTCGCGAAGCCGATGCCGGAAGCGGCACCGGTGATCACGACGACGCGGGGATCGGTCATCAGGAACCTCCGGGGTCGATGGTGAGATGCCGGGAGAGGTCGCCGGAGCGGGCGATCCGGAACCGGCGCTCGGTGAAGTGCCAGGACCCGTCGTCGTCCCGGGCGAACGTGTCGACGTAGTCGCCGGTGACGACCGGCTGCAGCGGCAGCCCCGGCACGGCCTGCAGGACGACGTACGACGAGGTTGCGGTGACCGTGCCGTCGGCCGCCGGCTCCCCGAACGTCGTGTTGACCACGACGTGCTGGGTGCCAGGCGTGCCGTCGTCGTGCAGCCTGGTCGTGGCGGCGTACAGCGCAGCGACCTCGGCGGCGCCGGTGGCCACGACTCGACCGTGCTCGTCCGCCAGCGTGGCCCGGGCCATCAGGTCACCGACACCGGCGAGGTCGCCGGCGTCGACCAGCCGGCAGTAGGTGCCCAGCAGCCCGCGGATCCGGTCGCCATCGGTCAGTTGCACGAGCGGAGAGTACCAAGACAAACTAGAACGCGTTCTCGTTCTGCGTCCACGAGCGAACTTGAAGGAAACTCTAAGTCTGGCAGGCTGGGTGCCATGAGCATGAGCATGACGATCGGACAGCTCTCCGAGCGTTCCGGAGTGGCGACGAGCGCGCTCCGGTTCTACGAGTCACGGGGGCTGATCACCGCCGAGCGCACCACCGGCAACCAGCGCCGCTACCTCAAGTCCACGCTGCGCAGGGTCGCGTTCATCCGCACCGCGCAGCGGGTCGGGCTGAGCCTGGACGAGATCGGTTTCGCGCTCGAGACGCTGCCGGACAACCGGACCCCGACCAAGCAGGACTGGCACCGGCTCAGCCGCGCCTGGCGGCCGCGGCTCGACGAGCAGATCCGCCGGATCGAGCTGCTCCGGGAGCGGCTGGACAGCTGCATCGGCTGCGGCTGCCTGAGCCTGAAGAGCTGCGCATTGATGAACCCCGGCGACGAGCTCGCGTCGAGCGGGCCTGGCGCCGTCCGGCTCGAGCCGTGACGGGCCACCTCCTGCACGAGCCGCACCATGACGGATCGCCTCTCTACCTGTCGGACGAGGCACCGGCCCAGGAGAGCGACGTCGTGGTCCGGCTCCGCACCGACCCCCGTGACCCGGTGGAGTCGGTCTGGCTGCGGACGACGTACGACGCGGAGCCGGTCTACCACCCGTGCCGGATCGAGCAGCGCGACGAGACCGCCGTCTGGTGGACGGGACGCCTGCCGGTGCACAACCCGGTCACGCACTACCGGTTCCTGCTCGACGGCGGCGGTCGCCAGCGCTGGCTGACCGCGGCCGGGGTGACCGACCACGACGGGCCGGACACCTTCGACTTCCGGCTCAGCGTCTACCCGGCGGCCCCCGACTGGGGCCGCGAGGGTGTGGTCTACCAGATCTTCCCGGACCGGTTCGCGCGCTCGGCCGCCGCCGACGAGCGGCCGACGCCCGCCTGGGCGGTCCCGGCCGGCTGGGACGACACGGTGGTGTTCGAGGGCACCGACCCGCGTACGCCGACCCAGCTCTTCGGCGGCGACATCGACGGGATCGTCGAGCACCTCGACCACCTCGAGCGGGTGGGCGCGACCATCGTCTACACGACCCCGGTGTTCCCCGGCGAGAGCAACCACCGCTACAACGCGTCGACGTTCGACGCCGTCGACCCGCTGCTCGGCGGCGACGACGCGTACGCGCGGCTCAGCGCGGCGGTGCACGCTCGCGGCTGGCGGATCCTCGGCGACCTCACCACCAACCACACCGGCGACACCCACGAGTGGTTCGTCGCCGCGGCCGCCTCACCGACCTCGCCGAACCGGGACTGGTTCTTCTTCCGCGAGGACGGCGGCTACGAGTGCTGGATGGGTCACGCCACGCTGCCCAAGCTCAACCACGCGGTTCCTGCGCTCCGCCGGGCGATGGTCGAGGGACCCGACAGCGTGGTCGCGCGCTGGCTGCGGCCGCCGTACGACGTGGACGGCTGGCGGATCGACGTGGCCAACATGACCGGCCGCCTCGGTGGGGTCGACGTCAACCACGACGTGGCCCGCGCCGTACGTCGTACCGCCGAGGCCGAGCGGCCGGACGCGCTGGTGATCGGCGAGCACAACCACGATGCCTCGGGCGATCTCGACGGCGACGGCTGGCACGGCACCATGGACTACTCCGGGTTCTCGTGGCCGGTGTGGTCGTGGCTGCGCGACCCGGCCTCGCCCGCGCGCCCGTTCGGCCGACCAGTGCCGGTCCCGCGTCGCGGTGGCCCGGCCGTGGTCCGGGCGATGCGGGAGTGGACCGCCCGCAACGGCTGGCTCGCCTCGGCCTCGTCGTGGAACATCCTCGGCTCCCACGACAGCGCCCGGATCCGCACGGTCGTGGGGTCGCCGGAGGCGCACCGGGTGGCCGCGGGCCTGCAGTTCACGCTGCCGGGGGTGCCGATGGTGTTCGCCGGCGACGAGATCGGGCTGGAGGGGGTCAACGGCGAGGACGCCCGTCGTCCGATGCCGTGGCACCGGCCGGAGGCCTGGGACCACGAGACGCTCTCGACGTACGCCGCCCTCGCGGCCGCCCATCGCGGTCACGTCGCGCTGCGGCGCGGCGGGCTCCGGTGGGCGCATGTCGGCGACGACACGTTGGCGTTCCTGCGCGAGCACCCCGAGGAGACGCTGCTGGTCGTCGCCCGCCGGGCCCCCGGCCCGCAGCTCGACCTTCCGATCGACGTCGGCGAGACCGTGGTCGCCACGGCCGACGACCCGCTGGCGACCGGGGTCACGGTCTACCGGACGGGCCCGACAGACGAGTGACCAGGCGCGACAGCTCCACGCGGCCGGAGGTGCCGGTCTTGCGGAGCAGGTTGGACACGTGCGAGGACACCGTCTTCTCGCTGATCACCAGTGCCGCGGCGATATCGGCGTACGTCGCCCCGGCCACCACGTGCGCCAGGACCTCACGCTCCCGGCGGGTGAGGCCGGGCAGGGCGTCGGCTGCCGCCTCCGGCTCGGCCACGTCCCGGGGCCGCTCCACCCGGGCGATCCGGCCGAGGGTCACGATCTCGTCGAGGACCGGGGTGGCGTCGAGGTCCCGCGCCATCGCCTCGGCGCGGCGCCACGCGTCGATGCCCCTGCGGCGCTGGGTGGGGCCTTGCGAGAGGAGTGCCTCGGCGGCCCGCCACCACGCGTAGACGGCCACCCAGGGGAGTCGGGCTCCCTCGCTCGCCTCGGCCACGTCCCACCAGCGGCGTCCGCCGTCCTCGCTCCGCCGCGCCCGGGCGACCTCAGCGTCGTACCACGACTGCATCGCATGCATCTGCGGAGCATCCAGCCCGGAGTCCGGCAGGATGTGCGGGAACTCCTCGACCAGTGCGTCGACACCATCGTCCCTGGAGCCGGCGGCCGCACCGACCTCGGACAGGTCGGCGAGAGCGCGTGCCGCCAGGGGGAGGAGCCACTCCCCCAGGTGTGGCGAGACACCCGGAGCCCGGGCGCCCTCCAACGCAGCCCGGACTGCCTGGTCCGGACGGCCGTCGGCCAGGGCGACCAGGGTGCGCACCGTCGGCAGCGGCAAGCTGGCCTGGCCGCCCGTGCCCGTCAGCTGCTCGACGGCCCGCTCGATCTGCATCTCGGCCTGCGTCGTCCGACCCTGCAGCGCGTCGAGCAGGGCCGCGGTGAGCCGCGTCCGGATGTCGACGAACGCGCCGAGGTCGGAGCCCTGCGAGATGCGCAGCAGGTCGCCACAGGCCCGCCACTCGCCGATCAGCAGCCGCGCCTCGGCCTCGATCCCCGCCAGCATCGCGACGAACACGTGGGGGGCATCGGCGGCGGTGAGCGCCTCGCGCCGGTTTCGCAGCAGCTCGGCCACGGCCTCGCTCGCGGCGGGAGTGGCGGCGTTGATCTCCCAGGAGGTGGCGTGCACGTAACCGTGCCAGTCACGAGCCTCCAAGGCGACGCTGCTCGCCTCCTCGACGTACCTCGTCACAGCCGCAGGGTCGCCCTGCAGGATAGAGACCATGGCGCGGGTCGCCAGGGCGAAAGCGAGCGCTCCGGGGTGACCGGCAGTCCTGGCGACGATGACCGCCCGGCGTGCCTGCTCACCTGCGGCGGGATCGGCGGCCCAGGCCGCGGTCCGGGCCTGCTCGGCCAGCGCGTACGCGTGCTGCCAGGAGGTGGGCACCGCCGCGGTGAGCTCCACCGCGACCAGGGCCTCGGCGGGTCCCGGTGTGCCGGCACCCGTGAGGGTATGCAGGCGGCTGCGTTGCACGCACAGCCAACCGACCAGCAGCGGCAGCTCCTGCTCGTCGACCGACTCGAGCAGGGCCTCGACCGCAGCCAGCTGCTCGTCGAAGGCGCCCACCGCCTCTGCAGCGGCCCGCAGCAGCTCGAGCAGCTCCTCGCGCGACTCGGCAGCCTCGGGGACGCGTGTCCGTAGCTCGATCGCCCGCCACAGCAGTCGCCGCAGCTCGGGCGACCCGCGCGCCGCCCCGGCCGACTCCCACGACCGCAGGGCCCAGGAGTACGCCGCGGCGGTGTTCCCGGCGCGGTCGTGGTGGTCGCTGAGGACCATCGCGGTGGACAGAGGTGTCTCGGCCCGGGTCGTGCCGGACTCCAGCACCCGGGCGTATGCCTCGTGCCAGGCACGCCGACGGGCGGCAGTCAGGTCGGCTTCCAGCACTTCGGCCTGCAGCGGGTGGTGGAACCAGTAGCCGTCGGAGTCTTCAAGCCGGAGGACGCGTCGTACGACCGCCTCCTCGAGCGCAGGCAGGACCCCATCGATCCGCAGCTCGCGGGCGACCGCCTCCAGGAGATCGAAGGCCACCGGTCCTCCCGCGACCGCCACCAGGCTGGTGACGTTTCGCGCCGTCTCGCCGAGCTCGTGCCAGTCCCGCTTCACCGCAGCCGTCAGGTCCGCGGGAAGGTCGCCCGGCAGTGCCCGGGCGGTGAGCGGAAGCCCACGAACCATCAGGTGGGTGGCGTAAGGGTTGCCGCCCGCCCTGGCGAACACGTCGTCGACGAGGCTCTGGTGGGGAACGCCGCCCAGGACTGCGGCGATCTGCGCCTCGGTGCCGGGGCGGTCCAGCGGCCCGAGACGGAGGCGTCCGACTCGCGGCAGCCGGAGCACGTCGGCCAGCCAGCCGTGCAGGGGATGACCGTCGGGCAGCACGTCGTCGCGGGCCACCAACACCAGGCCGAGCGGCCGGTCGGCGGGCCCTGCAACGAGGTAGAGCAGGACATCGAGGGTGCTCCGGTCCGCCCACTGCAGGTCGTCGACGACCAGGACGACCGGGCCGGCCGCGGTGAGGCTGTCGATGTAGGTGTCGAGCGCGCGGGCTGCCTGGTCGGTGGCGTCCATGGCCGCGAGGCAGGCCTCATGACCGGGCGGCGCACTTGCGCGCAGCGCCGATCGCAGCGGCAATAGCGGGACGCTCAGCTGTTGCAGCGGCAGACAGAGTCCGACGAGGACGACGGCGGCCTGCTGCTCCGCGAGGACCGCGTCCACGAGCGCGGTCTTCCCGACGCCGGCCCCTCCGGTGACCACGAGAGCGCGGGACGATCCCTGCGCGGCTTCGATGAGGGCGGTGCGAACGACGTCCAGCTCAGGGCCACGACCCACCACGTCCCTCTCGGTTCCGGGCGCCATGCCCCATCGTCCCACGCGCTCCGCGTGCGGGGCGGTGCCGAGCGAGGGGCCATCGGCGCCGATCTGAGGGGGCGCCGGCAGATAGATGAGGGGTGGCTTCGGATGTGCGCAACGGCGCCGCCGCGGACCGTGGAGCTACACCCACCAGACAAGGAGCAGAACCATGAACAACATCATCCGCGGAGCCGCCTCAGCCGCCGTGCTCGTCTTCCTGCTGGCCGCCTCGGGCGCGGCGTCGGCCATTCCCGAGCCCGGACCCTCCCGGCCGAGCAACCACGTTCCGGCCGCTCAGGAGAACTGCCCGCTCGAGCGCATCGGGGCCCAGCTGGTCCGTTGCGACGACCACACGGGCGCGGGCGCGCAGGCGCCTTGGCAGGTCCCCGTGCAGGGGTCACGATGATCGGCGATCGCCGTCATACCCCCTAGCCTGACCTGCATGGCGCTCCATGTTGTCGCCAGCCGGCCCGACCCGGCGCTGCTCACGCTGCCCTGGTCGACGCCGCTGGAGGAGTGGGGCGACGAGCATGTCGTCCCACTCCCTCGAGGCCTGTCTCGGCACGTCGTACGCATCGTCCGGCTCCGCGACCGGGTCTACGCCGTGAAGGAGACTCAGGAGCCGATCGCGTTCCGGGAGTACCGCCTGCTCCGCGACCTGCAGCGGATGAACCTCCCCGCCGTGGTGCCCCAGGGCGTGGTGACCGGCCGGGTCGACGCCGACGGGGAGGAGCTCCCCTCGGCCCTGCTCACCGAGCACCTGCGCTTCTCACTGCCCTACCGCAGCCTGTTCAGCCACGGCCTCACCGCCGACAACCTGCCGTCGCTCGTCGACGCGCTGGTGGTGCTGCTCGTGCGCCTGCACCTGGCCGACTTCTACTGGGGCGACGTGTCGCTCTCCAACGTGCTGTTCAGGCGCAGTGCGGGCGGGTTCGCGGCGTACCTCGTCGACGCCGAGACCGGCGAGCTCCAGTCGACGCTGTCCCCGCGGATGCGCGAGCACGACCTCACCATCGCCACCGAGAACGTCTTCGCCGAGCTGCTCGACCTGCAGGCCAGCGAGTCGCTCGACCAGGAGGTCGCCGCCCACGAGATCGTCGAGCTGCTCGTCGAGCGCTACGAAGCCCTCTGGGCCGAGCTCACCGACGTCGAGGAGTTCGGCTCCGACGAGATGTGGCGGATCGAGCGACGGATCGAGCGCCTCAACGACCTGGGCTTCGACGTCGACGAGCTCGACATCGTCACCGACATCGACGGCGACAAGGTCCGGATCCAGCCGAAGGTGGTCGAGCTCGGCCACCACTGCCGAGAGTTGCAGGCGCTGACCGGCCTGAACGTCGAGGAGGCGCAGGCCCGCCGGATGCTCAACGACCTGGCGGCGTTCACCGCCCACCACGACCTGGGCCGCGAGGACCGCAGCCTGGTTGCCAACCGCTGGCTCACCGAGATCTACGACCCGATCATGCGGCGGCTCCCGCCCGAGGTCCGCGGCAAGCTCGAGCCGGCCGAGATCTTCCACGAGATCCTCGAGCACCGCTGGCTGCTCTCGGAGCGAGCCGGCCACGAGGTCAACATCTTCGACACCGCCGACGACTACATCCGCACCGTGCTTCCCGACCGCCCCGACGAGGCCCTCGCCACCTGAACATTGCTCTCCTCACCGTGGGCCAGCGCGCCCAGCCGCCGCCCGCAATTGCGCGGGCCCACCTCACCAGTCACGTCCGCCACAAAGCGTCGACGATTGGTCACAAACTGCAGATTTCAGGGCCGTTTTCGTGCCGTTTGTGACCAATCGACCGACTACCGGCGGCGTCCTTCTCGCTGGGCGTCGGCGAGGCGGGTCGCCACCTAGCGCAGCAGGTCGCGGCCGATCACCATCCGCTGGATCTGGTTGGTGCCCTCGAAGATCTGGGTGACCTTGGCGTCGCGGAAGAGCCGCTCGACGGGGTACTCCTGGATGTAGCCGTTGCCGCCGAACACCTGGATGGCGTCGGTGGTCACGCTCATCGCGGCGTCGGTGGCGGTCAGCTTGGCGATGCTGGCGAGCCGGTTGATCGACATGTCGGCGTCCTTGCGCCGGGCCGCATAGAGGTACGTCGCCCGGCCGCGCTCCACGGCCGCGGCCATGTCGGCGAGCAAGAACTGCATCCCCTGGAACTCGCCGATCGGCTTGCCGAACTGCTCCCGCTCCTTGGCGTAGGCGACCGAGTGGCTCAGCGCGCTCTGGGCGATGCCGGTCGCCACCGCCGCGATCCCGAGCCGGCCGACGTCCAGGGCGGAGAGCGCGACGCGCATGCCGGCACCCTCGTCACCGATCCGGTTGGCCGCCGGGATCCGGGCGCCGTCGAACATCACCTGGGTGGTGATGTCGCAGTGCAGGCCGAGCTTCTTCTCCGGCCGGCCGAAGCTCATGCCGGGAGTGCCGGCCGGGACGATGAACGCCGAGAGGCCGCGCTTCGGGTCGGCGCCGGTGCGGGCGAACAGGATGTAGTAGTCGGCGCACGAGCCGTTGCTGATCCACTGCTTGATGCCGGTGATGACGTACTCGTCGCCGTCGCGCACCGCTTTGGTCTGGATACCGCTGACGTCGGAGCCGGCCTGGGGCTCGCTCAGGCAGTAGGCGCCGAGCCAGTCGCCGCTGAGCATCCGGGGCAGCCACTCGTCCTTCTGCTCCTCGCTGCCGTTGACCTCGACGACCGTCGCGGTGAGCGCGTGCACGCTGACGCCGACCCCCACGCTCGGCCACGCGGTGGCGATCTCCTCGAGCGCCTGGAGGTAGGTCTCGTAGGGCTGGGCGCCGCCGCCGTACCGCTCGGGGAACGGGAGGGTCAGCAGCCCGGTCTTGCCGAGCAGGCGGTACGCCGCCTCGGGGAACTCCTCGCGCTCCTCCATCTCCGCCACCTGTGGCGCGAGCTCCTTGGTGGAGATGTCCCGAGCCAGGCTCAGCAGTGCCCGCGCCTCGTCGTCGGGCAGCAGCCGCTCCACATCAGTTGGCATGGATCCACTGTAAGTAGCGTCGTCAACGCCTAGCGACGTGCGTCGGAGATCGCGTAGAGCGCCACCGATGCGGCCACTCCGGCGTTCAGGGACTCGAGACCACCGGCCATCGGGATGGACACCAGCCGGTCGCACGTCTCCGCGACCAGCCGCGACAGTCCGTCGCCCTCGGAGCCGACCACCAGGACCAGGCCGCTGCCGTGGACGTAGTCGTCGTCCGCGATCAGGTCGGGCAGGGACAGGTCGCCGTCCGCCGCCAGGCCGACCACCGTGCATCCGGCCTCCTGGTAGGCCTTCAGCTGGCGCACCAGGTTGACGGTGCGGGCGACCGGGATCCGGGCCGCGGCACCGGCCGAGGTCTTCCAGGCCGCGGCGGTCATGCCCGCTGCCCGTCGCTCTGGTATTACGACACCGTGGGCGCCGAATCCGGCCGCGCTGCGCACCACCGCACCCAGGTTGCGCGGGTCGGTCACGGAGTCGAGCGCCACGACCAGCGGCGGCTCCGCCTGCTCCTTGGCGCGCTCGAGCAGGTCGTCGGGGTGGGCGTACTCGTACGGCGGGATCCGCGCGGCCAGGCCCTGGTGCACCGCCGCGCTCGTCATCCGGTCCAGCTCGCCCTTGCTCACCTCGAGCAGGCTGACGCCGCGGTCGGCGGCCAGCTTGAACGCCTCACGGAGCCGGCCGTCGCGCTCGGCTCCCTCGGCGACGTAGACGCCGGTCACCGGGGCACCCTCGCGGAGCAGCTCGACGACCGAGTTGCGGCCGGCCACCCACTCGGCGTCGTCGCCCTTCGCCTTGCGCGGACGGGTCGCGGCCTTCTTCTGCGCGCGCTGCTCGTTCTTGTGGGTCTTGTGGTACGGCCGGTCCTTCGCCTTGGGCGTCGGGCCCTTGCCCTCGAGCCCGCGGCGTACCCGACCCCCGGAACCGGCCGTGGGCTTCTTGCTCTGCTTGCGCACCGAGCCCTTGCGCTGCGAATTACCGGCCATCAGGAAAGGCTCCACTTCGGGCCGGCCGGGGTGTCCTCGACCTCGATGCCGGCCGCCTTGATCTGGTCGCGGATCGCGTCGGCGGTCGCGAAGTCCTTGTCGGCCCGGGCCCGGGCGCGCTGCTCGAGCAGCCCGGCGACCAGCGCATCGACGGCCGCGGTGAGCCGGGCGTCTGTGCGGTCGTCGCCGGCCCACGCCGGGTCGCGCGGGTTCAGCCCGAGTATGTCGAGCATCGCGAGCACCGACGCCGCCTCAGTGCTGGCATCCTCGCCCGCGGCGAGCAGCCGGTTGCCCTCGCGCGCGGTGTCGTGCACGACGGCGATCGCGGCCGGGGTGCCGAGGTCGTCGTCCATGGCGTCGACGAAGGCCTGCGGCAAATCGCTCGTCGGCTCCGTGGAGCCGGCGCGCTCGAGGAAGTTCTCGATCCGGCGGAACCCGGCGGCGGCCTCGTCGAGCGCCTCGAACGAGAACTCCACCTGCGAGCGGTAGTGCGCCGAGACCATGTAGAAGCGCAGCTCGATGCCGCGGACCCGCTGCAGCACGGCGGGCACCAGGAGCGAGTTGCCGAGCGACTTCGACATCTTCTCGCCGGCCGTGGTGATCCAGGCGTTGTGCATCCAGTACGTCGCGAACGGGTGTCCGGCGGCGCGCGACTGCGCCTGCTCGTTCTCGTGGTGTGGGAACTGCAGGTCGATGCCGCCGCCGTGGATGTCGAACGCGGCGCCGAGGTACTTGCCGGCCATCGCCGAGCACTCGATGTGCCAGCCCGGCCGCCCGGGACCGTACGGCGACGGCCACGACGCGGTCTCGGGCTCGGTGTCCTTCCAGCCCTTCCAGAGTGCGAAGTCGCGCGGGTCGCGTTTGCCGCGCGGGTCGGCGTCGCCGGCGTCCTGCATCTCGTCGACCTTCTGTCCGCTGAGCTCGCCGTACGACGGCCACGATCGGACGTCGAAGTAGACGTCACCGGAACCGTCCTCCGCGGCGTACGCGTGCCCTCGCTCGATGAGCACGGCGATCAGCGACAGCATCTCCGGGATGTGGCCGGTCGCTCCGGGCTCGTACGTCGGCGGCAGCACGTTGATCGACGCCAGCGCACGCTCGAGCGCGCGGTGCATCTCGTAGGCGAGGTTGAACCAGGGCCGGCCCTGCTCCTCGGCCTTGGTGAGGATCTTGTCGTCGATGTCGGTGACGTTGCGGATGAAGGTCACGTCGTAGCCGCCGCGGGTGAGCCAGCGGCGGAGCACGTCGAAGTTCACCGCCGAGCGGACGTGCCCGACGTGCGGCTCCGACTGCACGGTCAGCCCGCAGACGTAGATGCCCGCCCGTCCTGCCTCGAGGGGGACGAAGTCGCGGACCTCGCGGGTCGCGGTGTCGTGGAGCCGGAATGTCACGCGGTCAGTCTAGGAGCGCAGCGCCCTCCGGCCCCAAAGCGCGCGTCGCCCGACATGTGACGCGTGGGACTGATGTGACCTATCGTGGATCGATGCGCTTCCCCGCGATCGTCTCGCTGGCCGCCGTCCTCACGGCCCCGCTCATCGCTACCCTCCCTCCCGTGTCCGCGACCGAGCCGGATGCGCGGGCGGCCGCGCGACAGATCACGTTCACCCAGTGGGACACCGGCGACCAGTGGCGCCGGGGCACGTTGTCCGGCGTGCGGGTCGTCAAGGGACGGCTGCTGATCAAGCAGTCCGAGGGAAGCCGCCATCTCGCCGGCCGCAGCTACGACACGGCGCACTGGGACTCCCCGTGGGTCACCCCCGGGTTCGCCCTCACCCGCCTGATCGCCTCGTGGTCGGCGGCCACACCTAGTGACAGCTGGGTCGAGATCCGGGTCCGCGGCCGCAACGCATCCGGCCGGACCTCGAGCTGGGACGTCCTGGGCCGGTGGGCATCCGGCGACCAGTACCTGAAGCGACGGACGATCTCCGGGCAGGACGACGACCTGGCGAGCGTCAACGTCGACACCTGGGAGACCGCGGGCCTGAAGTCCTACCAGCTGCGGGTGACGCTGGCGCGCCGGTCGGGTGCGTCGTACTCCCCTGCGCTCGACGCCGCCGGCGCGATGGCGTCACGACTGCCGGCTGGCGCGGGTGCCACCTCCACACCCGGCCCGGCCGCAGGCACCACGCTCGATGTACCCCGCTACTCGCAGATGACCCACAGCGGCCACTACCCGCGCTGGGGCGGCGGCGGCCAGGCCTGGTGCTCGCCGACCTCGACCTCGATGGTGCTGGCCTACTACGACGCGCTGCCCGGTCCGAAGGCCTACGCCTGGGTAGGCAACGGCCACCCCGCACCGTGGGTCGACCACGCCGCCCGGATGACCTACGACTACGACTACGACGGGGCCGGCAACTGGCCCTTCAACACCGCGTACGCCGCCCGGCTGGCAGGCAAGGCCTTCGTCACCCGGCTGCGGTCGCTGCGCGAGGCCGAGCGCTTCATCCTGGCCGGCATCCCCGTGGTCGCGTCGATCTCCTTCGGCCGCGGCGAGCTCGACGGCGCCCCGATCTCCGCCACCAACGGCCACCTGCTGGTCATCGTCGGCTTCAAGCGGGACGGCGACGTCGTCGTCAACGACCCGGCTGCCTCGAACGCGTCGGGCGTGCGTCGGGTCTACGACCGTGGCCAGCTCGAGCGGGCCTGGCTGGGCGGTTCGGGCGGCACGACGTACGTCATCCACGACGCGAAGCACCCGCTGCCGGGTGGCAAGCACTCCAACTGGTGACGCGTCAGGCGCCGTAGCCGCCGTCCACGTCGAGCTTCTGGCCGCTGATGAAGCCGGCGCGGTCGGAGGCGAGGAAGCACACTGCCTCGGCAACGTCGTCCGCGTCGCCGAACCGGCGCAGCGGGATGTTGCGGGTGGCCGCCGCCAGGTCGGCCTCGGACAGCTCGCCCGACGAGATCAGCCGCTCGGCCATCCCGTCGGTCAGCATGCCTGGACCGACCGCGTTGACGCGTACGCCGAAGCGGCCCTCCTCGACCGCCAGGCCGCGCACCATCGCCTCGACCGCAGCCTTCGGCGCGGACGACAGCCCGTCGCGCACCGGGTACCGCGAGGTGGCCGCGGTCGTGACCGCCACGATCGACCCCCGGGTGTCCCGGAGCGCCGGCAGCGCGGCGTGCGCAACCGCGAAGAACCCTGCTGCATCGGCGGCCAGCTGGCCGGCCATGTCGGCGGGCGCGACCTTCGACAGGTGGGTCATCGGGACGTGCGGCCCGGCGGCGTAGACGAGCGTGTGCAGGCCGCCGTGGGCGGCCACCACCTGCCCGACGACCTCGGCCGGGGCACCGGCCTCCGTCAGGTCCAGTCGGTACGCCGACGACGCGGCCTCCGGCGCGCGAGTCCGGTAGGTCACGGCGACCGTCGCGCCGCGCGCGGCGAGCAGCCCGGCGATCACCCGCCCCAGGCCACCGTTGCCGCCCACGACCAGCGCCGCACCAGGGCGGCCGGCGAAGTCCGCCGTCATTCGTGCACCGAGAAGTCCACCGAGTGCCAGCCGGTGGCACCGTCCGGCAGCACGTCCTGCTCCACCCCGGTCTGCACCACGCCATTCTTGTCGGTCGCGCGCACCTTCACCATGTGATCGCCGGGCTCGACGTCGACGATCGCCTTCCACTGCACCCAGGTGTCGTCGTTCGGAACCCCGGCCAGCTCCGCGCTCTCCCACGCACCGCCGTCGACGGCCACCTCCACGGCCTCGATCCCGGTGTGCTGCGACCAGGCCACTCCGGCGAAGGTGACGTCGCCGGACGGCACGTCGTCGCCGGACCGGGGTACGTCGACCCGCGACGACATCTTCACGGGGCCCATCTCCCCCCAGCCCTTCTCGGTCCAGAACGCGCTGATCTCGTCGAACTTGGTGACCTCCATGTCGACCACCCACTTGCACGCTGAGACGTAGCCGTAGAGGCCGGGCACCAGCGTGCGCACCGGGAAGCCGTGCTCGATCGGCAGCGGCTTGCCGTTCATCGCGACCACGAGCATGGCGTTGCGGTTGTCGGTGAGCGCGCTGAGCGGGGTGCCGCAGGTCCAGCCGTCGTCGGAGGTCTGCAGCACGGCATCGGCCTCGGGGTCGAGTCCGGCCTGGGCGAGCAGGGCGGCGAGCCGGACCCCGCTCCACCAGGCGTTGCCGATCAGGTTGCCGCCGACCTCGTTGGAGACGCAGTTGAGCGTCACCCAGTCCTCGGTGATCTCACGCGCGACCAGCTCGTCGTAGGACAGCTCGATCTCGTTCTCGACCATCCCGTGGATGCGCAGGCTCCACTCCTTGGGCTCGATGGTCGGGACGATCACCGCGGTGTCGATCAGGTAGAACTCGTCGGCGGGCGTCACCCACGACGTCACGCCGTCGACGCCCACCTTGGTGTTGGCAGGCACCGCGGGCGTGGTCACGTTCTCGAGGCGGAGCAACCGCCGCGCCTCCTCGACCCGGCGCCGACCACTGCCGGCGATCCGGCCGATGACGCCGATGACCCCGGCTAGCGCGGCGATCACGCCGACCCCGATCAGGAAGCCGCGCCGGTTGTGGCGCTGCTCGTCGGTCAGGATCGGCCCGGGCTCGTCCGAGGTCCCGTCGTCGGCCTCGGCGACGTCGATCCGGCGCAGGCGTTCGGTCAGCAGGGCGAGCACGATCAGCCAGGTCGCCAGGCCCACCAGGACCGGGAGCGCGTCGGCGGCCGACGCCCCCCTCTTGGCCAACACCGCGATCGCCGCGAACGTCGCGAGCAGTCCGAGCACCGCGACCGACACCCACCACCACCGGCGGGCCAGCCAGCCGACCAGGAGGAACAGGGCGGCGAGCAGGACCAGGATGCCCCCGACCAGGACCGGCTTGTCCTTGTGCCCGAGGACGTCGATGGCCCGCTCGGCCACCGCTCCCGGGGTGTGCCGGATGACCAGCTCAGCGACCGCGACGACCGGAGACTCCCGGATGTTCATCACGTTGGCCGTCAGATAGCTGGTCGCCAGCCCGGCGCCACCAGCCACCAGACCGGCCAGCGACCACGCGGCGTTGGACGTCCTCACACCACCGATTGTGTCTCAGGCATCATCAGGGGCGTGCATGACGGACTTCTGACGCCCCGGATCGGAGTCGGTACCGACGTCCATCGGCTCGTCGACGGCGCTCCCCTGCACCTGGCCGGGCTGAGCTGGCCGGACGAACCCCAGGGACTGGAGGGCCACTCCGACGCCGACGTCGCCGCGCACGCCGCTTGCGACGCGCTGCTGTCCGCAGCGGGCCTGGGCGACCTCGGATCCCGGTTCGGCACGGCCGACCCGCAGTGGGCCGGCGCCGCCGGCACCGCGCTGCTGACCGAGACCGCGCGCCTGGTCCGGGAGGCCGGGTTCGCGGTGGGCAACGTCGCGGTGCAGATCATCGGCAACCGGCCCCGGATCGAGCCGCGTCGCGCGGAGGCCGAGGCCGCCCTGTCAGCGGCCGTGGGCGCGCCCGTGTCGGTGTCCGCCACCACCACCGACGGCCTCGGCCTGACCGGTCGCGGGGAGGGGATCGCCGCGATCGCCACCGCCCTGGTCGTCCCGGTCGAAGACGGGGCCGGCCGATGAGGACGTACGACGGGCTCGAGCTGCACGTCACGACGTACGGGCCGGAGGATGCCGCCACCAGCGTGGTGCTCGCGCACAGCTGGGCCGCCGACGAGGCCGACTGGCACTACCAGGTGCGCGACCTGCTCACCCACTTCGGCCACAAGATCCGGATCGTCACCTGGGACCACCGTGGCCACGGCCACTCCGAGATCTGCGGCACCTCCGACTGCACGATCGACAACCTGGCCCGCGACATGGGCGACGTCATCGACCACTACGCACCCTCGGGCCGGCTGGTCCTCGCCGGTCACTCCATCGGCGGGATGACGATGACCGCCCTGCCGACCTCCCGGCCGGACCTGCTGCCGCGGATCGCCGGGCTGCTGTTCGTCGGCACCTCATCGGGCCGGCTCGACACGGTCACGCTCGGGCTGCCCGAGATGGGCACGTTCGTCCGTGCCCAGGTCCCCCGGGTGCTAGCCACCCGGGCCCGGATGATGTCCCGGCGCACCCGCCGCGGCTCACCCCGGATCGAGCGCCAGGTGGCGCAGCGCTTCCTGTTCGGGCGGGCCGCCCGTGCCCGCGACGTCGGCCTGGTCGTCGACCAGATCATCAACTGCTGCCCGGAGACGTTCTCGGGCTACTACGCCGACATGATGAAGCACGAGCGCACCGATGCCCTGTCCTCGTACGACGGCGTCCCGACCACCGTGCTCGTCGGCAGCGCCGACCTGCTCACCCCGCCCCGGCACGGCCGCCGGATCGCGACCAACATCCGGGGCGCCCGGTTCGCGGTGGCTCCGGACGCGGGGCACATGCTGCCGCTGGAGCGACCCCGGCTGGTCTCCGACGAGCTGATCGCCCTGGTCGAGACGGCAGAGGGACCCGCGAGGCGTCAGGCAGCCACCGCCTTGCGGTGGCCCACCAGCACCACGCCCTCGACGACCTTGACGTCGTAGGCGGGCACCGACACCTGGTCGTCCTCGAGGCACTGGCCGGTGCGCAGGTCGAACGCGTGCCCGTGGGCGACCGGGGCCACGAACGGCACGTCGTCGCGGGTTCCGACGATGCCGCGGGCCAGCACCGAGGCGCGCGCATAGGGGTCGTGGTTGCCGACGGCGTAGACCTGCTCGTCGTCGGTGCGGAAGATCGCCACCGCCTGGCCGTGCACGAGCGCCGCCACGCCCCGGCGTACCTCCAGGTCGGCGAGCCGGCACACCGGGTGCCACTCCTCCGGGTGCGGGGAACGGGGTGGCATGCGCCGGACGCTAGGCCCACAGTGTTCTCGGCGTGTCTCGCACGCGTAACGGGCAGGAAAACGCGTCATCGATGACAACGAACCTCGCCGGGTGTCCGTCTCAACCCGTTCTGACCGACCCGACCTTCGCCGTATGCTCCGCGTCGTGCCCGTCGCCGTCGTCGTTCTTGCCGCCGGGGCGGGCACGCGCGTGGGTGGCGACGTCAACAAGGTGCTGCTCCCGCTGGGTGGCAAGCCGGTGCTCGCCCGGGCTGTGCGCGATGGGCTGTCGGTCGCCGACGTGAGCCGGGTGTTGATCGTCGTCCGGCCCGGTGAGGAGGCGGCTGTCTCGGAGGCGCTCGCGCCCCACCTCGGGGACGGCGAGGTGCTGCTGGTCGCCGGTGGCGAGACCAGGCACGGGTCCGAGTGGGCTGCGCTGCGGGTGCTCGCTCCGGACATCGAGTCCGGCGAGGTCGACGTGGTCGCGATCCACGACGGCGCTCGCCCGCTGGCCGGGGTCGACCTCTTCGACGCCGTGGTCGCAGCCGCGCGTGAGCACGGCGGAGCGCTCCCGGTCACCGACCTGGCCGGCCTGCTGCCGCGGCCGACGGGCGAGCTGGTCGGCGTGCAGACGCCGCAGGCGTTCGCCGCCCGGACCCTGCTCGCGGCGTACGAGCGGGCCGACGCGGACGGCTTCGAAGGGACCGACACGGCGAGCTGTGTGGAGCGCTACGCCCCGGACGTCACCATCGCCGCGGTCGCCGGCAGCGCGCGCAACCTGAAGGTGACCTTTCCCGAGGACGTCGCGCTAGCGGATCGGCTCGGTCAGCGCGGCTAGGACGGCGATGTCGTCCTCGGAGGACACCCGGCGCGCCTCGGTGGGAGCCTCGACCCGCTCCACCGGGAACCTGGCCTCCAGGGCCTCGACCAGCGCCGCGAAGTCTGTAGAGGGCAGGGCATCGAGCTCGGCCACGACGGCGGCCGGCAGCACCACAGGCGAGCAGACCGTCACCAGCCCGGCCCGGTCGACGGTGTCGCCGAGCCGGTCGCCCTCGAGCGCTTTGACGGTGTCGGTGACCGCCCGCACGCCGACCACGACCGCACCGGTCGCCACGGACCTGGCCAGGCACTCCGCGATGAACGCGGGCGGTGTCATCGGGCAGAGCGCGTCGTGCAGCACGAACGGCTCCTCCGACGCCTGGAGGCCCTCCCACTCGGTACCGAAGTCCACCGGTGTCACGCCGGACTCACCCAGCGCCCAGACCGCGGCGGTCACCAGCGCCTCGCCGTGGATCAGCGCGAACGGCAGGCTGCCGCGGCCCTCGTCGACCACTGAGCCGAGGGCCGGAGGCGGGACGTCATACGAAGCGGCGGTCATGGCGACCTCACCGTATGACCTGGACTTCGGACGCGGAAATGCGGAAGGCCCCCGGGAGCGCATCCCGGGGGCCATCCGTTGGGTATTTCAGCTGGCGAGGACCTCGTCGAGGATCGCCTCGGCCTTGTCTTCGTTGGTGTGCTCGGCCAGAGCGAGCTCGGACACCAGGATCTGGCGCGCCTTCGCGAGCATCCGCTTCTCGCCTGCAGAGAGCCCGCGGTCACGCTCGCGGCGCCACAGGTCGCGAACGACCTCGGCGACCTTCATGACGTCGCCGCTGTGCAGCTTCTCCAGGTTGGCCTTGTAGCGGCGCGACCAGTTGGTCGGCTCCTCGACGTGCTCGGCACGGAGCACGTCGAACACACGGTCGAGGCCCTCCTTGTCGACGACGTCCCGCACACCCACGAGATCGAGGTTGCACGCCGGCACCCTCACCACGAGGTCTTGCTGGGCGACGATCCTCAGAACGAGGTACTCCCGGTCTTCTCCCTTGATCTTCCGCATCTCGATGTCTTCGATAACTGCGGCCCCGTGATTGGGGTAAACAACCGTTTCGCCGACGGTGAAAGTCATATGTGATGGACCCCTTCCTAGGTGTTCATTCTATCACGTCCAGAATTCACCTCGGGCCGCGTTTGCGCAGGTCAGACGGCACATTGCGGGCTTGACAGGATTGCATTCCTGTGGTGGAGCGGCGCCCCGAAGACGGCGCCCCGAGCTCGTAGTCGATACTGCTCGGCATGGGGAGAATGCAGCGGAGGAGGCGACGCAGCTCCGCCGGGGAGGGATCCGCCACGGCGCTCGCGGACGTCGACGAACCCACGCCCGGCCGACGACGGCATCAGGGGCGCCTGTCGGTACGCCGGCTGCGCGACGCCTGGCCGCTGCTGATGATCCAGGCCGCGCACCCGCGGCAGGCGGTGGCGACCGCAGTGGGCGTCGGGGCCGTGGCCGCGCTCGCGGGTCGGCCCACCCGCGAGGTGGGCGTGGTCATGCTCACCGTGCTGGTCGGCCAGAGCATCCTGGGCTGGCACAACGACCTCGTCGACCGCGAGCGTGACGCGCGCCACGACACCCCGCACAAGCCGATCGCCGACGGTCGGCTCGATGCCGGATCGGTCTGGTACTCCCTCACCATCGCGGTGCTGCTGCTGGTCCCGCTCTCCATCTCGACCGGCGTGATCGCCGGCATCAACTACCTGATCTGCGTGATGATCGGCCTGCTCGCCAACGTCGCGCTCCGCCAGGGCTTGTTCTCGTGGGTGCCTTGGGCGCTGTCCTTCGCGCTCTACCCCGCCTACCTCTCCTACGGCGGCTGGGGCGGCGAGGCGGAGGGGCCCGCGCCCGAGGCGGTGATGACCCTGCTGGCCGGCATGCTCGGCATCGGGGTGCACTTCCTCCGCTCGATCTGGGGCCTGGTCGCCGACAACGAGGACGGCTGGACCTACCTGCCGCTGCGCCTCGGCCTGCGGCTCGGCGCCACCCGGTTGCTGGTCCTCACCTCGACGTACCTCATCGCGGTGCTGGTGGCGCTCGCGATCGCCGGCAGCATGACGGGGCTGTCGCAGTAGGGGTCGTGGGGTCGCAGCGGCGCTTGTCCCGCTAGGCTGTGGCCCGCTCGACCATCGACGTCCTGACGACCTCAGCGAGGGCTTCTGCCGATGCCACACCTGCGACTCGCGCTCGCCGCCGGCGGGCTGCTCCTTGCCGTTCCTGCCCTGACCTCCTGTGGCTTCGACTACCCCACCGAACGCGTCAACACCATCGGCGCGGGGGTGACCGTCCAGGAGGGCGACGTCGACGTGACGGGAGCGCTGGTCGTGGCCGGGCAGCCCGACAGCGGCACCCTGATCGGCGGCCTCTCCAACAACACCGACGGCGCGATCACCCTGGTTTCCTTGTCCGGCGAGGAGGGCGGCGTCTCGTTCGACGAGTTCGAGCCGGTCGAGGTCCCGGACCGGGGTCACGTCAACCTGGCGACGCTGGCCGAGGCCGACGAGGGCATCACGCTCTCCGGCTCCTTCAACGCAGGTGACTTCGTGACCGTCATCCTCGACTTCGACAACAACCAGTCCACCACCGTGGAGATCCCGGTGATGAAGCCCTGCTACCAGTTCGAAGGGCTGGACAACACCTCGGAGGAGGTCTCGGAGGAGCCGCTCTACTCGTGCGAGCCCGCCGAGTTCGACGAGCCCGCGGAGCACTGATGCACACGCTGGTCCTGCTCCGCCACGGCGAGAGCGAGTGGAACGCCAAGAACCTCTTCACCGGCTGGGTCGACGTCGGGCTGACCGAGAAGGGCCGCGCCGAGGCGGTCAGCGGCGGCGAGCAGCTGCGGGAGGCCGGGCTCGACCCGGACGTCGTCCACACCTCACTGCAGCGGCGGGCGATCAACACCGCCTACCTCGCCCTGGACGCCGCCGACCGGCACTGGATCCCGGTGCGCCGCTCCTGGCGCCTCAACGAGCGCCACTACGGCGCCCTGCAGGGCAAGGACAAGAAGCAGACCCTCGAGCAGTACGGCGAGGAGCAGTTCATGCTCTGGCGCCGCTCGTTCGACGTACCCCCGCCGCCGCTGGACGACGACGACGAGTACTCCCAGGTCGGGCAGCCGCAGTACGCCGACCTCGGCGACGAGATGCCCCGCACGGAGTGCCTCAAAGACGTGATCGCGCGCTTCCTCCCCTATTGGGAGGCCTCGATCGTGCCCGACCTCCGGGCCGGCCACACCGTGCTCGTCGCCGCCCATGGCAACAGCCTGCGCGCGCTGGTCAAGCACCTCGACGGCATCAGCGACGACGACATCGCCGGCCTCAACATCCCGACCGGGATGCCGCTGGTCTACGAGCTCGACGACGCGCTGACGCCGACCGTCGCAGGCGGTCGCTACCTCGACCCCGAGGCCGCAGCCGCAGCCGCAGCGGCAGTAGCCAACCAGGGCCGCTAGCTGGCTCCGGCGTCGACCGCGGTGGGGTTCTGGCCGGTCACGACGAACACGACTCGGTTGGCCACCGAGACTGCGTGGTCGGCGATCCGCTCGTAGTAGCGGCCGAGCAGCGCGATGTCGACGGCCGCCTCGACGCCGTGGCTCCACTCCGGCGACAGCAGCTCGGTGAAGCTGGTACGGCGCAGTCGGTCCATCTCCTCGTCGTCGCGGCCGAGCGCGATCGCGGCCTCGACGTCGCGGCCGAGGATGATCTGGGTGACCCGGGCGACCATGTCCTCCGCCACACTGGCCATCCGCGCCACGGTCGGGCGTACCTCGGCCGGAACCGCGAGGTCGGGGACCCGGAGCCGGGCGATCTTGGCGACGTGCACCGAGAGGTCGCCCATCCGCTCCAGCTCGCTGACCATCCGCAGCGCCGCTACGACGGTCCGCAGGTCGCCGGCGACGGGCGCCTGGAGCGACAGGAGCTCGAAAGCGGAGTCCTCGACCTGCTCGCGGGCCCGGTCGATCTCGATGTCGGCGCTGATCACCTGCTCGGCGATCGTCACGTCTCCGGTCATCAGGGCCTCGGTCGCCTTCGAGACGGCGACCTGGACGTTCCGGCTGATGCCGGCCAGGTCACCGAAGACACCCTCGAGCTGTTCCTCGAATACTTCGCGCATGAGGACAAAGGTAAGCGGGGCAGGTGACCAGTCGGGGTGAGGACGTGAACGCGCGGTGAACATCGCGCAAGCAAGCCCGTCGTGAGCAGGGCTGACGCCGCGAACCGCCGTACGATCAAGGATGTGGAGCCGACGACGCAAGCGTTCCTCGCAGCGCTGATCGGTGCCCTCGTGGCAGGCGGCGCGGTCCTGGCCTGGCATGTCAGCGACCGCCAGCAGTCCCAGCCGGCGACCGTCACCGAGCCCGTCGTGCCGCCCGGAGTCGCCGGCGTGCTCTCGGTGCTGCGCAGCAGCGCGGTGGTCGTCGACGACTCCGATGTTGTGCTGAAGGCCTCCGCACCGGCGTATGCGATGGGCCTGGTCCGCGGCACCGCGCTGGTCTCCGACGAGCTCGCCGCCCTGGTCCGCGAGGTTCGCCGGGACGGGCAGATCCGCGAGACCGAGCTGCTGATCAACCGCTCCGGCGCCCCGGCGCGACACGTCACGGCGCGGGTAGCGCCGCTCGGCTCACGGCTGGTGCTGGCCCTGGTCGAGGACCGCACCCGCGAGCGCCGGGTCGAGGCCGTACGCCGCGACTTCGTCGCCAACGTCAGCCACGAGCTCAAGACGCCGGTCGGCGCGATCCGGCTGCTGTCCGAGGCGGTTCGGGACGCCGCCGAAGACCCGGAGGCGGTCACGCGGTTCGCGGATCGGATGGTCACCGAGAGCGACCGGCTCACCCGGCTGGTGCAGCAGGTGATCGAGCTGTCCCGCCTGCAGGGTGACGAGCCGCTGGAGTCGCCGACCCTGGTCTCGCTCGACGACGTCGTCGCGGTCGCGGTCGACACCAGCGCGATCGACGCCGGCGACAAGGGGATCTCGGTCGTCGCCGGGGGCACCAAGGGCCTCAAGGTCCACGGCAACGAGGAGCAGGTCACCGCGGCCGTCGCCAACCTGGTCGCCAACGCCGTCGCCTACTCGGAGCCCGGCTCCACCGTGTTGCTCACCACGAAGGCGGAGGAGCACACCATCGAGATCGCCGTGGTCGACCAGGGCATCGGGATCCCGAACGAGGAGATCGACCGGATCTTCGAGCGCTTCTACCGCATCGACCCGGCGCGGCACCGTTCCACGGGTGGCACCGGTCTCGGACTGTCCATCGTCAAGCACGTCGCCGCCACCCACGGTGGCGAGGTGCGGGTCTGGTCCGTCGAGGGCCAGGGGTCGACGTTCACGCTGACCCTGCCGCGACCCACCACCCCCAGCCAGGAGGACATCTCGTGACCCGGGTACTCGTTGTAGAAGACGAAGAGAGCTACAGCGAGGCACTCGCCTACATGCTCCGCAAGGAGGGCTTCGAGGTCGCGATCGCGGCCGACGGCAACACCGCCCTCGAGGAGTTCGACCGGCGCGGTGCCGACATCGTGCTGCTCGACCTGATGCTCCCGGGCATCCCCGGCACCGAGGTGTGCCGCACCATCCGGCAGACCTCCAACGTGCCGGTGATCATGGTCAGCGCCAAGGACGACGAGATCGACAAGGTCGTCGGGCTCGAGCTGGGTGCCGACGACTACGTCACCAAGCCCTACTCGCCGCGCGAGCTGGTGGCCCGGATCCGCGCCGTACTCCGTCGCGGCCAGGACCCCGACCTGCTGCCCGACACCCTGGAGGCCGGACCGGTACGGATGGACGTGGAGCGGCACGTCGTGACCGTCGACGGCCACGAACAGCGGCTGCCGCTCAAGGAGTTCGAGCTCCTCGAGATGTTCCTGCGCAACCCAGGGCGGGTGCTCACCCGTGGACAGCTGATCGACCGGGTCTGGGGCTCGGACTACGTCGGCGACACCAAGACCCTCGATGTCCACGTGAAGCGGCTGCGCGCGAAGCTCGAGGCCGAGCCGAGCGAGCCGAAGTTCCTGGTCACCGTCCGTGGACTGGGGTACAAGTTGGACCTGTGAGTCCACGCCTCTCGGGACGCGGTGCCTTGGCCGCCGCCCTCCTCTGCCTCGTGTCCCTGACCGCCTGCGGCTCCGACGGGGACGACAGCTCCGACGATGGATCGCATGCGGCGGCCGTGCCCTCGCCCAGCGACCTGCCGACGTCGGTGGCCGACAAGTGCGGCATCGAGAGCACCGCCGAGGTCAGTGACATCGAGGCTCCGGACGGCAGCGTGCTCACCGCGGCTACCGCCGGTGCCGGCGACCGGGTGATGATCCTGCTCCACCAGACCAGTCCCACCGGCTACTGCGGATGGGTGACGTACGCCGACTGGGCGGCCGAGCAGGGTGTCCGCGTCGTACTCGTCGACCTGTGCGGCTGGGGCAGCGCGGTCTGCTCCGAGGAGCTCACCTCCGACCCGGATGCCCAGGTGAAGCTGATGGTCGACTGGGCGCGCGAGCAGGGCGCCGCGCACGTCGCCGTCGTGGGCGCCTCGATGGGCGGCGCCATCGCCCTGGGCGTCGCCGACCCCGCGGGCGCGGACGCCGTGGTGGACCTGTCCGGACCCGAGACCTGGCAGGACGTGCCCGGCGCCGAGGAGGCCGCGGCCGGCACCGAGATCCCCCTGCTCGTGGTGACCGCCTCGGGCGACACGGGGGTCGACCACGACGTCCTCCAACGCGCCGTCGAGGGCTCGCCGGCGAGCCCGAAGCGGTTCATCTCCGCACCCGACGGCCACGGCTGGAGCATGCTCCACGACGGCAGCAGCGTGGCGCCGGAGTGGCTCCCGCTCGCGCGCACCGTGCTGGAGTGGGCAAAGGGCTAGACCGTCGAGTCGAGTCGGCCGGATCTCGCGGTGCGATGGCCGAAAATCACTAGGGATCGAACGTCTGCCACGCGTAGCGTTCTCCCGTGACGACGACCCGCCCCTGGCTCCCGCTTGCAGCGGTGGCGTTCACGCTCGTCACCTGGTCGTCGGCGTTCGTCGCGATCCGGCACCTCGGTGAGGACGTGCCACCGGGCTCGCTCAGCCTGGGCCGGCTGGTCGTCGCGGTCATTGCGCTGGGCGCCATGGTCCTGATCTCGGTCCCCGCTGCCCGACGCCGGCTGCCGACCCGTCGGGAGTGGCCGCTGATCGCGCTCGGCGGGGTGTCCTGGATCGGCATCTACAACGTCGCCCTCAACGAGTCCGAACGACGGATCGACGCCGGCACCGCCGCGCTGATCATCCAGATCGGGCCGATCATCGTGGCCCTGCTGGCCACCTTCTTCTTCCAGGAGCGCCTCACCAAGTGGCTGCTGATCGGCCTGGGCGTGGGCTTCGCGGGCGTGGTCATCATCGGCCGCGCGTCGTCCAGCGGCGGCAACGGCGACGTGATCGGTGTGCTCCTCTCCGCGCTGGCGGCCGTGACGTTCGCGGTGGGAGTGATCACCCAGAAGAAGCTCCTCGGCAGCGGCATGACGGCCCTCGAGATGACGTTCTGGTTCTACGTCGTGGGCACGATCGCCTGCCTGCCCTGGACGTTCGAGCTGGTCGGCGTCGTCGGCGACGCGAGCGCGGCCGACCTGGGCTGGATCGTCTACCTCGGCATCGTGCCGAGTGCGCTGGCGTTCGTGACCTGGGCCTACGCCCTCAACCGCTCCGACGCCGGCAAGTTCGCGCTGTCCACGTTCCTGGTGCCGTTCATCACCACGCTGATGGCATGGCTGTTCCTGGGCGAGGTGCCCCCGGCGCTCGCGTTCGTCGGCGGCGTCATGTGCATCGCCGGCGTGCTGCTCATCCGCAAGAAGCCACGCGTCACCGAGCCCATGCCGGAGCCGGTCGGCACCTGACATGCTGACGGCCATGCATGCCGTCGCCGTCGTTCTCGTCGCGCTGGTCGCAGCGCTGCACCTCTACTTCCTGGTGCTCGAGATGTTCCTGTGGACCAAGCCGATGGGGCGCAAGGTCTTCGGCAACGACGCGGAGTTCGCCGAGGCGAGCAAGGTGCTGGCGGCCAACCAGGGCCTCTACAACGGCTTCCTGGTCGCCGGCCTGGTCTGGGGGCTGGTGTCGGAGCAGGACGACGTGCAGATCTTCTTCCTGCTCTGCGTCATCGTCGCGGGCGTGTACGGCGCGGCGACGGTCAGCGCGCGCATCCTGCTGGTGCAGGCCGTGCCGGCGCTACTCGCTCTGGGCGCGGTCTTGCTCGCCCGCTGACGCTGACGCGTCCTCGGCCTCGAGCCAGCCGCGGAACGCCTCCAGGTTGTGGGTCGGCTCGCCGCGCTCCCGCCGCCACTCCCACTCCTTGCGGATCGACGACGCGAACCCGAGCTCGAGGATCGTGTTGAACGACTCGTCGGCGTAGGCGAGGACCGAGCCGAGCAGCCGGTCCAGCTCGTCGTCGGTGACTCCCGACAGCGGCAGCCGGGCGTCGAGGTAGATGTCGCCGAGGGGGTCGACGCCGAACGCGACGGCGTACATCCGCAGGTTGCGCTCGAGCAGCCAGCGGTAGACCTGCTCGTGGTTCTCGTCGGGCTTCCGGCACACGAACGCGTGCACGCCCAGCGCGTGCGAGCCGACGTCCAGCCGCACCGCGGTCTGGAGCTTCTTCTCACCCGGGAGCGAGAACGAGAAGAGCCCGTCGGCCTCGTCGTACTCGATCTCGTTGCTGTCGAGGTAGCCCCGGATGGTGTCTGCGGTCACGCAGCAGACTCAACCATGTTGCTGCGGGCCCGCTCGTAGACGTCGAGCGTCCCGGCGGCCGTGGCCTCCCACGAGAACTCCTTGGCGTGCTTCAGCGCTCCGACCTGGAGCCGGTCGAGGAGGACGGGGTCGTCGACGATCCGGCGCAGGGCGCCGGCCCAGCTCGCCGGGTTGTGGTCGTCGAGCAGCAGGCCACTGACGCCGTCGCGGACCACGGTGGTCAGCCCGCCGACCGCGGCCGCGACCACCGGGGTGGCGCACGCCTGGGCCTCGACGGCGACCAGGCCGAACGACTCGTTGTAGGACGGTACGGCGACCACGGTGGCCGCGGCGTACCACTTGGCCAGCTCGTGCTGGGCGACCGGCGGCACGAACCGCACCACGTCGTCGATGCCGAGGTGCCGCGCCAGGCCGGCCAGCGCGGTGGGTCGCTCCAGACCGGAGCCCGACGGGCCACCGACGATCGGCACGACCATGCGCGAGCGCAGGTGCGGCGCCCGCTCGAGCAGTACGGCGACCGCACGGAGCAGGATGTCGGGGGCCTTCAGCGGCTGGATCCGGCCGGCGAACATCAGCACCAGGGCCTCGGGTGGCAGCCCGAGCTCGCGACGTACGGCGGTCCGGTCCAGCGGCCGGAAGGTGGCCAGGTCGACGCCGGGGTGGACCACCTGCACCTGTCCGGGGTGGGCGTTGTAGAGGTTGATGAGCTGCTTGGCCTCGACGTCGGTGTTGGCGATCAGCATGTCGGCGGCCTCGACCACCTGGTCCTCGCCGATGATCCGGGCCTCCGGCTCGGGGTCGTCACCGATGGCCAGGGCGTCGTTCTTGACCCGCGCCATGGTGTGCATGGTGTGCACCAGCGGCACTCCCCAGCGGTCCCGGGCCAGGGCGCCCACCTGCCCGGACAGCCAGTAGTGGGAGTGCACCGCGTCGTAGTGGCCGACCGGGTGCGCGGCCTCGGCGCGCAGCACCTCGCGGGCGAACACGCACAGCTGGGAGGGGAGCTCGTTCTTGGTCAGGCCCTCGAACGGACCGGCGTGGATGTGGCGTACTGCGACGCCGTCGGCGAGCGGGACCACCGGCAGCAGGCCCGAGTCGGTCGACCGGGTGAAGATGTCCACCTCGATGCCGCGCATCGCCAGGCGACGGGCCAGCTCGACGACGTAGACGTTCATCCCGCCCGCATCCCCGGTGCCGGGCTGATCGAGCGGGGACGTGTGCAGGCTGATCATGGCCAAGCGGCGGATCGGTCCCATTCAGTCGTGCCCCGCTGGTCGGAATACGGGCTCCAACCTTGTGTAACCGCGGGAAACGGTCAGTGATTCCCGGCATGGCTCCCGGCATGGCTCCCGGAGTGGCTGCCGCGCACCGGACGTCGGACGAACGCCACCACGGCCGTGACCACGGCAGCGGCACCGAACAGGCCGTCGATCGACCGGTCCACGCCCGCGTCGCGGAGCAGTTCCAGGACCGACCACACCAGCAGCGGGAACGCAATTGCGACGAAAATCCGCAGCGGCAGTGCACTGCTGCTCACCAGCGCCGCGCCCGCCGCGGCCGCGGCGACCCCGAGCAGGATGAACCCGGCCCATTCGAGCACCTCGTGCTCGGCGAAGACCCGGACGACCCAGCAAAGGCCGCCGACCAGAGCGAAAGCAGTAGCGACGGATCGCATCCCCATGTGGAGGCAGTGTGCCAGCCTCGGCGAGGCCCGGCCAGACTGGTCGCATGAGCACCATGCCCACCGGTACCCACCGCACCGCCGTCGTCACCGGAGCCAGCAGCGGCATCGGAGCCGCCACCGCTCGGAGCCTGGCGGCCGCGGGATTCCACGTCTACTGCGCCGCGCGTCGCTCCGAGAGGGTCGAGGCGCTGGCCGCCGAGCTCGGGGGTACGCCGGTCACCTGCGACGTGACCTCCGAGGCCCATGTGGCCGCGCTCGCCACCCTCGTCGGCCCCGCGCTCGACGTACTCGTCAACAACGCGGGTGGTGCGTTCGGGGCCAGCCCGGTGGCCGAGGCCGACACCGACGAGTGGCGGCAGATGTACGACGTCAACGTGATCGGGCTGGTGCGGGTCACCAAGGCCCTGTTGCCCGCCCTGGTCGCCACCGGCGCCGGCGTGATCCTGAACGTCGGCTCCACGGCGGGCCGGATCGCCTACGAGGGTGGGGGCGGCTACACCGCCGCCAAGCACGGCACCAAGGTCGTCACGGAGACCCTGCGTCTCGAGCTCTACGACCAGCCGGTCCGGATCTGCGAGATCGCGCCGGGCATGGTGCGCACCGACGAGTTCGCGCTGGTCCGGTTCGCCGGCGACCAGGAGAAGGCGGACAAGGTCTACGAAGGCGTCGCCGAGCCCCTGGTGGCCGAGGACATCGCCGACGCGATCACCTGGATGGTCACCCGGCCCTCGCACGTCAACATCGACAGCCTGGTGATCCGGCCCCGCGCCCAGGCCGCGCAGCACAAGGTGCACCGGGTCCCCGAGTAGGCGACCCCCACCTGCCGGGTCGCGTGGCAGACTGCCGCCGTGCAGACCATCGGACTGATCGGCGGGATGAGCTGGGAGAGCAGCGCCGCCTACTACGAGGCCCTCAACGTCGGGGTCGAGAGCCGGGTGGGTGGCTTCAGCTCGGCGAAGACCGTGATGACGTCGGTCGACTTCGCGGAGGTCACGGCGCTGGAGGACCAGGAGCGCTGGGACGACGTCGCGGAGATCCTGGCCGGTGCCGCGAAGGGCGTCGAGCGCGCGGGCGCCGACTTCCTGATGCTGTGCACCACGACGTTCCACCGGGTCGCCGAGCAGGTGGAGGCCGCGATCGACATCCCGCTGCTCCACCTCGCCGACGTGGTGGCCGACGCCTGCAAGGCGCAGCGGCTGGACACAGTGGCGCTGATCGGCACGACGTTCGCGATGTCGCGATCCTTCTTCACCGACCGGATCGCCAGCCACGGCCTCGAGGTGCACGTCCCGGACGCCCGGCACCACGACACGATCAACCGGATCATCTACGACGAGCTGGTCCACGGGAAGGTGCTCGACAACTCCCGGCGCACCATCGTCGGGCTGATCGAGGAGCTGTGGGACGGCGGCGCGGGCGGCCTGATCCTGGGCTGCACCGAGCTCGAGCTGCTCGTCCACCAGGCCGACTCCGAGCTGCCGGTCTTCCCGTGCACGACGCTGCACGTCGAGGCCGCGCTGGACCGCGCGCTGACCTGAGCTCTGCTACGACCGGCCGAGCTCGGCGACCAGTTCCTTGAGGTCGGCCAGCGAGAGCGCGGGTCCCACGAGGTCGCCGGTGGCCGGCGCCCGTAGCCCACGGATGAACACCTCGAGGTGACGACGCGCCAGCTCGTCCTTGGCCTCCAGGGGCAGCGGACCCGGCAACGGTCGGGCGATCCGGACGAGCATCATCGCGACGTCGCCGAAGGTGATGTCAGCAGGGATGTCACCGGACTCGCGGGCGGCGTCGACGAGCCGCTCGACGGCGGACGCGTCCCGCGCCTCCGCCATCTCGGGATCGTCCAGGTCCAGGACGTCGAGCACCTGTGGCATCACCGCGGAGACGCGCAGCTCGAGCGCGACGCGCAGGTAGGTCGCCAGCGCCTCGAACGGGTCGTCGAGCTCGGCCGCCCGCTCGGCCGCCAGCCGGGTGCGGGTCAGGGCGTCGAGCACGACCGCACGCAGCAGCGCGTCGCGGTCGGGAAACCGTCGGTAGAGCGTGGCGATGCCGACCCCGGCCCGCCGCGCGACGTCCTCGAGCGGCACCCCGGCGCCGCGCTCCGCGATCAGCTCACGGGCCGCGGCGAGCAGCAGTTCCTGGTTGCGCCGGGCATCGGCTCGCATCGCCATGACCCCACCCTAGCAAGAAACGGAGAAAATTCCTCCATATCCCTTGACTCCGGCCCAGGGCGGTGGCACGGTGAAACGGAGAAAAACCCTCCATTTCACTTTCTAGGAGATCGAGATGACCGCCGAGACCACACCCCGGGCGCCGACCGCCCCGGGCTCCACCCCGTCATCCAGCCGCTGGGTCGCGCTCGCCGTGATCGCGGTGGCTCAGCTGATGGTCGCGCTCGACGCGACGATCGTGAACGTCGCGCTGCCGACCGCCCAGAGCGCGCTCGGCTTCGACGACTCCCAGCGGGCCTGGGTGATCACGGCGTACACGCTGTCGCTCGCCGGCCTGCTCCTGCTCGGCGGCCGGGTGGCCGACCGGTTCGGCCGGCGCCGGGCGATGCTCGTCGGCCTGACCGGGTTTGCGGTCAGCTCGGCGATCGCCGGCGCGGCCTCCGGCTTCGAGATGCTCGTCGTCGGCCGCGCACTCCAGGGCGCGAGCGCCGCGATGATGGCGCCCGCGGCTCTGTCCCTGATCGCCGTGACGTTCACCGACCCCAAGGAGCGCGGCAAGGCGTTCGGGATCTTCGGCGCGATCGCGAGCAGCGGCGCCGTCACCGGGCTGCTCCTCGGCGGCGTGCTCACCGAGTACGCCGGCTGGCGCTGGTGCCTCTACGTCAACGTCGTGGTCGCTGCCGTCGCCATCGTGGTCGGCCGCCGGGCGCTGCCGTCGGGCGACGGCCACCCCACGACGATCGACGCCATCTCCGGCGTACTCGCCACCGGCTCGCTGGCAGCCCTGGTGCTGGCCTGCAACCAGGCCGCTCGGCACGGATGGGCCTCGGCCGAGGTGCTCGTGCCCGCGATGATCGGCCTGGTCGCCGGCGTGGCGTTCGTGCTCCGCCAGTCGCGCACGCCGAACCCGCTGCTGCCGCTGTGGATCGTCACCGACCGCCGCCGGGCCACCGCCTACCTCGCGACCGCGATCTCGGTGGTCGGGACGTTCGGGATGTTCCTGATGCTGACCTACCACTTCCAGGTGGTGCTGGGATACCCGCCGCTGCAGACCGGGCTGGCGTTCCTCCCCCTGAACATCGCGGTCGTCGCCAGCTCCTACGGCCTCGGCAGCCGGCTCATGGACCGGGTCTCGGCGCGGGCCATGGTCACGCCGGCCCTGGTCGTGGCGGCTGCTGGCCTGGGGCTGCTCACCCAGCTGGAGCCGGGCAGCGGCTACCTGACCCTGATCCTGCCCGCCGAGATCCTCGTCGGCGCGGGCGTCGGCTGCATCTTCACCCCCTCGATCGGGGTGGCGACCAGCAACATCGACCCGCGCCAGGCCGGCATCGCGGCAGCCACCGCCAACGCCGCCATGCAGGTCGGCGGGAGCATCGGCATCGCGGTGCTGAACACCGTCGCGGTCGCCGCGGCCAGCGGCTACGCCGGTACGCCGATCGAGGCGATGGTGCACGGCTCGGCCACTGCCACCGCCGGTGCGGCCGCCGCACTGCTGGTCACCGCCGTCGTCGTGGCGTTCGGGCTGCGCCCCGCCCCGGCTACCGTCGAGGACAAGCAGACGGGAGCGAACCGATGACCATCGAGCTCAACCACACCATCGTCCACGTGCGCGACCGGAACGCCGCGGCTCAAGAGGTGGCCGACACCCTCGGGCTCGGCGAGCCCACGGCGTACGGCCCCTTCGCGGTGGTCGAGATGGCCAACGGGGTCAGCCTCGACTTCATGGAGGACTCCGGTGAGATCCAGAGCCAGCACTACGCGTTCCTGGTCTCCGCCGAGGACTTCGACCGCATCCACCAGAGGTTGCGTGACCACGAGCAGCAGTGGTGGGCCGACCCGTTCCGCCGCAGCCCGGGCGAGATCAACACCAACGACGGCGGCCGCGGGCTCTACTGGGAGGGGCCGGACGGGCACTGGCTCGAGATCATCACGGTGCCGTACGGCGGCGGCTGACCGTCACTCCTCAGCGCGCAGGACCAGATCGACGATCCGGCGTAGGTCGTCTGTCAGGTCCTGTTCGCGCACTGTCAGCAACAGGCCGTCGAGGTCGAACTCGTAGGTGAACCGGTCCGGCTGCAGCGGCGTCTGGCGCGGGGCGGCCGGGTCGACACGGTCGATCAGGGCCGCGATCTCCACCGAGCCTGGGTCGTCGGCCAGCTCCACCGTGGACTCGACGGGTCGGCCGATGAAGCCACCGGTGCGACGGATCCGAACCCGGCGCCGACCACGCTCCTCACTCATGTGACCCGTCCTACCGCTTCCCGCCGACCAGCTCCGCGAACGTGGAGGTGGGTACGGCGATCTCCGCCATGTTGATCAGGTAGCGGCGGTGCGCCCGGCGGGCCTCCCCGTGGCGGCCCGCGGCGTGCAGGATCTGGATCAGCCGCTGGTGCGACGACTCGTCGTAGGGGTCGTCGGAGAGCAGCCCGAGCAGCCAGGGCACCGCGCGCTCGGGATCCTCGACCTCCAACGCCCGCACCAGCTCACGGCGTACCTCCCCGGCCAGGCCGCGCAGCTCGTCGCGTACGTCGGCGGCCCAGGGGTGGTAGGGGTCGTCCTCGAGGAAGTCGCCGGTGTACGCCGCCGACGCGAGCTCCAGCGCCTCGACCGCGGCCGGGTCGCTGGTCCGGGCGAGCCGGAGGGCCTCGGCCGAGGCGGCGGCGAACTGCGAGGCGTCGATCCCCACCGTCGCGGGGCTGAGCCGCACACTCTCGCGGTCGGCCAGGACGAAGTGGTCGGAGGGGTGCTCGCGGTCGGGGTCCAGCACCGACCTCAGCGTGGAGAGGACCACGGACAGGCGGGATCCGGTGTCGACCTTCCCGGGCCAGAGCAGCTCGCAGAGCGCGTCCCGGCTGATCCCTCGGCCGCCGCGCCCGACCAGGATCTTGAGCGCGAACCGGGCCTTCTGCGACTGCCACTCGGACGCGGGCACGGGATGCCCGGCCCGGAACACCGCGAACGGGCCGAGCGCTCGGATCGTCACCTGGCCGGTGTCGGGAGGCCCGATGACCTGCAGCGCCCCGGCCGTACGGTTGGCGTCGTCGCGCACGCCCATCGACCGGAGCGACCTTCGGGCCCGGATCTCGGCCAGCGGGTCGGCGCTGGCCCGGGCGACCAGCACGGCGTTGATGCCGGCGCCGATTCGGTTCTCGGTGACCTCCCACAGCGTGGCGGCCTCCCGCAGCAGGTCGACGGCCCGGTCCGGTGAGCCGGCGAGCGCCTGCAGCTCGAGCGCCTCGGCGAGCCCGCGCGCGTCATGGCGGCGCCCCGCCTCGCGGGCGGCCGCCTGTCCGTGGTCGGCGGCCTGCTCGCGCTCCCCTGCGGCCAGCCGCAGCCAGCCGGCAGCCAGCAGCGGCGTCACCTGGCCGAGCGCCGCCGGTTGGTCGAGTGCCCGCTCGGCCAGGCCCAGCGCCTGTTCGAGGTCCTCGCCCAGGACCGAACGCGCCAGGCCCGCGAGCGCGGGCACCAGCACCTGCGCCTGCTCCGTCGCCTCGGCCCGCTCGACCGCCTCCAGGTAGGCGGCACTCGCCTGGCTGGCGTTGCCGCGCAGGCGGTTCGCGTCACCCAGCCCCAACAGGGCCAGGCCGAGCAACGGAGACTCCGCACTGCGCGCGAACGAACGTGCCTGCTCCAGCTCCGAGACGCCCTCGTCCACCCGGCCGAGCCCCAGCAGCGACTCCGCCCGGTTGAAGCACACGAGCGCCCGCAGCGGAGCGGCCAGGTCGGGCTCCCACGAGGCGACGGCATCGTCCAGGTGCCTGAGCGCCGCCCGGTAGTGCCCCTCCTCGTTCTCGAGTGAGGCCATGTTGCAGAGCACTCGCACCCGGGTGAGGCCGTCCCCGGCCCGCTCCGCGGCGGCCAAGGCCTTGGCGTACGACGTCCGGTTGCTGTCCCGGTCCCCCTCCAACGCGTACGCCAAGGCCTGGGCCACCCACGCGGCGCCGAGAGCGGCGTCGTCGCCGCAACCCTCGGCCGTGGCCAGGGCTACGTCGGCGAGCTGCCGGCTGTCCGCCGCCCGGCCCTGCGCCCACCGAGTGGACGCGTGGGCGGCGTACAGCTGGGCGACCTCGGCGGGCTCCGCGTCGGGGAGTGCCGGGTCGGCCCGTTCGTACCAGCCGATCGCCTCGTCGAGCCGTCCTGACAGGTGCATGCGTGAAGCCGACCCGCCAGGCCGCCGCGACGGGGAGGGTGCCGCCGTCGGGGGCGATCACCTCAGCAGCCCTGAGGAGCTCCCCCACGTCCCCGACCCGGAGGATCGACGTGGAGTCCTCCACGAGGGCGCGCACGACCTCGGTGCTGTCCTTGCCGGCGATCGCCGCCGCAAGCCGATCGGGCATCGTCGACCCCGCGAGAGGAAATGTCCTGGTGGGTATCTCACCCTAACCGGACTCCCGGGGACGACGCCGGACAGCACCGAGGTCGTGGGTTCAGCGGGGTGTGGCCGGGTTGGAGTCCCGGTCCGGCGCCGGCCGGGAGGGCGACTTGGCCAAGGTGTTGCCGCCTGTCGCGCCCTTCGCGACGGTCTCGATCACCAGGGACTTGCTGACGGTGTTGACGGCTGGTGCGCCGACGGCGCACAGCCGGAACGTGTGGACACCCGGGCTCACGGGAAGCACGAAGTCCGTCGTCGAGGACTCCTGCTGGGTGGTGTTGCCGAACTGGCGGTTGTCGAAGCCCACCCCGCCGAACGTGCAGACGTCGTCTACCGCGAACCAGAGCGCGTAGCTCGCCGCCCCGTTGAAGAACGTGGACGTGCCGGTGACCCGGACGAACTTGATCGCGCCCGGAACCGTGATGTTGGTCGCGCCGACGATCTCGGTGGCGGCGGCCGGCACCAGTTTGCTGCCCGTGACGGACCGGAAGGCCACCCGGTCGAAGTACGCCGACGGAGGCTTGCCGGCCAGCTTCTTGGAGTTCTTGGCGAGGGCGACGATCTTCGCCTTCGCAGCGTGATTGAGGGCGACGTCGCCGGCCGTCGCCGGAGCCGCTTCCGCCGACGCCTTGCCGAACATGACGATGGCGCTGACGAAGGCAATGACCAGGGCCATCATCAACGGCAACATGGGGACTCGGTTGGTGCGCATGGGGGTTGTCCGTTCTGCTCGGGGATATGACTAGTCACACCCTGGGCAGCGGCCCTTCGGGAAACCTTCCGGAATCCTCCGCAGCGGCCCCGAGGCAGTACCCTCGGGTGGCTTCGCGCCCACTCATCCCCCTCTCGAAAGACGCCGGCTCACCCATGCCCACCCGTTCCGATCTCCGTAACGTCGCGATCGTCGCGCATGTCGACCACGGCAAGACGACGCTCGTCGACGCGATGCTGCACCAGGCGGGCGCGTTCACCGAGCACCAGGCCGAGGGCCTCGCCGAGCGGGTGATGGACTCCGGCGACCTCGAGCGCGAGAAGGGCATCACGATCCTCGCGAAGAACACCGCCGTCCACTACGCCGGTCCGGCCGGCGGCGGCCAGCCGATGACGATCAACATCATCGACACCCCGGGCCACGCCGACTTCGGTGGCGAGGTCGAGCGCGGGCTGAACATGGTCGACGGCATCGTGCTGCTCGTCGACGCGTCCGAGGGCCCGCTCCCCCAGACCAGGTTCGTGCTCCGCAAGGCCCTCAACGCCGACATGCCGGTGGTCCTGGTCGTCAACAAGGTCGACCGCCACGACGCCCGGATCTCCGAGGTCGTCGACGAGACTTACGAGCTGTTCATGGACCTGCTCGACGACAGCCACAGCCAGGACGCCCTGGACTTCCCGGTCGTCTACGCGTCGGGCAAGGCCGGCATCGCCAGCATGGAGCAGCCGGCCGACGGGACACTTCCCGACGGGAAGGACCTCGAGCCGCTGTTCAAGACCATCCTCGAGACCATCCCCGCCCCCGAGTACGACGAGGGCGCACCGCTGCAGGCCCACGTCACCAACCTCGACGCCTCGCCGTTCCTCGGCCGGCTGGCGCTGCTCCGCATCAAGCAGGGCGTGCTGCGCAAGGGCCAGCAGGTCGCCTGGATCCGCCGCGACGGCACCACCAAGACCGTGAAGATCACCGAGCTCCTGGTCACCGAGGGCCTGGAGCGCAAGCCCGGCGAGTCGGCCGGCCCGGGCGACATCTGCGCGGTTGCCGGGATCCCGGAGATCACCATCGGCGAGACCCTCGCCGACGCCGAGAACCCGATCGCGCTGCCGTTGATCCACGTCGACGAGCCGGCCATCTCGATGACGATCGGCACCAACACCTCGCCGCTGGTCGGCCGGGTCAAGGGTTCCAAGGTCACCGCCCGGCTGGTCAGGGACCGCCTCGACAGCGAGCTGGTCGGCAACGTCTCGCTCCGGGTGCTGCCCACCGAGCGGCCGGACACGTGGGAGGTCCAGGGCCGCGGCGAGCTGGCCCTCGCCATCCTCGTGGAGCAGATGCGCCGGGAGGGCTACGAGCTCACCGTCGGCAAGCCCCAGGTGGTCACCCAGGAGATCGACGGCAAGGTGCACGAGCCGGTCGAGCGGCTGACCATCGACGCACCCGAGGAGTACCTCGGCACCATCACCGAGCTGCTCGCCAGCCGCAAGGGCCGGATGGAGCAGATGACCAACCATGGCACCGGCTGGGTGCGGATGGAGTTCCTGGTGCCGGCCCGGGGCCTGATCGGCTTCCGCACCGACTTCCTCACCGACACCCGCGGCACCGGCATCGCCCACCACGTGTTCGAGACCTACGAGCCGTGGGCCGGCGAGATCCGGTCCCGCAACTCCGGTTCGCTGGTCGCCGACCGCACGGGTGCCGCCACGGCATACGCCATGACCAGCCTGCAGGAGCGCGGCGTGCTGTTCGTCGAGCCGACCACCGAGGTCTACGAAGGCATGATCGTTGGCGAGAACTCGCGCGCCGACGACATGGACGTCAACATCACCAAGGAGAAGCAGCAGACCAACATCCGCTCCTCCACCTCGGACAGCTTCGAGAAGCTGATCCCCCCGCGCAAGCTGTCGCTCGAGCAGTGCCTGGAGTTCTGTCGCGAGGACGAGTGTGTCGAGGTCACCCCGGAGACGGTGCGGCTGCGCAAGGTCGCGCTCGACCAGAACGAGCGCGCCAAGATGGCGTCCCGGGCCCGCAAGGCCCGCTAGTCCCGCCCGGGAGCAGCCGTGCACTCGTGCGCGGCGAGCTCCTCCGCCTTCCGCGGACTCGGCGGGCAGAACGGTAGCGCGAGGACCGTGAGCAGAGCGGCGCCGATGAGGGTCCGGCCGTAGCCGAGCTGCTCGAGCGCGACGCCGGCGAGCGTCGGGCCGAGCAGGGTGCCGACGGTGAGCGCGGTGTTGACCGCGGCCAGGCCGGCCGCCGGGTGGGTGGGGAAGACCCGCGAGCTCCAGATGCCCTGGGCGGCGATGATCGCGCAGTAGAAGACGCCGAACGCCACCGCGCCCAGCAGCGCCGCGGACACCCGCTCGGTCGCGAGACCGAAGACCGCGAGCGACCCGGCGAGCAGCCCGCAGGTGAGCAGGTAGCCGTTGCGCAGGCCGAGCCGGTCGTACGCCGCTCCGCTGAACGACGCGAGCACGCTGGCGACCCCGCACGCGGCGTACACGACACGGGCAGAGGTCGCGTCCACCCCGCCGGCGCGCATCGCGTCGACGCCGAACGCCCACCACACCGAGCTGGTCATCCCGACGATCACCGCCGAGCACAGCAGCGGGCGGGACCGCGGGCAGAAGAACCAGGTCCAGCTGAGCTGGGGCCGGGTCAGGTGTCGTTGTTCGTGGGCGGGCGCGGGGGCGAGCCGGACCGCCAGCACGCCCGCCAGCACGGCCAGGACCACGAAGCCGGCCCAGGCCGCCCGCCACTGGTCCCCCGCCACCACCGCGATCGGCCCGGCCACCGCCACGCCCCACCCGGTGCCCGAGCTGATCGTCGACCAGGCGGCGTCCCGCTTCTGCTCCGCGACCTGCCGATTGACCAGGTCGGCGTACGGCGGATAGGCGAGCCCGGCCGCCGCGCCGGCCACGATCACCCCGACGGCCAGCGCCGGCACCGACGCCGCCCCGGCGATCACCGCCATCCCGCCCGCCGCCAGGGCCGCGGCGAGCCCGATGGCCACGCGCGCGCCGTACCGCGCGGTCACCCACACCACGCCGGCGTTCGCGACGAGGTAGGAGAAGTAGGCACCCGAGGAGATGAACCCGGCCGCGTCCGCGCCCATCCTGAACTCCGCGCGCATCTCCGGGAGCAGCAGCCCGTAGCCGTACCGCGCCAGCCCGAAGGTGACGGCGATCATCGCCACCCCGGGGAGCACGGTGCGGGAGGTCCGCGTCACAGCGGTCGCCTGGTCAGACATCGGTCGGCACCGTGTGATCGAGGGGGCACGGGAGTCCGCTGGAGCGACAGACCGTGCGATCGCACAACCTGCAGGTGTGCACGGTCGCCATGAAGTCCTCGTGGAGAGCTCCGACCACGGTGTCGAGCACACGCTCCAGGTCTGCGCGGTCCGCGTCCGTCAGACCGGCGACCGCATCGGCCAGGACCGCCTCCCGGTCCCGGTTGAGGGACCGCGCCCGCTTCGTGCCCGAGGAGGTGAGTCGCAGCCGTCGGTGCCGCGCGTCCGTGCCCGGTGTGCGGGTCACCCAGCCCCGGGCGACCAGCCGGTCCACCAGCCGGGTCACCCCCGAGCTGGTCAGGCCCAGCACCTCACCCAGCCACGAGACCGGCCGGTCCGGATGAGCCAGCAGCGTGACCAGGGAGGCCTGCTCCGAGGCCGACATCCGGTACGCCGCGCCGACGTCGCGAAACCGGTCGGCCATGGTGATCGAAAGCGCTCCGAGAAGGTTCTCAACCCGTGCCATCGCTCCAGTCTAAATTACCTGACTGCCGCAGGCAATTGACTTCCTGCCATGTTCAGCGAGTGAGGCGGTCGCCGGTGACGGTGTCGAAGACGTGCACGTCCTCGGGGCGCGCCCGCAGGTGCACGACCTGGCCCCGCTCGAGGGTCCCGCGGCCGGGCACCCGGGCGATCACCTGCCGGATCACTCCACCCTCGAGGTCGAGGGCGGCGTCGCGCGGGGTGCCGTAGAGGTAGGAGTCGGCGCCGAGCTCCTCGACGACCGCGACCTTGACCGGGTAGCCGGGCTCCCCCTCTCCGGCGATCTGCCACGACTCGGGTCGTACGCCGAGCGTGACCTTGCCGGTGGACGCCGCTGCCGCCGTGCGGTCGATCAGGAACTCGAAGCCGTCGACCTCGGCGGTGCCGTCGCCGGGGGTGGTGCCGTCGAGGAGGTTCATCGCGGGCGAACCGATGAAGCCGGCGACGAACAGGTTCTTCGGCCGGTCGTAGAGCGCCAGCGGGGTGTCCACCTGCAGCAGGAAGCCGTCGTTCAGCACCGCGACCCGGTCACCCATGGTCATCGCCTCGACCTGGTCGTGGGTGACGTAGACGGTGGTGACGCCGAGCCGTTGCTGCAGTGCGGCGATCTGGGTGCGGGTGGCGACCCGGAGCTTGGCGTCGAGGTTCGACAGCGGCTCGTCCATGCAGAAGACCTGCGGTTGGCGGACGATCGCACGCCCCATCGCGACCCGCTGCCTCTGGCCTCCGGAGAGCGCCTTCGGCTTCCGGTCGAGGAGCTCGGTGAGGTCGAGGATGGTCGCGGCGTCCTGCACCCGCTGCCGGCGCTCGGCCCTGGGCATCTTGGCCATCCGCAGCGCGAAGGCCATGTTCTCCCCGACCGTCATGTGCGGGTAGAGCGCGTAGTTCTGGAACACCATCGCGATGTCGCGGTCCTTGGGCGGCAGCTGGGTCACGTCGCGCTCGTCGATCCGGATGGAGCCCGAGTTGACCTCCTCGAGTCCGGCCAGCATCCGCAGGGAGGTCGACTTGCCGCAGCCCGACGGCCCGACCAGCACCATGAACTCGCCATCGCCGATCTCGAGGTCCAGCCCTTTCACGGCCGGCTCGGAGGCGCCCGGGTAGGTGCGCTCGGCATGGTCGTAGGTCACCACAGCCATGTGGGCCGTCCCTTCGATCGTGGGGGTGGACGTCACCGTACGACGTCCACATGGCCACGTCTAGTGGAAGCGCTCTCACACTTCGCGGTCGTAGCCGATCCGCAATCCAGGCGCGCCTTGACACACAGTGTGACGCGTGTCATCTTTCAAAGGCCCGCATTGTGGAAGCGCTCTCACCAGCGTTTCATCGCCCGGACCGCCCGGCCCGGGAGGACCAGCACCTAGTGGCAGGAGCAACACCGTGCAGCACACACCCCGCCCCACGGCCCCCGGGCGGCGCAGGCGTCCGGGTCGCCTCCGTCGGCTACTCGCACTCGGCGCCGCGAGCGCCCTGGGCCTGGCCGTCCTGAGCGCATGCGGCGACGACTCCGACGAGGCCGACGGCCCCGTCGAGCTGACCATCGCCACCTTCAACGAGTTCGGCTACGAAGAACTCATCGAGGAGTGGAACGCCGACAACCCCGACATCCAGGTGAAGCAGAAGAAGCTCGGCACCTGGGACGAGGCCAAGGAGAACCTCTACACGAAGCTGGCCGCCAACTCCGGCCTCTCCGACATCGAGGCGATCGAGGGTGACGCGATGCCGGCGATCCTGGCCGAGTCCGACGCCTTCGTCGACCTGACCGACTCCGAGCTCGACGGCCGGTGGCTGGACTTCAAGGCCGAGGGCGGCACCAACTCCGACGGCCAGATGATCGGCTACCCGACCGACGCCGGCCCGGAGGGGATCTGTTACCGCTCCGACCTGTTGAAGAAGGCCGGCCTGCCCACCGACCGCGCCGAGGTCGCCGCCCTGATGGGCACGTGGGACGACTATTTCGCCCTGGGCGAGGAGTTCGTCGCGGCGATGCCCGACACCGCGTGGTACGACTCCACCGGCGGTCTCGCCCAGGCGATGCTCAACCAGGTCGAGTTCCCCTTCGAGGAGTCCGACGGCACCGTGAACGTCGAGAACCCCGAGCTCCAGGAGCTCTACGCCACGATCACGAGCAACATCGAGAAGGGTCTGTCCACGACCAACGCCCAATGGAGCGACGACTGGGTGGCCGCCTTCCAGAACGACGGCTTCGCGACGATGCCGTGCCCGGGCTGGATGCTCGGCGTCATCGAGGGCAACGCGGAGGGCGTCGAGGGCTGGGACATCGCCGACGCGTTCCCCGGCGGTGGCGGCAACTGGGGCGGTTCCTACCTCACCGTCCCGACGCAGTCGGAGCACCCCGATGAGGCCAAGGAGTTCGCGGCCTGGATCACCGCACCGGAGCAGCAGCTGAAGGCGTTCGCGGCCAAGGGCACGTTCCCGAGCCAGGTCGACGCGCTCGAGGCGCCGGAGCTGCTCGGGACGACCAACGCGTTCTTCAACGAGGCGCCGACCGGAGAGATCCTGTCCAACCGCGCCTTGGCGATCACCGTGCAGCCGTTCAAGGGCGCGAAGTACTCCGACATCCTGCAGGCGTTCCAGAACGCCCTGCTCCGGGTGGACGACGGCTCCGCGACTCCAGAGGAGTCGTGGGAGACGTTCGTGTCCGACGTCGAGTCGCTGTCCTGACCCGGACACCTGCGACCCGATGACCCACGACGTCGACGTGCCTTCCGGGGACACCGCCACCGCGGTGCCCCCGGAAGGCCGTCGCGTCCGGAAGCGGTCCGCCGGCACCCGTCTCACCCGGCGGCAGCGGATGTCACGGTGGGACGTGCGGCTGTCGCCGTACCTCTACATCTCGCCGTTCTTCGTGCTGTTCCTCCTGATCGGCATGTTCCCTCTCGCCTACACGGCCTATGTCTCGGTCTTCGACTGGGGTCTGCTGTCGGGCAAGGGCGAGTTCATCGGCCTGGACAACTACCAGTCGGTCCTGGAGGACCCGACCTTCGTCAAGGCGCTGGTCAACACGTTCAGCATCTTCCTGCTGTCCTCGGTGCCGCAGGTGATCATCGCGCTGATCCTGGCGGGGTTGCTGGACACCCGGCTCCGGGGCCGCACGCTGTGGCGGATGAGCGTGCTGCTGCCGTTCGTGGTCGCACCGGTAGCCGTCGCGATCATCTTCGGCAACCTGTTCGGCGACGAGTACGGCCTGGTCAACGACCTGCTCGGCGTCATCGGCGTCGGGCCCATCGACTGGCACACCGACCGGTTCGCCAGCCACGTCGCGATTGCGACGATGGTCAACTGGCGGTGGACCGGCTACAACGCCCTGATCTTCCTGGCTGCGATGCAGGCGGTGCCGCGCGACCTCTACGAGTCCGCTGCGATGGACGGTGCGGGCCGGGTCCGGCAGTTCATCTCCGTGACCCTGCCGATGATCAAGCCGACCATGATCTTCGTCGTCATCACCTCGACCATCGGCGGTCTGCAGATCTTCGCGGAGCCGCGGATCTTCGACGACATCACCGCCACCCGCGAAGGCGGCCCCAACCACCAGTGGACGACGATGACGATGCTGATCTACAACTACGGCTGGGGCCGCGGCCGTGACCTCGGCCAGGCGTCGGCCACCGCCTGGCTGCTGTTCCTCATCATCGTCGTCTTCGCGCTGGCGAACTTCCTGGCTACCCGCCGCTTCGCCCGAGGGGACAACCGATGAGCCGCCGGCCGGGGTTCGTCGTCTATGGACTGCTGATCGCGTTCGTGCTCGGGTCGGCCGCGCCGTTCTACTGGTCCTTCCTGCTCGGCTCACACACCGCCGCGATCGCCGCGCAGGGCACTCCGCCGCTGCTGCCCGGCGGGCACTTCCTCGACAACGCCCAGCGGGTGTTCGACACGGTGCCGTTCTGGAAGGCGCTGGGCAACAGCGTGCTCGTCTCGACGGTCACAGCGACCTCGGTGGTGTGCTTCTCCACGCTGGCCGGCTACGCGTTCGCCAAGCTCCGGTTCCGCGGCAACGCCGTCCTGATGGCGTTCATCATCGCGACCATGGCGGTGCCGACCCAGCTCGGCGTGGTGCCGATGTTCGTGGTGATGGCCAAGCTCGGCTGGGTCGGCAGCATCTGGGCGGTCATCCTGCCGTGGGTGGTCACCGCGTTCGGGGTCTTCTTCATGAGGCAGTACCTCCTCACTGCCGTGCCCGACGAGCTGATCGAGGCCGCGCGGATGGACGGCTGCTCGATGTTCCGCACGTTCTGGACCGTCGCGGTCCCCGCGGCGCGCCCGGCCGCGGCGATCCTGTGGCTGTTCACGTTCATGATGGTGTGGACCGACTTCTTCTGGCCGCTGATCGCGCTGCCGTCGGACAACCCCACCATCCAGGTCGCGCTCAACCAGCTGCAGAGCGGCTTCTTCAAGGACTACAGCCTGGTGCTCACCGGAGCGACCCTGGCCACGGTCCCGCTCCTCGTCCTGTTCATCGTCGCCGGCCGGCAGCTCGTCTCCGGCATCATGCAAGGAGCCGTCAAGGGATGACACAGCTCGAGAGCACCACGTCGGAAGCCGCCACCGGCGACCTGCGCTTCCCGGATGACTTCGTCTGGGGCGCCGCCACCGCGGCGTACCAGATCGAGGGCGCGGTCGCCGTCGACGGCCGCACCCCCTCGATCTGGGACACCTTCTCGCGGGTCCCCGGCGCCGTCGTGGACGGCGACACCGGTGACGTCGCCTGCGACCACTACCGGCGGATGCCCGAGGACGTCGCGCTGATGAAGGAGCTCGGGCTGGACTCTTACCGGTTCTCGGTCGCCTGGCCACGCGTGCGCCCGGACGGCGGCGCGGTCAACGAGGCCGGCCTGGACTTCTACCGCCGCTTGGTCGACGAGCTGCTGGCCGCCGACATCCGGCCCTGGCTGACGCTCTACCACTGGGACCTGCCGCAGGCTCTCGAGGACGCCGGCGGGTGGACCAACCGCGACACCGCGCACCGGTTCGTCGACTTCGCCCAGACCGTCTACGACGCCGTGGGCGACCGGGTGCCGACGATCACCACCCTCAACGAGCCGTGGTGCTCGGCGTTCCTCGGCTACACCGGCGGCCAGCACGCACCCGGCCGACAGGAGGGCGCCGCCGGACTGGTGGCCGCCCACCACCTGCTGCTCGGCCACGGGCTGGCCGTGCGCGCACTGCGTGCGCAGGGAGCGCAGGCCGATCTCGGGGTCACCCTCAACCTCACCGTCGCCGATCCTCACGACCCGGAGGACCCGGCCGACCGGGACGCGGCGCGCCGCGTCGACGGGCTGTTCAACCGGCTGTTCCTGGACGCGGTGCTGCGGCGCCGCTACCCCTCCGACGTCCTCGAGAACACCGCCGACCTGACGTTCGCGGAAAAGCCCTGGCAGGACGCGATCCAGCCCGGCGACCTGGCGACGATCGGCGCACCGATCGACGTGCTCGGCGTGAACTACTACCACGGCGACGCGGTCTCGGGACGTCCGCACCCGCACCCCGTCGACGACGTCCGGCACCCCGGGCGCGCCGTGGGGTCGCCGTACCCAGGTGAGGCGACGATCGAGTTCCCGCGGCGCGGACTGCCGTTGACCGGGCTCGGCTGGGAGGTGCAGCCGGAGGGGCTGACCCGGCTGCTGGTGCGGCTCCACGAGGAGTACGACCCGCCGCCGATGTACGTCACCGAGAACGGCGCCGCGTACGCCGACGCGGTGGTCGACGGGCGGGTCGACGACCCCGAGCGGCGTGCCTACGTCGAGGCCCACCTGCGCGCCGTACACGCCGCGATCCGGGCCGGCGTCGACGTGCGCGGCTTCTACCAGTGGTCGCTCCTCGACAACTTCGAGTGGGCCTACGGCTACGGCCAACGGTTCGGGATCGTGTACGTCGACTACGAGACCCAGCGGCGCATCCCCAAGACCAGCGCGCAGTACTACGCGGCGGTCGCGGCGACCGGGGTGCTCCCCGCTGACGACGCGGAGGGGTGGCTAGCGTGAGCCGGGTGACCGACTCAGCCAGCGGCCCGGGCGGGTCTCCCACGCTCGACGAGGTCGCCCGGCTGGCCGGCGTCTCGCGGGCCACCGCGTCCCGGGCGATCAACGGCCACAACCGGGTCAGCCAGAAGGCCAGGGACGCGGTCGACGCCGCGGTGCGCACGCTCGGGTACGCACCGAACCCCGCGGCCCGGAGCCTGGTGACCCGGCGTACCGACTCGGTGGCGCTGGTCGTGCCGGAGCCGGACGACCGGCTGTTCACCGACCCCTTCTTCGCGCACACCCTGCGTGGTGTGAGCCGGGTGCTGGCGGAGCGCGACCTGCAGCTGGTGCTGTTGCTCGCGCGTCCCGGCGAGCAGGAGCAGCGGATGCTGCGCTACCTGCGCAACCGGCACATCGACGGCGCGCTCGTGGTGTCCCACCACCGCAGCGACAACCTCGCCGACCACCTGGCCGCGCTCGACCTGCCATGTGCGTTCGTGGGCCGTCCGTGGACCAGCGCCGACAAGGTCGCGTACGTCGACACCGACAACGTCGCCGGCGAGCGCGAGGCGACCCGGGTGCTGATGAACCGCGGCTGCAAACGGATCGGCACGATCGCCGGTCCGTCGGACATGACCGCCGGCGTGGACCGACTGGACGGCTGGCGGGCAGCGATGCGCGACGCCGGCATCGCACCGGACGCGGTCGCGTACGGCGACTTCACCGAGGCCGGCGGCGAGGCAGCAGCGGCCGACCTGCTCGAGCAGCACCCCGACATCGACGGGCTGGTCTGCGCCTCGGACCTGATGGCCGCCGGTGCGCTGCGGGTGCTGCAGGCAGCCGGCCGCCGAGTGCCCGACGACGTCGCCGTCGTCGGATACGACGACCTCGGCATCGCCGAGCGGACCACCCCGCCGCTGACGACGGTGCGCAACCCGATCGGCGAGATGGCGGAGCAAGCCACCAGACTGCTCCTTGAGCAGATGGACGGAGAGGGCCGGATGCGGGCGATGCGGGTGATCTTCCCCCCGTCGCTGGTCCGGCGCGCGAGCGCCTGACCTCGCGAGGGATCAGATCACACTGGCCCTCTCCGTTCGCTCGCTGACCATCCAGGCGGCGAGCGCCCCGCCGATCGCGCCGAACAGGTGCCCCTGCCAGGAGATGCCCGGCTGACCGGGCAGCACGCCGAACAACAGGCCGCCGTACATGAAGAAGAGCACCATCCCGAGGATGATCTCGCCGACCCGTCGGGTGAAGATGCCGCGGATCATCAGGTAGACGAGCCAGCCGAAGATCAGCACCGAGGCTCCGAGGTGCACGGTGTTCGACGGCGCCACCAGCCAGACGCCGACCCCGCCCACGACCCAGATGACCGCGGTCACCAGCAGGCCCCGGGCGATGCCGGAGACCAGCACCAGGAAGCCGAGCAGCAGGGCGGGCACGGTGTTCGCCGACAGGTGTCCCCAGCCGCCGTGCAGCACCGGCGCGAACAGGATGCCCAGCAGGCCCTCGGACTCGCGCGGCTGGACGCCGTACTGGTCGAGGTCGTTGCCCCTCGAGGCGTCCACGATCTCGATCACCCACAGCAGTACGACGAAGGCGATGCTGCCGACCGCGGCCTGCGCCCAGGTCGCTGGACGATCAACGTCGCGTTGCAGGCTCATGACACCAATTGTGCGACCGCAGCCAACTGATGGCTGCCGGCTACCTGATCTTGAACGCCTTGTCGTTGACGTCGAAGAAGTAGTTGCCGTTGGCGGCGATCATGATCCGCGCCTGCTTGGTCTTCAGCTTCGGGATCCGCACCTTCGCCTTGCCGTCGTTGGGCGTCGCCGTGGTGAGCGTCTTCGTCCAGGTCTTGCCGCCGTCGGTCGAGAGGAGGATGCGGACCCGCTTGGCGAGCCTCTTGGTGTTGTTGACCTTCCACTCGATGACCTTGTCCTTCCCGGCCTTGGCGACCCCGCCCTTGGCGAAGGACGTCACCAGGAACGGGCCGGCGTTCGGCGCGATCCTGAGGGTGACCTGGTCGTGGCCGAGACCACCGCCGTCCTCGAAGCCGTCGCGGGCGGAGATCCGGAAGTGCATCGCCCGGTCCTTGCCCGGCGTGCCCTTGTAGGTATTGATCGGCAGGAACTCCGAGTAGCAGTTCACCAAGTTCAGCGGGACCGGGTCGTCACCGCCACCGACCTTCGGGCACTTGCCGGTATTGGCGTTGGTGTTGCCGTTCAAGATCTGGGCCATGTCGGGGAACGTGCGCGACGTGCTGCCGTCGGCGAGGTTCTCGCCGGGCGACGGCGACTGCAGCGTGCCTTCGTCGGTCACCTGTGCCGCCTTGCCGAAGACCCGGAACAACGGCCCCGCGGTCTTGTTGTTGGACACCAGGTCGATGGCCCCGTTGGCCCAGTCGGTCTGCTCCCACAGGTAGGTCAGCGGCTGGCCGTCGGAGTCCTTGCCGGAGCCCTTCAGCGTGAACGGCGTCCGGATCGGCAGCGTCTTGTTGGCCGGTGCCTTCGCGATCGGGGCGTGGTTGCCGGTGGCGATCTGCTCGTCGCCCCCGTTGGCGGCCGTACCGCCCTGCGCGGTCTCCCCCACGAAGCCGCTCACTCCGACGCCCGAGACGCTCAGGGAGTCGAAGTCCTCGGTGGCCCCGATGCTCGGGTCGTCCGGGAAGGGCGTCGGGGCGAAGATCACCTGGAAGCCGGTGGCGTCGAAATCGGCCGGGTCCGGTGGCGAGGACGGGAAATCGAAGAACGGGTCGTAACCCCAGTCGGCGATGGAGACGTCCTCGCCGGTGAGGTCCTCGACGACGTCCTCCACGTTGGCCGCGGTGTAGTTCTCCCAGGTGATCGGCATGCTGTCGCCGTCGTAGGTGAGCGTGAGCGTGTCGGTCGGACCGAACCCAATCAGGGACACCGTCTGCACCTCGACCACCGGGAGCGTCGGGTTGTTGGTGTAGGCGTTGACCTCGTCGACGGTGGCCGCCGAGAAGTACGGGTCCGAGTGCGGCTGCAGGTTGTCGGCCCCGCAGATGCCGGCGTACGCCATCACCGTCACACCGGAACCCGGCTCGACGCCGGTCGGTCCGTTGCTGTCGCCCCCACACGCGAAGTAGGTGTGGTTGCCGGAGTACTGGTGACCGAGCTCGTGCGCGACGTAGTCGATCGCGAAGAAGTCGCCCTTAGGCTCGGGGAGGCCGGTGCAGCCACCGCCCTTGTAGTCCCAGCCGACGACGCCGAGGTAGGCGATGCCACCGCCGTCGACGCCGAGCCCGATGTGGCCGACGTCGTAGTTGGCGGCACCGACGATCTGACCGAGCACGATCCGGTTCCGACCCAGGGTCCCGACGTCGCAGGTGTCGAGGTGACCCGCGGTGTCGCCCACTGCCGGGTCGTAGCAGGGGTGCGCGCCGCACGGGCCGTTCGGGCCGGTGGCCTCGGCCTCGCTGTCGAAGTTGAGGTCGTCGGTCTCGTCGATCAGGACCATCTTGATGGCGAGGTCGTCGTTGTAGATCTGGTTGACCCGGTTGATCAGGGTGACCTTCTCGGCGAGCACGTTGGCGGTGCCGAAGTACTCCGCGTAGCTCGGGTCGGTCGCGAACGCGAGCCGGTAGACCTTCTGGGTCACCTCGGCGCCAGGAGCCTGCTGTTGCTGTCGATCGCGCATCGCCTGGCGGATCTCGGGCGCCTCGCGCTCGACGAACGCGTCCTCGGCGCGCGGGATGGCCCCGCCGTAGTAGCTCAGGTGCACGCTGGTGCCGCGGCGATCGTAGGCAGGGTCGACGTACCAGGCGCGCTGACCCTGCGGCCCGCGCACCGCGGCGTGCATCCCCATCGGAGTGATGTCGAGCGCGATCGTCGTGTCCGAGTGCTCCAGCGAGCGACCGGCGTACGTCGCGATCTCGGGGTGGGCGGCGGCGAGCTTCGACGCCATCGTGCGGGTGCTCCGCACGGTGAACCGCTCCGTGTCGCCGCTGGGCGTCGGCACCGAGAAGACCATGCCGGAGCGGGCGCCGGCCCTCGGCGCCTCGCTCAGCTCGGCCCGGGCCCGGCCCACGTCGACGCGCACCGCGGAGTACGCCTCGGGCTCGATCCTGACCTTGTCGCCGCTGGGCTTGAAGTTCGAGAGCGGGCGGTACATCGGATCCGCGGCTGTCGCTCCCGTCGTGCCTCCGCCGACAGCGGGCAGTACGGCGGCGGCCAGGATGGCTGCGGCGACGAGACGAGCGGTTCGCGACATGGGTCTCCATCTGGCGCGTGCGAGAGGTGGGAGCGGTGGGAGAACCCTAGGCCGGGGGTCGCCGCCCTGCCTAGGGGTCTAATGAGCAGGTATGACGTAGCGCGCCAGCAGGGTGCCGTCGTCCTCGAGCAGCGCGTGCAGCTTGAGCCCGACGTCGATCGGGGGGCCGGCCGCGATCCGGAGATGCTGGGCCGCGATCAGGCGCGGGACCGTGGTGAGGCACAGCTCGTCGACCACGCCGCTGGCGAGCAGGTCGCGGGTGAGGTGCGGGCCGCCCTCGCAGAGCATGTCCCGGAAGCCGCGGGCCACCAGCTCGCGACGGAGCGTGGCGAGGTCGGGGCCGTACTCGCCGAGGATCAGCACGTTGTCGGCCCCCAGGCGCGACCTGGTCTCCTCGAGGTGCGGCGCCTGGCCGCAGGTGGCCATCAGCAGGTCGCCGCCCTTGCGCTCCCGCAGCGACGGCGGGATCTCGCCGGAGCGCGACACCACGACCATCGGCTTCGGGTTGGGCCGGTAGTGCTCGGCCCGCGCGGTGCCGGCGCCCACGAGGATGACGTCCGAGACGTCCCGGAGCGCGTGGAAGACCCTGTTGTCGGCGGCGTTGTTGATGGTGCCGCTCAGCCCATCCGGACCCTGCGCGGCGCCGTCGGTGGTGGCCACGAAGTTGAGCCGGAACCACGGCACCCGGAGCGGCGCGTAGTGCGCGTGCAGCGCCTGGTCGTCGAGGTCGGAGAGCTGTGGGAGCGAGGTCACGCGGTCCATGGTGCCAACCCCGGTCCACCTAGACTTGACCGGTGCTCTCTCTCGCTGACCTCGCCGCGCTGCACGCGACGTACGCCGTGGACGCCGGCCTGCCCGTGACGCCCGCGCAGATCGGCGACTTGGTCGTGAGCGACGACGCGCCGGTGATCATGGGCACCCTCAACCTGTCGCGCGACTCGACGTACCGCGAGAGCGTCGCGGTCTCGACCAAGGCCGCGATCCGCAAGGCGAGAGTGCAGATCGCCCAGGGCGCCGATGTCGTCGACATCGGCGCCGAGTCGAGCACCGCCAGGGCCACGCGGGTCGGCGCCGACGAGCAGATCGCCCGGCTGGTGCCGGTGGTGACCGAGATCGCCGTCGAGACCGTCGTGTCCGTCGAGACCTACGAGCCGAGCGTCGTCGAGGCGTGCCTGAAGTCCGGCGCGCGGGTGCTCAACATGACCGGCCGGGAGCAAGAGGAGGAGATGCTCTCACTCGCTGCGGAGTACGACGCCGCGGTCGTGATGTGCTTCTGCGAGCTCGCCAACGTCCGTGAGGTCGCCCGGCTCGACCTGGACGCCGACCCGATCCCGGCGCTGGTCGATCACTTCGGCGAGCGACTCGAGCAGGCCCGGCGGCTCGGCGTCGAGGACGTGATCATCGACCCGGGCACGGGCTTCTACTACGACAACCTGACCGACCCGCTCACCAGGGCGCGGCACCAGGCCCGGGTGCTCGCTCACTCGTTCCGGCTGCGGACGCTGGGCGTGCCGGTGTGCAACGCACTGCCCCACGCGTTCGACCTCTTCGAGGACGAGTTCCGCAAGGCCGAGGGGTTCTTCGCGGTGCTGGCCTCACTCGGCGGCACCCACCTGTTCCGCACCCACGAGGTCGCGCACGTGCGCGCCGTACTCGCCGCGATGGCGGCGCTCTCGATCTAGCCGAGGTGGCCGCGGACGCTCGCGTGCCCGGCCAGCAGGTTGCGGGCGATGGTGCGGCGCTGGATCTCGTCGGTGCCCTCGTAGATCCGCAGCACCCGGAGCTCGCGGTACCACCGCTCGACGGGTAGCTCTCGGGTATAACCCATGCCGCCGTGCATCTGGAGCACCCGGTCCACGATCTCGTTGGCCTTGACGCCGCCGTACAACTTGGCCATCGACTGCGCCTGCCGGGAGTCGACGCCCTGGTCGACGAGCCAGGCGGCGTCGAGGACCAGCCAGCGCAGCGCCTCGATCTCGACCGCGGAGTCGGCGATCATCCACTGGATCGCCTGCCGCTCGGCGATCGGAGCACCGAACGTGACCCGGTTGCGGGCGTGCTCCATGCCCATCTCGACCAGCCGCTCGCAGGCGCCGAGCGCCCTCGCCGGCAGCAGGTAGCGGCCCTTGCCGATCCACTTCATGGCGAGCTCGAAGCCGCGGCCTTCCTCGCCCAGGATCGCCGAGTGCGGCACCCGGACGTCCTGGAAGGACAGTGACGCCGGGCCCCACTGACCCATGGTCGGGATCTCCGCGGAGGTCCAGCCGGCCTCCCGGTCGGCCAGGAAGCAGGTGACTCCGCCGTTGGCGCCCTTCTCCTTGTCGGTGACCGCGAACACCAGGCAGAAGTCGGCGACGTCGCCGCCGGTGATGAACGTCTTCTCGCCGTTGATCACCCACTCGTCGCCATCGCGTACGGCGGTGGTGCGCAGGTTGCGCGCGTCCGAGCCGGCACCGGGCTCGGTGATCGCGAAACAGCTGATCTTCTCGCCCTCGATCGTCGGCACGAGGTACGCCGCCCGCTGCTCCTCGTTGGCGTGGAACAGGATGTTGTCGGCCTCGCCGCCGAACTTGAACTGCACGAACGACCGGCCGAGCTCGACCTCGATCAGCGCCGCCATCACCGCGCCGAGGCCCATGCCGCCGTGCTCCTCGGGGGTCTGGACGCCGAAGAAGCCCGACTCGCGGGCCTTGGCCTGGAGATCACGGAGCTCGTCGATGGTCATGCCGCGCTCGTTGTGGCGCTCCCGCTCCAGCACGGTCTGCTCGAGCGGCTCGATCTCCTTGGTGACGAACGTGCGGACCCAGTCCCGGATCTCACGCTCCTCCTGACTCAGGCTGAGGTCCATGCCGCCGAGGCTACCCGTGCAGGAGCCTCCCGATCCGCGCCGCGGTGTCCGCCAACGCGGCGTTCGCCGCCTCGCTCATCGGGCCCACGTGCTGGTAGTCGTGCACGAGTCCGTCGTACCGCTTCGCGTCCACCTGGACGCCGCCCTCGCGCAGTCGGGCCGCGTAGGCCTCGCCCTCGTCGCGCAGCGGGTCGTACTCGGTGGTGACGACGAGGGCCGGCGGCGTGGCCTTCGGGTCGCCGACGTACGGCGAGAGTCGTCCAGGTCGTCCAGGTCGTCAGCCGCCGCCGGGAACGGGTGCTCGGGCGCCAGCCTGTAGTCGACCGACAACACCGCCGCCGTGGAAGTACACCAGCGTCGGCCACGGCCCTGCGCCCTCGGGCAGATACCGCCGCGCCGGCCGTCCCCCGGCCATGAGCTCCTCGACCTTCCCGACGGGGACGCGGGTCTCCGGCGTCACCCAGTCGAACGTCATCACGCGGTACGACGCCCGCCCCGCCTCCGGCGTCCCGTCGTACAACGGCGGGTAGCCGGAGTTCGCGATCAGCTCGAGCAGGGCGGCGATGCCGGGGTCGAGGGGCATGGCCGCGAATCTAACGCTGACCCGTCACTAACTTGGTGACGGGTCAGCGCAGGAAGCGGCACGTCGTGGCGGCGAGGGCGCGCGCGTAGTTCTGCTGGCCGCCTTCATGTGCGCGAGCGTAGGCGTCCTCAATCGAGAGCGAGTCGTCCGAGGTCGGTGGTGCCGGTGCCGTCGCGGTAGTAGGACAGGCCGCCGGGGCTGGTCCACAGGTAGTGGCCTGGTCGCAGGAACCGGTAGCGCCATCGGCGGTGGGTCTTGGTGCGGTGGTGTCGGCGGCACAAGGGGGCGATGTTGTCGGAGCTGGTTGGCCCACCGTGGTCGTAGGGGATGCAGTGGTCGTCGTCGCAGGAGGTGGCGGGTCGGGTGCACCAGGGGTGGACGCAGGTGGCGTCGCGTTCGGTGACCTGGTGGTCGAGTCGGTCGGGGACTTCGTAGGCGTCGACCCGGATGTGCTCGTTGAGGTCGATGACTTGGCGGATGGTCACCTGGGTGTCGGGGTGGGTGCACCAGCCCTTGACCTGCTCCACCGAGATCGGCGCGCGGGTGGTGTCGCAGCGGCCGGTGTCCTGGTCGCGCAGGTGGACGTTGATGGCGACCCGCCGCGGTTTGACCAGCGGCCCGGCACCGCCGTGGTCGGCGTTGAGCAGGTCGCCGAGGTAGTGGCGGGCGATCACCCCGACCGCCTGGGAGCGGCGGACGTCGAGGGTGTCGGTGGAGCCGCCGCTTCCAGGCTCTCGGCGGCCTGGGCGACAGCGGTCTCGAAATCGAGGGCGTCGGCGGTGTCCAACACCGCGTCCGCGTCCACGGTGCCGTGCCGGCCGGCCCGGTCGAGCCGCACATCCACGCGGCGTGACTCCGCGGCGGCCCGGCGGCGCTCCTCGGCCTGGTCGGGGTCGAACTGATCGAGGGCTTCCTGGCAGAGCTTCTCGGTGGCCACCACCCCGACCTTGTGGGCCACCGCCGCCAGCCGACGGTCCACCTGGGCCGCACCCGCCTGGGGCAGCAGGATGGTGTGCTGGGCGATCCGGGCGGCCCGCCACCACGCCAGCTCACCGTCCACGACGCGTTCCCAGATCCGGCGCAGCCGGTGCCGGACCTCCAACACCTGCCCCACCAGCCGCTGGCACGCGTCGATGGTCATCCTGAGCGCGGACGCGAGCTCGACGATCGCGAACTCCGACACAAACGGCGCACCCGGCCCGGCCAGCGCCAGTCCGGTGTCGCGCCCCCGCTCCACCACCGTCGCCGCCTCATCCTCTGCCACCCGGTGGGCGGCGCAGAACGCGACCACACCCTCGAGCATCCGCACCTCCGCGGCATCCCGCGCGACCCGTTCAGCGCGCACCGCATCGAGGAGAGCGACCTGCGGGTCACCCTCGAACTCGAGCACCGATGCTGCTGCCATGACCCCCATTCAACCCGCCACCACCGACACCCTCGAACGGTCCGCCGCGCCCTGTGGACGACCATTCCGAACACCGCACCTGTGAACGGCTCGTGGCCCACAACCCCCATGGTTGAGCCGGATTCTCACTTCCGAGATCGTCAGCGGAGGAAGCGGTACGTCGCGGCGGCGAGGGCGCGCGCGTAGTTCTGCTGGCCGCGAGGAGACGTCATCCGGCGGGCGTCCAGGCGGCTGCGCATGTTACCCATCTCGACCATCACGGTCGGGATGTCGGAGAGGTTGAGGGTGCCGAGGTCGGAGCGGATGTCGAGGCCGTCGCCGCCGGCGATGTAGTGCGCCACCGGAAGGCCGGCCGCGCGGAGCCGGGCGCGGACCACCTTCGCGGCGCGCAGCGAGGGCCGGTAGATGTCGCGGGTCCACGGCTTGCGGTTGGGCGGGGCGATGACGTGGAAGCCGGGGCCACCGCCGTACGAGCCGTCGCCGTGGATGCTGATCTTCAGGTCGGCGCCGATCCGGTTGCCGGCCCGGCCGCGCTTGTCGACGCACGGCCCCCACTCGTCACGGCTGTTGGAGGAACGGGTCAGGATCACCCGGGCGCCGCGACTCTCCAGGCGGGCCCGCAGCTTCTGGGCCACCCGCCAGGTGAACGTCGCCTCGGGATAGCCGCCGTTCGTCGACGTCCCGGTGGTGTTGCACGGCTTCTTGAACCCGCCGGCCGGCACCAGGCGATTGATCTTGGCCGGGAAGCGCGAGTTGCCCAGCTGGTGGCCGGGATCGATCACGATCACCCGCCCGGCCAGCGGACCAGCGCCCGTCCCTGCGGCGTCCGCGTGGTCCGGGTCGGCGTACCGCTCCGGCTCCGCGCTCGCCGTGGTCGCGCCCCCGATCACGAGGACGGCGGCGAGCAGAGCCCCGAGAAGTCGCGTCACTCGTACCCCAGGATCTCCTGGCGCTTGTCGCCCCAGGCAAGCGCCGAGGCGATCGCATCGTCGATGGTCAGCTCGGTGCGCCAGTCGAGCAGCTCGGCGGACCGGTCCACGTTGGCGAACGAGCCGACGCTGTCGCCCGGGCGCGGCGGCGCCTCGGTGATCGGCACCTCACGCCCGAAGACCCGCTCGAAGGAGGCCACCAGCTCACGCACGGTGACCCCGGCACCGGTGCCGACGTTGATGATCGTGCTCGGGGCGTCGACCGCGGCCAGTACGTCGTCGAACCGCTCGACGGCGCGCACGTGGGCGCGGGCCAGGTCCCACACGTGGATGTAGTCGCGGATGCCGGTGCCGTCGCGGGTGGGGTGCTCGGTGCCGGTGATCGTGAACGACTCCTTCTGCCCGCGCGCGGCCATCACCAGCTGACCCAGCACGTGCGTGGGCTCGCGGACGTAGATGCCGGACTCGAGGTCGGGGTCGGAGCCGATCGGGTTGAAGTAGCGCAGCACGATCGCCCGCAGACTCGTCGCGGCCGCCATGTCCTCGAGGACCTGCTCCATCATCCGCTTGGTCCGGGCGTACGGCGACGGTGGGTCGAGCGGGTCGGACTCGTCGACCTCGAAGCCGTCCTTGGTGGCGTAGAGGCTCGCGGAGCTGGAGAACAGCACCCGGCTCAGCCCGACGTTGTTGAGCTCGTCGAACAGCTCGAGCGACTTGGCGACGTTGTCGCGGTAGTACTCGTAGGGCAGGTCCACGGACTCGGGCACCACGATCCGCGCGGCCATGTGGATCGTCGCGTCGATGTCGGGGTGCTCCTCGGCGATCCGCTGCACCAGCCCGCGGTCGGCGATGTCGCCTTCGTAGAAGATCCGGTCGCGGACGAAGACCTTGGGCCCGCTGAGCAGCGAGTCGAGGATGACCGGGGTGTGCCCGGCCTGCTCGAGCGCCTTCGCCGTCGTCGATCCGATGTATCCGGCGCCGCCGGTGACCAGAACCTTCATGCCCGTCACCCTACGGACAACGGGTTCCTCCCGATGAATCCGAGCATGCGCGTCTGTACGTCGGCGCCCTCGGGCACCTCCACCCGCGGCCCGTACTGACCGCTGGCGCGGAGCACGTCCTCGATCGGCTCCATGCCAGCGAGCAGCTCCGCGCACTTGTCGGCGTCGAGCGTCTCGTCCTGGCCGGTCGCCCGCGCCAGGTCCCAGGTGTGCATGAACACGTCGCTGGTGTAGAACCGGTCGACCGCCTCGTCCAGCGGCACCTCGCCGATGTGCGGGTTGGTGAGCACCTTGGACGCCGTCTTGGGGTCGTCGAGCAGCCGTTGTACGGCGTCCGAGTGCACCTGCCAGGCCGCCACCGGGTCCTCGTCGACCGACGGCCCCCGCTCCAGCTCGACACCGGCGCCGCTCTCCAGGAACGACGGGAACCACTCGACCAGGTGCCGGACCACGTCGCGGGCCTGCCAGCCCTCGACCGGCGCCGGCGCGTCCCAGTCCGTCGTACCGAGCACCCGATCGGTGAAGACGCCGGCGACCCGGCGGTGCTCCTCGACCGGGGTCATCGGGCCAGCAGCTCGTCGAGCTTCTCGAAGCCCTCGATGATGCCGGTCGTCATCCCCGACGCCACCATGGCATCGCGACCCTCGACCGACTCGCCGATCGAGACCGAGTGGATCCGTGACCGGCCGTCGGGCAGCGACTCGAGCGTCATGATCTCCAGAGCCACGCCGTCCGGCGCACCGTCGAACGTGAACGTCTGCACGATCCGCTCGTTCTCCCGCACCTCGTGGAAGGACCCGTAGAAGCCGTACTCCTCGTCCCCGCGCAGGGACGCGTACCGATAGCGGCCGCCGGTACGGCAGTCCCACTCGTCGATGCGCGTGTCGATGCTCCGCGGCCCGACCCACTGGGCGAACAGGTCCGGGTCGACCCACGCCTTGAACAGCCGGTCGACCGGGGCGTCGAACTCTCGCTTGAGCTCGATGATCGGCAGCCCCTCGGGCACGATGATCTCGGTCTGCTTCGTGGTGGCGCTCATGATGCTGCTCCTTCGTCCTGGGGTTGGTCGTTCTCTTCGTCGTCCATCCGGGCCAGCAGGGCGTCGAGCCTCTGGAACCGCTCCTCGGCCTCCCGCTGGTACCGCTCGATCCACTTGGTCATCAGGTCGAACACCTCCGCCTCGAGGTGCACGGGGCGACGCTGGGCGTCCCGCGACCGGGTCACCAGCCCGGCCCCCTCGAGCACCTTGAGGTGCTTCGAGACGGCCTGCAGGCTGACGTCGTACGGCGCCGCGAGCTCACCGACGGTGGCGTCGGCGGTGGCCAGCCTGGCCACCATGTCGCGCCGGGTCGGGTCCGCGAGAGCCTGGAAGACCCGGGACAGTTGGTCGGCCACTGCGTCACTCCTTGCTCAACTGAATGGTTGAGGAGAAACGTAGACAACGACAACGGCCGTTGTCAACCCTGAGGTTGACAACGGCCGGTGTCGCCGGCGGACGGCAGCTAGGCGGTGACCGGGTGCTCCTTCATCACGGCGTCGCTGAACTGGTCGGCGTGCCACTTCGCCGCGGTGTGCGCGTTGGCCTGCGCATTGAGGAAGTGCCCGCGGGCGATGTGCGCGTGGTGCGCCGCCTGCACGTGTTCGCCCCGCCCCGAGTGCAGGGCGGCCTCCCGGTAGTGGGCGACGGACTTCTCGAGCTCGTCGGCCGCCGTCGAGTACTGCTGTTCGGACTGGTCCTGGTTCATGACTGTTCTCCTTGCTAGCCGAAGATGACGACCGCGGCGATCGTCGAGACGATCAGTCCGGCCACCACGGGCAGGAAACACATGCGGGCCAGCTCGATCACCGAGACTCGCGCGAAGCCTGCGACTGCGATCAGCGAGCTCCAGGCGACCAGGGTGCCGCCGCCGGACCAGATGTTGCCCATCTGGCCGATCGCGGCCAGGGTCGCCGGCTCGACGCCGGTGGCCGGGCCGAGCGTCCCGGCGAGTGAGCCGGTCAGCGGCAGCCCGGAGAAGCCGGATCCCTCGAGACCCGCGATCATCCCGATGATGAGCACGGCAAAGGCGGTGAGGAACGCGTTCTGCGGCAGGTGGGACTCCCCATGGAGGACCAGGTCGAACAGGAACGCAGGGCCCGCCGGGGTGCCGTCCGCGTTCGGCGGGATCCCCAGGATCTCACCCGAGAAGGCACTGTTGCCGATGAAGAAGAAGCCGGCGATCGGCAGCACGACACCCATCGCCTTGAAGGCGAAGACCAGCCCGTCGACCACGTGCTCCGCGGAGCGCTCCAGGAACGTACGCCGTCCCTCGGCCAGCGAGGCCAGGAAGATCGTCATCGCCGCGATGCCGCCGACCAGCGCCGCGGCGTCGCCACCCTTCAGGCCCTCGTCGGTGCCCGAAGTGGCCACGTCGACGATCAGGTAGACGATCAGGGCGAGGTAGGCCAGCGGGACCGCGATCGCGAACCCGTTGCTGATCCAGGGAGCGACCTTGGTCTCCTCCTCGGTCTCGACCTCGGCAACGGCGACGGCCCCGCTTTCCACGGGTGCCCCCGCGGCCGCCGGTCGGGCTTCGGCCTCCTGCATCGAGGAGCCCGCGTAGTCGTGGCGCTCCTCGGGATCGGCCGCCGCGGCATCGGCCTCGCGGCGGAGTGCGACACCGTGCCCGATGGTCGGCGCGGAACCGAGGACCACGTCGCCGTCGGTGGGTCCGACCGTCGATGTCTCCCACTCCTCGAGCAGGTCCTTCGACGGGGTCTTCATCCGGCGGATCTCCAGGGCGTAGCCGATGCCGAGGGCCAGGAAGCCGGTGATCAGGGAGAGCACCATGGCCCGGTTGGCGACGACGTCGGGATCGGCGCCGGCGGCCGTCGCGGACAGCCCCGGGGCCACCCGGATCACGAAGTCGCTGGAGAGCGCCATGCCCTGGCCGGCGACGGCGATGGTGAACGCGACCGCCATCGGACGGAGCCCGGCGGCGATGGCGACCGGGATCAGCACCGCGCCGATCAGCGGCACCGCCGGAGTCGGCCAGAAGAAGAGGGAGATCATGTAGGTGACCGCCGCGAGCGTCCAGAACGCCAGGTGACCGTTGCGCATCACCGGCCGGAACGGCGCCACCATCTTCTTGTCGGCTCCGAGCGCTCGTAGCGCGCCGAGCATGCCGGTGACCAGGGCGATGATCAGGAAGATGCTGAACAGCTCCTGGGCCGCGACCAGGCTGGCGTTGAAAACAGCGGTCAGCCCGGTGACGATGCTCTTGCTGAAGACGAGCGCGGTCAGGAAGGTGAAGGTGACGGCCGGCACGATGATGTTCTTGCGGGTCAGCATCGTCGCCAGGATCACCACGACCCCGAGAAGGTAGATCCAATGTGCTGCGGTGAGATCGTTCATGAGGCCTCCCGGTCTCCTACGGCTTAGCAATGCTCAGTAGCCTGCTCCGGGCGTTGTGACCATCGCTACGTCCACTCTGCCCAACATGCCGCAAGGTTGTTGTGCATCGTGCCCGTGGGGGTTCGACCCCATCCTGGGCGACAATTGAGGGGACGGCGAACGCCGTCCGAGTCGCACCGGAGGGGGATCGTTGAGCGAGACCGGACGCGTCGCCACCCCTGGCCGCCTGGTCCGTTACACGCTCCTCGCGGTGACCGTGCTGGGCACCATGTGCAACAACATCGTCAACGTCCCGCTCCGCTCGATCGCGAGCGACCTCGACGCCTCCGTGGCGTCCTCGGTGCTGTGCGTGAGCGCGTTCGTGCTCACGCTCGCGGTGGCGATGCCGCTGATGGGCTGGCTGGGCGACCGGTTCGGGCAGAAGCAGACGCTGGTGCTCTCGCTGCTCCTGATGCTGGTGGCCCAGGCCGCTGCGGCGCTGGTGACGAACCTCGGTCAGCTGATCGTGCTGCGCGGGGTCCAGGGGCTCGCCTGCGCGGCGATCCCGCCGATGGTGATGGGCCTGCTGTCCGGCTTCTACCCCCAGCAGCTCACCCGGGTGATGGGTGCCTGGGCGGCCGCCAACGGCATCGGCCAGGCGATCGGCCCACCGGTCGGCGGGCTGATCAGCGACTGGGTCGGCTGGCGCTACATCTTCGTCACCATCGCGGTCGCCTGCGCGGTCGTGGTGACCCTGATGTGGCGGTTCGTGCCCTCCCGCCCCACCCGCGCCACCGCTCTGCACATGCCCGGCGCGATCCTGCTGACCACCGGGATGGCGATGCTGCTGGTCGCGACCACCGCCGTGGGCCAGCCCGGGACGCCGATCTGGCTGGTCGGCGTCGTGGCGGTGTCCGGCGTCGCCTCGCTGGTCGGGTACGGCGTGGTCTCCCGCGGCCAGCCCACGGCGATGATCCCGGTGCGGCTGATCGTGGAGAGCCGCTTCCTGCGCAGCTCGCTTGCAGCGTTCGCGCAGATGTTCACCCTCGGCACGGTGCTGGTGGCGCTCCCCCTCTACTTCACCGGACCGCTGGACCTCAGCGTCGGCCGGGCCGGCGTCATCTTCTTCACGCTGCCCGCGGTGATGGCCGTCGCCGCGCCCCTGGTGAGCCGGCTCGCCGACTGGACCTCGCCGCGGATCGTGCTGCGCAGCGGGCTCGGCGTGATCATCGGCGGGGCCGCGGTCACCGGCGTGATCGCGGCCAACGAGTCCGGTCACCGCACCACGGTGCTGCTGGTCGTGATGATGATGGTGCTCGGCGCGGGGATGGCCATGGTGCAGACCCCGGCCGCGGCGGGGGCGACCCGCTCACCCGCCGGTCAGTACGGCGCAGCGCTCGGCCTCTTCAGCATGCTCCGCTTCTCCGGCTCGACGGCCGCCGCGGCGTGGGTGGCGCTGACCTACCCCCACGGGTGGTTCCTGGTGCTGTTCCTCGGCTGCTCGGTGGTCGGGCTGCTCGGCCTCATCTCCAGCTTCTTCGGCCCGGACCCGGTCCCGCACACGCCGATCGTGGCGGAGGACGCGGTCGTCACGAATGCGTGAGCCTCACCCGGAGCTGAGGTCGCGGTCGACCATCTCGGCCGTCGCAGCGAGGTTCGCCAGCCGGATGGCCAACCACACGGTGAACTGGGTGTCGGCGTCCCGGATGTCGCGCTGCAGCAGCCGGGAGATCCGGTTGAGCTTGTAGAGCATCGTGTTGCGGTGCACGTTGATCCGGCGCGCGGCCTCGTTGAGGTTGCCGCCGGCCTCGACGTACGTCTGAGCAACCTCGAGCAGCCCGCCGCCGGAGTCGCCGTGCAGAGGTCGGAGGATGTCCTCGGCGAACAGCCGGCCGGCTCCGTCCTGCGACAGGTCCAGCAGCACCGAGTCGACCCGCAGGTCGTCGAAGCCGCAGGCCTCGTCGAGGTGCAGCCGCTCGCGGAGGTCGAGGGCGACCCGGGCCTCCCGATAGCTCTCCATGATCTTCTCGGCACCGCGCCGCGGACGGCCGAACGCGACCCGCACCTCCCGGCCGCTGACCTTGGCCAGGCGCTTCTCCAGGCTGACGGCGTAGGCCCGGAGCTCCTCGGGGTTGGTGTCGCGGTGGGCGCGGTTGGGCGTCACGATCGGCCGGACCACGCCGAGCACGTCGCCGACGACCGCGGCCAGGGTCTGCATGCCCTCGACCGGCAGGATCCGCCCGGCCTCGCGGGCCATCTCGGCCAGCCGGGTCGGCGAGTCGCCGTCGGCGATCAGCCCCGCGCTGCGGGCGACCACCACGGCGTACCGGAACTCGAGCGGGAAGTCGTGGTACGCCGCCCGGGCCACCAGGTCCGCGTGGTTGGAGAACCGGTTGTGCAGCAGGGCGTGCACGAAGTTGCCGCGGGCCCGCTCCTCCGCGCGCTCCATGCCGCGCACCCGGAGCAGCTCGGTGCCGACGATGGTGGCCGCCTGCTGCACCACCACCCGGTGGGCGGCGAGGTCGTGCTCGTGCGGCGGGTCGTTGCTGTCGACCAGCACCACCCAGCCGTCCCGCCGCTCGGCCAGCTCGATCGGCGCCACGACCGCGGTGACCCGGTGCTCGTCGATCTCCAGCTGGGCCGTCACCCCTTGGTGCGGATCGTGGGCACCCTCCTGCCGCTCGACCAGGTCCTCGTAGACCGGACGCAGTGCGTTGCCGAGGGCGGTGGGGTCCAACCAGTGGTCGGGGCCCTGGTCGAAGGCGAGCAGTCGCAGGTCGGAGTCCACGATCGCGACCGCGCAGTCGCTCAGCCGGGCCATCCGGGTGCACAGTGCGTCCACCCCGGCGCCGCGGTGCAGCTGCTGAGCCAGTGCGGTGTGCACCTGCTGCGCGTAGAGCAGCACGTGGCTCTCGTGCGCCAGCGCGAGCCGGGCCACCATCTCGGAGAGGGCACGCACCGTCACCGACTCCGGCACGTCGAGCACCACCGGCGCCTCGCCGGCCTTGCCTGCCCAGCGCTTCTCGGTGGCATCGAACACGAAGACCGCCGGCGCACCCGCCTTCGCGAGCGCCGCCATCACCTTGGGCTCGAGCTCGCCTTCCGGGGCGGCAACGGCGACCCCGGCCAGGTCCTGGTAGGGCCGCTCCAGGTCGTGCAGCGAGTGGCACCACTGCACCGGAGCGTCGAGAGCCGAGCCCTGAAGCACCCTGGCCGGACGCAGCAGGCGTTCCTCCAGGAGCCGGCCGACCGTCACCCGGTCGGTCAGCACGAGCCCACCGCACACCTCGCCGCGTCGATGGTTGTGCAGGTTACACGGATTTCGCCACCATGCCGGGGCAGGTTGACCCTTGTTGCACGCCTACCGCGCGCGACAGGCTGGGACCCACACCATCGCCGACCCCGAGGAGCCCCCGCATGCACCGGATCTTCCGGATCACCCTGGACGACGCCCTGCCGGTTCTGGCGGCGGCCCGGGCGAAGGCCGAGGAGATCGGCGTGAAGCAGACGATCTGCGTGGTCGACGAGAGCGGTCAGGTGATCGCCCTGCACCGGCTCCCGGGGGCGCGGCTGACCGGGGTCGACATCGCGATCGCCAAGGCGTTCACTGCCGCCGGCCACGAGCGGGCGACCCACAAGTTCAACGAGCCGCCCAACGGCCCGGCACTGCCCGGCAACGAGGCGTTCGGGATCAGCCACATGCTGCCCGGCAAGTTCGCGATCTTCGTGGGCGGCTTCCCGATCGAGTACGACGGCCAGATCGTCGGCGCGGTCGGGGTCTCCGGCGGCAACGGCGACCAGGACAAGGCGGTCGGCGCGGCCGCCCTCGCGGCGTTCCAGGAGCACGTCCGCGCGCATCCCCCGGAGTGACCGGGGCCTCAGGCCCGTAGACAGGTGAGCTCCACCTCGAGGCAGGCGCCACCCGGGAGGGACGCGACGCCGACCGCCGTACGCACCACGACGCCGCGGTCCCCGAGCACCTCGACCAGCCGGTCCGAGGCGGCGTCGGCGACGAGCGAGTGCTGGGTGAAGCCTTCGGCGGCGTTCACGAACACCACCAGCCGCAGCGCCCGCGCGATGCCGTCCAGCGATCCCACCTCGGTGCTCGCGGCGGCCAGCGCGTTGGAGACCGCGATGGCGGCGGCCTCCCTCGCCTGGTCGAGCGAGACGTCGCCGCCCACCCTGCCGGCGTGCTGCAGCACGCCGTCGACGCGCGGCGTCATCCCGGCCGTCAGGACGAGCGCGTCAGTGGCGGTCGCCGGCACGTAGCGACCCTGCGGCGTCGGCCGGTTCGGCAGCTCAGAAGGCTGGTCAAAAGACAAGAGGAACTCCTTCCATGCGGGGGTCGGCACCGGCGCGCAGCACCCCTCGGTCGTGGTCGAGCGAGATCGCCAGCGCCGAGCCGCCCGGGCCACCGGTCTGCGGCGGAACCCGTCGCACCTGGTGCCCGCGTTCGGCGAGACCGGCCAGCGTCCCCTCCGGGATCCCCTCTTCGCAGCGGAGCTCCGGCGGACTCCCCACCACGTCGGCGTCCGAGCCGGGGAACACCGAGAATCGCGGTAGCGACACCGCACGCTGCGGGTCGTCGCCGTGGTCGAGGAGGTGGCTGAGCACCTGGACGTTCCACTGCACCTGGCCGTCGCCACCCGGGCAGTTGCCGGCGTGCAGCAGGCCGCGCTCGGGGTGGTCGGCGATCCATGCGTTGAGAGTGTGCAGCGGCTTGCGCCGGGGTCGTACGGCGTTCGGGTGCCCCTCGATCAGGTAGGCGCCGCGGCCGAGCCGGTTGTTCAGCAGTACGCCGGTGCCGGGCACCGTGCACCGGGCGCCGAACGTGAACGCCAGAGAGTGGATGAAGCTGACCGCCCGGCCCTCGTTGTCGACGCAGACCGTGGACGTCGTGTCCCCGCCGACGGCGAGCCCCGCCGGGCTTGCGGTTGCTACGGCGGCCTCGACTGAATCGCGGGCGTCGGCCACCGCCTCGGGCGTGAGGGTCCTGGTCCAGGCGTCGGTGTCCGAGCCGCAGCTTTCGAACCGGTCCGCGAACGCCTGGCGTGCGGCCGAGGCCATCCAGTGCACGCCGTCCACGCCGAGCTGCTCGTGGCCGCTGACCATCCCGTCGCAGATCGCGGCCTGCTGCAGCACCATCCAGCCTGCCGACGGCATCGGCGTCTGGTGCACCACGGCCGGCCCGTAGCGGCCGGAGATGGCGGGCACGGCCGGGGCATCAACGCCGGCGGCCCACTCGTCGCCGCTGAACGGCGCGCCGCCGGCGCGCAGGAACGCGACGGCCCGCTCCGCGAACTCCCCGGAGTAGAACGCGCGGGGGTCGGCGGCGAGCAGCTCGATCTGGTCCGCGAGGTCCGGCTGCGGCAACCGGGCACCGAACTCCGGGAGGCCACCGCCAGGGAGGAAGGCACCGGCGGCGCCGGCGTCGGCGGCCAGCTCGGCGGCGTACTCGCCAACGTCGCGGCGGGTCTTGGCCGTGCAGGGCACGCCGGTCCGGGCATCGCGCACAGCGGGCGCCCAGAGGTCGGCGAGCGATCGCGTCGCTCCCTCGCGCAGCGTGGCCAAAGCCGCGGGCGCACCGGGTACGGCGACGGCGAGCGGCCCCGTCAGCGGCACCGCCTCGAACCCACGGTCGCGGTAGAAGCCGGGCTCGCCACCATCGGGTCCGTAGCCGCTGCCGTTGACCGTCCACACCCGGCCGTCCGGCTCGCGGACGATCGCGAACGCATCGCCGCCGATGCCGCACTGCCCGGGCAGCACCAGCCAGGCCGCCGCGGCCATCGCGAGCGTCGCGTCGATGGCGTTGCCGCCGTCGGCCAGCACCCGTGCGCCCGCCAGCGAGATCGCCGGATGGCTGGAGCTGACCGCGGCCCGGGACCCGAGAGCCTCGGTGCGCGGTGTGGCGAGCGGCTCCGGTCGTGCCACGTCAGTCGCGCCGGAGCTTCCGCCGCCGCGGACCGCCGTCGAGTACGTCGGCCCGGCTCACCCCGACGTAGACCTCGCCGTCCTCCTCGCGCACGGGGTAGGTCTGGATCGGCTCGGTGGCGGGTGGGAAGATCGGCTCGCCCGTGTCCAGGTCGAACACGCTGCCATGACACGAGCAGCGGATGCCGTCGTCCTGGAGCTTGCCGCTGCTGAGCAGGCAGTCGAGGTGGGTGCAGTAGTTGCTGGTCGCGTAGGCCTTGCCGCCGAGCCGGGCGACGGCGCACTCGAGCTCGTCGACGTAGAACCGGCGGACGTAGCCTTCGGGCACCTGGCCCGACCTCGCCACGCGGTGGAACTCCACCTTGTCGTTGTCCGGTTCGGAGGTCGCCGCCTCGGGGGATGACTCGGTCACGGAATCTCCTCAGGACGAGTAGTAGACGGTCTTGTCGTGTGTGTAGAACTGCATCATCGAGCCGCCGGCCTGCTCCTTGAAGGTCTGCGTGCTCGACCGTCGCATCCCCCCGAAGGGTGCGTTCATGGCCATGCCGTTGGTGGCCTGGTTGATCTTCACCAGCCCGGACTTCACGTCCCGCGCGAAGGCGGTCGCGATCCCCATGTCCCGAGTCACGATGCCGGCCGAGAGACCGAACGAGCTGTTGTTGACGACCTCGACCGCCTCGTCGTACGAGCTCACGGTGAGGAACGCCAGGATCGGGGCGAACACCTCCTCCTGTGCCAGCCGGCTGTCCGGGTCGACGCCGGTGAAGATCGCGGGCCGGACGAAGTAGCCACCCTCGGGAGCGCAGCCGAACTGCGGCGTCTCCAACGCCGCGCCCTGCCGGCCGACGTCCAGGTAGGCCTGGTACTTCTCGAGCTGCGCGGCGCTCGCCAGCGGGCCCATCGTGACCCCTGGGTCCAGGCCGTCACCGAGCACCACCTCGCGGGCGCGCTCCATCACCCGGTCGAGCAGGCCGTTGAACACCGACTCGTGCGCGACCACGCGCGACGTACCCGTGCAGGCCTGACCGGAGAGCCCGAAGGCACCCTTGGCCACGATGTCGGCGGCCTTGTCGAGGTCGGCGTCCTCCCAGACGACCAGCGCGTTCTTGCCGCCCATCTCGAGCTGGGTGCGCACCCACGGCGCCACGTTGGCGTGGATGGCTTCACCGACCCCCGTCGAGCCGGTGAACGTCACGGCGTCGACCCGGGTGTCGGACACGATCGCCTTGCCCACCTCGGCGTGACCGTGGACCAGCGCGAGCGCTCCTCCCGGCACCCCGGCCTCCTGCAGCGACTCGACCAGCCGCTGGCCGAGCAGCGGCGTCAGCTCGCTGGGCTTGAAGACCACCCCGTTGCCGGCGGCGAGCGCGGGCCCGAGCTTGCGGGACGGGATGTTGAGCGGGAAGTTCCAGGGCGTGATCGCGGCGACCACACCGACCGGCTCGCGGGCGGTGAAGACCAGGCTGCCGTCACCGGTCGGGAACGTCTCGCCGGTCGTCCGCAGCGCCTCACTCGCGTAGTACCTGAGGTTCTGCGGCGTACGCCGCACCTCCATCATCGCCTCGCCGCGGGTCTTGCCCTCCTCGCGCACCAGCTCCTCGACCAGGGTGTCCCGGGTGCTCTCGAGGATCGACGCGGCCCGGGACAGGACATCCGCTCGTACGTCGGGCGCGATGCTCCCCCACTCGTGGCGATGCTCGGCGACGTGCCCGATCGCCTCCGCCACATCGGTGGCGTCGCTGTCCGGCGCCACGGACACCACCTCGTCGAAGTGCGCCGGGTTGCGCCGGTCGAACGTGCGGCCGGAGCTCGCTCCGGTCCAGGTGCCGCCGACGAAGTTGCCTCGAAGCTCGGTGCTCACAGTTCCTCCGCGATCTCGGTCAGGTCGGTGCTCTCGTCGCCGAGCACCTCGGGCGGCACGCTGGCCCCGAAGGTGATCAGCTCGCGCGCGACCATCACGTCCTCGGGTCGGTTGACCGCGAAGGCGGCCCGGATCAGGCCGTCGCGCAGGTGGAAGGCCGTCCAGCTGTCGCCCTCGATGTCTCCGCGGATCACCACGTCGTCGCCGGGTCCGGAGTGCCCGACCTGCTGCAGGTTGGCGCCGTACTGGTCGGACCAGAACCAGTGCGGGTCGTCGAACGGCCGGGACTGACCCAGCATGTTCTGCGCGGCCACCGCGCCCTGCTTGCTGGCGTTGTCGAAGTGCTCGACCCGCATCCGCTCGCCGTACAAAGGGTGGAAGTGGTTGGCCACGTCACCCGCGGCGTAGACGTTCTCCAGGCTGGTCCGGCAGAACTCGTCGACGAGCACGCCGTTGTCGCAGTCGATCCCGGAGTCCCGGGCGATGTCGTCGTTCGGCACCATCCCGATGCCCACCACGACCAGGTCGCTCACGACGGCGCCACCGGACGTTTCAACGATGACCTCGTCACCGACCTGGGTCACCGCGCCGACATCGACACCCAGCCGCAGGTCGACGCCGGCAGCCGTGTGCAGCCGGGCGCACGCGGCGCCGAGCCGCTCACCGAGCGCCCGCACCAGCGGCGCCGAGCCCGCCTCGAGGACGGTCACCTCGGCGCCGAGGTCGCGGGCGGTCGAGGCCACCTCCGCACCGATGAAGCCGGCGCCGATCACGGTCAGCCGGAGCCCCGACCCCAGGTCGCTACGCAGCGCATCGGCGTCGGCCTTGCTGCGCAGGTAGCGCACCCGGCTCCCCGTGGCTTCCGGCAGGCGGCGCGGCCGGCCGCCGGTGGCGATCAGCACGCGGTCGGCCTCGAGGGTGGTGCCGTCGTCGAGCAGCACTCCGCCGTCCGCCGCGCTCACCTTCAGCGCGGTGACCCCGGTGCGGACCTCGACGTCCTGCGCCTCGGTCCATGACTCGGGGAGCAGGTAGAGCCCGCACGCGGCCTCGTCCTGGCCGCCGAGGTACTCCTTCGACAGCGGTGGCCGCTGGTAGGGACGCTCAGCCTCCTGCCCGACGAGGGCCAGCCGGCCGTCGTATCCCTTGCGGCGCAGGGTGCGGGCGGCCACGGCCGAGGCCTGACCGCCTCCCACCAGGGCGATGCGCTCGATGCTCACTGGGTCACCTCCGCCCGCTCGAGGCTGACCGAGACGGTGCCGTCGTCCTCGACCCGGACCGGGTACGTCGGCTGACAGCCCTCCTGCCCCTCCGGCTCACCGGTGGCCGGGTCGAACTTCCACTGGTGGCCCGGGCAGATGATCTTCCCGAAGAGCACCGCGCCCTTGCTGAGCTGGCGCTGCTCGTGGATGCAGGTGTCGGCGAGCGCGTAGATCGTGCCCTTGATGTTGAACAGGGCGATCGTCGTGCCGCCGACCACCACGGCCTTCTTCTTCCGGGCCTCCAGGTCCTTGACCGTGCCCACTGCGTGCCAGTCCGTCATGGCAGGGTCCTCTGTACGTCGATCCTTCAGGCGGCGCTGGTCTTCGCCAGGTCCGGGGCCACGTAGGTGTCGTAGAGAGCGCGGGTGTAGCTGAACCGCATCTCGGCACCCCAGCGGACGAACTGCAGGCAGCGCTGCTGGAGCGCCGGCGTGTCCGCCGTCTCGAGCACGATCTGGTAGCCGCGCTCGCCGTGCACCTCGTCGGAGGTGATGTGCAGGTCGAAGAACTCGATCTCGTCCTCGGTGAAGCCGTAGACCTCACGCAGCGGCACGATCTGCTTCTTGTAGATCTGCGGGACCTGCGACTCCAGCCCGACCACGAGCGCCGCGGTGGCGACCGCCGGGTGCTCGCGCATCGACGTCGCGTAGCACCAGGCCTGCAGCCCGCGGGTCACGGCGTTGGCGTTGTTGGGGTTCTCGATCGCGGCGCGGGTGGTGCCACAGGCCTCGCCGAACCGGATCAGCAGGTCGGTGTGGCGGATGTCCGCGAGCTCCTCCTCGTACATGTTCTGGAGCAGGAAGTCCTTGGCCTCGGTCTGGTGGTCCGGCGTCGCGCCGTAGATGTAGCCGAGGTAGTCGGCGAACGGGCCGACGTAGTGGTAGTGGTTCTCCGCCCAGCGGGCGAAGTGGTGGCGCTTGAGCTCGCCGTCGGCCCAGGCCTTGCTGAACGAGGCGTTGGACGCCTCCCGGCCCTTGATGGCGTCCTCGAGGGCCGCCCGGAACTCGTCGTGCGAGAGGAGCTCTGTCATGCGACTTCACCTTCCTGTGCTCGGTTGGGTACGGCGAGATTAGGCGTGGGCGGGCCTCGGAACCTATGGACGACTTGCACACGTTCAGGCACGGATTTGGTGCAGGAGGTACGACGCGCGGGACCGCCCGCTCTTGCCAGGATCGACCGCATGACCAGTCCCGCCCCGGTCTCCGCAGATCCCCGCGCCGACGCGCGCCGTGCCACCTCGCTGCGCGACGCGCTGGTGGTGGTGCTCGCCGTCACCAGCGGCGCCACCGACGCGATCGGCTTCCTCGCGCTCGGCAGCGCGTTCACCAGCGTGATGACCGGCAACCTGGTGCTGCTCGGCATCGGCGCCGCCCACGGCGACCTGACCGCGCTCGGCCTGACCGCCACGGCCATCGCGAGCTTCGTCATCGGCGCCGCGCTCGGAGCGCGACTGGCCGGCACCCCGCAGCCGGGCGACGCCTACTGGCCGCGGGCGATCAGCCGAGCCCTGATGGCCGAGATCGGCCTGTTCGCTGTGTTCGCCGCGTGCTGGTGGGCCCTCGGCTCCGACCCGTCGGGCGACGTACTGCTCCCCCTGCTCGCACTGAACGCCGCCGCGCTCGGGCTGCAGAGCAGCGCGGTCCAGCGGTTCGGGGTTTCCGGGCTCTCCACGACGTACCTCACCGGCACCCTCACCACCGTGGTGATCCGGCTGACCACCGGGAAGAAGTTGGCCGAGGTCAGCCACTCGCTGTGGATCCTGCTCGGCCTGGTGGCCGGTGCGGCCGCCGGCGCGCTCCTGGTGCGGCACCTCCCGGTCGCGGTGCCGATGCTCCAGCTGGGCACAGCGCTCGCGGTGCTCGCCATCGCCCTCAGCACGAGACGACTTCGCGCGCTCCGCTGAACGAAGGCGAGCGCTCCCATGCGGCAGTCCGGATGGCGTAGCGCGGACATATGAGCGCGACATCGAAGCTTCTCCGGCGTCAGGTGCCGGAGAAACTCCCACGTTCCACAAGGTCATACGAACTGAGGCCTATAGCGCTCGGAACGTATGACTTCCCGCCGCAGGCGACCGCACTGAACCCGACCTCACGGCTGTGGCAG
>CAVZZC010000004.1:0-26190 GCA_963779635.1 uncultured Actinomycetota bacterium | reverse complement strand
CAACGGGGTCACTTTGGTGTGGCTACAAGGTGAGTGGCGTCTTGCACACGTCGCGGGCGTGCTGCTCGACGCCGTCCAGGGCGTCGGCCATCTCGGGGGTGACGAGGGCCCGTGCGGCCGCGTCGATCACGGCCTTCTCCTCGTCGGTGAGGCCGGCCGGCGGTCGCTCGCGGTCGTACGTCGCCGGGTCCACGTCGGCGTCCTCGAGCGCGGAGATCAGGTCACCGATCCGCGAGGTGACGGTGTCCCACTCGTCCCGGATGTCGTCGGGCGCCTTGGCGGAGAGCCGCTCGAACTCCGGCAGCGCTTCGATCAACCCGGTGGCGCCGCCCCCGGCCAGGTCGTCGGACAGCGCCGGGCGCTGGACCTCGACCTCCTTGCAGTAGCTCTCGAACGGGTCCTCGTCGGCACCACAGCCGACGAGCAGCACCGAATGGGTCGCGAGCAGGACGACCACGCCGGCTCGGGCGCGCGCCCGGCTCACCCGGTCAGGCCGCGCAGCTCGTCGTTCGCCCGGGTGACCGCGTCGCGCATCGCGCCCCGGTCGGGGCCGAGCCGCAGCACGTCTCGCGACGAGCTCGGGACGACGTGGCTCGCGGCGGCGCCGAAGATCCGGGCGATGTCGCCCGTGGTGCCGCCCTGCGCGCCGTACCCGGGCGCCAGGATCGGACCGTTGAAGTCGAGGTCGATCCCCGGCTCAGGGATGGTGGCTCCGACCACCGCGCCGAACGACCCCAGCGGCAGCGCCTCGGCGTTGAGCTCCCGCAGGTGCTCGATCATCCGGCCGCCGACGGTGGTGCCGTCGTCGGTGGTCGCGCCCTGCACCTCCACGCCCTCCTTGTTGGACGTGAGCGCCAGGACGAACACGCCGGCGTCATGCTTGCGCGCGCTGTCGATCATCGGCGCGATCGACCCGAACCCGAGGAACGGACTGGCGGTGATCGCGTCGACGGCGAGCGGTGAGGTCTGGTCGAGGTAGGCGTCGGCGTACGCCTGGGATGTCGACCCGATGTCGCCGCGCTTCACGTCGAGCAGCACCAGCGCGCCGGCGGCCCGGGCCTCGCGGATGACCCGCTCCAGGACCGCGATCCCGGCGCTGCCGAACCGCTCGAAGAACGCCGACTGCGGCTTGACCATCGAGACGTACGGCGCCACCGCCTCCACCACGGTCAGCGCGAACGTCTCCAGGCTGGCCACGTCGTCGATCAGGTCCCAGGCGTGCAGCAGCTCGGGGTGCGGATCGACACCGACGCAGAACGGTCCGCGGTCGGCGATGGCGGCGTGCAGGCGGGTTCCGAAGGTCATGGACGCGAGACTCCCTTGATGATCCGGCGGGGCCACCGCGGCCCCTCGTAGATGAACGCTGTGTAACCCTGCAGCAGGGTGGCCCCGGCGTCGAGCCGGGCGCGGGCGTCGTCGGGGGTGGTGATCCCGCCGACGCCGACGAGGGTCATGGCCGGGCCGACCCGGTCGCGGAGCATCCGCATCACGGCGTCGGCCCTCTCGGTGAGCGGCCGCCCCGACAGCCCACCAGCACCGGTGCCCTCGACCGTGGCGCGGTCGGAGGCCAGGCCCTCCCGGGAGATCGTGGTGTTGGTCGCGATCATCCCGTCCAGGCCCACCGCCACCGCCAGGTCGGCGATCTCGAGCACGTCCTTGTCGGCGAGGTCCGGGGCGATCTTGACCAGCAACGGCACCCGTTCGTCGGTCACCTCGTCGGCGACCCGGCGGACCTGCTCGAGCAGCGGCCGCAGGCGATCGACGGCTTGCAGGTCACGCAGGCCCGGGGTGTTGGGCGAGCTCACGTTGACGACCAGGTAGTCGGCGTACGGCGCCAGCAGCCCGGTGCTCTTCTGGTAGTCGGCCTCGACCGCGGCCTGGTCGTCGTCGGGCACCGCCTTGGTCTTGCCGATGTTGACGCCGAGCACCGGTCCGCGGCGGCCCTGTCTCCGGCGCGCCCGCCGTGCCAACCGGGCGGCCACGGCCTCGGCGCCGTCGTTGTTGAATCCCATGCGGTTGACCACCGCCCGGTCCTCCGGCAGTCGGAACAGCCGCGGACGTGGGTTGCCCGGCTGCGCCTCCCCGGTGACCGTGCCGACCTCGACGTGCCCGAAGCCGAGAGCCGCCAGCGCGTCGATGCCGACCGCGCTCTTGTCGAACCCGGCCGCCAGGCCGAGGACGTTGGGGAAGGTCAGGCCCATCGCCTCCACCGCTCCCCCGGGCGTGTCCCGCCGGCCGAGCACCGGCCGCGCGGCGCGGATGGCCCGGAAGCCGAGACGATGCGCCTTCTCGGCGTCGAGGCGCCGGAAGCCGTGGTCGAACAGTGCGCGGTACATCAGGTCCGTCGCGCCCAGTCCTGCAGCGACCGCACCCCGATGTCGCCGCGCTTCAGCGCCTCGATCCCCTGAACGGCCGCGCCCAGACCCTGGATCGTCGTGACACACGGGATGTTGGCCCGGATCGCGGCGGTGCGGATCTCGTAGCCGTCGAGCCGTGCGGAACCGCCGCTGGTGTCGCCGTACGGCGTGTTGACGACGAGCTGGATCTCGCCGCCGAGGATCAGCCCGACCGTGGTCTGCTGCCCCTCGGGCCCTTGGCCCTCATGGTGCTTGCGCACCACTGTCGCGTCGATGCCGTTGCGCCGCAGCACCTCGGCAGTCCCCTGCGTCGCCAGGATCTCGAAGCCCTGGTCGGACAGCACCTTGATCGGGAAGATCATGTGCCGCTTGTCGCGGTTGGCCACGCTGACGAACACCCGCCCGCTCGTCGGCAGCGAACCGAACGCGCCGGCCTGGGCCTTGGCGAACGCGGTGCCGAAGTCGGCGTCGAGGCCCATGACCTCGCCGGTCGACTTCATCTCGGGTCCGAGCACGGTGTCGACGTTGCTGCCGTCCGGCGCCCGGAACCGGTTGAACGGCATCACCGCCTCCTTGACCGCGATGGGCTGATCCGGCGGCAGAGTGCCGCCGTCACCCGTCTCGGGCAGTAGGCCGGCCTCCCGCAGCTCCTTCACGGTCTCCCCCAGCATCAGCCGGGACGCGGCCTTGGCCAGCGGGGTGGCCGTCGCCTTGGAGACGAACGGCACCGTGCGGCTGGCCCGAGGGTTGGCCTCGAGCACGTAGAGCACGTCGGAGCCGAGCGCGAACTGGATGTTGAGCAGGCCGCGCACCCCGACACCACGGGCGATCGCCTCGGTGGCCTCGCGGATCCGCAGAATCTCGGCGGCGCCGAGTGTGATCGGCGGCAGCGCGCAGGACGAGTCGCCGGAGTGGATGCCGGCCTCCTCGATGTGCTCCATCACGCCGCCGAGGAACAGCTCCTCGCCGTCGTACAGCGCGTCGACGTCGATCTCCACGGCGTCGTCGATGAACCGGTCGACCAGCACCGGGTGTGCCGGGCTGATCTCGGTGGCCCGCTCGATGTAGCCGCGCAGCGAGCCCTCGTCGTAGACGATCTCCATGCCCCGCCCGCCCAGGACGTACGACGGCCGCACCAGCACGGGGTAGCCGATCTCGTCGGCGATCTCGCGGGCGTCGTCGAAGCTGGTCGCCGTGCCGTGCTTGGGCGCCGGCAGCCCGGCCTGGTGCAACACCCGGCCGAACGCGCCGCGCTCCTCCGCGAGGTGGATCGCCTCAGGCGACGTACCGACAACGGTCACGCCGTTGTCCTTCAGCCCCTGCGCGAGCCCGAGCGGGGTCTGGCCGCCGAGCTGGCAGATCACGCCGGCGACCGGGCCGGCCTGCTCCTCGGCGTGCACGACTTCGAGCACGTCTTCGAGCGTGAGCGGCTCGAAGTAGAGCCGGTCGGAGGTGTCGTAGTCGGTCGAGACGGTCTCGGGGTTGCAGTTGACCATCACGGTCTCGTAGCCCACCGCACTCAGCGCGAGCGAGGCGTGCACGCAGGAGTAGTCGAACTCGATTCCCTGGCCGATCCGGTTCGGGCCGCTGCCCAGGATGATCACGGCCGGCCGTTCCCGGGACGCCACCTCGGACTCCTCGTCGTACGACGAGTAGTGGTAGGGCGTGGCGGCCGCGAACTCAGCCGCACAGGTGTCGACGGTCTTGTAGACCGGACGGATGCCGAGCGCGTGCCGGACCCCGCGCACCACGTCGTCGGTCATCCCGCGGATCTTGCCGATCTGGGCGTCGGAGAAGCCGTGCCGCTTGGCGCGGCGCAGGATCTCCGGGGTCAGCTCGGGTGCCGCGGTGACTTCGGCGGCGACCTCGTTGATCAGCAGCAGCTGGTCGATGAACCACGGGTCGATCCGGGTCGACTCGAACACCTCGTCGGCGCTGGCGCCCGCGCGCAAGGCGTCCATCACCTTGCGCAGCCGTCCGTCGTGAGGCGTCCGGATGTCGCCGAGCAGCCGCTCCTTGTCGAGCTCGACCCACTCCTGGTGCCAGTCGAAGACGGCGTCGTTGCTCTCCAGGCTGCGCAGCGCCTTCTGCAGCGCCTCGGTGAAGTTGCGACCGATCGCCATCGCTTCACCGACCGACTTCATGTGCGTCGTCAGCGTCGGGTCGGCACCGGGGAACTTCTCGAACGCGAACCGCGGCACCTTCACCACGACGTAGTCGAGGGTCGGCTCGAAGCTCGCCGGAGTCTCCCGAGTGATGTCGTTGGGGATCTCGTCGAGGGTGTAGCCGATCGCCACCTTGGCGGCGATCTTGGCGATCGGGAAGCCGGTGGCCTTCGACGCCAGCGCACTGGACCGCGAGACCCGCGGGTTCATCTCGATCACGACTATCCGGCCGTCGTCGGGGTTGACCGCGAACTGGATGTTGCAGCCGCCGGTGTCGACGCCGACCTCGCGGATCACCCCGATCGCGATGTCGCGCAGCCGCTGGTACTCCCGGTCGGTGAGCGTCATCGCCGGCGCGACCGTGATCGAGTCGCCGGTGTGCACGCCCATCGGGTCGACGTTCTCGATCGAGCAGACGATCACGACGTTGTCGGCGGTGTCGCGCATCACCTCGAGCTCGTACTCCTTCCAGCCGAGGATCGACTCCTCGAGGAGCACCTCGGTGGTCGGGCTGGCGTCGAGCCCGGCGCCGGCGATCCGGTGCAGGTCGTCCTCGTCGTAGGCGAGACCCGAGCCCGCACCCCCCATCGTGAAGCTGGGCCGCACCACGACGGGGTAGCCGAGCTCGCCGGCGGCGGCCTGGCACTCGTCCATCGTGTGACAGATCTCCGAACGGGCCACCTCGGCGCCCCATGCGGCCGGCAGGGCCTCCACGACCCGCTTGAAGGACTCGCGGTTCTCGCCCTTCTCGATCGCCTCGATCGACGCGCCGATCAGCTCCACGCCGTACTTCTCGAGCACGCCGGCCTCGGCCAGGCTCATCGCGGTGTTGAGGGCGGTCTGGCCACCGAGGGTCGCGAGCAGCGCGTCGGGGCGCTCCTTCGCGATCACCTTCTCGACGTACTCCGGCGTGATGGGCTCGACGTACGTCGCGTCCGCGAACTCCGGGTCGGTCATGATCGTCGCCGGGTTGGAGTTGACCAGCACCACGCGCAGGCCCTCCTCCTGCAGCACCCGACACGCCTGGGTGCCGGAGTAGTCGAACTCGCACGCCTGCCCGATCACGATCGGGCCGGACCCGATCACCAGGACGCTCTCGATGTCCTCACGCCTGGGCATCGGCACCACCCATCAGGTCACAGAACCGGTCGAAGAGGTACGCCGCGTCGTGCGGGCCGGCCGCCGCCTCGGGGTGGTACTGCACCGAGAACCCCGTCAACCGGCCCTCGTTGCGGAGCTCGAGCCCCTCGACCACGTCGTCGTTGAGGCAGACGTGGCTGACCGTGGCCTCGCCGTACGGCGTCGTGGTGGCCCGGTCGAGCGGCGCATCCACGGCGAACCCGTGGTTGTGGGCGGTCACCTCGACCTTGCGGGTGGTGCGGTCCATCACCGGCTGGTTGATGCCGCGGTGGCCGTACTTCAGCTTGTAGGTGCCGAACCCGAGCGCCCGGCCGAACAGCTGGTTGCCGAAGCAGATGCCGAAGTAGGGCAGCCGGCGCTCCAGGGCTCCCTGCAGCAGCTCGACCTGGCTGGTCGTGGCGGCGGGGTCGCCCGGGCCGTTGGAGTAGAAGAGCCCGTCCGGCTGGGCGGCCAGCACCTCGTCGAGGGTGGCGGTCGCCGGGAGCACGTGTACCTCGATGCCGCGCTCCGCCATCCGGTAGGGCGTCATCGACTTGATGCCGAGGTCGAGCGCGGCCACCGTGAACCGACGCTCACCCACCGCGGGAACGACATACGTCTCGCCGGTGGAAACCTCGCCGGCCAGCTCGGCTCCGGCCATCGGTGCAGCCGTCCGCACCCGCTCGAGGAGCTCTGCTGGGTCCACGCCGTCGGAGGAGATGCCGACCCGCATCGCGCCTCGCTCGCGGAGGTGGCGGGTGAGCGCGCGGGTGTCGATGCCGGAGATGCCGACCACACCCTGCGCCCGCAGCTCGTCGTCCAGGCTGCGGCGGGAGCGCCAGCTGCTGGGGATCCGGGCCGGGTCGCGCACGACGTACCCCGCCACCCAGATCCGCCGACTCTCGGGGTCGTCGTCGTTGACTCCCGTGTTGCCGATGTGCGGGGCGGTCATCACGACCACCTGACGGTGGTAGGACGGGTCGGTCAGCGTCTCCTGGTAGCCGGTCATGCCGGTGTTGAACACCGCCTCGCCGAACGTCTCCCCCATGGCCCCGTAGGCGTCGCCGTGGAAGGTCCGCCCGTCTTCGAGGACCAGGACCGCTGCCGTCATGAGAGCCCCACCAGGTCGGCGCTGACCTCGCGCAGCCGCTCGCCCAGCGCGTGGTCGCGGGCCAGGTCGGACGGTTCCTTGCGCTTGTTGTCGTCGTAGTAGCCGCCGGTCTCGCCCTCCACCTCGGAGTCGATCGCGAGGTAGGTGATCGCCCGGCCGCCGTCCGCCGGCGAGCGCATCGCCCGCTTGGCCAACGCCAGCACCGGTCGGGCGTACCAGGGCGCGCCGGACCAGATGTCGGTGGCCACGGCTCCCGGGTGCAGCGCGTTGACCGTGACCCCGGTGCCGTCCAGCTCGGCCGCCAGGGCCCGGGTGTGGAGAACGTTGGCCAGCTTGGAGCGGCTGTAGGCCCGGGTGGTCCGGTAGCTCTCCTCGAAGCCCAGGTCGTCGAAGTCCATGGTTCCCGCGTAGTGGCCGGTGGAGGCGGTGATCACGATCCGCGAGGGTGCGCTCTCGACCAGGACGTCCTTGAGCTCCTCGGTGAGCAGGAATCCGGCCAGGTGGTTGACCTGGAAGGTCGCCTCGTGGCCGTCGCCGGTCAGCCGCCGCGACGGGTACGCCGTCCCCGCGTTGTTGACGAGCACGTCGATCCGCGGGCACAAGGACCGGATCTCCTTGACCGCGCTGCGCACGCTGTCCAGCGACTCGTAGTCGGCGACCACGGTGTCGACGCCGGATGCGCCGGCCGCTCGCACCTCTTCCGCGCCCCGCGCCAGCTTGTCCGGGTTGCGACCCACGAGCACCAGCCGGTGCCCCTCCGCGGCGATCTGGAGCGCCGACTCCAGCCCGATCCCCGCGGTGGCGCCGGTGATGACGACCGTCTTCGCAGGGGTCACTGCAGCTTCCCGTCCAGCACGGTCGCCTTGCCACGCAGGAACGTCGCGACCACCCGGCCAGGCAGCTCCATGCCGGCGTACGGCGTGTTGCGCGACAGCGATGCCGAGTCGGACGCCTCGATGGTTCGCCGCGCCGAGGGGTCGTAGAGCACGACGTTCGCCGGGGCACCCTCCTCGATCGGCCGTCCGTGGTCGGCGACCCGCCCGATCCGAGCGGGCGCGTAGGACATCCGCTCGGCGACGCCGGCCCAGTCGAGCAGCCCGGGGTCGACCATGGTGGCCTGGACGATCGACAGCGCGGTCTCCAGGCCAAGCATCCCGAACGCGGCCGCGGCCCACTCGCAGTCCTTGTCCTCGTGCGGGTGCGGCGCGTGGTCGGTGGCGACGATGTCGATGGTGCCGTCGGCGAGCCCCTCCCGGAGTGCTTCGGTGTCAGCGGCCGAGCGCAGCGGCGGGTTGACCTTGTAGATCGGGTCGTAGGTGGCCGCGAGCTCGTCGGTGAGCAGCAGGTGGTGCGGGCAGGCCTCGGCAGTGACGTTCCAGCCCTTCCGCTTGGCGTCGCGGACGATCTCGACCGAGCCGGCGGTCGAGACGTGGCAGACGTGCAGCCGCGACCCGACGTGCGCCGCGAGCAGGCAGTCGCGGGCGATGATCGCCTCCTCGGCGACCGCGGGCCAGCCGGCGAGGCCGAGCCGTCCGGACAGCTCGCCCTCGTTCATCTGCGCGTTCTCGGTCAGCCGCGGCTCCTGGGCGTGCTGGGCGACGACGCCGTCGAACGCCTTGACGTACTCGAGCGCCCGGCGCATCAGCACCGCATCGCTGACGCACTTTCCGTCGTCGGAAAAGACCCGGACCCGGGCCGCGGAGTCGGCCATCGCGCCGAGCTCGGCCAGCCGTTCCCCGGCCAGCCCGACCGTGACGGCGCCGACCGCGTAGACGTCGCAGTAGCCGGCCTCGCGGCCCAGCCGCCACACCTGCTCCACGACCCCGGCCGTGTCGGCCACCGGGTCGGTGTTGGCCATCGCGTGCACGGCCGTGAAGCCGCCCATCGCCGCCGCCCGGGTGCCGGACTCGACGGTCTCGGCGTCCTCGCGGCCGGGCTCGCGCAGGTGTGTGTGCAGGTCGACCAGGCCAGGCAGCGCGATCAGCCCGGAACCGTCGACCTCCTCGAGCCCACCGCCGGCAGCCTCGAACGAGATCGCGCCGTCGCGGAGCACCAGGTCGGCGGGGTCCGCGCCGAGGATCGACACGTTCCGGATCAGGTAGCCGGTGCTCATTCGTTGCTCTCCTCGGGAAGGGTGGACTCGGAACCGCTGAGCAGCAGGTAGAGAACCGCCATCCTGACGGCCACCCCGTTGGTCACCTGTTCGACGATCACGGAGCGGGCGGAGTCGGCGACGTCCGCCGTGATCTCCATGCCGCGCACCATCGGGCCCGGGTGCATCACGATCGCGTGGTCCTGCAGGGTGTTCATCCGGCGGGCGTCCAGGCCGTAGCGGCGGGAGTACTCGCGGGCCGTCGGGAAGAACCCGCCATTCATCCGCTCCCGTTGGACCCGCAGCATCATCACGACGTCGGCCTTGGGCAGCACCCCGTCGAGGTCGTACGACGTCTCGACGCCCCAGGTGTCGACCCCGACCGGCAGCAGCGTGGGCGGGGCAACCAGGGTGACCTCGGCGCCGAGGGTCTGCAGCAGCAGCGCGTTGGAGCGCGCCACCCGGCTGTGCAGCACGTCGCCGATGATCACCACCCGGCGCCCGTCGAGCGAACCCAGGTGCCGCCACATCGTGAACGCGTCGAGCAGCGCCTGGGTCGGGTGCTCGTGGGTGCCGTCGCCGGCGTTGACGACACTGGACCGGACCCAGCCCGAGTGGGCGAGGCGGTGGGGGGCGCCGCTGGCGCCGTGCCGGACGACGACCGCGTCGGCACCCATCGCCTCGAGGGTGAGCGCGGTGTCCTTGAGGCTCTCCCCCTTGGACAGGCTGGAGCCCTTCGCGGCGAAGTTGATGACGTCGGCGGAGAGCCGCTTGGCCGCCGCCTCGAACGAGATCCGGGTACGGGTGGAGTCCTCGAAGAAGAGGTTCACCACGGTGCGGCCGCGGAGTGCCGGCAGCTTCTTGATCGGCCGGTCGGCCAGCGACCGCATCTCCTCCGCGGTGGTGAGGACCTGCTCGGCGTCGTCGCGACTCAGGTCGGCCGCGCTCAACAGATGGCGCTTCATGAGCGGTCTCCCTGGGTCTCGTCGATGGACACGGCGTCCACGCCGTCGGTCTCCTCGAGCCGGACGCTCACCCGCTCGACGAGCGAGGTGGGGAGGTTCTTGCCCACGAAGTCGGCCCGGATCGGCAGCTCCCGGTGGCCACGGTCGACCAGGACCGCGAGGCGTACTCCGCTCGGCCGCCCGACGTCGTTCAGCGCGTCCAGCGCGGCGCGGATGGTGCGCCCGGAGAACAGCACGTCGTCGACCAGGACCACGGTCATGTCGTCGATGCCGCCCGGCGGGATCTCGGTCGGCAGCAGCGTGCGGGCCGGCTTCATCCGGAGGTCGTCGCGGTACATCGTGGTGTCGAGCGAGCCGACCGGGACGTCGAGGCCCTCAACCTCGGAGATCCGCTCGGCGATCCGCTGGGCCAGCGGTACCCCGCGACTGGGGATACCGAGGAGCACGAGGTCACCCGCGCCCTTGTTGCGTTCGAGGATCTCGTGGGAGATCCGGGTCAGTGCCCGGTGGATGTCACGGGCGTCGAGGACTACTCGACCGTTGGGCGGGGAATCCGCCGGCGCAGGCTGGGCGCACACGAAGCGCTCGACCTCCTTCTCCGCCTCACGGGACGGCTCGTTAAAGGATGTCTGTCGGCGCTCACCTTACTGACGCCCGGAGACGGATCGTGAATCGACGCTCCGGTTCTCACCTTCCGGACGAATCAGTCAGGGTCAGGCCTTGCGGAGCCTTGCGATGACGCCGTCGACGTCGCGCTGGAGCATGTCCCGTCGGACGAAGTGCGCTCCGGGCAGCTCGTGCCACTCGTGCGGGATGCCCGCCTGCGCAAGCAGGCCACGGAACTCGCGTTGGCCATCCCGGACCGGCGTCTCGTTGACGTCCCCGTCCAGCCCGCACACCAGGAAGATCCGCTTGTTGCGGTAGCTCTCGATCCGCTGCACCGGGTTGTCCGCGCTCACGCGGCCCTCGTCCCAGAGGGGTGCGCCGTACACCGTTCCGCCGTTCAGCTCGGCGAACGCCGAGCTGGTGTTGGCCCAGTGGACGACCAGGCCGGCGTCCCGGCGCAGGCTGGCGGGGCCCGAGTGCGCGCTGACCGAGGCGAAGTGGCCGTAGTACTTCGCGGTGTACTTCAGCGCGCCGAAGCCGCCCATCGAGAATCCGGACACCGCTCGCCCGTCGTACTCGGCGAAGGTCCGGAAGTTGGCGTCGATCCATGGGACCAGCTGGTTCAGGTGGAACGTCTCCCAGTTGTGCGGACCGGCGTTCGACGTGACCGGGTTGCAGTACCACCCGGCCGGACCGCCGTCGGGCATCACCACGATCAGCCGGCGACCGGCGGTGAGGCCGATGATGTCGTCCTCCATGTGGAACTTGCGGAAGTCCTGCAGCCCGCCGTGCAGCAGGTACATCACCGGGTACCTGCGCGTGGTGGTGCTGAAGTAGTCGTCCGGAAGCAGCACGTTGACGGCCGGCTGCCAGGCGATCTGGTTGGTGGCGAACCGGAAGTAGTTCAGCCGGCCGAACACCGCCTGATCGGTGATCGTCAGCCCGAAGCCGTTCCCCGCCGCGTGCGCTGGCGATGCGCACAGACCGGCAAGGGAAAGTCCGGTCAGCGCTGCCGCGCCGCCGGCGGCCTTGAGGAACATGCGTCGACTCGGGACCTCAGCGTGGGTCATCGGAATCTCCTCCCGGCAGGCGTGTGGGCTCATCCTCAGCGGGCGGGGTCCGGGGGTCCATGACGCGATGGGCCGATGTCCTTGGCAGCTTGGGCCAGCGGCGCCGGCGTCGTGGTATACCCACGGGATGAAGCTGGTCGAGTTCGCCAGGCCGGCCGTTCCCGTGGGGTACGCCCAGCTGATCCTCGACGTGGCGGCCACCCATGACATTGCCGGCGACGACCTGCTGGCGGCCGCGGATGTTCCGCGGGAGCTTCTCGACGACCCGAACGGGCGGCTGACCGCCTGGCAGGCCGGCAGCCTGCTCGTGCAGGCCATGGAGAAGAGCGGCGAACCGGCCATCGGCTACGAGATCGGCCTGCACAGCAGCCTCACGTCGCATGGCCTGATGGGCTACGGACTGATCAGCGCGTCCACGGTGCGCGAGGCGATCGCGCTCGGCGAGAGGTTCCTGCCGCTGCGGTTGCCCATGGTCAGCATGACGCTCTCGGTCGACGGCCCGACCGGGGTGATCGAGGTGGCCGTGACCGCTCCGGTCGGCACCGTCCGGCAGCTCCTCATCGACCTGTTCCTCGTCGGACTCTCGCGGATGGCGCCGACGCTCACCGACCGTCGGAGTGGGCCGGAGGACATGGAGCTGTGGTTCGAGGGCGCCGAACCGGACTACTACGTGCGCTTCAAGGATCGGCTCCCGGTCATGCGGTTCGACATGGGCGTCAATCAGGCCCGGTTCCCCGCCAGCGACCTCGATCTCCCGCTGGAGACCGCCAACCACATCACCGCGTCCATGGTCGAGGAGCAGTGCCGGCTCGAGCTGGAGCAGCTCGGCCTGGGGAGCGACCTGGTCGCCCAGGTCCGGGCCGCGCTGCGCGACCCGCGCGATGGCTTCCCCGACCTGGAGACCGTCGCCGAGCGCTTGCACATGTCCAGCCGCACGTTCAAGCGCAAGCTCCAGGAGCACGGCACCGGGTTCCGCGAGCTGGTCGAGACCGTGCGCCGCGCCGAGGCGATCCGGCTGTTGAACACCACGGGGCTGTCGCTGGCGCAGATCGCCGTACGGCTGGGCTACGCGGACGCGAGCAGCTTCTCCCGGGCGTTCCACAAGTGGACCTCGACCACGCCCAGCGCGTTCCGGCTCGGGAAGTAGCTAGAGACTCTCTGCCATCCCGGCGCAGGCGTGCAGCCAGGACTCGCGGGTGCCCTCGGAGAGCTGGGAGTAGGGCACCACGGAGCCGGACACCAGGATCGGGTCGTAGGGCACCCGGTAGACGGCGCGGGTGCGCTGTTCGTAGACCTGCTCGAGGTCGTGGGCGAGCTTGGCGTCGACCTGCGGTGAGGGGTCGGAGATCACGCTGATGGTCTTGCGCTTGAGGTCGGCGTACCCCCCCTCCTGGAGTGCGTCGAGCATCCACAGCCCGCTGTAGCCGGTGTCCTCGCGGACCGTGCTGGTCACCACCAGCAGGTCGGCGGCCTCGGCGGCGGCGAGCCAGTTCTCGGCGCGCATGTTGTTGCCCGTGTCGACCAGGATGATCCGGTAGAAGCGCTCGAGCAGCTGGTGGACCTCCTTGAAGTCGTCGGCGCGGATCATCCCGGTCACGTCGGGCCGCTCGTCCGAGGCGAGTACGTCGAAGTGGGCGTCGCCCTGCGACCGGACGAAGGCGCCGAGGTCCCCGATCCGGGACTGGTAGACGTCCTTGAACCGGCCCAGGTCCTCCAGCAGCTCACGCGTGGTGTTGCGATGGGAGCTGCGGGTGCCGCGGATGCCGAGCGTCCCGCGGGTCTCGTTGTTGTCCCAGGCCACCACGCCGCCGCCGCGGACGGTGCCGAACGTGAACCCAGCGGCGAGCACCCCGGTGGTCTTGGCGGCACCGCCCTTGGGGTTGATGAACGCGATCGTGCGCGGCCCGTCGAAGTCCTTCTGGAGGGCGTGCCTGGCCTCCTCGTGCACCTGTTCCCTCGCGCTCATCCGCGGCTTGATCGCTCCACCGGACCAGCGGCGGACCCGCCCGCGCCAGCCCCAGCTGGCCGGTCCGAACTCCTTCACGCCGTCACGACGGTCGAGGAAGTCGGTGGCCGTCATGAACCGCCGGGGCTCCTCGGGGGGCGCGGCAGGCGGTGGCGCGTGCGGTGGTGGCGCCGTCGGCGGGGCGGAGGCCGGCATGCGGGGGATCTGGACCGTGTCGTCGGTCCGGACCGCCTGCGGCCACGACGGCCTGGCGGGAGCCTGCGGGTCGGGGGCCGCCAGCGGTGCGGGCGGCGGGCCGGACGGCGGTGGCGTGATCGGGAAGCCAGGGATCGGGTCGCTCAGCGGGTCGCCGTGCACCTTCGCGTGGGCCGGCCGCGCCGACTCCTCGAGCTGCTGGCGAGAGAACCGTTCGAGGTCCTCGGGGGTGAACAGCCGATCACTGGTATCGCCGTGCACTGAATCCTGGGACATCGTCGTACCTCCGAGAAACGGTCCGGGTGGCGTGTCCTGCCACGCCGACCCTATGTCACGTATATGCCCAGTTCAGGCCAGGTCCAACCCGCCCACGGCCGACTCCACACTGCGGTGCAGCGTGGGGTAGGCGTAGTGCATCGAGCGGAGCGTCGCCACCGGCACCTCCGCGTGCACGGCCGTGACCAGCATCGAGATGATCTCGCCGGCGGCGGGTCCGACCACGGTGGCCCCGACCAGGATCCCGCGCTCGCGGTCGGCGACCAGCTTGATCAGGCCGTCGTGCATGACGATCCACCCCCGGGACCCCAGGTCCTCGACCAGTGAGGTTCGGACGTCGATGCCCTGCTCCCCCGCCTGCGCCTCGGAGAGGCCCACGGACGCGACCTCGGGGTGCGTGAAGGTCACCCGCGGCACCGCACGGTAATCGGCGGGCGGTCCGTCCTGGCCGAGGATGTCGCGGACCGCGACCGCGGCCTGGTACATCGACATGTGCGTGAACGCGCCCTTGCCGGTGACGTCACCGATCGCCCACAGGCCGTCCTTGACCTGCATCCGCTCGTCGGTCTCCAGGGTGCGGGCGTCAGGGTCCAGGCCGACACTGTCCAGCCCGAGCTCGGCGAACATCGGCTTCCGGCCGGTGGCCACCAGCAGCTTGTCGGCCGTCAGGGTCTGCTCGCCGAGGTCGACGGTGAAGCCACCGTCGGCGTACGCCACCGACCCTATGGAGACCCCGGTGAGGGTGCGGATGCCGGCTGCGCTCAGCGCTTTGCCGAGTGCCGCGCCGGCCTCGGGCTCCTCGGGCGGGAGGAGTCGCGGCGCCATCTCCAGGATCGTTACTTCGACCCCAAAGGCGTGCAGCGCCTGGGAGAGCTCGACCCCGATCGGGCCGCCACCGATCACCAGCATCGACCCCGGCAGCTCCTTGAGTTGGACAACGTCGCGATTGGTCCAGTACGGCGTGTCCTCCAGGCCCTCGATCGGCGGGATCGCCGGGTCGGTGCCGGGGTTGAGCACCACGCCGCGCCGGGCGACGTACGTCGTGTCGCCGACCTCGACCTGGCGGTCCCCCACCAGGCGGCCGGTGCCACGCGCGAACGTCACCCCCGCGTCCTCGAGGCGCTTGACCGCGACCGTGTCGTCCCAGTCGTCGGTGGCCTCGTCGCGGATCCGGTCGGCCACCGGAGTCCAGTCCGGGTGGACCTCGGCCGCACCCGCCCGACCTCTTATCCGACGCGCCTCGTCGAGGGACTCAGCGGCGGAAAGCATCATCTTCGAGGGCACGCACCCGAAGTAGGGGCACTCGCCTCCCACAAGGCGGCTCTCGACGGCGACCACGTCGAGGCCTCCTCCCGCGAGCTGGGCGGCCACGTACTCGCCACCCGGCCCCTGCCCGATCACTACGACATCGACCTCGTTGCTTGCCGTCATCGGGCCAGCCTCGCACGATGTGCCCATGCGCACGCCTACTCGACGCCTCTTTTTGGGCGCCGGCATCGTCGGTGGGGCCGCCCTCGTCGCCGGCTGTTCCGACGACGACACTCCCTCCTCCGAGCCTTCCGGGTCGACCTCCCCGGACCCGCGCGCCTGGGACCCCCAGGACTGGGAGTCCATCCGCGCCCAGCTCCTGCTCGACCCGGAGCTGGCCCAGTTCGCGGCCTTCGTCCTCTCACCACACACCCGGATGCTGGACGCGGCGATCGCCGACCACCGCGACCGGCTCGGCCGGGACACCGAGGATGCGCTCCTCGCTGGGCAGGCCAACGAGCAGGCGGTGCGCGACGCGGCGGCGGCGTTCGCCGGCGGTGACGCCGCGCAGTACGCCCTGACCGACAGCACCACCATGGGCATCGCCACGATGTACGGCGGGGTCACCCTCCGCGAGGGCGACGAGGTCCTGACCACCACCCACGACTTCTTCTCCACCGAGGACTCGCTGCGACTGCTGGAGCTGCGGACGGGGGCGGAGATCACCCGCGTCGACCTGTACGACGACCCGGCCGCCGCGACCGTCGCGGACATGACGAAGCGGCTGCTGGACGCCGTCACCCCGAAGACGCGGGTGGTCGCGCTGACCTGGGTGCACTCCAGCACCGGCGTGCGGGTGCCCGTGCAGGAGATCTCTGCAGGGCTTCGCGACGACGTCATCCTGTGCGTCGACGGGGTGCACGGGTTCGCCGCGGTCGACGTCGACCTGCCTGACCTGGGCTGCGACTTCCTGGCCAGCGGAACCCACAAGTGGCTGTTCGGGCCGCGCGGCACCGGCATCCTGTGGGCCCGCGACTGGGAGCCGCTCACGGAGCTGATCCCCTCGTTCTCAGGTCCCGACGGCCCGGCTCGGCTCACCCCTGGCGGCTACCAGGCCTTCGAGCACCAGTGGGCGGCCAAGGACGCCTTCGAGTTCCAGCACAGCATCGGCCGGGCCCGGGTGGTGGAGCGCACCGTCGAGCAGGCCTCGCAGCTCAAGGACGGGCTGGGCGGCATCGACGGCCTCACCGTGATCACGCCGACCGACCCGGAGGTCTCGGCCGGCATCGTCTGTGTCGACGTCGCGGGGATGCCGCCCGCCAACGCCGTGCAGGAGCTGCGCACGCGAGGAGTGGTCGCCAGCGCCACGCCGTACCAGCGCTCCTACCTGCGGCTCGGTCCCAGCATCGCCACCTCTCCCGAGCAGGTCGACCAGGCGATCGCGGCGCTCGCGGAGATCGTCTAGGACGTCGAATCGTTCCTAGTGGTCGTTCGAGTTGGTGGTTGTGGTGAGGTGATTCGTGACGTCTGGTGTTGTCGGCACCCGCCACAAGTCCCGACTCAACGCGCCACAACCCCCTATTCGGTGTCGCGCCTAGACTCGGCAGGCCGGCAACTCTCGGAGGGACCACGTGATCTCGGGCCTGCTGCTCTTCCTCTGGTTCGTACTGAACACCCTGCTTCTCGGCGCCGTCACCCGGCGGTTGCTGGGCGTGCCGGTCGGGTGGCCGCGCACGATCGTGGTGTCCGCGATCGTGCTCGTCACCGGCGGGGCGCCGGCGCGGGAGATCAGCCGCAACCTGGGGTTCCTGACCGAGGGCGGCCAGGTGGTCGAGGGCAACGAGCTCGTCGTGGGCGCGGTCACCTTAGTGGTACTCCTGTGGATCATCGCGGCGGGTCTCGCGATGCTGGTGATCCTAGAGGCGATCGTCCCGACCGGCAGCCTGCCCGGACTGCTCACCCTGGTCCGCGGACTGCCCGCTCGGCGACGCCGGGCGGCGCGGTACGCCGCGGTCGTCGGGGTGGCGGTGCGCCACGGACTGGGCGGGTTCCTGGGCCGCGGTGCGCGCCGCGGGCTGGGCGACGACGCACCGCGGGTCGCCCGCGCGCTGCGCGAGGCGTTCACCGACGCGGGTGTCACGTTCGTCAAGCTCGGCCAGATGCTCGCCACCCGCCCTGACCTGATCGGCGAGCCCTTCGCCCGGGAGATGGCCCGGCTGCACTCGGAAGTCGAGCCGGAACCCTGGGACGTCGTCGAGCAGACGCTCGAGGAGGAGCTCGCCGAGCCCCTCGCCCGGGTGCTGCCCGAGCTCGACCCCCAGCCGATCGCTGCGGCGTCGGTGGGCCAGGTGCACACCGGTCGGCTCGCGGACGGCACGCCGGTCGTCGTGAAGGTGCAGCGCCGGAACGCCCGTGCCCAGGTCACCGCGGACCTCGACATCGTGGGCCGGCTGGCGCGCACGCTCGAGAAGCGCACCAACTGGGGCCGTTCCATCGGGCTCACCGCCCTCGCGGACGGCTTCGCGGCGAGCCTCGACGAGGAGCTCGACTACCGGGTCGAGGCCGCCAACGTGCGCGCCATCTCCGCCGCGCAGGCCGCGCCCGGTGCGGTGCACATCCCGCTGGTCCACGAGGGGCTCTCGGGGCCTCGGGTCCTGGTGATGGAGCGCGTGGAGGGCGAGCCCGTGTCCCGCGCCGGCGAACAGCTCTCCCGGATGCCCTGCGAGCGGCGGTCCGAGCTCGCCGGCGAGCTGCTCGCGGCCGTGCTGCGCCAGATCCTCGGGTCCGGCGTCTTCCACGCCGACCTGCACGGCGGCAACGTGGTGCTCCGGCCCGACGACTCGTTGGCGCTGCTGGACTTCGGATCCGTCGGAAGGCTGGACAGTACGGCGCGCGATGGCCTCGCCAGGCTGCTCGCCGCGATCGACCGCGGCGACTCCATCTCGGCGACCGACGCACTGATCACGCTGCTCGACCGCCCGGCCGAGCTCGACGACCGGCTCCTCGAGCGGGAGGTCGGCGCGCTCGTCGGTCGCTACCGCCACGGTCTCGGCACGCTCGGAGCGACCGGGCTGTTCCCTGAGCTGTTCGGCCTCGTGGTCCGCCACGGGTTCGCCGTACCTCCGCAGCTGGCGGCGACCTTCCGGTCGCTGGGTGCCCTGGAGGGCACGCTGCGGCTGATCGACCCCGGGCTCGACCTCGTCGGTGCGGCGCGGGCCGCCGGGCGCGACCTGATGGAGGAGCGCCTGGCGCCGGCCCAGGTCCGGGCCGAGCTAGAGGAGCAGCTCGCCCAGCTGCTGCCGGTGCTCAAGCGGCTGCCGCGTCGGGTGGATGCGCTCACCGGGGCGGCCCAGGACGGTCGCCTGACCGTTCAGGTCCGGCTGCTGGCGCACCAGGACGACCGGGCCTTCGTGACCGACCTGGTCCAGCAGGTCACCATGACCGTGCTCGCGGCGGCTGCCACGTTGTCGGCGGTGCTGCTGATCATGGCCCCTGGGGGGCCGGAGCTCGGTGCCGATGTGCGGCTGTTCCCACTGCTCGGCGCCACCATCTTCTTCTTCGGCTTCGTGCTGGCCGCGCGCGTCCTGGCGTTGGCGTTCCAGCGCCGGGGGCCGTGACCGCTCACTGGTCGAAGTAGCGAGCCTGGACGAAGCAGAAGAACCCGTACGCCACGAAGCCGAGCGCGATGGCGGCGAGCAGGACAGGTCCGAAGGGCTGCTCGAGCACTTCCGAGAGGGCCTGGTCCAGCCCGCCGGACTTGTTCGGCTCGTGGGTGATGGCGGCGTAGCAGAAGAGCCCACCGACGATGCAGAACGCGACCCCCTTCGCGACGTAGCCGACCTTGGCCAGGTAGACGTACACCGTGCCGCTCGTGCCGCTGAGCCCCTTCGCGTCGATCTTCTTCTTGAACTTCTCGGTGTAGGCCTTGCGGATGTGCGCGACACCCCAGGCCGCGATCGCGAGACCGATCGCGCCCACGATCAGCTGGCCACCGGTGAGGTCCATCAGCTTGGCGGTCATGGAGTCGGTGCCGCCGCCGGAGGATCCTGAGCCGATCGCCACGCTGAGGGCGGAGTAGGAGATGAAGCCGTAGATGACGGCGCGACCGGCCGAGATCAGACGCTTCCGGACCCGCTTGCCGCCATCGTGCTCGCGGTGACCGACCGCCGCCTCCAGGCCCTGCCAGCACATCAGCAGGAACATCCCCACCGCCACCAGCCAGACCAGGACCAGCCCGAAGGGCTGCTGGGCCAGCTCGCGGATCGCGCCGCTGCTGGAGGCGGAGCCGGATGGGTCGCCCAGGGCGAGCTGGAGCGCCAGCCAGCCGATGACCAGATGGACCAGCCCGTAGGCCACCAGTCCGATCCGTGCCGCGTGGTCGATCCAGTCGCTCTGCCGCGCTTGTTCTGCCAGCGCTTGTCCTTGTCCCTCCGTCATGGAGGACCGGTACCCCGATCAGGCGAGTGTGGACTTGTTCCGCTGAATGTTGCCGAGTACGCCGTTCACGAATGGCGGCGACTCATCGGTGGACAGGTCTCGGACGAGAGCCATCGCCTCGCTCACCGCGACGCCGTCGGGCACGCCGGACTCGTAGAGCAGCTCGTAGACGCCGAGCCGGAGCACGTTGCGATCCACAGCGGGCATCCGGTCGAGCGTCCAGCCCTCGGAGTACGTCGCCAGCAGCTCGTCGATGCGGGCCGCGTGCTCGACCACGCCGCGGACCAGGGTCACGGTGTAGTCGTTGGTGGGACCCTCGTCGTCGGCGATCGCCCGGTCCAGTGCGTCCCCCGCTCCCTCGCCGCGCATCTCGGCGGCGTAGAGCAGGTCGAGCGCCCGCTTGCGGGCCTTCGATCTGGCGCTCATCAGGAACGGAACCTCAGGCCTTGACGCGGCCGAGGTAGGACGAGTCGCGGGTGTCGACCTTGACCTTCTCGCCCTGGGTGATGAACAGCGGCACCTGGATCTCGTGGCCAGTCTCCAGGGTGGCCGGCTTGGTGCGCCCGGTCGCGCTGTCGCCCGCGACGCCCGGCTCGGTGAAGGTGATCTCGAGCTCGACCGAGGCGGGCATCTCGATGTAGAGCACGCGCCCATCGTTGGTGGCGACGATCGCCTCCTGGCTCTCCAGCAGGAAGTTCTTGGCGTCGCCGACGATCGCCGGGTCGACCTCGAGCTGGTCGTAGCTGACGGTGTCCATGAACACGTAGGACGTGCCGTCGTTGTAGAGGTACTGCATGGTGCGCTTGTCGACGTTGGCGACTTCGACCTTCACGTCGGCGTTGAACGTCTTGTCGACGGTCTTCCCGGACTCGACCGCCCTCAGCTTGGTGCGCACGACCGCGCCGCCCTTGCCGGGCTTGTGGTGCTGGAACCAGATGACCTGCCAGAGCTGGCCGTCGAGGTTGAGCACCATGCCGTTCTTCAGGTCGTTCGTGGTTGCCATGCGCGCGCTTCAGCCTTCGGGTAGACGATCGGGGATGGCCGCGAGGGCCAGCCGCCGAGTCTATCGAGTTCGGTCAGGTTCGCCTCAATCGTCCCTCGGGGGCAGGGGGGTCACCGGACCAGTCATATTGCCATCTGGTAATATGACTGTCGTGAGCGCCTACGCCGCCCTGGCCGAGCCTCACCGTCGTCAGATTCTCGATCTGCTGCGCGATGGTGAGCGGCCCGTCGGAGAGCTGGTGAAGCCCCTCGAGCTCAGCCAGCCCGGCGTGTCCAAGCACCTCAAGGTGCTGCGCGAGGCGGGGCTCGTCGTGGTGCGCGCGGAGGGCAAGCGGCGTCTCTACGCGCTGAGCCCGGACCCCCTCGCCGAGGTGGACCGGTGGCTGGAGCCCTACCGCGCATTCTGGAAGGGGCGCCTCGACGCCCTCGAGCGACACCTGGAGGAGAACCCATGACAGACGGAACCCTGGAGACGATCGACGGCCGCCCGGCGCTGCGTTTCGAGCGCACACTCCCCCACCCGATCGAGCGGGTGTGGCGCGCGGTCAGCGAGCCGGCGGAGCTCGAACGCTGGTTCCCGGCAGCCGCCGACTGGACGCCCGCCAAGGGTGAGACCTTCGAGGCCTACGGCGCGACCGGTGAGGTGACCGAGGTCGACGCACCCCATCGCCTGGCCTGGACCTTCGGCAGCGAGCGGTACAGCTTCGAGCTGGCCGCTCAGGATGAGGGCTGTCGGTTGATCTTCACGCACGAGTTCGACGACCGCGATGCCGCCGCGCAGACGGCGGCCGGCTGGGCGACGTACCTCTCGCGGCTCGACGTTCATCTCGACGGCGGTCACCTCTCCGAGGAGGCGGCACACGAGCCTTGGGAAGCGGTGCACGAGCGCTACGCCGAGCGCTTCGGGGTCGACCCGACGCCGGGACGGCGCTTCTGGGCGGAGTACCGCGCCGGTCAATCCTGATCGATTAGGCCCTTTACCCGGCACCACCAAGTTTGGGGACGCCGCGACCACCCCCGGGCCCTAGAGTGTCGGCTCGTGGGGACACCTCGGGGACGCCGGATGGCGGCAGAGCAGGCCATCCACCAGACGGCCGAAGGCCGACATCGCCTGCCCAGGGTGTTCCGGACCACGCAGCTCGTCATGCTCGGGCTCGGCGTGATGATCGGCGCCGGCATCTTCCGACTCTCCGGTGACCAGGCCGCCACGACCGCGGGACCGGCCGTGATCATCTCGTTCGTCATCGCCGCGTTCGTGTGCCTCCTGGCCGCGTTCAGCTTCGCCGAGCTCTCGTCCACGATCCCCGCCGCAGGAAGCGTCTACACGTTCAGCTACGTCGCCATGGGCGAGATCTGGGCCTGGCTGGTCGGCTGGGCACTGATCCTCGAGCTGCTGGTTGCTGCCGCCCTGGTGGCACGGGTGTGGGCGACGTACCTGGTCGCGACCGTCGATGGCTTCGAGGTCAACACGCCCGCCTGGCTGGTGGAGCACTCGCAGGTCGACACCGGGACGAACTGGGTGGCTTTCGGCATGCTGCTGGTGCTCACCCTGCTGGTCATCACCGGTACCAAGCTCTCCGCGCGGGTGCTGTCCGTGGTCGTGGTGGCGAAGATCGCGGTGATCCTGTTCATCATCGCGGTCGGAGCCAGGTACGTCGACTCGGCCAACTACACCCCGTTCGTGCCGGAGCACCAGAAGGGCGGCTCAGCAGACGCATCCGTGCTCGAGTCGCTGCTCGGCTCCTCCGGCAGCTTCGGGGTGCTCGGCATCTTCAGTGCAGCGGCAGTCATCGCGTTCTCCTACATCGGGTTCGACCTGATCGCCACCTCGGCCGAGGACGCGCATCACCCGCGCACCAGCATCCCCCGCAGCATCTTCATCTCGCTCGGCCTGGTCACGATCATGTACATCGCCATGGCGGCCGTGCTGGTCGGGGTCCGTCCGTACGCCGAGCTGGCCACCGGTGCTCCTGTCTCGGACGCCTTCGCCGCCGCCGGCGCGGGCTGGACCGTAGACGTGGTCAACGTGGGCGCCGTTCTCGCCCTCACCACGGTCGTCATGGTGGTGCTGATCGCCCAGAGCCGGGTGCTCTTCGCGATGGGTCGCGACGGCCTGCTGCCGTCGGCCCTGGGCCGGGTCACCTCTTCGTTCTCGGCGCCGAGCGCGGCTGCCGCAGTGGCCGGCGGCGCCGCGGCGGTGCTGTCGATGTGGTCCGGGCTGGTCGACCTGGAGCAGCTGCTGGTCATCGGCGCGCTCTCGTCGTTCCTGGTCTGCTCGATCGCGGTGATCGTGCTGCGCCGCACCCGCCCCGACCTCGAGCGCGGCTACCGCGCCCCGCTGGTCCCGTTGCTTCCCGCGCTCTCCACGTTGGCGACCGCGTGGCTGATGCTCAACCTCACCGTCCAGACCTGGCGCAACTTCGCGATCTGGATGGGCGCCGGCATGCTCTTCTACCTGATCTACGGACGGCAGAACAGCGTGGTTGCCCAACAGCTGCATCCACACCGGGCCAACCACCACCACCACGAGTGACGCTCAGCGTCCGGCGACGAACTCCAGGACCAGGCGACGCACCGGCGTCGGCGCGCCCGACTCGGACGTGAACAGCTCCTGGGCATGACCGGAGCCCCGCGGAACGAACACCTCCGCGGTCGGTGATGCTTCGGCCAGCGCACGGACGTCTACCGGCTCGGCGTACGGATCACCCTCGGCGAGCACGTACAGCACCGGAACCGTCGCCGCAGCAGCCGCGTCGACGGTGCTCAGCTCGGAGCCGGGAACCGCGAGGTCCAGCTCGGCGGGCGACAGGGCCACTGCCGCATCGACCCCGCCGTCGGGGTGCGCCGCGATCTGGGGGGCCATCGGCCCACCTGCGGATGCCGCCAGGACAACCACCCGCTCGGCACCGTCATCACGGACCGAGGCCACGACCGATGCCAGGTCCTCCACGGGTGCCGGTTCGTCTGCTTCACAGGTGCTGTTGCCGACACAGGCGGCGTCGTAGCCGACCACCCGATGTCCGGCGTCCGCGAGCCACCCGATGTCGGCCGCCCAGGCGCACACCCCGATCGTTCCTGAACCGTGGACGAGCACCACGGCGGTCTCGCCGCTGCCGGCCCCGACGGCGTACAGCTGCTCCCCGGTCGAGGAGTCGACCCGGAGGGTCTCCGTCTCGGGCGTCTCGATCCCGCCACACCGATCGGTCAGCGCCTCATTGGTCACCCGCGCGACGTCGGGCTCGGGCGGCGGGTCCTCGGCGTCGTCGCTGCATGCCGCGACCAGCGCGGCGACCACTAGCAGCCCGAGAACCCGACTCATTCCGCGATGAACTCCAGCGCCTGCCGGTAGCCCTCGGTGCCCTGACCGGTGATCACCCGCGCGGCGTGCGGCGTCACCACCGAGGTGTGCCGGAACTCCTCAGGCCGCTTCTCCGGGGCAGAGATGTGCACCTCGACAAGCGGGGCGGTGAGCTGGGCGCAGGCGTCGAAGATCGCGTAGGAGTAGTGGGTCCACGCGGCCGCGTTCAGCACCACGGGCGTGACCGTGTCGGCGGCCTCGTTGAGCCAGTCGAGCAGCTCGCCCTCGTGGTTGGTCTGCCGGACCTCGACGTCGAGGCCCAGCGCGGTGCCCCAGTCGACGCACAGGTGCGCGAGCTCGGCGTACGTCGTGGTGCCGTAGACCTCCGGCTGCCTGCGGCCCAGCCGGCGTAGGTTCGGGCCGTTCAGTACGAGCACCTTCATCAGGCATCCCCTCCGATCGCGACGTAGGCGGCGCGCAGGTCGTCCTCGGCCGGCCCGGCCAGCACCACCGGGCGGGCCAGGTCGTCGAGGACGACGAACCGGAGCTGGTTGCCCCGGGCCTTCTTGTCGATCCGCATCGCGGCGTACAGGTCATCGAACGAGGCGCCGGAGTACGTCGTCGGCAGGCCCACCTTCGCGAAGGCGGCCGCATGCCGGTCGGCGACGTCTCCAGGGAGCTGCCCCGCGCGACGGGCGAGCTCGGCGACGAAGACGCAGCCGATCGCTACCGCCTCACCGTGCCGGATGCCGTAGTTCTCGACGCGCTCGATCGCGTGGGCGAGGGTGTGCCCGTAGTTGAGCGCCTCGCGGCCGGGGTGGCCGTCGTCGCCACCGGTCTCCTTGAGGTCGGACACCACGACGTCGACCTTCACCCGGATCGCCCGCTCCACGAGCTCGCGAAGCACTGGGAACGCCGGGGTCAGGTCCTCCGGAGCGGTCTCCTCGACCAGCCGCAGGATCTCGGGGTCGGCGATGAAGCCGCACTTGACCACCTCGCCGAGGCCGGACCGGAACTCCTCGGTGGGCAGGGTCTCCAGCAGGGCCAGGTCGCACAGCACGCCGGCGGGCTCGTGGAACGCGCCCACGAGGTTCTTGCCCGCATCGGTGTTGATCCCGGTCTTGCCGCCCACAGCGGCGTCGACCATGGCCAAAAGGGTGGTGGGCACGTGCACGACCCGCACGCCGCGCAGCCAGGTCGCGGCGACGAAGCCACCGAGGTCGGTCGTCGCACCGCCGCCGACGGTCACCACCGCGTCGGACCGGGTGAAGCCCTCCTCGCCGAGCGCCTCCCAGCACGCCTCGGCGACGCCGGCCTGCTTGGCCTCCTCGCCGTCGGGCACGGCCAGCACCGTGATGTCCAGGTCGGCGATCGGCTCGACCAGGTCGTCGACGAACGCCTCGAGCCGGTCCGGGCAGACCACGGCCACCCGCTCCACGCCGGGGCCGAGCATCTCGGGCAGGTGGCCGGCGAGGCCGCGGCCGACCACCACGTCGTACGGCGCTGCGCCGGCGACGTGCAGGAGCGTTTCGTTCATGCGTCCAAGGCCTTCCGGATCTCGTCGGCCACATCTTCGGGGGAACGCTTGTCGGTGTCCACGACCAGGTCGGCGACCGACTCGTAGACCGGGGTCCGCTCGTCGAGCAGCGCCTTGATCCGGGATCGGACGTTGCCGAGCAGCAGCGGACGTGCCGTGCCGAGACCGACCCGCTTGACCGCCTCGGAGAGCCCGACCCGGAGGAAGACCACCCGGTGGTCGGCGAGCTGTTCCCGGGTGGCCGGGTCGAGCACCGCTCCCCACCCAGCGCCAGTACGCCGTCGTGACCGTCCAACGCCTCGGCGACCGCGGCCCGCTCGAGCTCTCGGAAGTGCGCCTCGCCGGAGTCGACGAAGATGTCGGAGATCGACCGACCCGCGGCGGCCTCCACGTCGGTGTCGGTGTCGCGCGCGGTCACGCCGTACGCCGTGGCCAGGTGCCGGGCGACGGTCGACTTGCCGGCGCCCATCGGGCCGACCAGGACGACCAGCATCATCGGAACCGCAGCGTGTCGATATAGCTCTCGGCGTTGCGCCGGGTCTCCCCCACCGAGTCGCCACCGAACTTCTCCAGCACCGCCTCCGCGAGCACCAGCGCCACCATCGCCTCGGCGACCACGCCGGCCGCGGGCACGGCGCAGACGTCGGACCGCTGGTGGTGGGCGACCGCTTCCTCACCCGTGCTGACGTCGACGGTGCGCAGTGCCCGGGGCACCGTGGAGATCGGCTTCATCGCGGCCCGGACCC
>CAVZZC010000003.1:0-28088 GCA_963779635.1 uncultured Actinomycetota bacterium | reverse complement strand
CCGGGCGCCACTTCCTGGTTCGCGGCCCGGGCCGGAAAATTCCCAGACTTGAGTGGAACAGACTCAACTTTGCAGTCGTTCACCTGACAGACCTTCCCGTCACGTCACACAGCAGGAGAATGACCCTATGAGCCAGTTCGGGGCCGACAAGTTCACGACGCGCGCACGCGAGGCGATCGAGGGCGCGCAGCTGTCCGCGACCACGGCGGGCAACACGACCACCGAGCCCATCCACCTCCTCGTGGCGCTGCTGCGCCAGGCCGAGGGCACCGCAGCCACGCTGGTCGGCAAGGCCGGCGTGGACGCCGGGGCGCTCACCGCGCAGGCCGAGGCGGCGCTCCAGTCCCTGCCGCGGGCGACCGGCGCGACCGTCCAGCAGCCGGCGGCGTCCGCGGCGCTGACCCGGGTGCTCGGCTCGGCGCTGGACCTGGCGGCGAGCATGAAGGACGACTACGTCGCGACCGAGCACCTGCTGATCGCGCTGGCCGGGACCGAGAGTGCGGCCCAGAAGCTGCTGGCCGACGCCGGCCTCACCAAGGCTGGGCTCCGCGAGAGCCTCACCGCGGTGCGCGGCAACCGGCGGGTGACCAGTCCGGAGGCCGAGTCGACGTACGAGGCGCTCGAGAAGTACTCCGTCGACCTCACCAAGTCCGCCGAGGAGGGCCGGCTCGACCCGGTGATCGGCCGCGACGCCGAGATCCGGCGGGTGGTGCAGGTGCTGAGTCGGCGTACCAAGAACAACCCGGTGCTGATCGGCGAGCCCGGCGTCGGCAAGACCGCCGTCGTCGAGGGGCTTGCCCAGCGGGTGGTCGCGGGCGACGTCCCCGATTCCCTCAAGGGACGCCGGGTGCTCAGCCTCGACCTGGCGGCGATGGTGGCCGGCGCGAAGTACCGCGGCGAGTTCGAGGAGCGGCTCAAGGCCGTGCTCGAGGAGATCAAGGACGCCGGCGGGCAGATCATCACGTTCATCGACGAGCTGCACACGGTCGTCGGCGCGGGCGCCGGCGGCGACTCCGCGATGGACGCCGGCAACATGCTCAAGCCGATGCTGGCCCGAGGCGAGCTGCACATGATCGGGGCGACGACCCTCGACGAGTACCGCGAGCGGATCGAGAAGGACCCCGCGCTGGAGCGCCGGTTCCAGCAGGTGTTCGTCGGCGAGCCCAGCGTCGAGGACACCGTGCAGATCCTGCGCGGCATCCAGGAGAAGTACCAGGCCCACCACGGCGTCCGGATCACCGACGCCGCGCTGGTCGCGGCCGCGACCCTCTCCGACCGCTACATCTCGGGCCGGCAGCTGCCGGACAAGGCGATCGACCTGATCGACGAGGCCTCCAGCCGGCTGCGGATGGAGATCGAGTCGTCGCCGGAGGAGATCGACCAGCTCCGCCGTCAGGTCGACCGGATGAAGATGGAGGAGTTCGCGCTCGAGAACGAGAACGACGAGGGCTCCCGCGAGCGGCTGGCCGTGCTCCAGGCCGACCTGGCCGACCGCGAGGAGGAGCTCCGCGCGCTCGACGCCCGCTGGGAGCAGGAGAAGTCGTCCCTCGAGGGCGAGGGTGAGCTGCGCCGGTCCCTGGACCAGTTGCGGATCGAGGCCGAGCGGCAGCTGCGCGAGGGCAACCTCGAGGCCGCGAGCAAGATCAACTACGAGTCGATCCCCGAGCTGGAGCGCAAGATCCAGGCGGCGGTCGACGCGGAGAAGTCCACCCTCGAGCCGCTGGTCGGAGAGGAGGTCGGCCCCGAGCAGATCGCCGAGGTCGTCGAGGCCTGGACCGGCATTCCGACCGGCCGGATGCTCGAGGGCGAGACGGCCAAGCTGCTCCGGATGGAGGACGTCATCGGCGAGCGGCTGATCGGCCAGGCCGACGCCGTACGCGCCGTGAGTGACGCCGTACGCCGCTCGCGTGCCGGCATCTCCGACCCGAACCGGCCCACCGGGTCGTTCCTCTTCCTCGGTCCGACCGGCGTCGGCAAGACCGAGCTGGCCCGGTCGCTGGCGGACTTCCTGTTCGACGACGACCGCGCGATGGTGCGCATCGACATGAGCGAGTACTCCGAGAAGCACTCGGTCTCGCGGCTGGTCGGTGCGCCTCCGGGCTACGTCGGCTACGACGAGGGCGGGCAGTTGACCGAGGCCGTGCGTCGCCGGCCCTACTCAGTGGTGCTGCTCGACGAGGTCGAGAAGGCGCACCCCGAGGTCTTCGACATCCTGTTGCAGGTGCTCGACGACGGTCGGCTGACCGACGGCCAGGGCCGCACCGTCGACTTCCGCAACACGCTGCTGATCCTGACCAGCAACCTCGGCTCGGCGTTCCTGGTCGATCCTGCGCTGGACGTCGACAAGAAGAAGGAGTCGGTGCTGTCGGTCGTCCGGTCGAGCTTCAAGCCGGAGTTCCTCAACCGGCTCGACGAGATCGTGATCTTTGATGCGCTGTCCAAGGACGACCTCGCCCACATCGTCGACATCCAGCTCGGCCTGCTCGAGAAGCGGCTGGCGGTGCGGCGGATCTCGGTCGAGGTCACCGACGCCGCACGGGCCTGGCTGGCAGAGACCGGCTACGACCCGGCGTACGGCGCCCGCCCGCTGCGCCGCTTGATCCAGTCGGCAATCGGCGACCCGCTGGCGAGGATGCTGATCGGTGGCGAGGTGGCCGACGGAGGCTCGGTCACGGTCGATCGCGACGAGGATGGGCTGGCACTTCGCTCGGCGGGCTGACCTCACTCGTACTGGTCGCTGGACGGGTGGTAGAAGTCCCCGGGGGGCACGTCGCCGTCCGCGATGTCGGGGACCAACGGGAACATCGTTCCCTCCCGGACGGCGAGTGTCTGGTACGCCGGGTAGGTGTGCTCGCTCTCGAGCTTGTCCCACCCCTTCCAGTTGCCGGCGAGGATCTCCTCCACCGACTCGTCGATGCTCGCGAACAGGGCGTCCGGGTCACTGCCGCGAAGGTGCTGCTTGTCGAGATGCGCCGCATGCGTGGCAGCCAGGTCGAGGAAGCGGGTGAAGTCGTTGTCCGTGAAGGACGTCAACCAGTCGGAGATCGCCTTGGCCTCGGCCACGCCGGTGGGGATGAACGGCACGATCTCGCCGATGATCCCGATGACCGTGTTCAGGCCGATCAGCACCTCCTGCGGATCGATCGAGTTCTCGTCGGCCTGGGCGTCCAGGGCGAGCTTCACGGTCTCGCACGCCTTCTCGACCAGGTTCATGGCGCTCTGCTGCCCGATGTCGATCACCGCCTTGGCGACCTGGATGGCGTTGATCAACGCTCCGGTGAGCCACGCGTGGTTGCCGATGCTGGGTGGGACGCATCTTGTAGAAGTTCTCCCGGTAGTTGCGGGCTGCCAGGCCATCCCACTCCGAGCCGGAGTTGGTGATCCACGTGAGCGTGTTCGGTGTCTTGTTGAACAGGCTGGTCGCCATGGTGTCCAGCGCCCGGGCCGCCGTCGCATACTCGTCGGGTCGCATGCCGGCGATGTCGTCGAGCTTGTGCAGCGAGTAGCTGACCTCGTCACTCACCCATACATGAGCGCGATCGCCGATGCGGGTGACGCCGGCCTCGAAGTCGGCCCACATCTTGTCCTCGGTCTCCCGGTCCAGGACGACGTCGATCGTGTAGTGCCGGGACGACGCGACCAGGGTGTACTCACGGACGGTGGTCCCGTCGTCCAGGCTGACCCAGTCGGTCCAGTCCTCCAGGCTCTCCCTGATCTCGTCGCGCCAACGGATGACGCCGGTGTTGAACGTGTAGCGCCACATCCAGGTCGCACAGGTCGTTGACCCTGCTGTCGAATGCTTCTTGGGAGAATGCCATGTCCGCCTCCTCCTATTCCTGCGGCCCGCCGGTGCGGGTCCGCGGGTCGCCGTCGGTGTGTCCGGTCTCGACCGGAGGGCCGGGCGCCGGCGGTGGGTCGGACGGCGTCGCCGGGTGGTCGAAGCCTTCGTGCTCGTGCTTCTGCTCCTGGGTCCCCGGCACCTCTGAATACAGATGGTTGAACCGCTCGCGGGCGGCGTCGTCCGTGGCGAGGTAGTCATCGACGAGGGTGACCAGTGCCGGACCGACCGCAGCGTAGGCCTGCCAGGCCCTGTAGAGGGCGAACTGCAGCTCGCTCTGGAGATTGACCAGGTCCTGGTGACCCTGGCGGTAGAGGGTCCCGTTCAGTGCATTGTCCAGGCTCTTGCTCACCGCGTCTCCCGCCTGGGCCATGTCCGAGTACCACCCGGCCAGGTCGGGGTAGTGCACCCGCCCAAGGGAGTAGAGGTCGTAGAGGTCGGCTCCGAACTCCGTACCGTGCCCGACATCGCCGAGGTGGCGATCCGTGTGCGCGTCGGGTTGGTATCCGGGGCTCTGGGGGTCGGGGGTTGCCATGAGTGATCCGTTCCAAGTGGTGTGAGCTGTCTGCATGGGTGATGCCCCACCTGGCTGACATCTGGCTTACATCCCTCTGACACGGTGCCGCGGCGGAGTCGGCGTTGGCGCGCCCTGATGGAATGGGCGCATGGCTGCCACCCCGACCCGTCCCCGTCAGGTGACGCTTGCGGGCTGGATGATCGTGGTCGGCTCCGCGGTCGTCATCTTCAGTGCCTTCGAGCGGGTGTCGGGGCTGCGCAGCATCGAGTCGCAGGAGGCGGTCTCCAACTTCCTGTCCGAGCCGCCCGGTGATGGGCTGGGGCTGTCGGTCGACCAGGTGCTGGACCTGGTCCAGCTGCTCAGCCTGGTGGCGGGCGCCTGCGCGGCGGCCGCGGCGGTCCTGGGCTGGTGGGTGCTGAAGGGCTCCAAGGGTGCCCGGCTCGCGCTGGCGATACTCGCGCTTCCACTGCTGATCACCGGCCTCGCCACCGGAGGGGTCGTGTCGTCGCTGGTCGTCGCGGCGGCGGTGATGCTGTGGGTGCAGCCGGCGCGGAACTGGTTCGAGGGGCGGCCACCTCCGACGCTGCCCGCCGCCCCCGTCGTCGGGCCGCCATCCATGACACCGCCACCTGAGGCCGGCACGGAGCATCCGCCGGTGGCAGTGCCGGTGTTCGCGGCCCGGCCGGTGCCCGCTCGCCCGCAGGCGGTCGTGTGGGCCTGCGTGCTGACCTGGGCGTGCTGCGCGCTCGTGGTCGTCGGGCTGGGGGTCACCGTGCTGGTGCTGCTGATCGCTCCCGACCTGCTCTTCGAGGAGCTGCACCGACAGAACCCCGACCTCGCCGACCAGGGCCTGTCCGACGGCCAGATCGAGGTCGCGTCGTACGTCACCGCGGGCCTGTTCGTGCCGTGGGCACTGGTCGCCGCCGGGTTCGCCGTTCAGGCGTTCCGAAGGGTGGTCTGGGGACGCCGAGCGCTGCTCATCTCCGCCGCGGCGGCGGGCGCCATCTCGCTACTGGGGATGTTCGCCAGCACGATCATGGTGCTGCCGTTCGTGGCCGCCGTGGTGACGGTCGCGCTGCTCTCCCGGCCGGAGGTGCGGGCGTGGTACGCCGCTCCGCAGCGCGACCGGGGCTCCTTCTAGGCGCGCAGATCCGCCGCGGCGAGGCGGTCGACCGCGTCCGCGATCATCGACCGCTCCTTGCAGAGCGCCCACCGGACCAGGTGCCGGCCGGCGCCGGGCGCCGCGGGGTCGTCGTAGAAGACCTGCGCGGGGATCGCGACCACGCCGGCGCGCTCGGGCAGCGCCCGGCAGAACGCCATTCCGTCGTCCCAGCCCAGGTCCGACACGTCGGTCATCGCGAAGTAGGTGCCTTCGGGGGTGAACGCCGTCAGCCCGGCGTCCCGCAGCCCGGTGCAGAGCAGGTCGCGGCGCTCCTCGAGGTCCGTTGGCGAGGGTGCTCGGGAAGTCGCCGTGCTCGTCGAGGGCCCTGGCCACGGCCGGCTGCAGCGGTGAGCCGGAGGTGAACGTCAGCCACTGCTTGGCGGCCAGCACCGCACCGACCAGCTCCGCCGGCCCGGTGGCCCAGCCGACCTTCCAGCCGGTGAACGAGTAGGACTTGCCCGCGCTCGACAGGGTGAGCGTCCGCTCGAACATGCCCGGCAGCGTGGCCAGCGGCCGGTGCTGGTGCCCGTCGTAGGTGAGGTGCTCGTAGACCTCGTCGGTGATCACCACCAGGTCGTGCTGGATCGCCACGGCCGCGATCGCGTCGAGCTCGGCGGAGGTCAGCACGGTGCCGGTGGGGTTGTGCGGCGAGTTGATCAGCATGAACCGGGTGCGGGGGCTGACCGCGGCGCGCAGCTCGTCGGGGTCGAGCCGGAAGTCCGGGGCGCGGAGGGTGACCGGGCGGCGTACGCCGCCGGCCATCTGGATCATCGCGACGTAGGAGTCGTAGTAGGGCTCGAGCACCACGATCTCGTCGCCGGGGTCGACCAGCCCGAGCAGCGCCGCGGCGACGCCCTCGGTGCAGCCGGTGGTGACCACCACCTGGCGGTCGGGGTCGAGCTCGAGGCCGTAGTGGCGGTGCTGGTGGCGCGCGACGGCCTGGCGCAGGGGCGGTACGCCGATGCCGGGGGCGTACTGGTTGTGCCCGCTCTCGAGGGCGGCCACCGCCTCGGCGATCACCTCGGGCGGGCCGTCAGCGTCGGGGAAACCCTGGCCGAAGTTCAGCGAACCGGTGCGGACCGCGAGTGCCGACATCTCCGAGAAGATCGTCGGCGGGATTCCCTGGAGGCGTTGCGCGAGCACCCCACTACCCTGCCATGGGTGAGCACCCCACGAAGTTCTTCGCCTCCCCCGCAACGCTTCACCCCACGAGACCGCGGCTTCCCCCGCTTCGCTCCTCCAGCACGCGCTCTCGCGGGGACCCCCAAGGGCTCCGCCGAACAACTCCGCGGGGACCCCGCATGACCACCACGGATACGTCGCTCGCTGCGGACATCGATGCCACCTGCCGCCTCACCGGGGAGTTCACCCTGCGCTCGGGGCAGGTCAGCACGGAGTACTTCGACAAGTACCTCTTCGAGTCCGATCCGCTCCTGCTCGCCCGGGTGGCGCGGGAGATGATCCAGCTGGTCCCGCACGACACCGACTTTCTCGGCGGCCTCGAGCTCGGCGGCATCCCGCTCGCCACCTCGGTCAGCGGCATCCTCGGGCGGACGCCCACCCTGTTCGTCCGCAAGCAGGCAAAGACGTACGGCACCTGCAAGCTCGCCGAGGGCCCCGACTTCGCCGGGATGCGGGTGACGCTGATCGAGGACGTGATCACCACCGGCGGCGCGGTCCGCGACGCGACCAACGCCTTGCGCGAGGGCGGCGCGATCGTCGACGTCGTCATCTGCGCGATCGACCGCAGCCCCGCCGACCAGAACCCGCTCGAGGACGTCGGCCTCGAGGTGCGCGCCGTGCTCACCAAGGCGGACCTGGACGCCGCCAGGGCGGCGGGTTAGTCAGCCCTCGACGGCCTCGGTGGCGGGCGCGGGAGCCTCCTCCGGCGTGACCGCCGCTGCGGCCTCGCGACGCCGACCGCGGCGGTGCTTGAGCCACTCGTAGACGACCGGGATCACCGACAGTGTCAGCAGAGCGAGGATGGCGAGGTCGATGTTGTCCCGCAGCCACGGGATCCGGGTGCCGAGGAAGTAGCCGAGCAGGGTGATGCTGAACACCCAGAAGACCGCGCCGACGAAGCTCCAGACCAGGAACCGGCGCCGCCGCATCCGGGTGACGCCCGCCACCACGGTGACGTAGGTGCGCACGAACGGGACGAAGCGGCCGATCACCAGGGCCTTGTTGCCGTGCTTGTCGAAGAACTCCTCGGTCTGGTCGAAGTACTTCTTCTTCAGGATCCGGCCGTCGCGATGGTAGAGCGGCGGCCCGATGGCCCGCCCGATCTCGTAGCCCGCGACGTTGCCGAGCATGGCCGCGGCGAGCAGCAGCACGAGCGAGATCGACAGCTCCGCGAAGTGTCCGCCGGGGAAGATGTCGAGGTCGTCGGTGGCGATGAAGACGCCGAGCGAGAGCAGCAGGGTGTCGCCGGGTAGGAACGGGAAGAACAGGCCGCACTCGATGAAGATCATCAGCAGGCTGACCCAGAGAAGCTCGGCGCCGAAGCGGTCCAGCAGGTAGTCCGGCTCCATCCAGTCCATGCCGAGCAGCAGCGTTGTGAGATCGGGGATCGCCGCGAGCAGGGCCACCTTGAAAAGGTACCTGTCCGGAGAAGCCTCGGCATCGGGATTCCCCCTGAGACACGCCCTAGTCTCGGCGCATGGAGGAGGAGCCACGAGCGCCGTACGACCCGATGCCGCACGGCCCTCCCGAAGTCGGAGTCGGGCCGTGGCGGGGATCACTACCCGACGACGAGCGGTACGACGAGCAGCTGCTCGCCGAGGGTGACCGGCGCAACGTGGTCGACCGCTACCGCTACTGGACCCTCGAGGCGATCATCGCGGACCTCGATCTGCACCGGCACGACTTCCACGTGGCGATCGAGAACTGGCAGCACGACTTCAACATCGGCACGATCGTGCGCAGCGCCAACGCGTTCCTGGCCGCCGAGGTGCACATCGTCGGCAACCGACGCTGGAACCGCCGCGGGGCGATGGTCACCGACCGCTACCAGCACCTGCGCCACCACGGGAGCGTGGCCGACCTGGCGGCGTACCTCCACGAGCACGACGTACGGCTCCTCGGCATCGACAACCTGCCGGGCTCCGACCACCTGGAGACGATGACGATCCCGCGCCGCGTCTGCTTCCTGTTCGGCCAGGAGGGTCCGGGTCTCTCACCGGCCGCGCGCGTTGCGTGCGACGGTACCTTCTCGATCGCCCAGTTCGGCTCCACCCGGTCGATCAACGCCTCCGCCGCCGCGGCGATCGCCATGCACGCCTGGATCCGCGACCACGCCGACCTGTCCGGCGACGCCGCCTGGCGGGGCTGACTGTCACGGATTCGGTGTGAGCACGGCCTTCAGGCGCTCCAGTCCCCGTGACGAGTGGCTCTTCACGGTGCCGGTGCTGATGCCGAGCTCGGTCGCGGTCTCCTCCACAGTCAGCCCCAGCCAGTGTCGGAGCACGACCGTCCGGCGCTGCATCGGCGGCAGCTGCTGGAGCGCTTCGAAGAGCGCGCTGCGCTCCTCGACCGGTAGCGGCTGCCGGGCGGCGCCGTCGTAGCCGTCCAGCCCTGGCCGTTCCCGTCGCCACGGTCGGCGGTGCTCGTCGATATTGGCGCGGACGATGATCTGGCGGGTGTAGGCCTCCTCCCGGCCGTCGCGGTGCAGCCGGGGCCACGCGACATACAGCTTGACCAGGGCGGTCTGGAGGATGTCGTCGGCCCGATGCCAGTCGCCGCAGACCGCGTAGGCGATCCGGCGCAGGTGGGTCTGCCGGGCGGCCACGAATGCGCTGAACTCCTCGTCCCGAGACGTGCCGGTCACCGGAGGCCCTCACCCGAGGCGTACTGGGAACGGGCGTAGGACAGCAGCTCCTCGAAGGTGGCGCCGACGACGTCGTCGGGAGGAGTGGTGATCACGTCGAGGGTCCCGTCGATCACCCGCCACACCACGAAGTAGCCGGTCTCGTCGCCGGCGACCGTGACCACGGCAGCACCCGTCGTGGCGCCCGCCGGGGCGAAGTCAGGACCGAGCTGGGGGTTGTCGGTGCGGTTGAAGACCGTGGTGCCCTGAGTCGGGACCACGCGTCCCTCACCGTCGAGCTCGAAGGTCTTCGGCCAACCGCTCTCGCTACCGCCGCTTCCGTTCACGTCGACCTGGTCGGCGACGTAGTCGGCGAAGCTCGCCCAGCCGTTGCTGGGCGTCGAGGCCGACGACGCGACTCCCCGCGGCGCAGGTCTGCGCTCGATCATCAGCCACTGGCGCGTCCCCTTCCAGGTGACATCAAGCGCGTCCGAGAGCGAGGGTGGCTCGAAGCCGTAGGGGTTCGGGATGTGCTCGTGCACCTTCACGCCCGGACGGACCTGCAGCGCGCCGTCGACGTAGCGGAGCAGCTCGTCGGGCTGCCACGGTCTCTCGCTGGGGTCAGCAGTCGCTCCATGGGTGCCCGAGGACGTGGGGTCGGTCGCCGGCCTGCCCGTGCCGCGAGGCTCGCCGGGTGAGACGGCGTACCAGCCGGTGGCCAGCAGCGCGGCCACCGCGAGCCCGGCGACACCGGTCGCTGCTCGGCGTCGCACCAGGGCCCTGCGCCCTGCGGCCACCCTGACCTCGACCGGGGGAAGGGGCGGGCCGTCGCCGAACGACCGCTCGAGCTCTTCCTGCAGTGTTCCCATCTCGCGCCTCCCGTGGTCCTACCGTCTCACTTGCCATACGCAACTCGGCGGCCATCGGTTGCCATGCCGGCTCCGGCCAATGGGCCGCTTCGAGGCATGCCACTAGGCTGGGTTCGACCCCGTCGCCGTCCCAGGAGAGTCCTGATGCCCATCGCCACGCCCGAGGTCTATGCCGAGATGCTGGACGCCGCGAAGGCCGGCTCGTTCGCGTTCCCGGCCATCAACGTGTCGTCCTCGCAGACCCTGAACGCCGCGCTCCAGGGCTTCACCGACGCCGGGTCCGACGGCATCATCCAGGTCTCCACCGGCGGCGCGGAGTACCTCTCCGGTCCCTCGGTCAAGAACATGGTCAGCGGCTCGGTCGCGTTCGCGCAGTACGCCGCCGAGGTGGCCAAGAACTACCCGGTCAACATCGCGCTGCACACCGACCACTGCCCCAAGGACAAGCTCGACGGGTTCGTGCGACCGCTGGTGGCGATCTCGGCAGAGCGGGTGGGTCGCGGCGAGCAGCCGCTGTTCCAGTCGCACATGTGGGACGGATCCGCCGTACCCCTCGACGAGAACCTCAAGATCGCCGAGGAGCTGCTCGCGCAGTGCGCGGCGGCCAAGATCATCCTCGAGGTCGAGATCGGCGTGGTCGGTGGCGAGGAGGACGGCGTCGCCAACGAGATCAACGAGCAGCTCTACACGACGCCGGAGGACGCACTGGCGACCGTCGAGGCGCTCGGCACCGGCGAGCGGGGCCGCTACCTCACCGCCCTCACGTTCGGCAACGTGCATGGCGTCTACAAGCCGGGCAACGTCAAGCTGCGCCCGGAGATCCTCCAGGCCGCGCAGCAGGCGGTCGCCGACAAGCTGGGGCTCGATGCGGGGTCGCGGCCGTTCGACCTGGTGTTCCACGGCGGCTCGGGATCGACAGCCGAGGAGATCGGCGCTGCCGTCGACTTCGGGGTCGTGAAGATGAACGTCGACACCGACACGCAGTACGCCTTCACCCGGCCGGTCGCCGCGCACATGCTGACCAACTACGACGGTGTGCTGAAGGTCGACGGCGAGGTCGGCAACAAGAAGGTCTACGACCCGCGCGCGTGGGGCAAGGCCGCCGAGGCCGGCATGGCCGCCCGGGTGGTCGAGGCCTGCGAGAACCTGCGCTCGGCGGGCAAGGCCGTCTCCTAGACCTACCCTCGTCACCACCCGGTGTGGGTGGTGCGGCATGCCGATCCCCGGTGAAGCCTGCCGCCATGAAGCGAATCACCGCGCTGGCCGTCGCCGCCGTTCTCACCCTGTCCTTCACCGCGATCGCCACTGCCGATGCCGACGCCCCGGACCGGTCCTCGACCACCGCCGCGCCCCGGCCCGCCCGGCCTCCGAGCGTCGGGGTGATGACGCGCAACATCTACCTTGGCGTCGATGTCACCCGCCCGCTCGCCGCCGCGGCGGGACTGGAAGGGGTCCCGGCGTTGCTTGCCGTCGCCCACGAGGCGCACGCGATGGAGGACACCCTCGACCAGACGAACTTCGGGGTGCGGTCGAAGCTGCTGGCCCGCGAGATCTCCCGGAAGAAGCCCGACCTGGTCGGCCTCCAGGAGGTCGCCAAGTGGCGCAGCGGGCCGGTCCAGTTCCTCCCGCCGGACGTGGGCGTCCCCAACGCCACCCACGTCGACGCGGATTTCCTCGCCATCCTGCTGCGCGCCCTGAAGCGGGCCGGGACGCCGTACCGGGCGGTCGCCGTACAGAAGGAGTCCGACGTGGAGGTGCCCAGCTTCCTGGGCAACCCGTTCGATGAGAACGACCCGATGACTGACGCGGAGGACGTCCGGGTGACCGTCAGCGACGTGGTGCTGAAGCGCGCCGGCTCCGACGTACGCATCCTCAAGTCCGGCGGCGGGCAGTACGACGCCCGCCTGTTGCTGGACCTCGCCGGCGTCTCGGTGTCGTTCGTCCGTGGCTACGCGTGGGTGAACGCGAAGGTCGACGGCAAGCGGTTCAGGTTCATCACCACTCATCTCGAGGCGTTCGGCTCCGCGCTCGCCCTCGCGCAGGCACAGGAGCTGCTGACTGGTCCAGCGGCGCGCCGTGGCCACACGATCATGGTCGGCGACTTCAACTCCGACCCGCTCAACGGCTCCGTGGATGCCAGCGGTGTCCCGCACTGGGCCCCCTATCGGGCGGTCCGCGCGGCCGGATTCTTCGACGAGTGGCTCAGGTGGGCCCCGGCGGAGAAGGGCTGGACGTCCGGGCTGAGCGAGACCGTCGATGACGAGTCTGCGGCCGGGTTCGACCACCGCATCGACTTCGTCTTCGCGCGGTCCGGTGGCGGCAAGGCGTTCCCGGTGCGGTCCGGCGACGTCACCGGCGACCGGCTGCGGGACCGCGACCCCGCGACCGGGCTGTGGCCGTCCGACCACGCCGGTGTCGTCCTGAAGCTGCGGTTCCCGCGAGCCGGCTGACCCCTAGTCGAGAGACGCAGCCGGTGCTACGGGCGCCGGCTGCGCGCCCAGGTGACGCGGCATCTGGAAGAACAAGGCAGCGAGGCAGCCGAGGGCCAGGACCACGGCCGGGAAGAGCATCGCCTGGGACATGGCCGTGCTGAAGGCCTCGTGCACGGCGGTAGGCAGGGTCTGGACGCTCCCCGCCTCGGGCCCGCCGCCGGACTCGAGGCCCTGCGCGACGAGGCGGCTCTCCATCAGCACCGCGATGCCCGCCGAGCCGATCACGGAGCCGACCAGCCGGGTGGCGTTGTAGACGCCTGCGCCGGCGCCGGCGAGATTCATCGGCAGGTTGCGGGTCGCCGTCGCCGCGAGCGGCGCCCAGATGCCGGCCATGCCGAAGCCGAGCAGGGCCATCGGCAGCAGGATCTGCCACACGTCCGATGTGGGCGTCAGGAACGCCGAGACCCAGAAGATCGAGATCGAGGTCATCGCGAAACCGGTGCTGACCAGCAACCGGGGGTGAACCTTGTCGGTGAGCTTGCCGACCACCGGCGCCATGATCAGCGACACGATCGCCATCGGGGCCAGCAGCAGGGAGGCCTCAAGCGCGCTGTAGCCGCGGACGAGCTGGGCGTACAGCATCAGCGGGAAGCCCATCGCGGTGGCTGCGAGGCCCATGGCCGAGATGCCGACGTTGGAGACCGAGAAGTTGCGGTCCTTGAAGATGTGCAGCGGGACCAGCGCCTCCTTGGTGGTGCGGGACTCCCACCAGACGAAGGCGGCGAAGGCCAGGATGCCGCCGACGATCAGCGTCCAGATCACAGCGTCCCAGCCGCGCTGCTCGCCGTCCTGCAGCCCGAAGACGAGGGCGAACATGCCGACGCCGCTCAGGGCCACGCCGATCCAGTCGAAGGTGTGCTCATGGGTGGCGAGCACCGGGACGAGCCGCCAGTTGAGGTAGAAGGCGACGACGCCGATCGGGACGTTGATGTAGAAGATCCACTCCCAGCCGCCGGCGTCGACGAGCACACCACCCATGATCGGGCCAACCAGAGTTGCCACCCCGGCCGTCGCGCCCCACAGCGCCATCGCCTGACCGCGGCGCTCGGCCGGGAAGATCCGGGTGATCACCGCCATCGTCTGCGGGGTGATCATCGCCGCGCCGACTCCCTGGACGACCCGGGCCGCGATCAGCATCTCGATGCTGCCGCTGAGGCCGCACCACAACGACGCAACGGTGAAGATGGCCAGACCGACGAGGTAGACCCACTTGGGACCGACCCGATCGCCCAGTCGGCCCATGATCAGCACGGGCACGGCGTAGGCCAGCAGGTAGGCGCTGGTCACCCACAGCACGTCGTTGGTGCTGGCATCCAGCTCGGCCATGATGTCCGGCGTCGCCACCGTCACGATGGTCATGTCGACAAGGATCATGAAGAACCCGATGACGAGGGCGAACAGTGCGGGCCACGGTCGGACGTCGGCGGGCAGATCGGTCTGGGTCGGGGAAGACTGGGCCACGATCTGATTGAACACCCGGTCGGGGACAATGCATTCCATGACCCAGGACCTGATGGCCGGCCCCCCGCCCACCCACCTCCCCGTCGACCCCGCCGCCGAGGCGTTAGGTGCCGGCGAGGCCACGGCAGACGTCGTACGCCGCTATCCCGCCTCGCCGCTTGCCTGGTCGGCATTGGCCGCCGAGGCCGCCGACGCCGGGGTCGATCCGGTCACCGTCTACGCCTACTCGCGGGTCGGCTACCACCGTTCCCTCGACCTGCTGCGCCGCAACGGCTGGAAGGGCCACGGCCCGGTGCCGTGGGAGCACGAGCCCAACCGTGGCTTCCTCTCCTGCCTGGCGCTGCTCGCCCAGTCCGCCAAGACCATCGGCGAGACCGAGGAGTGGGAGCGCTGCTCGGAGTTCCTGCGCGACTCCAGCCCCACGGCGCACGACGTGCTGCTGGGTTCGTAGCTCAGCCGCTGATGAGCGACCGGACCCGCTGGGGGCCGAGCGCCACGAAGAGCGTCGGGAGTCGCGGGCCACGGTCGGCGTCGACCAGGAGGTTGTAGAGCAGCCGGAAGAAGTCCTTCTGGTCGGCCTTGACCTCGTCGGTCGGCGGGTCGTCGAGGCCGAGTCCCCTGGCCAGCTTCGGCACGCCGTAGATCAGCGTGGTCAGGGTCTCGGAGTCGAACGAGTCGGGCAGCCGGTCGGCCAGCTCGTCGAGCCAACCGCGCTCCTGCTCGGAGAGCCCGCCCAGCCGCTCCGCGTCGGGCGCGGTGCGAACGGTGGTGCGGTCCTCGGCGGACACGAACTCCGCGGTCCACGTCATCGCCTTCGAGAGTCGCGGTTCGAGGTCGTCACCCGAGTCGTGGGGGTAGCCGGCGTCGGCGACCGTGCTGGAGATCAGCTCCGCCGACCCGGCGGTCACGTCGGCCACGGACGAGAGCAGCCGGAACGGCACCACGACCGGCGGGGTCGGCAACGTGCCGGCGGCCACGGTTGCCGAAGCGCGCTCGAACGCGAGCACGGCGACGTCGCGCTTCGCGGGATCGGCCGCCTTGCGTGACAGCGCGTCCCACTCGTCGTAGAGGCGCACGACCTCGGGGCCGAAGTCGATGGTGAAGGTCTGACGGGGCTGACGCCGCACGTAGAGCCAGCGGAGGATGGGTGCCTCCATGATCCGCAGCGCGTCCGAGGCGGTGGGGACGGCGCCCTTCGACGAGGACATCTTGGCCATGCCCGCGATGCCGACGAAGGAGTAGCCGAAGTAGACGGGCATCGGCCAGTCGAAGATCTCGGTGACCAGCTCCTTGCCGACGGTGAACGACGAGCCGGGAGTCGCGTGGTCGTCGCCGGCCGGCTCGAAGTTGACCTTCTCGAAGGCCCACCGCATCGGCCAGTCGACCTTCCAGACGAGCTTTCCCTCGTTCTGGGTGGCCAGGTTGGTGACGCCGTGGAAGTCGCACACCGAGCAGGTGTAGGCGAGGTCGGTGGTGTCGTCGTCGTAGGACGTCACCCGGGTGGTGTCACGCCCGCACTGACGGCAGTAGGGCTTGAACGGGAAGCGGGCGGCCGTGGATTCCTCGTCCGCGACCGGTTCGGCCTTGGTTCGGTAGCGGGCCATGACCGCTTCGATCTCGTCGCGCCGGCCGACCGCCTTCAGCACGGCGTCGCGGTAGTAGCCGGTGGTGTAGCGCTCGGTCTGGCTGACCTGCTCCAGCTCGACGCCCATCTCGGCGAGTGCCTCGAGCAGCGGGGCCTTGAAGCGCTCCGCCCAGCTGGGGAACTCACCGCTCGGGTCTGGTACGGCGCTCAGCGGCCGCCCGATGTGCTCGCTCCACGACTCGTCGACGCCGGCCGGCACCTTCCGGAAGCGGTCGTAGTCGTCCCACACGTGCAGGTGCCGAACGGGTACGCCGCGGCGGGCCAGCTCGTCGGCGACGAAGTGCACGGTGAGCACCTCACGCAGGTTGCCGAGGTGAACCGGTCCTGAGGGGCTGATCCCGGACGAGACCGTCACCAGGTTGCCCTCGCCGGCGTGGCGCACGGCGTCGTCTGCGGCGCGGGTCACCCAGTCGAACGGATCTCCGGACCTGCCTCTAGCCACGGGGCGCAACGGTACCGGCAGCGGTTCAGGGCAACACCATCGAGTACGCCGCCGGTTCGATCCGCCAGGTGCGGTGTCGCTCCGGGCCGTAGATCTCGCCGTCGGCGCTGCAGTAGAACCGCTCGCCGGTCACCGACACGGTGGTGGCGCGGAGGTAGTCGACGTCCTCGCGCTGGTGGTGGGTGGCGAAGCCCAGCCGCACGGCGTACAGCGCTCTGGCCAGCGGCCCGACGGCGCGGGAGATCATGACGTCGAGCTGCCCGTCGCCGGGTTCGGCCTCCGGGGTCAGCTCCGTGCCACCGCCGACCGACGAGCCGTTGCCGACCGCCACCTGGAGCACCTGCCGGTCGAGGTCGTTGACGACCTCGCCGTTGATCTCGACCCGCAGCCGGAGAACCGGCGGGTTCCAGGCCGTGATGGCGGCGCCGATCGGGTAGCCGAGCTTGCCGAGGTTGACCTTGCCGACGCCGACCGAGCCGAGGCGCTTCTTCCAGCGGGTCGCCCGCCTGCTCGCCTGGGCGCCCGCTCCGACATGAACGTTGTTGACGACGATCTGGCCGACCTCGTCGACGATCAGGTCCATGGGGGTGGGGGTGCCGTCCAGCAGCACCTTGGCGGCGTCCTCGATGTCGAGCGGCAGACCCACTCCGCGTGCGAAGTCGTTGCCGGTGCCCAGCGGCAGCAGCCCGAGGACGTTGCGGCCGAGGTCGTGCCGCTTGTAGAGGCAGGCGATCACCGCGTGCAGGCTCCCGTCGCCCCCGGCGACGACGATGCGCCGGGAGCCGGCGCGGTGCAGCACGCCATCCAGCTCCCCGGGGTCGCCGGTCGCGTGCACTTCCACCGACGTGCGTGCACGCAGCACGTCGAGCGCGGCCTGCAGCGACTCCTCGTCGGAGGTGCCGGCGTCGCGGTTGGTGATCACCAGGAGCGGATCCATCGCCCGGACCCTAACCTGGATCGCGGATGGGGGATCAACGGCGCCGCTTTGGTAGCGTGAGGCCGCAAGAGCCCCCGGCACTTGTGCCGGGGCTTCTCTATGTTGGAAGTGAGCGAGCGAGATGCCCGCGATCGCGATCATCGGCGCCCAGTGGGGCGACGAGGGCAAGGGCAAGGCGACCGATCTCCTGGGCAACCGGGTCGACTACGTCGTCAAGTTCAACGGCGGCAACAACGCCGGCCACACCGTCGTCGTCGGCGACCAGAAGTACGCCCTGCATCTGCTACCCAGCGGCATCCTCACCGCGGGGTGCACGCCGGTCATCGGCAACGGCGTCGTCGTCGATCTCAACGTGCTCTTCGAGGAGATCGACGCTCTGGAGGAGCGCGGCCTCGACACCAGCCGGCTGAAGGTCAGCGCCAACGCGCACGTCATCGCCGACTACAACCGCAGCCTCGACAAGGTGACCGAGCGCTTCCTCGGCAGCCGGCGGATCGGCACCACCGGCCGCGGCATCGGGCCGACGTACGCCGACAAGATGAACCGGATCGGCATCCGGATCCAGGACATCTTCGACGAGAAGATCCTGACCCAGAAGGTCGAGGGTGCCCTCGAGCTCAAGAACCAGGTGCTCGCCAAGATCTACAACCGCCGCGCGGTGACGGTCGAGGAGATCGTCGCCGAGCTGACGCAGTACGCCGACCGGCTGGCGCCGATGGTCTGCGACAGCGGACTGCTGCTCAACCAGGCCCTCGACCGCGGCGAGACCGTGCTGCTCGAGGCCGGCCAGGCCACGCTGCTCGATGTCGACCACGGCACCTACCCGTTCGTCACCTCGAGCTCGGCCACCGCCGGCGGCGCCTGCACCGGCTCCGGCATCCCGCCGATGCGGATGGACCGGGTGATCGGCATCGTGAAGGCCTACACCACGCGGGTGGGCGAGGGGCCGTTCCCGACCGAGCTGATGGACGACGCGGGCGAGCACCTCCGCAAGGTCGGCGCCGAGTACGGCACCACGACCGGCCGGCCCCGCCGCTGCGGCTGGTACGACGCGGTGATCGCCCGCTACGCCGCCCGGGTCAACGGCGTCACCGACTTCGTGCTGACCAAGCTCGACGTCCTCACCGGGCTGGAGCAGGTGCCGGTCTGCGTCGCCTACGACGTCGACGGGGTCCGGCACGACGAGATGCCGGTCAACCAGACCGACTTCCACCACGCCGTGCCGATCTACGAGTACCTCCCCGGCTGGTGGGAGGACATCAGCGGCGCCCGCACCCTCGCGGACCTGCCCCCCAACGCGCGCGACTACGTCGCGGCGCTGGAGGAGATGTCCGGCTCGCGGATCTCCGCTGTCGGCGTCGGCCCGGACCGCGACGAGACCGTGGTCCTGCACGACCTGCTCTGACGCGGCTCAGTAGTCCCAGTTCACGCTGTCGACGGCGTCCGGGTAGGTCACCGGGACCGTCGGCTGAAGGTCGTCGTCGACCCCGAACTGCTCGCCGTCCGAGCGCAGGATCCGGATCCGCGAGTTGTCGGCCGAGGACTCGGTGATCACCACGGCCAGGTCGTCGTCGGAGTCACCATCGAGGTCGGTCACCGAGACGTTCGTGGTGGTCTCGTCGCCCGGATCGCCCTCGTGCCACGGCTCCGGCGCTGAGAACGCGCCGTCCTTCCAGCGGTAGACGTCGATGTTCGCGACGTCGTTGATCACCGCGATCTCGTCGACCCCGTCACCGTCGAAGTCGCCCCCGCGCATCACGCCGTAGAAGTAGTCGAGGTCGTCTGACGACAACGGCTCGCCGGCCTCCTCGAACGCCTCGCCGCTCGAGGTGAGCACCTGCAGGTGAGTGGTCCCGGAGGCCACTACCTGGAGGACCGAGGCCAGGTCGTCGACGCCGTCGCCGTCGAAGTCACCCACCACGAACTCGATGTCGTCGTCGGCCGAGACGCCGGTCATCGTGTACCACGGCTCGGCCGTGCCCAGCCCGGACTCGCCCTCGCTGAGCGCGGTCGACACCGTCAGCTCGCCGGAGCGGCTCTGGGTGGCAATGGCGACGTCGCTGGTGCCGTCGCCGTCGAAGTCGCCGGACATCGGGATCGCGCTGTCGTCGGTCGCCTCAGGGGTCGCGAACAGGTAGGCCTGGGTGCTGCGGTCGGGATAGTGGACCTCCACGGTGACCCGCGGCGGTCGGCCGTCGACCTCGATCAGGTCGAGCTGCCCGTCGTTGTCTACGTCGCCCCACACGACCGGGGTGCTGATGCCCTTCTGGACCTTGGTCGCCTTGAACGCCGCGCCCGTGGAGTAGAGCTCGTACATCTCGTCGAAGCTGCCGACGGCGATGTCGCCGAAGCCGTTGTCGTCGACGTCGCCGGTGACGACGGTTCCGGCCTGCGGGTCCGAGGTCGCAGTCGGCTCGTCGGGTCCCGGGTCGTCCCCGTCCTCCGGCCACACCACGAGTCCCGCGACCACCCCGGCCGCGATGGCGGTCACGGCCGCCACTGCGGCGATCGCGATCCGGCCGGTGCGCCGGCGTCGCCCCGCGACCGCACGGGGGAGCGGCGTGGGGGCCGCGCCGGCGACGGCTCGGAGCTCGTCGCGCAGCTCCGCGGCCGACCCGAACCGCTGTCCGGGGTCCTTTGACATCGAGCGCGCCAGCACGAAGTTGATCCGCCGCGTGAACGCGTCGTCGCCGGGCAGCTGCGGCACCGGCGCGTTGAGGTGCGCCATCGCCACCTCCACGTCCGTGCCTTGGTACGGCGGCCGGCCGGTGAGGGTCTCGTAGAGCAGGCAGCCCACGGAGTAGACGTCGCTGGCCGGGGTGGCGGGAGTGCCCTGGGCCCGCTCGGGCGCGAGGTAGTTCCAGGTGCCGGCGACCGAGCCGGGGGTGGTGAGCCCGCTGGCCTCCACCGCGGCCACCCCGAAGTCGCACAGGTAGACGTGCAGGCGGTCGAGCCGGTCGTCGCGGAGCAGCACATTGGCCGGCTTCACGTCCCGGTGGATGACGCCGACGGAGTGGGCATCGACCAGCGCGTCGGCGATCTGGGCGCAGACGGCGGCGGCGAGCGGCGGAGGCAGGGCGCCGTGTGCGCGGAGGAGTCGGCCGAGGTCGCCGCCGGCGGCGTACTGGGTGACGAGGTAGGGCCAGCCCTCGTGCTCGCCGTGGTCGTAGATCGCGATCACGTGCGGCGAGTCCAGCCGGGCCAGGACCGCGGCCTCGCGCTGGAAGCGCTGCAGGAACTCGGGCGTGTCGGCAAAGTGGCCGAGCACCACCTTCACCGCGACCTGGCGGCCGAGGCGCAGGTCGGTCGCCGTGTAGACCATGCCCATGCCGCCGACGCCGACCACGCCGTCGATCCGGTAGGGACCGAAGGTGCTGCCGACCTCGGGCGGTCGTCCGTGGGGAGTGTCGGTCACGGGAAGGTGTTCCCCAGGAGCTGCGGTGTCCGGCTCGGCAGGCTGCGGCCGCTCCAGCGGGCCCACTCGGAGGCCTGCTCGAACTGTTCGCCGGTCGAAAGCGCGACCATCACGATCGACTTGCCGGCGAACCGCGCCGGGTCGACGTTGACGACGTCGTCGCGGCCGTCGCCGTTCAGGTCTGCCACCCCGACGCCGGTGTAGCGCGCGTCGCGCGCCTCGGGGTTGAACAGACCCCAGTTCATCGGCTGCGTCACGCCCTCGTCGTAGTCGGCAACGGTCATGGTCAGCACGTTGTTCTCGTCCTCCGGCAGGATCAGCAGCTCGTCGGAGCCGTCGCCGTCGAAGTCGCCGGTCTCCATCCAGGGTCCGTAGCCGGTCGAGAACTGCTGGGTGGTGCCGTCCTCGGTGAACCCGTCCGCCGTGCCGAGGTAGAGCGACAGCGTCGACTCGGGGAAGGCGGTGTCGGTGTCGGGGTTGGTCTCGAGCAGCGCGATGTCCGCACGGCCGTCGCCGTCGTAGTCGCCCACCTCGACGCTCGCGAACGTCGGGTCGGCGTCGACCTCGAGCACCGCCTTCGGCGTCGAGAAGCCGCCCGCGCCGTCGGACCGCGACACCAGGAACCGGTAGCCGTCCTTCTCGTCCACGCTGCCCATGACCAGGTCGTCGTCGCCGTCACCGTCCGTGTCGCCGGGGTAGAGGGTGGCGTAGTCCTGCGTCTTCGGACGCTTCAACGTGACGTCGACCTCGTCCCCGCGCGAGAGCTCGCCGGTCACCTCGTGACCCGGGACGGCGTTGCGGTCCAGGACCGACAGCACGTCGAGGTGCTGGTCGCCGTCGAAGTCGCCGGTGGCCCTGCGGACGTACTTGCCCGCGCGTACGGCGGGCTCCGACGCCAGGTCGCCGAGGGTCGTCGCCGTCGGAGCGCCAGGTGAAGTAGGTCGGCTCGCCGTTGTCGTTGCGGCCACCGGTGGTGGGTACGACGAGGGTGACGCCGAGGTCGCCGAACCCGTCGGCGTCGAGATCGCCGGACACCAGACCCTCGCCCGGGTCAGGCGCGGAAGTCGTCGGCTCCGGGGCGGGCCCAGGACTGTCGTCGTCGGAGCCGAGCTGGGTGATCACGAAGGCCCCGGCACCCACGAGCACCACGGCCGCGCAGGCACCCACCACGACGGGGGCGGTCCGCCGCCGCGGCCGAGGCCCTGGCCGCGGACCGCTGAGCGCGGTGGGCGGGGAGATCGGCGGGACCGAGCCGAACGAGCGCGGGGGCGGCGCCGGGGTGCCGGACGGCGTCGGCGTCGACGGGCGGATCGAGGTGGCGCCGGGCTGGAACACCGGCTGGACACCGGAGCTGCGCATCCCCGAGGCGGCCAGCAGGTCGGTGCGCATCTGGTCGGCGTCGGTGTAGCGGTGCCGCGGGTCCTTGGCGAGGCTCCGGTTGAGCACCAGGTTGACCCGGCCGGTGAACTCGTCGGCGCCGACGAGCTGGGGGACCGGCGCCTGCTGGTGGGCGATCGCGATCTCGACGTCGGAGCCCCGGAACGGCGGCGCGCCGGTGAGCGTCGCCCAGAGCAGACAGCCGAGCGCGTAGATGTCGGATGCCGGCGACCCGGAGGCGCCCTTGCCGCACTCGGGGGAGAGGTAGCTCCAGGTGCCCGTGACCGAGCCGGGCACGGTCAGCCCGTCGGCCTCGGTGCGGGCGATCCCGAAGTCACACAGGTAGGCGTGCAGGTCGAGGGTGTCGGGGTCGCGGAGCAGTACGTTGCTGGGCTTCACGTCGCGGTGTACGACGCCCGCGCGGTGCGCGTCGTGGAGCGCGTCGGCCACCTGGGCGCACACCTGCGCCGCGAGGCGGGGCGGCATCGCGCCGCGGGTCTGGAGCAGCTGGCCGAGGTCGCCGCCGCCGATGAACTGGGTGGCGATGTAGGGGCAGCCGTCCTGCACGCCGTAGTCGTAGATGTCGATCACGTGTGGTGAGTTCAGCCGCGCCAGCAGCGCGGCCTCGCGTTCGAAGCGGCGCCGGAAGTCGGCGGAGTCGCCCAGCATCGCGGAGACCACCTTCAGCGCCACCCGCCGGTCGAACGACGTGTCCGTCGCGCCGAAGACGACACCCATGCCGCCCTGGCCGATCCGATCGTCGATGCGGTAGCGACCGAAGTGGTCGCCGACGCGCGGGAGCTGGGCCATGCACGGTTCCTTCCCCGAGAGAGCGCGTCGGACTCCTGGCAAGGATGCCACTACCCTTCGCGGATGTGAGAACTCCCCACACTGCTTTGGTCATCGGCACCGGAGGCCGGGAGCACGCCCTGGCCCGCGCGATGGCGCAGGATCCCTCGATCACCGCCGTGCACGCGGCCCCCGGCAACCCGGGCATCGAGGCGTTCGCCGAGTGCCACGACGTCGACCCGATGGACGGCGCCGCGGTCGCCGACCTCGCCGAGCGGCTGGGCGTCGACCTGGTCGTCGTCGGCCCGGAGGCCCCGCTGGTGGCTGGGGTGGCGGACGCGGTGACCGCGCGCGGGATCGCGGCGTTCGGCCCGTCGGCCGCGGCCGCCCAGCTGGAGGGATCGAAGGCGTTCGCCAAGGAGGTGATGGGCTCGGCCGGCGTCCCGACCGCCAGGGCGCGGTCCTGCACGACCGCCGAGGAGGTCGCGGCGGCCCTCGACGAGCTCGGTTCGCCGTACGTCGTCAAGGAGGACGGGCTGGCCGCCGGCAAGGGCGTCGTCGTCACCGACGACCGGGAGGCGGCGATCGCGCATGCCGCCGGCTGCGAGCGGGTGCTGGTCGAGGAGTTCCTCGACGGGCCGGAGGTCTCGCTGTTCGCGCTGTGCAGCTATCGGAAGGCTGACGGGGCGACGGTCTACCCGCTGCAGCCCGCCCAGGACTTCAAGCGGATCTTCGACGGCGACGAGGGCCCGAACACCGGCGGCATGGGGGCCTACACGCCGCTCGCGTGGGCACCGGTCGACCTGGTCGCCGAGGTGCTGGAGACCGTCCTGCAGCCGACCGTCGACGAGATGGCCCGCCGCGGCACGCCGTTCGCCGGGCTCCTCTACGCCGGCCTGGCGCTGACCTCGAAGGGCGTCCGGGTGGTCGAGTTCAACGCCCGCTTCGGCGACCCGGAGACCCAGCCGTTGCTCGCGCTCCTCGACTCGCCCTTGTCGCCGCTGCTGTACGCCGCCGCCACCGGCAACCTGGCCGACGTGCCGCCGCCCGCCTGGCGGGACGGTGCCGCCGTCGGGGTGGTGCTGGCCAGCGCGGGCTACCCCGCGTCGTCGTCCAAGGGCGATGTGATCACCGGCCTCGACGCGGCGGAGGCCCTGGACGGCGTACACGTCATCCACGCGGGCACCGCGCGCGAGGGAGACGACCTGGTCACTGCTGGCGGCCGGGTGCTGGCCGTGGTCGGCACCGGCACCGATCTCGCCGCCGCCCGCGACGCGGCGTACGACGGGGTGGCCGCCGTAGAATTCGAGGGCGCCCAGCACCGCACCGACATCGCCCTCAGGGCGAGCCAGGAGTGAGATGACCGTCCCGAACGTGCTCGCTACCAGGTACGCCGGCGCAGACCTCGCCCGGATCTGGTCGCCCGAGCACAAGATCGTCCTGGAGCGGCGGCTGTGGATCGCGGTGCTCGAGGTGCAGCGCGACCTGGGGATCGCCGTGCCGGACGGGGTGGTGGCCGACTACCGCAACGTCGTCGACAAGGTCGACCTCGACTCGATCGCGGCGCGGGAGCGGGTCACCCGGCACGACGTGAAGGCCCGGATCGAGGAGTTCAACGCGCTGGCCGGGCACGAGCACATCCACAAGGGGATGACCTCGCGCGACCTCACCGAGAACGTCGAGCAGCTCCAGATCCGCGAGTCCCTGGCCCTGCTCCGCGACCGCGCGGTGGCCACCCTGGCCCGGCTCGCCCGACTGGCCGCCGAGCACGAGACCACGGTGATGGCGGGCCGCTCGCACAACGTGGCCGCGCAGGCCACCACCCTGGGCAAGCGGTTCGCCACCATCGCCGACGAGATGATGGTCGCCCTGGAGCGCGTGGAGGACCTGCTTGCCCGCTACCCCCTGCGCGGCATCAAGGGCCCGATGGGCACCGCCCAGGACATGCTCGACCTGCTCGACGGCGACGAGTCCCGGCTGGCCGAGCTCGAGCGTCGGGTGGCCGCCCACCTCGGCTTCCACCGGGTGCTGAGCAGCGTCGGCCAGGTCTACCCGCGGTCCCTCGACTTCGACGTGCTGTCCGCGCTGGTGCAGCTGGTCGCCGGCCCGTCCAACCTGGCGACCACGATCCGGCTGATGGCCGGCAACGAGCTGGTGACCGAGGGGTTCGCGGAGGGCCAGGTCGGCTCGTCGGCGATGCCGCACAAGATGAACACCCGCTCCTGCGAGCGGGTCAACGGCCTGGCCGTGGTGACCCGCGGCTACCTCTCGATGGTCGGCGAGCTCGCCGGCGACCAGTGGAACGAGGGCGACGTCTCCTGCTCCGTCGTACGCCGGGTGGCCCTGCCGGACGCGTTCTTCGCCGCCGACGGGCTGTTCCAGACCTTCCTCACCGTGCTCGACGAGTTCGGGGCGTTCCCGGCGGTGATCCAGCGCGAGCTCGACCGCTACCTGCCGTTCCTGGCCACGACCAAGGTGCTGATGGCGGCGGTCCGCAACGGCGTCGGGCGCGAGGCCGCGCACGTGGCGATCAAGGAGGCCGCGGTCGGGGTCGCGCTCGACATGCGCCGCGGCCAGGCCGACAACGACGTGTTCGCCCGGCTCGCGGCAGACGAGCGGCTCGGGCTCACCGCCGACCAGCTCGACTCGCTGGTCGCCGAGCCGATCACGTTCACCGGTGCCGCGGTCGCGCAGACCCAGGCGGTGTGCCGTCAGGTGGCCGGGCTGGTCGCCCGCCACCCCGACGCGGCGGCGTACACGCCGGGCGCGATCCTCTGACACCGCCTCAGCCGGCGACGTACCGCAGCAGCAGGTCCAGCGGCCGGGGCACACGCGCCAGGTCGAGCGCCTCGACGAAGTGAGCGGCGTACGCCGTCTTGCGCCCGCCGGTGGTGCCCCAGAACCGCTGCAGCCGTCGTTCGTCGGTCGAGTCCCGGTGCGCGGGCTGCCGCTGCAGGATCCGGAACGCCGGCAGGTCGCCGTGTGCCTCGATGACCTCCAGGACCCGGGCGGTGCCGAGCGCCCTGGTCAGCTCGTCCTCGAGGTCGTCCACGCAGGCGAAGAACCCCATGGCCTCGAGGTCGGCGCGGGTCTCTGGAGCGGCGATGCCCGCCCGGTCCAGGCCCTTGCGCACGAAGCGCTCCTCCGAGGCGTCGTACAGCCCGGCCACACGGACGTTGAGCCCTCGCGGCCCGAGCCGCTCGAGGTGGCTGCCGATGTTGGTCGCGCCGCCGGTGGCGGCGACCAGGACGCCCTCCTGGTTCAGGTCGCGACCGAGCCGGGCCGCGAGTGTGATGACCGCAACCTGGTCGCTGGTGCCCTTCACGAGCACGACGGTGCGGTTCATCCGCGCGACAATAGTGGGCAGATCCATAGTCGAGTGGACAACTCGACGGTGATCGTGCCATGGCAATCCACACCCAGGTGCTGCCCTCATTCGACCAGTCGGAGTGGTGGTCCCCGCGCCGGGTGCCGGACGGGCCACTGTCGGGCGCCGCAGCGTCGTTCTCGTCGACGCACGTTCTGGCTCAGCTACCGGGAACGCCGTCCGCTCACCGACGGGCGCGTACCTGTGGTCATCGCCCGCTCCGACGACGGCGCGGCCTTCGAACACGTCGCCGAGGTGAGCGGAAGGCTCGGCAGCGAGTCGTTCGAGCGCCCCGCGCTGGTGCCGGTGCCAGGCCTCGGGTGGCGGCTCTACCTCTCCTGCGCGACCCCGGGCAGCAGACTGGTGGGTCGACGCCCACGGCCCCGACGCCCAGGCCGCCGGCCGGGAAGCGACAGATCGTCCTGCCGGGTGACGTGCGCACCGCCGTCAAGGATCCCGTCGTCACCGGTCCGGGTCGCTGGGAAATGTGGCTGGGCCGCCATCCCCTCGCCGCGCCCGGCCACGAGGACCGGATGACCACCCGCCGGCTGACCAGCGCCGACGGCCTGTCCTACGGACCGCGGCGAGGTGCTGGCCGGGCGACCCGGAGCCTGGCACGCCCGCTGGCACCCCGGGCCACCGCGGTGCTCACCACCAAGCCGGTCCCACCTGCCCGCCCCACGACTACGCGCCTATGGTCTTGAACTTGGGCATGAACACCACGGCCTGGCCTGATGGGACGCTACCCGACCCGTGCCGGTCGACGACGTCCGGATCAGCTCGCCGCACTCCGACGGCGCCTGGCGTTACCCCGTCCGCGCCACCACTGCCCGACGCCCGCCATCTGGTTCTACTCGAGGCCGCGCGCCGCATACGCGCCGACTACTAGGCTCACTCCCGTCCGCTGAGCCTCCTCCTCGGCGGCCGCGGCGGCGCGCTCGGCGAAGGAGCCACGGCTGTCACCGGAGGTCCAGGCCGAGTAGTCGTCCGCGGTGAGCTCCGACAGCAGGGCGATGTCGTCGGTGAACAGCGGCAGCAGCCGCTCGCGCTGCTCGGGCGACAGGCGCGGCCGGTGAGCCGTGCCGGACCCGGTCAGGCCGGCGGTCAGCGGCACGCTGGCCCGCCTCCACACCTCGGGCGGGGCGAACTGGCCCAGCCGGGCACCGGTCCGGATCACCGGGCCGAGCGCCTGTGACCGCAGCCCCGGCTCGACGAAGCTGCGCAGGTTGTCCCGCGGGATGGAGTCGACCAGTCCCTCGCGGATCCCGAGGAACCAGCAGGCGCGGTCGACCGCGGTGCGCGGGTCGTCGATCAGGTCGCGGTAGCGCAGCACCAGGACCCGGTCGGCGGCGACGTAGTCGAGGAGGTGGGCGAGCTGCTCGCCGTACAGGCCCAGCTCGCGGTAGCGCCAGAACGGCGCCCACCCGGCCGCCACCCGCTCGTCCTGGCGGGCGAACGCGGTCTCGAAGTCCTGCTCCGGCTCCAGGCCGTCGGACCACAGGTGCATCCAGTTGCTGTAGGCACGGTCGATGGGGTCGCGCACGACCGCGATCAGCCGCACCGCGGGCAGCGCCTCGGCCAGCCGCCGGTGGGCGCCGCGGCTCCAGAGGTAGAACGGCGTGCTCTCGCCGCGGACCTTGTCCTCAGCTGCGCCCTTGAAGAGGGCGGCGTACTGGTCGGCCCGCCAGATCCACTCCTGCTGCGAGTGCCGGTCGCCGGGGCCGCACCAGGCCGGCGGCGGCGCGCCGTCGCACAGCCAGTACTTCGGCTCCTTGGGGTCGCTGACGAACACGTCCGGGTGCCCGGCCAGCGCCGTGTGCAGCGCCGTGGTGCCGGCCTTGGGCGCGCCGATGATGAGGAAGTCGGGCTGGGCGATTCGGGACATGGCTGGGCCTCGTCTCTTAACTGTCGTAACTCAGTATAGATACAAGACCGATAGGTTGACACCGTGTCCGCGCCGAACATCCCGCAG
>CAVZZC010000002.1:0-124214 GCA_963779635.1 uncultured Actinomycetota bacterium | reverse complement strand
TCCGCGCAGCTCTGTGAGCCGGGCCGTCACCGAGGCGGTCGCGGGCTTCGACGCCATACCGTTCTCGCTGCGCCTGGCGGACTCCGACGACACCGCAACCGTCCTGGGGCTGCTCGACGACGCGGTGGTCTGGCTGAACCGCCGCGGCATCACCCAGCAGTGGGGCACCCGGTCGTTCTCCGGTGACCCGAAGCGGGTGGCCGCCGCCGAGGGCTGGGTCGGCTCGGGCGGAGGCGTGATCGCGTCCCGCGACGGGCGGCCGGCCGGCGCCCTCGTGGTGGGTGAGGCGATGGCGTACGTGCCGCCACCGACCGAGCCCGAGCTGTACGTCGTCCTGCTGGTCGCCGGCCGCGACCCGTCCGCCCGGGGAGTCGGGCACACGCTGCTCAGGTGCGCGGAGGCGGCCGGCCGCGAGCTCGGCGTCGCCGGTCTCCGCGTCGACTGTTACGCCGGCGGCGACCAGGCGCTGGTGCGCTTCTACGAGTCCGCCGGGTTCACCCGCACCGACACCTTCGACGTGAAGGGGTGGCCGGGACAGGTCCTGGAGCGCCGACTGGCCTAGCGGCAGGCCCGCTCGACCAGCAGCCGCACGCCGTTCGTCCGCCACCACTCAAGGTCGACGGAGCCGCCGGACATCCCTCCGTGGTCGAGCTCCTTCCGACGTACGCCGCCCGCACTCCGGCCGCTTCGACCTCCAGAAACGCTCCGTCGGTGCCGCAGCAATAGGCCGCCCACCCGTGCTGGTCTAGCCCATCCATGGGCCCCACTGTGGGCCAAAGATCCCTCATTGAGGACATGACCAGGCGTCCCGACCGTGGTGCATTGGGCCCAACGGGAGACCAAGGGAGCAGCTCATGAAGAACCTAGGGAGAACCGCGGCGCTCGCCACCATCATCCTGCTGATCGCCACGCTGGCCCCGGCCACCGCCGGAGGCCGCCACGACGACGGCGCGCTGCGCACCGTCGTCGGCGGGCTGGACGGGCCGCGCGGCCTGGACGCGCTCGGCCACGGCAAGACCCTGATCACGGAGATCGACGGCACCTTCAGCCTGGTGATCGAACGCCGGGGCAAGGCGCCACGCGTGATCGAGCTCGGCTCGTTGCCAGGGGGCTTCTCGCCCGCGATCGCTGCCGGCAAGCACGGGAAGATCTACATCCTGACCGGTGGGGGAGGTCCTCCCGACAGTCCACCGATCCCCGGCGCGGCGACGCTCTACGAGTGGCGATACGGGTACGACGAGCCGAAGCCGGTGTTCGACGTCGCGGCGTACCAGACCGGCGACCCCGATCTCGACGACCTCGAAGGGCTGCCCACCACGAGCAACCCGTTCGGTCTGGCCGCGCTACGCGACGGCAGCGTGCTGATCGCCGATGCGGAGGGCAACGACCTGATCCGCTGGTGGCCGAACGGCCACGCGCTGACCGTGGCCCGGCTCAAGCCGCGCTTGGTCGACGTGCCGCCCGAGCTCGGGCTGCCGTTCGAAGAGACAGAGGCCGAGGCGGTTGCCACCTCGATCACCGTCGGACCCGACGGCTACTGGTACGTCGGTGAGCTCCGCGGCTTCCCGGCCACTCCCGGCACCTCGCAGATCTGGCGGATCAAGCCCGGCTCGGTGGGCGCAACCTGTGACCCCGAGAAGCCGTGGCACGGCCGCTGCACGCGGTACGCCGACGGGCTGACCTCGATCGTCGACCTGGGCGCCAGCAAGCACTCGGTGTATGCGGTCTCGCTGTCCAAGATGAGCTGGCTCGCCGCGGAGTCCGAGGAGCCGATCCCCGGCGCCGAGATCGGCGCGCTCTACCGGCTCACCAAGCACCACCACAAGGTATGGATCAAGGAACTGCTCAAGGGCAAGCTGACCCTTCCTGGTGGCGTCGATGTGGCTGACCACATCTACCTCACCGGGCCGGTGTTCCCACCCGACGGCAAGCTGCTGAAGATCAAGTAGAGCCCCGCGCTCACGTCCGGTACGGCGCGTACCGGGCGTGAGCCGCGGTGATGGGCCCGCGCTCATGCTCGGTACGGCGCGTACCGGGCATGAGCGCGAGGTCCGGCCCCGGAAATGCGCTGGACCCGGCACGGCACCCGATGCCTAAGGTGGCCTGTCGTGGTGGCCGTTCCGGGAGGTCACGAGCATGCAGCCACAGGTCGCAGAGGTGCGTTCGGCAACCTCGGGCGCCCGCTTCGTCGGCCGGACCCGTGAGCTGGGGCAGGCGGTCGGCGCACTGGCTCGGCCGGACTCGATCCTGGTGGTCGAGGGCGAGCCCGGCATCGGCAAGACCCGCCTGCTGAGAGAGGCGCTGCGGGCACCGGCGATCGCATCACTTGAGCGGCTGCACATGGCCTGCCCGCCGCTCGACGAGCCGTTCCCCTTCGGGCCGCTGGTCGACGCACTGCGCAGGCGCAGCATCGACGGGCTCGAGCTGACTATGCTCGCCGGCGCGCTGCATCCGCTCTTCCCCGAGTGGTCCGCGCACCTTCCCGAGCCACCTCCGCCCCTCGATGACCCCCGGGCGACCCGACACCGTCTGTTCCGGGCCCTGGCCGAGGTGGTGGAACGCCTCGGCATCGAGCTGCTGGTGCTCGATGACGCGCACTGGGCGGACTCGTCGACGTTGGAGCTGCTGCTCAGCCTGGCGGCCGATCAGGAAAGCCGGCTTCGGTTCGCGATCGGCTACCGGGCGGTCGACGTGCCCCCGGGGTCGGCCCTCGTGCGCCTGGTCTCCGGCGCGGGCTCGGGGCCGGCCCCGGTCCGGATCGGCCTGAGCACGCTGAGCGTGGCCGAGACGCGGGAGCTCGTGGCCTCGGTCTTCGGGGTTCGCGAGGTGTCCGAGGAGTTCGTCGTCTGGCTGCACGACCGGACCGACGGCGTCCCGCTCGCGGTGCAGGAGACCCTGTGGCTGCTGCGCGACCGCGGCGACGTGGTGTGGAAGGACGGCGAGTGGGAACGCCGCGCAGTCGAGGACATCGACGTACCCCCGTCGGTCCGGGACTCCGTGCTGGAGCGGGTCGACCGCCTGCCGGCCACCACCCGAGCCGTGCTGCGAGCGGCATCGGTGCTCTGCGACCCGGCGACCGAGGCCGAGCTGCGCTCCGTCAGCGGGCTCGACGACGAGGAGGCGCGGGAGGGTCTCGCGACCGCGCTCGGTGCCGACCTGCTGCACGAGGACGCCCCCGGCTCCTACGCCTTCCGGCACCTGCTCGCTGCCCGTGCGGTCGAGGCGGCGACCCCCGTCTCCGAGCGGCGACGCCTGCACGCCGCCGCGGCGGCCGCGCTGCGGATCCGGAACCCTGCCCCGCTGGCGCGGCTGGGTCGCCACTACCGCGAGGCCGACGACCGCGCCGCCTGGAGCGCCAACGCGGAGACCGCGGCCGGGCTGGCCGTTGCGTCCGGGGACGACCACGCCGCTGTCATCTGGCTGATCGAGCTGCTGACCGTGGGTGAGCACCCGCCCGCCGAGCGGCTCCGCATCGCGCGGTTCCTCGGCGACGTCGCGGCTCGTGGTGTCGCGTCCCTCGGCGACACCGGCGCCCGGGTGACCGCCGTACTCCGCGAGGTCGTGTCAGCGGTTGAAGAGCCGCGATCGGACGTGGCCGAGGTCAGGCTGTCGCTGGGGCGACTGCTGCTCCAGCTGGGCGAGTTCGACGGCGCCGCCGACGAGATCGAGGAGGCGACCGCCGGCCTCGAAGGCCTTCCGATGGGCGCGGCGAAGGCGGCGATCTCACTGGCCTGGCCGCGGGGCCACCGGTGGCCGGCCGAGCGACACCGCACCTGGCTGGCCCGGGCGAGCGCCCTCGCCGCGGCGGTCCCGCCGGGGCTGGAGCGCACCTGGCTGGACGTCGACCGCGCCAGCGTGCTGCTGCTGCTCGGCGACGAGGAGGGCTGGTCGGTGGCGGAGGAGCTGCGCCCGCACGCGCGCTCCACCGAGGAGCAGCGGCACATCGCCCGGCTGCTGCTGAACATGGGTCACGTCGCCATCGCCTGGGGCCGCGACGAGCAGGCGCGCCGGTGCCTCGAGGAGGCGGTCGCAACGATGGCCGCCACCGGCTACCGGCGGCTGCTGAACTCCGCGCGGCTGACCCTGACCTACCTCGACTGGCACCGCGGCGCCTGGTCCGGGCTGGCGGAGCGCACCCGCTCCCTGGCCGACGCGGACGCCACGCTCCCCGAGGCGCGGCTCGAGGCGGTCCTGACGATCGCCCTCCTGGGCCTTGCCGGCGGTCGGCGTTCCGCGAGCGAGCGCGAGCTGCTCCGGGTCCACAAGGAGCTCGTACGCCGAGGCGTCACCGACTCCCAGCCCGGACCGGCGGCGGCGCTCGGCCGCCTCTACCTCGCCGAGGGCGACGTACAACAAGCCCTCGACGTGACCGGACCGGTCGTCGACACCATCGCCCGCAAGGAGATGTGGCTGTGGGCGAGCGGACTGGCGATCGCTCACGTCGAGGCGCTGCTGGCCGCGGGCGACCACGCAGCGGCGGTCGCGGTGGTCCGCGACTACGAACGCGGCACCAAGGTCGACTGGGCGCCCGCGCCGCACGCCGCGCTGCTCGCACTGCATGGGCTGCTCGAGGCCGCCAACGGCGACCACGCTGCCGCAGCGACCTCCTTCCACGCCACCTCCGCCGCCTGGTCCGACATCGGGCGTCCGCTCCCGGCGCTGCTGGCCGGCGAGCACCAGGCCAGCGCCGAGCACGCCGCCGGCGACCAGGAGGCCGCGCTGCGACAGCTGCGCTCGGTCGAACGCGGCCTGCGTGCGCTCGGCGCTCGCTGGGACGCCGACCGGGTGGCCCGCACGCTGCGCGAGCAGGGCGTCGAGGTCGAACGGGTATGGCGCGGTGGCCGTCGCGGTTACGGCCGCGCACTGTCCCCGCGGGAGCTCGAGGTCGCACGGCTGGTGGCCGAGGGACTCACCAACCGGCAGGTCGCCGAGGCGCTGTTCCTGTCGCCGCGCACCGTCGAGCGCCACCTCGGCGCGGCGATGCGGAAGCTGGGCATCGCCGGGCGCTCGACGCTGGCGCGCCTGGCCGCTGAGTCCGGTCTGCCGGAGGGTGAGCCGCCCCGGGACGACTGACCGCACAGCAAAAATGGGTGTTCCTCCCAATCGCAACGCAGCGTCCTGCCGTTAACGATGCGGACATGCGCACCCCTCGTTCCACCCGGCCCGGCCGGTCCCTGACCACCAAGCGATTCCGCGCAGCACTGCTCGCGGTCGCCCTCGTCCTGACCCTCGGCCTACCCATGGGTGGGCTCGGTGGAGGAGCCTCGGCCGAGCCGGACCGCGGGGACGCCACGGCACCCACGTCGAGCCCCGCCCTCACCAGGTCCGAGGCGCGGGTGACCCTGCTGACCGGCGACATGGTCGCCTGGCACCGGTCCCCCTCGGGCAAGCAGGGCGCCTCCGTGGTCGACCCGGCCGTCGAGGGCTCCCGTCCCGCCGTGGTCTACGAGCAGGACGGGCAGGTGCACGTCGTACCGTCCGAGGCGCTGCCGTACGTGCAGTCGGGCGCGCTCGACGAGAGCCTGTTCAACGTCACGCTGCTGGTGGAGAGCGGGCTCGACGACGCGTCCAGCGCGCAGCTACCGCTGCTGCTCCAGGGCAGCGGACTCCGGAGGCCAGGAGCGCGCCGGCGACGCCCGACGAGGCGAGCAAGGTGCAGGTCCTGGACTCGGTCGGCATGGTCGCGGTCGAGGGCCCGAAGGACGAGATCCGCACGGTCTGGGAGTCCCTGCGCGGCGAGCAGGCCGACCTCACCGCCACCGACGCGCACCTCGAGAGCGCCGGCAAGGTGTGGCTGAACGGCACCGCTCGGGCCACGCTGGAGGACAGCGTGCCGCAGATCCACGCACCCGAGGCCTGGGCGCAGGGGTACGACGGCACCGGGGCCACCGTGGCCGTGCTCGACTCCGGGTACGACCCCGAGCACCCGGACCTGGCCGATCAGGTCAAGGGAGCGCAGGACTTCACCGGCACCTCCGAGGCCGCGATCGACGACAACGGCCACGGCACCCACGTCGCCGCCACCGTGGCGGGCACCGGCGAGGGCTCCACCCGGGGCGAGGGCACCGGCGTCGCGCCCGGGGCCGCGCTGCTGATCGGCAAGGTGCTCAACGCCGGCGGCAGCGGCTCCTTCGACCAGATCATCGCGGGCATGGAGTGGGCCGCGCACAGCGGTGCCGACGTGGTCAACATGAGCCTCGGGTCGCCGCAGTCCACCGACGGCACCGATCCGCTCAGCCAGGCGGTCGACCGGCTGACCGAGGAGACCGGCACGCTGTTCGTGATCGCGGCCGGGAACGCCGGTCCCGACGAGGGCACGATCAAGGCGCCCGGGGCCGCCACCAGTGCGCTCACGGTGGGCGCGGTCGACAAGCAGGACGCCGCCGCGTGGTTCAGCTCCCGCGGCCCGCGGAAAGGCCCCGACCGGATGATCAAGCCGGAGATCGTCGCCCCCGGCGTCGACATCATCGCCGCGCGGGCCAAGGGGACCTCGATCGGCAACCTGCTCGACGAGAACTACACCTCGATGAACGGCACCTCGATGGCGACCCCGCACATCGCAGGGGCCGCGGCGATCCTGTCGGCCCAGCACCCGCAGTGGGACCACGACGAGCTGAAGACCCGCCTGGTCTCCACGACCGAAGCGCTGACCGACATCCCGGTCACCGCCCAGGGTGCCGGCCGCGCCGACGTCGCTGACGCGGTCGCGGAAACGGTCTCGGTGGACACCGCCGTGCTGTCCCTGGGCCAGGTTCCCCAGGCATCGGGCGCAGTCACGCGCACGCTCACCTACGACAACCCCACGGACCGTCCCGTGCGGCTGCAGCTCAGCGCGCAGCTGTTGGGCACCGGCTCGGACACCGGTGAGAGCGCGGAGATCGACTTCACCAAGCGCGTGCTGACGGTGCCCGCCGACGGCGAGGCCAGCACCAAGGTGCGCCTCCTGCCCAGGGAGACGGAGAGCGGCGGCTACGCCGGCCGAGTCGTCGCCCGCCAGGAAGGGCAGGACGGTGCCGAGCTGCACACCGTGATGTCCGTCGTGGTCAACGGTCCGCTGCGGACGCTGACCGTCAACGGCACCGACCGCAGCGGCGCCCCGGCGGCCGGCCCCGTCGACCTGTGGAGCGCCGAGACCGGTGAGTGGCGCCGGATCTGGATCGAGGACGGGACCGTGAGCGAGCAGATTCCGGACGGTCTGTGGACGGTGATGGCCGTCCTGGAGCCCTCGGACGGCGACGGCGACTTCCCCTACGAGCAGACCATCGTCGGTGACCCGGAGGTCCAGGTCCACGGGGACATCACCTTCGACTTCGACGCCCGCGACGGCAAGCCGGTGCGGATCGACACTCCGCGCCCGGTCGACGAAGAGGGCTACGAGACGTTCTGGCGGCGTACCGTCGGCCAGCGGTCGTTCTGGATCCACAACGCACAGGGATTCGGGGACCGCCGGCTGTCGGTGGTGCCGGGCTCCAAGGTGTCGACCGGGTCCTTCCACTTCGCCACCCAGTGGCAGCTGATGCAGCCGACGCTGACCGCGCGGGTCTCCGGGCGGCAGGACTTCACGATCGACCCCAACCCCAGGCTGTTCACCCTCGGGGATCCATACGTCGGCCAGGCGTCGCTGCCCGTGGTGTACGCCGGCGCGGGAACGCCCGCGGACTACGAGGGGCTGGACGCCGAGGGCAAGGTCGCGCTCGTGACCCGGCAGCCGGAGGAGACGGAATCCGAGCAGGTACAGGCGGCGAAGGCGGCCGGGACGGCGCTGCTCCTCGTGCACGACACCCAGGAGGAGAAGGAGTTCTGGCAGCCGAACCTGGGGAAGGCGGGGCACCCCGGCTTCACGATCTCCAAGCAGGCTGGGGAACGGCTGCGGTCGGCCATCGGCTCGGACCCGGACCTGCGGCTCGACGTGAAGGGCGTGAAGGACTCCAAGTACCTCTACGAGCTGGCGTTCCAGAACGACCGGGTGCCGAGCAAGGTGGCCTACGAGATCGGGCCCGACGATGTGGCCACCGTGCGCTCGGACTACCGCGAGCACGACAAGTTCAGTCGGCGGGAGGGCTGGATCCCGGAGTTCGACCAGGTCGGCGTGGGCCAGCTGATGGGCCTCCAGCGCAACGGACCGCTGGTGCGCACCGAGTACGTCACCGCCGGGGACCACGTGCAGTGGCGCCGCTTCTCCCAACCGCACTGGGAGTTCCCCGGCCTCTACTGGGTCTGGTCGGACTACGCGCAGTACCAGCCGCGACGCAACTACGCCCAGGAGTGGTGGGGTCCATTGGTGCACCCGGCGGTGATCCCGGCGTACGCCCCCGAGGAGCTCGGGTCGCCGGTGGCGCGCTACCGCGACGCGATCCGGCTGATGCTCCCGCACTACTGGTTCGGCGGGACGACGTACGGCGACATCGACCAGCGGTTCGGGGACATCTCGCAGGTGACGCTGAGCAGGAACGGCAGCGTGGTCGGCACCGCCGGCTGGCCGCAGGCGCAGTTCTCGGTGCCGGCGAGCGACGCGGAGTACGAGCTGCGCCTGGAGGTTGACCACGGCTTCGGCAACTACATGGACCTGTCCTCCAGCACGGACACGACCTGGACCTTCCGGTCCAAGCGCCGCGGAGAGGGCCGCACCGTGCTCCCGCTGCTGCAGCTCGGCTACGACATCGACGCCGACGGCTACAACCGGGTCGACGCGGCCTCGACGTACCCGCTGCGGATCGAGCCCGGCTACCAGCCCGGCTTCAACGGGCCGGGTGGGTTCGACGTCGCGGTCGAGGTGTCCTACGACGAGGGCGAGACCTGGCTCGAGGCCCGGACCCGCGACGTCGGTCCGGCGTGGCGGGCCAACGTCCCGGCGGCGCCGGCGGGCACGGAGTTCGCGAGCGTTCGCGTGATCGTCGAGGACGAGTCGGGCAACAAGATCGACCAGCGCATCGACCGCGCCTGGAAGATCGCGGTCGACTGAGGAGCCGGCCTCCGCTCACCCACACCTTCGGCGGTGAGCGGGGGCCTCCTCGGCTGCCTAGACGGGCGGTGCCACCCAGGCGCTGAACACCGGCACGCCGCGCCATGCCTCCGGCCCGTCGTGCAGCGCGGCGCGGGCCAGCACGGCGTACGCACGATCGAAGCGGAGCTCGACCCGGCGCACCAGCACCTCGTGGAAGTCCGGCATCCCGGCCGCTCGCATGCCGACCGCGGTGACGGCGGCCGCCTTGAACCCGGTCCGGGTGTACGCCGCGACGGCGGCCTGGCGCGCCTCGAAGCTGACCGGCTGGTCCTCGGGGCGGGCGAACCCGCTCATCGTCTCGAAGACCTCGGCCATCCCGGGCGCAGCCCTCAGGTCGTGGTCGCTCTTCGCCGACCAGGCCGGCAGGTAGGTCTGCCACTCCTCCTGCTCCGCCGCACCCGACCGCGTCTCCTGCCGCTCGCTCACCGTCCACGAGTGCCCGTCGGCCAGCTCCTCGACCGGCAGCCTTCGCGCACTCCCCTCGTCGCCGGCCAGCATCGCGGCGACCTGGTGCGCGGCGGCGTCCACCCGGTCCGGGGGTACGTCGGGTGCCGCGATCACGCTGAACACGTCCAGCGCCGACGACGACGGAGGCGCCGCCACTGCGACGAGGCCGGCAGCCTCGGTCTCGGCGACCAGCTGGATCCCGTCGCCGAACGTGAGCAGGCCGTCGGCCTCCTCCAGCGGCTGCACCCAGCTGATGTCGGTCGCCAGCGCCGACGCGAGGATCAGGCGGGTCAGCTCGTCGATCTCCAGCGGGAACTCCTCGATCATCCCCCGCGTCCGGTCCCGCGCCCACGCATCCGCCTCCGCCTTGCTCGGCACCGGACCGCGCTCGACGACCGCAGGCAGGTCGCTCGCCCACTCGTCGAACGTCGGCCCCAGCAGCCGGTCCCACACCGCCGCCGCGGCGGACACCGCGGGGTGCGGATCGCTGAGCAGCTCGGCCGCCCGGGCGGCGGCGTCGCCGGCCGGGGCGCCCAGGACCTCCTCCAGCCGCTCGCGGCCGCTGCCCTGGCCGGCCGGAGCCAGCAGCGCGAGCAGCAGCCACACACCGAGCGGCGACGTGACGGCCTGCCCGGTGAGCAGGGCCGGGTTGAGCCGGCCGGCGTACCCCGCGATCAGCGCGCGGTTGGTCGGCCGCACTAGCCGCAGTTGTCGCAGACGCCGGTGGCGGGCAGCGCCATGTTGCAGGCCGGACAGACGTCGGCGGGCCGGGCTTCCTTCGCCGCCTTGCGCGAGCGGGTCCGCGCGGCCGCGAGCCGGTCGGTCAGCTGGGGCCGGCCACCGTCGGAGGGCATCTCCGCACCGAAGTGGCGGTAGCACTCGAGCCGCTCGCCGGCGGCGTGGTCATCGGGATCGCCGACCGCGGCACCCGTCAGCTCTTCGACGACCTGCCCGTAGCCGTCCCCGACACCGCCGTCCGCGTTGACGCACAAGGCAGAGAGGTTCGGCTCTTGACGCTCCGCGCAGTCGCGGGCCACGCGGCCCAGCACGTCGCCGATCCAGTAGTGCGTGAGCTGCCGGGTGCGGATGTGCGTCTTGTCCTGCACCAGGGCCGACAGCTGCTTGGTCGTGATGGTCGCGCCGTACGTGCCCGCGGGTTCGAGCAAGACCCCTCGGGCCGACTCCGCCCAGGCGGCATACGCGGCGTCGTTGCCGATGACCGACGCCTCCTGCCACGAGTCATCATCGTTTTGGTCAGGAGTGATCGCGTCAACATTGCTCATTGCCTTCAGGTTAGTCCCAAGGCAGTCAGTTCACTGCTTCGAAGCGTGCGGCTACCAGTTCCTCGCCGTCAGATGTGCCGGCCCACCCACTTGTACTTCGTGTTGCGGATCCAGATCGCACCGTTGTGCTCGTAGCTGTAGCGCGGGATCTCCACCCAGTACTTGAACTTCGGGCGCGTGGACCCGTGGCGCACCTTCTGCATGAACACCGTCTCGATCCGGTCGACCTTGCCCACCTGGTGGGTCTCCCACAGGGCGCTGTTGCCGTCGAAGGTGCCGCGGCGGACTCGGTAGTCGTCGCACAGCTGCTGGGTCGTCGACACGCTGGCGCCGAGGAAGCCGGCGGAGATGGAGAACGGCGTCCCGCACTCGCGGTTGGAGGTGAACGAGCCGGTGGCGCTCTCGGTGTTGTCCGCCGCCCATTGGGAGGACCCCATCTGCTGGCTCATGTAGGCGTCGGCGGTCCACTGCGTCGGACCGTCGGCGTTGTACCAGCGGGTCTCGAGGTAGGCGACCCACCAGTCGAACCTCCTGCGGTCCTCGCGCACCTTGTAGAGCGCCCAGCAGATGTACATGCCGCCGCGCGGGCGGCTCTGCACGTTGCCGAGGTGGCTGTACTGCGGCTCCCCGCCCTTCCACTTGATCCGGTTCTGCTTGTCGGTGCACTTGGTGTTGATCGGCTTGATGCTGATCGTGGTCTGCGGGTCGGCTGAGGCCGGCCCGGTCGAAACAGTCGTGGCGAGCAGCGGGACAAGCATCGCCGTCACCACGAGACCGATGCGCCAGGTCTGCTTCCTCATGGACGTGGTCCTTCCGAGCTAGGGCCGGGTGGGCGCCCCACGATCCTCGCGCCCCGGCCGGCGGTCAATCGGCGTACCGGCCGGCCACCAGGCCCTGCTGGTCCACCGGCTCGCCGCGCTGGATGGTCCAGGCGAGGCGGATCAGGTTGCCGTGCGACCAGGTGAGCGGGGTCGCGGCGCGGGTGCCCTCGCCGGCCGGGCAGCACGCCTCGCCGGTGGGCGGGCGACCGTCCCAGACCTGCTCGGAGATCATCCCGCTGTCGTTGGCGGCGGCGGCCATCGCGGCGAGGTACGGCGTCGCGTCCTGGCCCGCCGAGACGGCGTACTCGCCGCGCTCGCCGGTGAGGATCGGCCAGCCGCGGCCGAGCGTGGTGGCCGTGCCGGGTTCGGTGATCTCCCACTCGCCGCCGGTGCGGGTCTCGCCGTACCCGTCGTGGTTGAAGCGGTACCAGAACGGGCCGTTCGGGGTGTCGACCTTGAGCGTCTCGTCGACGACGTCGAGCGTGTTGGTGATCGCCGGGTCGTCGGCCGGGCGCAGCCCGAACCGCACCAGCGTCAGGAAGCTCGGGTCCACGACCGCGCGCTGGTCGATGCTCTTCGGGCCGCCGTCGCCCATCTCGTACGGCGACGCGGTGTCCGGCTCGCCGTTCTTGGTCAGCCGCAGGTAGTACGGCGCGTCGCTCAGCGGCCCGTTGGGCGTGACCGTCCAGTCGTCGACCTTGCGCTGCCAGCGGTCGGCGATCCTCAGCCACTTGCGGGCGAGGTCCTTGCGGCCGTGCTTCCGCGCGATGTCGGCGGCGCACACCAGGCCGGAGATCTGGGCGGCGATCGAGTTGGGTGAGTAGCCGGACTGGTTCTCCCAGCGCTCCTGCGGCGAGTACGGCGCCCGGCGCCCGGTCTCCTCGTCGCGGAAGCCGGTGAGGAACCGGGCCGCCTTGCTGACGCCCGGCCAGGTCTTGCCGCCGGTGCGGCCGACCAGCCGAGCCAGCACGATCGGCAGCGCCACCTCGTCGAGCTGCAGCTCGCCCCAGACCGGGGTGCCCTGGACGTCGGAGTTCTGCGGGAACGAGCCGTCGTCCTTCTGCTGCACCTCGAAGAGCCAGTCCACGATCCGCCGCGCGGCGGCCTTGTCGCCCGCGGCCCAGAGCGCGGTGGCGAACTCGTAGGAGTCGCGCGACCACACCAGGTGATAGGCGCCGGACGGCGAGCTGAGGTCGGGGACCTCGTTGCCCCACACCCACGGGGCCGACGGCGACGCGATCACCGCGCCCGGATTGAGCTTGTCCTCGGCGGCCGCGACCACCAGGACCGATGCGAGGTACTCGTCCTCGATGCCGCTCGCGCTGGCCGGGGTCTTCTTCAGGCCGTCGAGGTAGCCGTGCCAGCCGCGGTCGTAGCGGCCGGCGCTCTTGCCGAACGGCGCCTTCTTGCTCTGCTGCGCGGTCTTCAACGCCTTCGCCGGGCTCCGGCCGAAGCCGACGACGAGCGTCGCCCGGTCCCCCTTGATGCGCGCCTGCTGCACGATGTTGCCCGGGCCGGCGTCCGTGCCGAGGCCCGTCAGCGCTGGCTTGGCGATCAGCGCCGTGCTGACCCGTCCGTCGGTCGCGAGCAGCGCGTTCCCCTTCGTGCGGCCGGTGTCGTCCATCCCGCTGTTGTCCAGCGCCGGGTCGTAGTGCACCCGCACCCGGTACTTCCCGCCGTCCAGCGACTCCAGCCGCAGCTTGACGACGTACGCATCACTGCGCGGGTCGGTGACGTGCTGCTCGGTCAGCCGGTACTTCCCATCCTTGTCCTCGTGCACCTGGGTGAACCGCAGGCTGCGCGGATCCGGCCGGCTGACGGTGGTCGTCATGTCCGTCGAGGCGCGGTCGGTGAAGGTCTTGCCGTCGGTCACCAGGAGCTCGAGGCTCTGCACGCTCGGCGTGGACAGGTCGGGGTAGAAGACCTCGCTGGTCCGCCCGCCCTGCAACGTGAACCACACGTTGCTCCGCCGCTCCCGCGCGGTCCCGAACCCGGTCTTGTCCGCCTCCGCCCAGGTCTGCTTCTCGCCTGGGTCCGGCGGTGGCACCGCACCGGACACGGGCTGAGCGACGAGCGCGCCAGTGACGGCGACTCCGAGGGCAACGGTTCCGGCGAGCAGGCGCAGACGCATGGGGCCTGGGGTACCCGGCCCGCCCCACCACAAACGGCGGTCACGAACCAGGGCCGTCAGGGAGGCGGGAAGCGACACTGACGACCACAGGCCGTGACCAGGCGAACGTATGTCGAGGGCCTCCGGAGCGGATCCCCCCAACTGGGGATAGATCCCGCAGCGGCGCTGGTTGAGGTGCGAGGAGCGCAAGCGACGAGCCTCGAAACCACCGAGCACAAACCGCGACGGTGGTTGAGGTGCGAGGAGCGCAAGCGACGAGCCTCGAAACCACCGCGCGCAAACCGCGACGGTGGTTGAGGTGCGAGGAGCGCAAGCGACGAGCCTCGAAACCACCGCGCGCAAAGCCGCCCCTTCATGACAGCCTCGTGTCGTGCAGGTCGTCCAGCTGGGGTTCGCGCCCGTCAAGGGCACCCGCCACCTTCCCCGCGACGAGGTCACCCTCGACCAGCACGGCCCGGTCGGCGACCGCGCGTTCTGCGTCGTCGACGTCGAGCGCAGCAAGCTGCTCCGAACCCTGTCGAACCGCACCCTGGTCGCCGTACGCGCCGAGTGGGACGGCGAGACACTAGCCCTGACGCTGCCCTCGGGCGAGACCGTCTCCGGCACCGCGGCGCCCAACGGTGAGTCGGTGACCTGCTCCTACTGGAACCGCACTGTCACCCACGCCCTCACCTCCGGCCCGCACGCGGAGCTGCTCTCCGACCACCTCGGCAAGCCGGTCCGTCTCGCCGCCGCACCCCGCAACGGAGCCGTGTACGGCGCCCCGGTCAGCATCCTCACCACCGCCTCGCTCCGCGATCTCGGCGAGCGCACCGGCCGTGACGACCTGCTGGAGTCGGTCTCCCGCTTCCGGATGACGATGGTGGTGGACGCCGGCGATACGCCGTACGTCGAGGAGACCTGGTTCGGCCGCGAGCTCACGCTCGGCGACGCCGTGGTCCGCGTGCACACCGCCGTCGCCCGCTGCGGCCAGATCGACATGGCGCCCGCCACCGGCGACAAGGACGGCTCGCTGCTCAAGACCCTCGCCGGCTACCGGCCGGACACGGGAGGCGAGCCATGGTTCGGCGTCGACGCGTACGTCGCCACCCCGGGCACCATCCGCGTGGACGACCCGCTCACCATCGCTGGTTGAGGTCCGAGGCACGCCAGCGCCGAGCCTCGAACCCGGGCCAGAACTCAGTCCGCGAGCCGATCCGGAACCACCGTGACGGGGAACGGTCGTGCCGCCTGCCAGATCCCATCACCAGAGACGTCGGCGATCTCGACGTACGCCGTATCGCTCAGCTCCCAGGCCATCAGCCGAAGCTGGTCCGGGTCGACGATCCAGTACGACGGCACGCCCGCTCGTTCGTAGCGCGCCCGCTTGAGGTTCAGGTCGATCAGTCGTGAGCTCGGGGACAGGATCTCGACCGCCAGGACCGGTGGCTCGGTCACTTTGGGGCCGGGCAGGCCGTTCCTGACGACGAGAATGTCGGGTTGCACGGAGGTGTCGTCGGCGAGCACGACGTCCATCGGCGCGCTGAGCACTTCTAGCTCTGCCGGACATGCGAGCAGGAGCAGCTTCATCAGCCGGGAGTGGACCCGCTGGTGCCTCAGGCTGGGCGACGGCGACACGATCAGCGTGCCGTCGATGAGCTCGTAGCGGTGCCCGTCATCGGGCATCAGCTCGAGATCGTCGACCGTCAACGGTCGTCGCGGCAGCGTTGTCACGCGTTCCATGGTGCCTGACCCCGTGCCTTCGGACATGTTTCGACCCTTGACGGCGACTCCGACCCTGGCAACCGCCTCTCCACAGGCCGACGCCTGTGGATGACTTCTGCGGCCGAGGGATGACCTACGCAATCGTGGCGAGATGAACGAGACCCCTCCCCTCAACCGACCCGAAGACATGCCTCCGATCCGCTCGCAGGCCGATCTCTACCAGCTCTGGCGAGCCCTGATGGGCGAGCTCGGCTTCGCCGCGCCCCAGCTGTGGATGGTCCTCCTCGACGCCGACGCCAGGTGCACACCGGTGATCCAGAAGATCGAGGACATCCCCCACGTGCCGGACCCACAGATGTTGGACAACCTGATGACGGTGTGTCGAGGCATCCTCGACGAGGTCCTCCCCGGCGGCAGCGTCGCGTTCCTCCTGGCCCGCCCCGGCTCTCCCGGCCTGACCGCCTCCGATCGGGCCTGGGCGGCCGGTCTCTCCGCCGCCGCCCGCGAACGTGGTGTGGCGTGCCATCCGGTGCACCTGGCCAACGACCAGGAGATCCATGCATTCACGCCCGACGACGGGATTGCCAGCGCCTGACCGATCGGCCGAAAACATTGACCTCGGGCGGCGATGGTAGGAAACTCACGGGCGCACGCTGTTGTTAGTAACTGATTGACTAGCTGACGGCACACCTCTCGGGAGGAACCATGCGGCTCGGGCTGCGCAACTCGTCACGACGCACCACGGCGGGGGTGATCCTCGCGGTCGCGGCTCTGCTGGTCTCGGCGCTGACCGTCCATCCCCCAGGCGCCAGCGCCGGCCCTCCAGCGGCCGCGGAGGACGACTGGGTCGAGACCACGCTCGCCGCCATGACGCTGGAGGAGAAGGTCGGCCAGCTGTTCATGACCAACGTCTACGGCACCAGCGCCGACACCCAGGAGCCGGCGGACGTTGCGATGAACCAGAAGCTGTACGGCGTCGACAACGCCGAGCAGCTCATCGACCGATACCAGCCCGGCGGCATCATCTACTTCGCCTGGACCAACAGCGTGCAGAACCCGGAGCAGATCGTCGGGCTCTCCAACGGCATCCAGGACGCGGCGCTCAGCCAGCCAGCGGCCATCCCGTCGCTGGTCGGCATCGACCAGGAGGGCGGCATCGTCGCCCGCATCGGCCCGCCGATGACCCAGCTGCCGGGCAACATGGCGCTCGGCGCCGGCCGCAGCGGCGCCGACGCGCAGACCGCCGCCGCGATCAACGGCGACGAGCTCGCGGCGATGGGCATCAACTGGAACTTCGCCCCGGTGGCGGATGTCAACGTCAACCCCGCCAACCCGGTCATCGGGGTCCGCTCGTTCGCCGAGAACCCGAGGCTGGCCGCCAACCTGACCGCCGCCCAGACCCGCGGCTACACCTCAGCCGGCGTGGCCGGCGCGGCCAAGCACTTCCCCGGCCACGGCGACACCGCCGACGACAGCCACATCGGGCTCCCGGTCATCCACCACACCCGCAAGGAGTGGCAGCAACTGGACCGGCCGCCGTTCCAGGCCGCCATCGACGCGGGCGTGCCCGCGATCATGACCGCGCACATCTCGGTCCCGGCGCTCGACCCGTCCGGCGACCCGGCGACGCTGTCCGAGCCGATCATGACCGGCATCCTGCGCGAGGAGATGGGCTACGACGGGGTCGTCATCACCGACGCGCTCGACATGGCCGGCGCCAGCGAGAGTACGGCAACGACCGGGTCCCGGTGCTGGCGCTCAAGGCCGGCGTCGACATGCTGCTGATGCCGCCCGAGTTCGACGTCGCCTACAACGCCGTCCTCGACGCGGTGGCGTCGGGCGAGCTGACCGAGGAGCGGATCGACACCTCGGTACGCCGGATCCTCACCCTCAAGCAGGACCTCGGCATCGTCGACGACCCGCACGTCGACCCGGCCGAGCTGCCGGCCCACGTCGGCACCCCCGAGCACCTGGCCGACCTGCAGGAGATCACCGACGGCACGACCACGCTGGTCCGCAACCAACGCGAGCTGCTGCCGCTGGAAGTCGACCCCGGCGAGGACGCGCTGGTCACCGGCTGGGGCGTGACCACCACCGCCACGGTCGCCGCCGAGCTGGCCGAGCGAGGCGTCGACGCCGACGTGCTCGAGACCGGGTTGGCCCCGACCGAAGAGACCATCAAGGCCACCGCCCAGCAGGCCCGGCACTACGACAACGTCGTCGTGCTCACCAACCGGGCCGGCTTCGAGGGCCAGACCAACCAGGCGAAGCTGGTCAAGCGCCTCATCGCGGCCAACAAGAACGTGGTGGCGGTCGGGGTGCGCGACGCCTACGACGTCAACCTGTTCCCGAAGGTGCGGGCCTACCTCGCGACGTACTCCTACACCGCGGCGGCCCTGGACTCGCTGGCGCGGGTGATCTTCGGCGAGCTCGATCCCACCGGTCGGCTGCCGGTGACCATCCCCAAGGCCAAGGGCAAGAAGGTGCTCTACCCCTACGGCCACGGACTGGAGTACTGACATGCGCCGTCGCACCTTCCTCCAGGCCCGCCGCCGGCACCGCGGGCGTCGGGGTGCTCGCCCCGACGGCAGCCCGGGCCGCAGCCGGGCAGCGGTCACGGCCACCGGTGTGCTCACCGGCTTCGACACGCTGGCCCGCGACGGCTACCGGATGGTGGCCGGCCAGCGGGTGGGCCTGATCTCCAACCCCACCGGCGTGGTCACCGACCTGCGGCACGAGGTCGACGTGATGGCCGCCGACGACCGGGTCGACCTGGTCGCCGCGTTCGGGCCCGAGCACGGCTTCCGCGGCAGCGCCGAGGCCGGTGGGTCGGAGGGCGACTACATCGACCCGCGCACCGGCATCCCCGTCTACGACACCTACACGAAGACGCCGGCGCAGATCGCGGACTTCTTCGAGGCGGCCGGCGTCGACACGGTGATGTTCGACATCCAGGACGTCGGCGCCCGGTTCTACACCTACATCTGGACGATGTACGACTGCATGGTCGCCGCCTCGCTCGCCGGCGTGCGGTTCGTCGTGCTCGACCGGCCCAACCCGATCGCGGCCACCGCGGCGCTACGGTCCGGTGCTGCACCCCGAGCACTCCACGTTCGTCGGTCGCAAGGCGATCTCCCAGCAGCACGGCATGACCGTGGGCGAGCTGGCCGGGCTGTTCAACGCGGAGTTCCTGCCCGAGGACGCGGACGCCGACGGCCCGGTCGAGCTGGCCGTCTCGCGGATGTCGCGCTGGCGTCGCGACATGTACGCCGAGGAGACCGGGCAGCCGTGGGTGATGCCCTCCCCCAACATGCCGCGGGTCGAGACCGCGGTGGTCTACCCCGGCACCTGCCTGTTCGAGGCCACCAACCTGTCCGAGGGCCGGGGCACGACGCGGCCGTTCGAGCTGATCGGCGCGCCGTACGTCGACCACCAGTGGGCCGCGGCCCTCAACGAGCTGGACCTGCCGGGCGTCGACTTCCGGGAGGCCTACTTCACGCCGTCGTTCTCCAAGCACGCCGGCGTCGCCTGCGCGGGCGTCCAGCTGCACGTCACCGACCGCGACGACTTCGAGGCGATCCGCACCGCGATCGCGATGATCGTCACGGCCCGCGGCCTGTACGACGAGTTCGCGTGGCGCGAGACCGCGCCGCCGTACTGGATCGACAAGCTCTCCGGCAACGAGCAGGTCCGGCTGGCGATCGACGCCGGGGCCGGGTTCGACGAGGTGGTGGCGGTCTGGCAGGACGAGCTGGCCGACTTCCGGGCGGTCCGGCGCCAGCACCTGCTCTACCCGGGAGGCCGGCCGTGAGGCGGCTTGCGGTACCCATCCTGACGTTCGCGGTCGCGCTTCTCGGGGCGACCGCGACGTCGGGGTGGTCGGTGGCCGACAGGGCCGGCCGAGCGTGGACAAGGAGGGCAAGCGGGTCGCGGTGGCGCCGCACCGGTTCGACGTCACGCCCGACGACCTGCACTTCGAGCACCACCGGCTGCGGCTCGGCACGCCCCGGCAGGCGCACCTGCTGGCCGCGCCGCTGGACCAGATGTCGCGGACCTGCGGTCGTTCCTCGCACCGTCGCCCGACGCGCCCGCTGTACGCCGGCGGCGTGGTGCTGGCCTCCCGGCACGGCGTGGTCCCGGTGCACGACGCCGCCGGCAAGGCGCTGCAGTACACACGAAATCGACACCGAGCTCCCGGCCGACCAGCAGGTGCCGATGCGCCGGGACACCATCTTCGACCTGGCCTCGGTGACCAAGACGTTCACCACGATCGCGGTGATGCAGCAGGTCGAGGCCGGCCGCGTCGACCTCGACGAGCCGGTCGCGACGTACCTCCCGGACTTCGCCCAGCACGGCAAGGACGACGTCACGATCCGGCACCTGCTCACCCACACCGGCGGGCTGCCGGCCTGGCTGCCGCTCTACAGCGCCTACCCGACCGTCGAGGAGCGGCTCGCCGCCGTGCTGGCCGTCGAGCCCGACGCCGAGCCCGGCGAGGCCTACGTCTACTCCGACCTCGGCCTGATCACCCTGGGCCTGGTGGTCGAGGAGGTCACCGGCCGACCGCTGGACGGGGTGATCGCCCACGGGATCACCCGCCCGCTGCGGATGTCGGACACGATGTTCAACCCGCCGGCGCGCCTGGTCGACCGGATCGCGGCCACCGAGGCGCAGCCGTGGGCCGAGCGGCCGATGATCCGCGGCGAGGTGCACGACGAGAACGCCTGGTCGCTCGGCGGCGTCGCCGGCCACGCCGGGCTGTTCTCCACCGCCCACGACCTGGCGGTCCTCGCCCGGACCATGCTCAACGGCGGCCGCTACGGCCACGCCCGGATCCTCGAGGCCGACACGGTCCGGGCGATGCTGGTCAACGAGAACGACCGAGTTCCCCGGCGACTCCCACGGGCTCGGGTTCGAGCTCGACCAGCGGTGGTACATGGACGCGCCTGTCCACCCCGGTCACCTTCGGGCACACCGGCTTCACCGGCACCTCGGTGGTGATCGACCCGCTGTCCGACTCGTTCGTGATCCTGCTGACCAACCGGGTGCACCCGTCTCGCGACTGGGGCAGCAACAACCCGGCGCGGCGCGCGGTCGCGCGTGATCTCGGCCGGGCGATCGCGGTGCGCCCGATCGAGGGCGACCAGGCGTGGTTCTCCGGGCATCGGCGACGCACGCGACGGTCTCCCTGTCCGCACCGGCGACGCCGGGCGGCGAGCTGTCGTTCGGGCTCTGGTACGACACCGAGGCCGGCTACGACGTCCTCACCCTCGAGGCCTCCACCGACGGCGGGACGACCTGGGCACCGGTGCCGTTCGCGATCCGCTCGGGTCCCGCCACCGACGGCACGATCTCCGGGTTCGGCGGGCGTCGCTGGCACCACGCCGAGGCGGCGCTGCCGGAGGGCGACGACGTACTCGTGCGCTGGCGCTACGCCAACGACGCGGCCAACCAGGGCCGCGGCGTCTACGTCGACCGGGTGCGCGTCGACGGCAAGCGGATCTCGGACGACGTCGTTCACGGCCGACGGCTGGCAGCTGTCGCGGAACTGAGGCCGCTCCAGGGCGGTCTGTTGGTCATTGCCGTAACTGTCGACTCGAAGGTAACTTTCCTACATGCCCGACGCAGCCCTGGCCACGACGGTCCGGATCCGCGCCCTGCTGCCCTCCCTGGCTCCGGCCGAGCTCCGGGTCGCCGAACGGGTCCTCGCCGACCCGGCCGCGGTCGCCGCCTCCACGATCAGCTCGCTGGCCCGCGACTGCGCGACCTCGGAGACGACCGTGATCCGGTTCTGCCGGGCCGTCGGGTTCACCGGCTACCCCGCGCTCCGGCTGGCCCTGGCCGCCGAGCACGGCCGCAGCGGCGCCGGCGAGAGCCGCCAGCTCACCGGCGATATCGCAGACGATGACGACCTCGACAAGGTGGTCGCCAAGATCGCCTTCGCCGATGCCCGCGCCGTCGAGGAGACCGCCCAGCAGCTGGACCTCGGCGCGCTGCACGAGGTGATCGACGCGCTGGTCGGTGCCCGACGGATCGACGTCTACGGCGTCGGCGCCAGCGGCTTCGTCGCGCTCGACTTCCAGCAGAAGCTGCACCGCATCGGCCGGGTCGCGTTCGCCTGGACCGACCCGCACATCGCGCTCACCAGCGCGGCGCTGCTCACCGCTGACGACGTCGCGGTGGCGATCTCCCACTCCGGTGCCACCCAGGACACCCTCGACGCCCTGGCGCTGGCCCAGCGCAACGGCGCCACCACCGTCGCGCTGACCAACTTCCCGCGCTCGCCGCTCGCCGGCTCGGCGACCACGTGCTCACCACCGCGGCCCGCGAGACGACGTTCCGCTCCGGCGCCACCGCCAGCCGGCTCGCCCAGCTCACCGTCGTCGACTGCGTCTTCGTCGGCGTCGCCCAACGCACGTTCGAGACCACCCAACGGGCGCTCGAGCTCACCCACGACGCCGTGGCCGACCGGCGGGTCGGCCGGAAGTCCGGCCGATGACGGCGGCACGCGAGCCGATGCCGGTCGAGGCGCCCACCGAGCGTCGGCACCCCGGGACCCTCGACCTCGACCTGCTGCCCACCCTCGACCTGCTGCGCCTGATCAACGGCGAGGACGCACTCGTGGCCCCCGCCGTCGAGGCGGCGCTGCCCGCGATCGCCTCGGCGGTCGAGCTCGCGGTCGACGCGCTGGGCGCCGGTGGCTCCGTGCACTACTTCGGCGCGGGCACCTCCGGCCGGATCGCCGCCATGGACGCAGCCGAGCTGCCGCCGACGTTCGGCCTGGCACCGGGCAGGTTCGTCGCCCACCACGCCGGCGGCGCCGACGCGCTCGACACCGCGCTCGAGGACGTCGAGGACGACGGGGACTCCGGAGCCGCCGACGCCGGCGCGCTGAGCGCGGGCGACGTCGCGATTGCCCTTACCGCCAGCGGCCGCACGCCGTACGTCGCGGGCGCGCTCCGCGAGGCGCGCCGCGTCGGCGCCCACACCGTGCTGGTCAGCGCCAACCCGGCCGCGGAGGTCGGCCGCGCTGGCCGACGTACACATCTGCGCGGAGACCGGCCCGGAGGTGCTGGCCGGCTCCACCCGGATGAAGGCGGGCACCGCCCAGAAGCTGGTGCTCAACACCTTCTCCACCGCGACCATGGTGCGGCTCGGGCACACCTACTCCAACCTGATGACCAGCGTGGTCGCGAAGAACGCGAAGCTGCACGGCCGGATGGTCGGCATCCTGGCCGAGGCCAGCGGCCGCGACCTCGACACCTGCGCCCGGGTGCTGCGCGACTCCGGCGGCGACCTCAAGCTCGCGCTGGTGCGGCTGCTCGGTGATGTCGACGCCCAACGCGCCCGCACCGCCCTCGACGCGGCCGACGGCGTCATCCGCGCCGCGCTGCACCACCTCGACTCCGACCTGCCCACCATTCCCAGACGGGATCAGCTGAAAGGAACGCACGATGCGGTCGATTCTCGGGCTCGGGACCGCCGGGCTGATTGTCACCCTGTTGGCGGCCTGCGCGCCGTCCACCGACGACTCCTCGGGGGGAGGTGACGGCGACGGCACCACGATCACGGTGTGGTCCTGGCGGACCGAGGACGTCGACGAGTACGAGAAGATCTTCGACGCCTACGAGGCCGAGCACGAGGGCGTCACGGTCGAGTTCAAGCCGTACGTCGCCACCGAGTACGACACCATCCTCTCCACCGGGCTCAGCGCGGAGGGCGGTCCGGACGTCGCCCAGCTGCGGGCGTACGGCGGGCTGCAGCCGGTGTGCGAGGCCGACCGGCTGGTCGAGCTCGAGGCCGAGGACGTCGACACCTCCGCCATCCCCGACGACGTGCTCGAGGGCGCGCGGTGCAAGGGCGACGGCGGCCTCTACGGCGTGCCGTTCGCCAGCCAGGCGCTGGTCGTCTACTACAACAAGGCGATCTTCGAGGAGCACGGGCTCGAGGAGCCGAAGACCTGGGACGAGCTGATGGAGATCAGCACGACGCTCCAGGACGAGGGCGTCACGCCGTACGCCGTCACCGGCAAGGACAACTGGGTGCTGCCGATGGTGCACGACCTGTTCGCGGCGCCGCGCTACGGCGGGCCGGAGTTCGAGAAGGCGGTGCTGGCCGGCGACAAGGACTTCACCGACCCCGACTACGTCGCCTCGATCGAGACGCTCGAGGAGATCACGCCGTACTTCCCCGAGGACGTGGTCGGCGTCGACTACGCCACCGCGCAGACGCTCTTCACCGCGAGAAGGCCGCGATGTACCCGGGCGGCTCGTTCGAGCTGGCGTTCTTCCAGGACCAGAACCCCGACCTCGACATGGGCGTCTTCTCGGTGCCGCCGCCGCCCGGCGCGCTGGTCGACCAGTCGCTCACGCCCGGCTGGGTGGACGCGTCGTTCGGCGTCAACAGCGAGTCGCCCGACAAGGAGGAGGCGCTGGAGCTGGTGAAGTGGATGGCGAGCGAGGAGTTCGGGCAGATGGTCAGCGACGAGCTCAAGCAGATGAACCCGATCGAGGGCGTCACCCCGAGCGACCCGCTGCTGGAGGAGATGCTGCAGCTCTACACCGACTCCCCCACGCCCTACCTGCAGCTGGTCGACTTCCGCTACGGCGAGCCGACGCGGCTCCGACCTGATGGCGGCCGGCCTGCAGGAGATGCTGCTCGGCGACACCGACCCCGCCGGCGTGGCCGAGGACGTGCAGAAGGGCGTCTCGCAGTGGTTCAAGCCCGGCGCCTGACGCACGCGGCGGGGTCGAGCCTCTAGAAGTGGGGGCTCGGCTCCGCCGTTCCGGGTGCTGGCGGTGTTCCTCACCCCGGCCCTGGTGCTCTACAGCGTCTTCGTCGTCTACCCGCTCTTCTCGGCGCTGCAGTACAGCCTGTTCGACTGGGAGGGCACCGCCCGCCGCGGCTTCGTCGGCGTACAGAACTTCGTGGACCTGTTCACGACGTTCCCGCTCGACGAGCAGCTGGTGAGCCGCCTTCGGGCACAACGCGGTGTTCTTCCTCGGCACGATGCTGATCCAGAACACCCTCGGCCTCACGTTCGCCGTCCTGCTGCATCGGCGCCGGATCACCCGGCGCCTGTTCCAGACGCTCTTCACGCTGCCCTACCTGGTCAGCCCGCTGGTCGTCGGCTACCTGTGGGTGCTGATGCTGCGGCCGCAGTTCGGCGCGCTGAACGCGCTGTTCGACGCCGTCGGGCTGGAGTCGATGTCCCAGCCCTGGCTGGGCCAGCCCGACACCGCGCTGCCCGTGGTGATCCTGATCAACGCCTGGCAGTGGGTCGGCTTCCCGATGCTGCTGTTCGGCGCCGCGCTCGGCGGCATCCCGCAGGAGTACGACGACGCCGCCCGCGTCGACGGCGCCTCCGCGTGGAAGGCGTTCAGCCGGATCACCCTGCCGCTGCTCACCCCGGCCATCGGCACCGTCACCGTGCTGACCTTCATCGGGTCCTTCAACCTGTTCGCGCTGGCCTACGCGGTCGGCGGCTCCAAGGGCGACCCGGCCGGCTCGATCGACGTGCTCGGCCTGGTCTTCTACCGCACCGCCTTCGAGGGCGGCCTGAACGCGATCGGGCACTCCTCCGCGCTGGCCGTGCTGATGTTCATCTTCATCTTCGGCGTCGCGGTGGCCGCGAACCGCTACCTGCGGCGCAAGGAGGCGGAGCTGACATGACGTTGGTTGAGACGCGGCCTGAGCGCACTGCGTCCGGGCCGTCACCTGCCAGCGGGCGTACCGCGCCGCGGCTGCGGTCGGTCGCGGTCGTACTGCTGCTGAGCGCGTACGCCGTCGTGGCGGTCGGGCCGCTGCTGTTCATGCTGCTCCAGTCGTTCCGGCCGAGCGCCGGAGATCTTCAACGACCCGCTCGGCATGCCGACCGAGCTCTACCTCGACAACTACACCGAGGCCTGGCGCGAGGCCCGGTTCGCGACGTACTTCACGAACTCGGTGCTGGTCGTGGTCGCCGGCCGTCGCCCTGTGCACCGTGGTCTCGGCGATGGCCGCCTATCCCCTGGCGCGATACGACTTCCGCGGCGACGGCGTGCTCACGGCGTACTTCATCGCCGGGCTCACGCTGCCGATCGAGCTCGCCGTCGTCCCGATCTTCTACCTGCTCGGCTCCTTCGGCATGGTCGACTCCCGCTTCGGGCTGATGCTCGTCTACGCCGCCACCGGCATCCCGTTCTCCGTGTTCATCCTGGCGGCGTTCTTCCGCGGCCTCCCCCGCGACCTCGAGGAGGCCGCCCGCCTCGACGGCGCCGGCGAGTTCCGCATCTTCGCCCGCGTCATGCTCCCGCTGGTCAAACCGGCGCTCGCCACCGTCGCGATCTTCCAGTTCGTGCAGCTCTGGAACGACTTCTTCTTCCCGCTGATCCTGCTGCGGACGACCGACAAGTACACCCTCCCCGTCGGCCTCACCAACTTCTTCGGCGAGTACCAGACCAACTGGGGCGCGGTCTTCGCCGGCCTGGTGATCACCACCCTCCCGCTAGTGGTCCTGTTCCTCTTCCTCACCCGCCACATCGTCTCGGGGCTGGTGGCCGGCATGGGCAAGTGACGTCGCTGGTTGAGGAAGGCGCGAAGCGCCTGTCTCGAAACCCCCCGCTGGTTGAGGAAGGCGCGAAGCGCCTGTCTCGAAACCCCCCGGTGGTTGAGGAAGGCGCGAGCGCCTGTCTGAAACATCCCGGTGGTTGAGGAAGGCGCGAAGCGCCTGTCTCGAAACCACCCGCTGGTTGAGGAAGGCGCGAAGCGCCTGTCTCGAAACCCCCCGCCGGTTGAGGAAGGCGCGCCAGCGCCTGTCTCGAAACCCCCCGCTGGTTGAGGAAGGCGCGAAGCGCCTGTCTCGAAACCCCCCGCTGGTTGAGGAAGGCGCGAAGCGCCTGTCTGGAAACCCCCCGGTGGTTGAGGAAGGCGCGAAGCGCCTGTCTCGAAACCCCCCGGTGGTTGAGGTAAGGCGCGAAGCGCCTGCTCTCGAAACCCCCCGGTGGTTGAGGAAGGCGCGCAAGCGCCGTCTCGAAACCCCCCGGTGGTTGAGGAAGGCGCGAAGCGCCTGTCTCGAAACCCCCCGCTGGTTGAGGAAGGCGCGCCAGCGCCTGTCTCCGAAACCCCCCGGTGGTTGAGGAAGGCGCGAAGCGCCTGTCTCGAAACCACTCGTCGCATCGCCGCTCGAGAAGAGACGAGAGCGCCAGCCTTCCTACACTTCCGCCTGTGGACGAGGACGAACTCTTCGACGTACTGACAGCGATCGACAGCGCAGCCGTTCCCGACAAGGCCGAACGCTTCGAAGCCGAGGCGCAACGCCTCGAGCCCGGCGAGCACGGTCGAGCGTCTCTGCTCATCGCCGCCGGCGACCATTGGCAGATGCGGGGTGAGTTCGACCGAGCCCTCAGCGCCTTCGAGGCCGCCCAAACCGATGGCGGCGAGTCGGCCGTGGATCCGGTGGTGGCATTGTTCGGTCTCGCCACGGAACGCGAGGAAACCGAGGCAGCGGCCCAGCACCTCAAGACGCTCAAGGGCCTCGCCAAGGCTGAGCAGCTCAGCTCGGACAACTACCTGCAGATGGGCGACATCTACGAGGAGCAAGGTCAGCTCCGGGAGGCGCACCGCTGGTACACGATGCCCCTCACCTACGCCGACGCGGACGACGAGGACCTCGACTACCTGCTCCTCATCGCTCGTCTGCGTGTACGTGAGGCACTCGAGCTCCCCGTGACCGGTTCGACCAGCGCGCGTTCGAGGAGCGCCAACTGCATCGCGCCAGGCTCGACTGAAGGCCCTTCTCACAGGACCTCGATGCGTGCTCCGTGACCCCGCGACCGGCCCAGTCGAGCGTCGCGGGTGACCAGGGGGCAGTCCAGCGCCTCGGCCAGGACGACGTACGCCGCGTCGTACGCCGAGACGGCGTCGCGCAGGTCGAAGGCGCGGCGACGCAGCTCGTCCGCCGGCGCCCAACGCCGGACGGGGAGATCATCGAAGTCGGTCAGGAGGTCGTGGGCACGAACGACCTCCAGATGGCGTCCCAGGGTGAGACCGCGAACCGTTGAAACGAGTCGCTCAAGGTCAACTCTCAAGCAACCGAGGTCGGTTCCGGGGTCTCGACGACGGCTCGCCTAGCGGCTCGCCTGCTCGACCACCGAGACCTCCCTTGTCGCGTGCAGGGCCGGGGCCATATCTTGCGGAGACAGTGACCTGGATCACCGTCCCCCCGGGAGGCCCTCATGACGGAGATCGACAGGAAGGGTCAGGATCCGGTGTCCGTCCCGCTCTGGGAGTGCCATGCACGAACAGACGAGTCGCAGTCGGGGGCCATCACTGGCACCGACCCACTCACTGGACTGATCAGCTGCAGCCGCTGGTGCTGCCGCAGCCCTCGCAGACGTAGCAGGAGCCGGCGGGGCGCATCTTGGTGCCGCAGGTCATGCAGAGCGGGGAGTCGACGGCGGTGCCGGTGATCTGCTCCATGAGCTCGGCGCTGGTGTGGGCGGTCTGGGCTCGACTCGGCTGGGACCGCAGCGCTGCTCGGAGCCGTGGGTGTCCTGTGGTCTCGAGTCCTGCGCGCTGGTTTCGAGCCGTCGCTGGCGCTCCTCGACCTCAACCACGTTTCGCGTCCTATCGGCTGCGGTGGTTTCGAGGCTCGTCGCTGGCGCTCCTCGCACCTCAACCACCGTGTCCTCGATCAGTCTCGGCGATGCGCTGCTAGCCGGTCTCTTCGACCGGCTCGTAGCTGCCGGTCTCGAGGTGGCGCTGGCGCTCCTCGGCGGAGTAGATGCCGAGGCCTGAGCGGTCCTCGAAGGACATGTAGTCGAGGGCCAGGCGGCGGAAGATGTAGTCCATGATCGACTGGCTCATCCGGACGTCGGGGTCGTCGGTGAGGCCGGCGGGCTCGAAGCGGAGGTTGGTGAACTTCGAGACGTAGGTCTCCAGCGGGACGCCGTACTGCAGGCCGATGCAGACCGCGATCGAGAAGGCGTCCATCACGCCGGCCAGGGTGGAGCCCTGCTTGCCGAGCTTGAGGAAGATCTCGCCCAGCTCGCCGTCGTCGTGGGCGCCGGAGGTCATGTAGCCCTCGGCGCCGCCGACCGTGAACGAGGTGGTGCGCGAGGCGCGGGACTTCGGGAGCCGCTTGCGGGTCGGGGCGTAGACGACCTTCTCGACCACCTTGGTCTCGGCGGTCTCGGAGCCCTTGGCCGCGACGGCCTTGTCGGCGCCCTCGGCCTTGCCGTCCGAGAGCGGCTGGCCGACCTTGCAGTTGTCGCGGTAGACGGCGGTCGCCTTGAGGCCGAGCTTCCAGGACTGCAGGTAGATGTCCTCGATCTCCTCCACCGTCGCCGTCTCCGGCAGGTTGACGGTCTTGGAGATCGCGCCGGACAGGAACGGCTGGGCCGCGGCCATCATCCGGACGTGGCCCATCGGCTTGAGCGCCCGGGCGCCCATCGCGCAGTCGAAGACCTCGTAGTGCTCCTGGCGCAGGCCGGGGGCGTCGATCACGTGGCCGTGCTCGGCGATGAAGTCGACGATCGCCTCGACCTGCTCGGGCTGGTAGCCCATCTTGCGCAGCGCCCGCGGCACGGTCTGGTTGACGATCTGCATCGAGCCGCCGCCGACCAGCTTCTTGAACTTGACCAGCGAGAAGTCGGGCTCGATGCCGGTGGTGTCGCAGTCCATCATGAAGCCGATGGTGCCGGTGGGCGCGAGCACCGAGGCCTGCGCGTTGCGGAAGCCGTTCTTGGCGCCGACCTTGACCACGTCGGACCAGGCCTTCGTGGCCAGCTTGTGCACCGCCAGGTCCTCGGCGTGCATGGTGCGCACGGTGTCGTTGGCCGCCTGGTGCTTGCGCATCACCCGCTGGTGGGCCTCGGCGTTGCGGGCGTAGCCGGCGTAGGGGCCGACGATCGCGGCCAGCTCCGCACTCCGCTTGTACGACGTGCCGGTCATCAGCGAGGTGATCGCGGCCGCCATCGACCGGCCGCCGTCGGAGTCGTAGCCCAGGCCCATCGCCATCAGCAGCGCGCCGAGGTTGGCGTAGCCGATGCCGAGCTGGCGGTAGTCGCGGGTGGTGTCGCCGATCGCCTCGGTCGGGAAGTCGGCGAAGCAGATGGAGATGTCCATCGCGGTGATGATCACCTCGACCGCCTTCGCGAACAGCGCGGCGTCGAAGGTGTCGTCGTCCTTGAGGAACTTCATCAGGTTCAGCGACGCGAGGTTGCACGAGGAGTTGTCGAGCGACATGTATTCGGAGCACGGGTTGGACGCGGTGATCCGCCCGGTCTCCGGGTTGGTGTGCCAGTCGTTGATGGTGTCGTCGTACTGAAGACCCGGGTCGGCGCACTGCCACGCGGCCTCGCTGATCTTGTGGAACAGCTCGCGGGCGTCGACCTCCTCGATCACCTCACCGGTCTTGCGGCCGCGCAGCCCGAACTGGGTGCCGTCCTCGACCGCGCGCATGAACGCGTCGGAGACCCGGACGGAGTTGTTGGCGTTCTGGTATTGCACGGAGGTGATGTCGGTGCCGCCGAGGTCCATGTCGAAGCCGGCGTCGCGGAGCGCGCGGATCTTGTGCTCCTCGCGGGCCTTGGTCTCGACGAACTCCTCGATGTCGGGGTGGTCGACGTCGAGCACGACCATCTTCGCCGCGCGCCGGGTGGCGCCGCCGGACTTGATGGTGCCGGCCGAGGCGTCGGCGCCGCGCATGAAGGAGACCGGGCCGGACGCCGTACCGCCGCTGGACAGCAGCTCCTTGGAGCTGCGGATGCGGGAGAGGTTGAGGCCGGCGCCGGAGCCGCCCTTGAAGATGAAGCCCTCCTCCTTGTACCAGTTCAGGATGGAGTCCATCGAGTCGTCGACCGAGAGGATGAAGCAGGCGCTGACCTGCTGCGGCGACGCGGTGCCGACGTTGAACCAGACCGGGGAGTTGAACGAGAAGTATTGGTGCACGAGCAGCCAGGTGAGCTCGTGCTCGAACAGCTCGGCGTCGGCCGGGGTCGCGAAGTAGCCGTGGTCCTCGCCGCCCTTGCGGTAGGTCTTCACGACCCGGTCGATGAGCTGCTTGAGGCTCCACTCGCGGACGTCGGTGCCGACCGCGCCGCGGAAGTATTTGGTGGTGACGATGGTGCTGGCGTTGATCGACCAGAAGTCGGGGAACTCCACGCCCTTCTGCTCGAAGACGGTGTCGCCGGTCTTCCAGTTGGTCTGGACGACGTCGCGCCGCTCCCAGGTGAGCTCGTCGTAGGGATGCGTGCCCTCGGTGCTGAAGACGCGCTCGAGCTTGAGGCCCGCGCCCTTCTTGCGAGCACCGGTCGAGGGGTGAACCGTCTCGGTCATGAAATCTCCTTCGATCCCTGTCGAACTCTGTCCCATTGTTGCTATGACCACCGACAGTGCTGCTGGGCTGTCGGACCCCTCAGTTGGTGCGCCCGGGAGGCAGCTTCCCCACTACCTCCCGGGCGGTCTTTGGTCAGCCGCTCGGGGCTGAGGCTCCTTCGACGAGCTCGGCCGGCGTGTCGGGTACGCCGTCGCGCTGGGCGCGGAGCCGGGCTATCTCGTCCTCGAAGTCGTCGGCGGACTCGAAGGAGCGGTAGACGCTCGCGAAGCGCAGATAAGCGACCTCGTCGAGCTCGCGGAGGGGGCCCAGGATCGCCTTGCCCACCTCGAACGCCGGGACCTCGGCGGCACCCTCGAGCCGGAGCGCGTCCTCGACCTCCTGGCCGAGGCAGGCGAGCTGGTCCTCGGTGACCGGGCGGCCCTTGCAGGCCTTCCGGACGCCGGCGATCGCCTTCTCACGCGTGAACGGCTCGGTGGCCCCCGACCGCTTCAGCACGGTGAGCTGCATCTGCTCGATCGTGGTGAAGCGCTTGCCGCAGCCGCCGTTGTCCTCGGGGCAGGTGCGGCGCCGGCGGATCGAGCCGCCGTCGTCGGCGACCCGGGAGTCGAGCACCCGGGTGTCGGTGTTGCGGCAGTACGGACAGTGCATCGCGGGGCTCCTTCCGGGGTCTGGGGCACGCCAACAACGCCCTCTCATCAGGGCGTTGGGTTGTGGATATCTGGGCTTCCACTGTGTACAACCAGCAGACATCTGTGAGGCTTCCACATCTGACCTGTGAACTAGATGTGGATAACTACACCGTTGTAACTACTAGATGTAGTGGTGACAGTACGCCCGTGTGATCCGCGACGCAACCGCTTCTGGGAAAAGGTCTGCGGACACGTTGTTTCCGCAGGTCAGGGCCCGTCTGGACCAGGGTTCGACCGGCGTGTCGGGACCGGTTTCGGGGCACCGGGCCGCCCATGGATGCCTTGCGCGGTCTCGTGGGTCTGTTGGTGCTGCTGCTGGTGGCCTTCGCGGTCTCGAAAGGCCGCCGAAAGGTGTCCTGGCGGACGGTCGGGGTGGCGCTCTTCCTGCAGTTCGCGTTCGCGCTGCTGGTGCTCCGCTGGGGGCCGGGCAAGGACGCGCTGGAGTGGGCCGCGGACCAGGTCGAGACGCTGATCGGGTACGCCGCGGAGGGCACGGCGTTCGTCTTCGGCCCGCTGACCGAGGTCGGCGAGGAGGGCGAGACGATCTTCGCGCTCCAGGTGCTGCCGGTGATCATCTTCCTGGGCGCGCTGATCGGGCTGCTCTACTACCTGCGGGTCATCCAGTGGCTCACCTGGGCGATCGGCGGCGCGCTGGCGAAGCTGCTCGGCATCTCCAAGGTCGAGTCGATGTACGGCGCCACGGTGATCTTCCTCGGCCAGAGCGAGGCCCCGCTGATGATCGCGCCGTACCTGAAGTCGCTGCGGCGCGGCCAGCTGTTCACGGTGATGACCGCGGGGTTCGCGGCCGCGGCCGGGCTCGACGCTGGTCGGCTACTCGCTGCTGGGCGCGCCGCTGGAGTACCTGCTCGCCGCGACCGTCATGAACGCGCCCGCCGCGCTGCTGATGGCCAAGCTGATGTGGCCCGACGGGGTGGACGACGTCGAGGGCGAGGAGCGGGTCGAGGAGGCCGACGTACGCGAGGTGCGGGACGAGGAGTCCACCAACGTCATCGACGCGATCGGCCGCGGCACGATGGCCGGGGCGAAGATCGCGGTCACGGTCGGTGCGCTGCTGATCGCGTTCGTGGCGCTGATCGCGATGGCCGACGGGATCCTGGGCGGGATCGGCGGCTGGTTCGGGTACGACGACCTCACCTTCGAGAAGGTCCTCGGCTGGCTGCTCGCGCCGCTGGCCTGGCTGCTCGGGGTCCCGTGGTCGGAGGCGGCCCAGGCCGGCGCCTGGATCGGCGAGAAGACGGTGCTCAACGAGTTCGTCGCCTACGCGTCGTTCGGGCCCGAGGTCGGCAACCTGTCGACGGCCACGGTCGTGGTCGTCACGTTCGCGCTGGCGGGGTTCGCGAACTTCACCTCGATCGCGATCCAGATCGGCACGCTGGGGTCCTTGGTGCCCGAACGGCGCGGTGAGGTGGCCCAGCTCGGACTGCGCGCGCTGCTCGCCGGAAGCCTCGCCAACTTCGCCAACGCGGCCATCGCAGGCATCGTCGTCGCGTTGTAGCCGGGCAATGCCCAACGCGTATTGGGCCGATCGGCGAGAATGGCCCTGATGACACGGGGCAAGCGCGCGGGCGCTAAGCAGAAACAGGGGTTCCGCTGGGGCCTGCTGCTGCTCGCGATCGCCACCACCGTGTGCGTCGTGGCCTGGGGCTACCTCGTGTACGCCGCCATCGACTTCGGCGGTGAGGCCCGCGACGGGCGCGATGAGGCGTGGTGGTACCTCGGCGTCGCCGCCGTGGGCGCTGCCGCCTGCCTGTTCATCGCGCTGATGCTGATCGCCCGGCTCTCCCGGGCGATGGGGCTGACCGCTCCCCCGGAGCCGAAGGCGCCCAAGCCACCCAAGATTGCCAAGCAGCGCAAGCCGCCCAAGCCCCCGAAGACACCGAAGGCGTCATCGGGCCCCGCGCCTGGACGGCGCGCCGCGCGCTGAGCCGAGGCCGCGCTCAGAACGTGTCGTTGATCGTGACCGTGTCGTAGTTCGCCGGGAAGCGGTCGGCGCTGAAGCAGTCCACGGTGACCTGGGTACCCACGGCGATCTCGTCGGTCGTGCATTCGGCCTGGGCGAGGATCTCGCGGCCCCTCCACAGCTTGATCTCGGCGATCACCTCGTCGCCCTCGTCGCGGTTGTTGGTCACCCGCAGCCTGCTCACCTCGAGGTCGCCGAGATCGTCGGCCCGGACGGCCCACCCGGCGGCGTACTCCATGCCGGTGACCTCGAACGCCTCGCCCGGCGTGATCTCGAGCGGGTTGTCGACGTGGCCCGGCTCGTCGTCGTCGGCCGTCGACTCCTCGATGGCGTCGTCGACCTCGTTCACGAAGATGGTGCCGACGGCCAGGCAGCCGCCGCAGAACAGCAGGATCAGGCCGCCGATCACGGCCAGCACGATCAGCGCGGTGTTGCTCTTCTTCGCCGGCGGCGATGGCGGGTAGTAGCCGGGCGGCGGGGGCTGGCCGTACGGCTGGTACGGCGGCTGGCCCGGTGGTGGCTGGCCGTACGGCGGCTCCTGGCCCGGCGGCTGTGGCGGCTGCGGTGGCTCACTCATGGCGTCTCCCATCTGACGCTGGTGCCAGGCAGCATGCCACCTATCGGTGCCGGGCGGCGTGGGCGCGCACCTTGGCGCGGTTGCCGCAGCTGTCCATGCTGCACCAGCGGCGACGGCCGGACCTGTCCAGGAACAGCCAGCCGCACTCGTCGCCCGGGCAGGCCTTGACCCGGTCGAGCTCGCCCGAGGTCAGCAGCTCGCCGGCCGCCCAGGCGACCCGGAGCAGCGGCAGCTCGATCTGGCGGGCGGCGTCGACCCGCCAGGCCGGACGGGCGCCCGGCTCGAGCCGCAGGCCCTCCGCCGCGGTGCGGACCGCCTTGCCGACGTCGGCCAGCGCGCGGGCGTGGGACGGATCGAGGACGGCGGTGCGGAGCCTGGCTCGCAGGCGGCGCGCGTCGGCCAGGACCGCCTCCGCCCGGGCGCCGGAGCGGCCGCGGAGCGACGCCTCCTCCTCGGCGTCGAGCAGGTCGGCGTACGCCGCCCAGCCGACGAACGTGTCGTAGTCCCGCAGCCACTCACCCCGCGGCAGCGGGGGCCGTCCCAGCCGGCCAGGGTGTTGCAGAAGTCGAGCGCAGAGTGGCCGCCGATCCGGCGCGGCAGCTGCTGCCCGTCGCGCTCGATCCAGTGCATGCGGGCAATTGTGCCTTGAATCGTGACCTTTGGATGTGATGCGGTGCTAACCGATCAAAGTGAATCTACTGGTTAGGAGCCATCCAATGCTTTCTCGGATCACCCGCCTCGTCGCCCTCGCCGCCCTCTCCGCAGCCCTCGTCGCCGCAGCCCCGTCGGCTGCGAACGCGGAGAAGGAGAAGCAGGGGTCGGGGTGGATCCCCTACGAGCAGCCCGACATCGACTACGCCGCGGGCTTCCGCTGTGAGTTCGCGATGCACGGCGACGGTGCTGCGCGACGAAGAGGAGTACAAGGACGTCGCCGCACTGGCCCGACGGCAGCGTGCGCACCCAGCTGTGGCGCGGGGCGCTGGTGATCCGCTGGACCAACGCTGGACACCGGCGAGTCGGTGGTGCGCGACCAGTCGGCCAGCGCGATCGTGGAGTACGGCTCCGACGGGTCGCTCGAGACCCATGACCTCGATGGGCGGCGCGTTCGGCGCCGGGCTCCCCGAGGGCAGCACCCCGGGAAGGGCGCCTACGTCGTCAGCGGCCGGTGGAGCGCGGTGGTCCTCGACAGACGACGGCACCCGCGCGATCGTGCTCGGGCCCGAACGGCACGCTGGAGAACCTCTGCGAGACGCTGGGCTGATCGAGGGCTGAGGTCAGCGGTCGGCGAGCCGGCGGACGAACTTCAGTCCCGACCAGGTCTCGTCGACCGCTGCCACCTTCACGTCGACGAACCCGAGCTCGAGGCCGAGGTCGCGGATCTTGTTCTCGTCCAGGTCGGAGGTCAGGCCCGAGCGCCTTCTGCGCGGACATCTTCTGCCAGCAGACCCACACCATGCCGGCTGTCTCGGTGCGGTCGAACAGCTGCGGGAGCCGGCGCTCGAGCCCGGCGAGGGTGGTGTGGAAGGTGAGGGTGATGTCGGCCAGCCGCGGCAGCCGACGTACGACGTGCACGCCGGCCAGGTCGCCGAGGTCGAGGTCGGCGGGCGCGTCGTCGAGGAACAGCGTGTGGCCGGGCTTGATGCCGATCTTGGTCGCCAGTGGCGTTCCGGAGTAGCCGGCCATGGTGCGGAGCGTAGTCGGCGGCAGTGGTTTCGAGACAGGCGCTGCGCGCCTTCCTCAACCACCGGAAACGCCGGTGTTGTTGGTTCCGGGGTCTCGACGACGGCTTGCCTACTCGACCACCAAAGGCGTCGAGGGGCGAGGCTGCTTGAGCCTCGCCCCTCGTCTTCCCCTGCTCGCCGATCGCGGGGTCGAAGCGCGGCGGCGATGTCTGTGTCAGTCGGTCGGGACCCGGAGCCGCTGGCCGGCGGTGACCATGCCGGAGTCGAGGGCGTTGAGGCTCTTGATCCGGTCGACCATCGCCCGGACGTCACCATCGCTGGCGGCGTCGGCGGCGATGTCCCAGAGGGTGTCGCCGGTGCCGACCATCACGGTCTGGGTGGGCTCGGGGGTGCCGCCCTCCTGGGTGCCGACCGCGCCGGAGGCGAGCACGAACCCGACGGCCAGGACCACCATCAGCGAGAACGCGAGGACCACGAGACGACCACGACGGGTCAGGCGGTAGCTGGGCTGCGGGGCGATCGTCATGGTGCTCATCGGGGCTCCTGGGGAAGTCGGTGCCTGAAGTTCTAGTGGTGACCACCGACATTGCTGTCGGTGGCCGCTCGATCAGACGTTCGATCGAACACATGTACGAGAGTAGAGCAGGTGTTCGAACGAAATCAAGAGCCCGAAGCGAACAATTGTTCGATTCCCGCTGAAACCGGGTCTAACGTGGCTCTCCGTGGCCGAGTACGTCGAGGTACCGACGCCGGACGGACGCCTGCTGGAGGTGCTGACCAGCGCCAACAGCGAGGGGCTCCCGCTGCTCTTCCACCACGGCACGCCAGGCGCGGCCGTCCCGTTCCCGACGCTGGAGCGGGCCGCCGAGGCTCACGGATTCCGGGTGATCAGCTACTCCCGTCCCGGGTACGCCGGGTCGACGCCTTGGCCGTTCTCCGAGCGTGGCCCGCGGATCGTCGACGACGGCGTCGACGCCCTGATCGTGCTGCACCACCTCGGCATCGAGGAGTTCGCGACGCTGGGCTGGTCGGGCGGCGGGCCGCGGGCGCTGGCGTGCGCGGCCCTCGCCCCGGAGCGCTGCCGGGCGGTGGCGACCCTCGCCGAGCGTGGCGCCGTACGACGGCGCCGGACTCAACTGGACGAGCGGGATGGCCGACGACAACGTCGAGGAGTTCGCCGCGGCCGCGCAGGGCGCGACGGCGTACCACCAGTTCCTGCGGGCGCTCCCCCAGCCGACGGCCGGTCGTACGCCGGAGCAGCTGGCCGAGGACCTGGCCGGCCTGCTGACCCCGGTCGACGCGGCGTTCATGACCGGCGAGTTCGCGGCGTACTTCGATCACTCGGGACGACGTGGCCGGGAGCAGGGCGTGGTGGGCTGGCGCGACGACGGCCTGGCGCTGGTCCGCGACTGGGGGTTCGACCCGGCGGCGATCACCGCGCCGGTCGCGTTGTGGCACGGCCGGGAGGACGCGATGGTGCCGTTCGGTCATTGCGAGTGGCTGACGCAGCAGATCCCCACCGCCGAGCCACACTTCCTCGACGACGCCGGGCACCTCTCGATGTGGGACCGCAGCGACGAGATCCTCGGTGATCTCGCCGCGCGGTTCGCCTGAGCCGGGTCAGCGCCCGGCGGCCTCCATCTCCCGGATCTCCGCCTTGGACTCCTCGGTGCCCGGGATCTCGGTGCCGCGCAGCGAGCAGCCCGCGGTCTCGACGGTGAACTTCAGCGCGACCAGACCGATGACCGAGGCGACCATCATGTAGACGGCCGGCATCAGGTCGCTGTCGAAGGTGTCGATCAGGGCGTCGTTGACGTAGAGCGCGGTGCCACCGAAGAGCGCAGTGGAGATGTTGTAGCCGATCGCCATCCCGCCGTAGCGCACCGGGGACGGGAACATCGCCGGGAAGGTGGCGCTGATCGTGGCCAGCTGCGCGACGTAGACGATGCCGAGCACGCCGAAGCCGAGCACCGCCGGCCAGAACCCTTGCGAGATCAGCAGGAACATCGGGATCGCGAGCACGAACAGGCCGATGAACGAGGCGCCCCACATCGGCTTGCGGCCGACCCGGTCCGACATCGCGCCGGCGATCGGGAGGAACACCAGCATCGCCACCTGCCCGAAGATCACCAGCAGGTCGGCATCGGAGGAGTCGAAGTCGGCGGTCTCGGTGAGGTACGTCGGCATGTACGCGAGCAGCGTGTAGTTGGCGATGTTCAGCGCAGCGACCAGGCCCATCAGGATCAGGATCGTCGGCCAGAAGTTGGCGAACAGATCCTTGATCGCATCGCGGGCGCTCTTCTCGACCCGCTCCTCTTCCTCCAGCTCGCGGAAGACCGGAGTGTCCTCGAGCTTCATCCGGACGTAGAGCCCGATCAGCCCGATCGGACCGCCGATCAGGAACGGCACCCGCCATCCCCAGTCGGTCATCGCCGCATCGCCGATGATCTGCTCGGTGACGAAGACGACGCCGATGGCGAGGGTGAAGCCGGCGATGGTGCCGAACTCCAGGAAGCTGCCGAGGAAGCCGCGCTTCTTGTCCGGCGCGTACTCCGCCATGAACGTCGCGGCGCCGCCGTACTCCCCGCCGGTGGAGAAGCCCTGCACGATGCGCAGCGCGACCAGCAGCACGATCGCCCAGGCGCCGATGTCGTCGTACGTCGGCAGTACGCCGACCAGGAAGGTCGCCGTCGCCATCAGCAGGATCGTCATCGCCAGCACCCGCTGCCGGCCGATCCGGTCGCCCATCGGACCCCAGAAGAGGCCGCCGAGCGGTCGGAGCACGAACGAGACCGCGAACACCAGGAAGGTGCCGACCAGGCCCGAGTCGGGGAAGAAGTTGTCGGCGATCTCGGTGGCGACGTAGGCGTAGACGCCGTAGTCGTACCACTCGGTGGCGTTGCCGACGGCGGAGCCGGTGATCGCCCTCCGGAGGGTCTTCGGGTCGACGTCCTTGCCGGCGGACGGTGACGAACTTGAAACAGCCATGGTGAGCCTCCCGAGAGGAACGCGCTGGTCATCTCACCTTGTCCAAAGTCCCGGTCTATTGTCAACAATCTGTTGAGCAAAGACTCGAAGCGACCTACGGTGGCGGGGATGACGACCAACCAGCCGGCCGCCTTCCCGCTCGAGGAGTACGCCGCCCGGTTGGCCGCGGTGCAGCGGCGGATGGCCGAGCGCGGCCTCGCGAGCCTGGTCGTGGTCGACCCCGCCAACCTCTACTACCTGTGCGGCTACAACGCCTGGTCGTTCTACGTGCCCCAGTGCCTGGTGGTGCCGGCCGACGGCGCTCCCCACCTGTTCGCGCGGGCCATGGACGCCCAGGGCGCGCACTGGACCGCCGCGCTTCCACCCGACCAGGTGCACGGCTACCCCGAGACCCTGGTGCATCGCCCCGACGCCCACCCGTTCACCTGGATCGCTCAGCAGGCGGTCGAGCTGGGCGTCCTGAACGACGAGCCCGGCGCCCTGGTCGGCGCCGAGATGGACGCGCACTACTTCTCCCCGCGCGGCTACCTCGCGCTCGCCGGGGCTCTGGCGCAGGCCGAGGTGGTGGACTCCGCCGAGCTGGTCAACTGGGTGCGGCTGGTGAAGTCACCGGCCGAGGTCGCGGCGCTGCGCAACGCCGGCCGGGTCGCGACCGCGGTGATGGAGGTGGCGCTGGACGGCATCCGCGAGGGACGCCGGCAGTGCGACGTGGTGGCCGAGATCCAGCAGGCCCAGGCGCTCGGCTCCAAGGAGCTGGGTGGTGACTACCCGGCGATCGTGCCGATGCTGCCGACCGGCGAGTCCGCGGGCACCCCGCACCTGACCTGGAGCGACGCCGACCTCAAGGCCGGCGAGGCCAGCGTCGTCGAGGTGGCCGGGGTCTACCGGCGCTACCACGCGCCGCTCGCGCGGACCGTCGCGCTCGGTCGTCCCGCCTCGCGGCTCGTCGACTGCGCATCGGCGGTCGGCGAGGGGCTGGAGGCCGCGCTGGAGGAGCTGCGGCCGGGGCGGACCGCCGGCGACGGGCACCGGGCGTTCAGCCGGGTGATCGCGAAGCACGGCCTGACCAAGGACTCCCGGATCGGCTACTCGATCGGCATCGGCTACCCACCCGACTGGGGCGAGCGCACGGTGAGCCTGCGCCCGGAAGCCGACACCGTCCTGGCCGCCGGCATGGCCTTCCACGTGATCCTCGGCATGTGGATGGATGGCTGGGGATACGAGACCTCCGAGTCCGTGGTGATCACCGACGACGGCGCCGAGGCGCTCACGCACGTCCAGCAAGGCCTGACGATCAAGGAGTGACATGACCACCCTGACCGAGCACATCTCCCTGCCGTTCGCGGCCCGGGCCGACCAGCTGGTCGGGTCGGTGATCGACTCCAGCACCTCGCTGCTCGCGGCGCAGAGCCACGACATCGTGCGGTTCGCGATGGGCAGCCCGGCCGCCGAGGCGATCCCCACGAGGATCCTCGCGGAGATCGGCGTCGACGCGATCGGTGCGGCCGCGCCCGACGCCTTCGACTACGCCGCCACCGAGGGCGACATGCCGCTGCGGCTGGCCCTGCTGGAGGCGCTCGACGGGACCAGCGACGCCACCTCGCTGGAGCGGATCACGATCACCTCCGGAGGGATGCAGGGGCTCGACCTGGCGTGCAAGCTCTTCGTCGACCCCGGCGACCTGGTCGTGGTCGAGTCGCCGACGTACACCAACGGCAGCGCAACGGCGCTGTCCTACCAAGGTGACCTGCTCGAGGTGCCGGTGGACGACGACGGGATGGTCGTCGAGGCGCTGCCGGAGCTGGTCGCCCGCGCCGGCCGCACGCCGAAGGTGATCTACACGGTGCCGACGTTCCAGAACCCATCTGGCGCCACCCTCAGCCTCCCCAGGAGAGAGCGCCTGCTCGAGCTCACCCGGGAGTGGGGCTCGGTGCTGATCGACGACGACCCCTACGGTCTGCTGCGGTTCGGGGGCACCGAGGTGCCCACCCTGCACGCGCTCGCGGACGGCGACCCGCTGGTCTTCTCGGTCCGCACGTTCTCCAAGATCATCGCGCCCGGGCTGCGGGTCGGCTGGGTCGACACCGACCCGTCGCTGCAGCCGCTGCTGATCAACGCCAAGCAGGCGATGGACACCTGCACGAACCTGCCGGCCCAGCGCCTGCTCACCGGCTTCCTCACCGGCGGCCACCTCGAGGAGCACCTCACCACCCAGCGCGCGGAGTACCGCCGCCGCAAGGAGGCGATGCAGGCCGCCCTCGCCGAGCACTTCGACGGCGTCGCGCGCTGGACCGACCCGCAGGGCGGCTTCTTCCTCTGGCTGACCTTCGAGCCCGCGATCGACACCGAGGCCCTCTTCCCCGTGGCGCTCGCCGAGGGAGTGGCGTTCATCCCCGGCAACGCCTTCTCCCCGGGCCGGCACTTCCCGGACGCGCTGCGGATGTGCTTCGCCTCCACCGCGCCGGACCGGACCCGCGAGGGGTTGGCCCGGCTGCGCCGCGCGGTCGACCGGCTCCCGTGACGCTCAGCGAGTCCGAGCAGGCCGTCCTCGACCTGATCTCCGAGACCGAGCTGGTCGAGCTCACCCAGACGCTGGTCCGGGTGCCTGGTGAGAACCCGCCCGGCGAGGAGGCCGCGACCGCGGCTGCCCTGGCCGCGGCGGCGCAGGCCCGCGGGCTGCTGGTCGAGACCGAGGACGCCGCGCCGGAGCGACCCAACGTGGTCGCCACCCTGCCCGGGGGTGACGCGCCGGCGCTGCTCCTGCTGGGCCACACCGACGTCGTACCGGTCGGCACCGGGTGGTCGCTGGACCCGTTCTCCGGCGAGCTCCGCGACGGCCGCATCCACGGCCGCGGCAGCACCGACATGAAGGGCGGCCTGGCCGCGTGCCTGGTCGCCATGGACGCCGTACGACGAGCGGGCGTCGTACCCGCCGGCCCGGTGCTGCTCGCGGCCGTGGTCGACGAGGAGGACACCGGCATCGGCATCAAGCACTACCTCGCCCACGCGGGTCTGCCGCCGGTGGCCGGGTGCATCGTCGCCGAGCCGACCGACCTGCAGACCGTCATCGCTGCCCGTGGCGACAGCTACCTGGGCTACCGCGTGCTCGGCCGGGCCGCACACGCCGGCTCGCCGGCGGAGGGCCGCAATGCCATCGTCGGGGCGGCCCGGATCATCGAGGACCTGAACCAGTGGCATGCCTCGCTGGCCGGCCGGGCACACCCGATGGCGGGCCCGGCCACGGTGAGCCCGGGCACGATCTCCGGCGGCCAGGGCACGTCGGTCGTCGCGGCCGAGTGCCACCTCACCGTCGACCGCCGACTGCTGCCCGACGAGCGCCCCGCCGACGTGCTGGCCGAGGCCCGGTCGCGGCTCGACGCGCTCGGCCTGGACCGGGACGGGCTCGAGGCCGAGGTGACGATGGCGATGGCGATGCCCGGCTTCGACACGCCCCCTGACCATCCATGGGTGGTGTCGGTGGACGCGTCCCTGCAGGCGGCGGGCGGGCCGGAGCTGCCGCTGGCCGGCTGGAGCGCCGCCTGCGACGGCGGGTTCGTGGCCGAGCACGGCGTACCCGTGGTGGTGCTCGGGCCCGGTTCGGTGGCCGAGCAGGCGCATCGAGCCGACGAGTCCGTGGCGGTGTCCGAGCTGGTCACCGCGGCCCGCGCGTACGCCTGGCCATCCTCCGGCTGGCCGAGGTGTGACCGGGGAGCGGTGAGTAGGGGTCGCTTCCCGGCCGGCAAACCGACGCTAGGTCACCGCTCCCCCCGCCGGCTGAGCGCGTAACGACACGCCGTTCGAACAGATGTTTGAATTCGAGGGGCCAGTTGGTGGCACCCTTCCTTCATGGCCGACAAGCGCGCTTCCAAGACCGTCACCGAGCTCCCCGACGGCGCGCCGGACGCGACCGGGCTGACCCCGCGGCAGCAGAAGGTGCTCGCGCACATCAAGGACGCCATCGAGAAGCGCGGCTACCCGCCCAGCATGCGTGAGATCGGCCAGGCGGTCGGGCTGACCAGCTCCTCGAGCGTCGCCCACCAGCTCAAGGTGCTGGAGCAGAAGGGCTATCTCAAGCGCGACCCCAACCGGCCCCGCGCCCTCGAGGTGTTCCTCCCCGAGGTGATGGCGGCCCGGCGCTCGATGTCCAGCGCCGACGAGTCGTCCATCGACGAGACCGGCATCGGCGACGCCGCGCAGCCGCCGACCAATGTCCCGCTGCTGGGCAAGATCGCCGCCGGTGGCCCGACCCTGGCCGAGGAGACCTACGAAGACGTCTTCCCGTTGCCCAAGCAGCTCGTGGGTGGGGGCGAGCTGTTCCTGCTCGAGGTGTCCGGTGAGTCGATGATCGACGCGGCGATCTGCCACGGCGACTACGTCGTGATCCGCAAGGAGCAGACCGCCGAGAACGGCGAGATCGTGGCCGCGCTGATCGACGGCGAGGCGACCGTGAAGACCTTCCAGCGCAAGGAAGGCAAGGTCTGGCTGCTGCCGCACAACGCGGCGTACGACCCGATCGACGGCACCAACGCGACCATCCTCGGCAAGGTGACGGCGGTCCTGCGCCGGGTCTGACCCAGGACCGCCCACCGACGTCAGAGGTACTCGAAACCGCCAACGCCGGTGACGAGCTCCATCGTGTACGTCGCGAGGTAGCCGAGCACCGTCAGCGCGCCCAGGACCAGGCCCGCAATGCAGAGGCCGGCGCCCGACCGGCCGCGCCGGCCCGCGTTCCCGGCGATGACCGCGCCGACCCCGAGCACCAGCGGGAGGCCGGACCAGAACGCGGGCAGGAGGAGCAGCGCCCCGGGAATCGCCATCCCGAGCGCAGCACGCCCCTGGCTCTCCTTGCGCAGCGCCCGCGGCAGCACCCGAGCGAACACCAACCCGGCGACGACGACGATCACCGGTACGGTGATCAGCACCTCCGACCAGGTGTGGGCGCCGTAGGCCGTAGCGGCCGAGGCGACGACGGTGACGAGGGCCCCCAGGGGTGCCATCGGCCATGCGGTCGTCGGGATCGTGGTGGGGGAGGAAACGGTGGTCATGGCGGAACCTTTCTCTGGTTGGTGCCACCACCATCCGGTCGGCGCCATCGTCTCGTCGTCACGCTTTCGGATGGTCCCGATCGCCTGGAGGGATGACCCGAGGGGTCATCCTCGAGAATGACTCCGCGCCCCTGCCCCGCGGCCTACCGTGACCTTCATGTCCTTCGGTGCTCAGGCCCGGCAGCACACCGACCTCGTGCTGGCCGGAGCCCTGACCGCACTGATGGTGGTGGAGATCGCGGTGCACCCGGCGGCCGAGCCGGTTCGCGCGGTGCCAGCCGCGTTGCTCGCCGGCACCGGGCTGGCGCTCCGCCGGCGGATCCCGGTCGTCGGCTTCGTGCTGACCGTTGCCGGACTCAGCGCGGTCGTGGCGTTCGCCGATGACCTGGACGCGGAGTCGCTCGCGTTCGTCGTGATGTATCTGGTCGCCCACTACTCCCTGGGGCGGTGGACGAGCGGCCGGGATGCCTGGCTCGGCGTCGTCCTGGTGCTGGCCTCGATGGTGATGTTCGGGATCGGCGACGCAGCTTCCAATGACACGTCCCTCTCCGAGGTCAGCCTCGGAGCGATCGCGTTCACCGTCGGGTTCGTCGGTGGCCCGTGGGCGGCGGGCCTGGCGATCCGGCTGCGTCTCGAGCGGGAGTCGGAGCTGGGCGCCGAGAATCAGCGGCTCCATGCCGAGCAGGAGGAGGCCACCCGGCGCGCGGTCGAGGCCGAGCGCGCCACCATCGCCCGTGAGCTGCACGACGTCGTGTCCCATGCGATAGCGGTGACCGTGCTCCAGTCCCGCGGTGCCAGGCGGTTGCTTGGCACCGACGACAACGCGGTACGTCGTGCGCTGGATGCGATCGAGCACACCAACACCTCCGCGCTCAGCGACATGCGTCGGTTGCTCGCGGTGCTGCGCGACACCGACACATCAGGGCGGGATGAGGTGACCGAGCACGCGCCTGTCCCGTCGCTGGAGCAGCTGCCCGGGTTGCTCGACCAGGTCCGCGCGTCCGGAGTGCCGGTCGCGCTCGAGGTGAGCGGTGAGCCGGTCGACGTGCCGCCCGGAGTCGATCTGTCGGCGTACCGGATCGTGCAAGAAGCGTTGACCAACGTGATCAAGCATGCGGGTGGGGCCCGAGCGATCGTGCGGCTCGACTACGCGGGCGACGCGCTGGGGGTCGTGGTCTCTGACGACGGCACGCATGCCGTGAACGGCGCCCGCACCGGGCACGGCCTGATCGGCATCCGCGAACGGGTGTCGGTGGTCGGCGGCGAGGTCGAGACCGGACCCGGCGAGCACGGCGGCTTCGAGGTGCGAGCCCGGCTGCCCTACTCACTGGAGGTCTCGTGATCCGGGTGGTGCTGGCCGACGACCAGCCGCTGGTGCGCACCGGGCTGCGGATGATCCTCAACACCGAGCCCGACATCGAGGTGGTCGGGGAGGCTGCCGACGGCGCGGAGGCCATCGCTCAATGCGCAGAGCTCCTGCCCGACGTCGTACTGATGGACGTCCGGATGCCCGGCACGGACGGCATCGAGGCGACCCACTCGGTCACCGCTGTCGACGACCCGCCCCGGGTGCTGGTGCTGACGACGTTCGACCTCGACGAGGTGGTCTACGACGCGCTGCGGGCCGGCGCCAGTGGGTTCCTGCTCAAGGACGCGCCCGAGGAGCGGCTGGTCGCCGCGATTCGGGTGGTAGCCGACGGCGGCTCGCTGTTCGCGCCGTCGGTGACGCGGCGACTGATCGAGGAGTTCTCCCGCCGAGGCGTGCGGCCGGTCGTTGACCTGCAGGGCCTCACCGAGCGGGAGCACGAGGTGCTGCGCTTGGTGGCGCGGGGACTGAGCAACGCCGAGATCGGGGCCGAGCTCTACGTCACGGAGAACACGGTCAAGACCCACGTCGCGCGGCTGCTGATGAAACTCGGCGTCCGCGACCGGGTGCAGGCCGTGGTACTCGCCTACGAGTCCGGACTGGTTCGCCCAGCGGGCTGAACCGCACGTAAGGTGCCGGGGTCCAGCGATCCTCGGTACGACGGAGCCCCCATGCGCCTACGCACTCCCCGAGTGCTCGTCCTGTCCCTGCTCGCCGCGGTCCTCGCGTTCGGGCCGCTGACCGCGCCGGCGCACGCGACCGAACCGGACCCCGTCTCCCCCGCGGCCGACGACCCCACCGCGGCCGCAAAGGAAGCGCTGGCCGAGGTCCGGGATCTCTTCGAAGGGCTGGACTCGCTCGGCGTGGACCCCGAGTCCGACCTCACCCTCGCGCTGCGCGACCTGGCGCTGCTCAAGAGCGACCTGCCCGCCTCGTTGCAGCCGGCCGCCGAGCGTCTCCTCGCCCGGCCCACCGACGGCAACAGTGACCAGTTCGGCGATGGATATGCCGCGAACACGACACCGGAGCGGGTGTGCTCCAACGTGGTGTGCGTGCACTTCGTCCGCACGAGCCCTGACCAAGTGCCCGCAACCGACGGCGACAGCAGCGGCGTACCCGACTACGTCGAACTCGCCCTCAGGACGATGACCCACGTTCACAACTCATACGTCGGCGCCGGCTACCGCGCGCCCAAGTCCGACCTCGACGCCGACAACAACGGCGGCGACGAGAAGCCCGACGTCTACCTCGCCGACATCGGCCCCGACGGCCTCTACGGCTACTGCGCCACCGACGAGGACATCCCGGCGAACCAGCCGCAGGACACCTGGGGCTACTGCGTGCTCGACAACGACTACTCGCCCGGTGAGTTCGGCAACCGGAACACGCCGAAGGGGAACCTCCAGGTCACCGCGGCCCACGAGTACTTCCACGCGGTCCAGTTCGGCTACGACGTCTCCGAGGACGGCTGGGTGATGGAGGCAACCGCCACCTGGGCCGAGGATGAGCTCTACGACGGGGTCAACGACAACGTGCAGTACATCCGCAGCGGGCCAATGTCGCTGCCGCACAAGTCGCTCGACCAGTTCTTCGGGAGCTTTCACTACGGCGCCTGGGTGTTCTTCCGCTACCTGACCGAGAGGTTCCCGTCCTCCGAGGGCGGGATGCCTGTCCTGGTCCGGGAGCTGTGGCGCCGGCTCGACGACGGTGCCGGCGGCACCGGCGAGTACTCGCTGCAGGGCGTGAAGGCAGTGCTGCGTAAGCGCGACCTGTCACTGACCAAGGCGTTCGCCGGGTTCTCCGCCGCCAACCGCACACCAGGCCGGTCGTACGACGAGGGCAAGGCCAACCACTACCCGACCGCGCCGCTGGCCCGCAGGTCGACGCTCTCGCAGGCGGCTCCCCAGAGCGCGCCGCTGCGGATCTGGCTCGACCACCTGGCGTCCGGCACCGTTCGCTACACCCCAGCGAAGAGCCTGGTCAGCGGGCGCTGGCGGCTCCGCCTGTCCCTCGACATGGCCTCCCGCTGGAAGGGCACCGGCGCCCTGGTCACCATCCAGCCGCGGAGCGGGGCGCCGAGGACCAATTGGGTCAGCCTCGGCACCGACGGCGACGCGTCCCCGAAGTACAACTTCACGACCACGAAGGTGAAGTACGTCGAGGTCACGCTGGTCAACGCCAGCGACGACTTCCGGTGCAACCGAGGCACCCGGTTCTCCTGCGCGGGCAAGCCGAAGTTCGACAACTCCTCGCAGCGGATCAGCGCACGGGCCTTCAAAATCGGCTCTTAGTAGACGGTTCGCGAGTCAGGGTGGCGCACCCGATTTCGCTGGTCTAGTCTGCCGAGAGAACCCACCGTCCCGGACCCCGACGGCGCCCCATCGCTTCGCCGAGAGGTCCCGCCGTGGAGCATCGCAGTCTCAGACCGGCAACGATCTTCTTTGACGTCGAGCCCGAAGGTCCCATCCTCGTGCTTGGCGGCGGTCTCGCCGGCGCCGACCTCAACAAGCTCGCCGGCGCCCTGGCGCTCGTCTCGAACAACCACAGCAACCGGTTCCTCGTCGACCTGGACGACGTCGACGAATGGTCACTGGTCGCGCAGGCGATGCTGCTCATGACCGCGCGCCGGAAGTCCGACCATGGTGAGGAGCTGGTGCTGCGCGGAGCGAGCGATGAGCTCCGCGAGCACAGCCAGCAGCTCGGAGTGTTTGAGCGGATCCGCTCGATCGACTCGGACGCAGATGCACAGGCTTGGCGCGCCGCCGGCGAGAGCGGTGCTCACGCAGTACCTCTCGCCGGCGGCGATCGCTAACGCCAGCGACGCCGGCCAACACCGGTCGGGGCATGGTGCACCGCAACCGACCGGTCTAATCTGCCGACCAGCCACCGTTCCAGACCCGGACGGCGTCCTTCCCCACCGCTGGAGGTCCCGTCGTGTGGTCTCGCAATCTCAGACCGGCAAACATCCTCTTCGACTCCGAGCCCGAGGGTCTGATCCTCGTCGTCAGGGGCGACGTCGCGGGCACCGCCTTGAGCAAGTTCGCCGGCGCCATGGAGCTCGTCCTGATGAACCACAGCAGCCAATTCATCGTCGACGTGTCCGATGTCGACGAATGGTCGCTGATCGCGCAGGCCATGGTCCTGACGACGGCGCGCCGGAAGTCCGCCCGCGGCGAGCAGCTGGTGCTACGTGGAGCGAGCCCGGTCCTCCGCGAGCGGAGCCAGCAGCTCGGCGTCTTCGAGCACATCCGGTCGATCGACTCGCTCCCAGCCAGACCTACCTGGGGGACCAACGGCGCCGCCGGCGAGAGCGGTGCTCACGCAGTACCTCTCGCCGGCGGCGACCGCTAACTCTCCTGCGACGGATTTTCTGAAAGTTGGCTCCTAATGGGACGAACTCTGGCGGGGGCCCCAGGGTCCGCATTACGCTGCCGAAAACCACCGTCCCAGACCCCGACGGCGTCAGAATCCGTCGCGCCTAGGGGTGTCGCTGTGTGGGATCACGATGTGGGGCCTTCGCGGCTGCTCTCGACTCCGAGCCCGGAGATCCGGTCCTCGTCGTCGTCGGCGACGTCGGAGGCAGCGCCCTGAACGCGTTCGCCGGGTCCATGGAACTCGTCCTGGACAACCACAGCAGCCGATTCATCGTCGACGTGTCCGCGGTCGATGAATGGTCGTTGGTCGCGCAGGCCATGGTCCTGGCCACGGCGCGGCGGGAAGGCCGGCCGCGGCGAACGACTGGTGCTGCGTGGGGCGAGCCAGGCGCTCCGCGAGCAAAGCCGACAACTTGGCGTCTTCGAGCACATTCGGTCGATCGACGCGCATCCAGCCAGACCTACCTGGGGGACCGGCGTCGCCGCCGGCGGGACCGGAGCTCTCGCAGCCCGTTCCGTCGGCGGCGACCGCTAGGGCTGACCCCGATTGGGGATGGTCCACCGCCATCGGACCGATCTAACCTGGCAGGAAGTCACCGTCCGAGACCCGACGGCAAGAGCCTCATCCCGCCGATCGATTCGCACCCAGGCAGCTTTTCCTGGGGGACCGGTGCCACTGGCGGGACCGCGGCTCGCGCAGCCCGTCCCGTCGGTGGCGACCGCTGACGCTGCCTGCTACCCGACCGGGGCTGACGAGGCCAGTCGAGCCAGCGCGGCCCGCGCCACCTGCGGGTCGGTGGTCGGCCACATCGGCGGCAGGCTGGCCTTGAGGAAACCGCCGTAGCGCGCGGTCGCCAGCCGCGGATCGAGCACCGCGACCACTCCGCGGTCGCTGGTGGTGCGGATCAGCCGGCCGGAGCCCTGGGCGAGCAGCAGCGCGGCGTGGGTGGCGGCGACCTGCATGAACCCGTTGCCGCCCGCGCGCTCGACCGCCCGCTGCCGGGCGCTCATCAGCGGGTCGTCGGGGCGCGGGAACGGGATCCGGTCGATCAGCACCAGCTGACACGTCTCACCGGGTACGTCGAGCCCCTGCCACAGCGAGAGGGTGCCGAAGAGACAGGTGTGCGGGTCGTCGACGAACTGCCGCGCCAGCTCCGGCAGCTGGGCGTCGCCCTGGGCGAGCGTGGTCAGGTGCGGCAGCCGCTCGCGGATCGCCTCGGCCGCGGTCTCCGCGGCCCGCCTGCTCGAGAACAACCCGAGCGTCCGGCCACCGGCGGCGTCGACCAGCTCGGCGATCTCGTCGAGCTGCTTCTCCCCCAGGCCGTCGCGGCCGGGTGGCGGCAGGTGCCGGGCGACGTAGAGGATCGCCTGCTGGCCGTAGTCGAACGGGCTGCCGACGTCGAGGCCGGTCCAGAGCAGTACGTCGTCACCCACGGTGGGCTCGATGTCGAGCTCGGCCCGCTCCGCGGGCTTGAGCCCCACGCTGGTGGCCAGCGCCGAGAAGTCGCCGCCGAGCATCAGCGTCGCCGACGTCATCACCACGGTCTTGTCGCTGAGCAGCTTCTCCCGCATCGGCCCCCACACCTGGAGCGGCGCGATGCACAGCCGCGGCGGGAGCCGGTCGCCGCCCTCGGTCAGCCAGAGCACGTCGGACTCGGCGTTGGCGGCCATCCGCTCGGTGGTCGCGAACACCTCCTGCACCGCGCCGCGGGCCTGGGTGCGGCCGGCGTCGACGTCGCCCTCATCGCCGCGGGGGTAGGCCGAAACACAGGCCCGCGCGGCGTCGCGCACCAGCACCAGGGCGTCGGCGAGCTCGTCGGGCACCGTGTCGAACCGGCCCGGTGACGCCTCGTTGATCGCCGACCGCAGCGCGTCGGCGGCATCGGCCAGGTCGTCGGCCTGGTCGCCCTCGACGTGCCGCTGCGACCGGCGCGCGGCCCGCTCGACCTCGGCCGCGAACAGCTCGTCGGTGGCGGCCTGGGTGACTCGAGCCGTGAGCTCGTGGGCCTCGTCGATCACCACCACGTCGTACTCAGGAATCATCGGCACGCCCTCGATCGCGTCGATCGCGAGCAGCGAGTGGTTGGTGACGACCAGGTGGGAGCGGTGCGCCTTCTCGCGCGCCAGCTCGGCGAAGCACTCCGCGCCATAGGGACACTTGGCGGCGCCCAGGCACTCGCGGTGGCTGACCGAGACCTGTCGCCACTCGCGGTCGGTGTGCCGCGGCGCGCCGTCGCGCTCGCCGCTGCCCTTGTCCTTCGACTCCTGCTCGGCCCAGGAGCGGAGCTCGAGGACCTTGCCCGCCATCGACCCCTCGGGTACGTCGACCAGCACGCCCTGGTCGTCGGGCACGCCCTCACGGATCCGGTGCAGGCAGGCGTAGTTGGAGCGGCCCTTGAGCACGGCGTAGGAGACATCGAGGTCGTCGCCGGTGGCCTCGACCAGCCGCGGGATGTCGCGCTCGACCAGCTGGTGCTGGAGCGCGAGCGTCGCGGTGGCGACCACGACGCGTCGGTCGTTGAGCAGGCTGGGCACGAGGTAGGCCAGCGACTTGCCGGTGCCGGTGCCGGCCTGGACGAGCAGGTGCCGCCCGTCGTTCATCGCCTCCGCGACCGCCTCGGCCATCTGCACCTGGCCCGGCCGCTCGGACCCGCCGAGTGCCTCGACGGCGTCGGCCAGCACCTTGCGCAGCTGGGCGTGATCGGGGTCGGGCTCTGGCACCCGAGCACCCTAGTCCGGCGCAGGGACAGCGGCGGCGTACGGCGCTTGTAACACGTCGTCAACGTATCTAACGGGCCGTTGCAGCGGCCTTCTAGATGGGTAGACAGCGTGTTACAAGCGGTTTGAACGGCGCCGCAACACCGACTGCGCAGCCCAGTACCCGCCCATGCCGTGTACGCCGCCTCCCGGCGGGGTCGACGACGAGCAGAGGTGCACCCCTTCGAGCGGGGTGGAGTAGGGGTCGAGCCGGGCCACCGGGCGGGTGAACAGCTGGCGCAGGTCCTGGACCCCGCCGTTGATGTCGCCGCCGACGTAGTTCGGGTTGCGCCGCTCCATCTCCGCCGGCCCCATCGCCGACCGGCCGATCACGAGGTCTCGGAAGCCCGGGGCGAAGCGCTCGACCTGGGCCTCGATCGCGTCGGTCATGTCGCGCGGAGAGCCGTGCGGGACGTGGCAGTAGGCCCACGCCGTGTGCTTGCCCGCGGGCGCTCGGGTGGGGTCGAAGCGGCTCGACTGCACGAGCAGCACGAACGGCCGGTCGTGGTGCCGGCCGTTCACCGCGGCCTCCTCCGAGGCTGCGATCTCCTCGAGCGTCCCGCCGAGGTGCACCGTGCCCGCGCGGCCGACCTCGGGCGCGCGCCACGGGATCGGCCCGTCGAGCGCCCAGTCGAGCTTGAAGACGCCGGGCCCGTAGCGGTAGCGACCGAGGCGGCGGGCGTAGCGCGACGGCAGCCGATCGCCGGCGAGCTGCACCAGCTGGCGCGGGGTCACGTCGAGCAGCGCCGGGCCATAGCCGTCGAGCTCCTTGAGCGATTCGACCCACCGCCCCGTCTCGATCCGGCCCCCGAGCGATCGGAGGTGGTCGGCCAAGGCGTCCGCCAGCCGCTGGGAACCGCCGCGGGCGACCGGCCAGCCGACCCAGTGCGCGCTGAGCATGAGCACCATCCCGACCGCCGCCCCGGCGGGGGTGCGAAGAGACAGCATCGAGTGCGCGCTGCACCCGGCCAACAATGCGCGGGCTCGCTCCCCCTCGAAGCGCGAGCGCGCGAACCCCGATGCCGAGCGCAGTGCCTTGGGGCCGAACCTCGCCAGCACGAGCGGGTGGCGGGGTAGCCGGAGCGGGCCCAGGATCTCCGTGGTGAGGTCCTCCGCATGGGCGACGAGCGGGTCGAAGAGCCGGCGGTAGGCGCGCGCGTCCGGGCCGAGCCCGCGACTCGTCTCCCAGACGGAAGACTCCAGCACCACGGCCGAGCCGTCGTCCAGCGGGTGCGCCAGTGGAGCCTCGGGCTGCACCAGCTCGAGGCCGTGCTGCTCCAACGGGAGGCTGCTCAGGAACGGCGAGACCAGAGCCAGGGCATGCACCGTTGAGCAGGTGTCGTGCACGAAGCCCGGCAGCGTGAGCTCCTCGGACCGGCAGCCACCGCCGAGGGTGTCGGCCCCCTCGAGCACCGTGACCGACCGCCCGGCCTGGGCCAACGCAATGGCGCCGGCGAGCCCGTTGGGCCCCGAGCCGACGACAACCGCGTCCCCACCGGCGTCAGGCAACCGGACGACCCCGCGTGAACAGCCGCTTCAGGCCCCGGCCGGGGGCTCCCAGCGTGTACATCGTCGAGCGGATCGCGGAGCTGTGCCAGACGTTGCGCCACCGCGACCACTGCCGCCGCTTGTCGACGCAGACGACCTGGGTCTCGACCTCGCCCTCGTGGTCGAAGTGCTCCGCCAGCCGCATCAGCGTCCGCTGCCAGAACCGGTCCTCCTGGCCATGGCCGCCTAGGCTGAGCCCGAGCTCGAAGATCGGGTCGCTCGCCCGCATCAGCACCTGCGCCTGGGCGACCGTCTCGCCCTCCGCCTCGAGGGCGCTGAAGGTGATCCAGCCGGCGAACATGTGGCCCTGCGGCGTCATCAGCGTGAACGACTCGGCGTCGGCGTACAGCACCATCACCCCGGTCGACAGCTTCATCTTCCCGGGCAGGCTCACGTTCAGCAGCGCCACCTCACCGGGCGCGATGCCGGTCAGCGGGCCGTAGAAGGTGTTGCCCTCCGGCCAGAACTCGGGGAAGTGCTGCTTCCAGGTCGTGATCAGGTCGACCGCCGAGACCTTCTCGGCGGGCAGGCGCACCTGGTAGGTCTTCTGCCACATCTTGCCGAAGCCCTGGATCGGCGACGTCAGCCGCTTGCCCTCGACGTTGATGCCCACGGCCCCGTCGGGTACGTCGGGCACGTTCAGCCGGGAGACCGGGCTGGCCCAGTTGGCGTTGCGGTCGTCTTCGGTCATGACGTCCCTCACTATCCCGAGGTCGCGGCCAGGGCCGCGTCCTCCGTGTCGTGGATGGAGACCGCCTCGTCGAGCCGGGTCAGCTCGAAGATCTGGCGGTAGTGGTCGGACAGCCCGAACGCGAGGACGCGCTGGTGCTGGCGCTGGGCCCGAACGAGGAGCATCACCAGGAGCCCGATTCCGCCACTGTTCATGTAGTCGAGCCCGGTGAAGTTCAGGACGATCGCGCTGATCTTCTGCTGGTTGGCGCGGCCGTAGGCGTCCATGAGCACGTCTTCGCTCTGGGCGGTGATGTCGCCGGCGATGTCGATCACCTGGGCGGACCCGGAGACCTCTCTCACGGCGAACGTGGTGGGTGACTCGGTCATCGCTGTTCCTCTCTGGTGTCGCTGACGGCACGTTCCTCGTCGTCGGCGATGGTCATGAAGTCGGACAGCCGCGTGATCTCGAAGATCTCGCGGTAGTGGTCGGAGAGCCCGAACGCCCTGACCTCGACCCGACCGGTCCGGGCCTGCGCCAGCAGGCCCACGATCAGGGCGATACCCGTGCTGTTGATGAACTCGGTCCGCTCGAAGTTGAGGGCGACCGAGGTGGCCCCCTTGCTGGTGGCCTCCGAGTAGGCACGGTCGAGGGCATCCCCGGCTGTGCCGTTCACGTCGCCCATCAGGTCGATCACCGCGACGCCATCGCGCTCGCGCACCGCTACCTGAAGCTCACTCGTGGCCATCCCTACCTCCATTCAGATGAAGGACGAGCTCGAGCGTGTGCTTCCCGTCCTCGGTCGTCACGCGCGTTTCGTCGACCATCTCCTTGATCAGGAACAGTCCCCAGCCGCGTGGGCTCTGGCGACCCTCGAGCTTCGCCTCGATGTCCGGCGCCTCCGGCTCGGCCGGCTCGCCGGCGTGACCGCGGTCGATCACCTGGACGCGGAGGGTGTCCACGTCGCGGAGCACCCGGATCGAGACGGGCAGGTCGGCGTCGTACTGGTTGCCGTGCTCCATCGCGTTCATCGTCGCCTCGCCCACGGCGGTCTTCAGCCGGTTGAGGCGGGCCGGCTCGAGATCGACCTCGCCGATCGCACCGGTCACGAGGTCGATCGCCTCCCGCTCGTTGCCGGGCGCACTCGGGAGCTCGAACTCGGCGAGCAGCACGTCGTCGATCGGCTCCGGCGGCGCCTCCCCAGCGGACCGCTCCAGCGTGACCATGGTGATGTCGTCCTCCTGCTCCGCGCCCGGGCCGGTGAACTCGTCGAGATCGCTCAGCACGCGGTCGATCAGGGCCTGGCCGCTCGGGGCATCGGCCACCGTCTGCATCAGGCGTGGGAAGCCGAACATGCCGCGTTCGGGATCGTGGGCCTCGACGACGCCGTCGGAGTGCAGCAGCACGCTGTCGCCGCGCGCCAGGGTGATCTCCTTCTCCTCGTACGGCATGCCCGTCATCAGCCCGAGCGGCATGCCTCGGGCACGCAGCTCGATGACGCCGTTCGCGGTCTTGACGTAGGGCAGGTCGTGGCCGGCGTTCGCGAAGCGGAGGTGGCCGGTCGCCGGGTCGAGCACGCCGTACAGGCAGGTGACGAACATCTTCTCGGGCATGTCCGGGCACAGCTGCTCGTTGACCCGCTCCAGCACGACCCCCGGCTCGATCAATCGCTGAGCCGACGCGCGCATCAGGCTGCGGGTCGCCGACATCACCAGCGCGGCGGGCACACCCTTGTCGGTCACGTCGCCGACCACGAAGCCCACTCGTCCGTCGGGCAGCGGGATGACGTCGTAGAAGTCGCCGCCGACCTCGCGTGCGGGCCGGTAGTAGGCCGCGATCTGCCAGCCGGGCAGGTCGGGAAGGGTCTTGGGCAGGAAGTGCGACTGGATCAGCCGGGCGACCTCCAGCTCCTGCTCGTAGCGCTGGCGGGTCACCGCCTCGGCCTCCTGCTCGCGCACCAGCTGGCCGACGCGCAGGGCCGGCGCCGCCTGGCCGGCCAGGTTGTCGAGCAGCCGCCGGTCGTCGGAGGAGTACTCCTGCTCGGACAGGCGCGCTCCGAGGTTGAGTACGCCGATCAGCTCGCCCTGGCTGACGAGCGGGATCGCGAGCCTGACGCCCGCGGCCTTCAGGTCGCGCAGGGCGTCGGAGTCGAGCTCGAGAGCGTCGACGTCCACCGCGCCGCCCGCCGACTGGAGGTAGGCGAGCAACGGATCGTTCGGGGCGATGTCGACCGGGCTCTGCGAGGTCGCCGCGAGCGTCACGGTCTCGGGAGCGTCGGCGGACTCCGCGACGCGCGAGGCTCGCCGCAGCCTTCCCCGGAGCTTCTTCGTTGGAGGGCTCATCACGAAGTCCTTTCTAGGCCGAGGGCGTCCGGAAAGCGTTACGGGAATCCAGGCCGTGTACGACGACCGGCTCCGCCTTCCCCTTCAACGGCACCGATCCCTTCGACCTCAGCCTCAGGCTCGGGTCCTTGTTCTCCAGCAGGCAGCGGGTGGCCTCCGTCAACAGGAGCGACTCGTCGAGGTCGCTGGTCGCCGCCTCGACCCGCGCGGCGACGTTGACGGGATCGCCGACGACACCCAGCTCGGTGTGTCCACCGCCTCCGATCGTGCCGACGAGCACGAGGCCGGAGTTCAGACCGATCCCGATCCGGCAGCGGTCGCCCAGCCGGGTGTCGACGGCGTCGAGCAGGTCCCGCCCGGCCGCCAGCGCCCGGTCGGCGTGGTCGGGCAGCGGGTCCGGGGCGCCGAAGACCCCGAGCAGACCGTCACCGAGCAGCTTGTTGACCTGGCCGCCATGCGCCAGCACGACGGGGACGGTGACCTCGAAGAACTCGTTCAGGTACGCCGTCGCCTCGCTGGCCGTCGACCGGTCAGCGAACGTCGTGAAGCCGCGAATGTCGACAAACATCACTGTCACCATCGCCCACTCCGGCTCGACATGTGCGGTCATGCCGAATCACGCGCCCGCAGCCACAGCGAGACGTGGGCCGGCCGCATCGTCTCCGCGACCACCGCCTGGAGGTCCGCACTCAAGGCTGCGAGGTCGACCTCGTCGCGCAGCCGGGCACCGAACGACTCGAGGGTCCGCTCGGCGTCGTAGCGGTTGCGGAAGAAGCGGCGGTCCACGACCTTCTGGATCCGTCCTCGCACCGGACGGAACAGCGCCGCAACCGCCAGCGTGGACGCGGCCACCGCGAGCCCGGACCCCTGGGTCAGTCCGCTGAGCACCAGCTGCAGCAGCAGCACGCTGCCGACGTACACGGTGGCGAGCGTCGCGGTCAGCGCGCCATAGACCAGGGTCCGGTTGATCACGACATCGATGTCGTAGAGCCGGTAGCGCAGGATCGCCACTGTGGTCGCTGCGGGCAGCCCGAGGATGCTGAGCATGATCACGCTGTCCGCGACTCCCTGACCGACCACTGTGTAGAGCGCGAACATCGTCGGGATCGTCGCGGCAGCGATGGCGCCTGCCAGGGCGATCCACTTCATCTGCTCGCGCTGCTCGCCCTTGGCCCGGCGGAACCTCAGGACCGCGGACGCGGCCGCGCCGAAGAGCCCGACCATCAGTGCGAGGTACACCGGTCCTTCGAGGACGTCCAGGACCGCGCTCTCGACCCCGTAGGGGTTGGGAAAGTCGGGGTGGTCCTCGAGCGTCCCCGGCTGGAGGGTCGTGGTGACCACGACACCCACGATGCCCACCACCGAGCACCAGGCGACCGGGCGCCAACGCCTCGACAGCAGCCGCCCGTCCGGGAAGAGCTGCAGCAGGAACGTCGCGGGCACCAGCACGAACGGGACCCATGAGACCTCGCCGTAGACAACGGCGGCTTGGCCGAGGATGCGGGAGCCCTCTCCGGTCTCCAACCAATAGTCCCCGTACGCGCCCGTGAGCCTCGCCAGGGCCGCTGAGACACCGCCGGCCAGGAACAGCCAACCGATCGGGTTGCGCGGTTGCCGCGTCGCGATGACATGACCGGCGACCGTGAAGACGAGCGTGATCGTCCAGATGAACGCGTCCTTCTCCGCCTCCAGCCGGTCGCCGCCCGTCAGGGAGATGACCGCCGCGCCGGCAGTGATGGCAGCGGCCAGGGCGGCCAGTGCCCAGGCGACTCGCTTGGAGTTCCTCGGGCTCATGTCGTCGCCTCCGGCGTCCGGAGCCACAGCGAGACGTGGGCCGGCCGCATCGTCTCGGTGACCACCGCCTGGAGATCTGTGCTGAGCGCGTCGAGGTCGACCTCATCGCGCAGCCGGGCGCCGAATGCCTGCAGCGTCTGCGTGGCGTCGTAGCGACTGCGGAAGAAGCGTCGGTCCACCGTGTCTCTGGATCCGTCCGCGCACCGGACGGAACAGCGCCGCCACCGCCAGCGTGGATGCCGCGACCGCCAGTCCCGAGCCCTCGGTCAGGCCGCTCAGCACGAGCTGCAGGACGAGCACGCTGCCGACGTACACGACGGCGAGGGTGGCCGTGAGCGAGCCGTAGACCAGGGTCCGATTGATGACGAGGTCGATGTCGTAGAGCCGGTAGCGAAGGATCGCGACCCCGGCCGCGACGGGGATGACGGCGAATCCGATCCCGAGCGTCACGGTCCTGAACAGGTTGAGATCGGCGCTGTCGTCGGCGACGAAGAAGCTGACGACGTCGGCGACGATCACCACGCCGGCGATGGCGGCGGCGAAGGTGACCCACTTCAGCTGCTGTCGCTCCAGCCCGGACGCCCGCTTCGAGCGACGGCGCATCGCCGCCGCGGCGAGCACCAGTCCGAGCCCCATCAGGGGCCAGCCGAGGGCGGAGATCGTCTCGAAGAGGTCGAACCCGCCCCCGATGCCGATGGGGTTGCTCACCGAGTCGAACGGGGGGTCGAGCTGTCCCGGGCGCAGGGCGTAGCCGACGATCACGAACGTCGAACCGGTCAGCGCAACGGCGGCTGCCGGCCGCCATCGGGGTGACGGCAGACGCCCGTCCGGGAAGAGCATCAGGGCCACCGCGATGAACCCGAAGCAGGGCGGAATGGTCAGGTTCTGGAACCAGGCAGCCAGCCCACCGGCCGGCAGGTCGATCCCCGCGCCGAAGAGGGCCCGGTCGGCGTACTGGTAGCCGAGGTCTCCGACAGCGACGGCCACCCCGATGACGCAGAAGACCCAGCCGACCCTGTTGTCGGGGAGGCGGTGCGAGACGAGCGCGCCGACGGTGCCGAAGGCGAGGGCGGCGAACGCGAACGCCAGGCCGCCCCATCCTCCGATGACGAAGTCGTCGCCGGGCGTCGACTCTCCGATGCCGATGGCGAGGAGCACGAGGCTGGCTGTCGAGGCCACGACACAGACGACCCAGGACGCCAGCGTCACTCGTCGCGCGGTCATCGCACTCGCTCCGCCGGTCGGAGCCACAGGGAGACGTGCGCGGGCCGCATCGTCTCGGTGACGACGGACTGGAGCTCGGCGCTCAGCGCGCTGATGTCCACCTCGTCGCGCAGGCGGGCGCCGAACGCCTCGATCGTCCGCGCAGCGTCGTAGCGGCTGCGGAAGAAGCGGCGGTCGACGGACTTCTGGATCCGACTTCGAGCCGGCCGGAACAGCGCCGCGACCGCGAGCGTGGACGCCGCGACGGCGAGGCCCGAGCCCTGGGTGAGCCCGCTCAGAGCAAGCTGCAGGAGCAGCACGCCGCCGACGTACACGGTGGCGAGCGTCGCGGTCAGCGTGCCGTAGACCAGGGTCCGGTTGATGACGACGTCGATGTCGTAGAGCCGGTACCGCACGATCGCGATCGCGGTGGCCGCCGGCAGGGCCATGATGCTCAGCATCATCGTGGCGTTCGCGACGTCCTCTCCCACGACCTCGTAGAGGGAGGTCATGACGACGATCGTCAGAGCGGCCACCGCTCCTGCGAACGCGATCCACTTCATCTGCTGGCGCTCTTCGCCGCGCGCGCGGCGGAACCTCAGGACCATGGACGTGGCCGAGCCGACCATCCCGATGACGAGCACCACCACCGCGAATCCCTCGAGGAGCGAGATCAGGCTGCTGCCGACGGCGTAGGGATTCTGCAGCTCCGGGTAGTCCGGGATCGGCCCCGGACGTGTTCCCTCGGCAACGAAGTTCAGGACGATGCCGACGGCTGCCGCCCAGGCGATCGGGCGCCAGCGTCGGCTCAGCAGGTGTCCGTCGGGGAAGAGCAGCAACAGGAACGTCGCGGGCACGAGGATGAAGGGCATCCAGGAGAGCTCGGCGTACCACGCCGCCGTCTGGCCGAGGGCCTCGGAACCGGCTCCGGTGTCGATCCAGTAGCCGGCGTACGTGCCCGAGAGGCTGCCGAGAGATGCGGAGACGCCCACCCCCAGGAACAGCCAGCCGATCGCGTTGCCCGGCATGCGAGTCGCGATCACGAGGCCCGCGACAGTGAAGACCAGCGTGATCGCCCAGATGAACGCCGACCGGCCGACGTCGATGCCACCAGTGCCCAGCGACGAGATGACGGTGGCGGCAGCCGTCAGGGCCAGGGCGAGCAGGGCCAGTCCCCAGGCGAGGCGCCGAGCGTTGACCGCGCTCATGCGTGTGCTCCGGGCGTCCGCAGCCACAGCGACACGTGGGCGGGCCGCATCGTCTCGGTGACCACCGCCTGCAGATCGGTGCTGAGCGCCTCGAGGTCGACCTCGTCGCGCAGCCGCGCTCCGAACGCCTGGAGGGTCTGCGTGGCGTCGTAGCGGCTGCGGAAGAAGCGGCGGTCCACGGCGTTCTGGATGCGGCCCCGGACCGGTCGGAACAGCGCCGCCACCGCGAGCGTGGACGCGGCAACGGCGAGACCCGAGCCCTCGGTGAGGCCACTCAGCGCGAGCTGGAGCAGCAGCACGCTGCCGACGTACACGGCGGCCAGGGTGGCGGTCAGCGAGCCGTAGACCAGTGCCCGGTTGATCACGACGTCGATGTCGTAGAGCCGGTAGCGCAGCATCGCAATCGCCACGGCCACTTCCACCACGAGGAGGCCGAGGAGGAGGACGAGGAAGCCGCCCTCTTCGCCCACCACCTGCTCGGAAGGGATGGCGAACGTCAGCACGAACACGGCGGCGGCCGCGGTGACCCATTTGAGCTGCTGGCGTTCCTCGCCCTGCGACCGACGGAAGCGCACCACGAGCGATGCCACTGAAGCCGCCGTTGCGACGAGCATCAGCGCGAATCCCACCCCGCCGATGATCACCACCGGGCGCTCGAAGGCACCGGTGGCACCGAAGGGATTCACGACCTCGGGATAGTCCTCCAGCCGGCCGGGCTCGAACGCGACGCCGACGAACAGCATGGGAAGGGACAGGGCGACCATCATCGTCACCGGTCGCCACCGAGGAGTGAGCAGCCGCCCGGTCGGGAAGAGCAGCGGAAACAAGGTCAGAGCCGGGACTGCAAACGGGATCCAGACCCAGCTCGCGAGCCACGCCGCGATCTCTGTGGCGAACCCGTCGGGATGGGTGACGACGAGGTACTCGTAGGCATTGCTGCTGAGCAACAACGCGCCCAGCGACACCGGGATCACGCAGAGGATCCAGCCGACGGGGTTGGTGGGTTGCTTGCGGGTCACGACCGCCCCCACGACGGCGAAGATGACCAGGACCAGAGCGTCGAGCACGGCCAGCGGCAACCCGCCGCCGAACGGATCGTCGGCCGACCCGGGCGTGGGTTCGGGGTGTGCGATCGCGAGGGCAACGCGGCCGGCCGCGAACGCGACGGTGAGTCCCAACGCCACCGACGTGGCGACGGGATGCGTGCGGGCCAGCTGTCTCTCCATCAACGCGCGCTCACCTTCGCGTCGCGCAGCCACAGCGAGACATGAGTGGGCTGCATGGTCTCGGCGACGACGGCCTGGAGGTCGGCACTCAGGGCGCTGAGATCGACCTCGTCACGCAGCTGGGCACCGAAGGCCTCGATCGTGCGCGCCGCGTCGTAGCGGCTGCGGAAGAAGCGGCGGTCCACGACCTTCTGGATGCGGCCCCGCACCGGACGGAACAGGGCGGCCACCGCCAGCGTCGATGCCGCCACCGCCAGGCCCGAACCCTGCGTGAGATCACTCAGCACCAGCTGCAGGAGCAGCACGCTGCCGACGTACACACCGGCGAGGGTGGCGGTCAGCGAGCCGTAGACCAGCGTCCGGTTGATCACGACGTCGATGTCGTAGAGCCGGTAGCGCAGCATGGCGACGGCCACCCCTGAGGCGATGAACAGGAAGCCGACCACGAGGATCGCAAAGGAGGCGTTCTCATCGAAGATGCCCTGGGTCACCCCACCCAAGATGAAGGTCAGGACGAACAGCACGGCCCCCATGACCACCCACTTGACCTGCTGGCGCTCGTCTCCGTGCGAATGCCGGAAGCGGACGACCAGCGAAGCCAGTGCCAGGCAGGTCGTGACCAGCCAGAGCACATCGCTGACACCCACGATCAGGCCTGCGGCGGCGGGGGTGCCGAACGGGTTGTCCACCGGGTATTCCTGCAATCGTCCGGGACGGAACACCTCGATGAAGAGGACCAGAACCACCGTCGCGGCGGCCATCCAGGTCACCAGGCGCCAACGCGGTGACGGTGGGCGGCCGGTCGGGAAGAGCAAGGGGAACAAGGTGACCGTGGGGATCAGGGCCGGCACCCAGGTCCAGCTCGCCAACCACGCCACGATCGCTGCCGAGCGATCCGACCCGACGTCATGGAGCACGAGGGCCCAATAGACGTGGGAACAGAGGATGAGCACGCTCAGCGAGAGTGGGATGACGGCCAGGATCCAGCCGACGGCATTGCGCGGCTGCCGGGCCGCCACGACCGCACCGGTGACCGCGACCGTGATCAGGACCACCGCCTCGAACGCCGCGATCGGCACGCCACCTCCGGGTACGTCGCGACCGCTGGCGGCATCCGAGGACGCCGGGTCGATGATGGCTAGCACGATGCGGGCACCGGCGATGGCGACCGTGGCTCCGCACCAGACCCACGCAACGATTGCCGGGCGGCTCACGTGCGGACCTCCGGAGTTCGCAGCCACAGGGACACGTAGGCAGGGCGCATCGTCTCCGCAACGACGGCCTGGAGATCGACGCTGAGGGCATCGAGGTCGACCTCGTCGCGCAGCCGAGCCCCGAACGCCTGCAGCGTCTGTGTCGCGTCGTAGCGGCTGCGGAAGAAGCGGCGGTCCACGGTCTTCTGGATCCGCCCTCGGACCGGCCGGAAAAGCGCCGCCACGGCCAGCGTTGATGCTGCGACCGCGAGCCCTGAGCCCTCGGTGAGCCCGCTCAGCGCCAGCTGCAGGAGCAGCACGCTGCCGACGTACACGGCCGCAAGGGTGGCGGTCAGCGAGCCGTAGACCAGCGCCCGGTTGATCACGACATCGATGTCGTAGAGCCGGTAGCGCAGGATCGCGAGACCGGCGGCCACGGGCAGTGCCAGCAGGCCCACCACCACGCCCACCCGCACGGCCACCGAGTCGTAGTAGAACGGGACGGCGAGCACCATGATCGGGACGTACATCGCGCCGGCGAACACGAGCTGCCGCAGCTGCAGGCGCTCGATGCCCACCGAACGTCGGTACCGGATCACGAGCGAGGCGATCGCGCCGGCCACTGCCGTGAGCAGCAGGACCATCCCGACGATGAACGCCGTCTCCAGCACCGGGCTGTCGACCGAAAGCGGGTTGTCAGGGTTCTCGGGGTTCAGCGCCTGGCCGGGAATCCCGATGGCGCACGCCGCCGCCAGCACCCAGAAGACCCACCGCCACCGGGGCGAGATCAGACGGCCACTGGGAAACAGCAGGAACACGACGGCGTAGCAGGAGAGGTCGACGATCCAGCTCCACCCGATCACCCATGACCCGGCTTCGGCGGTCGGCAGCGAGTGGTAGCTGAACGCTTCCCACAGCTCGACGCACCCGCCCCAGAGGCCCATCGCGCAGAAGAGCCATCCGATCGGGTTGCTGGGCTGCCGGGAGGCGACGAACGCGCCGGTCGTGCCCAACGCGAGCGCCAGCGCGCCGTAGAAGACCGTGTCGAACACTTCCTCCTCGCCGAGAGAGATGACGAACATCGTCACGACGAGCGGCACGGTGATCGACAGCAGCACCCACGGCAGCCGCGGGCGCGGCTGCGTCACCGAGCTCGCCGCAGCCGTTGCGGTCATGGCGCCAATGCTCCTGGAACTCGGAGGGCCTGCATAGCGGCGGTGCAGTCCGGTGGTGGGGCGGCCGTCATTGCGCATCCGCCAGCTCCTCGATGATCCCGACGACCTTTGCCGGGTCGGCGAGATGGATCGCGTGAGGAAGCTCGACCGCCTCGAAGCGGCCGTCCGGCCACGCGGCGGCGTACCTTTTGCCTAGCTCGAGGTACAGATCGGCTGTCTTCGAGCAGGCACCGACCTCGCCCTCGCACTGGGCGCCGGTGGAGTGGACGAGCACCATGGGCACGCTGGGCGCAGGCGCGGCCACCAGCTGTCGACCGCTGGTCGCCCAGTCGTAGGACTCCGGATTCTCGCCTCGGTAGAACGCCTTCTCGACCACCACCTCCGCCGGCGACAACAGTGGGTATGCGCGCTCGGCCCAGTCCTGCGCCAGGGGTGGTGGGTTCATGGCAAGCATCCCGATGACCTCGTTCGGATGCTCTCGGGCGAAGTGCATCGCGAAAAAGCCTCCGGCGGACGTGCCGGCAACCACGTACGGCGGCGGGACGTCCGCCGCCCTTAGCAAGGCATGAAGATCCTCGACGACGTCGAGCGAGGTCCGCGGCGTCGGCGCCTCGCCGCTCCGTCCCACGTTGGCCCGGTCGTAGGTGCACGCCGTCATGGTCGCCGCCAACGTGGCCTGGATCCCCTCGAAGTCCGAGCGACTGTCCCCCTGGCCGGGCTCCAGCACGACGGTCGGCGAGCCTTGGCCGCGACACTCGAGGAAGAGCTCCCGGTCTCCGACATCGAAGCTGCCTGCGGACTCGGCGGTCGCGACGGTCTCCGATGGCGTGGGGACCACCGACCCGGACGGCGAGCCCGAGTCGTTCGCGCACCCGGTCGCGAGCATCGCCACGAAGAGCGCGGCGAGGATGCGGTTGTCTGCCGCGGCCGTCATCGCGCCGCATGCACGACGTCGAGGATGGCGTCGAGCACCAGTTGCGGGTCGACCTCCTCGACGGCGTGGCCCGTGTGCACCACGACCTGCTCGGCGAGCGGGCTCAGCACCAGCCAGCCGCGCTGCGCCTGGACGTTCCTCGTCATGCCGGCCGCTTCCTCCGGGAACTCGGCTGTGGCGATCTCCTCGGGGGAGTACTCGTTGCTGATCACTGTCACCGGGATCTCACCGATCCGGCGCCGCGCGGCCCATGCGTCCTTCTCCACCTGCAGGTAGTCCCGGTTCTCGACGTTCTCCGGGCTGTCTGCTCGCGCGGCCTCGATGAGCCACTGCGGCGGGTTCCAGAACGGCCCAGGCACCTCGACGAACACCATGCCGGCCACCTGTTCCGGGTGTTCGACCGCGTACCCCGCCGTGATGTAGCCGCCGCCCGAGGTGCCCACAAGTACGTACGGGCCACGGATCTCCGCCTCGGCGAGCATCCGCTCGAGGTCGCCAACCAGCTCGGTCAGGCCCCGCGGGCCCGGTGCCGAGCCGCTCTGCCCGAGGTTGGCCCGGTCATAGACGCAGGTTCGCGTCTCGCTGGCCAGCGCCGCCTCAGCGAACCGGTACGAGTCGCTGGTGTCCTCGTCGCCGGCCTCCAGGACGATGGTCGGCGAGCCGGCGCCGGTGCAGCGCACGTACAGGCCTCGGTGGTTCCCTTCGATCTTCACGACGCCGTCGAGACCCGGCTGGCTCGCGGACGACGAAGGCGCATCCGACCCGGACGGCGTGGAGGTGTCGGACCCGCAGCCTCCCGCGAGCAGCAGGCACATTGCCATCGCGGAGAGCCGCCATGACCGCGTCATTGTCTGGCCGCTTCGACGACGGCGAGGATCTGCTCGGTGATCAGCTCTGGATCGTCATGCTCCACCGCGGAACCGGAGTGAACCACCTGCTCGGCGCGCGGGCTGAGTACGAGCCACCCACGCTGGGCCTGTACGTTCGTGCGCATCAACGACTCCTCACCAGGCAGAGCGGACTCCGCGATCGCCGCGGCTGAGTACTTGGTGCTGATCACCGACACGGGAATGTCTCCGATGGGTCGGCGGGCAGCCCATGCGTCCTTCTCGACCTGGAGGAAGTCACGCTGCTCGACATTCGCCGGGTGGTCCCACCGGGTGAGGTCGACGACCTCTGCAGGCGGGTTCGGGAACGGCGGGGTCACTTCTACGAGCACCAGACCGGCGATCTGGTCGGGGTGTGCGAATGCGTACCCGGCCGTGATGTAGCCGCCCCCGTAGCTTCCGACCAGGACGTACGGGCCCGGAATCTCAGCGGCCTCGATGAGGCCCTCGAGGTCGCCGACCAGCTCCGCCAGGCCACGCGGCCCCGGATTGGGATCGCTACCGCCCAGGTTGGCCCGATCATAGACGCAGGTCCTGGTGACCGTTGCTACCGACGACTCTGCAAACGCGTAGTAGCCGGTGGTGCTCTCATCCCCGCTCTCCATGATGACGGTGGGCGATCCCGCGCCGGTGCAGCGCACGTACAGGCCTCGGTCACCGTCGATCTTCACGACGCCGTCGAGGTCCGCCGGCGCACTCGCGGACGGCTCGGGGCTCGGCGCGCTGGCGGACGGCTTGGGGTCGTCCGACCCGCAGCCCGACAGCGTCGCGACGGTCAAGGCAAGGGCGATGGCGATCGAAGGAGCGGGGAAAGCCCTCATGGTTGTCCTCCGGGGAGCTCAGAAGTGGTGGTTCGTCGGCCAGCCAACCCTCCGTGCGTCCTACTTTCGTTACGGGACATTCGTTACGAAACAGGGTGGGCACCCGGTATCGTCACGCCATGGGGGTCGAGGTCACGCTGCTCGGTGCTCCCCGGGTGACCCGGGCGGGCGAGCCGGTGGTGTTCGAGACCCGCAAGGCGATGGCGCTCCTGGCCCACCTCGCGCACAGCGACCGCCCGCGGTCGCGCGCGATGCTGTGCGAGCTCCTCTACCCCGGTCACGACCCGGAGCGGGCGCGCGGGGCGCTGCGGCGTACGCTCTCGACCTTGCGCAAAGGCATCGGCGAGGAGTGGATCGACACGGCCGGCGACGGGATCGCGCTGCGCAGAGGCCCGGGGCTTCGGCTCGATGTCGAGCGGTTCCGCGAGCTGGCGGCACAGCCGGCGACCGGCCCTGAGCTCAGTGAGGCCGTCACACTCTTCGGCGGCGACTACCTCGAGGGGTTCTCACTGCGCGACAGCCCGGACTTCGACGACTGGCAGATGGCTGCTGCCGACGCCCTCCGGACCGAGCTCGCATCGGCCCTACGCCGTCTCGTCGACTACCTCGCAGAACGCGGCGACCTCGAGGACGCCTTGGTGTGCACCCGCCGTTGGCTCGAGCTCGATCCGTTGCACGAGCCGGCGCACCGCGAGCTGATCCGCCTGTACGCATGGAACGGCGACCGCGCGGCGGCGCTCGAGCAGTACCGGACGTGCGTCCGTACGTTGAGCCAGGAGCTGGGCGTCGCCCCGCTGGAAGAGACGGCGGCGCTCTACGCGCAGGTGAACGAGGGCACCCTGCCGCCACCCGAGCGCACCGAGCCGGCGCCGGCTCCGACCCGTGCTCAGCCCGCGGGACCGCCGGACGAGCTGGAGCTGGTCGGCCGTGCGGAGCAGCTGACGACCCTGCTCGACGCGTACGCCGCGGCCGGTCCCGATGGCGGGCTGGCGGTGATCGAGGGCGAGGCCGGCATCGGCAAGACCCGCCTGGCGACCGAGCTGATCCGGCGCGCCCAGGCAGGCGGAGCAGTGGTGCTCGAGGCCCGATGCCACGACGACGAGGCCGGGCTGCCCTACGGACCCGTGGTCGAGCTGCTGCGCGAGGCGGCGCGGCATGCGGAAGCCGGCGGCTGGCAGGAGGTCGTCCCGCCACAGCGACTGGCCGACGCCGGGCTGCTGCTCCCCGAACTTGCGGCCCTCGGCGCGGAGGGGCCCGACCTGCTGCCGCTCGGCGGGCCGGGCGCGCAAGTGCGGCTGGTCGAGGGTGTCGCGGCCGTGCTCGGCGCTGCCTGTGCGGGGCCCGAGCCCGGCGTGGTCTTCGTGGACGACATACACGCCGCCGACGACGCGACCCTCGACGCCATTGCCTACCTCGGCCGGCGGCTCACCGGCCGGGCGCTGCTGCTGGTCCTGAGCTGGCGGACCGAGCGGGTGCCGCCCGGGCATCGGCTTCGACGCCTGGCGGGCGACCTCTCTGGCGCCGACAGGGCGACGATCGTCACGCCCGGACGGCTCAGCGAGGACGACGTTGCCGGGCTGGTGCGGTCGGTGGCTCCCGGCACCGCCACACCCGAGCTCGAACGGCACGTCTACCTCGAGAGCGAGGGCCTGCCGCTGTTCGTCGCGGAGTATCTCGCCGGTCTGGGCTCCCACGAGGACGTCGGGAGCCTGTCGCCGCAGGCGCGGGGGCTGCTCGACGGGCGGCTCGTGGGACTCGACGAGACCGCGCGCCAGGTGCTCGGCGCGGCCGCGGCCATCGGGCGGTCCTTCGATTCCGAGACGCTGCGCCGAGCGAGTGGGCGAAGCGACGAGGAGACGGTCGGCGCTCTCGAGGAGCTCGTGGCGCACGGCCTGGTCAGGGAGGGTGCGGGGGAAGGCGCCGTCTACGACTTCTCCCACCAGAAGCTCCGCGCGCTCGTCTACGAGCAGACGGCCCTGGCCCGCCGCCAGCTGCTGCACGCTCGGGTGGCCGCAGCGCTGTCCGGCCCGCGGCCGGGGGGCGAGCACGCTGCCTTGGTGGCCCAGCACCTCCGGCTGGCCGGCGACCACTCGGGCGCCGCCGAGCACTACCGGCTCGCCGCCGAGCAGGCGGCCTCGCTGTACGCCCACGCCGACGCGCTCGAGCACATGCAGGCGGCGCTTGCGCTCGGCCACCCCGATGTCGCGGCATTGCACGAGCGGATCGGCGACCTGCGGATGGCGCTCGGCGACTACGGCGGCGCACTTGCTGCCTACGAGGCCGCCGCGTCGTACTGCGACCAGCCGGCGGCGCTCGCGCCGATCGAGCACAAACTAGGCAACCTCCACCACCGTCGCGGCGAATGGGATCGCGCGGAGACGCACCTCGTCGCGGCCCTCGAAGCGGCGACGGACGAGCAACAGGGTCTGCGGGCTCGGGCGCAGGCCGACCTGGGCCTGACCTTGTTCCATGCCGGGGACCCGGCACGTGCGACCGAGCTCGCCCGCGGCTCGCTCGCGCTCGCCGAGGCAGCGGGCGACCGCCGGGCAGAGGCGCAGGCACACAACATGCTCGGCGTGCTCGCCCGCAGCGAGGGTGCGGCCGAGGAGGCGCTCGGCCATCTCGAGCGAAGTCTCGAGATCGCCCGCGTGCTGGACGACGCCCCGGCCGAGGCAGCGGCGCTCAACAACCTCGCACTGGTACGGCGCGACGAGGACGCGCTGCCCGCTGCGCTCGAGCTGACCGAACGCGCACTCGCGCTCTGTTCCCGGTACGGCGACCGCCACCGCGAGGCGGCGCTCGAGAACAACCTCGCCGATCTGCACCACGCCGCCGGCCACGAGGACGAGTCGATGGCGCACCTCAAGCGGGCCGTGACGATCTTCCGCGAGGTCGGCGCCGACGAGGCCGCTCGGCTGCCCGAGATCTGGAAGCTCGTCAGCTGGTGACCAGCTCCGTGAGCCGCTCACCGTCGAGCCGCATCACCTCGATCTCGTCGAGGCCGCTCGCGCCGAGCCGACGGTAGAAGCGGATCGCGTCGTGGTTGGTGCGCAGCACCCACCACTCCAGCCGGCCGCCCAGCGCGGCCGCCCGACCGGCGAGGTGCCGGAGCAGCTCCAGCCCGTAGCCCTCGCCGCGGTGCTCGGCGGAGATGTAGAGGTCCTCCAGGTGGATGCCGGCCCGGCCGGTGATCGTGCTGTAGCTGGGGTAGAAGAGCGCGAACCCGACCGGCTCCCCGTCGGCCTCGGCCACCACGGCCTCGGCCACCGGCGCCTCCCCGAACAGGGCCCGCTCGAGGTCGGCCGGCTCCGCGGTGACCTCGACGTCGTATTCCTCCGCGACCACCAGCTCGCCGACGAAGCGCTGCAACAGTTCGGCGTCGCCGGGCGCGGCGGGACGGATCGTGAGCTCGGCCATGCCGGGATCGTAGAGTGCGCCGGCCCCGCGCTTGTAACACGCCGTCCACCCATCTACCACGCCGTTGCAGCAGCCTGATAGATCGGTCAACAGCGTGTTACATGCGGTCTGGACGGCGCCGCAGCACCACGACCGCGACCACGAACGCGGTCGCCATCATCCCGACCGGCAGCAGGAGCGCCACCTGCACCGCCTCGCCGACCAGGGGCGCGGCCGCGAGCCGCTCGGTCGAGGGCAGGTGCTGCAGGTCACCGACTCCCCCGTCCAGCTCCGGCAGCCGCGCGGTCAGCCCCGCGGCCAGGACGACGGACACGGCCGCGGTGACCAGCGAGGCGGCGAGCTGGTTGAGGACCGTGATGATCGTGCTGCCCGACGGGATGTCCGGGTCGTCGAGGTAGCGAGTCGCCAGGGTCATCGTCGGCAGCATGCACGCACCGGCGCCGGTCGTGCCGAGCGTCAGCGCGGCGACCAGCCAGCCGTACGACGCCCCGTCGGACAGCTGGGCCGCGAACGCGGCGTACCCGGTAGTCGCCATGGCGATCCCGGTGCCGATCACGGCGAGCGGTGACACCCGGTCGATCAGCCGGCCGGACACCTGGATGGAGATCCCGGCGGCGATGGCCTGCGGCATCATCAGCAGCCCCGTGGTCGTGGCGCTCTCGCCGCGGGCGACCTGGAAGTAGAGCGGCACCAGCAGCAGCGTCGAGAAGTAGGCGCCGACGAACAGCACCAGGACCAGCGCCCCGCCTCCGGTGTGACGTCGACCCAGCAACCGGACCCGGAGCAGTGGCGCGGCCACGCGCAGCGCATGCAGGGCGAAGGCGGCCAGCAGCAGGATCCCTACGACGATCGGGACCAGCGCCGTGGGTTCGAGCAACGAGTCCTCCACGTTGGAGGTCCCGACCACCAGGAGCACCATCGCGGGCGGCAGCAACAACATCCCGCGCCGGTCCAGCGTCGTCTCGCGGTCGCCGGTCGCCTTCGGCAGGTTGCGTCGCCCGAGCAGTACGGCGGCCAGACCGATCGGCAGGTTGATCAGGAAGATCCACCGCCACGACAGGTGGTCGGTCAGGAAGCCGCCGAGCGGCGGGCCGAACACCGGCCCGACCAGGATGGGGAGGCCGAGCAGCGCCATCACCCGGCCGCGCTGCTCGGCCGGAGCGGCGCGCAGGGTCAGGGTCATCGCGGCGGGCATCACAAACCCACCGCCGAGCCCTTGTACGACGCGGAACGCGATCAGGCTGGGCGCGTCCCAGGACACCGCCACCAGCAGCGAGCCGAGCGTGAACACGGTGAGGGCCGTGAGGAACACCCGGCGCCCGCCGTACCGTCCGATCGCCCAGGCGGCGGTCGGGATCCCGGCCGCGACCGCGAGCGTGTAGCCAGTGCTCACCCACTGGATCACCGGCAGCGAGGCGCCGGTCTCCTCGGAGAGCCGGGTCAGCGCGACCGCGACCACAGTGACGTCCAGCGGGATCATCACCGTGCCCACGATCACGGTGAAGACGACGGTCAGCGCGTGCCGGTCCGTGCCCCGGACCGGGGTCTCGACGGCGGCCATCAGGCTGCGTAGGGGGTCCGGGCGCGGGCCTCGGCCAGCGCGGCCGTCCACCAGTGGAGGCGGTCGAGCAGCACCTTCGCCGACGAGTCGGCGCTCGGCGGCGGGACGAACGCGCCGTCGTCGGCACGGTGCTCCCACACCATCGGGAGCGCCACCGAGTCCCGCAGCGTCACCGCGTGCAGCTCGGCCATCACGGTGCGCAGATGTTCGGTGGCTCGTACGCCGCCGGACAGCCCGCCGTACGACACGACGGCCACCGGTTTGGCCTGCCAGGGCTGGTGATGGGCGTCGATGAACTCCTTGAGCGGTGCCGAGAAGCTGTGGTTGTACTCCGGCGTGACGAACACGAACGCGTCCGCACGGCCGAGCCGCTCGGCGGAGTCGGTCTGGCGGTCAACCGGCTCGGCCAGGTCGATCGGGTCCGGCCGGAAGGAGGTGTAGCCCTGCAAGTGGCTCGCGAACCAGGTCGTCACCGAGGGGCCGATCCGGCCGGGGCGGACGCTGGCGGTGATCAGCGCGAGGTCGAAAGTTGTGAGTCCCATGCCAGCGAGTCTTCAAGTTAAACAAACCTTGAAGTCAAGCCAGCCGCAGGCTCGCTTCGTCGATCGCGTCGGGCGAGAGCACGTGCCCGATCGCCAGCGCTGCGGCGCCGATCACACCGGCCCGCTCGCCGGCCCGGGCCGTGATCACACTCAGGTGTTCGGTGGCCAGCGGCAGCGAGCGGGAGTAGACGACCTCCCGGATCCCGGCCAGCAGGCTCTCCCCCGCGTCGGCCAGCGACCCGCCGATCACGATCGCCGAGGGGTTGATCAGGTTGACAAGCGTGGCCACCACCTCACCGAGGTCGCGGCCGGCCTGGCGAACGACCTGCACCGCGGTCGCATCACCCCCACGCACCAGTCGTACGACGTCCGCACCGGACTCGGCGTCCACGCCGGACGCGCGCAGCGATGCCGCCAGCGCGGGGCCGGCCGCGATCGCCTCGAGGCAGCCGCGGTTGCCGCAACGGCACACGACCTCGGCACCCCGACCCACCGCCACGTGGCCGAGGTCGCCGGCGGTGCCCTGCGCACCCCGCTGCAGCACCCCGCCCGACACGATGCCGGCGCCGATGCCGGTGGCGACCTTGATGAAGACCAGGTCGTCGACATCGGCGAGGTGGGCGTGCCGCTCGCCGAGCGCCATGATGTTGACGTCGTTGTCGATCAGCACCGGCACGTCGAAGGCCCGCTGCACGTGTGCCGGCACGTCGTAGCGGTCCCATCCGGGCATGATCGGCGGGTTGATCGCCCGGCCGGTCGAGTGCTCGACGGGGCCGGGCAGGCCGATGCCGATCGCGGCCAGCTCGGCGACCGTGCGGTTCTGCTCGGCGAGCATCTCGGCGATCTGCTGCTCGACCCAGCTCAGCACGTGCTCGGGCCCGGTCGCCACGTCGAGGTCCTCGCGGCGCTCGACCAGGATCGTCCCGGCGAGATCGGCGAGCGCGATCCGGGCGTGTGAAGCGCCGACGTCGGCACCCGCCACCACCCGGGCGGAGGGGTTCAGCGCCAGCAGCGACGGCGGGCGACCGCCGGTGGACACCCCGTCGCCGTACGGCGCCACCAGCCCGAGCCGCATCAGCAGGTCGATGCGCGCCGCGATGGTGGACCGGGCCAGGCCCGATGCGTCGGCGAGCTGGGCGCGAGTGCGGGGCTGCCCGTCCCGCAGCAGCTCGAAGACGTCGCTGGTCCGCACGACCGGAAGTGTGGCACCGGCAGTTCTGCATGTCCAGCAAACAACTTCTGTCAGGGTCTCGACAGAAGTAGGTGACGCGTGCCACAGTGACCGGCGTGCCAGATTCCACCGGTCCGGTCGTGCTCAGCGCGCGCGGACTGTCGAAATCCTTCGCCGGACACCGGGTCCTCGACGACGTCGACCTGGAGCTCCGCAGCGGCCAGGTGCACGGCCTGGTCGGCGAGAACGGCGCCGGCAAGTCCACGCTGATGAAGCTGCTCGCCGGCGTCTACGTCCCCGACGAGGGCGCCATCGAGCTGGGCGGCGAATCGGTCTCGTTCAGCCACCCGCTCCAGGCCCAGCACGCCGGCATCTCCACGGTCTTCCAGGAGTTCAACCTGCTGCCGGAGCGCTCGGTCGCCGAGAACGTCTGGCTCGGCCGCGAGCCGCGCCGCCGCGGCCTGGTCGACACGGCCCGGATGCAGACCGACACCGCCGAGCTGCTCAGCGACCTCGGCGTCACCCACATCCGGCCCGGCCAGCGGGTGCGCTCGCTGAGCGTCGCCGAGCAGCAGATCGTCGAGATCGCCAAGGCGGTCAGCTTCGACTCCCGGGTGATCCAGATGGACGAGCCCACCGCGGCCCTCGCCGACCACGAGGTCGAGCTGCTCTACGGCATCATCGCCAGCCTCACCGAGCGCGGCGTCGGCATCCTCTACGTCTCTCACCGGCTCAAGGAAGTCTTCGAGCTCTGCGACACGATCACCGTGCTCAAGGACGGCCAGCAGGTCACCACCCAGCCGTCCGCCGAGCTCGACGACGCCGGGCTGGTCCGGCTGATGGTGGGCCGGCCGATCTCCGCGTTCTTCCCTGACCGGGTCCCTGGCACTCCCCCGGTAGGCGCCGGCGAGGCAAAGCTCGAGCTCCGCGACGCCGGCAACGGGTACGTCGACGGCGTCGACCTCACCCTGCGCGCCGGCGAGATCGTCGGCATTTCCGGGCTGCAGGGCTCCGGCCGCACCGAGCTGCTCGAGGCGGTCTTCGGGGTCCGCCCGTTCACCCGGGGCGAGATGGTGCTCGAGGGCAAGCCACTGCGCCCGCGCTCCCCCCGGCACGCGATCCGCTCCGGGCTGGCGATGATCACCGAGGACCGCAAGGCCACCGGGCTGGCGCTCAACCAGACCATCCTCGACAACGCCCTCGGCGTGGTCCGCGGCGTCTTCCCACGCCGTACGTCGACGGCCCGCCGCGAGGTGCCCGGCATCCTCTCCTCGCTCGACGTCTCGGCGCGCTCGATGGACCAGGAGGCGCAGTTCCTCTCCGGCGGCAACCAGCAGAAGGTCGTTCTGGCCCGCTGGCTGGCGACCCACCCCCGCGTCGTACTCATGGACGAGCCGACGCGCGGCATCGACGTCGGCGCCAAGCACGCGATCTACGAGCTGATGCGGGCGATGACCGCGGAGGGCGTGTGCGTGCTGATGGTCTCCAGCGAGCTGCCCGAGGTGATCGGCATGTCCGACCGGATCCTGGTGATGCGCGACGGCCGGCTGGCCGGCGAGCTCCCCGCGGGCTCCGACGAGGAGGCCGTGCTGCAGGTCGCCACGGGCGTCACCACACCGAGCCCGAAGGAGCCGGCCCAATGAACGTCCTGCGCGGACGCACCCTCACCTCCACCGGCATCGTCTACGGCGTCCTGCTCGTCGTGATCATCGTCGGCGCGATCCTCACCGCGGCCCACGGCCGCAACTTCTTCAGCCAGGGCAACATCTCCTCGATCCTCACCGGCACCAGCATCCTGGGCTTCATCGCGATCGGGCAGACCCTGGTGATCCTGATCGGCAGCCTCGACCTGTCGGTGCCGTTCGTCGCGAGCCTGGTCAGCGTGCTCGCGGCCGAGCGGATGGCCGGCGACCCCGCCAACGTGCCGATGGCGGTCGTCGTCGCGCTGCTCGTGGCGGCGGTGGTGGGCCTGGCCAACGGCCTGATCGTCAGCGTCCTCAACGTGCACGGGTTCGTCGCGACGCTCGGCACCGGCCTGATGATCAGCGGCTATCTCGCGACCAACTACCAAGGCAACACCGGCTCCGCGCCGCGGTCCTTCCGGCTGCTCGGCGCCAGCCAGGTCGGCCCGGTGCCGGTCTCGACGCTGATCATGCTCGGCTGCGCGGTGCTGGCGATCCTGATGCTGCGCCGCTCCCGCCTCGGCCACCACATCTACGCCGTCGGCGGCAACCGCGAGGTGGCCCGCCTCTCCGGCATCCGCACCCAGGTGCCGGTGATCGGCGCGCACGTCCTGTGCTCGCTGCTCGCCGCGTTCGCCGGGCTTCTGCTGCTGGCCCGCCTCAGCGTCGGCAGCCCCACCATCGGCTCCCAGGGCGGCTACGACCTGATGTCGATCGCCGCGGTCGTCCTCGGCGGCACCCTGCTCTCCGGCGGCAAGGGCAACGTGCTCGGCACCCTCGCCGGCGTCGCGATCTTCGCCGTGATGGACAACGTGATGGCGGCGATCGAGGTCAACCCGTTCATGAAGGACATCATCCGCGGCGTGGTGATCGTCGCCGCGGTCGCGGTCTACGCCCGCCGCGAGATCGACCGGCGGCCGGCGCCGTTCGAGCAACCCTCGACCCTCGACGCCGCCTTGCAGGAGGCGCGATGACCATCACCCAGACCCGCCCGCCGATCCCCGCCCACCAGGGCGGCGTTGCCTACCGCGCCGCCGCCGCTGTGGCGACCCCGGGTGGCGCGGTGTTCGTGCTCGCGATCGGGCTGCTGATCGCCACCATCGTGGCCAACCCCAACTTCGGCGACCCCGGAGTCATCATCCGGTTCCTCGGCCGCACCGCCCCGATCGCGATCGCGGCGATGGGCCAGTACTTCGTGATCGTCTCCGGCGAGTTCGACCTCTCCATGGGCGCGGTGGTCACCGCGCAGGTCGTGATGGCCGGCGAGCTGATCGGCCAGGACGAGGGAAAGATCCTGCCGGTCACCTGCCTGATGCTGCTGGTCGGCGTCGGCATCGGCCTGGTCAACGGCCTGGCGACGACGCTGCTGCGAGTGCCGAGCTTCATCGTCACGCTCGGGACGATGCTCGCGCTGACCGGCCTGGTCCGCTACCTCACCGGCGGCGCGGCCACCGGCAACCCGGTCGACAGCTTCCGCGAGATCGGCCGCGGCGGCATCGAGAACGTCCCGATCGTCGACATCATCCCGTACCCCCTGCTGATCGTCCTGGTGCTCGCGGTCGCCGCCTCGTGGCTGATGCGCCGCCCCTACGGCCGCAGCCTGATCGCGGCCGGCGACAACCCCGACGCCGCGAACCTGTCCGGTACGCCGCTGTGGTGGCTGAAGACGCGGGCGTTCATCCTGTCCTCGCTGTCGGCCACCGTCGCCGGGATCATCCTGGTCGGGTACGCCGGCGTGCACCCCTCGGTGGGCCACGGCTACGAGTTCACCGCGATCACCGCGGTCGTCCTCGGAGGCGTGCTGCTCGGCGGCGGCCGGGGCTGGGTGCTGTCGGCAGCGGCCGGCGCCTACGCGCTCGAGCTGCTGTTCACCCTGCTCACCGTGCTCGACGTCGAGTCCACGTGGCGCGACACCGTGCAGGGCCTGATCATCATCGTCGCCGTCGCGGCCGCGGGCCGCGCCTGGAAGGTCGGCCGCCGACCACGTCGTACCACTGCCACACCCACCCCCACCCCCACGATTTCCCCGCAGTCCACCCAGCCCACCCCGGGCCCAAACACAGGAGAAAAGTGATGCGCAAAATCAGGGGCGCCCTGGCGTCCACAGCGGCGCTGCTGGTGGTGCTCACCGCCTGCGGCACCGACGACTCGCTGGACGATCCGGAAGCCGCGCCCGAGGGCGGCGAAGACACCAGCGAAGAGCAGGAGTGGTTCGTCCAGGAGGACTTCGACACCCAGGACGCCCAGCGCGACGCCACGTTCGAGGGCGACCCGGCGCAGCCCTACCTGCAGTACATCGACGGTGAGATGACCGACACGGCCGAGTTCAAGGTCGATGGCGCGCAGAAGGTCTGCTTCGCCAACGCCTCGATCTCCAACCCGTGGCGGCAGACCGGCTGGATCACCATGAACCAGCAGCTCCAGGTGCTGCAGGACTCCGGCGTCATCTCCGAGATGGAGACCCGTGACGCGGAGGACGACGACAGCACCCAGATCTCCGACATCAAGTACTTCATCGACGAGGGCAACTGCGACGCGTTCGTGATCTCGCCCAACTCGACGGCGGCGATGACTCCTGCGGTCGAGGACGCGTGTGCGACCGGAAAGCCGGTCGTGGTCTTCGACCGCGGCGTGGAGACCGACTGCGCCACGACGTTCATCCACCCGATCGGTGGCTACGCGTGGGGCATCGACACCGCGAACTTCCTGATCGACAACCTGGAGGAGGGCGACAAGGTCGTCGCGCTGCGGATCCTGCCGGGCGTCGACGTGCTGGAGACCCGCTGGGCCGCGGCCGAGAAGCTCTTCGACGAGGCCGGCATCGAGGCGGTCGACTACTTCACCGGCGCCGACCCGACGGAGATCAAGAAGATCATCACCGACGAGCTGGTCAAGGGTGACGTCAACGGCGTGTGGATGGACGCCGGCGACGGCGCCGTCGCCGCTATCGAGGCCTTCGAGGACCAGGGCGTCGACTACCCGGTGATGACCGGCGAGGACGAGATGTCCTTCCTCCGCAAGTGGGAGGAGACCGGGCTGACCGGCCTCGCGCCCGTCTACTCCAACTTCCAGTGGCGTACCCCACTGCTGGCGCTGGAGCAGATCTTCAAGGGTGAGCCGGTGCCGCATGAGTGGGTGCTGCCGCAGGTCCCGATCACCGAGGAAGAGCGCTCGGACTACCTCGAGGCCAACGACGGGATGCCCGACGGTCACTACGCCAAGTTCGGCGGAGAGGACCTGCCCGGCTACCCCGAGGTCTGGCAGGAGCGCCAGATTCCGTGACGTTCGCTCCCCTCCTCGGCGTCAACACCTGGGTGTGGACCTCTCCGCTGACGGACGAGGTCCTGCCCGGGCTGTTGCGCCGGATCGCCGAGCTCGGGTTCGACGCGGTCGAGCTGCCGCTGGAGAACCCCGGCGACCTCGACCACGAGGCGACCGCTGCGGTGCTGGCCGAGACCGGCCTGACGCCGTACGTCGTCGGCGCGATGGCGCCCGGACGTGACCTGGTGGCGGCGTCCCCGGACGCCGTCGCCGGGACGCAGGACTACCTGCGCGCGTGCGTCGACCTGGCCGCTGCGGTCGGGGCGATCGGCGTGTGCGGGCCGTTCTACGCGGCCACCGGGCGCACCTGGCGGATGGACGCCGAGGAGCGGGAGACGGCGTACAAGGAATGGCGGGAGCACCTCGCTCCCGTCGCCGAGTACGCCGCGGAGCGGGGGGTGCGGCTCGGGATCGAGCCGCTCAACCGCTACGAGACGTCACTGATCAACACCGTGGACCAGGCACTGACCGGGCTGGGCTCGCTGCTCGGCCCGGTCGGCCTGGCCCTGGACACCTACCACCTGAACATCGAGGAGCGCTCCAGCGCCGACGCGATCCGGCACGCCGGGGCGCACCTCTCACACCTCCAGGTCTGCGGGAGCGACCGCGGAGCGCCTGGTGGTGACCAGACCGACTGGCCGGCGCTGGTCGCGGCGCTGGAGGAGGTCGGCTACGCCGGCCCGCTCAACATCGAGAGCTTCACCCCGGACAACGCCGCGATCGCGGTGGCCGCCTCCATCTGGCGACCGCTCGCGGCCTCCCCCGACGACCTGGCCCGCGACGGGCTCCGATTCTTGAGAGGCCTTCATGCCTGACAGCCCCAGTCGACCGCTCGGTGTCGCCGTGGTCGGCTACTCGTTCATGGGCAAGGCCCACTCCCACGCGTGGCGCAACGTGGGCGCATTCTACGGCGCGCCGCCGGTGCGCCAGGAGGTGCTGGTCGGCCGCGACGAGCAGGCCGTCAAGGAGGCGGCGGCCAGCTACGGCTGGGCCGAGGCGGCCACCGACTGGCGCGCGGTGATCGGGCGCGACGACATCGACATCGTCGACATCTGCACCCCTGGCAACAGTCACGCCGAGATCGCGATCGCCGCCCTCGAGGCGGGCAAGCACGTGCTGGTCGAGAAGCCGCTGGCCAACTCGGTCGACGAGGGAGTGGCGATGGTGGCGGCGGCGTCCGCCGCGGCCAAGCACGGCGTGTGCTCGATGGTCGGCTTCAACTATCGCCGGGTGCCGGCGCTCGCGCTGGCGCGGGAGCTGATCGCCACCGGCCGGATCGGCGCGGTCCGGCAGGTGCGGGCGGCGTACCTCCAGGACTGGCTGGCCGACGACGCGGCACCAATGACCTGGCGGCTGCGCAAGGAGAGCGCCGGGTCCGGGGCGCTCGGCGACCTGGGCTCGCACGTCGTCGACCAGGTGCGGTTCCTGCTCGGCGAGCCGGTCACCACGGCGAGTGGGCGGATGCGGACGTTCGTCTCCGAGCGCATCGGAGACGAAGGCCGCGAGCCGGTCACGGTCGACGACGCCGCCTGGGCGACGCTGACCACCGCCTCGGGCGTGGTGGCCAGCATGGAGGTCTCCCGGATGGCCACCGGCCGCAAGAACGGCCTGACCATCGAGGTCTACGGCAGCCGGGGCTCGCTGTTCTTCGACCTCGAGCGGCTCAACGAGCTGCACGTCCTCGACGGTCCTGGCAACGGCACCTCCGGCGCCCGGCGGGTGGTGGTCACCGAGGCCGACCATCCGTACGTCGGCGCCTGGTGGCCGCCCGGCCACGTGCTCGGCTGGGACCACACGTTCGTCTCGCAGGCCGCCGAGTTCCTCGACGCGGTCGGCTCCGGTGCATCCGGTTCGCCGTCGTTCGCCGACGGCCTCGCGGTGCAGCGGGTGCTGGCGGCGATCGAGGACAGTGCGGCAGCCTCGGGTGCCACGGTCGACGTACAGAAGGACTGAGCAGAAATATGGGGCAGACATGAGCAAGCGCTTCACGCTCTTCACCGGCCAATGGGCCGACCTCACCCTGGAGGAGGTGGCCGGGCTGGCCGCCGGCTGGGGCTACGACGGGCTGGAGATCGCGGTCTCCGGCGAGCACCTCGACGCCTGGCGATGGGACGAGCCGGGATACGTCGAGGGCCGGCTCGAGATCCTGAAGAAGCACGGCCTCGGCTGCTGGGCGATCAGCAACCATCTCACCGGGCAGGCGATCTGCGACGACCCGATCGACGAGCGGCACCAGGCGCTGGTCCGGAAGCAGGTGTGGGGCGACGGCTCGCCCGAGGGCGTGCGCGAGCGGGCCGCGGAGGAGATGAAGCTGACCGCCCGGCTGGCCAAGGCGATGGGCATCGACACGGTGGTCGGGTTCACCGGCTCCTCGATCTGGCAGTACGTCGCGATGTTCCCGCCGGTGCCGGCGGCGCGGATCGATGCGGGCTACACCGACTTCGCCCAGCGCTGGCACCCGATCCTCGACGTCTTCAAGGAGTGCGGGGTGCGGTTCGCGCACGAGGTGCACCCTTCCGAGATCGCCTACGACTACTGGACCACGATGCGCACGCTCGAGGCGATCGACCACCGGCCGGAGTTCGGGATCAACTGGGACCCGTCGCACATGGTCTGGCAGCAGCTCGACACGGTCGCGTTCATCACCGACTTCGCCGACCGGATCTACCACGTCGACTGCAAGGACACCCGGATGCGGGTCGGCGGCGGCCGCAACGGCAGGCTCTCCTCGCACCTGCCATGGGGCGACCCACACCGCGGCTGGGACTTCGTCACCGCCGGCCGCGGCGACGTGCCGTGGGAGGACTGCTTCCGCGCGCTCGCCGCGATCGGGTACGACGGTCCGATCTCGGTCGAGTGGGAGGACGCCGGCATGGACCGCCTGCAAGGTGCCCCCGAGGCACTGGAGTTCCTGCGCAAGTTCGACTACGAGCCGCCCACTGCGAGCTTCGACGCCGCGTTCAGCAGCGACTAGCCGGCGCTCGCCGACGTACCGCCCGCATGTAACACGTCGTTCGCCCATCTACTCAGCTGCTGCAACGGCGTGGAAGATCGGTCAACGGCGTGTTACATGCGGCGGGGCATCGGCTGGACCGCCGCCCTGTTCGGGCTCTCCGTGTGGTGGGGCGTCCCGGTGTTCCAGAGGGAGAACGCCTAGGGCTCGACGTTGTGGTTGAGCGCGAACACGTTGTCGGGGTCGTAGGCGCGCTTGACCGCAACCAGCCGGGCGTACGTCGCGGCCGGGTACGCCGCCGCGACGTCCTCGGCCGTGGCCGAGGCCTGGAAGTTGATGTAGGTCCCGGTGCCCTGGGCGGCCACGTCCTGCCACGGGCCCAGCGCTCCCTCCACGTCGGTGTCCGTGGCGGTCGCCGGCAGGATCACGGCGGTGACGATCATCGCCTCCGCGTCGCGGTGGGCGAACGCCGTGGCGTCCGCTGGCACGCGGGCGAACGCGCCACCGAGGCTGCGGATCGCGAACGCGGTCGGGGCGGGACCGCGGTGTGCGGCGTCGACCGCGGCGATGACGTCGTCGTCCAGCTGACGCACGAACACGTTCCGGGCGACCATCTTGATCCCCTGAGGGTGCTGCGCCTCCTCGAGCACGCCGGCGTACCGGTGCTCGGTGATGGTCGCCGAGGTCACCGTGCCCAGCTCGAGCAGCGGCTCGATCGCCGCATCGGCCACGCGCACGTCGGTGCCCGGCGCCCCGGCGTAGCACAGCAGCAGGGTCGCGGACGGCGGTGCACCGGGCATCCGCGGCATCAGGGCCAGGGTGCTGGACAGCTCCTCGGGTGCGGCGCGCATCGCGTCCCGCCACCGCGCCATCAGGCGGCCGGGGTCGTCGAGCTGGTAGCTGACCGCGCCATAGTGCACGCTCCCGACTTCCTGAGCAATGAAGTCGAAGTCGACGACGACGCCGAAGTTGCCGCCGCCGCCGCGGATCGCCCAGAACAGGTCGGGGTTCTCGTCGGCCGAGGCAGTGACCAGCCGGCCGTCGGCGGTCACCACCCGTGCTGAGAGCACGTTGTCGATGGCCAGGCCGTGGCTTCGGACCATCCAGCCGATCCCACCGCCGAGGGTGAGGCCTCCCACCCCGACGGAGCTGGTGTCGCCGGAGGTGAGGCCCCAGTCGTGCGGGTCCAGCGCCGCGGCCACGGCACCCCAGGTGGCGCCGCCGCCGACCCGGACCAGCCGGCGCTCGGCGTCCAGGATCTCGGTCCGGTCGAGGTGCGTCAGGTCGATGACCATGCCACCGGTGTTGGTGCTGTGTCCCACCGGGCTGTGCCCGCCGGACCGCACGGAGACCGCCAGGTCGTGGTGTATGGCGTGCGCGATCGCCGCCGCCACCTCGTCGGGGGTGCTGGGCCGCACGACGAGGGCAGGGGCACCCTCCAGGAAGAAGGCTCGGGCCGCCTCGTCGTACTCCTCGTCGCCGGGGCGCAGGACCTCTCCGGTCAAGGCGGTCGTCTGGAGCTGCTGCGTCATGTCGTTACCTCTCGAGTCGTTTGGGAGGTTGACGATCGTGCGCCGATCGACGTAACAAGTCGTCGCCCGAGCGGCGTCACTTCGGGCTGAGCCGTTGATCGGGGAGCGGTGAGCTGTGGTCGGTCGGGGGAGCTGAAACCGACCACAAGTCACCGCTCCCCGGACCACCCACCTCGTATCGTCGGAGAATGACCACCGCCCCCGCGATCCCGCTGTCGCGGCACCTGCTGCGGGTCCGCGACCTGATCGACCGGGCGTACGCCGGGCCGCTGGACATCCCCGCGCTGGCGCGCAGCGCGCACGTGTCGGAGGCGCACTTCGCGCGGTCGTTCAAGGCGGCGTTCGGCGAGACGCCGCACCGCTACCTGCTGCGCCGGCGGATGGAGCGGGCCAAGGCGCTGCTCCGGGCGGGCGAGCTGTCGGTGACCGACGTGTGCCTCGAGGTGGGGTTCACCAGCCTCGGGTCGTTCAGCACCCAGTTCCGCCGGTTCGTCGGCGAGAGCCCGAGGGCTTACCGCGACCGCGAGGGGCACGCCGCACTGGCCCGGGTGCCGGGCTGCCTGGTGAAGAGGTACACGCGGCCCGCGGACTCCGCCTGATCTCAGGCGACCGCGCGCCCGCAGGACATCCCGTCCTCCGGTGCTCGCTCGCCCTGGGTGAGCTCCAGGTGGGTCTCGCCCCAGACCCGGACGCTCTCCACCACGGGCAGCACGGTGGACCCGTAGGCGGTCAGCCGATAGACGACCGGCGCCGGGACCGGGCCGGTGACGATCCGCTCGACCAGCCCGTCGGCCTCGAGCTCGCGGAGCTGCTCGGCCAGAACCTTGGCGGTGATCGGTGCCGCGCGCCGCCGGAGACCCGCGAAGTGACACTCGTCCTGGGCCAGCCAGTAGAGAAGCGTCAGCTTCCACTTGCCGCCGACCGCCGCGAACGCCGCCGCCATCGGACAGCCGGGCAGCGGGTTGGCACGCGACGGCGAGGGGTTACCTGAAGGTGTCTTCTTGACCATGGTTCGCTCCGTTCGGATGCTCGCTGCATGAACCTCTACTCGGGCACGACCCTGCCACGCAAGCGGATCCTGGTCCTCTGTCTGGCGGTGCTGATGCTGACCTCGACACCGTCGCCCGCCGCCAACGACGACGGGCAGCACGACTTCGACTGGGAGATCGGCGCCTGGCGGACCGACGTACGAGTGCTGGCCGAGCCGCTCTCCGGATCCGGAGGAGTGGCTCCGCTTCAAGGGCACCACCGTGGTGCGTCCGCTGATGGACCGGCGGGCGAACGTCGTCGAGCTCGATGTCGCCGGCCCGGCCGGTCGGATCGAGGCCCTCAACCTCCGCCTCTACGAGCCGCAGAACGACCGGTGGAGCCTGACCTTCGTCAGCCTGCGCGACGGACTGCTGACCCCGGCGGTGTACGGCGGGTTCCACGACGGCGTCGGTGAGTTCTACGGCCAGGACCAGCTCGATGGGCGACCGATCGAGGTGCGCTTCCAGATCTTCCGCCAGGGACCTGATCGAGCCAGGTTCGAGCAGGCGTACTCCGACGACGGCGGCGAGACGTGGGAGACGAACTGGGTCGCGGTGGACCGGAGGGTGCGCCACTAGCCGGACCCAGAACAGCAGTTTTGGAGAAGCCTCCGGGCGGTCGCCGCACCTAGCGTCATCGGCATGGAAACAGTGACCTCAGCAGACGGAACGACCATTGCCTTCGACCAGCTCGGCGCCGGCCCGCCGCTGGTGCTCGTGTCCGGGGCGTCGTGCGACCGCGCGATCGACGCCGGCCTCGCGGAGGGGCTGGCCGCGCACTTCACGGTGCTCAACTACGACCGGCGCGGCCGCGGCGACAGCACCGACACCCCGCCGTACGACGTCCGCCGCGAGATCGAGGACCTCGAGGTGCTGCTCGCCGCCGCGGGCGGGTCGGCGATCGTGGTCGGGCTGTCGTCGGGCGGGGCGCTGGCCGCGCTGGCCGCCGCGGAGGGGCTGCCGATCGGGCACCTGGTGATGTGGGAGCCGCCGTACCGGCTGGACGCGGAAGGGCAGCGGGCGTCCCGCGAGTACAACGCGGCTCTGACCACTGCGCTCGCGGATGGTCGTCGGGGTGACGCGGTCGCGCTGTTCATGACACTGGTCGGGCTGCCGGAGGAGATGATCGCCGGGATGCGGCAGTCGCCGTTCTGGGCGCAGGGCGAGGCGCTCGCCCCGACCCTGGCGTACGACGCGGCGACGATGGGCGATGGCGCCCTGCCGACCGACGCGCTGGCCCGGATCACCGCCCCGACCACCGTGCTGTCGGGCGGGGCGAGCCCGGACTGGTTCCGCGAGTCGGCGGCGGCCGCCGCGGCCGCGATCCCCGGAGCCGGCACCACGGTGCTTCCCGGCCAGACGCACGACGTCGCCGCCGACGTGCTCGGGTCCGCCGTCGTCAACGCGGTCAGCGCCTACGCTGACCGATCATGATCACTGGATTCGGTCTGGTCTGTCTCAACGTCCTCGACCTCGACGAGGCCAAGGAGTTCTACGTCGACGTGCTCGGCTTCGAGGTCAGCTTCGACGAGGTGTTGGACGGCTTCCGCTGGCTGACCGTGCACACGCCCGGCAACCCCGACCTGCCGATGATGCTGGTCGTCCCGGAGGCGCCGGTCGTCGAGGAGCCGATCGCCGAGCAGATGCGCAGCCTGATGGCCCGCGGCTACCTGGGGCTCGGGGGCCTGGCGACCGACGACTGCCGGGCGACGTACGACGAGCTCAAGGCGAAGGGCGTGGAGTTCATCGAGGAGCCCGAGGAGCGGTTCTACGGCGTGGACGCGGCGTTCCGCGACCCGTTCGGCAACCACTGGCGGCTGACCGAGGCAAAGCCGCTGGACCAGATCCGGGAGGACGTCAGCGACGCAGCACGCTGATCGTCGCGCCGGCCCGCTTGTAACACGCTGTCCGCGTCACTACCTGACCGCTGCAACGGTCAGGTAGTTGGGCTAACGGCGTGTTACAAGCGACGCAGCACGCTGACCGCGAAGTCCGCCGCGTCCTCCCAGGCCCGCAGGTCCCAGGTCGCGAACCGGTGCTCGAGCCGTAGCCCGGCGTCGGCGACGGCCCGGTCGAAGGCGTCCAGGGAGAGCTCGCGGTCGACGTGGAACCCGGTCACCACGAAGCCGTCGTCGCGCACCTGTGCGGCCACCCGGCGCAGCACCTCGGCCTCGCTACCCGGGGCGAGGAAGACCATCACGTTGCCGGCAAGTACGGCGCCGTCGAACGGCTCCTCGTCGGCGAGGTCGAGCTCGGCGAGGTCGGCGACCAGCCAACGCGGGCCGGGGTGGTCAGCCTCGGCCGCCTCGATCAGGACCGGGTCGACGTCGACCCCGACCACCGTGTGACCGCGGTCGTGCAGCACGGCACCGACCCGGCCGGGGCCGCAGCCCGCGTCGAGCACCCGGGCCCGGGGCGGCAGCATCGCGTCGACCAGCCGGGCCTCGCCGCCGAGGTCGTCGCCGGCGGCGGCCATCTTGCGGAAGCGTTCGACGTACCACTCCGAGTGCCCCGGCTTGGTGTCGGTCACCCACCGCGTCGGCTTGGCCACCTACCCACGATAGGGGTTGCATCCGGGCCCACGATCCTTAGGTTGAGGGGATCGAAACTCGGGTCCGGGAGGGCGCCATGTCCATGGAACGTCGTACCTTGCTCAAGACCACTGCGGGAGCCGCTGTCGGCGGGCCGTTCGCCGGCCTGATAGCGATGCCGGCCGGGGCGCACGAACCGCCCAATCCCCAGGGACTGGTCCCCATCCCGGACGAGCGCGACGGCAAGGTGCGCCTGCATCTGCCGAAGCACTTCAAGTACCGGTCCTTCCACGACACCGACACCGAGACGCCCGTGACCCTCCACGACGGCACAGTGCTGCCCGGTCGACACGACGGTATGGGCGCCTTCGACGGGCCGAAAGGCACGGTGATCCTGGTCCGCAACCACGAGGTCAACAACCCGGGTGCCGCGTTCGGACCCGGCAAGCCGTACGACCGGATGGCGCGGAGCGGTACGACGACCGTGCAGGTGACGCCCACCGGACGCGTGATCCGTTCGTTCACCAGCCTGAACGGCACGATGATGAACTGCTCCGGCGGCCGGATGCCGTGGGGTTCCTGGGTCACCTGCGAGGAGACCGTCAACGGCCCGGACGTGGGAGCCGACTTCACCGACGTCCCGAACGTGCCTCTGACGAAGCCGCACGGCTATGTGTTCGAGGTGCCGGTCAGCCACCTCCCTGGCCAGGGCCAGTCCAAGCGCAAGCCGATCCGGAACGCCGGCCGGTTCGCCCACGAGGCGGTGTCGTTCGACCCCAAGGGCGGCCATCTCTACCTCACCGAGGACAACTTCGCCTTCCCGTCCGGCTTCTACCGCTACCGGCCGCCGTTGCACCCGAAGCACGTCGGCAAGCTGCTCGACGGCGGCACGCTGCAGATGCTGAAGGTCAAGGGCGTCGACAACGCCCACCTGGAGGCGCACCAGACCACCGGCGCGACGTACGACGTCGAGTGGGTCGACATCCCCGACCCCGACGTCGAGTACGACTACACGCCCGGCGAGCCCGCACCGACGCCCAACGACACCGCGCTGGTGCACGTGGGCAGCCAGGGTCGCGCCAAGGGCGCGGCAGGCTTCTCCCGGCTCGAGGGCCAGGCCTACGACTCCGGCGTCGTCTACTTCACCTCGACCCAGGGTGGTGGCACCGCCGAGCCCTCGGACCCGGGTCCGGAGCTGGATACCGGCTACGGCAACGGCTCGGGTCAGGTGTGGGCCTACGACATCAAGCGGCGCGAGCTCACCTGCGTGTTCCAGTCGCCGGGTCCGCTGGTCCTCGACCTGCCCGACAACGTCACGACGTCCAAGCACGGGACGCTCGTGGTGTGTGAGGACAACACGATGGACAACTACATCCGCGGCCTCTCGCGCCACGGGAAGCTCTTCGACATCGCGCTCAACCGGCTCACCAGCCGTACCGGTACCGACCGCTCCGGCGACGAGTTCGCGGGCTCCACGTTCAGCCCGAGCGGCGAGACCCTGTTCGTGAACATCCAGGCCTCGGCCGGGTTGACGTTCGCGATCTGGGGGCCGTGGCGCCGGATCGGGGTCTGAGCCGCTCAGCCCAGCGCTGCGACGCGGTCGGCGACGTAGCTGCCGAGGTGGCTGTGGCCCGCCTCGGTGAGGTGCAGGCGGTCGTCGAGGTAGTCCAGGTCCAGCCCGGTGGTGCGGATGTACGCCGCATCGTGCTCGGCGGCGAGCCCGGCGAGCAGCCGGTCGACCCGCGGCACCGCACTCGAGCGCGCCGGGGCGAGCACCGGTCCGACGACCACGACCCGCTGGCCCGACAGCGCCCGCATCATCCGATCGAAACCGGCGGTGATCTCAGCCGAGGGCTGGTCGAAGTCGTTGAGGCCACCCTCGACGACCACCATCTCCGGCTTGCCCGTGAGCGCTGCTGTCACCCGGTCGGCGAAGGCCACGTCGCCGCAGCCGCTCGCACCCTCGCTGAAGCCGGAGCCGGAGAACCCGGCCACGTGCACCCGGCCGTCCAGCTCGGACGGCCAGGACCGCGCCGGGCGTTCCAGGCCGAGGCCGACGGAGTAGGAGTCACCGATCACCAAGACGTGCGCTCCGGCGCCGGTGTCCTCGGCGGCACGGGTGTCGGCGGCCTTCGCGAACCGGGCGCAGTGCCGCGCGCCCTCGGCCATCGCGGACATGTGGAAGACCAGCAATGACCCGGTGAGCAGGACGGCGCACAGCAGCGCCACAACAGGCAGCCGTGCCGTCCCCCGATGGATCACCGCAAAAGTGTGCGGCACCGGGTGCCGTGCGCGAAGCGATTTACGAGAACTGGTTCAGACGGCGTAGGCCGCGAGCTCCCCGGCGAGGCCCTCGTTGGCACGACCGCTGACGATGGTCCCGTCGGCGGTGTGCTCCATCGAGGCGATCTCGCCGTGCTGGTGCAGCTGGTTGATCAGGTCGCCGCGCTCGTAGGGCAGCAGCGCCTTGAACTCGACGTCGGGCCGGGGCAGCTCGGTCTCGACGACGGAGATCGCCTCCGGGATGCCCTCGCCGGTCTTGGCGCTGACGACGACCGAGTGCGGCTCCCGCTGGCGGAGCCGGGCCAGCACCATCGGGTCGGCGAGGTCGGCCTTGTTGATGACGACCAGCTCGGGCACGTCGGCCGCGCCGATCTCGGCAAGGACCTCGCGCACGGCGCCGAGCTGACCCTCGGGGTCGGGGTGGGAGCCGTCGACCACGTGCAGGATCAGGTCGGACTCGGCCACCTCTTCCAGGGTGCTCCGGAACGCCTCGACCAGCTGGTGCGGCAGGTGTCGCACGAAGCCGACGGTGTCGCTCATCGTGTAGACGCGACCGTCGGCCGTGGTCGTACGCCGGGTGGTCGGGTCGAGGGTCGCGAACAGCGAGTCCTCGACCAGCACCCCCGCGCCCGTGAGCCGGTTGAGCAGCGACGACTTGCCGGCGTTGGTGTAGCCGGCGATCGCCACCGAGGGGATCCTGTTGCGGCGGCGCTCGCGGCGCTTGGTCTCGCGGGTGCCGCGCATCGACTTCAGCTCGCGGCGGAGCTTGGCGATCTTGTCGTTGATCCGGCGCCGGTCGGTCTCGATCTTGGTCTCACCCGGGCCACGACCACCGATGCCGCCGCCGTCGGCGCCGACCCGGCCACCGGCCTGGCGGGACAGCTGGCCGCCCCAGCCGCGCAGCCGCTGCTTCATGTAGTTGAGCTGGGCCAGCTCGACCTGCGCCTGGCCCTCCTTGGACTTCGCGTGCTGGGCGAAGATGTCGAGGATCAGCGCGGTCCGGTCGACGACCTTGACCTTGAGCCGGTCCTCCAGGTTGCGCAGCTGGCTCGGCGCGAGCTCGCCGTCGAGGATCACCGTGTCGGCGCCGGTGGAGATCACCAGCTCACGGAGCTCGTCGACCTTGCCGCGACCGACGTACGTCGCGGGGTCGGGCTTCTGCCGCCGCTGGTAGACCGCCTCGAGCACCTCAGAGCCGGCCGTCTCCGCGAGGAGGGCGAGCTCGGCCATCGAGTTCTCGGTGTCGGTGATGGTGCCCTCGGTCCACACACCCACGAGCAGCACCCGCTCCAGGCGGAGCTGGCGGTACTCGACCTCGGTGATGTCCTCGAGCTCGGTGCGCAGCCCGGCCACCCGGCGGAGCAGATGGCGCTCCTCGAGGTCCATCGCGCCGGTTGTGGGGTCGACTCGGTCCCCGGGGGTCTCCTCGGGGTCGGGTTCGTGTGCGTAGCCGGACTCGAACTCGTCGTCCTCCCACCCGTCGGTGGCAGAGAGTTCTTGGTCCAGGTCGAAGTCGCGTGCGTTCGTCATCCGACCTCCAGCGTACGTTTCGGCCCATCGGAGCCGCGAACGCTTAACGTTCGAGCGTGCATCTGCCCGCGATCCCGGACGGCGTCCGCCTGCTCGGCCTGTGCGGCGCGCCGGGCGTCGGCAAGTCGACCGTGGCCGCCGCGCTGGCCGCCCGGGACGGGGCGGTGGTGGTCCCGATGGACGGTTTCCACCTCCCGCAGGCCGAGCTCGTACGGCGCGGGCTGCGGGACCGGATGGGCGCGCCGGAGACGTTCGACGCGGAGGGGTACGCCGTACTGCTGGCTCAGGTGCGGGCTCGGGCGGAGACCGTGTGGGCGCCCGGGTTCGACCGGGTGGTCGAGGAGCCGGTGCCGGAGCAGATCGAGGTGCCCGCCAGCGCGGAGCTCGTGGTCACCGAGGGCAACTACCTGCTGCTCGACGAGCCTCGGTGGCGGGACGCTCGGGCCCAGCTGGACGCGGTGTGGCACCTGGTCACCGACGAGACGCTACGGCTGGAGAGGCTGGTGGCGCGGCACGTGGAGTTCGGGAAGACCCCGGACGAGGCAGCCGCGTGGGTGGCCCGGTCCGACGAGGCGAACGCCCGGCTGATCGAGGCCGCCGCCCATCGCGCGGACGCGGTGGTCGACCTCAAGGGCTGGGACGGGGCTCGCTGACGAACGCGGCCGGGGTCAGGCCGGTGACCGTGCGGAAGTCGCGGGTCAGGTGGGCCTGGTCGCTGTAGCCGAGCTCGACGGCCACCCGGGCCAGGTCCGGCGGCTCGGGTCCGGCCAGGCGCTCGGCCACCTCGTGCAGCCGCCGGCGCTGCACCAGCCACTTGGGCGTCAGCCCGACCCTTCTGGCCAGCAGCCGCTGGAGCGTGCGCTCGGAGACCGCGAACTTCTCGCAGACCTGGCTCACCCGCTGCACCGAGGAGTCGCCCTCGACGTACTCCACGACGGCGTTGACCAGCATCCCCTCCTCATCGACCGGCAGGAGCGCCGTCGATGGCGGGCAGCGACTCGAGCGGTACGGCGCCGTCGGTGACCTCACCGACCGGCCTGCCGAGCAGGGTGAAGCCGGCGGCGGGCTGCAGCATCGTGCCGACCGCCCACCCCGAGCCCGTCAGCTCGCGCGTGGACAGCCCGGTCGTCGGGCCGACCAGGATCGCGTAGCCGGCCTCGATGACGATCAGGCACACGGGGTACTGCAGCACCCGCTGCGTCGTGCTCCGCCCGGGCGGCAGCGACCAGACCGGTATCCAGTGCCGCCGAACCACGTCGGCCAGCTGCGGCGAGGGCGCGTAGCGATGGATCGGCGGGGAGTATCCCTCGGCGTCCAGCAGGTGCGCGCGCTCGCTCGCTTCGATCGGTCGGGCCACGGGTTCGATTGTGCCCGCATCAGTAGCGTCTCTCGCGGCTATGCTCAGCGCATGCTCATCCTCGGCATCATCCTGTTCGGCATGCTCGTCGGCGCAGGTGCCCAACTGATCCTCGGACGATCGCACGGCGGGATCGACTGGACGAAGGCGATCGTGGCCGGCCTCGTCGGCTCGTTCGTCGGCGGACTGTTGATCAGCCTGCTGTCCGGTGACGGCATCGACCTGAGGGCGAGCGGCATCATCGGGTCCCTGGTGGGTGCGGTCATCGTCACCGCGATTTGGTACTGGTTGGACGCCCGCAACAAGCCGACCGCTGCGGACCGCGCAGCGAAGCGGTCGGGCGACCCCCGCAAGTCCAACCCGCACTGATCCGCACAACCTGCGCATCCGCATAACTTGCGCCTCCGCAGTTTCTGCGGCACCCTGGGTGCATGACACCCGATCCCCACCAGCTCGCCGCCGTACGCAAGGCGCTCGAGGCAGCCGAGGGCCTCGAGCCCGACGAGGCGCTCCCCCACCTGCGTGAGGCCGCCGACCGGCTCACCGAGCTGATCGACGAGTCGATGGCGGAGGCGGTGCTCACCGGGAAGGCCAGCCTTCGATCCGCCGGCGTCCGCGCCGGACTGTCGGAGAACGCCGTCGGCCCGCGGCTGGCCCGCACCCAGACGCTCGGCGCCTACGCCAACGACGACGGGCGAGTGACCGCTGCCGCGGTGGAGCGGGCGAAGTACGACCACGAGGCCGGCTCCCCGCGCCCGGCCCCCGCAGCCAAGCCGCAGGCGATGCGGTTCAAGCCCCGCCGACCCAGCTCGTAAGGAGCAGCACATGACAGACAAGAACCTCACCCACATCTACCTCCTCCTCGACCGGTCCGGCTCCATGCAGTCGATCAAGGCCGACACCGAGGGCGGCTTCGCGGCGTTCGTCGAGGAGCAGAAGCGCACCCCCGGCGACTGCCTGGTCACGCTGGCGCAGTTCGACAACCACTACGACGTCGTCTACGCCGACCGACCGATCGCCGACGTACCCGCCCTCGAGCTGCAGCCGCGCGGCAGCACCGCCCTGCTCGACGCGATGGGCAGGTCGATCACCGACGCCGGCGCCAAGCTGGCGGCGCTGGCCGAGGACCAGCGGCCCGACACCGTGATCGTCGCGATCATGACCGACGGCTACGAGAACGCCAGCCAGGAGTGGACCCACCCCGCAATCAAGTCGCTGGTGGAGCAGCAGACCGAGCAGTACGGCTGGCAGTTCCTCTACATGGGCGCCGACCAGGACGCGATCGAGGTCGGCCGCAACATCGGTATCAGGGCCGACCACTCGGTCACCTACGGGCGGGGCAAGAGCCAGGAGGTGATGGCCTCGGCGTCGGCCAAGATCTCGCACCTGCGCACGTCCCGGGCCTCCGGTGACGCGGCCGCGCCGATGCCGGCGTTCACCGAAGAGGAGCGGCGCGACCTGAGCTGACGACTACTTCGGTGGCATCCGGATGCCGCCGTCGACCCGGACCACCTCGCCGTTCATGTAGGCGTTGGTCAGGCACTCGATGACCATGCTGGCGAGCTCGTCCGGCACCCCGAGGCGCTTGGGGAACAGCACGCTCTCGCCGAGCTTGGCCTTGAACGCCTCCGAGTCCGGCCCCTCGCCGTAGATCGGGGTGTCGATCAGGCCGGGAGCCACGGTGTTGAGGCGGATGCCGGCGGCGGACAGGTCGCGGGCGACCGGCAGGGTCATGCCGACCACGCCGCCCTTGGAAGCGGAGTACGACGCCTGGCCGATCTGGCCGTCGAACGCGGCCACGCTGGCCAGGTTGACGATCGCCCCGCGGCACCCGTCGTCGTCGGGCTCGTTGTGGCTCATCGCGGTGGCGGCCTGGCGGACCATGTCGAAGGTGCCGATCAGGTTGATCTGGATGACCTTGGTGAAGGCGCCCAGGTCGTGCGCGGACTCGATGGTCCCGTCGCGGCCGATGGTGCGCTGGGCCCAGCCGATGCCGGCGGAGTTGACGACCGCCCGGATCGGCGCGATCTCGGCGGCGGCGTTGACGGCGGCACCGATCTGGTCGGTGTCGGTGACGTCGACCTGGGCGAACACGCCCTTGATCTCCTCGGCGAGCGCCTCGCCCTTGTCGGCCTGCAGGTCGGCCACCACCACGGTGGCGCCGCGGGCGGCGAGCTGGCGCGCGACCGCGGCGCCGATGCCCGACGCGCCGCCGGTGACGATGGCAGATGATCCGGTGAGTTCCATGCGCGGGAGCGTAGTGGGTGGTCGGGGTGGGTGGGCCGGGGCGGTCGGGCGGTGAGCTGTGGTCGGTTTGGCCCCGGGAAAGCGACCACAAGTCACCGCTCCCCGGCTACAGCGACATCGTCCCCCGCGCCACGATCTCAGCGGGCCCGGTGAGCAGCACCCGGTCGTCGGCGGTCCAGGTGACCTGGAGGGTGCCGCCCGGCACGTCGACGCGGTACGCCGTGTCGCGGGCCGCGCCGTCGGCGAGCGCCGCCGCGACCATCGCCGCGCAGGCGCCGGTGCCGCAGGAGCGGGTCTCGCCGGAGCCGCGCTCGTGCACCCGCATCGCGATGTGCGCGTCGCCGCGGCGCACCACGAACTCGATGTTCACGCCCTGGGGGTAGAGCCCGGCGTCGTACGCTGGCTGCTCGAGCAGCGACCCCGCCTCGTCCAGCGAGGACACGAACGCCACCGCGTGCGGGTTGCCCATGTCGACGTGCCGCGCCTCCCAGGACGCGGACCCGACCGACACCGTTGTCTCGCCGAGCACCTTCGGGGTGCCCATGTCGGCGGTGATCAGGTCGCCGTCGAAGGTCAGCACCTTGACCCCGTCGCGGGTGCCGATCGGGACCGGCTGCGAGGGGTCGACCAGGCCTTCCTGCGCGAGGTGCAGCGCGAACACCCGGATCCCGTTGCCGCACATCTCCGAGACCGAGCCATCGGAGTTGCGGTAGTCCATGAACCAGCCGTCACCCTCACGCACGACCCGCAGCACGCCGTCGCCGCCGATGCCGGCCCGGCGGTCACACAGCGCCCGCACCCGCTCGGGGCTCAGCTCCCCGTGCAGCGACCGGTCGTGGTCGGGCAGCAGCACGAAGTCGTTCTCCGTGCCGTGACCCTTGAGGAAGGGGTAGTCACCCATAGAGGCCCTTGCTGTAGTTCTCGGGCTTGTAGTACTCCTCCAGCTCAGCGTCGCTGCGCGGGTCGCCCTCGACCGCCTTCGCGATGTCCGCCCGCTTCGGCACCGCGGCCTCCGGGTCCCAGGTCTCCGGCTTCCAGAGCCCCGAGCGCAGGAACGCCTTCGCGCAGTGGAAGAAGACCTGCTCGACGTCGACGACCACGGCGAGCAACGGCCGGTGGCCCTTGACCACCATCTCGTCGAAGAACGGCGCCTCGCGCACCAGCCGGGCCGTGCCGTTGATCCGGAGCGTGTCGCCTCGGCCGGGGATCACGAAGAGCAGTCCGACGTGGGGGTTCGCGAGGATGTTCTGGTAGCCGTCGGCGCGCCGGTTGCCGGGCCGCTCGGCGATCGCGATGGTCCGGTCGTCGATGACGTGCACCAGGCTCCCCGCCGGGTCGCCCTTGGGCGAGGCGTCGGTGTTGCCCTCGGCATCGGTCGTCGCCAGCACGCAGAACGGCGACGCCGCCAGCCAGTCGCGGTCGACCGGGAGCAGCTCGGTGCGCTCCTTGTCACGAGCCCGCTGGTGCGGCTCACCGAGCAGCTCGACGAGCTCCTCGGTGGTGCTGATCTCGGCGTACTGCGTCGGGGTCTGGGTCACTCCTCTACGGTACGGCGCGCGCTACCGAGGTCGCACGACCAGGGCCGAGCCGCCACCGCGGCGTACCGGCTCGGACACCGCGATGAGGCGCCCCTTCGGGCCGAACTCGATGCCGGTGGCGGCGCCGATCTCGGCCAGCGGGGTGAACTCGTCGCCGGACTTCACCAGCACATGGCCGTACGGCGCGAGCAGGTCCTCGTAGGCGTCGATGAACGGCGGCTCGGAGGTCACCGTGGCGGTGTTGCGCTGCGAGGCCCGCGGCGCGGCGATCGCCTCCTCGATCGTCATTCCCCGGTCGAGCCGGTTGAACAGGATCTGCAGCACCGTGGTGATGATCGTCGAGCCGCCGGGCGAGCCGAGCGCCAGGAACGGCTTGCCGTGGCGCAGCACGATCGTCGGCGACATCGAGCTGCGCGGCCGCTTGCCGGGCTGGATCCGGTTCGGGTCCTCCTCGTCGAAGACCGCGGAGAAGTCGGTGAGCTCGTTGTTGAGCAGGAACCCGCGCCGCGGCACCACGATGCCCGATCCACCGGTCTGCTCGATGGTGAGCGTGTAGGCCACTACGTTGCCCCAGCGGTCGGTCGCGGTGAGGTGCGTCGTCGACATGCCCTCGGTGTCCGACTCGGCCGCGCCGTCGTCCACGGGCGCGTCGCACTCCCCGTCGTACGACGTCACGTCGCCGGCCTCGAGCGGCTTGGTGAGCGCTTCCTCGTCGTCGATCAGGCAGGCCCGCTCGTCGGCGTACTTCTGGGAGAGCAGGTCGCGCACCGGCACGTCGACGTACGCCGGGTCGCCGACGTACGCACCCCGGTCGGCGAAGGCCAGGGCGCTGGCCTCGAGGTAGTGGTGCAGCGCGTCGGCGTCGTCCATGCCGGCGATGTCGTAGTTCTCGAGGATGTTGAGCGCCTCGCCCACCGTGGTGCCGCCGCTGGACGACGGCGCCATGCCGAACACCTTGTAGCCGCGGTAGTCGAACGAGGTCGGCCGCTGGTTGCGCACGGAGTAGTCACGCAGGTCGCGGCGGCTCATGAACCCCGCGGGCACCGGCAGCGTGGTCTTCTCGGTGACCGGTGGGCGCCGGACGACGTCGACGATCTCGCCGGTCATCTTCCCGCGGTAGAAGAGGTGCGGGTCCTTGGCGAACGCACGATAGGTGCGGGCGAGAGCGGGGTTCTTGAAGCGCGCGCCCACCTCGGGCAGGCCGCCATGCAGGAACAGCGACCTGCTCGAGGTGAACGCCGCAAACCTCTCCTCGTTGTCCTCCGTCTGCTGACGGAAGGTCTCGTCGACCACGAACCCGCGCTCAGCCAGCCGAGCGGCCGGCTCGATCACCCTCTGCAGCCGCTTGGAGCCCCACTTGTTCAGCGCGGTGGTCCAGGTGGCGGGGGTGCCAGGCACCCCGACCGACACCCCGCTGGTGACCAGGTTGGGTGTGAACGGGGCGTACGGCTCGCCGGTCTCCGGGTCGATGAAGGCATCGTTCGGCATCGCGCGCGGTGCGGTCTCGCGGCCGTCGATGGTGCTCACTCGGCCGGACTTCGCGTCGTAGTAGACGAAGTAGCCGCCACCGCCGACGCCGGCGCTGTAGGGCTCGGCCACGCCCAGCGCCGCGGCGGTGGCCACCGCCGCGTCGACCGCGTTGCCGCCGTTCTTCAGCACCCTCAGCCCGATCCGGGAGGCGTTCGGGTCGACCGAGGTGACCGCGCCGCCCTTCCCGACCGCTGTGGCGTTCTTGGGCGGACCCGCGGCACCCGCGTTGTCCGGCTGGGTCGGTGTCGCTACGCCGGTGCTGCTCGTGACGCTCAGCGACAGGGTGAGCGCGAGCGAGCCGGCCAGCACGAATGAGATCGAACGACGACGCATGATTCCTCCCGAGAACGCGGTGTTCCCACCATGCATCCGGTCGGGCGATGGTGTCGAGAGCCCGAATCGAACGTCAGTGCAGGCCGGGGTGCTGCTTCGCCAGGATCGGGACCAGCAGCGACCGCGGGGTGACCTGGGCGAACGACGCGCTCACCCGGTTGGCCATCCCCGGGATCACCACCGAGCGGCCCTTGTCGAGCCCGGCGACCGCGGCCTCGGCGACCTCCTCGGCGCTGACCCACATGATCGAGGGCAGCGAGTTGTCCTCCTGCTCCTCGGTGAACCCGGCGGTGGCGCCGAACGCCGTCTTCACCGGTCCCGGGCAGAGCGCGGTCACGGTCACGTCGGTGCCGCGCAGCTCGCCGATCAGGCTGTGCGTGTAGGACAGCACGAACGCCTTGCCCGCGGCGTACGCCGCCTGGCCGGGCAGCGGTTGGAACGCCGCCGTGGACGCGACGTTGAGCACCGCCCCGCGGCCGCGATCGACCATGCCCGGCAGGAACCGGGTGCACAGGTCGACGACGGCGACGACGTCGAGCTCGACCATCGCCATCTCAGCCTGGGGATCGGCCTTGCTGACCGGGCCGAGCGTGGACAGTCCGGCGTTGTTGATCAGGATCTCGGGCGTGACGCCGAGGGCGTTGACTCGATCGAGGAGCTCGGTCCGGACGGCGCGGTCGGTGAGGTCGGCCGCGAGCACGTCGGCGGCACCACCGGCCGCGGTGAGTTCGTCGGCCAGGGCTGCGAGCTTGTCGGCGGAGCGGGCCACCAGGGTCACGCGGTGGCCTCGGCGGGCGAGGTCACGAGCGATCTCGGTTCCGATGCCGGAGGAGGCACCGGTGACGACCGCGGTGCGGTCAGGGGCGGGAGCGGGAAGGGCCATGCCCGGTGACGCTACTCAGGTTCCCGGCTCAGGAGGGGTCGTCTCGTCCAGGCCGGCGACCAGGGCCGAGGCCAGGAGGCGAGCCAGCGAGCCGTCCGGGTCGAGGTCGGGGTCGAACACGCACACCTGCAGGCCGACCATCGATCCGGTCAGGGGTCGGAGCAGCGCCGTGAGCTGGTCGACGTCGAGGCCGCCGGGGTCCGGCGAGTCCACCGCCGGCATCACGGAGGGGTCGAGCACGTCGACGTCGAGGTGGACCCAGTAGCCGTCCAGCCCGGGTGCGCCGACCACGCGTCGTACGCGGTCGACCACCTGGTCCGGGTGCACCGCCACCTGCGAGGCGGGGACGACGTCGGCGAGGAGTCCGGTCACCTCCGCCAGGTAGTCGTCGTCGTCGCGGCAGCCGACGTGGACCGTGTCCTCGGGACGGAAGTACGGCGCCAGGCCGTCGATCGAGCTCACCTCGGGCCAGTGCAGACCGATCGCTGCCGCGAGGTCCTCACCCGCGAGGGCGTGGCACACCGGGCTGTTGCCCGGGTGGCGGAAGTCGGTGTGGCCGTCGATGTGCACCAGCCCGTATCGACCGCTTCGGCGCAGGTGCAGGCCGGCGCCCACGAGCAGCCCGCAGTCGCCGCCGAGCACCAGCGGCCGACGCTCCGCTGCTCGCACGACGTCCAGCCGTTCGGCCAGGGCACGTGCGTGCCGGATGATCGCGTCCTGGTTGCGCAGGCGAGGAACGGCGTCGTCCGCGTCGTCGACGTACCGCTCCGGGAGGACGACGCCGAACTCGCGCGCGCCGAGCTTGCCGAGCTGCTCGTGGAGGCCGGCCTCGCGGAGGGCTTCTGGTGCCTTGGCCGTGCCGGGCACGGCGCCGGGCACCGGTGGCCGGAGTCCGAGGTTGGACGGCGCCGCAACAATCCCGAGCTCGAGGGCCATGCCCGGAAACGTTACTCAGGTGCGCGGAGCGACGACCTCGTACCTCGCGCAGGCGAACGACTTGTTCTGCGCCAGCTCGACCAGGCGCAGGTCGAAGCGCCGCGGGAAGAGCGGTCGGCCGGCGCCGAGCGTCACCGGCGCGATGTAGACGATCAGCTCCTGGAGCAGGCCCGCCTCGGCCCACTGCGCGGCCAGGTCTCCGCCGCCGACGACCCAGATGTCCTGGTCCCCCGCCGCCGCGGCGATGGCCTCGTAGTGCTCGTCGGGCTTCCCGGAGACGAACTCGACGTTGTCGGCGATCGGCTCCAGGTCGGCGTGCGTGAACACGAAGCAGGGCTGGGTGTAGGACCACGTCTCGCCCGTCTTCTCCAGGTGCGCGAGGACCCACTCGTACGTCGTCCGCCCCATCACGATCGCGCCGATGTCCTCGATGAACGCGTCGTAGTTGAGCGGGCCGTCCTTGTCCTGGTCCTGGACGAACAGCCAGTCGAGCGAGTCGTTCTCGTCGGCGATGTAGCCGTCGAGCGTGGTGGCGGTGTAGAAGACGCTGCGCTTCACGGTCCGGTGTCCTCTCCTCGTTCGCGGCGTAGCCAGTTGATCGGGTCGCCGTCGTCTGTCTCGTGGCCCCCGGCGCGGATCAGGTGCCGGGCGAGCTGCCGGCGGTGGGCGGCGTAGGTGATCACGTGCGCGATCACGCTGCTCATCACGAAGCTCTCGGGCGGGTCGCACAGCGCGTCGATCAGCCGGTCGTCCCAGCCACCGCGGCGGTCGATGTCGCGGACGGTTCCGAGCCAGCGTGGCGCGACCGCGTCGTGCCGCTCGATCAGCGTCCCCGGGTCGTCGCCACGCTCGGCCGGGAACTCCGCGCCCTCGATCGCGGCGAGCCAGACCTCCTTGGTGAAGATCAGGTGCTCGAGAACCGTGCAGACCGACGCCTCCTCGCCGTCCCAGCCGGTGACGTGGTGGCCGGGCAGGCGGTCGGCCCGGTAGTCGTCGTCGGGCAGCTGCTTGGCCTGGTCCAGCAGCTCTCTCGTGTCGTCGAGGTCGTGCTGGACGAGCTGTTGGGTGAGCGGGCTCATCGGCTGCTCCTTGCTGTGTACCCACAGGGACATGGGCGGGTGGAAGTGGATGCCGTTCGGCGCCGGCAGCCAGTGGCTGGTCTCCGTCGGCAGCCCGCTCGGCGGATGCCCGAACGCCTTCGCGAACGCCCGGCTGAAGCCCTCGACCGACTCGTATCCGGCCGCGAACGCCGCGTCGGTGACCGACATGCCGTGCCGGACCTGCCAGGCCGCGCGCTCGAGCATCACCCGGCGCCGCATCGCGACGGGCGGCTCGCCCGCGTCGCGGGTCAGCCTCCGGGTGAAGTGGTACGGCGAGGAGTAGGCGCCGCCGGCCATCTCGGTGAGGTTCTGGTGCTCCTCGTCGAGTACGGCGTCCAGCAGCTCCCGCAGCCGGTCGCGCCCTTGCTCGGTCATGGGTCCAGTCTGACAAGGGTCAGCGCCGGTCGGCTTGACCGATCTTGCGCACCAGGGCCTCGGCGCGCTCCGCGCGGGCCGGCTGGTCCCAAGGGATCCAGTGGATCCGCGGGTCCTTGCGGAACCACGAGTCCTGGCGGCGCGCGAACTGCCGGGTGGCGATCACCGTGCGCTCCCTGGCCTCGTCGAGGGTGAGCTCACCGGCGAGATGGGCCATCACCTCGCGGTAGCCGATCGCACGCGAGGCGGTGCGGCCCTCGGCCAGCCCCTCGTCGAGGAGGCGCTCGACCTCGCCCACGAGACCGGCCGCGAACATCGCCGCCACCCGCTCTTCGATCCGGGCGTCCAGGGTGGGCCGGTCGATGGCGAGCCCGATCTGCAGGCTGAGCGGGTCGACGTACTCGAGGTGCGGGAGGGAAGCACTGAACGGTCGGCCGGTGATCTCGACGACCTCGAGCGCGCGGACGATGCGGCGACCGTTGTCGGGGCGGATGTTTGCCGCGGCCTCGGCGTCGAGGTCGGCCAGCCGAAGGTGCAGCGCGGGTGCGCCCACTGACTCGAGCTCGGCCTCCCAGCGGGCGCGCACCTCCTCGTCGGTGCCCGGGAACTCGAAGCGGTCCAGGATCGCGCGGGCGTAGAGCGCGGAGCCGCCGACCAGGACCGGGACCGTGCCACTCCCGCGCAGTCGAGCGGAGACGTCGCGCGCCCAGGACTGGAACTCGGCCACCGTCGCCGGCTCCCGCACCGACAGCCGGTCGAGCAGGTGGTGCGGGATGCCGCGGCGCTCGGCGGGCGGCAGCTTCGCCGTACCGATGTCCATGCCGCGGTAGACCTGCATGGCGTCGGTGTTCACGATCTCGCCGCCTAGCCGCTCCGCGAGATCGAGCGATAGCTCGGACTTGCCGGAGGCGGTGAAGCCCACGACTGCCACGATCGGGACGGCCATGAGGTCTAGTGTGGCGATCCTGCACGCCACACCAACCCGGAGGGTGACATGGGATTCTTGGACAAGCTCAGAGGCAAGGCGAGCGACGCCGTCGACAAGCACGGCGACAAGGTCGCCGACGGCATCGACAAGGTGGCCGACACCGCGGACCAGAAGACCGGCGGCAAGCACAGCGACAAGATCGACTCCGGCGCCGACAAGGCGAAGGACGCGCTCGACAAGCTCGACGGCAAGGACGACGACATCAAGTGACCCAGCACGGTTCCGAGGGGCCGCCGCCGGGCGAGCACGAGGACGAGCTCCCCGACGAGCACGATCAGACGGACGAGGAGGGCGACGTCCAGGAGGAGAACGCCGAGACGTCGCTGGACCAGCCGTCGCAGTGACCGACCGGTTCGTGGTCGTGCCGGCGTCGTACGTGTTCCTGTTGCGCGACGGGGCGGCCGGGCCGGAGGTGCTGCTGCAGCTTCGACAGAACACCGGCTACATGGACGACCACTGGGCCGCCGCCGCTGCCGGGCACGTGGAGCGTGGAGAGACCGCGGTCGACGCCATCCACCGCGAAGCGGCCGAGGAGATCGGGGTCAGCGCCCTCGACCTGGAGTTCGTGACCGCGATGCAGCGCACGCAGCACAGGGACCCGATCGACGAGCGGATCGACTTCTTCTTCACCGCCCGGCACTGGTCCGGCGAGCCGCGCATCGTCGAGTCGGAGAAGTGCGCCGACCTGCGTTGGTACCCGCTGGAGGAGCTGCCGGATCCGGTGGTCCCGCACGAGCTGGAGGTGCTGCGGCGGCTCAGATCGGGTACCGCTACGGCGTACTCCACGTTCGGCTTCTGAGAGGCAACGGATGACAGGCAAGGATCTCGGGCCACAGCCCGAGCCGGAGATCGAGCCGGGCGAGCCCAACCCCGGCGGCGTCGACGCCGTCGACGAGGCGGACGGGGTCGACGGCGAGCGCGCCGAGGCGAACCCCCACCCGCGCGACATGGACCCCCGGGACAACCCTGCGGTCGAGGACGCGCTCCCCGACGAGATGAAACAGATGGAGGACACCTCGACCGAGGCGACCGAGGACGAGGAGGGCGACACCGATACCGAGCCCGAGGAGGAGTCGCCGGCATGACCAACGACAACGACTACGACGTGACCGAGTCCGACCAGGACGTGTCCGGCGACATCGGCGTCAGCAGTGGCCGCGAGGGCCACGCCGGCCCCGGTCAGCCCAGCGCCCCCACCGGCGTCCGCGACACCAGCGTGGCCGAGCCCGACCCGGACGCCGAGACCCCGCCCGAGCAGTCACCCGGGGGCGAGGAGATCAACCCCGAGGGCCTCGAGCCCAAGGCCGACTACCCGAGCCTGGACCCGCGTTCCGACTCGTAGTCGGGTTCCTCCGTGCGCGGCCGATCCCTCATGTAACACGCCGTTAGCCCATCTCCCAGGCCGTTGCAGCGGTCAGGTAGTGCAGTGGACGGCGTGTTACAAGCCGCGAACTCAGCGGAACGCGTCGTCGATGACCTCGCGGCCGGCCTGCGCGCGCTCGAGGAAGCCGGTCTCCCCGGCGAGCAGCTCGCGGGCGGCCTCGACCAGGCCGGTGAGGGCGTTCCAGGCGAAGGTGCCGCCAACCGAGATCCGCGCGACCCCGGCCTCGGCGAGCTCGGCGGGGGTCGGGCCACCCTTGAGGAGCAGCACGTTGACCGGGCGATCCACCTCTGAGCACAGGGTCCGGATGCCGTCGATCTCGGTGAGGCCGGGCGCGTAGAGCACGTCGGCCCCGGCCTCCTGGTAGGCCTGCAGCCGGGCGATGGTGTCGTCGAGGTTGGCGACGCCGTAGAGGTGGTTCTCGCAGCGTGCCGTCAGCACCAGGTCGCCGGACGCCTCCGCGGCGGCCACGATCCGCTCCTGGGCGAGGGTGGAGTCGTAGATCGGGTGGTCGGCGCCGGGCTGGTGATCCTCGATGGACGCCCCGGCCAGGCCGACGTCGCGCGACGCCGCAATGAGCTCGGCGACCCGACGCGGCTCGTCGGCGAAGCCGTTCTCCATGTCGGCGGAGACCGGCACCTCCACCGCCTGGGCGAGCTCGCCCGCGTGGGTGATCGCCTCCTCCCGGCCGACGTCGCCGTCGAAGCGGCCGAGCGTGGCGGCGTACCCACTGCTGGTGGTGGCCACCGCGGCGTAGCCGAGCGAGGCGAGGATCTTGGCGGACCCGGCATCCCATGCGTTCGGCATGAGGAGCGGGGAGCCGGGGACGTGCAGGTCGAGGAATGCGCGCGACATGCCGCGAACGTTAGTCCGCGCGGCCCACCCGGCGTGCCATGGTCGGGTCATGGACGAGCTGATGCTCCTGGGTGAGGAGCGGCTCTGTCCCGACTGCGGGACCGAGACCCTGTTCCTCCCCGTCGACGCCGAGGCGTGGGTCTGCACTGAGTGCGACATGGCCGTCACGGCAGCGGCCGGCGCGGCCTGACTCAGCGGCAGGCGGCAGCGTCCGGCAGCGGTGCCGGTACGCCGAGCGTCGGCATCCCGAGCGCGACCCCCGCGGGCGTGGCCTGACGTCCCTCCCACGCGTCGCCGGAGCGGGTACGACGTACGGCGAGCACCGGGCCGTCCGCGACCAGGTGGTGCGGCGCAGCCTTCGTGATCTCGACGGTGACCATGTCGCCGGGCCGCACCTGCTCGTCGCGCACGGCGAAGTGCACCAGCCGGTTGTCGGGGCCGCGGCCGGAGAGCCGGTGGGTGGCGGCGTCCTTGCGGCCCTCACCCTCGCTCACCATCAGCTCGACCCGGCGCCCGATCAGCGCCTTGTTCTCCGACCAGGCGATGTCGTCGACCAGGGCGGCCAGCCGCTGGTAGCGGTCCTTGACCACGTCGGGCGGCACCTGGTCGGGCAGGTCGACCGCCGGCGTACCGGGTCGCTTGGAGTACTGGAACGTGTAAGCGCCAGAGAACCGCGCGGCGCTCACGACGTCCAGCGTGGCCTGGAAGTCCTCCTCGGTCTCGCCCGGGAAGCCCACGATGATGTCGGTGGTGATCGCCGCCTCGGGCATCGCGGCGCGGACCCGGTCGATGATGCCGAGGTACTTGCTCTGCCGGTAGGAACGCCGCATCGCACGCAACATCCGGTCTGACCCGGACTGCAGCGGCATGTGCAGCTGCGGCATCACGTTGGGGGTCTCGGCCATCGCCGCGATCACGTCGTCGGTGAACTCGGCGGGATGCGGCGACGTGAACCGCACCCGCTCCAGTCCCTCGATCTCCCCGCACGCGCGGAGCAGCCTCGAGAACGCCTGGCGGTCGCCGAACTCCACGCCGTAGCTGTTCACGTTCTGGCCCAGCAACGTCACCTCGCTGACGCCGTCGGCGACCAGCGCCCGGATCTCGGCCAGGACTTCGCCGGGGCGCCGGTCCTTCTCCTTGCCGCGCAGCGACGGGACGATGCAGAACGTGCAGGTGTTGTTGCACCCGACCGAGATCGACACCCAGGCGGCGTACGCCGACTCGCGCTTGGTCGGCAGCGTCGACGGGAACACCTCGAGCGACTCGAGGATCTCGACCTGCGCCTCCTGTTGCACCCGCGCCCGCTCGAGCAGCGTCGGCAGCGACCCGATGTTGTGGGTGCCGAACACGACGTCCACCCACGGCGCCTTCGCGGTGATCGTGGATCGGTCCTTCTGCGCGAGGCAGCCACCGACCGCGATCTGCATGTCCGGGTTGGCTGCCTTCACCGGCGCCAGGTGCCCGAGGTTGCCGTAGAGCTTGTTGTCGGCGTTCTCCCTCACCGCGCAGGTGTTGAACACGACGACGTCCGCCTGCTCACCGACGGGGGCGGCGGCATAGCCCGCGTCCTCCAGCAGCCCGGTGAGCCGCTCGGAGTCGTGGACGTTCATCTGGCACCCGTAGGTGCGGACCTCGTACGTGCGCGTCATGACCGGACAAGGCTACGGCGCGGCAAGAGCGAGCCTCGAATTGCAGGCTCGTACGCCGACGGAGGCAAGTCGGCGGCCAGCAACACCGGGAGGGCGCGAACGGTTCCTTGTCACCGGCCTACCTCCGTGCGTCTACGCACGAACAAGCGTGGTCACAGTCGGGTGTCGGACATAGCCCCACGTGACTAGGTGGGGCTAGGGTCCCGAGGCATGACGGTGCAGGAGGAGGAACGGCCGCGGACCGCCAAGGGTGAGCCGCTCGTCGTACTTGACGGGGTCAACAAGTGGTTCGGGGACCTGCACGTCCTGCAGGACATCAACCTCACCGTGAAGACCGGCGAGGTGGTCGTGGTGATCGGGCCTTCGGGCTCGGGCAAGTCCACGCTGTGCCGGGCGATCAACCGGCTGGAGACCATCCAGAAGGGCACGATCACACTCGACGGGCAGCCGCTGCCGGAAGAGGGCAAGGCCCTGGCGCAGCTACGGGCCGAGGTCGGGATGGTGTTCCAGAGCTTCAACCTCTTCGCCCACAAGACGATCCTCGAGAACGTCACGCTCGGCCCGATCAAGGTGCGCGGCAAGAGCAAGGCGGACGCGCAGAAGCGTGGTCGTGAGCTCCTCGCGCGGGTGGGCATCGAAGCGCAGGCGGACAAGTTCCCCGCCCAGCTGTCCGGCGGCCAGCAGCAGCGCGTCGCCATCGCGCGGGCGCTGGCCATGGACCCGAAGGTGATGCTCTTCGACGAGCCGACGTCCGCCCTCGACCCGGAGATGATCAAGGAAGTGCTCGACGTGATGGTCGATCTCGCCGAGCGCGGCATGACGATGATCGTCGTCACCCACGAGATGGGCTTCGCCCGGACCGCAGCGGATCGAGTCGTGTTCATGTCCGACGGCGCGATCGGCGAAGAGAACACTCCCGAACAGTTCTTCACCAACCCTCAGAGTGATCGCGCCAAGGACTTCCTCGGCAAGATCCTCAAACACTAAGGAGAAACTGAATGCGTTTGCGAAAGTTCCAGGCCGCGGCCGCCGCGCTCATCCTCGCCGGCACCCTTGCCGCATGCGGGGATGACGACGACTCAGGTAGCGATCCCGAGGTGGTGGAGGACGCAGAGTTCGACGCCGGAACGACCATGGCCGAGATCCAAGAGGCCGGCAAGATGACAATCGGCACCAAGTTCGACCAGCCGGGCTTCGGTCTGCTCAACCTCGAGGACGTGCCCGAAGGCTTCGACGTCGAGGTCGCCAAGATCATCGCCGGGGCCATGGGCCTCTCGGAGGACGACATCGAGTGGAAGGAGACGCCCTCCGACATTCGTGAGCAGGTCATCGAGGACGGTGACGTCGACATGGTGGTGGCGACGTACACCATCAACGAGGAGCGCGCCCAGCGGATCACGTTCGCCGGGCCCTACTACGTGGCCGGCCAGATGCTGATGACGAAGGCCGACAACGACGACTTCGAGGTTCCGGAGGACATAGCCGAGCACCCCGATGACAAGGTCTGCTCGGCCGAGGGCTCCACACCCTCCGAGAACATCAGGCAGTACCTCGCGAGCCCCGACCAGCTGGTGCTGTTCGACCTCTACGACAAGTGCGTCAAGGCGCTCGAGCAGGACCAGGTCTCCGTAGTCACCACCGACAACGTGATCCTCGCGGGTTACGTGGGCGAGTCCGACGGCGCGTTCAAGCTCGTCGGAGAGCAGTTCACCGAGGAGCCCTACGGCATCGGCATCGCCAAGGGCGACACCGAGTTCTGCGAGTTCATCAACGAGACGCTGGCTGACAACGAGGACGAGTACCTCGCCGCGTGGGAGGCGACCGCCGGCAAGGTCGAGGGCACCGAGGACCCGGAGCTGCCCGAGCCCGCTCCGTGCGTCTGATCAGATCCAACACCGGTCGCGGTGGCGCACCTTGCGCCACCGCGACCGCCTGACTCGAAAGAGGCACGGTGGAGGCAGTCACCGAGAACCTCGACCTGTACTGGTCGGGCTTCCTGCGTTCGCTGGGCATCTGCCTGTGGGGCCTGGTCGGATCGCTCGCGCTCGGCACGGTCATCGCGGGGTGCCGGGTCTCCCCGGTCGCCTCCCTTCGCTGGTTCGGCACCGCGTGGGTGAACGTCATCCGAAACTGTCCACTGACGATCGTTCTGTTCTTCTTCGCCTTCGGACTGCCCGAGATCGGTATCAACCGCAGCTACTACTTCTTCGGCGTCGCCGGGCTCATCATCTACACCTCCGCGTTCGTGTGTGAGGCAGTGCGTTCCGGAATCAACTCGGTCTCCGCGGGCCAGGCAGAGGCGGCCCGGGCGATCGGGTTGACGTTCTCGCAGACACTCGGTCAGGTGGTGCTGCCGCAGGCGTTCCGCAGCTCGGTGCCGCCGGTCGGCAGCGTGATGATCGCGATGTTCAAGAACTCCGCCGTTGTCGGCGCGTTCGGAGTCGGGCAGGACCTCTACAGCGTCGGCAGGAACCTGACCAGCTCCCAGGGCTACGCCTACATACCCGTCCTGACCGGCGTCGCCATCGGCTACCTCATGATCACGCTGACCGCGGGCTTCCTCCTCAGCCTCGTCGAGCGAAAGGTGGCGATCGCACGATGACCTCGGTCCTCTACGACGAACCGGGCCCCAAGGCGCGACGCCGGGCACGGATCGGCACCGTCATCGCCCTCATCCTCATCGCGGTGCTGGTCTACCTCGTCATCCGTCGCCTCGACAAGGAGGGGCAGTTCGAGGCGGAGCTGTGGGACCCGTGGCTCGACCCGTCGTCCGAAGAGTTCCCGCTGGTGTGGAACCTCATCCGCAAGGGCGCGATAGCGACGCTGACGGCCGCCGGCCTCGCGATCGCTCTCTCCCTCGTCGTGGGAGTCGTCCTGGGAACAGCCCGGATGATGCTCGGCCGCATCGCCCGGATCCCGATCAGCCTGTTCATCCAGCTGTTCCGTGGCCTGCCGGTGATCATCACCATCGTCTTCGTCTGGCGGGCGTTCGTGGAGCTCGGCGTGGACGTGAGCGTGCTGCCCGGTGTCGACGGCCTCTGGTACCTCGTGTTCGGTCTGACCCTCTACAACTCAGTGATCATCGCCGAGATCCTGCGGGCCGGGGTCGCCTCGCTACCGGCGGGTCAGGGGGAGGCCGCTCGCGCGATCGGGATGACCGAGGGACAGGTGATGCGAACGGTGCTGCTCCCCCAGGCCTTCCGGATCATGCTGCCCGCGCTGATCAGCCAGCTCGTGGTGATCCTCAAGGACACGTCACTGGCCGCGATCATCGGGCTGTACATCGAGCTGCTCGACCGCGGCAACCAGATCGCCCTGGTCCTCGACAACCCGATCCAGACCTATTTCATGATCGGCCTCATGTTCATCGTCATCAACTACGCGTTGTCCCGCCTGGCGGTCTGGGTGGAGGCCCGGGTGAGCCGCGCCCAGGGCGGAAAGGTCGACGTGGAGGCGGTCGACCAGGTCGTCCCCGCCGGCTGAGCCGTAGCCGCGTGGTCCCGTTCGTCGTTGGAGTGGTACGTGCGACCAACAGCTGGATGGTCGCGCCACCCGATCACCGCGGCGGGGGTGGCCACTACGGCCGCCCTCGTCCGGTCAACGCACCGGCAAGGGCAGGCGTTTGCGATGATGGCGCCCGTGCTCTCTCGGACCAGGTTGACGGCGTTCACGGCCGCACTGCTGCTGGTCCTCCCGCTCGCCGGGTGCAACGACGACGGCGGCAAGGACGAGGACCAGATCGAGCTGACCGGCGTCCCCCAGGACCTCGCCGAGGCCGGCACCATCCGGATCGGGGTCAAGTACGACCAGCCCGGGGTCGGCCTGCGACCGCCGGGCGCCGACGCTCCCGACGGCTTCGACATCGAGATCGGCCGGATCATCGCTGACCGGCTCGGCATCGAGGAGGAGAACATCACCTGGGTGGAGGCGGTGTCCGAGTCCCGCGAGCAGCTGCTCGAGGGCGGTTCGTTCGACCTGGTCGTGGCGTCGTACTCCATCACCGACGAACGCCGCGAGCTGGTCGGCCAGGCCGGGCCCTACTTCACCACCGGGCAGCAGCTGCTGATCCGCGTCGAGGACGAGGACGTGATCACCGGGCCCGGCGACCTGGCCGGTCGGAAGGTGTGCTCGGTCAAGGGCTCGACATCGCTGGACCGCGTCGTGACTGAGTACGCCGCGGACCCGGTCGGGTTCACGACGTACTCCGAGTGCGTGGACCAGCTGCGCGAGGACGAGGTCGACGCGGTCACCACCGATGGCGCGATCCTGCTCGGGTACGCCGCGCAGCGGCCCAACCTGTTCCGGGTCGTGGGCGAGCCGTTCTCCGAGGAGCGGTACGGCATCGGCTATCCCAAGGACGCCGACGGCACGTGCGAGTTCCTCAACGAGGTGCTCGAGCGGTCCTTCGAGGACGGGAGCTGGGCCGAGGCGTTCGACACGACGCTCGGCATGGCCGAGGTGGAGACCCCCGAGCCGCCGGAGCTCGACTCCTGCGAGTAGCTACTTCTTCTCCGTGACCCAGAGCCGGATCTCGCCCTCGATCACCACGGTGCCGTCGTCGCGGACGCCCTTGACCCGCACCGGCAGGTCGGGATTCTCGGAGGTCCACTGCTCGGGGTCGGTCTCCGCGACGCAGGTGATGTCGCTGGTGGCCTTGGCGGTGTAGCTGACCTCCATGCCCTTGGGGATCCACCGCTTGTCGCTGGGGATGCTGGCCTCGGCGAGCGCGCCCATCGCCGCCTCCAGCCCGTTGCAGAGCGCGATCGCGTGCACGGTGCCGATGTGGTTCTTCACGCCGCGGCGCTTGGGGATCACCAGCTCGGCGTGGTTGGGCCGGATCTCGGTGAAGCGCGGGTGGATCGAGCCGAAGTACGGCGCCCGCTGGCCGAAGGCGAACGAGAACACGCGGGTGCCGACGACCGGCCCGAGCACGGGGAACCCGCTGAGCCGCTTCCACATCGAGAGGACCTGAGACATGCGTCGATGCTACCTACGGGTAACTTCGGCGGCACGCGGATGTAGCCAGCGTCACGCCGTCAGGCAGGCGTCAGGCCAGCGACAGGAAAAGACGCTCGAGCTGCGCGACGTGCGCCTCGGCGTCGTCGCCCACTTCTTCGACCGCCTCCTTGAGCTGCACGACCAGGATGGCGAAGCCCGCCCGGTCGATCGCGGAGGAGACCGCTTTGAGCTGATGGACGATCTGGTCGACGTCCCTTCCCTCTTCAATCATGCGTAGAACGCCGGTCAGTTGACCCTGCGCGCGCTTCAGACGATTCACCACGGCTGGTGAGGCGGTCAGCACTTCGGACATCGGAATCCCCCTCCGACGAGTTGCCACCACAACGCCCTGGGGTACCCAGGGTTACGGGCAATCTATCGGCCGTGGAAGACAAGAATCTCCACTCTGTTGCCGTGACCGTCGAAGGCGTGCAAGCGCTCGTATCCGGGTAAGGAGTGACGCTCTGTTTCGTCGATGTCGAAGCCCAACTGGTCCAGTCGGGCTCCGGTACGGTCCAGTTGCGCTATCGAGTCGAGCAACAGGGCGGGATGCGCCTTCCGCGCGGGGACGAACGGCTCCTCCACGCCGACGTGGATCTCGGCCGTGACGGAGCCTTCGGCGTCGAAGGCGCGGAACCAGGCGCCGCCTCGACCGCGCAGGGCGGCAGGCTTCTCGACCTCGGTCATCCCGAGCCCCTCGGCGTAGAACCGGCGTGCCTCCGGCTCGGCACCCGCCGGGCAGGCGACCTGGACGTGGTGGAGCCTCACTGCGCGGTCCTCGCGACCACGAACACCCGGCGGAACGGCAGCACGACCTGGCCGTCGGTCTCCGGGTACGCCGCCCGCAGCCGAGCCTTGAACTCGTCCTCGAACCCGGGCCGGAGGTCGTCGGGCAACGCTTGGAGGGTGGGCCGGGCGCCGGTGCCGCTGACCCAGGTGAACACCGGGTCCTCGCCGTGCAGCACGTGCAGGTACGTGGTCTCCCACGCGTCGACGGCGCAGCCGAGGCGGGTGAGCACCTCGAGGTACGTCGCCGCGTCGTGCGCCGACGGCACCGCGACCTCGCCGGTGTGTGCGTCGTACGGCGGCGTACCGGCGAGCTCGGTGCGGATCGTGTGGCTGGGCTGGTCGAAGTTGCCAGGCACCTGGAAGGCGAGCCAGCCGCCGGGGCGGACCGCGGCCAGCAGCCCGGGCAGCAGGTCGAGGTGGCCCGGCACCCACTGCAGGGTGGCGTTGGAGACGAGGACGTCGACGGGCTCGGCCGGCCGCCAGTCCCGCACGTCGCCGATCTCGAAGTCGATCTCAGGGTGGGACGCGCGAGCCTTGGCGATCATCTCGGGGCTGCCGTCGACGCCGCGGACCTCGGCCTCCGGCCAACGCTCGGCGAGCAGGGCGGTCAGGTTGCCGGGCCCGCAGCCGAGGTCGACCACCGTGGCCGGGGCCTGCTGGTCGATCCGAGCGAGCAGCTCGACGAACGGTCGGCCCCGCTCGTCGGCGTAGGTGAGGTAGCGGTCGGGGTCCCAGGTGTGCGCCATGGCGCCATCTTGCTGTGCATGTATCTTGATGTCAAGATTCTCGACACCTGGGGTAGGCTGCCGCCATGCGGGACGAGGTCGACGAGCTGGTCGAGGCGTGGGAGCGGGAGCGTGCGGACCTCGACCTCGCCCCGGTCGCCGTCTTCAGCCGGATCTCGCGCCTGGCAAGGCACCTGGACCTGGCCCGCCGGCAGGCGTTCACCGAGCACGGCATCGAGTCCTGGGAGTTCGACGTGCTGTCCGCTCTGCGCCGCTCCGGGGCGCCGTACGAGCTCTCGCCGGGACGGCTGCTGCGCGAGACGCTGGTGACCAGCGGCACGATGACCAACCGGGTGGACCGGCTCGCCGGACGCGGCTACGTCGAGCGCTACCCCGATCCCGCCGACCGGCGCGGCGTCATCGTCCGGCTCACCCCAGAGGGCAAGGCCGCCGTCGACGGCGCGTTCGCCGCCCTGCTCGAGGCCGAGCGCGAGCTGCTCGCCGACCTGCCCGCCCGCGACCAGCAGCGGCTGGCCGGATTGCTGCGCACGCTGCTTGCGCCCTTCTCCTGAGACTCTGACTACCCCGCCATGACGTCGCGGATAGCGTCAATGACGACCTCGGGTTGGTCGACGTGGATGTCGTGGCCGGTGTCCTCGACCTCGATGACCGTGCCGTTCGTCGACTCGCCGGCGAACTCCTCGTTGGCGTCGACCCAGGCTGCGCGGGCGACCGCGTCGTAGGCGCGGGGAAGCCCCGCCGGGCGCTTCGGGAGAGGTGCCTGGAGGACGATGACCGGGAGGTCACCGAAGGCCGGACCGGGCTTGTCGAGAAGGCTCACTGCCTCGTCGTTGCACGCCTGCAGCAGGAGGTGCTCCGGATTCTGGGCCGGGTCGAGCATGAAGTCGTTAAGGGAGCGGCGTTCTTCGGCCAGGTCCGGTGACTCGTTGGGAGTCTCTGGTGGCAACGCGGCTCGGGTGGCATCGCTGACGCGTGGTCCCCAGGGGTCGACGAGGACCACACCGGCGACCCGCTCCGGGGCGCGACCCACGAGCCCGAGTGCGGGCAGAGAACCCAGGGAGTGGGCGACCACGATGAGCGGCTCCTCCAGGTCGGCGGCATCGAGCAAGGCCACCAGCTCCGTCACCTGGTCGGCGGTCGTACGTCGGAGCTCCGGCGCGAAGTCGCTCCCACCGACCCCGGCGCGGTCGTATCCGCACAGGTGGTGGCCCTCGGCGGCGAACTCGCCGGCCATCAGATCCCAGTACGACGTCGGCGGGCCCTGCCCCGAGATCAGGAGAACCGTGGGCTCGTCGTTCACAGGCTCGCCCCAGCACTCCAGGTAGAGCGACCGGCCCCCGATGTCGACCTTCTCCCCGGACCTGGCGATCTCTTCCGCGCCGCCCGACGGGCTCGACGTGGTCTCGGCGTCGGAGCTCGGGCGGTCAGTGTCCTCTGCGCATCCGCCCACGAGGAGGGCGACCGCGACGACCACCGGGACAAGGAGCGGGCCGCGGGCCTCCATGCGCTTGATGGTCCTCCGCATGGAAAGCGCGCACAACTAGCCCTCCAGCACCTCGGCGGCCTCCAGCCACTCGAGCTCGACCGCGTCCCGCTCGGCGGCCAAGGTGTTCAGCTCGGCGCTGAGCTCGGCCAGGCGCGTGTAGTCGTGGGCGTGCTCGGCGATCGCGGCGTTCAGCTCGGCCTCCTGCGCGGCCATCCGCACCAGCTGCCGGTCCAGGCGGGCCAGGGTCTTGCGAGCCTCCCGTTCCTCCGCACTGCCGGCCTTTGCCTTGGAGGCAGGGGACGGCGCCGGTGCCGCCACCGACTCGGCCTCGTGGCTAGCGGCCAGGAAGGCGCGGCGACGCTCGAGATACTCGTCCACGCCGCGAGGCAGCATCGAGATCTGCCCGTCACCCAGCAGCGCCCAGGTCGAGTCGGTGACCCGCTCGAGGAAGTAGCGGTCATGGGAGACGACAACGAGCGTGCCGGGCCAGCCGTCGAGAAAGTCCTCGAGGACGTTGAGGGTCTCGATGTCGAGGTCGTTGGTGGGCTCGTCGAGCAGCAGCACGTTGGGCTCGGTCAGCAGCAGGCGGAGCAGCTGGAAGCGCCGCCGCTCCCCGCCGGACAGGTCGCCGAGGCGCGCGGTGAGCCGGTCGCCGGTGAACCCGAACCGCTCGAGCATCGAGGACGCCGTGACGTCGCCGTCGACGGTGCGGGTGACCCGCTGGATCGCCTCGACACTCGCCAGCACCCTGGACTCCGGGTCCAGGTCGTCCAGCTCCTGGGTCAGCTGCTGGATGGCGATGGTGCGCCCGTGCTTCACGCGTCCGACGTCGGGCGCCAGCGTGCCCGACAGCAGCGACAGGACCGAGGTCTTGCCGGCGCCGTTGACCCCGACGATGCCGACCCGGTCGCCCGGCCCGAGCCGCCAGGTGGCGTGCGACAGCAGCTGCCGCGGCCCACGGGTCAGGTCGACGTCCTCGATGTCGATCACGTCCTTGCCCAGCCGCTGGGTGGCGAACTTCTGCAGCTCCAGCCGGTCCCGCGGCGGCGGGACGTCCTCGATAAGCATGGTCGCGGCGTCGATCCGGAACTTCGGCTTGGCCGTCCGCGCCGGAGGTCCGCGGCGCAGCCAGGCCAGCTCCTTGCGCACCAGGTTCTGCCGGCGCCCCTCCGAGGCCGCCGCCTGCCGCTGGCGCTCCGCCTTGGCGAGCACGAACGCGGCGTACCCGCCCTCGTAGGCGTCGACCACCCCGTCGTGCACCTCCCAGGTCCACTGGCACACGGCGTCGAGGAACCACCGGTCGTGGGTCACCACCACCAGCGCCGAGGCGCGCTTGGCGAGATGGCCGGCGAGCCAGGCAACGGCCTCGACGTCGAGGTGGTTGGTCGGCTCGTCGAGTACGACGAGGTCGTGGTCGCCGAGCAGCAGCGCGGCCAGCGCGCAGCGACGGCGCTCCCCGCCGGAGAGGCCGAGCACCGCCCGGTCCAGCTCCACGCCGGCCAGCAGCTCATCGACGATCTCGCGCAGCCGCGGGTCGCCGGCCCACTCGTGGTCGGACCGGCCGCCGAGCACCACCTCCCGGACCGTATGGCTGTCGACCAGCTCGTCACCCTGGTGGAGGTAGCCGATGAGCAGCCCGCGCGAGTGCGACACCCGGCCGCTGTCCGGCGGCTCGAGGCCGGTCATCACCTCGAGCAGCGTGGTCTTCCCGTCGCCGTTGCGACCGACGATCCCGATCCGCTCCCCCGCGCTGATGCCGAGGGACACGTCGGTGAGCAGAGGGCGCACGCCGTAGGCCTTGGAGACGCGCTCCAGGTTGAGCAGATTCGCCACTAGACGTACTCCACCACATGGGCGCCGGCGACCGGGCCGGTGGCGATCCGCACGGCGAGCACATCCCGGTCGGCCAGCCGCTCGACGACGTCGTGAGCGGCGTCCCGGTCGCGGACCAGGCCGAGGAACGTCGGGCCGGAGCCGGAGAGCAGCACTGCGTCGGCGCCGGCTTCGGCGATCGTGTCGCGGGTGGCGGTGAGGTCCGGGCGCATCCGCAGGGCCGGGTCCTGCAGGTCGTTGCGCAGCGACGCGATGATCCCGAGGTAGTCGAGGTCCTCCCAGTCCGGGGCCGGCCGGCCGGAGCCGATGCCGGGGGCGGCGTCGAACTCGGCGTACACCTCCGGCGTGGAGAGGCCGGTGTCGTCGAGCACCACGACCCACCACAGCGACGATTCGTCGGCCAGCGGGCTGACCAGCTCGCCGCGACCGGTGCCCCGCGCGGTGCCGCCCAGCAGCGCGAACGGGACGTCGCTGCCGAGCTCGGCGGCCAGGGCAAGAAGATCGTCGTCGGAGGTGTCCAGGGACCAGAGCCGGTCGAGTGCGACCAGGGTGGCGGCCGCGTCGGCGCTTCCGCCCGCCATCCCGCCGGCCACCGGGATGCCCTTGGCGATGTGCAGGTGCGCGGCCCGGTCGATGTCGTGGTGGGAGGCGAGCAGGCGGCCGGCGCGGAGCGCGATGTTGCGGTCGTCGAGAGGAACGCCGGCGAGGTCGACGTCGTCGGACGCCACCTCCACCGACCACGCGTCGGCATCGCTGACGGTCACGTCGTCGTAGAGGCTGACCGCCTGGTAGATGGTGTCGAGCGGGTGGAAGCCGTCGGCACGCGCGGCGCCCACGGAGAGCACCAGGTTGATCTTCGCCGGTGCGCGCACGGTCACCGTCACGAGAGTGCCTCCGCGATCCGGGCGAACTGCTCGACGGTCAGCGACTCGCCGCGCGCCAGCTGGTCGACACCGGCCGCCTCGAGGGCCGCGGATGCCGCCTCGGCCGAGCCCGCGATCTCCCGCAGCGCGCCCCGCAGCACCTTGCGGCGGTGGGCGAACGCGGCGTCGACGACGGCGAAAACCTGCTCTCGCGTGGCGGTCGTGGCCGGCGGATCGCGGCGGGTCCAGGCCACCAGGCCGGAGTCGACGTTCGGCGCCGGCCAGAAGACGTTGCGGCCGATCGCGCCGGCGCGGCGTACGTCGGCGTACCAGGCTGCCTTGACCGACGGGATGCCGTAGGTCTTGGAGCCGGGGGGCGCCGCGAGCCGGTCGGCGACCTCGGACTGCACCATCACCAGGCCGTGCTCGAGCGAGGGCAGCAGCGCCAGCAGGTGCAGCAGCACCGGCACGGACACGTTGTAGGGCAGGTTGGCGACCAGCGCGGTGGGCGGCGGGCCGGGCAGCGCGGAGATCCGCATCGCGTCATCGGCGACCACCTCGAACCGGTCGGCGCGGTCGGGCGCGTACGCCGCGACGGTCTCCGGCAGCAGGGCGGCCAGCTTTTCGTCGAGCTCGATCGCGACCACCCGGTCGGCGACGTCGAGGAGCGCCAGGGTCAGCGACCCCAGCCCCGGCCCGACCTCGACCACCACGTCGGCACCGGTGATGCCGGACTCGCGGACGATGCGGCGCACCGTGTTGGGGTCGATCACGAAGTTCTGCCCGCGCTGCTTGGTGGGCCGCAGGTCGAGGCGTTCGGCGAGCAGACGCACCTCCGCCGGCCCGAGAAGTCTCGGACCGGCGGCAGGTGTCATGCAGTTGAGGTTATCCGTGGGCTACATCGGCAGGCCGAGGCTGCTCGCGCAGCCGGGCCAGGCGCCGTACCCACCCGACGCGTCGCGGAGCTTGGTCGCGATCGCGATCTGGGTCTCGCGGGAGGCGTTGCTGGGCAGCCCGGTGCCGCCGTACGACTGCCAGGTGCCGAGGTTGAACTGCAGACCGCCGTAGTAGCCGTTGCCGGTGTTGATCGCCCAGTTGCCACCGGACTCGCACTGCGCCAGCGCGTCCCACACGGTGTCGCCGGTGGCGTACGCCGAGGCGGTGCCGACCTTCACGATCGCGGAGACGGGGTCGCGGAGCACGTCCTTGCGGATCACCTTGCGGGCGTCGAGCTCACCGTTACGGTAGAAGATCCGGTAGGTGACGTCGCGCATCCCGTCGCGACCCTCGCGCACGACCTCGGTCGTGCCCTCGGTCATCGAGTCGTCTTCCTGCTCGACGGTGCCGAAGTCGACGGCCTCGCGCTTGAAGCGCTTCTTCTCCACGCGGACGTCGGTGTAGACGATCTTGTCGCCGTCCGCGAGCGTCGCGTCGATGGCGGGCTTGGTCTCGTCGTACTTGTCGACGTCGACGTGCATCTCCTGCAGGGCGTCCTCGACGGTGAGCGCGGTGAGCTCGCGGGTGACCGGCTTCTTGCCGGCCAGGGCGAGCTCGAGCTTCTTGGGCGTGACCACCTCGACCTCGGCGCCGTCGCGGCTGATCGTCATGCCGCGGCTCGTCGACAGCTCGGCGTCGCCGAACGGGCGGCCGAGCTCGGCCAGGGCGGCGGCGACCTCGGTGCTGTTGACCCAGTGGGTGGTGGTCTTGCCGTCGACGGTGAGCTCCAGCTCGCGGCCGAAGAGGACGCTGATCCGGTCACCGTCCTCGATCGGCTCGTTGAGGCCGGGCGCGACGATGTCGTGATCGTCGACCTCGATGTCCTCCGACTCGAGCACCTCGGCGACGGTGTCGCCCATGGCCCGGACCTCACGGTCCTCGCCATCGAGCGAGACGGTGACGGTGTTGCTGAGGGCGGCGTACCCAACGGTGGTGCCGGCGACCGCCAGCACTGCCACCACGCCGAGCGCGATCAGGACCGTCTTGCTGAGGAACAGCCGTGTCACGGTGCTGTTGTGTCCAATGAAGGGCACGATTCTCCGAACGTCGTTCTCTCCGGTTCTCGGGTGCCGGGGCGACCCCGCGCGCAAGCCACAGGCTGCGGCTCTCACGTGGGGGAAGGTTGCGCTACGACTGCTCTCATACGGGCTGTCGCTGCCCTGGCGGATCGTTCCCGATCCCGGCCATCTGCTCCACCAGAGCAGGATTCGCGGGCAGATTGCAAACCCCGGGGCACCTCCCAGGCGTTAAAAGTGACCAGCCGCACGAGGTTTTACTCGTGACGGGAGGTGCGCGCGGAGTGGCGCGGGTTTCCCCGGCTACCCGGGGAAACCCGCACTGTTGGGGTGATTTATTGCCCCAGAAGTGCAGGAATCCCCGGTTAACCGGGGATTCCTGCACCCAAGATGCACAGCTACCAGGCGCCGCCGAACGCCGCGAAGGTGCTGGCTTCGACCGCTACACACAGCTCCTCGAGGTCGTCGCCACGGGCCTCGGCCATCGCCCGCAGCGTCAGCGGCACCAGGTACGACGCGTTGGTGCGGCCGCGGTGGGGCATCGGGGTGAGGTACGGCGCGTCGGTCTCCACCAGGATCCGGTCCCGCGGGGTCACCCGGAGCGCTTCGCGCAGCGGCTCGGCGTTCTTGAACGTCACCGTGCCGGCGAAGGAGAGGTAGGCGCCGCGGTCCAGGCAGCGCCGGGCGACGTCGGCGTCGCCGGAGAAGCAGTGCATCACCCAGCGTTCGGGGGTGCCCTCCTCGTCGAGGACGTCCAGCACCTCGTCGTGGGCGTCGCGGTCGTGGATCACCAGCGTCTTGTCGAGGCGCTTGGCCAGGTCGATGTGCCGGCGGAACGACGCCACCTGCGCGGCCCGGCCCTCTTCACCGGTGCGGAAGTGGTCGAGTCCGGTCTCCCCCACCGCCCGCACCTTCTCGTGGGACGACGCGAGCGCCTCGATCTCGGCAAGCGCGTCGTCCAGGGCGTCGCCGAGCCGCGGCGCCTCGTTCGGGTGCAGCGCGACCCCCGCGACCAGTGCGTCGTACGTCGTCGCCGCCTCGACCGCCCATCGTGCGCCGGGCAGGTCGCAGCCGATCTGCACGATCCGGGGCACGCCCACCGCGGCCGCCGCGGCCAGTGCGGTCGGTACGTCGACCGGCTCGCCGTCGCGAGAGATGTCGAGGTGGCAGTGGTTGTCGACGACGGGATGCGGCAGCGGTTCTGGTGGGGGTGGTCTCTCGCTCACGACCCCGCCCGCTTGGCGATCGCCTCTGCGCACGCCTCCGGCGCCTGCGTGGGGATCCAGTGCGTGACGCCCTCGAGCACCACGAGCTCGTACGGCGCGGCGACGTACCGCTCGGTCCGCTCGGCGCCACGGCGGGCCAGGGCGACGTCGCGGTCGCTCCACACCAGCGTCGTCGGCACCGTCACCTTGCGGTTCGGCGGCATCCGCCGGTCGACGAGGGGGATCGCGCGGTACCACTTCAACGCGTACGGCAGCGCCCCGTCGTCGACGATCTCGCGGCGGAACCGCTGCACCTCCTCCTCGGTCATCCCACCCTTGCGCAGCTCCCTGTCGAACCGGCCGCCGGGCTTCGCGGCGAGCCGCTCGGCCACCACCGGGAGCTGGAAGGCCGCGATGTACCAAGACTTGAGCAGCTGGTTGGACGTGAACGTGGCCTCGAGGAACGCCATCGGGTGCGCCACCGAGAACGCGGTGTACGTCGAGAGCAGCTCCGGTCGCAGCATCGCCAACGTCCAGCCGACCACCGCGCCCCAGTCGTGGCCCACCAGGTGCACCGGGGCGCCGAGCTCGTCGATCAGCGCGGCGACGTCCTCGGCCAGCGTGACCATCCGGTAGTCGCGGCGTCGCTCCGGCCGGGCGCCTGGCGAGAAGCCGCGCTGGTCCATCGCGATGGTGCGGTAGCCGCGCTCGTGCAGCAGCGGGGCGACGTACCGCCAAGTGGTGCTCCGCTCGGGGAACCCGTGCAGGAGCACCACGACCTCGCCGTCGAGCGGCCCCTCGTCGAAGACGTCGAAGGTAAGACGGTCACGGACGACAGACTCGATCCGCTCAGCCATCGATGTGCACCGCCTGATAGACCTCGCGCTTGGGCACCCCGGCCAGCTTGGCCACGTCCACGATTGCCTCCTTGCGACTCATGCCTTCGGCCTCGCGTTCGGCGACCGCCGCCCTGAGGCTCTCGGCATCCCCATGGACCGCGGCCGACGGCTCGGCCCCTGCCACCACGATGGTCACCTCGCCGCGCACCCCGTCGGCCGCCCACGATGCGAGATCCGCCAGCGGCCCGCGGCGTACCTCCTCGTGGGTCTTGGTCAGCTCGCGGCACACCGCCGCCGCACGGTCGTCGCCCCACGCCTCGGCCATCGCCCGGAGCGTCACCTCGGTGCGGTGCGGCGCCTCGAAGAAGACCATCGTGCGCTGCTCCTCTGCCAGCGCGCCAAGGCGCCGGGCCCGCTCCCCGGCCTTGCGCGGCAGGAAGCCTTCGAAGCAGAACCGGTCCACCGGCAGCCCCGACACCGCGAGCGCGGTGAGCACCGCCGAGGGTCCGGGTACGGCGGTCACCTCGACGTCGTTCTCGACGGCGGCCGCGACCAGCCGGTAGCCGGGGTCGGAGACGCTGGGCATCCCGGCGTCGGTCACCAGCAGCACCCGCTCGCCGGCCAGCAGCGCTTCGAGCAGCATCGGGGTCCGGGCCGCCTCGTTGCCGTCGAAGTAGGAGACCACCCGGCCGCGGACCGTGACCCCCAGCTCGGAGGTCAGCCGGCGCAGCCTCCGGGTGTCCTCGGCGGCGACCACGTCGGCCGTCCCGAGCTCCTCGGCCAGCCGCGGCGATGCGTCCGCGACACGGCCGATCGGCGTTCCCGCGAGCACCAGCACAAAGTGATCATGGCATCGACGTAAGGTTGCGGTTCGTGACCGCCCTCGACACTGAGCCCGGTGACGGGCACACCGAGGGCCTCTCTTCCACCGCTACCGGACATCCGGTGCCCACCGCGTTCGAACGGGCCCGGAGCCGGCTGACCGGATCGGACCCACGGGTCGGCTGGGCCGCCGCGATCGGGGTCGCGCTGTTCGCGTTGCTGCTGCGGGTCTACCGGCTCGGCAGCCCGAACGTCGTCGCGTTCGACGAGACCTACTACGCCAAGGACGCCTGGTCGCTGCTGCACTTCGGGTACGTCAAGGAGTACCTCAAGGACGCCGACGGCAACCCCAAGACCGACATCAACGCGGACATCATCCACGGCCACACGACCGGCGTGTGGGACAGCGACCCGTCGATGGTCGTGCACCCCGAGGTCGGCAAGTGGCTGATCGCGTTGGGCGAGAAGGCGTTCGGGATGGACCCGTTCGGCTGGCGGATCAGCGCCGCCGTGGTGGGCGCGCTGATGGTGCTGGTGATGTGTCGACTGGCCCGGCGGCTCACCGGTTCGACCGCTCTGGGCTTGGTGGCCGGTCTGCTGCTCAGCTTCGACGGGCTGCACTTCGTGCTGTCCCGGCTGGCACTGCTCGACATCTTCCTGGCGTTCTTCCTGCTGTGCGGCGTGGCCTGCATCGTCAATGACCGCGACTGGCATCGTGCCCGGCTGGCCAAGCTGATCGACGGGCCGGTGCCCCGCACGAGCTGGGGGCCGGTGCGCGGTCTGCTGTTCCGGCCGTGGCTGCTGCTCGGCGGGGTCTGCTTCGGCCTGGCGCTCGGCACCAAGTGGACGGCGATCTACCCGATGGCCGCGTTCGGCCTGCTGGTGTTCGTCTGGAGCGGCGGCGCGCGGAAGTCGTTCGGCGTGCGGTGGGCGCGGCTGCGGGCGGTGGTCGCGGACGGCGTACCGGCGTTCGTGCAGCTGGTCGTGGTGGCCGGCTTCGTCTACATCGCCACCTGGACCGGCTGGCTGGTGCACGCCGACGACTACGAGCAGGCCTACTCCCAGTCGCAGTACGCCCGGTTCGTCGACGAGGGGAAGACCTGCGACGACGGACCGGTCCTGGACGACGGCCAGTGGCCGACCGCGAAGGAGCCCGACGCCTCAGGGCCCGGCGAGGTGATCCAGTCGCTGCGATCGCTCTGGTACTACCACCAGGACGTCTACACGTTCCACACGCACTTCCTGAACTGCAGCACCCACCACTACTCCTCGAAACCGTCGGGCTGGCTGTTCATCAACCGACCGGTCGGGGTCGCCGCCGACACCGAGATCAAGCCGACAGCCTCCGGCTGTGACGCACCCCAAGGCAGCACCTGCTATCGACAGGTCCTGCTGATCGGGACGCCGGTGATCTGGTGGGGTGGCGCGGTCGCGCTCCTGTTCGCGGGCGTGATGTGGGTGGGCACTCGCGACTGGAGGTACGGCGTCATCACGGTCGGCGCCCTCTCCACCTGGCTGCCCTGGCTGCTGTACGACGACCGGCCGATCTTCTTCTTCTACGCGATCGCGACGCTGCCGTTCATGGTGCTCGCGATCACGATGGCGATGGGCAAGCTGATCGGTCCATCCCGCCTGCCATCGACCCGAAGAACCATCGGCGTGGTCGTGTCCGGGTCGTTCTTCGTCCTCGCCCTGCTCAACTTCGCGTGGTTCTACCCGATCCTCAGCAACGAGCTGCTCACCCGCGACCAGTGGCTCGACCGGATCTGGTTCTCCCGCTGGGTCTAGCCCGGACGGGGGTTCGAGGCTCGTCGCTGGCGCTCCTCGCACCTCAACCAGCGTCAGCCGAGGCCTGGCGGACGTCGTCTCCGAGGCAGGTGTTCGCGAACGCCACCAGGTCCGCGGCGTTCCAGTGCGACGGGTCGTCGTGGCGACCGGTCACCCTCAGCTCGCTGATCTCGGCGCCGCGCGAGACGAGGGTGCTGATCAGCGGGCCGGCGTTCTCGTCGTAGGCGAGCCACTGGTCCTCCTTGGAGGACACCACCCGGTAGCGGGTGTCCAGCGGCAGCACGTCGAGGTTTGCGACGGGGTCGCGGTCCTGGGGCACCGGCCCGCCGAACGCGGCCCGGATGAAGCCGGGGGCACCCGGCACCGCCTGCATCCGGTTGAGTGCGATGGCCGGCTTCACGCCGTACCAGCACGGCGGCGGTGGTACGCCGTGCAGCATCGCGTTGAGCGACACCGCACCGCCCATCGACCCGGACACCCACACCGCGGGATCCATGCCGGTGTGCTCGTCGGCCCACTTCAGAAGCAGCGCGGCGTCCTCGGTGGAGGCCGGGTTGCCCCACGACTGGGAGTGGAAGTTCGACGACGCGATCGCCCAGCCGTCGCGCCGCAGCGCGGACAGGAACGGTCCGTCGATGCGGTCGTTGACGTTGCCGCCCTGGCCGTGGAACCACACCACCAGACCCTTGGGCTCACCGGTCGGCAGGGTGAGCCGCACGCTCTCGCCGGCGAGCTCGCTGCGCACGGTCGTCCCGGCCCGCTCGCCACTGGGCGCGGACAGCAGCAACGCCACAAGAAGCGCAACCACCACGACGCCCATCAGCCGCATGATCGATGATCATAGTGCGGACTCCCGCGAACCATCCGGGCCTTCTGTGCCTCTGACACGGTATGACGATGCGAGCTCTCGGGATCCTGGCGGCACTGACGATGGCACTGACGCTGGCCGGCTGCGGGGAGGAGTCTCCGAGCAGCGTCCGGTCCGCGGCCGACTTCTCGCTACCCGTCGGTGAACCGGCGTACGACGTCGACGCACCCTCCTGGGCAGTGGGCGGCACCATCCACGTCGGCGAGGACGAGGTCACCGTGAAGCCGGTGCCCGACGCCTACGTGGTCGCGACCGGCGGCATCTACTACGTCGCCAAGGACAACCTGTACTTCACCGATGGAGGGCCGGTCGAAGAGGTCGGCCCGATCGCCTCCTCCTCCATGGTCGAGTCGGGCGACGGGCGCTATCTCGGGATGCTGGCCGAGGCGAAGGACTCCGACGACGAGTACGGCACCGCGCCCCGGGTGCCGGTGGTGTTCGACCTCGAGACGGGGACCGAGGTCCTGCACGCCGAGCCGGGTCCGGTGTCGAAGAACGACGACCTCGCCGACCTCTACGAGGATGCATCGGTCGGCTTCCTGGGCTTCGCCGACGACGCGGCGTACGTCGACGACCCGCTGCGCGACGGCCTCAACAGGTTCCCCCTCGACGGGGGCGAGCCCGAGCCGCTCCCGGTCGCCGACTTCGGCCTCGCCGAGCCGCCGGCGTTCGTCGGGGAGCGCGGCATCGAGGTGACCGTCCAGCCGAAGAAGGGTGGCGGCTACGAGATCTCCGAGACCGGCGACGGGTACTCCGGCGTGCTGTCCCCCGACGAGCGGTACGTGTTCGTCGACGGGGACCAGGACGGGGCCGTGTTCTACGACGCCGCCAGCGGCGAGCAGATCGGCTTCGATCCGGGGCTGCGCACCTTCCGGCTGGGCGGCTGGGTTGACGACCAGACGTTCTACGGCTCCACCAGCACCCGGGGCGGTGCCGAGTTCCCGGGCGGGCAGGTGCGCATCGTTTCGTGCACCACGACGACCGGCGCGTGCACGCAGGTGAGTGGGGAGTTCCGGCTGGCCCCCAACTCGTATCTGCTGTTCGGCACCGGCGCCGGCCCCTACTTCTCCTGA
>CAVZZC010000001.1:0-39155 GCA_963779635.1 uncultured Actinomycetota bacterium | reverse complement strand
CCGCCGAGCTGATGCGGGAGATCCTGAAGAGCCTCTGACGGGGCCGACCGCGAGCGGCCGCCTTACCGCTGGCGGGTCAGCCCGGCGACGAGGGCGACCATCGCGACACGCCATGCATCCTCCTCGCGGTCGGCGGGAAACATCCGCATGATCGCACCGCGGAGCTCGAAGTTGGCGAGCCCTTCGCACATTGCCTGAAAGGCCAACGTCGCCTCCTCGACCGTGAGTCCGGGTAGCGCACCCGTGGTCTCCAGCCGCTGCACCTTTGCGGTCAGTCGGCTCAGCGCGGACTCTCTAGCCTCCAGCAATTCGGGTCCGGGTTCGAAGGCCGGAACCACGCGCTGGAACGTGATGCGGTAGAGCGCCGGGTGCTCGAGGACGAACCTCCTGAACACATTGATGCTCATCTCAACCAGGTCCTGAGCGGGATCCTCCGTCTCGGGCTGGTCGTTGACACCCCGGGTGAGGATCTCGTAGGCGCGCTGGGCGAGGGCGTCCACGAGGAGTCCCTCCTGCGAGCCGAACAGGCTGTAGACCGCACGCGTCGTGGTGCCGACCTCGTCCGCCACCGCGCGGACCGACACGGCTGCGGCACCGCGTTCATCGAAGAGTCGTTCGGCCGCGGCGCGCAACGCCTCGCGAGTCTCCTCGTCGTGCTCTCGTGGCCTGCCCATGGGTTGACAGAGTATCAGTACGTGTTACGTTACGTGTAACGTAATTGTTCGAAAGGTCGATGCCATGCATGAGAAGCGGTTCAGGGATGCCGAGCGCAAGTTGTTCGTTGCTGCGGGCCTGGAGCAACGGGAGAGATGGCTCGAGCTGCCGACTCTCGGCGGTCGCGCTCGAGTGCTGGAAGCCGGAGCGGGGGAGCCTGTGATCTTCCTGCACGGCGGGCCGATGGCCGCGGGAACCTGGGCCTACGTCGCGGCGGCACTTCGCGGCTTCCGGTCAATCCTGCTCGATCGTCCCGGGTGCGGCCTGAGCTCGCCGCCATCCGTGACACCGGATCACACCGTCCTGCCGAGGTACGTCGAGCAGCTGACGGCAGACGTCCTGGATGCCCTCGGGCTGACCGAGGCGACCCTGGTCGGGTCGTCGTTCGGCGGCTACTCGGCCCTTCGCTCGGCGCGGGCGCTGCCCGATCGTGTCCGGTCGGTGTACCTCGCCGGTTGCCCGCCGTTCGTGCCCGGTTGGACGGCGCCGCGCTTCTTCACCGTGCTCCGAGCCCCGGTCCTCGGCCGCCTCGTGCCAAGACTGCCCCCCACCGCCGCCACCGCCCGAATGGGGCTCCGGCAGCTCGGGCAACGACGAGCCCTCACCGAGGGCCGGATCTCTCCGCCGATGCTCGAGTGGGAGCTTGCCTGGCAACGCGACACCGACACGATGCGCCACGACGCCGCGATGATCCGTGCCTGCGGCACCTTTCTCGGAGGCTTCGACGACACTCTCGACCTGAGCGCCGACGAGCTCGCCGAGGTGACCGTGCCGGTGCACGTGCTCGTCGGCACGGACGATCCGGTCGGAGGCGCCGACGTCGCAGAGCGACTCGCGGCGGCGCTGCCGCGGGGATCCATGGAGGTCTGGGATGGCGCCGGCCACCTTCCCTGGCTGGACGACCCGGCCCGGCTCGCGAACAGCCTGTCGTCGGTGTTGGCTCGTCCCTGACTCAGCAGCCTTCCTCCGTGTACTCACACATCAGCGGGATGAGCTGGGTGTTCTCGCCGTTGAGCTCCTCGGCTCCGCTCTTCGCGGTCTCCGGCGACCACTCGCCGGCCTGCGCGGTGGCGAGGACGGCGTGGCCGACGCGGACGAACTGGTAGACGACGCCGCCGAGGCCCTCGCTGTAGGTGTAGGAGAAGGTGGCGTTGTCGTACCCGGAGTCGACGTCGTGGGACACGAAGGACAGGTCGTTCGCCGGATCGTCGGCCGCGACCTGGGGGCAGTCCGCGACGGCAGCTCGCAGCTCCTCGACGACCGCCACGGCCTCGTCGGTCGAGTCGAAGGTGACCAGCTCGCGCCAGATGCCGTACTCCGGTCCGGTCACCTTGACCGCGAGGCGTGCCGCCGGCTCGCTGGACGGCCAGGCCGCGGCGCCGCAGAAGCCCTCCGGCAGGATGACCCCCTCGACGTCTGGTCCCGGGCCGTCGATCGACGAGTCGCTGTCGGTGGCCAGGCCGTTCTCGATGGGGAAGTCGAGTGCTTGCGGCACCTCGGCCGTGCCCTGGTCGGTGATCTCGCCCCCGGCCTTGGTGACCGCTGCGGTGAACAGCTCATCCATGCTGGCGTCGAGGCCCTCCGGCTCCAGCGGGCCGCCGACCTCGGCGAGCGACAACAGGACCACCCGGTCGTCGAACTGCGCGATCCCCATCCGGTCGAACCGGACGGCGTCGCACTCGGTGCAGATGTCCGGCGCGTAGAAGTCATGCTGTCGCCACTCGCCCTGACCGTCAGTGATCTCGACATTCGTGACGCTGACGCCCTTGCGAGCCAGGTCGTCGCCACCGGGGCAGCCGAAGATCCAGCCCTGTGCCTGCTCGTACTCCTGCCTGGCCGTCGCCACGTCGGCGAACTGCAGCACCTCGGTGCGGACGACGGACGCGGGAATGTCGTCGGCCGGGGACTCTGCGATGTTGGCGGCGAAGTCGCGGCGCAACGACGTGTCGGCGTCCAGAACGGCGGGCTCCTGGGGAGCGCAGGCCAGCACCTGGCCCTCCGGCTCGGCCTCCTCCCATGCGGTGAGTCGCTCCCGCGCGGGCACCTCATCGGCGGTCAGCAGTACGTCGGAGGTGAGTCCTTGCTCAGCCGGCGCCGGCTCTCCGCCGTCGTCGCCACCAGCGAAGACGGCGACGGGGACGGCGACCAGCACCACGGCGGCCACAGCGCCGCCCACGACGAGGGCGGTCTTCCGCCGGCGGAGGCGGTCGCCGCGGCGCCGGACCTCGGCAGCGGACATCGGGTTCACGGGTACTCCCGGTTCGAAGTTGCTCAGTTCCTCGATGGGGTCAGGCATGACTCACTCCTCCCTCGAGGTCGGTGGGTTGATCGGTCAGCAGCGCGGCGAGGGCGGTACGGCCGCGGCTGAGCCGGGCCTTGATCGTTCCCTCGGGCACGCCCACCTCCTGGGCGACGGCGTGCACGGGTAGGTCGGCGATGTGGTGCAGCACCAGAGCCTGGCGCTGCGACTCGGGAAGCTGTTTCAGAGCGGCTACCAGGGCGACGTGGGTCTCATCAACGGCAGGCGTCTCGGTGGGCAGCGCGACCGCTCGGTCGGGTGGGCGCCGGCCCCGCGTCGTACGCCGCCAGCGGCTCACCGCCAGGCGGTATGCCGTGGTGCGCACCCAGGCCTCCGGATGGTTGGCCTTCTCCAGCTGGCGCCGGTGCGCCCAGGCCCGGACGAACGCCTCCTGGACGCACTCCTGCGCCTCGTCGAGGTTCCCGATCATGGCGTAGACCTGGCCGGTCAGCCGTCGGAACGACGCGGTGTAGAACTCGTCGAACTCATGCTCGTCCACCCGGTCGACCTTCCTCGAGACTTTGCGGTGTTGTCGAGGGTGATACGCCCCGGCCGGCCCGCCGGTTGCATCCCGGGCCCGGGTGTTTTCGGAGGCGTCAGCCGCCGCGGCGCGGGGCCGGCAGCTCGCCGAGACGGTCGAGGGCACGGTAGGCGAGCGTCTCGAAGTCGCCCGTCGACATGCTCACGTCCGGCGCCTCCACGAAGCTCAGCTGGCCCACGGACGTGCCGTCGCGCAGGATCGCCATCGAGTAGGTCAGCGAGCGCTTGTCGGACAGCTCGGTCGTCAGGTGCCAGATGGTCAGCGCCCGCTCGTCGTCGTCGGCCCGCGGCCCCGGCGTCACTTCGGTGCCGAGGTCCCGCCGGGCACAGCTCCCGAGCGAGGTGCGCACCTCCTCGACGAAGCCGGCCGCCTGCTTGGCCGGCAGCGCCCCCACCGTCTCGGTCAGCCCGAACTCGTCCGGCAGCTCGGCGTCGGGGATGACGAACGTCCGGGTGAAGCCGTGGCCGAACCTCGCCCCCTGGAACTCCCCGCTGAAAAGCGCGTTGTCGCAGCGGGTCGCCGCCATGTTGTCCGAGACGCGCTCCGGCTCGGTGCCGGCCCACGGCAGCTCGATCTCGGAAACCGGCGGGAGGTCCACCTCGCTCAGCAGTGCGGGCGCCTCGCCGACCGGAATCGGCGTGGTGAACTCCAGCTTGGGCCGGTCCATGGCGCACCCGCCGGCGCCCTCGAGGTCGCAGAGACCGTCGACGGCGGCGGCTTGCATCTCGGCGGAGGCGTCGACGTCCGGGCGCGCGTCCGTCTCGACGCTGTCGACCGTGGTCGTGTTGTAGAGCCCCGTGCGGGAGACACCCACCACCATCGTGGTGACCGGGCTGTCGTAGGAGCGCAGCACCAGCTGGAGCGCCTCGTCGCCGACCTGCTCGACGGTGCGGGTCGCGATCAGCTGGACCCGGGAGTCGGTGCAGCCCGCGAACCAGTCGACCAGGGTGTCGAAGGTACGTCGGGCGGCCTTCGGCCTCGTCGAGGTCTCGGTCATCTGCACCGCCGAGGCGGGCGGCCCGGCGCTGGTGCCGGAGAAGGTCCGCACCAGGGCCTCGGTGCCGGCCGGGTCGGCGTACGGCTCGCGCTGGCAGGGCAGCACGTCGCGCGAGCCCTGGCCGTTGGCGTCGGTGCGTCCCTGGGTCCAGGCGCGGTTGCCGAAGAACGCGTCGAGCTCCGTTGCGGACACCAGCGAGGCCTCCGGGAGCAGCTCTTCGGGCACCGGGTCCTCGGTCTCGGAGGTAGCGGTGCCTGCGGCCGCGCGGTCCAGGCTCGGTCGTACGCCGGCCGCGTCGGTCACCAGGGCGCCGCTGACCAGGAAGACCCCCACTGCGGCGATCGCGCCCACGGTGGTGTGCGTGCGCCGGCGCGCGGCACCCGCCCTGCGAATGATCGTCGGCCGCGGGAACCGGCTGTCCAGGGTGGCGCGCTCGAGGGGTTCGAAGGCGGCACGGATGCCCACCGTCGGCACCTCGCGGATCCGGGTGAACTCGGCGACGGCGTTCTGCAGCTCACGCTCCGCCTCCTCGAGCGGCAGTCCGATCTCGCGGGCCATCTGCGCGATCGAGACGTTGGCCACCTGGGTGAGCAGCAGCGCCTTGCGCTGCGGCATCGTCAGCCGGCCGAGGATGTCGAGGATCTCCTTGACCTCGGGGTCGAGGCCCTTCTCGCGGTGCCACAGCCGCGCGGTGTGTCGGCGCTGCGCGTGCCGCCAGGCGTTCGGGCGGACAGCGGTCTGCGGCTCGTCGAGCCGCGACACCTTGCGCCAGTGGTGCCAGGCGAGCACGAACGCGTCGCGCACCGCGGCCCGGGATGCTCCGAGGTCGCCGGTGAGGGCGTACGTCTGCAGCAGCAGTGGTCCGCGAGTCTCCTTGTAGAACTCGTCGAACGCGTCGGGATCCCTCATGACCGGTCCACGGTACGGGAGGTGTGGGCAGGCCCGCCAAACGGCGATTACGGCGTGGGTCCGCCGAACGGCGGGGGCCCCGAGACATGATGCAAAGGTCATGACCTCGCTGTTGCCCTCGTCCACGAAGCGCTCCGCCGCCGACGTCGAGCGGGACCTGGCCACCCGGCGTCCGCTCGCGCTCCTCGCCGTGCTCGGCGGGGTCTCAGCCGCCGCGAGCACCCTCGTCGTCTGCCTCGGCATCGCGGTCGTCGGCTGGTTCCTCACCGACGCCGGCGCCCACGGCGCACCGAGCGGCGCACTGCGGATCGGGGCGCTCGGCTGGCTGACGGGGCACGGTTCCGGAGTCCGGATCGAGGGCGTGATGGTCACCGCCGTGCCGCTCGGCATCACCCTGCTCGCCGCGTGGGCGATCTGGCGGATCGGCCAGCGGGTCGGGGACTCCATCTCCGGGCACGGGCCCGACGCCGACGCCGTCGCCGACGGGGAGCGCGACTGGACGGTGCCGGTCGCGCTGGCGCTGTTCACGGCCGGGTACGTCGTCACCGCGGTCTTCACCGCGACCCTGGCCGCCACCCCGGCCACCGACCCGAGCGCCCCGCGGGTGGTGCTGTGGTCGATGCTGCTCTGTCTGTGCGTCGGCGGACCGGCGCTCGCCCTCGGCTCGGGACGGGCGGCCATCTGGGCGGCGGACCTGCCCCCCGTGGCCCGCGCCGCGGCCCACGGCTGCCGGCGGATCATGCAGCTGTGGCTCGGCGTCGCCGCGCTGGTCTTCCTGATCGCGCTGGTCGTCGACTTCGGCACCGCCGCGAACGTGATGTCCCAGCTGCACACCGACGCCGGCGACGCCGCCCTGCTCACCGTGCTCAGCCTGAGCGTGGTGCCCAATGCGGTCGCCTGGTCCGGCGCCTACCTCCTCGGCCCCGGCTTCACCGTCGGCGCCGGAACCCTGGTCACGCCCAACGCCGTCTTCCTCGGCCCACTGCCGATGTTCCCGATGCTGGCCGCGCTGCCCGACGACGGCGACACCCCCGGCTGGACGCCGTGGCTGGTCGCCCTGCCGGTACTGATCGGGATCGTGGGCGCCGCCTGGGCCCAGCGCCGGCACCCCACGACCCGCTGGGAAGAGGGCGCGCTGCGTGGGTGCGCCGGCGGCGTACTCGCCGGGATCGCGTTCGGTCTCCTCGCCGCCCTGGCCGGCGGTGCGGTCGGACCCGGACGGTTGCAAGAGGTGGGGCCGCTGGCGTTCGACTCGCTCGTGCACGCCATCACCGCGTTCGGCATCGGCGGCCTGCTGGGTGGGCTCGCGATGACGCTCTGGGCGCGGCGGACCGCCCGTCGCGCGGAGCGCGCGCCCGCCTAGACTGCGGGCCGTGCCCGCCGCATCGTCACCCGCGCGTCTTGTGGTGCTCGTCTCCGGTGGCGGCTCCAACCTGCAGGCGCTGCTCGATGCCTGCGCCGACCCGGCCTACGGCGCCGCCGTCGTCGCCGTAGGCGCCGACCGGGACGGCATCGAGGGCCTGGCCCGGGCCGAGCGGTCCGGCGTCCCCACGTTCGTGCACCGGGTGAAGGACCACGACGACCGGGCGGCGTGGGACGACACGATGGCGCGGGCCGTCGCCGAGCACGGCCCCGACCTGCTGGTGCTGGCCGGCTTCATGAAGCTGGTCGGCGAGGGCTTCCACGCCCGGTTCGGCGGCCGGATCGTCAACACCCACCCGGCGCTGTCGCCGTCCTTCCCCGGCATGAACGGCCCTGCGGAAGCGCTGGCCTACGGCGTCAAGGTCACCGGGGCCACGCTCTTCGTGGTCGACGAAGGCGTCGACACCGGCCCGATCGTCGCCCAGGTCGCCGTACCCGTGGCCGACGACGACACGGTCGAGACCCTGCACGAGCGGATCAAGGTCGCCGAGCGGGCGATGCTGGTCGACGCGGTGGGCCGGATGGTCCGCGACGGCTTCACGATCACCGACAGAAAGGTCCGGTTCGGACAGTGACTACACACCCGGGGACCGATCAGATCCCGATCAGGCGCGCCCTGGTCTCGGTCTACGACAAGTCCGGCCTGGAGGACCTGGCCCGCGGCCTGCACGACGCGGGCGTCGTCCTGGTGTCGACCGGCGGCTCTGCGGCGCTGATCGAGGGACTGGGGATCCCGGTCACGAAGGTCGAGGAGCTCACCGGCTTCCCCGAGTGCCTGGACGGCCGCGTGAAGACGCTGCACCCGAAGGTGCACGCGGGAATCCTCGCCGACCGGCGCCTCGACAGTCACGTCCAGCAGCTCGCCGACCTCGAGGTGGAGCCGTTCGACCTCGTCGTCTCCAACCTCTACCCGTTCCGCGAGACCATGCTCTCGGGCGCGAGCCCCGACGAGTGCGTCGAGCAGATCGACATCGGCGGCCCCTCGATGGTCCGCGCGGCGGCCAAGAACCACCCGTCGGTCGCGATCGTCACCTCACCCGACCGATACGCCGACGTGCTTGCCGCCGTCGCGACGGGCGGCTTTACGCTCGCCGAGCGGAAGCGCCTGGCCGCGGACGCGTTCGTGCACACCGCGTCGTACGACGTGGCCGTGGCGTCCTGGATGGGCAGCGTGCTCACCGACACCTCCGAGGACAGCGGTTTCCCGGCGTGGGCCGGGGCGACGTGGGACAAGGCCGCCGTGCTGCGCTACGGCGAGAACCCGCACCAGTCGGCTGCGCTCTACCGGCACTGGCGCGGCGGGCTGGCCGCCGCCGAGCAGGTGCATGGCAAGGAGATGTCCTACAACAACTACGTCGACACCGACGCCGCCCGCCGCGCCGCCTCCGACTTCGAAGAGCCCGCGGTGGCGATCATCAAGCACGCCAACCCGTGCGGCATCGCCATCGGGGCCGATGTCGCCGAAGCGCATCGGCGGGCGCACGAGTGCGACCCCACGTCGGCGTTCGGTGGCGTGATCGCGGTCAACAGGTCGGTCTCGGTCGCGATGGCAGAGCAGGTCGCCGAGGTGTTCACCGAGGTGATCGTGGCGCCGGCGTACGACGACGGCGCGGTCGAGGTGCTCCAGGGCAAGAAGAACATCCGGATCCTGGTCTGCCCGGCCGACACGCACCCCGAGCCGGTCGAGTTCCGCCCCATCAGTGGGGGTCTCCTGATGCAGCGAGTGGACCGGGTCGATGCGCCCGGCGACGATCCAGCCAACTGGACCCTCGCCACCGGCGAGGCGGCTCCGGACGAGGTGCTCGCCGACCTGGCGTTCGCGTGGAAGGCCTGCCGAGCCGCGAAGTCGAACGCGATCCTGCTCGCCAAGGACGGCGCATCCGTGGGCATCGGGATGGGCCAGGTGAACCGGGTCGACTCCTGCCGGCTCGCGGTGTCGCGTGCCGGGGACCGGGCCGTGGGCTCGGTGGCCGCCTCCGACGCGTTCTTCCCGTTCGAGGACGGCCCGCAGATCCTGATCGACGCCGGCGTCCGTGCGATCGTGCAGCCCGGCGGGTCGGTGCGCGACGAGCTGACGATCAAGGCTGCGGAGGCCGCCGGGGTGACGATGTACTTCACCGGCACCCGGCACTTCGCGCACTAGGACCCCTGGCAGGATGACCGCGATGACTGCAGAGAAGCTGGACGGCACCGCCACGGCCGCCGCGATCAAGGACGAGCTGAAGGCGCGGGTGGCCGCCCTCCGTGAGAGCGGGATGGTGCCCGGCCTCGGCACCGTGCTGGTCGGCGACGACCCGGGATCCCGGTGGTACGTCAACGGCAAGCACAAGGACTGCGCCGAGGTCGGCATCGAGTCGATCCGCGTCGACCTGCCCGAGACCGCCACGCAGGAGGAGATCGAGGCCGCCGTGGCCGGGCTGAACGCCGATCCGGCCTGCACCGGCTACATCGTGCAGCTGCCGCTGCCGAAGGGCCGCGACGAGAACCGGGTGCTTGGCCTGGTCGACCCGGCCAAGGACGCCGACGGCCTGCACCCGACCAACTTGGGCTGGCTGGTGCTCGGCACCGAGGCACCCCTGCCATGCACGCCCGCCGGCATTGTGGAGCTGCTGCGCCGGCACGGCGTGCAGATCGCGGGCGCCGAGGTGGTCGTGGTCGGCCGCGGCGTGACCGTCGGCCGTCCGCTCGGGCTGCTCCTCACCCGCCGCTCCGAGAACGCCACCGTCACGCTCTGCCACACCGGCACCGTCGACCTCGCCGCGCACGTGCGGCGGGCCGACATCGTGGTCGCGGCCGCCGGCGTACCCGGCATCATCACCGGCGACATGGTGCGGCCGGGCGCTGCGGTGCTCGACGTCGGTGTCAGTCGGGTCGACGGCAAGCTGGCCGGCGACGTCGCGCCCGAGGTGTGGGAGACCGCGGGCTGGGTCTCGCCCAACCCGGGCGGGGTCGGCCCGATGACCCGGGCGATGCTGCTCTCGAACATCGTGGAGATGGCCGAGAAGCAGGCGTGAGCGAGTCGGAACCACCCGTCGAGGAGCTCGGGCCGGAGGAGCCGGAAGAGCGCCGCTACCCGTCCACGATCGGCGGTGCCTTCTACATCGGCGTACTGATCGCCACGGCCGTCGGCATCGGGATCGTCTACCAGTCGCACGACTGGCGGCTCGGCGTGCGAGTGGTCGCAGGAGCTTTGTTCGCCGCCGCCCTGCTCCGCCTGGTGCTCCCGCAGAAGGACGCCGGCATGCTGGCCGTACGCCACCGGATGATCGACGTGGGGATCTTGGTCGCCGTCGGCGGCGCGCTGTTCATCCTGGCCGGGAGCATCCCCGACCAGCCGCTCTAAATCAGGCCGAGCTCAGTGACCGCCTGGCGCTCTTCGTCCAGCTCCTTCACCGAGGCGTCGATCTTGCCGCGGGAGAAGTCGTCGATGTCGAGGCCCTGGACGATCTCCCACGCGCCGTCCTTCGTGGTCACCGGGAACGAAGAGACCAGGCCCTCCGGCACGTCGTAGGAACCGTCGGAGGCGACCGCCATCGAGACCCAGTCGCCGGCGGCGGAGCCGTAGAGCCAGTCGCGGGCGGCGTCGATCGTGGCCGACGCGGCGGAGGCGGCCGAGGAGGAACCGCGGGCGTCGATGATCGCGGCGCCGCGCTTGGCGACGGTCGGGATGAAGGTGTTCTCGACCCAGTCCTGGTCGCCGACGACCTCGGCGGCGTTGCGGCCACCGATCTCGGCGTGGAAGACGTCGGGGTACTGCGTCGCGGAGTGGTTGCCCCAGATCGTCATCTGCTTGATCTCGGTCACCGCGGCACCGGTCTTGGCGGCCAGCTGCGAGATCGCCCGGTTGTGGTCGAGCCGGGTGAGCGCGGAGAACCGGTCGCTCGGGATGTCGGGGGCGTTGCTCATCGCGATCAGCGCGTTGGTGTTGGCCGGGTTGCCGGTCACGCCGATGCGTACGTCGTCGGCCGCGACCGAGTTCAGCGCCTTGCCCTGCGCGGTGAAGATGGCGCCGTTCGCGGAGAGCAGGTCGCCGCGCTCCATGCCCGGTCCACGCGGACGGGCACCGACGAGGAGCGCCAGGTTGACGCCGTCGAAGATCTTCTCGGCGTCGTCGCCGATCTCGACACCGGCCAGCCCCGAGAATGCACAGTCGTCGAGCTCCATGACGACGCCCTCGAGCGTCTTGAGCGCCGGGGTGATCTCCAGCAGGCGCAGCTCGATCGGGCGGTCGCCGGTCAGGGATCCACTCGCGAGGCGGAACAACAGGCTGTAGCCGATCTGGCCGGCTGCGCCGGTGACGGCCACCTTCAACGGGGTTGCGCTCACGGGGGACTCCTCGTCGTGCGGTCAGTAGGCTCGCCCGACGCTAGCAGCGCCACGGGGCCCTGCGACGATGGGGTCATGGGGACCAGAGGCCGCCGCAGCGCGGTCCTGGCCGTGCTCACTCTCCTGGTCCTCGCCGGGTGCGGCAGCGCCTCCGACCCGAGCCCGCCGGCCGGTGTGGACGGCCTGGAGATCCCGACCCCGTCGGTCGATTCCGACGACTTCGTCACCGGCGTCGACAACCCCTGGCTGCCGCTCCCGATCGGCGCCACGTGGACGTACGACGTCAGCGGAACCCTGCCGGGCGAGGCCACCGTGACCACCCTGGAGGGCCCCGACGTCGACGGCGTCGCGACCACCGCCGTACAGACCGAGACGCTCGGCACGCAGTTCACCAGCACAGTCACCGACTTCTACGCCCAGGACGAGGCCGGCAATGTCTGGTGGTTCGGCCGGGAGGGTGAGTGGCTGGCCGGGCAGGACGACGCCCGGGCGGGGCTCGTGATGGCGGCCGACCCGCGGGTGGGCGACGGCTACCGCCAGGCAGAGGTGCCGGGGGTGGTCGACCGGCGCGCGGAGGTGCTCGGTCTCGACGGCGAACGCACCGTGCCCGACGGCGCGTTCGACAACCTGCTCACCATCGCCGTCACCTCGCCGCTGACCGGCGTTGTCGAGCAGACCTACTACGCCGAGGGGATCGGCCTGGTCGCCCTCGAGACCACCGACGGGGAGCCCGAGACGCAGCTAGGGCTCGTCGCGTACGACGAGCCCTAGCAGCGAGTGAAGCGAACGGTTATGCGTCAGGCGGACGCACCTGGGTGGCCTCGGAACCGCCCTCGGGCGGCCAGCCCTGGCCGGGCGCCTGCTGGCCGGGCGGCGGCTGCTGGGCGGGGATCCACTGCTGTGCCTGCGGGTCCCACTGCCAGCCGTCCTGGATGATCGGCTGCTCGGCCTGCGGTGCCGCGTGAGCGCCCGGGTCCGGAGCGGCGTAGCCCGCGGCGGGGTCCTGGACCTGCTGGTCGACCGCGACCGGCTGGTTCCACTGCTGCTGGTACTGGTCCGAGCCGTATCCCGGGGCGGCTGCCGCCCGGGCGCCGAAGTTGAAGCCGGAGCCGGCCACCGGCTCCGTGGCGTGGCCGAACAGGGCCGGGTAGGCGAGGCCGGCCAGGCCTCCGCCGATGAACGGGGCGATCAAGAAGGGCCACACCTGGGTGATCCAGTCGACACCGCTGAACAGGGCGGGGCCGAGCGAGCGGGCCGGGTTGACCGAGGTGCCGGTCAGCGGGATCAGCATGAAGTGGATCATCGCGAGCGTGATGCCGATCGCCAGCGGAGCGAACGCAGGGTGCTCGTTGCGGGCGTCGGTCACCGACAGGATCACGAAGACGAACAGGGCCGTCATCACGAGCTCGACCAGCAGGGCGGCCCACACGGCGTAGTCGTAGGAACCTTCGCTGTAGCCGTTGGTGCCGAGCGGGAAGGCGGAGTCGAAGGCCTCGAAGCCGTCGATGCCCAGGGCCAGGATCATCAGCACCAGCGCGCCGAGGATGGCGCCCACGAACTGCGCGCCGATGTAGGGGCCTGTCTCGCGCCACGAGATCCGTCCGCCGATGACCGCTCCGAGCGTGACGGCCGGGTTGAAGTGGCCTCCGGAGATGCGTCCCAGCGCGTAGACCATGAATGTGATCGTCAGGCCGAAGGCCAACCCGGTTGCCACCAGGTCACCGTCGGACATGACGGCCACGCCGCACCCGATCAGCACCAGGACGAAAGTGCCGATCGCCTCTGTTGCGAGCTTCTGCACTTGGGTGGGTGGCGCGACTGCATCTGCCATGACCGTGAACTCCTCGATGTCGGGTCCCCGAACAACACGGGCGCGGGCAACCACTCTAGTGGCAGAGAGCGCCGTTGCCGCCCCACCACGTCGGTGCGAGGCTGGCCGAGTTCGCGGTCGCGGACGACGTCAGTTATCTTGACGTCAAGGAACTTTTCGATCGGATCCGCTACCCAGGAGTCACCGCCCCATGACCAACCAGACTGCCGACCAGCACGCGATCATCTACACCCACACCGACGAGGCGCCGCTGCTCGCGACGTACTCCTTCTTGCCGATCGTGTCGGCGTACGCCGCCAAAGCGGGTGTGGTCTTCGAGACGCGCGACATCTCACTGGCCGGGCGGATCATCGCGCAGTTCCCGGAGCGGCTGACCGACGAGCAGCGGATCGACGACGCGCTGGCGGAGCTGGGCGGGCTGGCCAAGCAGCCCCAGGCGAACATCATCAAGCTCCCCAACGTCTCGGCCTCGCTGCCGCAGCTGAAGGCCGCGATCAAGGAGCTGCAGGAGCAAGGCTACGACCTGCCGGCCTACCCCGACGACCCGAAGTCCGACGACGACAAGGACGTCCGTGCGCGCTACGACAAGGTGAAGGGCTCGGCCGTCAACCCGGTCCTGCGCGAGGGCAACTCCGACCGCCGGGCGCCGGAGTCGGTGAAGGGCTACGCGCGCAAGCACCCGCACTCGATGGGCGCGTGGAGCCCCGAGTCGAAGACGAACGTCGCGACCATGGGTGCCGACGACTTCCGCTCCAACGAGCAGTCGGTGGTCGTCGAGGCCGACGGCACGCTGCGCATCGAGCTGGTCAAGGACGGCGGCGAGACCGAGGTGCTCAAGGAGGTGCCGGTGCTCGCCGGCGAGATCGTCGACGCCACGGTGATGCGGGTCGCGTCGCTGGCGAAGTTCCTCGCCGAGCAGATCGAGCGGGCCAAGGCCGACGACGTGCTGTTCTCGGTGCACCTGAAGGCCACCATGATGAAGGTCTCCGACCCGATCATCTTCGGCCACGTGGTGCAGGCGTTCTTCCCCCAGGTCTTCGCCGAGTACGGCGAGCAGCTCGCCGATGCCGGCCTCAACCCCAGCAACGGGCTCGGCGGGATCCTCGCCGGCCTCGACCGGCTCGAGAACGGCGCGGAGATCAAGGCGGCGTTCGAGAAGGGCATCGCCGACGGCCCCAAGCTCGCGATGGTCGACTCCGACAAGGGCATCACCAACCTGCACGTGCCGTCCGACGTGATCGTCGACGCCTCGATGCCGGCGATGATCCGCACCTCCGGCCACATGTGGGGTCCGGACGGCGAGGAGGCCGACACCCTCGCGGTGATCCCCGACTCGTCGTACGCCGGCATCTACCAGGTCGTCATCGACGACTGCCGCGAGCACGGCGCCTACGACCCGGCCACCATGGGCTCGGTGCCCAACGTCGGGCTGATGGCCCAGGCGGCCGAGGAGTACGGCTCCCACGACAAGACCTTCGAGATCGGCGCCAAGGGCACCGTCCGGGTGGTCGACGGATCCGGGCATACGCTGATCGAGCACGAGGTGGAGCCCGGTGACATCTGGCGGGCCTGCCAGACCAAGGACGTGCCGGTCCGCGACTGGGTGAAGCTGGCCGTCACCAGGGCCCGGGCCACCGGCGACCCGGCGATCTTCTGGCTCGACGAGAGCCGTGCCCACGACAGCAACCTGATCGCGAAGGTCAACGAGTACCTCAAGGACACTGAGCTGACTGGGGGCACCGACGGGCTCGACATCTCGATCCTGGCCCCGGTCGAGGCGATCAAGGTCTCCGTGGACCGGATCCGCAAGGGCGAGAACACCATCTCGGTCACCGGCAACGTGCTCCGGGACTACAACACGGACCTGTTCCCGATCCTCGAGCTCGGCACCTCGGCCAAGATGCTCTCGGTGGTGCCGCTGATCAACGGGGGCGGGCTCTTCGAGACCGGCGCCGGAGGTTCGGCGCCGAAGCACGTCCAGCAGCTGGTGAAGGAGAACTACCTGCGCTGGGACAGCCTGGGCGAGTTCCTGGCTCTGGCCGAGAGCCTCGACAAGTACGCCGAGGCGACGGACACCCCGCGATCCCGGGTGCTGGCCGCGGCGCTGGACCGCGCCACCGCGACGTTCCTCGACGAGAACAAGTCGCCGTCGCGGAAGGTCGGCTCGATCGACAACCGCGGCTCGCACTTCTACCTCGCGCTCTTCTGGGCGGAGGAGCTGGCCGCGCAGACCGACGACGCCGAGCTGGCGGCCACGTTCGCCAAGCTGGCGGCGACGCTGCGGGAGAACGAGCAGAAGATCGCCGAGGAGCTGATCGCCGTCCAGGGGTCGCCCGCCGACATCGGCGGCTACTACCGGCCCGACGACGCGAAGGCGAGCGCGGTGATGCGGCCGTCGTCGACGTTCAACGACGCACTGGCCGCGCTCTAGGCCCGAAGGGCAGGATGGGGTCATGAAGACCCGACTGACCTGCCCCTGCGGCACCAGCATCGTCGGCACCGACGAGGACGACCTGGTCGAGAAGACCCAGGCCCACCTCGCGGAGGCGCACCCGGGCATGCAGTACGACCGGGAGCAGATCCTGTTCATCGCCACCTGACCGTGGCCGACTTCGCGCCGCTGCCCGCGGTCGCGGCCTGGCGGCTGCTCGACGCGCACGAGGGCTTCGAGGTCGCCCACCTGTTGCCGGGCCCGGACGACATTCGGATCTCCGGTACGTCGGTCGGTGTCGAGGACGGCGTGGCGTGGAGCTTTCGCTACGACCTCGATATCGGCGCGGACTGGTGCGCCCGCCAAGGTTCGGTCCAGAGCGCCGACGGCCGTCGGCTCACGGTCGAGTCGGACGGTCCGGGGCGCTGGCTGGTCGACGGCGCCCACGACCCGGCGTTGGACGGGTGCCTGGACATCGACCTCGAGGGCTCCGCGCTGACCAACACCGCGCCGGTGCACCGCCTCGACCTGGGCGTCGGGGACGAGGCCCCCGCCCCGGCGGTCTACGTCCGCACGAACACCCTGGCCGTGGAGCGCCTCGACCAGACCTACCGCCGGGTGCCGGCCGCCGACGGCTTCGCCTTCGACTACGCCTCACCCCGGTTCGACTACCGCGCGTCCCTGAGCTTCGGCGCCGACGGGCTGGTCGTGGACTATCCCGGGATCGCTTGTCGCGTCCAGGTGGGCTGACGGCACAGCCGAACGGCGCAGCCCGGCGACCAGGGCGAGGCTGACCAGGACCGACGCGACGGCCATCACGCCCATCGCGTGGGCGGCGACCGTCGAGCCGACGCCCATCAGGTCGGCGACGGTGCCGGCGAGCAGCGCCCCGAGGGCCTGTCCGGCCTTGAGTCCGGTGCCGCGCAGGCCGAGCACCTGGCCGCGGGTGTCGGCGGGGGTGTGCGCGACCAGCCGTTCCTGCAGCGGCAGGCTGGCGGCGTACCCGAACGCGGCGATCGCGCCGAGGGCCAGGGCCACGGGCAGATCGGGGACGAGGAAGAACGCCAGGAACGGCGCGGCGAGCAACAGCTGGAGCGGGCTGATCAGCCGGTCGCGGGTGCTGGCCGGCAGGAACCGCCCCACCACGATGTCGCCGGTCAGCATGCCGGCGGCGGTGGCCGCGAGCAGGTAGCCGGCCTTCTCCCCGGCGTACGGGATGAACAGCGCCTCGCAGCCCACGATCAGCCCGTTCGGGATCCAGGAGGCGACGTACAACGGCCGCAGCACGCGGGACCCGAGCAGCATCCCGTTGACCTCGCGAGTACGGCGCACGATCGGTCCGGTGGCGCGCGGCGGGTGGTCGGCGATGCGGGTGCGGGTGAGCACCGCCGCCACGCCGGAGCAGGCCGCCGCGGTGAGGAAGAGGCCGCTCGTCGAGAGCGTCAGGAGCAGCAGGCCACCGAGGCCGTAGCCGACGATCTGCATCGAGCCGACCGCGATGTTGAGCGTCGACCGCCCGAGCACGAACGCCTCCTTCGGCAGGAGGTCTGCGACCAGGGCGATCCCGGCGCCCGCGGACATCGAGAGCACCAGCCAGGTGGCCGCCAGCAGGGCGAACCGCGCGGGCCACGGCACCCCGGGAATCGCCTGGACCAGGTCGACCAGGCAGACGACGACGGCCACCATCACCAGGGCGCGGCGAGGTCGCATCACGTCGGAGACGGACAGCAGGAACGTCGAGGAGAGCAGGGCTACGAGCGGGCCGCCGAACATGCTCAGCCCGGTGAGCACCGCGGAGCCGGTCTGCGCGAACGTGATCGTGCCGAGGGCCAGGCCGGACGTGGCACCGGCGATCATCGTCAGGCACTGAGTGATGAACAGGACCCGGAACTCAGGCTTGGCGAACAGATCGCGGTACGTGTGCATGCACGCAGCCTGCGGCGCGGGACATGGTGGACGCTAATGTTTCGGCTGGAGGTGAAACATGGGCATCTGGCTGATGTCAGCCGACCTGCTGGCGCGAGCCCGGTTCGTGGTGTCGCCGTTCTCCGAGGTCAGCGCGGCACTGGGTGCGCTGCAGCAGCCCCGGGATCCGAGCGAGCGGGTGCTCGCCGCGACCGTCGGCCCGGCGTTCCGCGAGATGCTGCACGAGCACCCGATCCGCGCCGCGGCACTGAAGGCCAGCAGCCGGCCGGGCTGGGTCGCCGACTTCCTGTGCATGCCGCCGCGGGGCGGGCCGATGTCGTTCGCCGAGGAGCTAGCGCTGGTCGGTGAGCTGGGAGATCGCCGGATCCGCTACGACCTGCGGGCGACGTCTCGTGGACCGCTCGATCCGGTGCTCGAGCGGCGAGGCCTGACAAACGAGATGGTCGGGCTGCTGGACTGGATCTGGGAGCACGCCGTCGCCAACGACTGGCCGCGCCGCGAACGGGTGCTCCAGGCCGACATCGTCTCCCGCACCTCGCGGCTGGCCCAGCAGGGCTGGTCGGGGGTGCTGGGCGACCTGCGTCGAGACATCGAGTGGCTCGGCGAGGGTCGACTGAGGATCAACCGCTACGCCAACCCGGCCCGCGACCTCGCGTTGGCCGAGGAGCTCTACTTCATCCCGCACCACGGTCACAGCACCTCTGTCGGGTGGCACCTGCCGACGAGGTACGCCATCCACTACCCGGTCACGGGCACGCTGGCCGACGTCGACTCCGGTGACGAGGCCGGGCTGTCCGCACTCATCGGCGGCAACCGGGCCACCATCCTTTCCGCGCTCGCGACACCCACCAGCACCACCGGCCTGGTGGCTCGCACGGGTCTTGCGCTCGGGTCGGTCGGGGGGCACCTCAAGGTGCTGCTCGGCGCCGGCCTGGTGGCCCGCCGCCGCTCGGGCCGGGAAGTGCTCTACTGGCGCACCGCGCTCGGTGACGCGCTGGCCGCGGCCGAGGCGAGCCAGGTTGCGATCGCTGGTCTGACCGGGGGGCCGTGGGCCTTGTAGGGGTCGGGGTGCTCGGAGTCGACATTGCGTGAGATCCGGCAGGCGTGCGGGAACACCTCCCCGGGGGTGCGGAGGTGTGCGCGTTCGGTCATGGCGGTTGGGTGCTCGTAGCAGTTGACCGAGGTGCCGGTGTTGAGGTCGATGACCGGATGCAGGTCGACGTGTGCGTGGCTGAGAAGGCGGCGTACCTGGTCGAGGAGCATCGGACCGACCTCCTCGACGCGAGCCACCGCCGGCAGGCCCTCGAGAGCAGCCTGGTGGAGGTGGAGGTAGAAGACCACCTTGGATCGGGACTGCCTCGGTTGCGACTCTGCGTCGTCGGCCGCCAGTAGCTCGACCAGCTCTGCGGGGTCAGGTCGGGCCGGGTGGCGAGGATGTCGGCGACCCGGTCGACGATGGCGTCGATCCAGGCGGCGTCGCCGGGTTCGACCCGGGCGTAGACCATCGGCAGCCCGTGCTCGTCGCTGGGCGCGCACCGCACGAACCGCTTGCGCAGCTCCTCGGCGAGCCGGGCCCGGTGGCCGTCTGGGTCGGCCTCGATCGTCTTGGCCTCGGCGATCCGCAGCACCCGACCGGGCGACTCGCCCGCGACGGCTAGCTCGGACAGGCACAGCTCGCGGACCGGGGGAGTGCCCTCACCACCGATCCGGACCAGCCGGTCTTCCCCGTGCCAGGCCCGCCCGTCGGTCGAGGGCGCTGGCTCGTCGCCGTGCAGATCAGCCCAGTGCGCAACCAGCAGCAGGTCCTCGATCTCGGCCGCCCGCCGCAGTCCGACCGCGGCCTCGGCCCGGGCCAGTGTGGCCGTCGGGTCGAGGTCTTCGATCGCCTGAAACATATAGGTCTTGCATTCGAACGTATGTTCGAGCGCAACGCGTTGCGCACACCCTGGTTGACGCGCAAACTTCGGTGTCAGAGGTTTCGTGGTGAACAGGATGTGAGTAGGAGACGGGAGTTTTCGTGGAAGACGGTGATGACACGAGCAGTGTCGATGCAGCAGAGGAACCCCACCCCAAGCTTGTCGAGCTGAGCCAGCTGTTGGTTGGCACCTGGCGAGTTGCAGGACCAGATATCGAGGGCCGAGCCGAATACCGGTCCATGAAGGAAGGCTGTCTGCTGGTCGCCGACGTGGACTTCATGGTCAACGGCACAAGAATGAAAGTCATCCAACACATCACGTACCGTCCGGACGGTGACGCCTTGAGAGCTCAGTACATGGACACCATGGGCGAAGAGGCCACCTACACGTGGGTTCTGGAGCACCCGGAGATCCGCGTCAGCCTGGGCGACAAGGACTCCGACACCTTCTTTCGGGCCACCCTCAATGGGGACAACTCCGAGTACGTCGGCACATGGCACTATGCCGACGGTTCGCCACCTGACTCGACCGAGGAGATCGTGTACACGCGAGTGAAGTAGTCAACGGTCCGTCATCGTCCTACTGCGATCCCGCGGCTTGAAGCCTTGTCGAGATGGGTTCGAGGAATGCGATCAGCTGGTCGAGCTCGAACGGTTCCAGCCCGTCGTACGGAGCCTCCGCTAGGGCATCGGTCAGTGACTCGATCCGGTCCTTTGTCGCGAGCCCGGCTTCGGTGAAGCGGCCGTGGGCATCTAGGAGGCCGCGGTCGCGCAGGCCGTCCATGACCTCGGTCAGGCGGGCCTTGGGAAGGTGGTGGATCCGGCCGAACGACTCTGCCGGGTAGATGCCCATGGCAAGAGCACTCAGCACGTGCGCCTCGGTCCCGCCAATCCCCTCCGAGACCAGCGCAACGATGTGGCCGTCCCCGCGGTGCTCGCGAAGCATGTTGGCCGCGTGCCAGAGACGGGCCACGTGCTCCTCGGGTATCGGGAGTGCGCGGAGCCCGGCGTACATGACCCGTCCCGCGGTCGGGGCGCTGGTCGAGGCCTTGGCCAGGAGCTCGGCGGCGCTCGCGAGCTCGGGAGTCTCGACGAGGTCGCCGAGGATCCGCCTCAGCGCCGCCACGCAACCCTGTTGACGCGCGGCGTGGGCGACCTCGGGTGTGGTCGTGTCCCAGACCTTGGGGATGTGGCGGGCCACCTCCCCGTCGGCGAAGCTGAAGAAGGCCGCGTGGACGACCTCGGCGGGGACTCGGCCCAGCGGCGCGGCGCGTCCCGCGAAGTAGCCGTCCCAGTAGTTGGAGAAGCCGAGCGCTGCCATCGAGTCGTTGGGCTCCTGGGAGAAGAAGTTGACCAGCGGTATCGGCTCGGTGAGGTCGAAAAATCGGCGGGCGACAGGCTCCTGGTGCTGCATCGGTCATCTCCTGTGGTCGTGGCGGCGCCCTCGTGGGCGTGCTCTCGCCATTACTACGTAGAGACCTGCCGCCATACGACAACGTGGCGGCGATCCGATCAGACCTTCTCACCGGAGTGGCCCAGGAGACGTTTCGTTCGAGCCGAGGAGGTGGCGGCCTACGAAGGCGGCAGGATGTTGTTGTTCAGCCGGAAGAGGTTGTCCGGGTCGTACTTCCCCTTGAGCTCTTCGAGGCGCTGCAGGTTGGCCTTGTCGAACGCGCTCTCAACGCCCACGGTGACGGCTTCGTCGGCGACACCCGTGAAGTTCAGGTACGTCGTACCGGTTCCGTGCTCCTGCACCTCACTCCACGCGCCTCGCACCCAGGAGATCACCTTGTCGTCGTCGGCGGCGTCGATCCAGTTGCCGTCGATGGACACCATCCAGTTGGCCGAGCGCTCGCTGTACGGCGTGTCCTCGACCGCCACGCGGTTGATCGCGCCGCCCATGAAGAAGGTGACCACGAAGACCCGGTCGTGCGGGCGGGTGCGGGCCTTCTCCACGATGATGTCGAGGATTGGATCGGTGAGCTCCTCGACGAACGTGGACTTCCAGTAGCTGCGCAGCGTGCCTCGCGCGAAGAACTCGTCAAAGGCTGCCTGGACACCGACGAACGGCAGGGGACCGGAGATGTCGGCGAGCGGGGTCCCGATGTCGCGGAGCGGCTGGATGATCTTCATGCCCTCCTCGGGGTCGCCGGAGTAGACGGCGCCCGTGACGATGAACGGCGTGTTCTGGACCTCCGGCGGAATGTGCTCGCTCGTTGGGAGGGTCGTGCATCCGATCATCGCCGAGATCTCGTCGGGGGCCGTGGCGGCCCAGTCGCGGAACTTGCGGTAGACGTTCTCGGCGTCATCCACGGGGTGGAACACGCCGGCGAACGCCACCATCGGTCCCACCGGATGGCACTGGAACGTGAACGACGTGACCACACCGAAGTTGCCGCCACCTCCGCGGATGCCCCAGAACAGGTCGGGGTTCGAGTCCGCCGACGCCGTTCGCACCTGACCGTCGGCGCACACCACCTGGGCGGACAGCAGGTTGTCGACCGAGAGCCCGTGCTTGCGGCGGACCCAACCCTCGCCACCGCCGAGAGTGAGCCCGGCCAGGCCGGTGTCCGAGACGATGCCGGAAGGAGCGACCAGTCCGTGGGCCTGGGTCTCGTGGTCCAGGTCACCGATCAGTGCTCCACCTTGCGCTTGCACGGTCTTGGCCTCCGGGTCGACCTCGACGCCGTTCATCAGGGCCAGGTCGAGCAGCAGGCCGCCGTCGACGCTCGAGAGGCCGGCGATCGAGTGACCGCCACCGCGAACGCAGAGCAGGAGTCCGTTCTCGCGGGCGAAGTTGACCGCGCCGATCACGTCTGCCGTCCCGGTAGCGCACACGACAAGTCCGGGTGTCCCCGGATACATCGAGTTGTACGGCGGGCGCACGTCCTCATATCCGGCATCACCAGGGACGAGCACGTCACCCCTGATCACCATGCGGAGCTCGTCGAGGCTCTCGTCGCTGATGTTCGCCTCAAAGCCGTTCAGCGTCGCCACGTTCGTCGTCATCTCACTGCCCTTCGCCGGTTGGGAGGGAGGTTCCACCCAACCCACCAAACTAGGCGTGTGCGCACCGCAGCGGATCACCCCTATTGGGTTAGTTCGGGCGCCTATTGGGTTAGTTCGGGCGCCCCTAGCCGATGCTCATGGGCGATCCGCCCAGGCACCCCGGGCGGCCGCGCTCTCGGCGTATCGGCGGAACGGGACCGGTGACCTGCCGGTGACCCGTTCCACCGTGTCGGTCACCTCGGCGTCGCCGGTGGCGGCCAGGGCTGTGAACGCCTCGATCTGCCCCTGCACCTGGTCCTCCGGGAGTCCGAAGCCGGTCACCACCTCGGCGTAGCGATCCGCGTCGCCGGAGAACCGGACCTCGCGGCCGGAGGTCTCGGAGATGATCGCGGTGGCATCCCCGAAAGAGAGGGCCTCCGGTCCGCCCAGCTCGTAGGTCTGCCCTGCGTGCCCCTCCTGGGTGAGCACCACGGCGGCCACGGCCGCCACGTCGTCCAGATCGTTGAACGGCTGCCGGACCTCGCCCAGCGGGACGGTCACCTCTAACGCCATCACCGCGTCGCGCAGGAAGCCCTCGTCGAAGTTCTGGTCGAACCAGTCGGATCGAACGATCGTCCACTCGGCGCCGCTGTCCCGCACGGCCTGCTCAGCCGCCAGTAGCCGACGGTCGTCCATCACTTCGATGCCCTTGCTGGACAGCAGCACCAAGCGGCGGACGCCGGCGGCGACGGCCGCCTCGAGGAACCGCGGGTCGACCTCGAGGCCGTCGGGGGCCATCACGAACGCGGCGTCGATCCCCTCGACGACCGGCCCCCAGGTGTCCGGATCCTCCCAGCGGAAGGGCGGCGACCCCGACGTCGAGACGGGACGCACCCTCGCGTCCGTCTCGCCGAGCCGCACCGCGACCCGGCGCCCGACCTTCCCCGTCGCCCCGAGCACCACCACGTCGTGAACAGTCATGCATTCCACCGTGACACCGGGAACCGACAGTCCGCGTGGAATGGCCTTCCGGACGCCGTCCGTTGCAGACTGGGGGTGCCGCGGTCGCCGTGAGCCACCTCGAGCCGGGAGGTCGGTCCCGGTAGGAAGCGACACCCTCCAGTCTGATGACGACGACTGCTCCCGGCTCCACTCCCGCTGCACCGGCGGTGCAGGCCGCCCACTTCCGGCTCGCCATGCTGGCCCTCGCCATGGGCGGATTCGCCATCGGCACCACCGAGTTCGTGACCATGGGCCTGATCCGCGAGGTCGCGGCGGGCGTCGAGGTCTCCATCCCGACCGCCGGCCACGTGATCTCGGCCTACGCGCTCGGCGTCGTGGTGGGAGCACCGGTCATCGCCTTCTTCGGCGCCCGCTGGCCGAGGCGCGGGCTGCTGGTGGCCCTGATGACGGCGTACGCCGCCTTCAACGCGCTGAGCGCCGTGGCGACCAGCTTCGAGATGCTGATGGTGTCCCGGTTCCTCGACGGGCTTCCGCACGGCGCCTACTTCGGCGTCGCCTCGCTGGTCGCGGCGAGCCTGGCCCCCGCGGGTCGCAAGGGCCGCGCCGTGGCGATGGTGATGATCGGCCTCTCGGTCGCGAACGTCGTCGGCGTGCCCGCCGCCACCTGGATGGGCCAGCACCTCGGCTGGCGATCGGCGTACTGGGCGGTGGCCGGCCTCGCACTCGTGACGGTCGTGATGGTGCTGATCTTCGTGCCGTCCTGCCCGGGCGACCGCGAGGCGACCGGGCGTCGGGAGCTGCGGGCGTTCGCACATCTGCAGGTGTGGCTGACCCTGCTCGCCGGGGCGATCGGCTTCGGCGGCATGTTCGCGGTGTTCGCCTACATCGCGCCGACGGTGACCGAGGTCGGCGGGCTGGGCGACGGCGCGGTGCCGCTGTTCCTGTTCGTGTTCGGCATCGGCATGGTCGTCGGCACGTTCGTGGCGGGGGAGCTGGCCGACTGGTCCATCGTGCGCTCGCTGCTCGGCTCGTCGCTGGGCATGGGGCTGGTGCTGCTGGCGTTCTGGGCGCTCGCGCCGCACGGCTACTGGCTGCTGCCGGTCGCGTTCGCCACGACCTTCCTCGGCTCCGTGCTCGTCGTGAACCTCCAGCTGCGGCTGATGGACGTGGCCGGCGAGGCACAGACCCTCGGCGCGGCCATGAACCACGCGAGCCTGAACGTCGCCAACGCCCTGGGCGCCTGGCTCGGTGGCCTGGTCATCGCCGCCGGCTACGGCTATCGGGCCCCGGCGCTGGTCGGCGTGGGGCTCTCGCTGGCCGGCTTCCTCATCATCGCCGCCTCGGCCGCACACCACGTCCGGGGCCGGTCCCCGGCCGAGTAGCCCACCGCCCGGACAGGTGCGCCTGGTGCCCTGACAGAATGCCCGGCATGTCTGCACCTGCCACCGCCCCGGAGGTGGAGGCCTCGGAGGCCGCGTCCGGCACCGCGCGCCCGCGCGTGCTGTCGGGGATCCAGCCCACGGCCGACTCGTTCCACTTCGGCAACTACCTCGGCGCCCTGCGGCAGTGGGTGGACTTGCAGCGCGACCACCAGCCGTTCTTCTTCATCGCCGACCAGCACGCGATCACGGTGGAGCAGGACCCCAAGCAGCTGAGGGAGCGCACCCTGCGGGCGGCCGCCCAGCTCCTGGCGATGGGCATCGACCCGGACCGTTCGGCGATCTTCGTGCAGAGCCAGATCCCCGAGCACTCGCAGCTGAGCTGGGTGCTCCAGTGCCTGGCCGGCTTCGGCGAGGCTCGCCGGATGACGCAGTTCAAGGACAAGTCGGCCAAGGGCGGGGAAGGCGCGGCCTCGGTGGGCCTGTTCACCTACCCGATCCTGCAGGCGGCCGACATCCTGCTCTACCGCCCCCACTACGTGCCGGTGGGCGAGGACCAGCGCCAGCACCTCGAGCTCACCCGCGACCTGGCCCAGCGGTTCAACCACCGTTACAAGAAGACCTTCCGGCTGCCGGAGCCGTACATCCTCAAGTCCACGGCAAAGATCGGCGACCTGCAGCAGCCGACGGCCAAGATGTCCAAGTCGTCCTCGGGTGTCGGCGGGATCATCGAGATGCTCGACGACCCGGCGCTGAGCGCCAAGAAGGTGCGTTCCGCAGTCACCGACTCGGGATCCGACGTCCGCTTCGACGTCGACGAGAAGCCGGGCGTCTCCAACCTGCTCACCATCTACTCCGCGCTGACCGCCACCCCGGTCGACGACCTCGAGGAGCAGTACGTCGGCCGCGGCTACGGCGACCTGAAGAAGGACCTCGCGGAGTGCGTCGTGGCGTTCGTGACCCCGTTCCGCGAGCGCTCCCTCGAGCTGCTCGACGACCAGACGTACCTCACCGACGTACTGCGCCAGGGTGCCGAGACCGCGGGAGCGGTGGCGGGGGCGACCCTGCGCGACGTCTACCAGCGGGTCGGCTTCGTGGCGCCGGCCGGTCGCTCCTGATGCCGACGATCGGCGTCGCGGTCGCGATCCCGGAGCCCTGGGCCAGCCAGCTCCAGGACTACCGGAAGTCCATCGGCGACACGATGGCGGCGACGATCCCGACCCACATCACCCTGGTGCCGCCCACCGAGGTCGGCGACGACCTGGCGGCCATCGAGAAGCACCTCGCCGGGGCCGCCGAGAAGGTCAGCGCGTTCTCGGTGCACCTGCGCGGCACCGGCACGTTCCGGCCGGTCTCCCCGGTGGTCTTCGTGACGCTCGTCGAGGGCATCTCCCAGTGCGAGCATCTCGCGGACGTCGTACGCCGGGGGCCGCTCGGGGTGCAGCTGGACTACCCCTACCACCCGCACGTCACGGTCGCGCACCACCTCTCCGACGGCCGGCTCGACCAGGCCTTCGCCGAGCTGGCGGACTTCGAGTGCGAGTTCCAGGTCGACGAGTTCCACCTCTACGTGCATGACAAAGCGCAAGGCTGGCAACCGACGAGGGACTTCCCACTGCATTCCGCTCCCGATCCCAGTAGGTGAGGCCCGATGGCCAGTCCCAAGGAACGACTCGAGGCGATCCGAGGGCGTAGGCCGTTCGTGGACCACCTGCTCCGCACCCAGGAGCACTACGGGAACGTGAAGGCCGGCCAGCAGGCGGGGGCGGTGACCTACTTCGGTTTCCTGTCGTTCTTCCCGATCCTCGCCCTCGCCTTCGCCGCCGTGGGCTGGATCTCGGGCGCCTATCCCGAGGCCCGCGACGCCCTCGTCGACGCGATCTCCGAGGTGTTCCCCGGCATGATCGGCTCGGGCGAGGGGCAGATCTCGCTGGAGACGCTCGAGAGCGCGGCCGGGGCGGCCGTGGGCTTCGGCGTCGTGGGTCTGATGTACGCCGGACTGGGCTGGCTCTCCAGCATGCGTGACGCGCTGCTGGTCGTCTTCGAGCTGCCGAGCTTCGAGCAGCCCAGCTTCGTGATCGGCAAGCTGCGCGACCTGGTCACCCTGATCACGGTGGGACTCGTGCTGATGCTCAGCGTGGGTGTCTCCGGACTGGTCGGCCGGTTGTCGGAGGAGATTCTCGACCGGGTAGGGCTGGGCCTGGCGCTCGAGCCGCTGCTGTGGGTCCTGGCCGTCGTGATCGGGCTGCTGGCGAGCACGGTGCTGTTCCTGGTGATCTTCCGGTTGCTCGCCGACCCACACACGCCGAAGCGGTCGCTGATGCAGGGCGCGCTGCTCGGCGCGGTCGGCTTCGAGATCCTCAAGCAGCTGTCGGGGCTGTTGCTCTCGGCGACGAAGGGCACTCCCGCCTTCCAGGCCTTCGGGATCGCGCTGATCCTCGTGGTGTGGATCAGCTACACCGCCCGCGTCGCCCTGTACGCCGCCGCCTGGGCGCACACCTCGGCCGCGGCCCGCGAGCAGCGGGAGGACGAGGAGGTCGGGCAGGTGCAGGGCCCGCAGACGCCGGCGTTGACCGAGCTGACGATCACGGGACCCGCGGCGGACGGTTCGCCGTCGCGGACCCGCTGGGTGGGTCCGTTCGTGGGCGGCGCGGCCGCCATGCTGGGCCTGGTCGCCGCCGTACGCAAGAAAAGCACCTGAGCCGAGCGCCCTCGCTCCGTAGACTCGCGGGGTGTCGCAGATCGCGGTGACCTGGTGGGGGCACTCTTCTGCGACCGTCGAGCTCGGCCCGGTGCGGGTGGCCACCGACCCGTTGTTCAGCGCGGTGCTCTTCGCCCTCCATCGGGAGGTCGACCGGCCGGACGACCGAGCGGCGGTCGCCGACCTGGTGCTGGTCTCACACCTGCACTACGACCACCTGCACCTGAAGTCGCTGCGGCGGTTCATGCCCGGTACGCCGATCGTGGTCCCGCACGGGGCGCCCCGGCTGGTCCACGGGCTGTCCCGGCTGAACGTGATCGAGGCCCGGCCCGGTGACATCCTCGCGGTCGCCGGGATCGACATCGAGGTGCTGCCTGCCCATCACGACGGGCGCCGCTCGGTCGCCCACCGGCGTGCGGCGCCGGCACTGGGCTTCAGGTTCGCCGGCGAGGGCGGGTCGGCCTGGTTCCCGGGGGACACCGGCCCCAGGGTCGACATCACCACCGGGGTCCGGCCGGTCGACGTCGCCCTGGCGCCGATCGGAGGCTGGGGGCCGACCCTCGGCGACGACCACCTCGACCCCGAGCAGGCGGTGACCGCGGTCGGGCGGGTCGGCGCCCGCTGGGCCCTCGCCGTCCACTACGGCACCTACTGGCCGATCGGGCTGCGCCGGCTCCGGCCCGGCAACCACCACCACCTCTTCCTCACGCCCCCGGCGCGGTTCCACGAGGCGGTGCGCAAGCAGGGGGTGCGCACGCTTCCGCTCACGCCTGCAGTGGGCGAACGGATCGATCTCGTCAAAAACCTACCTTTACACGCCACCGATTGGTGATTAAGTTTCCAGAGTCTCGCGTCTCGGCGAAAGGGTCTCCACGGTGCACAGCTCTCGGGTTGGATCAGATATCAGTGCGCGTCGAAGGAGGTTCCGTCGGCGATGGCCTGCCGCAGCGGCTCTGGCCCTGGCCGCCGCCGCGCTGACGACCTGGTCCTCGGGAGCTGTGACGTCCCCCGCCCACGCGGACCAGGAGCCGACGACGCTGACGGTGGCGGTGGTCGACCCGACGGTCGACTCGCTCAACCCGTTCACCTCGATCTACCGCCTGCCGACCCAGATCCATCGGCTGATGTACGACTACCTCACGATGTACAGCTCGGAGGACGCCACGCCCACCGAGGGCCTGGCGGAGTCCTGGGAGCACTCCGAGGACGGGCTGACCTGGACCTACACGATCCGGGACGACTCGACGTTCACCGACGGCGAGCCGGTCACGGCCGAGGACGTCGCCTACACCTACAACACGATCATGGCCGACGACTCCGGTGCGATGGCCAACGGCAGCTACGTCGAGAACTTCGAGTCGGTCACCGCGACCGACGAGCACACCGTCGAGATCAAGCTGACGAAGCCGTCCGCATCGATGCTCGCGATCGACGTCCCGATCGTGCCTCAGCACGTGTGGGAGAACGTCTCGAACATCGCCGACTTCAGCAACGAGGACGACCTCCCGATCGTCGGCAACGGTCCGTGGACCCTGACCGACTACCAGCGCAACGAGTCGATCACCCTCGAGGCCAACGAGGACTACTGGCGCGGCGCGCCTGGCTTCGACCGCCTGATCTTCCGCTTCTACAAGGACCAGGACGCGGTGGTCGAGGCGCTGCGCAAGGGCGAGGTCTCGTTCGTCAGCGGCCTCACCGCGCTCCAGGCGCAGGCACTGGAGAGCGAGGACGACATCCACGTCAACCACGCCGTGGGCAAGCGCTTCGCCGGCCTGACCATGAACCCCGGTGCCGAAGCCAAGAACGGCGAGCCGATCGGCGACGGCAACCCGGCACTGGCCGATCCGCAGGTGCGCACCGCCATCCTGCACGCGATCGACCGCACCGCCATCGAGGAGCGCGTCTACAGCGGCAACTTCGAGGCCAACGGCAGCTACATCCCCTCGCGGTACGGCGACTACCACTGGGAGCCCGACGAGTCCGAGGTGATCGCCTATGACCCGGACGAGGCCAACCGAATCCTCGACGAGGCCGGCTACGAGCCGGGCGACGACGGCATCCGGGTCTCACCCGACGGGGTGCGCCTGAGCCTGCGCCAGTTCGTCCACGCCGACGATCCCGAGTACCGCCAGATCGCGACCTTCATGGAGGAATGGCTGGCCGAGATCGGCATCGAGGTCGAGACGACCCCGAGCGACGACATCGGCGGCATCCTCGACTCCGGCGAGTTCGACCTGCTCTTCACCGGCTGGACGGTCAACCCCGACCCGGACTACATCTTCAGCATCCAGACCTGTGGCGTGCGGCCGGCCGAACCCGGCGCGTCGTACCAGTCCGACTCCTACAACTGCAACGAGACCTACGACCAGCTCTACGAGCAGCAGCGGACCGAGGTCGACCCCGAGGCGCGCGCCGAGGTGGTCCAGGAGATGCAGAAGGTCCTCTACGAGGACGGCGTGGTCGTCATCTTCGGCTACCCCGACATGCTCGAGGCCTACCGGACCGACGTCGTCGAGGAGGACAGCCCGCAGCAGCAGCCTGCCGAGAACGGCAACATCGACGGCCAGGACGGCTACTGGGGCTGGTGGTCGGCAGAGCCGGCCTCGGCGGGCGGAGGTGGCGGCAGTGACGACGACTCGGTTGGCGCCGTGGTGCTGGGCGTCGGTGCCGGTGTCGTGGTCCTGGGAGCCATCGGCGGCTTCCTGCTGATGCGGCGTCGCTCCGCGACGGCCGACGAGCGGAAGTAGGTCCGCGCTGAGAGTCAGCAAGCAGGCCCGGTACGTCGGCGGGCGGCTGCTGGGCGCGGCCCTGTCCCTGCTGGCGGTCGCCTTCATCGGGTTCTTCCTGTTCCGGGTGCTGCCCGGAGACCCGGTACGCACGATGACCCAGGACCAGAGCGTCAGCCTGGCCCAGCTCGAGGCGCTCCGCCGCGAGTTCGGGCTGGACCAGCCGCTGTGGCGGCAGTTCCTCGACTACGTCGGGCAGCTGGCGCGGCTGGACCTCGGCACGTCGTACCAGTACCGCGGGTCGGAGTCGGTGGCCGGACTGATCTGGGAGAAGCTGGGGGCGACCATCCTGCTGGTCGGCACGGCGACGGTGATCTCCGCGGTGCTCGGGCTGTGGCTCGGGATCCGGACCGGCTGGCGGCACGGCAGCACCAGCGACCGGGTCAACACGGGCGTCGCCCTGACCTTCTGGTCGGTGCCGACGTTCTGGCTCGGGCTGATGCTGATCATCGTGTTCGCGGCCGGCGCCGGACCGATCCCCGGCATCTTCCCGGCCGGTGGGATGCGAGATCCGGACGTCACCGGGTGGGCGCTGATCCCCAACATCGCGGCGCACCTGGTGCTCCCGGTGACCACCCTGGTGGCAGTCGTCTACGCGCAGTACCTGCTGGTGATCCGGTCCTCGCTGCTCGACGAGATGGGCAGCGACTACCTCGTGACGGCCAGCGCCAAGGGCCTCCGCGACGCCGCCGTACGCCGCAAGCACGCCGTACCGAACGCGCTGCTGCCCACGGTGACGATGATCGCCATCGACCTGGGCGGCATCGTCGCGGGCACGATCCTGGTGGAGTCGGTGTTCTCCTGGCCCGGACTCGGCAACATGTTCTACGAGGCGCTCAAGGTGCCCGATCTACCCCTGGTCCAGGGGATGTTCCTGTTCTTCTCGGCCGCGGTGATCGTGATGAACCTGCTGGCCGACCTGGTCTACCCCCTGCTCGACCCGCGGGTGCACCAGTGAGCTCGGCCGAGGTCCTCAGCCCGCGCCGGATGGCGTGGATCCGCCGGTGGCGCACCGTCGGCAGGGTCTGGCGCGAGTTCCGGCGCAACCGTGCAGGCGTCGTCGGCCTGTTCCTACTCGTGAGCGCCTGTCTGCTCGCGCTGGCGGCCCCTTTGTTCATCAGCGAGATAGAGCTCAGCGTGACTCGCGCCCCGGGCCCGTTCGTCGCCTCGCCGAGCTGGGACTACCCACTGGGCACGGACAAGTTCGGCCGGTCGGTCCTGGACCTGATCTGGCAGGGCTCGCGGGTCTCGCTGACCGTCGGCTTCCTCGCGACGTTCATGTCCGTCTTCCTGGGCACCGTGATCGGCATCGCGTCCGGTCACTACCGGGGCTGGGTGGAGAGCATCTTGATGCGCTTCACCGACTGGGTCCTGGTGCTGCCCACCCTGGTGCTCGCGATCTCGCTCGTGGTGGTGATCGGGCGCGGTATCGGCACGATCATCATCGCGATCGGGGTCACCGCTTGGCCGGTCACGGCGCGGCTGGTCCGCGCGCAGACCCTCGCGGTCGAGTCTCGTCCCTTCATCGAGCGGTCCCGGGCCCTCGGCGGTGGCCACTGGCACGTGATGTCACGGCACGTGCTGCCCAACGTGATGCCGATCGTGCTGGCCCGCACCACCCTGCTGGTCGCGGCCACGATCATCGCCGAGTCCACGCTGTCGTTCCTCGGCCTCGGCGACCCGTCCCTCATCTCGTGGGGGTCGACGCTCCAGGAGGCACGCGACGCGGGCGCGACCAGCGCCGGACTGTGGTGGTGGATCGTGCCACCAGGCATCGCGATCGCCCTGGTGGCGCTGGCCTTCACGATGGTGGGCCGCGCGCTCGAGCAGGTCTACAACCCCCGACTCCGCGAACGGCTGTGACGACCCGGTGAGCCTCCTCGAGATCGACGACCTGTCGGTGACCTATCGCACCGCGGGAGGGCCGCTGCCCGCCGTACGCGGGGTGTCCCTGGACCTGCCCGCCGGCCGGAAGCTCGGAGTGGCGGGGGAGTCCGGCTGCGGCAAGTCCACGGTGGCGCTCGCCCTGCTGCGGCTGCTCCCTACGAGCGCCACCGTCAGCGGGCGGATCCTCTTCGACGGCGAGGACGTGCTGAGCATGACCTGGGGCCGGCTGCGCGCCGTGCGGTGGGCGGGCGCGTCGATCATCTTCCAGGGTGCGATGCACTCGCTGAACGCCGTACACCGGATCGGGGCCCAGATCGCCGAGCCGATCCTCCTGCACGAGTCGGTGACCCAGGCCGAGGCGGACCGCCGGGTCTCCGAGCTGCTGACCCAGGTGGGCCTGCCGACGGACCGGGCCCGGGCATTCCCGCACGAGCTCTCGGGAGGGCAGCGGCAGCGGGTGATGATCGCGATGGCGCTGGCCTGCAACCCGCAGCTGATCATCGCCGACGAGCCGACCACGGCGCTGGACGTCATGGTCCAGGCCCAGATCCTGCGGCTGATCGAGGAGCTGGTCCGGGACCACGACATCAGCCTGATGATCATCAGCCACGACCTCGCCGTACTTGCCGACACCTGCGACCGGCTCGCTGTCATGTACGCCGGCCGGGTGGTCGAAGAGGGCCCGGCCCGGCAGGTCTTCGAGTCGGCGAGCCATCCCTACGGCTCGGCGCTCTCAGAGGCGTTCCCGCGGATCGGCGACCCAGCGTCCCGGCTGCAGCCCCGCGGGCTGGCCGGCGACCCTCCCGATCCCGCGGAGCTCCCGACCGGCTGCAGCTTCCATCCGCGCTGTCCCTCGGCGCTCGAGATCTGCTCGCACGTCGACCCCGAGCTGTGGCCGGCCGGCGACTCGCAGGCTGCCTGCGTGCTGGTGCTGCCCGATCAGGGCGCTTCCCTGGCGAAGGAGGCTGTCCGGTGACCGGCGAAGGGCTGCGAGCCGAAGGAGTGCGGGTCGAGTTCGCCGCGCGGGGACGAGGAGAGCCTGCCCGCGCGGTCGACGGCGTCGACCTGCAGGTGCGTCCCGGTGAGATCGTCGCGCTGGTCGGTGAGTCGGGCTGCGGCAAGACCACGCTGGCCCGGACCCTTCTCGGGCTGGAGCGGCCGACCGAAGGGACTGTCTCCTACGACGGGAGCCCGCTCGTCTACTCGAGCAGGGCGCTGTCGGCGTACCGCCGGAAGGTCCAGCTCGTCCTCCAGGACCCCAGCGGCTCGCTCAACCCCCGCCACACGGTCTACGACGCCGTGGCCGAGGGGCTGCGGATCCACGGCGGCGTCGCCGATGAGCGGGCCGCCGTCGCCGATGCCCTCTCCCGCGCCGGCCTGCGGCCGCCGGAGCGGTTCTTCCTGCGCTACCCGCACGAGCTCTCCGGCGGTCAGCGCCAGCGGGTGGTGATCGCCGGCGCGCTGGTGCTGCACCCGAGCACGCTGATCGCCGACGAGCCGGTCGCGTCGCTCGACGCGTCGGTCCGCGGCGAGATCCTGGCCCTGCTGCTCCGGCTCCGCCAGGACCTCGGCCTGTCGTGCCTGGTCGTCACCCACGACCTCGGGCTGGCCTGGAACATCGCCGACCGGGTGGCGGTGATGTACCTCGGCCGGATCGTGGAGACCGGACCGGTCGAGAAGATCCTCTCGGCGCCGGAGCACCCCTACACGCAGGCCCTGCTCTCGGTGGTGCCCGACGTGACAGGAGGCGCCACGGCGCCGACCGTGCTCGCCGGGGAACCTCCCGACCCGTCCCGGATCCCCGGCGGCTGCCGGTTCCACGCCCGCTGCCCGGTGCTCGCGTCGGGGGCGGCCGAAGAGGCCGGCGTCGCCGACCGGTGCCGCACCGTCGACCTGCCGATCCTCGGTGTCGCGGACGAGTCGCAGGTCGCCTGCCACTACGCGGAGCGGCTCGCGGCCGAGCCTCGATCGCGGTGAACCGGCGCGTCGCCGACATCGAGGAGTACCTCGAGCTCGACGGGCTGCAGACTCGGATCCGGACCCACGCCACCTACAGCGAGGCACCGGACGACATCGACGCCACCGTCTGGGGGCAGGCTGCCCCGGACACTGGCGCCGACGTTCTCGACATCGGCTGCGGCACCGGCGCGCTCCTGCGCACGCTCTCAGCACGCCACGCGGGACGCCTCATCGGCTGCGACCTCTCACCCGAGGCGGTGCGCGGGGCCGCAACGATCGAGGGAGTCGGTGCCTGCTGGGCCGATGCGATCTCACTACCCTTCCGCGATGCCCAGTTCGACCTGGTCCTGGCCCGGCACATGCTCTACCACGTCAGCGACGTCGGCTCGGCGATCCGCGAGGCCCGCCGCGTGCTCTCTCCGGAGGGGTCCTTCGTCGTGACGGTCAACCGCCGGCGGGTCACACCCCGCACGGTCGCCCTGGTGCGCACATCGATCGCGAACGAAGGGCTGCAGCCCGACCAAGACGTCCCGAACGACCGGGTGCATGCCGACAACGTCGTCGACCTGCTCCTCGAGTCCTTCGGTCGGGTCGACGTACACCGGCACGACAACGCGCTGGTGTTCCCGGAGCCGGAGCCGTTGATCGCCTACGCCGCGGCTTTGCTCCCCTTCTACGGCGTCGGCCCGGCGTCGACACGTCGCGTGCCATTGCTGCGCGAGATCGCGCGCCAGGCGCGCGCGTGGTTCGTCGACCACCAGACCTGGCGCGACCCCAAGGGGTACGTCGTCTGTGTCGCCCGGTGACAGGGACCCGTTAGGCCAACGCCGGTTCGTCGAGCGTGAGCGTGCCGGCATCGGCGTCCAGGGTTGCAGCGACGCCGAGGGGAATGGTCAGCGTCGGTGAGCAGTGGCCGAAGCCCAGCTCCCACACGATCGGCACCCCGAGCGGGCCGAGCCGGTCCAGCATCAGGGCGCGGACGTCGTCCCTGCAGTCCACCCAGGACCCCAGCGCGATGCCGGCGACGTCGTCGAACCAGCCGGCGCGGAGCAGCTGGGTGAGCATCCGGTCGAGTCGGTAGTTGTCCTCCTCGACCTCCTCGAGCACGACGATCCCGCCGGCGGCGCTCGGGCGGGCGGTGGGGGCGCCCACGTCCGCGGCGAGCAGGCTGACGTTCCCGCCCATCGTCACTCCGGTGGCCGTGCCGGGCACGAGCGTCTCGGCGGTGTCGGAAGTCAGGGTCAGCTGGGACTCGGGCTCGAAGAGCAGGGATCGGAGCCCTTCGGAGCTGTCGCCGCCGTCCGAGAACGATGGGAAGCCGGTCAACGGGCCGTGCACGGTGACCACACCGAGCTGGGTGGCGAACGCCTCGTGCAGGGCGGTGATGTCGCTGTAGCCGACGAAGACCTTGGGTCGCGCCTCCCGCATCGCCCGCCAGTCGAGCAGGTCGATCATCCGCTGGGCGCCGTACCCGCCGCGGGAGCAGAACACGCCGTCCACGTCGGAGTCCAGCCACGCTGTCTGGAGGTCGGCGGCGCGGTCGGCATCCGCCCCGGCGAGGTAGTGCAGGTCAGCACGCTTGTCGAGCACGTGCTGGCCGACCGTCACCTCGAGACCCCAGGCGCGCAGCAGGGCGCAACCGCGCTCGAGCAGATCCTTCGGGCCGGGGCCGGCGGGGGTGACCACGGCGACGCGGTCACCGGGGCGAAGCCGAGGCGGCCGGGTCAGCGGTACAGCGCTCATGTGGTCAGCTCCACCCGTGGGATCCCGGGCGGCTTGAATCCGAAGATCTGGCCGTAGAACGACAGCTCCGCCTCCAACGACGCGATCAGGGTCTCCTCCTTGCGGAAGCCGTGCGACTCGCCCTCGAACGTCAGGTAGGCGTGCGGGATCCCGCGCCCGGCGATCCGCTCCAGGAGGCGTTCGCACTGCACCGGTGGGCAGATGACGTCGTCGAGACCCTGCATCAGCAGGAACGGACGGCTGATCCGGTCGGTGCGGTTGACCGGGGACCGATCTTCGTAGCGGGACTTGGTCTGGGGCCAGGGGCCGACCAGGCTCTCGAGGTAGCGGGACTCGAAGTCGTGCGTCTCGCCGGTCCGCCACCCGGCGAGGTCCAGGATCGGGTAGTGGATCGTGGCGCAGGCGAAGACGTCGCCGGCGGCGAGTGCGCACGCGGACGTGAAGCCGCCCGCGCTGCCGCCGCGGATCGCCAGCCGCTCCGAGTCGGCGCTGCCCTCGGCGACCAGGCCGAGAGCCACCGCCACGGAGTCCTCGACGTCGACCACGCCCCAGCCCTCGCGCAACCGCTCGCGGTAGGCGCGCCCGTAGCCCGTCGTACCGCCGTAGTCGACCTCGACCACGCCGAGGCCGCGGCTGGTGAAGAAGGCGATCTCCGGGTCCACGACCGGTGGGTAGCGGCTGGTCGGGCCGCCGTGGACGAACACGAGGTACGGCGGCGGGCGGCCCGGGTCGGCGACGTGGTCGGGATGCCGCGGCGGGTGCACCACGGCATGGACCTCACGGCCGCCCACCCCGGTGAACGTGCGTCGTTGCGGCTCGGACAGGTAGTCCACGGGGAGCCGCGGTGCCGCGGCCCGGGGCAGCGCCGTCCACGCGCCGGTCTCCAGGTCGACCTCGACCAGCTCCCAGGGCCGATGTGGTCCGCCGGCCACGCCCACGATCCGGTGTCCGTGGGCGCTCAGGTGGCCGGCCCACTCCTCGTGCGGGGCCTCGATCTCACCCAGCTCGCCCGTCGACGGGTCGAGGAGCGAGGGCCGCAGCTGGCCGAACCCGTGCAGGGCCAGCATCCGCCCGTCGTCGAGCGGCAGCGACCAGCGGGCACCGGTCTTCCACAGCGGTCCGCCGAACTCCTCCTGCCGCGAGCTGAGGTCGTCGACCCGTCCGGTCGTCACCTCGACCCGGCGCAGGTTCCACCAGCCGTCGGGGTCGCTCACGATCGCCAGGGTCGTGGCATCGAGCCAGGAGCACTGGACCACCGCCTCCTCGGGGCCACCCGCGAAGGTGCGCGCCGGCCCGAGAGTGCCGTCGCTGCCGATGTCGGCGATTCGGAGCTCGGTGGCGTCCCACGGCATGTTCGGGTGCTCCCAGCCGATCCAGGCGAGCCGCGCCCCGTCCGGCGACACCTGCGGGCAGGCCAGGAAGTGCCGGTCGGTGACGAGAGTGCGTACGGCGTCCGGGTCGGCGGCGGCGCTGCCGTCGAGCGGCACGGCCACCAGCGACCGGGTGACCTCGCTGTCCGCGTCACCGTGGTGGTCCTCGCGCACGCACCAGACCTCGGCCCCTCCCGGAGCCGCCACCGGCTCGGCGTACCGCCACCCGGCGGGCCGGTCCGGCTCGGGAGTGAGCGGGCACGGCGTGCCGCCCTCGGTGAGGGCGTAGAGCCGTTGGTCGGCGTGGTGGACGAACACGACGGTGCCGTCGGGGGTCAGCAGCCAGGGCCGGCCGCCGTACTCGTGCAGCCGCGAGCGGAGGTTCCAGGGTGGTGGCAGCACGGTCTCGACCTCGCCGTCCGGACCGCGGCGGAGCAGCGCGGTCCGGCCACCTTCATCAGGCCGCGGCTCACACCACCAGAGCGCGTCGGCCGTCAGGTGCGGCCACTCGGGCCGGCCGTCGTTCACCGCGGCCAGCCGCGCGTCGATGGGGGACGGCCACTCGCCGTACGCCGGCTGGGTCACCAGCAGGTCTCCAGGAACCGGTCGAGCACCCGGACGCCGAACTCCAGCCCGTCGACCGGCACCCGCTCGTCGACGCCGTGGAAGGCAGCGGAGTAGTCGAACCCCTCGGGAAGGCGCAGCGGCGCGAAGCCGTAGCCGGTGATCCCGAGGCGGGAGAACTGCTTGGCGTCGGTGCCGCCGGCGAGGCACACGGGTACGACGTGGGCGCCGGGGTCCTCCGCCAGCAGCGCGGCCCGCATCGCGTCGAAGGTGGGCCCGTCGGGCGGCACCTCCAGCGGCACCTCGCGGTGCAGGTAGTCCCACGCGACCAGGTCGCCGGTGAGCCGGTCCAGCGTCGACTCGAACTCGATCTCGTCGCCGGGCAGCACCCGCCCGTCGACCCGGGCCGCGGCGGACCCGGGGATGACGTTCACCTTGTAGCCGGCGTCGAGCATGGTGGGGTTGGCACTGCTGCGCACCGTGGCGTCGACCAGCGCGGCGGCCGGACCGAGCCGTTCGAGAGCGGCTTCGACGTCGAAGTCGGGGGCGTCCGGGTCGATCTCCTCGCCGACAGCGGCACCGATGCCGATCAGCGCGGCCCGGACCGTGGGCGTGAGCCGCACCGGCCACTGGTGTTCGTAGATCCGGGCGACCGCGGCAGCCAGCGCCCCCACCGCGTTGTCCCGGTTGGCCCGGGACCCGTGACCGGCCTGTCCCGTGGCGGTCAGGTCGAGCCAGGCCGTGCCCTTCTCCCCGGCGCCGACCGGGTAGATCCGGACGTCACCGCCGGCGTGGAAGGTGTAGGCGCCGGACTCGCTGATGCCCTCCGTGCAGCCCTCGAAGAGCTCCGGCCGGTGCTGGACCAGCCATTCAGACCCGGCAGCGGCGCTGTCCTCCTCGTCCGCAGTGAACGCCAGCACGACGTCGCGGGCGGGGCGGCGATCCTCGCGGGTGTAGGCCCGGGCCAGGGCCACCATCATCGCGACCATGCCCTTCATGTCGACGGCACCGCGGCCCCACAGCCAGCCGTCGCGCACCTCGCCCGAGAAGGGATGCACCGACCAGTCGGCCGGCTCGGCGGGTACGACGTCGAGGTGGCCGTGCACGAGAAGCCCAGGTCTCTCCGGGTCGGCGCCCCGGAGCCGGACCACCACGTTGGCGCGGCCCGGCTCCGACTCGAGCAGCAGTGGCTCGAGCCCGACCTCGCCGAGCCGCTCGGCGACGTACTCTGCAGCCGGGCGCTCGGCGCAGTCGCCGCCGCCGCGGTTACTGGTGTCGATCCGGATCAGGTCCGAGGCCAGCTCGACGACCTCCTGGGCGGGACCAGGGCGTGCCTGGCGACGATGGGCGGCGCCACCGCCGCCCATGACGCACGCTGGCGGCGTTGCCCGACGCTCGAAAGACGCCCAGTCTGCCTTCGCGTCGGCGCCTTGCCATCGCACGCCGTGGACGACGCTGGCATCCGCCAGCAGTCACCAGGCACGCCCTAGCCATAGTCCTTCTC